>NZ_FNDK01000023.1 GCF_900099605.1 Alteribacillus persepolensis
GGTGCAAACAACATGATACCGCCCATCACAAAAAGAATATATCGTCAATCCACATCTTTCGTTTGCGCCCTCTTCCCATCACGCCATTTTCTGCATTGACAATGATTTTCTCTGCTAATACTTCGACGGTTACTTTCTTATCTTCTTTAGACAGCACACTCCAATTTTCGGTCACGGTTAAAATGTCCACATTCGAAACATCTTCTTCTTTTTCTTGTATCTCATGTAACTGCTGTTCTAGCTCTTGTAGCTGTTCGTTGTCGTCTGCTGTCCGTTCTTTTAACTCATCCAGTGTAATAACATCATTCGCAAACGCCTCTTGCCATTTTTTTCGCCGTTTCTTGATGCTGTTTATCTGCCTTTCGATATCGTCACGGATCTTTTCTTCTTCCACTTGTTCTTCCATCGCAACTTGCGACTGCGCTTCATATTCGCTGGCGATTTCTTCTAGCTGCATAATAAACTGTTCTTCCACGTACTTTTCATTCAGCGAAGGTAAATCACAAATGCCATTATTTTTCCCGGCGCAAACATACGTATAATACTCATTTGTCCTGGATGTGTTATACTTGCCATTAAGTCTACTTCCACAGCGAGCACAGCGAAGCATCCCAGAAAATATATATTTCCCACCCGACCGTCTGGGGTGCTTGTCTGCTCGTGCTTTTCTTATTTTTTGCGCTGTCTCGAATTGGTGTTCTGATATGATAGACAGCCCATATACATCATGTAATTCTCCTTGATAACGAAACTTTCCCATGTAAGCCGGATTTTTCAAGACTTGATGAACTAAAGATACATCCCATATCTTGGCTTTTCTAGGTTTATACCCTTGTTCGTTCAAATCCCTGCATATCTTGCCGGCGCCTATTCCATTCGTGTACTTATCAAATATCATCTTGACCACGCTAGCTTCTTCGTCATGAACCACCAACTGCTTGCCATCATACATATAACCATACGGCGTTCGTCCACCATGCCACCGTCCTTCCTTGACCATGCGGCTCATCCCCATTTTGACGCGTTCAGCAAGGTTTTCTCGTTCCCAGCTTGCCATTGCACCGACAATAGTAATGAAGAAACGCCCCATCGCTGTGGTTGTGTCAAATACTTCAGTGACTGACTTAAAGCTGCACCCATGCTCATCGAACATATTTAATAGTTGATGCAAGTCGAATACATTACGCACCATGCGGTCAAGACGATATACGACAACCACATCAAATTCTTTGTTCTTTACCCCTTCGATTAACTCTTGCATGCCAGGACGATCTAAATTTTTCGCTGATTGGCCATCGTCGGTGATAATGCGTTCCACATCCCACCCTTGACTTTGCACAAACGACAGGCAACGCTCATGTTGCCCTCTTATGGAAAAACCGTGCTGTGCTTGTTCGAGCGTCGATACTCTGACATAAATCGCGGCTTTCATCCTCTGTTCCTCCTACAATAATCATATCTTCTGTCTCAATCATGATGTATTCAGGCAAATCAGGAATAACAATAACTTCTTTCATACAGAAGAACCCCCTCTTTATAATCAGAACAAGTGTTCTTGTTCACCTACAGTCATCATACCATAACTATATAGGGTATTGAAGGTTCTTTGTATTGTCTTTTTTCTACACCATACGACATTTTACTCACTTCGAAAGTCTCTGATTTGCTTGGCAAGCTCCACCAATCGCTTGACATCTTCGGCCGTCATGCCTTCTTTTTGCCATTCTTGATAGTAATGCACTAGAGCCTTCTCATCTTCTGATATCTGAATTTCGTCTGTTTTCTCAAATAAAAATCGCGGATTAATCCGCAATGCTTGAGCAATTTCATATATGGTTTTGGTTGTAATGTTTTTCTTTCCTGCCTCCATTTGGGAAACGTAACTCTTTGACAAATCGGCCTTTTCCGCCAGTTCTTCTTGGGTCATTCTCTTTTGTTTTCTATAATAATTGATGCGTTTTCCTATCGCTTTATTGATGTCGTCCATTTTCTTTTCCTCCTTCTGCATAAAGTTTGCAATCAGTAAACACATTATAACAATAAAGACACTGTATATAAATTTTCATTTTGGATACATTTTTTTCTAATAAAACTGTTGACTGTCAGTGATATTTTGTGTATTATAAAAGTACACCAGCAGACAACACAACAAGGTGAGTGACATGAATCGCTTAAAACACATCCGAGAACAACGCGACATGACGCAAAGCGAATTGGCAAAAAGACTTGGTATATCCGTTACCCACTTGAACAAAGTCGAAAACCACAAACGTCCATTAACTATCCGTTTAGCTGTTTGCATCAGCGAAGAATTGGACTGCAAGGTGAAAGACTTGTTTTTTTAAGGCCTACAAGTTAACTGACAGTGTATTTTTAAAGGGAGGTGGTTCACTGGTGGGAAGTGAAGTAAATGAACGCATCGGTCAAAATATCAAATGTTACCGTTTGCGGAAAAAGTTAACGCAAGAAGAATTGGCACAAAAGACCGGCATTTCCAAAAGCCATGTTTCTTATTTGGAAGCAGGCAAAAAGAATATCAGCGTTTATCTGGTTTGCCGCATTGCTGCATCGTTAGGCGTTGACGTTCATGTATTACTCGATCAAAAGGAGGTTTGTAAATGAACCGACCAAGCGAAGAAGCCATGTTGTTTTTGTTCCGTATGTTTCGAAGAAAATCATTGCCAATTCGAGCAAAAATGAAAAGGGAGGAAGAAAATGCGACCCGAGCTAAGCGGTAGAGCCGCCGGACACATTCAAGCAGCGAAATTCATTTGCAGCATGTACAAAGGCAAAGACAGGAAGCTCTTGCAAGAAGATGTGGAAGCCATCATGGAAAACCTAGACAAAGCCATTCAATATATCGAGGAGGGTGCTTATGAGGATAGACAACGGGATGTTAGAACCTCTTCCTTGGGAGTATGAACCACGCGAATGTCTAGAGTGCGGTGAAATGTATGAGCAAGAATTGATTGACCGTGACGGTGTCTGTGTCAACTGTGGAGATAGAGGCGTTGACCCGATATTAAATTTTATTTGGAGGGATAGATAATGAAATTATATGAATTAACTAGCAGTTATGCTCAAGTATTAGACATGATCGAGGAAGGTGCAGACCGCGAAGCTATGCAAGACACATTGGATTCGATTGAGGACGCCATAGAGGAAAAAGTAGACCGTATGGGCATGGTGCTCAAGACGCTTGAAGCGAATCAAAAAGCCTTAAAAGAAGAAGAAAAACGATTAGCAGACCGCCGGAAGCATTACGAAAGCGAGTCCAGACATCTAAAACAGTATTTGCAACACCAACTGGAAAGTATCGGCAAAAAGAAAGTGAAAGGAACCATTTTCACCGCAGGTATCCAAAAGAATCCACCGTCTGTTGATGTTATCAACGAAGATATTTTACCGAAAGAGTTCTTCATTGAACAGGAGCCGAAGCTGGATAAAAAGAAATTGCTTGCTTATCTGAAGGAAGGTAATGAAATCAAAGGTGCAGAGATCATGCAATCTGAGGGGGTTCGTATTCGATGATAGATGTATTAAAGAATTACCACATCACAAAGGATTTTGCTGTTATCGAAATGGAGAAGCGTTTCATCTTGATTATTAAAAATAGTGTTTTTGGCCCATACCCCAAAACGATAGATAACATTCACAAAGTTCAAAAAGCATTAAGGGAGGAAGATGAATGAGAGAAAAGAGAAATGATTTGCGCCCTGTCATTATTACACGCGGAACAGAAGAAAAAGGATACTTTCACGGTTTTTTTCAATACTCTGACGGAGAATATTCAGAAGCTCTTGCAATTATTGAAACGGAAGATGGGGCTTTACTAGAAATACCAACAAACAGATTCAAATTTGATGATGTGGAGGCAGACGAATGATTTTTTCAGAGACCAACACCAAAATAGCACCGGCACTGGTCAAAGCATGGGGAGAAATCGAGAATCCGAAACACAACGCACGAGTAAAAGTAAAATCCAAGAAAACAGGAACGGAATACACCTTCAATTACACCGACTTAAAAGGCATCTTTGACGAAGCAAAACGAGTATTCAAAGATAACGGCATCACCATTGTCCAAAATGCTTACACCGACACCGTAGAAGGGAGGAAATTTGTATCAGTTGAAACAATGCTGCTTCATTCATCCGGCGAATGGGTGAAAAGCCAACCGTTACAATTCGAAGCGCCGAGCGGCATGCAAGACATGGGCGGTTACATCACGTACATGAAACGCTATTCTGTATCAGCCATGTTAGGCATTGCCACAGAGGAAGATGATGATGCGAATGGTGCAAGCGGCAACGACTACCAGTATCAAAGCAAAACAGCATCACCAAAACAAGTCGGCGCATTAAAAGCAAGCGTGAAACGATTAGCTGACATGAAAGGCAAAACCGATGAGGAAGTATACCAAAAGCTCAAGGAACATCTCGGCGACTTCCAGAACATTGAAAAATTATCATCGGTCTATGCATCGAAAGCCATCGACACGGTCAACGCATGGATTAAGAAGTACGAGAACAACTAAAAAGGGGTATGCCGACACATACCCCGATATCCCCCACATACGAAAGGAGAATATAGCATGAGTATACCACAACCATACCATGTCAGCATAGACATTTATGACAAATCCGACCACAGCCACGAGCATCACCAATTTTTCTACATGAGCCTAAAAGACACCTTTGAGGAGGTAGAAAAAGAAGTACGTTCGAGCATGGTACGCCTGCCGTGGCAAGAAATAACGATCAACGTACAGGACGTATTCTTAGACGTGGAATACTCCCCGGAATTGGAGGGATGTCATGAAGCACCTTTCTAAATTAAGCGGCATGGAATGGGTGATAATCAGACTGTTCCTAGCCCTTTTCATCCTTGCTGTGAGTGTTACATCATGGAATCTATAAAACGGCTGTATGAGCTTTGTTTTAGCTTTATTGATATGGCTTTACATTATACAAAATAGGAGGAAAAACAATGCAAAAAAATTACAGAGATTACACAATAGGTGAGCTTTTGGATATGGGAGTAAATGTGTCTGTTCGCAATCACAATGTCCATGAGGATGAAGCAAACCAATTCGTCAACCAATTTGAAGGGATAAAAAGGAGTAGTGACAACTTAAAGACCGGTCAACATCTCATCAAAGGATGGAAGAAGAAATTTGAGATAGTTTGTTTTTGTAAGTGATGTACCAAAGGAGGCAGACAAATGAGATGTTGCAGTTGTGGAAAAGAGTATAGTTCGATGCAAGCAGAAATAGAAGGCCGTTTGGACTGTGATTGCGGAGGTGGTTTAGTAGAAGATTTTGGAGATGAAGATTTTTTTAACTTTATGAACGAATACGATAGCGACGGTTTTTAAGGAGGAGTTATGAATGAATGTAGGTTGTTATTTGGTGACAGAAGGGAAATTTGAACAAGCTGCAATCCCGAAGGACATTCTTTTGGAATTGATTAAAAATTTGAGAGAAAAAGGGAAAGAAACAGTCCATTTTTCTGAACGTTCGATAGAGGTGGAAGGCGTTTATGTGCCTGCAAAGGGGAGTAAAACAAAATTAATGTGCCTAGGGAGCGATGAATGAACCTGTTTTGTAAAGGAGGTAGACCATTGCCGAAAAAGAAAAATTATGTCCTGCTCTATTGCAGCGATTGTCGAGCTGAAACGCTGACCACATACGTAAAAGGGCATGCTTATTATTTCTGTTCCTTATGCGGTGAAAACATGGACGTGAGGGTAGTCGATAAGCTATGGATTGATAAGCTGTTCTATCGCAAAAAGCATTGGACAGATGACGAGGATACCGCCCTCATATACGGCTACAACAAAGGGCTGTCCTGGAAAGACATTGCCGACGGGCTGATGTATCGAAGCCCGCAAGCTGTACGGCGTAGGGCACAGCAATTGCAAGAAAAAGGGGTGCTGTCATGAATCCCGATTACTGGAAAGGATACCACGACGGACGACAACATGCCATTAATCAATTTTGTGAGCGATTTGAAGCAGTGCAGAAACAGAAAGGCATAGGCGAGAAAACCATACGAAAATTGGCAGAGGCTATGAAATTACAAATCAAGGAGGTAGAGAAATGAGGGAAATAAAGTTTCGAGGATATGCAGAAGAATCTTTAATAGGAAACCAATGGGTATTCGGTAACGGCGTATGGAAAATCAAGTATACGGACGGAACAGCGGACGTAGGAGTACACAGAGATAGCGGCTGGGAAATTGTTCACGAAGAATCTGTGGGTCAATATACAGGATGGGAAGATGAGGACGGATATGACATTTACGAAGGTGACATTTTAATGAATTTGTCATCCGGCGAAGTTTATTTGGTCATTTGGGATGATGAAGGCGGAATGTTTTGCCTCCAATCAGAGAAAGAGTTATTGGATTTTTGGGATGTTGATGAAGATATAGGCTGGCGTTGGATGTACAAAGTAGGAACAGAATTCGAACATCCTCATTTATTAGAAAGGGTGAAAGAATGAGAGAAACAGTAGAACGAACCATAAAACAAAAACCTTTTAACGTGATGTTGGATAGTTGTATAGCTGATGAAATAGTTTTATTGAATGAACAAGGAGTTCGCACTGTCAATAGTTGTTGCGGTCACGGAGAAAACAATCCAGTTGCCATAATTGAGAATAATCATAACTCGCTGAACAATGCTGTCGGTTTGGGATACAAACATAAAATTCTAGATATACTGTTCTCTGAAATAAAACTAAAAAGTGAATGTCATTGCTTAGAAAGGGTGAAAAAATGAGCATCAACAAAGTCCGCAGCGTCTTATATTTCGTTGCTCGTATCCTTGGCGACATTAACGCTGTCCAAAAAAATCGAGTCGGGCGCAGGATTGGCAGGAGGATAGCCGGACGATATACCGGGAAGTTGCTTGGGAAAATATTTAAATAGGCGTAGTAGACCAATAATGTGCAACAAGGAAGGTGAGTAAATGGAAGAAATAAAGGTTGTTTGTTACGGGTGCAAAGGAATGGGTGAAAGAAACTTTGGTTTTGTTGCAGAGGGCATGTATCCGAATATTGAAACCTATTACAAAGGTTTTGATATTTGTGATCTCTGCGAAGGAGTGGGCGAGATTATAGAACCTCATCCAAAATATTTTTAATGAGCATTCCGATGAAAATGTGAAGGAGGATGAATGAAGATGAGTAGAGATACTTACGATCAAATGGTTTTCTTGCGTTCTGACCCGACATTTCAATTATATGAATGTGCAAATTGTAAAGAAGAAGTATACGGGGACGAATTAGACGAAAATGAGTTTTGCGAGGAATGTAGATGATTAATGAACATTCCGACAATACCACAAACAACGGCGGCACTGTCCGCCCAAAGGAGGCAAACAAATGAAACGATGGGATCCAGATGAATATGACGTTTATATTGATGGCGAAAAAATCGCAAGCGTCACCAAAGCCGAGAAATCAAAAGAGACATTCAAGCGACTGGGATTGACGAGCATGGTGCAATTTATCGAGAAAATGGAGGGGAAGAAATGAACGGAATCGCCGTGTCTCAAACGGACAGATACATGGAATGTACAAATTGTTATTCAACAAGAGATGTGCTGTTTATCACGTTGGGAGAGCTTCACACGCAATCATTTAAATTATGTTCTCATTGCGCTGGGGAATTATCGGTCCAATTGGATTTGATGAAAAAGTGAATCGACCAAAAGGGCGGCACTGTCCGCCTTGTATTGCATAGTAAGGAAGGATGATTGTTAACAATGACTTTTTTAGAGATGAAATCAAAAGAAAGAGTTAAACAAGCAGACAAATGGAGACGGGTAAATTCTTCAGAAGAGGCTATAAAGATCATGGAACGAGAAAATGGAGAATTAAAAATCCTTGTACAAAATACAAAGGTTTTGGCAGGAGCTAAATATGGCAGTTTTGCGATTCATGAGTTTCGTGCAGAAGCCGTCATAAACGGAAAATTAAAAAAGATACAGGAAACAGTACCCGTTGGATGGTTAAAAGACTGGGGGATTATCAAACGCTGGGATAGTTTCAGAAAGTCAGAGGCGTTCTTGAACACTGATACAGGAAAAATATGGTTGGGGTACTTTTTACAAGAGGTTAAACCTGAATTGATAAATCAATAACACCGCCCAGGGCGGCACAGTCCGCCTTCTATTATACAGAGAAGCTATGATGAAAAGGAGTGAAATTCTTGAATTTAAAATGCAAGCAATGCAATAGAGTTTTCAAAAAATCAGACGACATTGTTACTGTGGACAATACTGAAAATCATTTCCATGACGGCTGTCATATAGAGTATCTTCTCAATTGTCACTTGAATACGACTTGGTCATTGGATGAATTGGAGGATGCATTAGACGAAGATTATTTCGCATCTGAAAGGAAGGATTTTTATGCCTAAATTATTTGTTTTATGGGTTACAACGAAACATGAAGATGGTGGACATTCTGCTCGTCAGTATAGATGGGGACGCGATTCGAAGTTCACTTATATGGATGCTTTGAGAGAGAAAGAAAAAATACAAGATGATTTTTACAATGTAGAAATAATGGAATTTTAACACACATCATACCACAAACCAGGGCGGCAGTGTCCGCCTTCTATTATACAGAAAAGCAAAGTAAGGAGAGGTAATATGAAGGATTTATTTATTATCACAGGTACAATTCATGACTTAAAAGTAGCGTCTAGTCGATTAGATAATGAGTTAATGAGAACGGTTGATGATAAAGACGTGGATTACGAGAAATTAAGAGATTTAGCCGAACAAGCAGAGGAATCTTTGAGTACCTTAATTGATGAATTAGAAGATTAATACCACAAACCAGGGCGGCACAGCTGCCCTTTTCCTTACACCCACACACGAACATACGTGTGCTTTATAACGAACAAAACTACATAAAAAGGAGGCCCCTGCTATGCGTAACAGATCACCTCCATGCTTTGCTGCTTATTCATTTTATCATTCCTTCTTTTCTTTTGGTTCTTCTAAAATTAGAAGTTCTTCAACACCGCAGTCAAAAAGGCTGCACAGCTTAACAATGGTATCCATACCGATTTTTGTTGATTCTTCATTGTATAGCTTGGATATCGTCGTACGGCTCAAACCTGTTTTCTCATGAACATCTTTGATTTTCATTTTGTGTTGAGCCATAAGAACTCGCAAGTTTACTTTTAACTCCTTCATTGTCCGTCGTTCCTTTCATTATTGTGTTTGTCGTAATCATCTATATGTAAATATACATTATTATGTTCATTATGTCAAATTTATTCTTTAAATAACCACAAATGTGTTTACAAGGAACACATTTCCATGTACAATAATAATTGTAAAGAAAGGGGGTGCAGCATGATAGTCGCCAAGTTGAACCTTCTTAACCTTCTAGCAGAGAAGGATGTTACCCCTCAAGAGCTACAAAACAAAACAGGCCTTGATGCTAGAACTATCAGAAAAATGCTTGACGGCAATGTGAAAACGCTTAGTTTCGATGTTGTTGCTCGAATTTGCACGGCATTGGATTGCGGCGTAGAAGAACTCATTGTCATAAAGAAACAGACGGCATAATGGTAGTTCTGGAACGACGGGCAGAAGGAGGAAAGGAGTGATAAAGAGTGGACAAACCTATTATCGAGTTGGAAGAAGTGCCAAACGGCGCGGTGATTGAAACACATGACATGATTATCATTTCAAAGCAATAAAAAATCCCGCTGCAGCAACAGCGAGATGAAAATTCCGTACTAATTAATTTGTTATCTCCATCATATCACGTTGGGGTGTGATGGAGCAATACAAAACCTACGTTGCACGAAAATTTTTTAACCAAAAGAGTGGTGGAACATGTCAGAAGGCTACATCAAGTTATATAGATCACTGTTGGATGACCACCTTTTCATTGAGTCTACACCAGAACAAAAAGTCATCATGATTGCCCTTCTGCTCATGGTCAATCACAAGGAAAACGACTGGGAGTGGAAAGGTGAAAGATACACGGTTCAACCTGGACAAGTTATAACAAGCCTTCCAAAAATTGCTGAAAAAGCAGGCAAAGGTATATCTGTTCAAAACGTAAGAACAGCCTTAAACAGATTAAAAAAACACGGATTTCTAACAGACAAATCAACAAACAAAAATAGGCTTATAACCATTGTCAATTGGGGGAAATATCAAGGTTCTGCCAACGAATCAACAGACGAACTAACAGGCAATCAACAGGCAACTAACAGGCAACTAACACCTAACAAGAATGAAAAGAATGAAAAGAAGAATACTCGCAAATATATTTTCGAGGATACGCATTTAGCTATCGCTGAATATTTCTACAAAAGGATATTGGAGAACAACCCTAGTCACAAAAAGCCAAACTTAGAAAAGTGGGCTGATGACATTAGAAAGATGATGGAGATTGATAAAAGGACTGAAGAACAAATAAGGTATCTCATCGACTGGGTGCAGAAGGATGATTTTGAGATGGTGAATGTTCTTTCTCCATCAAAAATGAGGAAACGATTTGACCAGTTAGTAATCAAAGTGAAGAAAAGCAAAAAGAGACAACACCCGCAAGAAAAGAAAGAACCTGTTGAGTATAAATCAGACTCTGTTGATTCTGCAGACTACTTGAAGCTCATACACGGAAACGGGTGATGATATGGATTTCAAAGAGCCAATTAATGAACGAGCAGAAATTGCGGTACTAGGAGCAATGATGAATAACGAACGCTGCAGATACGATATTATTTCTACTCTCAATACAGACTATTTCACAACGGACGAGCGTAGAACCATTTTTGAAAGAATTGGGTACATGACAGACGGCAGAAAGCTCACACCTAAGATGGTGAAGGATAAAACCAAAGATACCAAAGAGCGGAGATTGATTGATACAGCAGATGGTGCTTATGTCGATTACGACCATTTCAAACGAGATTTGGAAGAGTTGATGGAGAACTACAAATCCCGTACCACCTACCACATTATGATGAAAAGCTTGCGGCAAATAGAAGCAGGGGCCAAAGCAGATGAAATCACCGACAGAGTGAGTGAAGGATTAAGTGAACTATTCGTAACAAATACAGGTGATTATCTCATTGACCCGGAAGAAAGGGCGCCGGAAGCGAAAGCGGAGTTTCAAGAACGAATGAAAAATCCAGAGGTGAGTTACGGGCTTCGATTTTCTCATGAACGGTCTGGGGGAGTCATCGGATTCCCTTCCATCGACCAATCTATATTAGGGGCAAAGCCTGGGGATTTAATATTGATTGGCGCTGAAACAGGTGTAGGGAAAACGGCGCTAGGCATAAATGTTGCTCGTTTATTCAGTATATTCCAGGACCACATAGGATACTACGCCAACACAGAGATGGACAAAGAAGAATTGGAGGCGCGGTTATTGGCGCCGGTGGCCGGAGCAACTGTTAGAGAAATCATGTCAGGGCAAATCGAAGGCACAGGAGAGGAACGGTTAAGAAAAGAGCAGATGATTTACAGCGCGTATGACCGTTACAGAGAAGGCGGGCTGACCTTATCAAGAATCCCACATTTGACTGTGCCGAAAATAAAAGGGCTTCTCCGCCAAGTGCAGATGAAAAAGAAACAATTAGATTACGTCGTTGTGGATTATATACAGCGCATGGACAGCACAGAAAATCACGGCGATGCTGAACACCTAAAACTTAAAAAAATCGCTATGAGGCTAAAAGAAATGGCTGTGGAGCTAAATATACCTGTCATTGTCTTAGCGCAAAGAAATTTCGAAGGTTTTGTGGAAGGTGGAAAGGCAGTACGAAATGAATGTGATGCTGTTTTTTACCTTGAACCGATGGAAGAATCAGATAACGAATATATGGAAAAGACCATTTCCGATTACAACAAACAACGATCAGTCAATTACAAGATTGTGAAAAACAAAGTGAGAAGAGATGACAACCCTTATCCCATCTACGTGATTTTTGATAAGAAACGGCAGTTTTTGAACGAGGTGTTTTGATGCAGTACCCAGATTTTAAATACGTCGAAGTTGCTGTGAACGGTGCGCACAATCGTAATAATTTAGCAGACATTCGAGCGGTGAAGCATTATATCGGACACACAGAAGCGTATATGACATTTTTCCGATACAACGAAGAGATTGTGGACCACTTCCAAGAAAAGCAAACGGTCAAAGGTTATCAAGGAAACGCCTATGCTGATTGGTTGCCGATTGACATTGATAGTGACGATTTGTATGAAGCGCAAGATTATGTTCAGTTGTTTATTCAAAACTTAGAAGAATATGACATTGACCCGAATTGCTGCAGATTTTACTTTTCTGGTTCGAAAGGATTCCACATCATGATACCTTCTGGTGTTTTTGGCGCAACGCCGGACCCTTTGATACACAAGCGATTTCGAAAAATCGCGGAAGTGTTAACAAAAGGGATTAAAACAGACATGAGTATATACAACAAAACGCGCATATTCAGACTTCCTAACACCATCAACGGAAAAAGCGGATTGTACAAAATCGAGCTTTATCCCTTCCAGATAAGCAACAGTGACATTCAGACAATCCTGGAACAAGCAAAACAACCGGGCGAGCGACTAGAGATTGAAGAAGAATATGATGTTTCTGCAGAACTGGAAGAGATATTTCACGCGCCAATTGCAACGAAACCAACAACCGCAAAGACAGGCGACGTTGATAAATACATCTGCATGGCAACCGTCATGAAAGGTGTTGGAGAAGGCGAGAGAGACAATGCTGCTGTTCGTGTAGCTTCTCATTTGAAAA
The DNA here is from genome assembly GCF_900099605.1 of Alteribacillus persepolensis. GTDB lineage: Bacteria > Bacillota > Bacilli > Bacillales > Marinococcaceae > Alteribacillus > Alteribacillus persepolensis. The sequence goes on from NZ_FNDK01000023.1 coordinate 12,793, forward strand.
AACACGGACTTAACGGCGACATGATTTGGGTAGCGTTGGACGAATGGAATAAGAAAAATGACCCTCCATTGGAAACGCATGAATTAGAAAGAGTGTATCAACAAGGTTTTTCGGAATACGATTTTGGCTGTCATGATTCTTTGATGAAGAAATACTGTGACCCGAATTGCATTTTTTATAAACAACATTGGGGGCGGTTCTAATCAGCAAAGAAGCCGTATGTGCAGAAATATGGCAATGCAGAGGACGAATTGATTTCACGGCTTTGAAAATGGAATACAACGAGCAGGACATTATCAAGGGTGTTCTGCTTTACCACAAGGAACGTCAACAGGCCATAGAGGAATGGAAAGAGCGATTTGATTTGTCGGTACGCAAGGAGTGATAACATGCGATTCATTGACTACGCACAAGCCATAGAGAGCGGCTTAACGGATAAAGACATTTGTAAAAGGACGGGCATGACAAGGCGTGCCCTCCGTTCCCTCAAAGAAGATTGGGGCTTGATTAATCATGAAAAACCGAGAATCCGACCGAGAAAGCGGGGTGGCAAGCTGTGACAGCCGTAGCGGAAAAGCCTTCACTCGATGAGATGTATGAGAAGCACAAAGAATTGATTCATTATACTACGCATCGCTTTTCATTTCGCGTCAGTGTCCCATACGAAGATTTGTTTCAAGTAGGCTTTGAAGGGTTTGCCAAGGCTTGTGCTCGATTTGATGAAAGTTACGGCGTGAAATTTTCGACGTACGCCGTGCCGATGATTGAAGGAGAAATGCGGCGGTACGTAAGAGACAAAGCGGACACAATCCGTTTTAGCAGGACATCAAGAGAGGTAGCGCGGCATTTGATTAAAAATGGATTAGAAGAAGAGGCGCCAGCTATCATAGAAAAGAAAACAGGGATTTCACAGAAAAACATTGATGATGCAAGGCATTATATAGCTAACAAACAAGTGACATCTCTTAATGAGTTAGTAAGTGATAATGACCAAAAAAACCAAGAACGAATGGAATTAATCGGCAAGGAACAAGACATGACGGAGATATTCGTCAATGATTTCCTGGACACATTGACAGAAAGAGAAAGGGTCTTGACGGAAATGCTCATGAACGGAGCTACACAACAGGAAGTGGGCGATGTTATCGGCGTTAGTCAGATGCAGGTGTCCAGGATTAGAGGGAAGGTTTCTCGGAAATTACATCTATTCCAACAAAAAGAAGGTGTATCACAATGGAATACGAAGGCATCCGCAATCCAAAAGTAGAGCGGAAACAAAAGCTGAACAGTGAAGTGACCACGTATTACATGAGCGAAGAAGAACGAAAACAAAGATGGGGTGATCGCATGGAATTGACAAAAGAAGCGTATGAAAAAGACCGCGCCGACGGCATGAGTAACAAGGCCATAGCGGACAAGTACAAGATGAGCGAAGCCAACATTTACTACTACAAAAAGAAATGGGAGCAGGACGAGCGCAATAAAAAAGAATCAACGGTGCAGCAGCTAAAAGGAGAAATCAAACAGGGGCAAGAGAAGCTGAAAGAAGAACGGGATAGATGGAAAGACCGCGCATTAAAAGCAGAAGAATACAACAAGAAAATGGCAGACATGAACGAAGAAACGGTGAAGCGACTGAAAGAGATGAAGCAGGAACGGGATAAATGGAAAGAGAGAACAAAAGAACTTGACGCTGATTTAGCACAAACGATGAAAGAAAGTGATTACAAGCAAGAAGAAATCGAACGGTTGAAAGAAGCGGTTCAACTAGAAAGAACAAAAGTGCAAGCTCTAGAAGAAAAGCTAGAACAATATGAAAACGTAGAAGTCTCTGATTACAAAGAAATGCTAGAAGATGCAGAAAAGGAAAATGAAGCATGGAAAGAAGCATTTCGAGCCATAGGAAAGGTGATATAAATGGACATTCGCGACATCGGACGAGCAGCGAAAATGAACGCGATTATCTATTTGGCTAAGCGACTGGATAAGAAACAACCTGCTGTGATGGACATGAGCGAAGTGGAATTGAATCGGTATTTGGCAGCGTATGAGCAAGAATTAAAGGGGTGAGTACATGGATTGGGGCTTCAACCCTGTAGAAAAAACCAAAGCGAGAAAGAAGCGTAAGCGTGGAGATCGAAACGAATTTTCCGCAAAGGTACGGAAAGAAATCAAAGATTATTTCAATCATGAATGTCAAATGTGTTATGGACCAGGTGAGACTATCCATCATGTCCATCTAAGAGCACAAAGCGGACGCGGTGTATTTACGAATGGATTGCTATTGTGTCATAGATGCCACCAGTATTTACACGATAATCCGAAAGAGTTGAAGAAATGGCAGAATCGTTTCAGAGAATGGTACGGCAAGTCGTATTTCAAAGATAAGCAGGATTTAGAACGGGAAGCTGCTGATCTGATTAGCCGAAAAGAAAAGACCGAGTATTACAATTTATCGCCTATGAGGAGGACTTGAAATGAGTTTAGTGGGGTTTGCCAAGAGAGAGTTAGCAGTTTTAGAAGAAGACGGAGACGACATGCAAAAAGAGATGAACAATTGCATTTTGGAGATAATAGAGACGTTTTCAAAACAGGGGCATAGTGGATTTTCAGCTTCATATGCGATGCAAATCATCGAAAGAATACTGAGATTTAAGCCCGTTACTCCATTAACTGGAGAAGACGATGAATGGAATGTAGTTGATGAAGACTTGGAACAAAACAAACGTTGTCCGTCTGTTTTTAGATATAACAAAGACAATAAAACAGCTTATAACATTGACGGAAAGATTTTTTCAGAAGATGGCGGTGAAACGTGGTACACATGTGAAGATAGTCATGTATCAGTCACGTTCCCTTACACTCCTGAAGAGCCGGAAAGGGTTATAATCCTATGAAACGATATGCCCAAGAGAAAACAGAAGTTGTAGGAGATGAGAAGCTCAAGCGCATCATCGTATACGAGGATAAACAGAGTATCCCGAATCCGTCATATCTCATTTTTCGAAAATAGCACACAAGTCACCACAATAAATCATACCACAAGGAGCGATTGCATGATATACGTGAACAATACGGCAGGAAATCACGCCCATCTCATGGTGGGCGACTACAAAGCCGGGGATATCGAATATATCGGACACAATCAATGGCATTACAAGATGAACGATGGTCACGAGAACATCACACGAACGTTGAGCCAAGCAGTAGAAGAAATGAAAGGACGGGTGTTGGATAAATGAGATACCGAAAGAAGCCAGTGGAGGTTAAAGCAATACAATTCTGGGACGACCCCGGCATCATAAAAAGCATTTCAGACTTTCTGGGGAAAGACATTGTGGTGGATTACAAAAATCCAACCAAACCGGTGTTAGATATTGAAACATTAGAGGGTGTTATGACAGCGAAAGTGGGAGATTACATTATCCGGGGTGTGAACGGTGAGTTTTACCCATGCAAGCCGGATATCTTTGAAAAAACGTACGAGAAGGTGAGCGAATGATAAATAGATTTGTAGGTGCTGGACGACTGACAAAAGACCCGGAGCTTAGATATACGCAGAATGGGGTAGCCGTAGCAAATTTTGGCATTGCGATTAATCGGCCATTCACGAATCAACAAGGCGAACGAGAAGCCGATTTTCTGAATGTTACAGCGTGGCGGAAACAAGCGGAAAACGTAGCCAACTATCTGAAGAAAGGGGCGCTCGTCGGCATTGACGGGCGACTCCAAAGCAGAACATTTGAAACGCAGGACGGAAGCAAACGGTTTGTCGTGGGAATACAGGCGGAATCAGTGCAGTTTCTTGAGCCTAAGGGCAATAAGTCACAGAACGAACAAAAACAGCCACAGCAAGACGAGAGAAGCTCACAGGACGATAAGAGTGCAGACCCTTTTGCTAATGACGGACAACCTATAAATATCTCAGATGACGATTTACCATTTTGAAAATAAAAGGATGATATAAATGCAATTTTTAGAATTGGAAATAGCGATAGGGCTTAAAGAAGAATTGGACGATGAAGAACTGCAAGAACTCACTGAAGATATTGTGGATTACATTCTCAGGAAGAAAAATGTCAAAGGTGTTGGTCATGACAAATCGGTTAGGTATACAGAACCAGTAAAGCCGGATTTGTCATTTTAGGAGGTAAACCATGAAATACAGACGTTCTAATTTAGGTGGACATTTCGCCGGATTCGGTATGGAAGTTTGGGAGAGTGACCCGGAATATAATCCAATGCCGCACAGGTACACGGAAGTGAAGTTTGAGCATGATGATGTGGTGTACGGCGACGAGAAAAACGAATGGCACAAGCTCAACGGTGAAATTAAGACGTATAAGGTGGATGAGATATGAAAGCCATTATCAAATACAACACCGACCAGACGAGATGGGAAGGGTACGTGAACAATGTACTCAAGGCGCACACGGTAGAAGGAACGAGAGAAGACTGTGCGGCACTGATTGAGATGTTTGAGCAAAAAGGATACGAGATTCATATAGAGGGGAAACGCCAATGAGAAAAACGTGGGATGACTATTTTCTAGGTTTATGCGAGAAGGTTGCTGAAATGGGAACGTGCGGACGAAAGCAAGCCGGTGCGATTATCGTCAATCCGAACACAAGGGAAATTGTTGCGACTGGCTTCAACGGTTCCCCTAGAGGGCAAGAACATTGTACAGAAAAGATGCTGCACATATGCAGTGGTGGATGTTTGAACGATGAGAATAGATGTGTGCGCTCTATTCATGCAGAACACAATGCGATTTTGCAAGCGAAACAGGATATCAACGGATTTACGCTTTATTGTACGGACGAGCCATGCGAGAACTGCACCAAGTACATGGTGCAGACAGGGATAAAACGAGTTGTTTTTTCAAGACCTTACGGTAATAAATACAATCAATTTTTTAATTATTCGTTGGATTGGGAGTGTACGGGCGAATGAACCTTAAACCACTGTTTGATAAGCAAAGAGAACTGGACGAGAAGATTGTAAAGCAGAAAGAACTGAAAGGGCAAGAACTTCTTAATAAGAAAATACTAGCTCTGCAAGTAGAGTTAGGGGAGCTTGCGAATGAGTGGCGAGGATTTAAGTTTTGGAGTGATGACCAAGAACCTAAAAAATATCAGAAAAAACCAGCGGTTGAACGAAAATTTGACGGTGAGTATATAACGAGTATGGAAACAGAATATCACGGGAAATATGTATATTTTGTAAATGGATATAGAGTGACGAAAGAAACATGGGATTCGTTGTTTGATTATGAAACAAAAGTATTAGAAGAATACGTAGACTGCTTACATTTCATTTTGTCGATTGGTTGGGAAATTCATGTAGGTGATGACCCAGAAATGGACATTGTTGAATTAGAGGATTGTTTAAGAGGGGAACGTTCTGAATCAACTGACTTAATACTCCAATTCAAATATATTTACTGGCTTACAAGCAAGATCTATAGCGGATACAAACAACTATTCTTTGCATTTGTCGAATTAGGAGAATTGCTCGGTTTCACCTGGGATGAAATAGAACAAGCCTACATGAAGAAAAACGCAACAAATCATGAAAGACAAGCAAATGGATATTAAAGGGTGAGGACAATGCGAAACTTTGAACGTATCCGCATGAAAGACGATTCGAAATTAAGCCTGTACAAGCGTGTCGTCGAAAAAGAGAAGCAAGGCTATGAATGTATCCGACCGATACAGAAAGAAATCAATCACTATGATGCACGCTATCGTCATTCTGACCCGAATAGCAACACACAGACACGGTACGTCGTGTACATGAGGAAACATGCGTAAGAAATGGGCGGATGCTGTAAGAGAACAGCGAAAGCCAGTCGAGAAGAAGGAGAGAAAGCCGGGGCGTTGTGAGAAATGCGGCAATGCCCGGTTTGACCTCCAATTGAAGGACGGAAGGCTGATACGGAAATGCACATGCGGAGAAAAGAAGGTGTTTGATTAGATGGGGAAACCAAGCAGAGATAAAGGACAACGCAGAGAACGAGAATTCGCGGAATTGATGAACGGCGAGAAAGTGCCGCAAAGTGGAGCAGCAGGCGGCAACTTCTCCAATGATGTGCGGGCGCTAGGGCTAGAATGGGAAGTGAAAGCGAAGAAGGACGGATGGAAAACCATTTACAAATGGCTAGAAGATGAACGGGAAAAGCCGGATGCATTGGCACTTAAAGCAGACAGAAAAGATTGGCTCGTGGTGATGAAGGCGGAAGATTTCAAAAAGCTGATGGAGGGTGACGAATGAAACTGGATGATAAAACAGATTGGCAAACATGGCAGCGGGCTGTGATAAGGGAGGAATACGTGAATGGAACTGACAGAGATAACGAAAGAGATGTACGAGACAACAAAGCGTATCGACAAGGCAAGCAAAGAGGTATTTAAGTTAGCGAAAAACCGAGCCGAGACAGAAAGGATATATCGTGAAGCGTTGGCCAAAGAAATGATGAAGCTACGCAATGAAGGGATACCGGCGACACAAATAAATGACCTAGCACGTGGGAATGTGGCGTACTTGAAGTTTGAAAGGGATTTGGCGTTAGAGCTGCACCGTTCGGCGTTGTCATCATTGGGAGCGATTGAGACACAAGCGAGCGTGTTGCAAACAATCAGCCGTTACCAGGAGACCATCTAGGAGGAAGGCGAGTGCATCAATGGCTAGATTATTTTGAGGAGGAGAAAGCCATGCGATTCAAGCCGGGTGATCGTGTCAAGAGGGTACTGGACGATAGGAAGGGCGAAGTGACCAAAGCGGTAGAGACTCACTTTTTTAAGCATGGACGGCGGGAAAAGGAAACAAAATATTTAGTCAAGTTTGCACCAAATTATGATGAGTGGCTGCATGATTCTGGGGTGAAGGGCGTATACAATGCCCCGGCCCCTGTGAAATTAGAGGACGAAGAATTGTGCAACATGATATTGATTGACGCTTGTTTGAAGTATAAGAAATTCGATGCTTTGCATGATTTTGTGGAAGATGAGAAATGAACGATATGCAAGTGCTGATGATGATTGCAGTGCTTGTGATGATAGCATGGATTTCAGAGAAAGGGTGAGGACATGAACCGAAACGACATTGAACAAGCCCTTCGAGATTATTTTTGGATGCCAAAAGAAGTGGCGCGATTAAAGCAACTCATGGATGCGGATGAGATAGAAACGAATGTCACGGCACAATATGGAATGGAAGCAACCCTCCCGAAAGCAAAAGGACAAAACGCCGACAAGATAGGGAAAGAAGTCGCCCGGCAAGTGGACAGAAGGCAACGGCAGATAGACAAGTTGCAAAAGAAAATTGACTTTGTTGAGAACGGCGTGAATAAATTAAACAATGACCTGGAACGCACAATTATGTTCTGCATGATGGACGGACTCACTCAAGTTGGAATATCGCAACATTTAGGAATCAGCGAGGGGAAAGTGAGCAGCATGAAAGACAGCATCATTCATAAATTGTACCGCCTTCAATTTGAGGGAAATGAGCAGAATGAAGGAAATAAAGAAAAATGCGTCAACCATGCAGGATAGAGTAAAATGAAAATAGGTTGGTAAGACATAACAAGGCATCTGCTACGGCGGGTGTCTTTTTATATTATGACAAAGGAGTGTTGCGACATGGCAGAAAAGCGCGAGTCGAACATTGGTAAATTAAAATTAGATGTAGATGTATCGGATGCGTTGAAAGGATTAAAAGCTGTAAAAAGAGAAGCGAACGAAGCATTGGAAGCCATGAAAAAGTTAGACGAGTACCAAGGTGGTCATACTTATGTCTCCTTGGATGGAATGACTAAAATCGAGCCTTCACTTGCACATTTTGGTACGAAAGAGTTGCATGAGGAATTAGCAAGACGAGAAGGGGTAACAGAGGAATTCGTAGGAGTTTATGACAAAGTAACTATTACTTTCCATCGTGACTCTCATGGCGTAGCAGACGTTTTCTCAGGACCAGCTAGGATTCTGATTAATAGAGATTGAGGCATAACAATATAGGTGATACAACATGAGAACGAAAGTGAGCGAAGAAAAATGCAAAGGCTGTCCATTTGCGACATGGATACATGAGCGATTGGTATTTTGCTCATATGGAAAAGGGTGCGTGAAAAAATAGTGAGCGAAGAATATATACCAAAAGGAACAGTTGTCCATTGTCCGTGTGGTGAACCAGTAGTCAGAGCGATAATGGACGTTCAAAGAAGTTCGCACATGTGGCTTGTTTTTGAACCTATGCAGGATTGGGAGAAAAATGAACTTACTGTATGTCGTGGATGCAGGGATAAGGAACAGACTTGGCGATATGAAATAGAAAAGCATTTCTTGAAAAAGGGGAAATACCAAACGTGGATAGACTTTTTCAAAAATACAAAAGAAAAATAGAAGAAGGTACGGGCGGAATCATCAAAGGTGAGGAAGTGGACTTTTATAAGATGGCGGCATTTTATGAAGTGATCCAAAAGGAAGAAAAAATGAGAATCAGAGATGAAATGAACAGGTTCGAAAGGGTGCACGGAAGATGAGAAGGTATCGAAGCCCAAAGAGGACGAAGGAACAACAGGAGATGCTTGAGCTTGTCGAAGAATTGTTGGAAGAAGTAAAGAGCGGCAACGTGGAGTCTGTTGTATATTCTAAGACAGACCGTGACGGAAGAATCGAGACAGGCTGGTCAACAGAGATAAGCGGAAATGAAATACTAGGCATGATGGAGATAGGCAAGCAGCGTGTGATTGAAACAATGAGGGAGGAATGAGGAAGTGATGTGACATGGCTACAGGGAAATATAAAGAATGGATTACAGAAGAAGGCCTACTCCTTATTGAAGGATGGGCTAGAGATGGGCTGACAGATGAACAAATCGCTCACAACATGGGCGTTGGTTACTCTACGTTGCAGACATGGAAAAACAAATATCAAGACATTCGAGACTCCTTAAAAAAAGGAAAAGAAGTCGTTGACCGCCAAGTGGAAAATGCTCTGCTTAAATCGGCGCTAGGATATCACTACCAAGAAGAGGCTGTGACCAACAAAGGTGATGTGGTGACGATAACGAAATATGAGAAGCCGAACACGACCGCCGCTATTTTTTGGTTGAAGAACAGAAAACCTTCTGACTGGCGAGATAAGCAGGAAATAAAACATGATGGTGACATGGGATTGAATATAGAAATAGATTACGGTGAAAATGATGAGAGCGGTTAGAGTGCCTTTCAATCGACATTTCAAAGATGCTAATGCCACGAAGAAGAGATATCGCATCATGAAAGGTTCTGCTGGTAGTGGGAAGTCGGTTAATGTGGCGCAAGATTATATCTTGAAGTTGTCTGACCCTAGATATAAAGGGGCGAACTTGTTATGTGTCCGTAAAGTAGATGTATCAAACCGTCATTCTACTTTTTCGGAATTGAAAGGGGCTATCATCCGAACGTTCGGTGTGGATTATGAGAAGTATTGGAAGATAAATGAAAGCACCATGACCATACAAAGTCTCGCTACTGGAAATTCTGTCATTTTCCGAGGGGTACAACATGAAAAAGACAGAGAAAAACTGAAATCCATCACATTTGAACAAGGGAAACTCACTTGGATATGGATTGAGGAAGCCACAGAGTTATATGAAAGTGATGTCGATATATTAGATGACCGTTTGCGCGGGGTGTTGGATAATCCGAATTTGTATTATCAAATCACCATGACATTTAACCCTGTATCAGCCCAACACTGGATTAAAAAGAAGTATTTCGATTATCAAGATAACGATATCTTTACGCACCATTCCACGTATTTGAAGAATCGTTTTATAGACGAAGCGTATCACAGGCGTATGATGCGACGAAAAGAACAAGATCCTGACGGTTATAAAATATATGGCCTAGGTGAGTGGGGAGAAGTTGGCGGACTCATTCTTTCCAATTACAAAGTGAAGGAATTCGACACAAGTGAATCCATGTTTGATACTGTAATTAATACCCAAGACTTCGGTTTCAACCACGCCAACGCCATTCTTACTATAGGATATAAGGATGGTGTCTTTTATATTTGTGATGAAATTTACGTCCATGAGAAAGATACAGATGAAATTATAGATATAGCAAACAACAAAGGATTGAGTAAACGTCTGCAAATGCCGTGTGATTCCGCAGAGCCGGACAGGATTAAAATGTGGAAGAAGGCAGGATATAGAGCGTATGGCGTAAAGAAAGGGCAGGGTAGTGTGCAAGCTCAAATTGACTGGTTGAAACAAAGGGAAATAATCATCCATCCTAGGTGTGTGAACACCATTAAAGAAATCCAACAATGGAAATGGCAAAAGGATGAAAAACTCAACATTTACCTAGATGAACCAGTAAATATTTTTGATGATGCAATGGCTGCCCTTAGATACGGTGCGGCGCATTTCATGAGACAAAATAAGATGAAAACACGAAGCAAGACAGCATTTGGACTGTAAGGAGGTGGACAGATGCACATACGATTGAATGAACAAGAGGTTACACCGAAGCTGATAGAAGCCCTGGTGGACAAAGACCGAGTGAGTCAGCTACCAAAAGACGAGAAGAACAGAGATTACTACGAAGGCGACCATGACATAAAGAATCGTACCTTTGACGATAAGACGAAGCCGAACAACAAGATTGTGACCAACTTCTGCAAATACATCACCGACATTTACACCGGGTATTTTATCGGTGAGCCGATTAGCTACTCATCCGAGAATGAAGAATACATGGAACGGCTACAAGAAATCTTTGACGACAATGACGAACAGAATGTCAATGCGCGACTAGCGAAATATGCCAGTATCTACAACCGTGCGGCTGAAATTGTTTATGCCGAAAATGAAGAAGGCATGAACGAACGGGGAGAGCGCACCAATCAACTGAATATTAAATTTGACGTGCTGAACCCAGAGGAACAGCGCGTCATTTTTGTGTATGACACGTCGATTGATGCCAATTTGTTCATGGCTATCCGTTGGTTTGACCATGAGGATGTGCTGACGAGACAGCGAGAAACGCATGCGTACGTGTACACCGATACTCAGATATTTCATTTCATCAACAGGCAGAATGGATACGAATTGCAGGATGAACGTCCGCACTATTTCGGTGAAGTGCCAATCAATCCGTACTACAACAAAGGAGAGGACAGCAAAGGGGATTTTGAGGATATTATCACCTTGAACGATGCGTATAACTTGCTGCAGTCGGATGATATCAATGAAAGTAACTACTCGAATGACGCGTATCTTGTACTGATTGGCATGACAGCCGACGATGAGGACGTACGAGAGATGAAGGAACGCCGCGTCATTGAGCTGTCCGAAGGTGAAGGGGCAGACGTTCGTTGGTTGACCAAAGACATCAATGATGCATGGAAAGAGAATCTGAAAACAAGGTTACAGCGTGACATTCACAAGGTATCAGCCGCCCCTGATTTGTCTGATGAGAATTTCGGCGGCAATAGCACAGGCGTTGCGATAGAGTATAAGCTGAAAGCCTTTGAAGATAACCGCGCGGCAAAAGAGCGTAGCTTCAAGAAGTCGCTGTATCGGCGTATTCGATTAATCAGCAATGTATTGAACGTACAAGGGAACAACTTCGACCCTGCTGATATTCAAATTAAATTCAGCAAGAACTTGCCACAAGATGATGCGGCAATGGTCAATCAAGCAACGCAACTGTTAGGCACACGCCTAGTCAGTCGTAAGACATTGCGATCATTCATCCCTTGGGTAGAAGATCCGGCGAAAGAAGAAGAACGCCTGGAATCAGAGGAAGATGAATACACCATCCAAGACGCGATAGAGGAAGAAGAAAATGAGCAGTAGGTTTCAAGACATGAAAGAACGCTTAGAACAGCTCACAGACAGCAAAGAAAGGGAAGTGGCACGGCGATATGCGCGGTTGCTTCGTGACATCCAACAGCTCATATCCAAGCGATTTGAGAAGTACGAGAAGGACGGACAGCTCACATACGAAGAAATGGTGAAGTATGACCGGCTGAAAAAGCTGCAAGATGAGATTGTGAAAGTGGTCAATGCTCAAGAAACCGGCATGCGAAATGTAATATACGCTCATTTGAGCGATCAATACAAAGAAGCGTATTATCGCACTGGTCATATTTTCGAGACAGAAGCACTGGCCATGCTCGGATATTCGGCTGTGAAAGATGAAGTTGTCGATGAAATCATCAATACGGATTTCACAGGACTCACATTGAATGAGCGTTTGTCGCGTCGTCGTGGGGAATTAATCATGAACATGCGCGAGACCATCACACGAGGATTGCGAGAAGGGCAGACATACCGCAGCATGAGCCGATTGATACAAGATGAATTGGAAATTGACCGTTCTAAGGCACAGCGAATTGTGCGGACGGAGTCGCACCGTGTGAGAGAATCGGCGTCATTAGAAAGTGCCAAGCATGCACAGAAAAAGGGTATCGTCATGATGAAAACATGGAATACGGTCAGTGATTCTCGTGTCAGAGACAGTCATGACGATTTGGGTGGAAAGAAAGTCGAAAAAGTAGACGGAACGTTCAATGTAGGTGGAATGGAAGCAGAAATGCCGAGTGATGCAAGTTTACCTGCCAGCGAAAGTATCAATTGCAGGTGCTTCATTACTTACGAAATACAGCGAGTCGAAAAACCACAGCATGATGAATTAGCGGATTTATCTTATGACGAATGGAGAGCAGAGCGCTTAGGATAGCGTTCTTTTTTTATTGTCCTAAGCAAGACGGTAAAAGGCTTATGCTGAATATCCGGGGCAAGCGCAACGGATAGGCGGCGTTACTATTATTTGAACTCATGGCGAGAACATGAGGGCAAGGAGGACACACGATGTTAAAGCTGAACTTGCAATATTTCGCTGAAGAAGGCGAAGGAAATACAGATAACCAACAAGACGAAGGTAACCAAGAAGGCGGCGATGACAACAGCATTACGCTTTCTAAAGAGGAATTGGAGAAAGAGAAGCAACGCGAAGCAGACCGCCGCGTGCAGCAGGCGTTGGAGAAAGAGCGGCAAAAGTTGAAAGAGCAAATGCAGCAAGAAATCGAGCGCGAAAGACGCGAGGCCGAAGAATTGGCGAAGCTTAGCGAAAAAGAACGCCAGCAAAAAGAATTTGAACAGCAGCAACAAAAGTTTGAAGAAGAAAAGAAAAAATTCTATCGTGAGCGACTCAAATTGCAAGCGGAACAGGATTTACATGAGCGTCAACTCCCTACATCCATCGCACCGTATCTTTTGGCGGATGATGCTGAAAAGACATTGGAAGTCATCAAAGAAGTGGAAGTGAAATGGAAAGAAGCACTGGAGGATGAAGTAAAAAAACGACTTGCGACAGATAAACCAAACGTTGGAAGTACGAAAATGAAGGGTGCGACCAGCAGTTTGGCGGAATTGGCGAAAGAAGCGAATATTAGAAAATAAGGAGAGATAAAATATGCCAACATTTAATCCAGATAACGTATTGATGCAAGATGCTCGTACAGGTGAAATCCCGGCAGAACAAGGAACGCTCGTGATGAAGGAATTTATGACAAATTCTGTCACGGCGCAATTGGCGCAATATGAAGAAATGAACGCGCCGAAAAAAGAGTTCACCTATTTAGCAGATGGTCCCGGAGCTTACTGGGTAGGAGAAGGTGAGCGTATTGAAACAAGCAAAGCTACATGGATGAGTGCCGAAATGGAAGCAAAAAAACTAGGTGTCATTCTCCCTGTAACAAAAGAATTTTTGAATTACACTGTATCAGACTTCTTTAATCAAATGCGCCCTGCTATTGCAGAAGCGTTTTATACGAAGTTTGATCAAGCAGCTCTGTTTGGAAATGAAAGCCCGTATGCTGCTGGCACATCTGTATGGGAGAATATCAACACTAGCGGCAACACAGTAGAATTAGGAACAAACGCCAACCTTTATCTTGATTTAAATGACCTTGCCGGACTTATCGAAGACGGAGATAATGACCCGAACGGTTTTACAACGACCCGTCGTTTCAGAAAAAACCTTCGTGGCGCGGTAGATGCTCAAAATAACCCTATTTTCAACGAAACAACACAAGGCGAACCACCTAATTTGCTTGGACTGTCTGTTGGATATGTGGACGGAAAAGCATGGGATTACGACAAGGCGCACATTTTAACAGGGGATTGGCAGTATGCGCGTTATGGTATCTTGCAAGATATCGAGTATGCTATCAGTGAAGATGCAACAATCACCACCATTACAGACGAGAACGGCGACCCTGTGAATTTGTTCGAACGTGATATGTTTGCGCTTCGTGCGACTATGCATATCGGTTTCATGACGCTCAAAGAAGATGCATTTGGCGCTCTCATCCCTGTTCCAGAAGTGTAAGGAGGGATAGTGTATGAAAGCGACAAACGGTGAAAGAGTAATCAATGTTACAGAGAAGGCGTTCCATGTGTTGTATAAGGAACGTGGTTTCAGGAGGGTGGATGATGCCGAAACCGAGCAAAGGAACGAAGAAAGACAGGCGACTGAAACGAAACCGCAAGACATGACCGTTTCTGCATTGAAGGAGGAAGCCAAAGAGCGTGGCATTGAAGGCTATTCCTCCATGAAGAAAGACGAACTGCTCGAGGTGCTAGGATATGGCATTTAGAGATGATGTGTTAACGCTGGCCGGGGTGGAAGATTCCCCGGCTGTGCAATTGGAAATAGATGCAGCACTCGATTGGGCGAATGAGAAATGCAAAACCGAGTACACCGAGAGTGATGCACCTGCAGGATTTAAGAAGGCAATTGCCGTGTTGGTGCAATCATCCGAGCAAAGCCCGAATGTCACAAGCGAGAGCGTAGCAGGCGAGTTGTCGGTGTCATATAGCGAAGATTCCACAGCAACCGCCAAGCAGTACCTTCGCCCGTACATGAAAGCGAGGTTTCTGTGATGGCTGTACGCATCCGAGACAACAATAATATTCCCGAACTGATGAAGAACGTCAAGGATATGGGCAGCAGCACGATTGAAGCAGGCGTATTTGGTGGAGGCGAACAAGAAATGATTGCAGCAGTGCATGAATTTGGCGTGGACATTGAAGTCACTGACAAAATGCGCGCATACCTGCATCATATCGGCATCCACTTGAGAGAAGATACGACAGAAATCCATATTCCAGAGCGTTCGTTCATCAGAAGTGGATGGGATGAATCAGAAAAAGAAATCAATCGAAAAATACAAGACCTTCTCCCGGATGTGTTGGAATTAGGTACAGACGGCGAGACTTTCATGCAAATGCTAGGGCTTGAGATTGAAGGGAAGTTGAAAGAGCGACTTATTGAAGTGTCAGACCCTGCTTTGCATCCTGCTACCATTGAAAGGAAGAAATCAAGAAACCCACTCGTCGACACAGGCAGCCTAAACGATGCCATAACCAGTAGGGTGAGATAACATGTTCAACTTCAAGCGACAATTCAACCGATACGGACGCACTTTCACCGCCGTTGTCGAAGCAACCGAGGGATATTATGACAGCGAAACAGGGGAATACGTACCGCCTGGCGAAGAAACCGAGGAAGCAATGACCGGCATTATCGCACAAATGAACAATGATGAGCTGCGATATGACGAAGGTGGAACTTACACTTTCGACGACAGGAAAATACTCATTGACACAGACAAATATACGCTAAAACGAGGGCAACAAGTCATCATTGAGGGTGATACCTACCAAGTAGACCAAATCGCTCCATATGGACTTTATTCGCACTTCATGAAGGCGTATGTGAAAAGGGTGTCTACATGATAGATTACAACCAAATAAAAGAAACATTACGCTCACAAATCTGGACGGATTTGGGGCGTTTTTTTGTGGATTTAGAAAACGGCGACCCACGACCAGACAATCAAGACAATATTGACACATTTATCAGTCACAAATTCACCACACCGTATGTCGAGCAGGCAGGTTATGAGACAAGCGAAAGCACAACACTGACTCGTGTGAATGTAGCGACCATGACGCTGTCCTTGACCGTGTACAGCAGCGACAAAGGTACGGCATTGAATACGGCACATGAATTAAAGCGATGGTTTCGCTTTCATGGCTACGAGTATTTGAAAGAGCATGACTTGATTGTACAAAGCATTGAGCCGATGCAAGACCGCACGACATTCCTTGAGACAGATTACGACCAAAGATGTGGCTTTGACGTGATTCTTAGAACCACCGATGAAGCAACACGAAGCATTGAGATTATCGAACGTGCAGAAGTAAACGGCGACATTATAGGAGGAGAGTGAGAACATGGCTATTAAAGATTGGCAGATAACGATTTCGAGGCAAACGCGAGCCATTTCACAAGCTGGATTTGGCAAAGTGCTCATTTTAGCGACAGACAGCGCTCATCCATTCACGACATATACCGAGTTGGAGGATGTATCGGCTGACTTTGACGAAACAACCGAAGCCTATGCAATGGCAAATCGCATCCTAGGGCAGACGCCACGACCAACAGAAATTGCCATCATGGGTGTGGAATATGACAACGCAGTGGATGAGCCGACAACGTTAGTGAGCGCGCTAAATGACACCAAAGAGGAATATTATTTCCTTACTTGTCAAGAGCAAGGCTCGGCTGAAATCACGGCATTATCGGAATGGGTGGATGCGCAACAGAAGTTGTACGGTGTCAGCACCGATGATGAAACGGTGTTGGAAGGACTAGAAAGCGACCGCACCATTGTCATGGTACACAGTGACCCTACGAGCTACCCGTGCGAGGCATGGATTGGCAAATGTGCATCATTCGACCCCGGCTCTATCACATGGAATTATCAGCCATTAAATGGCCTTTCAGCAAGTGATGTAGACGAAGATGCTGTGAAAGAAGCAGGTGGAAACACCTACATTGAGCAGCATGGAAATCTGCACACGTATGACGGGCAGGTTACATCCGGGGAATGGATTGATGTGATGCGCTCACAAGATTTCTTGTACACGCGCATTGACGAAAGTGTATTCGGCACACTCTTGCGAGCGGACAAAGTACCATACACCAATGCAGGTATTGCCATGATTGAAGCGGCAATTGAAGCACCCATTATGGAAGCGGCACAAAATGACATGATTGCAACGGATGAGGATGGACAATTCATGTATTCGGTTAACGCGCCGACACGAAGCGAGACAACAGCAAACGACCGCGCAGACCGTTTACTACCAAACATTCAAGCCAACGTGACATTGGCCGGTGCTGTACATGGCGGCGACATTGAAATAACAATCGAAGTGTAAGGAGGATGACACATGAACTACGATCCGAAAGATATAAACATTATCATTAATGGTAATTATGCGGTTGGACTAGGCGAGACAATGGTGTCATTTGAGAAATCAGAAGATACCGCATCGGTATCATACGGCGCACAGGGAGATTACAGCGTGGCAGAAAGCCACAACACGCAAGGTGTTATCACTGTCACATTCCAGCACAATTCCCCGACATTGCAAAACCTTCGCGCGTTGCACAACAGCCGCACGCATTTCCCTTGTTTCATCACGGATAAGAACGACGGCAACCAAGTGAAAGCAGGCGGCAGTGATTGCCGTATTCTCACATCACCGGGCGGCGAATTTGGGAACGAAATATCAGAAGTAGAAGCAGAAATCACTGTATTGGATTACAAGGAGGAATAATATATGGCAAAACAAAAAGATTTCACAGCACCGACAGGAAAAGTGTACAAATTTCAACATCCTGGCGTATTAAACTACACAAGAGCGAAAATGCGTTGCAAAGATGAAGCAGGACGAACAGACGAAAAGAAGCTGCTTGATTATATTCATGAATATGTCATTGTGGAGCCGAAAGTGGATTGGGCGTTTTGGGATGACAACTTAGAAGATTTTGAGGAAACAACCAAGGCGGCTATCAACTTTCTTAGAGGGAAAAGTGAGTGACGATAAAATAGAACAAGCTCGTGAATATAGAAGGCGAGCGAAAAATAATTGGTGGTTTTGGCGCCCGATCATCCATGAAGGTGGTATGACGCTGGACATGGCATCGTTAAGCACGGATGAAGTGTTAGAGTACAACGAAGCGCTGAATATTCATCAGGAAGAGGTACAAAAGCGCATGCAGAAACAAAAGAAATGATTGAATAGTCGGAGGAAATTGGCGTAAAATGGAAGTACCACATATGAAGGGGTTGTATTGATATGTTGTACCTTTTAGCCATTTTCCTTCCGCCTGTTGCGGTTTTTGCTGTAGGAAAGCCGATACAGGGATTAATTAGTATTTTACTATGGTTATTCTTCTGGATACCCGGAAGTATTCATGCTTGTTTGGTTGTGCATGAGCATAAAGCGAATAAACGAATGAAAAAGCAAGCAAAATTGATTGCGGATAATCAAAAACACGGATAGATAAAAGGCATCCTTTATAGGGTGTCTTTTTTTATGCCCTGAAAGGGGTGAGAAAATGGCTTTAAGGGAATTAACAGTAGGTATAGATTTTGATGTGAATGACGGTGCGTTGTCAGATATAGATGATGCGATGAACAGTTTTCGCGACAGCACTGTTGATGCTGGCGGTACAGTTGAAGAAATGACAGGGAATGTCGCTGATGTATCAAGTGCAGCAGATGATGTGAATACCACAGAAGAAGCGATGGATGGAGTCGGAGAAGCCGCCGACCAAGCGGGGGAATCATCCGAAGGGATGGGTGATTCTATTGAAAATGCAAGCGAACGCGGTACGAAAAGTCTTGGTGACCTTGCCAAAGGGGTTGGTGTAGTCGGTGCAGCTATTGGAGGCGCAGCGACCGCAGTAGTCGGCGGCGGTGTGGCAATGGCTAACCAATTCGCTGACACAGCGGATGAAATTGATAAAGCGTCTATACGGACAGGTGTGCATACAGACGCTTTGCAAGAATTGCGTTTCGCTATGGGGCAAGTCGGCGTTGACCAATCACAAATGGATAGAGGGTTAGAACGTCTCACCCAACGCATAGGGCAGGCGCAACAAGGAAATGAGAAATACACCGAAGCATTAGGACGACTAGGTATGACACAGGCAGAATTAGCGAATATGAGTACAGATGAAGTATTCATGAAGTCCATCGACCAACTACATGAGATGGAAGATGCTACCGCGCAAGCTGAATTGGCTGGTGAGTTGTTCGGTACAAGGCTAGGCAGACAGCTTCTTCCGGCTATCCAACAGGGCGGCGATGCCATAGAAGATTTGAGGGAAGAAGCGCACGAGTTGGGCGCAGTTATTGATGAGGATGCTATTAACGCAGGTGTGTTGTGGGCTGACACGATGGACAAGGTTCAGAACGCATTAGGTGGCGTGTGGAACCGATTAGCTGCTGAATTGTTGCCAGGATTCCAGACATTCCTTGATTTTATTTTAGATAACATGCCAGCCATTGAAAGTGGCATTAGTACCGCATTTGGATTCATCCGTACAGCGATGGGCTATGTCGTGGACGCGATTCAATGGGTTATTGGGTATTTCGAACAGTTTGATGCATCATCAAGTGGTGCTTTCGATACAGTAGTGAACGCTATACAAACAGTAATTGAATGGTTTCAAGGTTTGGATATTTCTATATCTGATTATCTGGACGCCGTGATTAATAGAGTGTTGGATTTTAGAGATTCGTTTATGAATTTAATCACAGGTGTAGGGGATTTTCTCATCTTTGTATGGGAAAATTACGGCGAAACACTCGTGAGTACACTGCAATCAGCGTGGGATTTAATCATCAATGCTACTCAATTGGCCTGGGATTTAATCTTAGATATATTCAATGTCATTGGAGCATTATTGAGCGGAAATTGGAGCGAATTATGGAACAGCCTCGTTGACCTTGCTGTCAATTTGTTTGTGAATTTAGGGCCGTTACTTCTGTCGGCATGGGATTTGATTCTCAATTTGCTAGAGTTAGGTTTTAACTTGCTCATTGACATTGTTTCGCTGGTCATGACAGGAATTTGGAATCTGATTCAGACCATTTGGGGCTTTATCGTTGATTTTATATCGACTGCCGTTGGTCAAATAATTGATTTTGTGACGACAGGATTTAACGACATTGTCGATACCGTTCGAGAGAAAATGAATGATGCTTGGGATACCATCACCGAAATATGGGGCAATGTTATGAGCTTCTTTGAAGATTTGCCGGGCGAGATGATTGAATTAGGGCGCGACATTATCGGCGGTCTGATTGACGGCATCACCGAAAAAGCAGGCGACTTGTTAGATGCTGCTGGGAACATTGCCGGTGATTTATGGGGCTCATTCACGAGCTTTTTTGATACATCTTCCCCTTCCAAATTAATGATGGGGCTGGGTGATGATATCGGCGCAGGGTTGCAAATCGGCATGGATGATTCAGCCATGAAAGTGGCGAAAACAGCGGAAAATTTAGCCCATCGCGGAAATCCGGCGGAATATTACACGCCACATAACGCGCCGGTTGCTTCATCTGGCGTTGCATCGGCGAGTACGACACAGCCACAATTCAACATCGAAAACCATTTTGACCGAGACACCACGCCGGAACAAGCAGAACGAATTGGTGCAGCAAGCGTACGTGGTGCTTATCGTGAATGGAAGAAGCACATGAACAAATTTCAGCGAGAAGAAGCGATAAGGGAGGTGTAAGGTGTGGCACGTATTGGAGATGTGGAATTTTTCTTAATTGACGAGACACGAAATTATGAAAGTGAAGTCACCACTCACCCTGTGGAACGCGGGGCAGATGTTGCTGACCACATTCAGTTGAATCCGTTGCGGTATCAAATCACAGGCGAAGTGACAGGAAGCGACGCGGCAGAAAAACACCGTGCTTTGTTGAAATTACGCAATGCAAGAGATATCACTTCATATAGTGGGCGGGCAAACATGAGTAATTGCATTGTTGAAAATTACAGCACAAACGTAAATGTGAATTACAGGAACGGATTCAGTTTCACGTTAAACATCGTACAAGCACGCGTGGCACGTCCTTCCACCGTTGGCTTGCTTCCTGCTGAATTGAAAGCAGACACATCAGAAGTCGGAAACGCAGGGAGGGTGCAGGCACAATGATAATTCCTGTTGAGAAAGAGCGTATCCCGTATCAATTTGATATCGAATTGGAGGGAACCGTGTACACATTTGAGATACACTATAACGGCGACTATGATTTTTTTACCGTTGATTTGTTGCAAAATGATGAGGTTATCATATACGGCGAAAAAATCGTATACGGACAGCCGTTGTTTGGTGCATTGAGTGATACACGGCTACCATCTGCACCAATCACTCCCCTTGACCCATCCGGCGAAAATGACGAAGTCACCTATGACACATTCACCGAGTCGGTGTTCTTGTATATTGACGCTCAAACCGAGGGTGATGTGAATGAATAGCTTTAAGCGAGAATCCAATATTATCATGGGGCGCGCTTCGTTATCCTCCTACTACTTTGATTATGAATTTGATGTAGAGTACACGGATGAGCCGAAAAAGAATCATGCCGAAGTGACATTTTATAACTTATCCTCCGACCGCATCAACCGCATATCACGCGGCGACCCTCTCATCATTAATGCGGGATATGAAAACGATGTAGGGAGCTGCTTTGTCGGTGTCGTGTATGAAGCGGACACCACAAAAGAGGGCGTGGACAGAGAGACTACGGTGAAAGCCGTAGACGGCACAGACCAACGTGACAAACTACGCGTCAATAAGACATACAAAGAAGGTACACGAGCGTCACAAATCATCACAGACTTATGTAATATCGTTGGATTGTCTGTAGGGGCGTTGAATTTGCCGAACGATGTACAGTACCGACAAGGAAAGCACGAAGCCGGTACGATTCTTTATCGGTTGCGGTTGCTTGCTGAAGATTGCGGCGCAAAATTTAACATCAATAAAGGCTTAGCGTACTTTCGTCCTCCTGGAGAAGGAGATGAGGTGCGCTTTATTTTTTCACCAGAGCGCGGACTTGTTGGAAGCCCGGAACCATTCGTGGAAGAAGATGAGGACGGCAATGAAATAAAGGGATACAACGTGAAAGCCTTGCTCAACCATCGAGTGCAAGCCGACAGCATCATTGAAATCAAATCGAAGAATGTGAACGGCAGTTTCAGAGTAAGGAAAGCCAATCATTCTGGTCAAACAGATGGCGATGAATGGTACACAGAAATGGAAGTGGTAGAGTGATTCACACCAATATCATTTGCCGCGTGGAATCATACGACACAGAGACAGGCATAGGCGACCTTGCCCCGTTGTTTACAGATGAAGATGGTCAGCCGTTCAGTAAAATTATTAATGCAAGAGCGCAACGTCAACGGCTAAAACTTCCTAAAACATTCACATTAGAAGGTGGAAGTGTGAACCATTCTCCGATTCCACACAACGGCACATCTCACACCATAAACAGTGGAGATATGACCATCAGCTATGATGATGCCGAAACGCAAAATATAGAGATTTTCCCGCATTATGAAACAGGCGATATCGTGCTTGCTGCTATACCCGAATTTAATTTTTCTGATGCTATAAAAGGAAAAACAGGAAACGGCGGCGTGAAAGAACCGCATAACCTTACTTCTGCCATCATTACAGGATTGGTAGGTGATATGTCATGAAGGCATTACAAGTAGACCACACCGGCGACATTGTCATGCAAAACGGACAGTTGCAGGAAGTCAGAGGGATAGACGAGATACAGCAGCGGTTTCGTCAGTTGCTACGAACCAACAAGGATGAATGGTTTCTTGACCCGGAAGAAGGCTTTGATTACAGCGTCATTCAAGGGAAAAACGTCAACGAAAACGATGTGCAAGCGGCATTGGATGATGTCGCCGACCAAATGGACGAAATCGAAAGCATTGAAAATGTAAATTTAGACTTTGACCGATCAGCGCGAAAACTGACGGTCTTTTTTGTTGCCGTTTTAGCGGACGGTGACACCTTCGAGATACAGGAGGTGCTATGATGTTCGGACTGACGAAAGATGGATTTAAACGGAAACGATACGCCGACATACGAGAAGAAATATCCGCACAATGGCGGGAGCTGTTCGGCGAAAACTCCAATACCGATAGCGGCGTCAATGGGAAGGTTATTTCTCTGATTGCGTTTGGTTTATCCGGCGTATGGCAGTTGGCAGAAAAAGTGTACAACAGCGGCTTTGTTCATAAAGCAGAAGGGCGAGCGCTAGACGGATTGGTGGACAACCGGCTCATGCGCCGTCGTCCGGCAGAAGAAGCCACAGGGGAAATTGAGATAACAGGAACAGACGGCACGGTGATAGATGAGGGTTTCATTGTTGGAAACGGTGACGAGACATACCGAACGACCGCCAGTGTCACGATTGACAGCACCGGCACAGTATTAGCGCCTATCACAGCAGAAGAAGCAGGGGCAGACAGCAACACCGAGCCGAACACCGTGACAGAAATCGTTACCCCTATGGTGGGCGTGGATAGTGTCACAAATCCCGACCCCGTTAGCGGTGGGCGAGATGAAGAAACAGACGCCGAGCTTAAAGAACGATATGACTTGTCGCACAGCACAGGAAATTCTCCAACCACAAACGGCATAAGAGCGGCTGTGCTAGGCGTAGAGGGCGCACGAACAGCAACGGTGATAGAAAACCTTTCCCTTGATACAGATGCGGATGGCAGACCGGGCAGGAGCTTTGAAACCTTCGTTCTAGGCGGCAGTGATGAAGATGTGGCACAAGCCATCTTTGACCGGCGTGCAGCAGGCATTGAGACGTATGGAAATATCACCGTTGACATTGAGGATGATTCTGGACACATCATTCCTATCAGCTTTTCACGAGCAGAAGAAGTGACCATTCATTTCAATATCGAGCTTGAGACAAACAACGAATTTCCGAGCGATGGCATGGAACAAGCGACAACAGCGGTCATTCGATATGTTGGCGGCACGGACTATGACGGCAATGTCTATACCGGGCTAGGCGCAGGAAATGACATGTATTTCACAATGGTCATTGCTGCCTTGCATGACATTCCAGGTGTCGTCAATATCCCGACCTTAGAAGTCGGCACAGACCCCAACAATTTACAAGCCATGTCGGATGTAACGATTAATCAGCAACAAGTCGCTACGACAGATTATGAAAAGGTGACGGTATCATGAGTTTACTGAAACGCTTAACCGATGCATACAACAAAAATCCTAATTCAAACATTGCCAAAACAATCAGCCTTGTCACGTCGCAATTAGATGAACTCACCGCCACGTTTGAGCGTATCGAAGCGTGGCGAGCAATTGACAACGCCGAGGGCAAGACGCTCGATGACATCGGCATTGACTTGAACCAATACCGAGGGGCAGTTAGTGATGAAATATACCGCATTTTACTCAAGTCTAAGACCGCCCGCGACATGTCGGAAGGTGACACGAACACAGTGATTGAAGTGCTGTCAATGGCAATTGATGCCGACCCATCCGAAATAGGAATCAGTGAAACATGGATGGATGCTGACAATCCCGAACCGGCAGGAATCAGCCTAATTGAAATACCCATCGACAACTTAAACAGAGTAGGCATGACAGGTGACCAATTCGTTCAGTTTGTCGCCGGTACGGTTGCGGCTGGCGTGTATGTTCGCAGTATCGAGCTAGAAGGCACATTTGCATACGGTGCCATCGATGAAGCGTTAGATGCAAACGCCGGATTCGCAGACGTAGACCAAACAACCGGCGGATATTACGGCGCATTATATCAACCGGGCGAAGATAGACCACTACCAATGTAAAAGGAGTGATACAATGGCAGAGTTTAACAACCCACTTCCCGAATGGAACGCCACAGGCATAGAGCCGCCACAATCGAAGAAGGATGAAGGATGGCAAGAGCAAGAAAAACCACCGGCACAATGGCACAATTGGTGGATGTACACGAGTTATCACGCCATACAGGAAATGAGGACGGTCATTAATAATTTGACCGCCGCCGATGTAGGGGCAGAACCGGCGTTCACGAAAAACACCGCATTTAACAAAGATTTCGGCACAACGGCAGGTACAGTGGCGGAAGGTACGCACGTAAGCGACACGAATAATCCGCACAATGTCACAACAACGCAAATCGGCGCAGAAACACCGTCCGGCGCACAAAGCAAGGCGGACACCGCAGAAAGCAACGCGAATACCTATACAGACGGACAAACGGGCGATTTATCCACGCTGACAACGACTGAAAAAACGGATTTAGTCGGTGCGATAAACGAAGTAGATGGGAACGCCGACCAAGTAGCCAGTGACCTTACTTCGCATCAGGGCGAAGATGCGACATTAACACAAAAAGGACATGTGCGGTTAAATAGTGATAACGATAGTACAGATGAAACGACAGCAGCCACACCTAAAGCGGTGAAGGCTGCTTATGATAAAGCTATTTCTGCGACAAGTGTTGCGGGGACGTACACAGGCACGGGTGACGCAAGTCAGGTCATTTCTTTGGGATTTAGACCAACAGCGGTATTTGTAGCTAGAGCTGACTGGCCTTTTATGAGTATAGAGGGTGCCGTATATTCGGGATTTGCTACAAGTGATCGTCAACACGATAAAAATCTAAGCGACATAGTAAGGGTAAACAGTAGTGGGTTTACGGTTTATTATGATTCGGATGAAGATGTTCAAACAAATGCGTTAAACCGAGTGTATAACTATTTCGCTATTAGATAAAAGGAGTTGCATTTTATGATTGTAAGAAAAAATCCAATATCTTTTATAACCATGAATGGTAAACCAAATGAAAATTGGACTAATGAAACGGATGTTTTCATAGTAGATGACAACAGCGAACTAGCCCAAAAAATAAAGAGGAACTATCCTTTCTTTGAATTGGTTGTCGAAAATGGCGAAGTCATTGATGTGGAGTTGACAGAAAAATCGATTGAACCCGCCAAAGAAGAAAAAATAAAAGAACTATCTTCACAATGCCAACAAACCATCATTAATGGATTTATAGCTTCTAACGGGAATGGATACCGACTAACTACCGAAGATCAGTTGAATATGCAAGGCCAGAAAGATGAACTGAAAGATGACGAGACAATCACAGAAGTCGATTGGATGACAATAAATGATGAAAATGTCACTCATTCAAGGGAAGAATGGCTAACTGTTTACAAAGAAGCCTTCCGACACAAGAAAGAATGTATTTTTAAAAACAAACAGCTACGTGACCAAGTAAAAGCCGCCACAACAAAAGAAGAAGTGGAAGCTATAACATGGTGATAATCTTTTCCCGTTCTTCCTCCGTGTTGTCGAGGATTATTCGTTTCTTTGATAAGGGGAAGTGGTCACACGTAGCGATTAAAGTAGACGAGCATCATATATTAGACTCTCGTTTTCCGAAAGGAGTCAAAGTACGTCATTTTGACTTAACAGATTACGAGTTTGTAGAGGTTGACGGCGATATCGAAAAAGCGTTAAATCACGTAGGGAAGAAATATGACCTTCTTCGTTTCATATGGTATGGATTTGAGTGGGGCGATAAGCCCTGGAATAATCCGAATGAAATGATATGTAGCGAATTGATTGCGGAATCGGTGAATGATGAGAATTTAAAAGGCATGACACCAAATGAGCAGTATAAGTATTTGAGAAGTGAATGAATATCCCGTCCATGATGCGAATTAAATAAGACAAACAAAAAACGCCATTCAAGGCGTTATTTTTTATGGGACAACGGGGCGCCACACACGCCCCTCCCGTCTACACGCAAGGAAATAGACGGTGTATCTACAATATCAAAAAATCACAAGGGAGTAAATATGTCGATGCTCCTACACGACATGAGAGGGGGCAACGAAATGGAGGAAGAAGGCGTGACGGTGGGGTACAAAGAAATTTACGATGAATTAAGGAGTGTGTCACAGTCGCTTGTCCGTTTGGATGGACGCATGGAACGTATCGAAGAAAAATTTGAAACGGTCAAAGAAGCCAACGAACGAAGCCGGAAAGCCTACAATTTAGCCGATGGAGCCACAAAAGATATCGACGAATTAGAGCGGCGTTTCATTTCATATACAGAAAGGCAAGAAGAACGTGCCGACCGGGAGAAAAAGCACAAGCTCACAATGGCCGGCATATTAGTCACAGTCATTTTATTTGTGCTTCCAATGGTTATTCAGTATTACTAGGAGGGATATCATGGACAAAGGAACACTCACAAGGACTATCGTGCTAGTTGCGGCATTAATGAATCAGATTTTAGCCGCGTTCGGCAAATCGCCGTTGCCATTTTCTCAAGAAGAAATCGAGCAAGGGGTATCTGCTTGTATCACAGTTGTTGCCGCAATATGGACGTGGTTCAAAAACAACTACATCACCGAAAAAGGAAAACGCCAGAAAGAAGCGATTGAGAAAGCCGGTGCTCAATGATGCCGTATTCATTCGAATCCTTGTCACAGCTAAAAAATCTGCGCGGCAAACTTCCGCATGACGGATGGCAACCGAAAAACAGCAAGAACGACAAAACAGACATTGCCATTCATCATTCATTGACCAAAGAAGGCGATGCTCACTCTTTTTCACGGCATCATGTGTTCACAAATGGATGGCCAGAGATTGCGTATCATTTTGTCATATTAAAAGATGGGACCATCCAATATTGCCATGATTTAAGCGTCATTAGCTACCATGTCGGTAACTCAAATAATATTGCGGTGGGTATCTGTTTGGTTGGTGACTTTCGAGAAGAAGAACCGACGAAAGAACAAAAGCGCTCACTCAAGGAACTACACGACTGCTTGATGAAGGACATGCCAAGCTACAAACGGACGAGAGGACACAACGAGTTTCCGGGATACGAATGGAAAGAGTGTCCTTCTTTTGATTATCGTGCTGTTCTTCGTTCGGTAAAATCAGCCGTAAAGGAGGGCGACTGGATGAGCGAAAAACTCGACAAAGGCACAAAGGAAGTATGGCAACCAGTCATCGAGCGTTGGACGGATGAAGAAAAACAACGTAACCCCATCAGTAAAGCGTGGCTCGAACGAATCGAGAATGATGAATTGGAATACAAAGACATCATCCGATTGTTAGGCCATGAACGGTTACGCGGCTTAAAATAGAGCAGGTTTATTCCTGCTCTTTCCATATCTCATCCGGGCGCATGTCCAGCGTTCTACATATCTTGTACACGGAATCAAACGAAGGTAGTCTGTGACCATTCATAATGCTGCTCAATGTATTCGCATTCACCCCGCATGATTCGGAAAATGCCTTCACGTTCTTATATCCCTTCTGCAATATCATAATTTTCAATTCACATTTGTACATCTCATCACCTCTTATCCCCTTCATTCTCGGTATATTCTTTATTCCCTTCTAAAAAGTACATGCTATTCGAGAAATTTTTATCGTGGACAATGCATATTGAACAAGCAAGAAAGAATATGCTTTATCAAATACTGTCGCAGAACCAAGAATGGTAGTGTAAAAATCTTGAATTATCGCAGGTTCTAGCCAGAAAAAAACGTTCCATCTTATCACAACTATATATTTCATATATAAAAAGGATGGTGGTCTGCTTTTGATTGTAGAAATCACATCATCATTGGTTGCTTGTGGTGTATTGGCGTTTGCTCACACCAACAAACATCTATCCTGGAATGATGCACAAAAAATACAGCGGATTTTCAACAATGCCAATCTGTATGTCAAAGAAAACGGCAAACAGAGAAATATCCGGCTGTACACAAAACGAAAAATAAAGGGAGGGACAGAGTATATCTTTCAGCTTCCGTACGGCTTGTCTGTGAAGGATATCGAAGCTCGAAAGCATGTCATTGAAAATGGATTGAATACGAAAACTTTTTCACTGGATGACTTGAAGGACATCAACTGGAAAAAAGACATTATCCCACAGCTTCGCGCCCTGTTTCATCCGAGCAAGGCACAAAAGGAAGTAGAATTTTCGTTTGACGGCATGCTGAAAATCAAAGTATATGATAAGCCGTTACCCTCAAGCATTGAGTATAACGACGCTATGAGAGCAATAGACTGGCGTGTGCCGGTTGGTTTGAACCGTGAGAAGGTGATACGTCATGACTTCGAAAAACGCCCGCATATCGTCGTTGCAGGGGCTACCGGATTTGGAAAATCACAATACTTGAAGTTGTTGATTACATCCCTTATTCAGTCGAAGGCAAAACACGTCACTTTTTCTCTTGTGGATTTAAAAGGCGGCACGGCGTTCCAACGCTTCAAAGACTTAGACCAAACGAAATACTTTGCTAGAGATCCGTCAGAAGCTCGTGACACGTTGGAATTGGTACAGCAAGAAATGGATGCAAAGCTACGAGAAGTTGTCAACGGCGGATTTGAAGATGTGGCAGAAGCAGGCGAGAAAAACCGGCACTTTGTCATGATTGATGAAGCCGCCGACCTTGATAAAGAATCACTAGCCATTGTCACAGACATAGCAAGACGAGGGCGTGCAGCAGGGTACAGGCTGGTGTATGCCACCCAATACCCGACAAATGAGACATTGCCGTCACAGGTACGTCAGAATATCGGAGGGCGTGTGTCTTTCATATTGGAAACGGCTGCTGCATCGTTGGCCACATTAGACGAGAAAGGCGCAGAGGAATTGCCGGAAATACCGGGGAGGGCGATATATAAGCGCGTGAAGAAGGAAACCGTACAATGCCCGTATATATCCAACGAGCAGATAAAAGAGCGCATAACGCCGCATGTCAACATGAGAGGGAGGGGAAAGGATGAACAGGTTTCACGAACAGAGAAAGGAGAACATTCTTTTGTCATTGAAGAAACTGGATTATCTGACTAGAGAACAAATACAAATCATTCACGATTTAAAAAGCGCCCGAAACGCCAACCGTATCTTGAACAACATGGATGAGTATTTATGCTCGTTTCGGCATGGCTTGGAGAAGGTGTATTATCTCAATAAATTAGGGAGGGAACGCGTAGGCTGTAAAGTAGTGCGGAAAAGAACAACAAATGTGCAGCATTTTTTATTGCGAAATCAACTGTATATTATGGTAGGTTGCCCGTCATCTTGGAAGAATGAAATGCGATTAAAAACGAAAGAAGCGCAACTGGTGTGTGATGCAAAATTTGATTATAAGAACGTTCCGCGCTTTGTTGAAGTGGACTGTTCTCAATCCATGCAAAAAAATGAACGAAAAATCGAGAAGTACAGAACATTCGCGAAGTACACAAATTTTAGCTTGATATGGGTAACAGAATTAGAAAGCCGAAAACCACGACTGGAACGATTGTGTAACGGATTATCGTTCGATATTTACACGGCAAAACAGATAAAATAAAAAAGCGACCTCTAACAAAGGTCACTCATCTGGTCCATATGCGCAAGATAACAGAATCGTTTGGCAGGGCGGCGTATCCTGCATCTCTTTTAACCACAAGGGCGCGTGGGGAACCTTTCCCACCTCAAACGATCAATTTCATTATATCATGATTTCGCGCCCTGCACAATAATAGGAGGGCTTCAAATGAAAACAAAAACAGTCGGCACAATCAGTGAGTTCATGAACCCTCAACCGAAAGCGAAACGTAAAGTATCATCCGTGACTGTTCCTCTACTCTTGGCAGGTGGGGCAACACCGGCAATGGCACAAGAACCGCATGCAGTGACGGTATCGGTAAACGGTGCTATTAAAGAAAAGATTGTCGGCTCATTTGACCCATTAGTGGAATTAATCACCCATCTGTCCTATCCAGTCGCCACCGTCATGGTGACAGGCGGTGCTTTAATGGTTATGATTGGATTAAAAGAAAAGGGATACTCGACCATACAGACAGCATCCATCGGCTTCATCCTTGTACAGATGGCGCCGTTACTGCTCGAATTATTATTTGGTATTGGTGAAGCAGTATAAAAAAGGAGGGCGGTTTCACCCTCCTTCCTTTAAATAATCATGCACCCACATTCTGATTAATGTGGAAGCATCCGCACCTTGCTCTTTCGCTTTTTTGATAAATGCCTCTTTTTGCTTTTTGTCTATTCTAACCATTATATGAGCATCCATTATTCTTCAACGCCTCCTTTAACAATTACATTTCTTTCAATTGATTTTCAGATAAACCGCGAACAACATCGCCGTTCTCCTTTTTTATCTCATAATCCTTGTATCTGTGTGAATAATCCCAAACAATAACTTTTTCGCCTTCGAAAATGACAGTTTGGTCTAATTTGAATTTCATAAAAAGCACCCCTTGCCTATATTTGTTAACTTCATTTTATATATTTGTATTTACGATGTCAATACACTTTTTTATTAAAATCATAAATATTGCTATAATGCAGCTAAGGAGGTGAGGCATGTTCTTTGCTTTAATCGCACCGAGTGGACATATTACGTACTGTGAAGGAATTGAGCAGGCGACACGATTAATAAGAGTCGGATACAAGATTATCGGAAGTGGTGACGACCCACGAGAATTGGCGCGTATGTTTGCCGATTGATACCGTTTGATGGGTAGTATCATGTAATTAGCAGGT
>NZ_FNDK01000021.1 GCF_900099605.1 Alteribacillus persepolensis
ACCTCGCTACGATATAAAAGCTATTATGTTAAAGATATTGAGGACATAAGAGTTGCCTATGAATCTTTTTTTCAATTAAAAATATATAATTTTTTCTGCCGCGAAGCTGATGTCTTAACTTTCGATTATATTGAAAACACAAAAGAAGAAGTGAATTATTACTCAGTTAACAGTCTGCTTCAAGAAATAAAAGAAACAATTAATTATAATATTGTTGATCCAAAATTAATGAATTTAATTGAAAAATTATTTTTTAAAAAAATTAAACCCAGTTTAAGTTACAACTTATATTATTATTGTTATACATTTTTATCATCCATACTAATGGATAAGTATCATAGGGACTATAGTAAAGATCTGTTGCAAAGCCACTCACCGCAAGAACTTTTTTTTTCGTCCATCGAACAAAAGTATAATGAATTTATTGAACTGCTTCATTTAATAAAAGGAGACCCTTCTAATCGACATATGATAAAAAACCCTATTGTTTTTCAGGCAATAGACCTGGTGCACAACCAATATCAAAACAGTATTTCTATTAATTATATGGCTAAACATTTAAACGTTAGTCAGCCGTACTTAAGTCAAATATTTACTAAAGAAATGGGAATTTCCCTACAAAAATACTTAATTACTTATAGAATGCAGAAAGCAAAAGATATGATATCTACCAGCCATGATCCTATTTATTCTATTGCCGCAAAGGTGGGTTACTTGGATGTAAAACATTTCTCCAAAACGTTTAAAAAAGTAACAGGCTTCTCTCCTATGCAGTACAAAAAAACACTTCAACAAAGTGGAAAAGGTAGAAGTGTATGCTAATATGAGAGCATACCGACAAACACCTTCCCATACGTTCACAAAGAACATATGGGAAGGTATTTCTATCATTACATTATCCCAGTAATATTGTTCAGTAAGCCGGTAAGTTTCGATTCAAAATTAGTGAATAAGAAAATCTATTATTCTTAATCAGTAAAGCACTAGTTTAAGAAGAAATTGTGGATGAAGTATGCTAATAACTAACGTCCTTATCGTCTTTTAGAACTTACTATCACTCACTTATGATATCTAAGCGTGTCAATAAAATCTTCAATATACATTCAGATCAAATCTTATTTCCAATCCCCATATCAATAGACGTGAAATCAATTGAAAGGACAACTTATTAACCACTTGCCATAACTATAACCACTTTTAAATGATGTAGCGCCAAACCAGCACAATAATACCAATAACAACGATTCCTATCGGAAGCCAGATAATATAAATACTAAACAAATTTGCTAAGCTTGACTCGCTGCTGTAGTTTTTATCTTCTACCTGAGTCAGTACAAAGGTAATGACAGCCGCTATAACACAAGTAATTATTGCAAGAATTAAAGAAAAAGTCATTCTCTTCCTCTCCTTTTATATTTGCTAATCTGCTTTCACCATTATAAATAGCAGCGACTGCTTTTTCTTCCATTCAAGTATAAAGAAGGTCGGAACTTTCGTATTTTGTATGTTCTCATTTTCTGAAATCCCAACAAACATGGCAGAGCCTAAAAAAAGGAACCTTCAATCTCCTGCCAGATCAAAGGTTCTTCGTCTTGTTTCTAATGACATGCTGTTATCTGCTCCATTTTTTTCTGTTTGTTTGATGTAACCTCTGCTTTTTTGAGCATTGTGTTTTCCGTTTTTCCATTCATACAAACAACACTCTTATGCTGCGTATACTTTTTCCTGTAACAGCTCAGTTTCTGTGTTCTGCCGCTGATTAACTAAACACTGGCTCTTCTTCTTGCAGACTATCATTCTCCGCTTCATTTAAGCCCAGTGCCTGCGCCGTGGAAGCATGGACCTCGCGCAGAAGCTCCGGATTTTCCATGAGAGACAAGCCATAAGAAGGAATCATTTCTTTGATCTTTGGCTCCCATTCTTTCATTTGTTCCGGGAAACATTTTTCAATAACTTCAAGCATCACATGAACAGCGGTCGAAGCGCCTGGAGAAGCTCCTAGTAACGCAGCAATCGAACCGTCAGAATCTGTAAT
Source organism: Alteribacillus persepolensis (assembly GCF_900099605.1). GTDB lineage: Bacteria > Bacillota > Bacilli > Bacillales > Marinococcaceae > Alteribacillus > Alteribacillus persepolensis. The sequence goes on from NZ_FNDK01000021.1 coordinate 2,036, forward strand.
TAATTCCGTACCAAATTGAAGAGTCCCTTTACCGCCAGCTTCTGTATCTTTGATAACTTGTACACGTTGTCCAGCTACGACTAAGTCCCAATCCTCTGACTTAGCGTTTGGAATAAACTCTCGCAGCTCTTCCATACGCTGTTCTTTTGACAACATGACTTGCTGAATCAAATATTTTGTCAATGGCATTTCTTTCGCCCCTGCTGCCAGCATCGTTAAGACATTATTCGGTTTGACAGAAGTAACTAAATCCAATAAAGAACCAGTCTTTAAAAACTTTGGCGAGAAGCCGGCAAATGGCCCAAACAGCAGCGACTTCTTATTGTCGATATACCTTGTGTCAAGATGCGGGACGGACATAGGCGGGGCACCAACTTTGGCTTTCCCATATACTTTTGCATGGTGCTTCTCCACAACATCCGGATTATTACACACCATAAATAAACCGCTGACCGGGAATCCGCCAATATGCTTCCCTTCCGGAATTCCGGATTTTTGCAGTAAATGGATACTGCCTCCACCAGCTCCTATAAAGACAAACTTGGCTGTATGACGCTCAACCGTACCGCTATCAAGATTACGTATTTTCATCTCCCACAAGCCATCGCTCGTGCGCTTGATATCATCCACACTGTGTTTGTAGTTGATATCGACACCTTGCTTTTCTAAGTGACCGAACAACACACGCGTTAACGCACCAAAATTCACGTCTGTTCCAGAGTCGATTTTTGTTGCTGCTATCGGCTCATCCGACGTACGTTCCTGCATAACAAGCGGAATCCATTCTTCCAGAGCTTTTGGATCATCAGAAAACTCCATTCCTTGGAAAAGAGGGTTTTTTGTAAGCGCTTCAAAACGATTCTTCAAAAACTTTACATTTTGCTCCCCTTGTACCAAACTCATATGAGGCAGCGGCATGATAAAATCATGCGGATTATGTATTAGCTTTCTGTTAACAAGATAAGACCAAAACTGCATTGAAACCTGAAACTGCTCATTAATTTTTACCGCCTTACTAATGTCTACAGAGCCGTCTTCTTTTTCGCTCGTGTAGTTCAGCTCACACAATGCTGCATGTCCTGTTCCTGCATTGTTCCATTCATTGGAACTTTCTTCCCCTGCATCCGCGAGCTTCTCAAAAACCTTTACTTCCCAGTCTGGTGCTAATTCTTTCAAAAGTGTTCCTAACGTTGCACTCATGACTCCGGCGCCAATTAAAATGACGTCTGTTTTGGTTTCTCTGTTGCTCATTTTTATCAACCTTTTCCTCTAGAATTGCAGAAAAGATGCAAGCGTCACACCAAATGAAAGCGAAGCCACACCTTTTCTATGTGGATTGTACTTATATCACAGCATATAACAGTTATTATAGATGACCATTTACTATTATATGATAATTTGACAATATTTAAAAGGTGGTAAAAGGTAGAAGTCCGTCATAAGTGGATGGAAGACCAGCGACTGCGTAAATGTTATCATTTTATACTAAACAGCTTCTTCCACATTCTAGTTCAAGGCAATCAGCTATATGCCTGCGAGAAAAGCAGCACCGGAGCATTCCTGAAGTATAAAGACCCCCGCTTCTCACAGCCCACAAGGGGACGAAGCGGGGGCAGTTCAAGCATTCATTGCTTCTTTCATTTCCCGTGAACAGCATCATACTCATCAAGAATATCCTGGCTTGGTTTTTTATCTATCAAACTTACCACAATAATAGCAATCATCCCCAAAACAAATCCTGAAACGATTTCGTACAAATCAAATAACCCTCCCTCAACTTGGGCCCAAAGAATCATAGTCACTCCTCCAACGATCATTCCAGCCAAGGCTCCCCATCTTGTCATCCGCTTCCAAAATAGAGAAAGAATAATCACAGGTCCGAACGCAGCTCCAAACCCGGCCCATGCATAACCAACCAAATCAAGGATGGTGCTGTCCGGATTATAAGCAAGAAATGTTGCAACAAGGGCAATGCCTAATACGCCAAACCGGCCTACCCATACCAATTCACGTTCGGTCGCTCTCGGCCTCAATAATCCTTTATAAAAATCTTCCGCTAACGCACTCGATGAAACGAGAAGCTGGGAGTCAACCGTACTCATAATCGCTGCTAAGATGGCCGCAAGCAAAAATCCAGCGACCCATGGGTTGAACAGAACTTGTGTAAAAATAATAAAGACGGTCTCTTCAGACCCCTCTGCAATCACTGTCCCTGGTCCGTTTCCTGTAAAGTAGGCAATGCCCACAAACCCGGTGAAAATAGATCCTAAAAGCGCAAAAACCATCCATGTCATGCCGATAAAACGTGCTTTCGGAATTTCTTTTTCCGAACGAATCGCCATGAACCTTGTAATAATATGAGGCTGGCCAAAATACCCTAATCCCCATGCCAGCATTGAAATAATCGAAATAACACTCATACCGGCAAATGCATCTAAATAATCTGGATTGACCTCTCCTGCATACTGAACAGTCTGCTGCCATCCATTCATTTCATTAATCGCGACAATCGGCACAACAATTAAAGCGAGAAACATCAAAATCCCTTGAAAAAAATCCGTCCAGCTAACAGCGAGAAATCCGCCAAGAAACGTGTATGTAATAATAATAATCGTTCCAACCCATAAAGCATTTTCATATGGCAGACCAAACGAAGATTCAAACAAACGAGCTCCACCAACTAACCCTGAAGATGTATAAAAGGTGAAGAATAACAATATAAAAACAGCCGAAACGATGCGTAAAACTTTTGTCCGATCGCGAAAACGGTTCTCGAGAAAGTCGGGAATCGTAATCGAATCGTTTGATTTTTCCGTATAACGGCGCAGCGGGCGGGCTATATACTGCCAATTCAAGTACGCACCAATAGCAAGCCCTACCGCAATCCACATTTCACTCATTCCATACATATAAATAGCACCAGGCAGAGCGAGTAACAACCAGCTGCTCATATCGGATGCTCCTGCACTTAAGGCTGCAACCCCGCCGCTGAGTTTACGTCCTCCGAGAACATAATCCGATAAGTTCGTTGTTAATCGGTAAAAGATAAGACCGATGCACAGCATTCCAACTAAATAAATAATAAATGTTAACAACGTAGGTAACGACATGAACTATTCTCCCTTCAACTTTGACCCAATATAAGAAACAAACGACAACACCACGAGCAGCGGCATTGGAATCAATAATAACAACCACGTGGCAAGCGGCAGTGAATATTCCACACTCAACCCCCCTTACTTTTTCATAACTATCATAGACAAATAACATGAGATGTAAAAACAGAGATATAAACAACATCACTGTATAATGAGTCCTTCTACTATTTATCCTCCACGAGAATCATTTTTATTATATAATTCCCTTTGTTACTACTGCAAATGACTATGACCACACCAGCCTCTCTAAACGTTTGCGATAATTGTCATGGCTTTTCCTGCATACTGCCACACATGTACCAATCAAAAAAATGTCCGTCCTCCTCAACAGACATTTAAGCAAAACTCGTTTTAAGAAAGAATGACGTTTTGTATGATTCGGTATGTATCATGCTTATCAATTTATACTCTTTCATCCTCTCTACGCCCGCTTTTTATCTACACTCCTCCAAACTCCTTATCCGCTTGTTATTACGACCTCTCATTCTTTTATTGTACGACAGCCCAAAATGAGGTATGTGACGTTTGCCCGACACCTCGTTAACATTGCGGATCAGCCGCCGAGCATTTACCGCTCCACCACAACATATTTTAATCATACATACAAACACTTGTAATCAGCATAAAAACCACTCATTTCTAGAAATGCATGCGCATCAAACCCGTTTGTGACAAGTGAAAGCAGCCACAAAACGGGTTTGATTTATTCTGAGTATTGATATCCGTGCAGGCAACACGCATTAATTTGCTTTTGCTGCCTTTTTTGTGTTTTCCTTGTGAAGATAATCAGCAAATTGCAGCACATTCGATAGGGATTTCTCTAACGCTTGACTGCCATGAGCTTTATAAAGCGACACTTTTACGCTTTGACTGTTGCATTCAATAAACTTAATATTGTCGTTCTGATCCAAAGCAAAATCAATTCCCATTTCCGCAAACATTCCATAATGATTTTCCGCTTCTTGATAAATCTTGTATAGAAACTCTTCGATATCAGACAATAGAGCAGCTTTTTTGTCAGATGATAATTTTAAACGTGTAAACAACTCATTGATTGTAACAGCTTTAGCATGTGTCGTTACTGGAGATTTTGCTTTCCCTACCCGGGCACTAATTCCGCAAATAGTGATCATTCCTGTTTCGTCCCGCTGCAATTCTGCACGTAAATCAACGCGTCTTTTATTAATTTCTAATAATGGAATAGCCTCTTGAATCATAAATGTTTTACCTTTATAGAAACTCTCAATAAAAGGAATTAATTCTTTCCGGCTTCTTGCCTGTATCGTCTCAACTTTTTTTGTGACAACGTTATAATACCTGTATCGATATTTTTTTGCCGATACTTTTTCTATTCGGATAACATTTTGACCTTTTCTTCCTGTCTTTCCTTTCAAATAAATAATCCGATGTTTTTTCAACATACTGTATAAATCACTTGGCTCTTTATACAAAATCGTTTCCTGTAAATATTTTTTTAAAGAATGGACTTTTTGAAAACGTTTATAAACATCCCAATTACCTAAAGAAGCTGGATTTAAGAAAATGGTGTTCCTTCTTTTACATTGCCGAAGAAATATATGATACGTTTTTTTATTTTTCTTCACTCCTCCCCGTCTATATAAAAAGTCCGGATATGGATAACGGGCTGTTTTAAACTTTCCTGCTTTATCATCATAATAAATCCCTCGTATCTCTTGTTTTTTGATATTAACTGTCATAACAGAAAAAAAATATAACCGGAATTTTATAGTCTCTTTGTTTACTTTAATTAACTTTTTCGTTCGAAAGTGAGCCTTTTGCTTCAATAGTTTTTGAAAATATTTATGTGAAATCAGTACGCCATAATAGGCCTGATCCTTTTTTTCTTTCGTTTTCTCCTTTATACTCACATTCCTTGGTTTTTCTAACGGTTTTAGTGGAGTAATCGTATCAGCCAATGGTAGTTCCCCTCTCCTTACAGTCGTATTTCTACTTTTACCTATATACAATTGACTCTACTATCTTATGCGCATTGGACATTTTACGGATAGATACTTATAGGAGGGAAAACACCTGTTTTCTAGTTATCCATTCAGGCGCACTTAGAACACGCTTATACACTAACCAACATCTCTGGTAATACAATACTCAGCATTCTAAACATTTCTCTTGCTTCTTCAAAAAAAGCAGTGTCACCGTTTTCTCATCTTCAGCAGGCAATGAATCATACAATCTTATTAGCGCTCTTTACAACCGAGCTTGTAATAATGCCCGGCTGTTCACCCCTGCTTTCCGGTAGATATTTCTTGTATGTTTGTTTACAGTATGAACACTAATGAATAATTTTTGGGATATTTCTTTAGACGTATATCCTTTCTTTAAGTAATAACAAATTTCTTTTTCACGTTCTGTTAATTTATCAAATATCTTGTCATTTTCTAATCTTTCTTCTGTCTTCGCTTTTTCTATAATAACAGCATAATGGCTTTCTTTAGATAGAAACACTTCCTTATGCGCAATAACCTGAATATTATAGCCTTGAAGCTGCAATTTAGACGAAGCGGTAAATTGATTAGAGAACATTGCTATTATATCTTTAATAAAACTGTCGATACTTTTATATAATGCCGTTTCTCTATGAATGTTCCAAACTGCTGGGTTCATATAAAGAACATCAAGCTTATCATCAAGGACAAGCAACCCTGTATTACTTTTATTGGCAAAAGCCTCCAATACCTCTTTTTCTTTACGCTCTTTTTCATACTCTTTTTCTAAATACAATAAATTCGATATAAATGGCGCAATCGCGCGAATTCTGTTTAGATCTCTCTCTGTAAATCTGTTTTCTGATCGCGACCTAGCTATGCCTATTGCTCCAACTAATGTATCCCGTGAATGAAGGAGGAGCACCATTTCATAGTAGTACCTGTGTTTTTTCATAAACTCTGTGTAGTAATTAGATGCCTCATACGTTTTCATAGGAATGACATCCTCTAATCGTAGAACAGTTTCTTTTCGATATGCATGCAGCAGCTTTTTAGGATGTAAATAGTCACGTTCATAAAAATAATTCAAATAATCCTCTACTAAATAATCACTAATGTAATGATTAAGCGGATCCGATAAGCTCCCTTCTTGATCAATTCTCCACAAAATGCTCGAGTGATATCCGAATATTTCTGAGAGTAAATGCTGCAAGCTGTGGGATCCTTTTTTAAAACTAGTGGACAAACCTGAAATCAATTTCATCACACGCTCATTATCAGATTTAGGTAAATGCACTGGAGAAACCATTAGAACCCCCGCCTTCTGATTTTTGGTACTTTATTTAGTACTTTTTTATTGCAAAATGGCTTATATCTGCCATTGTTGTACATGCTGTCTCTAATTTATCATAACATTATTCAGAATATTTTTAACAATATAATGAAAAAGGAGAGGACGGAAAAATGAGTGAAAAGTCTGTATACAAAGAAATAAACATTAAAAAAGAAGACAAGACAGAACTCTGGCAGTGGTCTGCATCTGAACTAGTGCGTGCGATTAAGGCCAGAAAGATTTCGTCCCGAGAAGTCGTGGAAAGCTCACTTGCCCGTATTGAACAAGTGAACCCTAAACTAAATGCACTTGTCGAGGTATATGGAGATGAAGCACTTCTAGCAGCAGATCAGGCCGATCAAGCTGTCCACTCCGGTAAGAACCTCGGCCCCCTTCATGGAGTACCAACATCCATTAAAATTAACAGTGACGAAAAAGGGAAGGCAACCACCAACGGAGTTGCAGCATTTAAAGAAAACATAGCGGCAGAAGACGCACCACATGTAGCCAATTTACGAAAAGCAGGAGCCATTTTTATTGGCAGGAACAATTCACCAGCTTTTTCATACCGCTGGTTTACTAATAATGATGTGCATGGCATGACCTTCAATCCATGGGACAAATCAAAAACTCCGGGGGGATCTAGCGGAGGCGCAGCAGCTGCTGTTGCAGCGGGAATGCTGCCCATTGCCCAAGGAAATGACATTGGCGGTTCAGTGAGATATCCTGCATATGCCTCTGGAATTTCTGGTCTTCGTCCAACTGCAGGAAGAGTACCAAGCCAATACGGGCCAGTGGACCAGGATCAGCCATTGTCCGTGCAGACAATGCTTACACAAGGACCATTAGCCCGAACAGTGGATGATTTACGTTTAGCATTGCAGGCCCTCAGTCCATTTGACCCTCGAGATCCCATTCATGCTTCTGTTCCTTTGGTTGGAGACTCTTTACGCAAGCCCATTCGTGTCGGTCTTTTAAAAGATGTAAATGCAGCTAAACCTGCTCCTGCAGTTGATAAAGCGCTTGACGATGCAGCAGCAAAATTAGCTGATGCAGGGTATGTGGTAGAAGAAGTAGACCTTCCTTTATTTGAAGAGGCGTACAAGCTTTGGTATTTGCTATGCATGGAAGAATTCCGCCAAATGATGCCGCTGGTAAATGAAGTAGGAGACCACGGAATGAAAACAGCTGCCGAACACTATTATGCGGTAGCAGAAGATTGGTGGGGCCCTTCCCCGGGATTAACAGAATATATGAATGGCTATGCACGAAGGGGAACACTCATTTCCAAGCTTCAAGAATTTTTGATAAAGTACCCAATTTTGTTAATGCCGGTGTCAGCTGAACAAGCATTTGAACAAAATGCTGACATTACAAGCGTCGAAAACATGAGACGTGTTATGGCGGCCCAGTGGTCAATGATGGCTGTTCCGTTACTCGGATTCCCAGCGTTATCTATATCAACATCCGTGGAAAACGGACTTCCGGTCGGTGTACAGCTATTAGGCAGAAGATTCCGGGAAGACACGATATTTGATGCTGCAGAAGTACTAGAAGCACATAGTAAAGTGCAAACTCCACTTGACCCGGCATGGTAAAAATAACGACAAAAAAGCGGGAAACCTTTCTGTTCCAGCAGCAGGTTTCCCTCTCTTTGTCTTGAAAGTTGATTGTTTAAACATAAATGCCGTTAAGTGCTTCCTCTACACATTATTGAATTTCTTTATGCGTGCTCGTAAAGGTTTGATCCCATTTACCTGACCTTTTTTAACAGCCATTTGTTTGTGATATGCTGGCTTTGCTTTATAATGAAGTAGAAAAAATCAACAAAGCAGCACACGAAAATCACTTCCCTGTTACTTAAGGCATTGTGTGCTTATGGAAAAAGGTGTTTGGCACAATGGAAATGAAGCATTTGGAATATTTTATTGAAGTCACCGATACTGGCAGTTTTACGCAGGCGGCAGAAAATCTGTATATTACGCAGCCTGCTCTCAGCAGAATTATTAAGTCATTGGAGAGTGAGCTGGGTGCCCCTCTTTTCATTCGTTCGAGAAAAAAGCTGCTGCTGACAGATGTCGGGCGTATCCTTTATAAACATGCTCAAGTCATTGAAAGGCAGCTCAGCCTTCTAGAAGCGGACATTGACAACTTATTAATACTGAAAAAAGGGCGTATTCGTTTAGGACTGCCTACCATTGTTAATTCCTTTTTTTTCTCTCAGCTTATGGCTTCCTTTCATCAACAGTACCCTGATGTGACGTTTCAATTAGAAGAAGATGGATCGAAGCGCATTGCAGAAAAGATTATGAATGATGACCTGGATTTCGGTGTCGTTGTTCTTCCTGAAAACCATGAGATGTTTAATTATTATAAATTTGTGCATGATCATTTAAAACTAGTGGTCCCCTTCTCTCATCGCCTGGCCGCGAAAGAAGAAATCGCCTTGCATGAATTAAAAGACGAATCATTTATCATGTTCAACCGGGACTTTGAGTTAAGAAACTTAATCCTCGAAGCTTGCATAGAAGAAGGCTTTGAACCAAATATCGTTTCTGAAACATCGCAATTGGATTTTATTGAAGAAATGGCGGCTTATAACCTTGGTATCACTCTTTTGCCGGAAAGTACTTGTATGGAGTTAACTAGTGATTTACAGACGATAACCATTGCTAACCCTAAAATAGAATGGAATCTTGCATTAATTTGGAAAAAAGATGCTTATTTGTCACAGGTTGCAAAAGAATTTATCAGATTTGCAAAACTCAAGCTGGTAAAAGAGAATAACCATGCTGATACCGACGAAGATGAATAAAGCAGACAGTCCCCCTATAAACTGCCTTCTCAAGCAGAGTGCGCAGCCAATATAAAAAAGCTAAACGACTTTAGCTCTATGTGCCAGCAGGCTAAGGGCGTTTAGTCTTTTTTTACAAGATTTACGGTCATTCCCCCTGGCTCCTGCCTTGTTTGCCCTCAAACGCTTCTTCCCCCGTACCCGTTACATAATAAAACAACAATACGTAACCCCGTGCACCCTGCGCTTCCTTTCTAAAAACCGCTTACATACTGATTCATTATAACCATCATGTGTGATTGGCATTGTACGTTAAAAGCTTCGCACCCTTATAATGATTTCTGTAACAACATGAATTTACTGCAAAGGTGATAATAATGGAATCCAAAAAAGTGAAAGAAACACGAGTCGTTCAAACAGACCAGGTTCTTATAAATGATTTGAACAATTACCATACTTTATTTGGTGGAGTTTTAATGAAAAAAATGGATGCCTGCGCAACACTTTCTGCCCGCAGACATTCCAGGATAAAAGAATGTGTGACCGCATCAACTGATTCTGTTAATTTCATTGAACCTATTCGTCAAAGTGATGCTGTTTGTATTGAATCATTTGTCAGTTACACCGGGAGTCGTTCAATGGAAATTTTCTGTAAGGTTGTAGCAGAAGATCTTGAAACAGCCAATAGACGCATTGCAGCTACTTCATTCTTGACTTTTGTTGCGCTTGATGAATACAAAAGGCCTGTTGAAGTGCCAAACGTTATACCGGAAACAGAAGAAGAAGCATTCCTTTTTGAAACTGGGAAAGAAAGAGAAAAAATCCGCAAATTGAAAAGACAGCAAAACAAAGAATTAATATCGCACCTCGAGTTGAAGAAGCCTTGGGACTAATACACCGTTATAAAAGGAGTGGTTGCATGATTACATCTCCAAGTTATCAGGAATTGTTAGAGGTAAAAAAAGCCATCGATGAATTAAATAATACGAACCCTGCTATTCACCAAAAATTCTTGAATGTTATTCAGCTTACACGTCAGATGCAATATGGATATCAATTTTTGGGCTGCTTCATGATGGATGAAGAGGCGGGAGATTTTCACCCCGTTGCTCAAGATGAGTATGTGTTATCTGTTTTTCATGAACAGGTAGAGAATGTAAAAACAGATCGAGATTTTCACCATTTACAAAGAATGCTGAATGAAAATAAACAGGTTAGCTATGCTAATATTTGCAAGATAGCATTAGGAACAAATCCAACATCACTGGTTGGGCCAACACTCATCCGAAAATAATAAAAACCTGTTGAAAAAGAAGCATGCTGCTGATTGGCAGATGCTTCTTTTACTACACTAAGGCTCTATCCTACAAGCACAATCACATTCATATACTATTAAAAAATAATGTTCCTGCCTTTGTGTTAAAGACTGTTTGAGAGAAATGCTTCATTAATATGGCTTCCCCCCTCAAACCATCTAAACTCTATTTCTAAATCATTATATTTAGCAGAATGAATGATTCTCGCATTCTTTAAGGAGAGGTAATTTTAGTTAAGTTTTTACCCATTAATACTAATTCATCTGCAAGCGCTGTCATTTTCTCCGCTGTTTTTTTATCAATAATTTTATTATTATCTCCAAAACTATTTCGATGAATCAGCATGTTATTTGTTGTCACATAGGCTTGATAATATCCGGCAATGGTTTTAAGCTGATTTTCAATGACAAAATAATGTTCACTAGATCCGCCTGTTGCCACAAAACCCATTACTTTTTTATGAAAGACAGAAGGAGGAATAAGATCCAGTGTATTTTTTAATGCTCCAGACATCGATGCATTAAAAATAGGTGTTCCAATAATATATACATCTGCATAGGACATTTTTTCAATTACTTTTCTTGTATCTGCATTATAATGATGTGCCTCTCGGCCATCACAAAATTCTATACTATATTCTCTTAAATCAATACATTCTGTTTCAACAGATGTATCTGCTTTTTTTACTTCCTCTAGTATGTGCTGTATAGCTACCGACGTTTTTGAACCTATAATGGTTCCAGACAGACCTATTATTTTCATATCAACCACTCCACATACTTGATTAATTGAAAAAGATTCACCACACTACTCCCCTGTCTCTTCACCCGCTATTCCTTACACTTTGTAGCCAACTAGTTCACGGTCCCACGTATCATCTGTCACTCCATCTTTTCGCAGTTTATATTTCTCAACTCTTAATGAAGTATTTTTAGGCAGTGCCTTCAAGTATCTAATATAACGAGGTACTGCAAAATCGGCTATGCGAGTTTTACAGTAATCAAGTAAATCTTCTGGCTTTAGATTATAACCATCTTTCACAGTAATCGCTGCAAGCACTTCTTCTTCTGAAAGTTCAGATGGGACTCCAATCACTGCAGATTCTTTCACCTTCGGGTGGTCATTCAAGACCCTTTCCACTTCATAGGATGAAATGTTTTCTCCTTTCCGCCGTACAACATCTTTCATTCTATCTAGAAAATAAAAATATCCCTCTTCATCCACCCAGCCCCGGTCTCCTGTATGAAACCAAAGATTTTGCCATGCTTTTACAGTCGCTTCTGACATTCCATAATATCCAGAGAACATAATAGAAGGCTCTTTCGGCCGCACGACAATTTCACCTGCTGTACCCGGCGGACATGGTTGATCGTTATCATCATGTATTTCGACTTCATATATCGGTACCGGCTTTCCGCAGGAACCTAATTTAAATGTATCAGCATGATTATAAATGGCCGTTCCTAACTCTGTTGAGCCGTAAACTTCAGAGATTTCTACTTGAAAACGTTCGATGAAATCATGATATATCTCTACTGGAGTGGGGGCCCCATATGCTTTTCTAACAGGGTTATCTGCATCATTTGGTTTTCTGGGCTGTTTCATCAGAATCGTCAGCATAGACCCCATAAAATTAAAAGAAGTGATTTGCTCCTTTCTGCAAATATCCCAAAATTTAGAAGCAGAAAACTTTTCATGCATGACTACGTCACAATCAGCCATGAGTGCTGTCAAAATAGTTGTGTAGCGGGCATTAATGTGGAACAGCGGAAATACAGTAAACAAACGATCTTCTGGTCCATAATCCATTAGATCACAAGCTGTCTGGGCAAGACTGAAATTTGCCCGGTGGCTTAAAATCACACCTTTAGAAGGTCCAGTTGTCCCTGACGTAAATAAAATAAGGGATGGATCCGTCGATTGAATGTCAACTTTCACGTGGGTATCCCTAGCATTCAGCATGAGGTTTTCATATGAATAAAAAGAAAAATTTTCCTCTTCAATCTCTACCTCTTCTCCTACCACAATGACATGTTGAAGATGTATTAATTCATCAGATAATTCTTTTACTCTCTCCACCCATTGGGAAGAAATTACTAGTGCTTTACATTCCGCTTTATTAAGAATATAAGCCAATAAATCTCCACGAAATGCGACATTAATGGGAACTTCTATGACACCTAGCCTTGCCAGCCCGACCCACATTGCTAAAAATTCAGGACTATTAGGAAGCATAACTGCACAGGTATCTCCCTTCGATAATCCCAAAGCAGCAATCACATGACTCACTTTATTTCCATTTTGATGCAGTTCTTGATACGTGAGATCATAGTTTTCAAATCGTATAAAACGTTCATATGGCTTGCTATCCGCACGATGTTCTACTATTTTTCCGAATGTCTCTACCCCTTCGTACATATTTCCCCCCCTAAGTCTTGATCAAAAATGTTTTCATAGCATAAAGATGTCAAAATATTATAATAATATTTTAATATCTTCTTCTAATTCCTCCGGTTCAACCGTAGGAGAATAACGCTTTACAACGTTTCCCTTCTTATCAACTAAAAATTTTGTGAAATTCCATCTAATGAGTGATCCTTCCAATAATTCTGGAACATTCTTTTGTAAATGATTGTACAAGCGGCTTTTTTTATCTAAATTAGTATCCTCACTGGCTTGTTCACGTAAATATTGATAAAGAGGGTGGGCGCCTTCTCCATTCACCTCTATTTTTTCAAATAACGGGAAGGTTACATTGTAATTCTTTGAGCAAAAACTTCTGATTTCTTCATTCGTTCCCGGCTCTTGGCCTCCAAACTGATCACAAGGGAATGCTAGTACAGTGAATCCGTTTTCCTTATATGTTCTATATAATTTTTCCAAACTTTCATATTGAGAAGTTAAACCACATTCACTAGCTGTGTTTACAATCAATAAAATATTATCCTTATATCTTTTCAAACTAACTTTTTGGCCGTTTGATAAACTTGCTTGGAATGAATATATCGACATTGTTATTTCTCCTTCATGAAATTGTTACTCAACTGCTTTTGTTTGGTACGCATGGACAACATTTCCGCCGTAAGAGTTACTATATTTATCTTGAACTAACCACATAGCCATTGCCGCAATAAACCCTGGTATAGCATAGGCGATAAAATTAATTTGAAGAGGAAGACTTAATTCGAGAATAATTCCCCCAACGGCTGGACCTATTATTGCTCCTATTCGCCCTAAACCAAGTGACGAACCGACGCCGGTAGACCGAACATAAGCTGGATAGAAGTTAGTAATATAAGCTAAATTAATAACCTGGGTCCCTTGTGAACCTGCTCCTGCTAGTGCAACCAAAAGATATAACAATACAATCCCTGGTTCCAAACCTAGTAAAACTAAACACAAACCACCACATGTAAAAAAAGTAACCAAAATTCTTTTGACACCAACGCGGTCAGCTAACCAACCTCCCCATACTTGACCTACTATAGCCCCAAAGTTTAAAGCAAACAGGAACGATAAACTTGATGTTAGCGGGTATCCTGCTTCTACCATGAGTTGAGGCAGCCAGGTACTCAGCCCATACATCATGTATAAAACACAAGCTGTCGCGATCCAGAATAGTATAGTTGAAAAGCCGCGTTTTTCTTCAAATAGCTTAGCCACTGGCATACCTTTTTGGGGTAAATCAATTTCATACGTATCTTCTTTTTCCGGAGTATAAGATGGATTAAGACGCTTTAAAATCTGACCTACTTGTTCATACTCTCCCTTTGCAATCAAAAAATTTAAAGACTCCGGCAAATACTTTATTAAAAATGGGGCAGCTAATAGAGGCAGACCTCCGATAAAAAACATCCATTCCCATCCAAGATTTGGAATCACATATATGCCTAACAAAGCTACAACAATCCCGCCAGTAGCAAAACCAACACAACTAAGACCGACCAGCATATTCCTCATGGATTTTGGGGCATATTCTGTCGTTAGTGCTATTACAATTGGCATGATTCCCCCTAATCCTAATCCACCTATGAAGCGGTAAATCGCAAAATCGATTACTCCCTGAGAGAAACCTTGTAATAATGTCATTAAATTAAAAAGAATAAAAGCAGAAACAACCACTTTCTTTCTTCCAAATTTATCAGCCAGTATTCCACAAGAAAATGCTCCTAATAAAGCACCAAACAAAGTCAAGCTTCCGATAAGACCAGCCGTACCCGATGCCATCCCCCATTCTTCAGTTAAACTAGGAATGACAGAACCAAGTACTGTCAAATCAAACCCATCACACCAAAGAATAAAGGCACACCACAGTAAAACTTTTAAATGAAAAGAATTAAATCTACTTTCATCTACCATCTGTGCTACATTTATCTTTCTCACGGACACCCTCTCCCTTTATAATTTCTTATTCTCCTATTTCATTTTAAATATTATATGAGGTACTAAACATTGAGAATAAGACCTATTTAAGGTATTAACTTGTAAGGATAGCAGCAGATGCTTCAATCAGCATCTGCTGTCATATGATAAACTATTAATCATACATTTTATTCCAATTCAAACAAATGGTAGTTCAAATTTTATTAAAAGCTGCTTATCGAACATCGTTATTCACAATGATACTCTAATAAATTGAAACCACTTCCAAAAAAATACTCTGATAAATATTGATAGAAACTTTCTATTTCATTGGATCCTCAAACCCATATAAATCAACTGCATTTTTATAAAGGATTTTATTTCTAACTTCAGCTGGCAGCTTAGCCAATGCTTGTTGTGGTGCATCGAATTCCCAATGCGGATAATCACTTGCAAACAAAATTTTATTTGTACCGATCATTTCAATGATTTGCAGTACGTGCTTCTCGTCTTCAGGGTGTTCAGGTTCAATAAAAGGTTGAGTACCAAACCACATATGTTCTCTTACCGTTTGGCTCGGCGGACGTTTCACCCATGGAACTTCTCTCCTCAAATTACGCCAGTGAGTATCCATCGTATACATTACACTTGGAAGCCATGCAAAACCGCCCTCGACAAATACCATGCGCAAATCGGGAAACTTTTCAAACACCCCGCCAAAAATGATACTTGAAATTTGATTTTGATACGTTAAACCATTATTGGTTTGGGTTTCAGGATAATAGTTTCCTCGAACGGGCAAAGCCTGAAATATTCCTCCGGGAACCGAAACATGAAAAGTACAGATGAGTCCATTTCGCACGGCTGCTTCCCATATTGGATGATACCGTTTGTCTCCCCATCCTCCATACGGGGAATGAATAGACAATCCTACTTGAATCATTTGTGGGTGGCTTCCTACACGGTCAATCTCACGTGCAGCTTCTTCTGGATCTTGAGATGCAATAACGACTGTACCTCGGAGGCTGGAGTCTTTCGATAACCAATGATCAATTTGCCAATCATTATAAGCTGAAGCTACAGCCGTCGCCATTTCATGTTGAGGAGAAGCCGCTAACATAAAGGTGGAATCTGGATA
The DNA here is from genome assembly GCF_900099605.1 of Alteribacillus persepolensis. GTDB lineage: Bacteria > Bacillota > Bacilli > Bacillales > Marinococcaceae > Alteribacillus > Alteribacillus persepolensis. The sequence continues at coordinate 18,101 of NZ_FNDK01000021.1, forward strand.
TAGAATCGCATTTGCATAGTTATACTTATCCACCACTTGTTCTTTAAAGAAGCTAAGCGAAGAACATCCAAGACCTCCTTCAGGCGGAATACTATCCATACGGTGTCCTGCATTTGCAACAATAGCCATAACTGGTATACCGGGAAAAACACCCTTCCACTTAGCATCAGTCAAAAAATCTTTCCAATAGTCACTTAAATAAGGTAAAAGATCATCATAGCTTTTAGGATTGGGATGGACATCGACATCGATTACAGCTGTTTTACGCTTTTTGGTTTTTTGTTCTTCGCGTTTGTCAATAGTAGTAGCCATATTTTTCTCCCCTTCATCAATAAAAATAGTTTACCTAACCTTTCCATTTAGGCATATAAAACGACGTCATCGCCTTCGACTTTTACATCATATGTTTTCACTTTAATTTTCTCGTCATAAACGGAACAACCAGTTTCTACATCAAAACTCCAATGATGCCAAGGGCAATAAAGAACTTCTCCCTGCTTTTCATAGCAGTATTCTTTCACATCAGAAGGTGGAGCAGCTCCTCCCAGGGATCCTTTTCCTAACTCTGCTCCTTGGTGGGGACATCCGTTTCTAATAGCAAAAAACTTGTCTTCTTTTCTTACAACAACAATAGATGTTTTTTTAACTTGAAATATCTTCTTATCACCAGGCGGTATCTCATCTCTTTTGCATAACACATTTCTCATCAATGATCATAAACCTCCTTTGAAATAATTAACTTTGATAGTTATTATTTTGATTAATCACAAAAAACTTAGTGATTTTCATATTTATAATCATCCAAATATTATTCGTGTACTTGAACCGGAATACATGTCTACCCCTTTATTCTACTTTCTGGTTTATTTGACCATGGCTCTAGTACAGGTGTCATATAATGAATTCGTAATTTCCTCTCTGTAAACCTCCACTTGCCTGTGCGATTACTAAAACTATCATAATATGTCGCTGTTATAAGCAAAGGAACACCTTTTGCATTTGTAGCAGTAGCTTTTAGATCTGCAACAGCTGTGGCAGTTCCGTTACCTATATCAATTTCTATAACTGGATTTAAAGTATGATGATGATTCTCAAACATATTCTTCCAATTCATTTGTATTTTCTCTAAAATTTCTTGTTTATTTTTAGCCGCTGATGAAGGATCTCCTAACTCCCACACTGCATCTTCTTCCCAAACATCCGTAAATAATGGCTCATCTTCTTTGTCTATACCATGACAATAGTTAGCCATTACTTCTTTAATCTCTTCACGCGCTTCTAATTTCAATAATCTTGTTTCTAAACTCTTTGACATTTCTATTCACGACCTTTGTTGAAATTTATTACTTCTTAAAAATTCCTCATTCATGGTATAAAGCACCTCCTTCTTATTATTTTAAATATTTTGAATATATGGAATATATGGATAAATTATAAAGTAAAATAACCAATAAATCTATCCCCCCTAAAGTGTTGTCTCCCCCCTATATTTTTGGGGTTTAACAGCATCTTTTTGTTTTTTATAAGTTTCTTGATGATGAATCGCTTTAGAAAAAGGGATAGGTAAGTTTATTTTTACCTACACCAACCCTGTATTGATCCTGAGATTTAATTAACCTATAAAATCAGCATTACATCTGGATCGAAACCTCCCCCCATTTGGTGGATAACATCCACCCTAAATTAGTAATTTTCAGAATTAAATGAAAATAATATGATTACATTATAAGCTATTATGAAAGGACGAGTGAAACAATTATGAAAGCACTAGTGGTAACTGAATTAAAAAAAGATCTAGAAGTAATGAACATGCCTGACCCATCTTTGACTCCTGATGGGGTTGTTATCCAAGTAAAAGCTAATGGAATCTGTCGAAGTGACTGGCACTTATGGCAGGGAGATTTCAGCTGGGTTGGCTTAGACTTAGAGTTACCTCACATACTAGGACATGAATTTTCAGGGGTGGTTGAAGAGGTAGGAAAAAATGTCACAAAGATTAAAAAGGGAGACCGTGTGGTTGTACCGCATGCCCACGGAGACGGGACGTGTGAATATTGTATCACTGGTCATGCCAACTTGTGTGAAAACCCTGCGGTTGTTGGCGTAACTTATCACGGTGGGTTTGGTGAATTTGTACACGTTCCACATGCCGATCAAAATGTTATTCGTTTACCAGATAATGTAGGCTATGAAGCAGCAGCTGGTTTAGGCTGCCGGTTTATGACGGCTTTTCACGGCATTGTCGACCAAGTGAATGTCAAACCTGGTGAATGGGTTGCAGTTCATGGCTGCGGCGGGGTTGGACTTTCTTCCATCCACGTTGCTACCGCTATGGGAGCTAATGTTATTGCAGTAGATATCAACGACGAACCTTTAGCACTTGCCAAAGAACACGGTGCAAAAGTAACAATCAATGGAAAAGAAAAAGATGCAGTTAATGAAATAAAAGAATTAACGAAGGGAGGGGCTCACGTAGCCATAGATGCTTTAGGTATCACAGCAACTTGCCAGAATGCGATTTACAGTCTAAGAAAAAGAGGGCGTTTATTGCAATTAGGTATGACATCGAATTCCGAAAAAGGAATGATTCCTTTACCAATAGACTTAATAGTCACAACAGAACTTTCTGTAAATGGCTCTGCGAATATGCCTATATCACGCTTCCCAGATATGATGAGAATGGTTGAGGGCAACTTTTTGCAGCCAGAGAAACTGATTACAAGAACGGTTGGTTTAGAAGAAGCAGGTAAAGTACTAAAATCCATGAGTACTTTCCAAAGCCCGGGTGTCAGTGTTCTTAATAGATGGTAATAGTAATCACCATGCTCAGTTCTAGTCGATAGACTAGGACTTTTTTTCGTCATTTAATAAAATAACTGTCGTGGTTTTAAACAATCGTTATAAGAATTCTTTTTCTCCAAAAAAGCAAACAACTGCCTTCTCGAAATTCTCTTCACTAACTAAACTTTATCGTTATTATCGATTTTGAAATTCAATTCGGTGCCTAATAGTTTGTGTAAGTTCCTTGATACAAAAAAGAGGTAGGACACCCTCAAAATTAACGAGCAAACCAACTCGAGAGGAGATTCTCTACCTGTGTTCACTAGTATAGGATAAAATAACCTAAAAAATTAATTGGATGAAAGGGTCCGTCATTTCGTAAAAAAGAAACTAAAAACCATCATGAAAGAAGAACACGAAAGTTTCTTTGAAAACGAATACCTAGAACCGAAAAACCAAAAAACGGGATCTATATGCGTCAATTGGATATGAAATATGACCGTATAGAGAATCTTCAAGTCCCTCGTGATCAGTATATACCTTTCATACAGAAATATTCTCTCCTTATCAGCGTCGCGAACAATGGCTCGGAGCAACTACGTCATGATGTATCAGAAGGGCATGAGCACGTGTGAAATGAGTCATTTTTTGAACGCACCTTGGACCATTCGTATTCCATTTCCACTATCAGCCACATCACCAATATCGTTATAGAAGACGTAGAAGCCTGACAGAATCCCCCCTTCAAAAGCGTGGCTTGGAAGAAGTCCTTTTAGGCGTGTTTGATGGACTTGCCGGTTTAGAAGAAGCCATGAAAACCGTGTACCCAAAGGCTATTGTGCAGCGTTGTATCGTGCATAAAATGCGCAACGCTTTGAACCCCATCCCAAAGAAAAGCCAATGCCCATAATTGAAGAACTCAAGCCGATTTACCAAGCAAATTCTTTGGATAAAGCTGAAGAACGCTTAAAAGACTTCCGCGCTCAATGGCAAAAGAAAACACCCGAAGATTGTGAAAGGCTGCAAGGAAAACTTCTCCGTCCTGACTACCATCTTAAATTATCCGTTCGCCCCATAATTTATACGACCAACACGACCGAGCGCGCAATGAAGGAGGTTAAGAACGCACAAAGAGTATGAACAGGTTCCCCGCCGAACAGGCAAACCGTGTACCTGTAGGGCCCTCCATGGAATTCAGTACGGTCGTCCCAGCCTAAAAATATTTACGAACCAATATGGGGAAGGGCAAAACAAAGAACAACCTCCCCTTTAAGAAAACTCAACAAGTTATTCTTAAGATACTCTAAAAACATTACACAAACTTATTAACGGTACTAACATCCCTTCTTCTCTAATAATAGGAAACAATAAAAAATGCATTTTTTATACTATAGGCTTACTATTTAATACTTATATTGCATAACAACCATGAAGTAAATCACTGGTATTAACACATCCCCTGATTATTAACAATGGCACTTTTGGAAGATTCGTCACTATTTTGTTTATTGCCCAGTTTTTTGAGCGCTTCCTTTTTTAATATACGGTAATACTTCCTCAGCAAAGCGTTTCATTTGTTTCATCACTTTGTTGTGCTCCATGCCCCCCATTCTGAACCAACAAGATAAATTAGTAATACCCGCTTCTTCAACTGCCGCTAACCGGTCAATAGCATTTTTATTATTATCCAATAATACGATTCCTGCTTTATCTAATTCAGCTATATCCATCGAGCTATTGAACGTTTTCGCTACTTCTGCAAATTGTTCATAAGATTTTGGCACTGGTTGTCCGTCTGCTCCTGGAATCAAACTTAGAACTCTATTAAAGTAAACTTGCATTTCTTTTTCAACATTCCTTACCGCTTCATCAGGATCGTCTGCGATGTGCATTTGTAAGTTTAACAGAATATCTGGTGTAATTCCTTTTTGTATTAATCGTTCTCTAGTTTGCTTCGTATATCTCATAACTTCATCTAAAACCATAAGAGTTGGGGTTACCATAAATTCGCGGGCACCTTTTTCAACCATGTAATCAAACGATTCTGCACTTATAGCTGCGTAATAAAATGGTATTCTTTCTTGAATCGGTTTCGGTGTTAGTACAATATCTTCTACTTGGTAGTGTCTGCCGTAATAACTAAACGATTCATTACTGCTCCACAATCCTTGAATGATTTCAACCGCTTCCCAATACTTTTCTCGGGAATTTTCCATCGATATACCTAATCCTTTTGCTTCTTTTGGCTGATATCCTCGTCCTGATCCAAATTTTAAACGTCCTTCACTTAAAATATCTACCATTGCATAATCTTCAGCAATTCGCACCGGATTATTAAAGTTTAATATACTGACAGCAATACCTATATCGATTTTCTTAGTTAGTTGTGCAATAGCCGAAGCTGCAACCGCGGGTGAAGGCATACTACCATATTCGTTGAAATGATGTTCCGCTAACCAGACGCTTTCAAATCCTAACTCTTCTCCATATTGAATTTGCTCTAACATTTCGCGATATGCACGATCATGTTTCCCATCATGACACTCATTGACATAAAACATTCCTATTTTCATTTTCACAACATCCCCTTTTTATATATCCAGCTTTTATATAAACCACTGAAATTGTAAGGAAAGATTATTTATTCCAAAAGGTTGCCTTCACCAATACAAAAGGTTTACCATAAAACTAATTAAAACAAACATTTGTTTTATTAAATAAGAAAATACCCCATACTTTGTTAAAAAATGTTTTAACTACATCAAATTGTTTTAATAACTGAATCTTTTTCGTCATTCAACTGTTTTGGTTAAAATCCAAACCATTTTATAAAGGGTAGGAAAGTTGATTTCTACCGCAGGCGGACGCTTTCCGTCGGCATAACTTGTCCCTTCTCGTCCGTCTTTCTACTTACGGGGTCTCAGGACTCATGTTTTTCCCGCTGGAGTCACTACCTTCCGTTAAAATTAATAGATTCTCGTAATTATTTGCGGATAATTTTGAGTTATTTCATGTAGTTGTTCGTTTTAATTCTCTAATGAAACACTGATGAAATTGACTCAGCTTATTAAAATAAAGTATAAAAGGTCGCGCATCCAAATGAAATATTTGCACGACCTTCGTGTCTTTATTTATTCTGTTAGTCTAGATTCACCCAAACATTTTTTATTTCAGTGTACATATCAATAGCAGCTGATCCGTTTTCTCTTCCAATACCACTCTGTTTATACCCGCCAAAAGGAGAAGTAGCATCAATAACATTGTACGTATTCACCCATACATTTCCTGTTCTCATAGCATGCGCGACTCGATGTGCTTTTCTAACATCTGTCGTGCAAACTCCTCCGCCTAACCCATATTGAGTTTGATTTGCAAGATCAACAACCTCGTCAACGGTTTCAAACGGAAGGGCGCCTACCACAGGACCGAATATTTCTTCTTGGGCGACACACATATCATTATTGACATTAGCAAGAACGGTAGGTTTTACAAAATATCCTGCAGATAGTTCTTTTTCGTCACCGCTTCCTCCTTCTAGCACTTCACTTCCTTCTTGTTTCGCTAGATCCCGGTATCGATTCACCCGTTCGAGCTGATCTTTTGAAACGAGCGGACCTAATACACTTTCAGGATTAAAACCATTTCCTACCCGGTAATTTTTAGAATACTCTACTAAATCACTTACAAAACGATCGTATATTTTTTTTTCTACAAACAAGCGTGAACCTGCACAGCATACTTGGCCTGAATTCCAGAAAATCGCATTTGCTGCGTTGGCAATAGCTTGATCATAATCGGCATCCGCAAATATAATATTTGCGGACTTTCCGCCAAGTTCAAGGGATACTTTTTTAACATTTACTGCTGAAGACCTCATCACCTGTTTTCCTACTTCAGTGGAGCCGGTGAATGCTATCTTATCCACTCCAAGGTGTTCGGTTAAAGCAGCACCTGCAATCGTACCAAAGCCAGAAATAATATTAATAACGCCATCTGGAAATCCAGCTTCTTGAATCAGCTCTGCCAGCCTTACTCCACTTAAAGGCGTCTGTTCTGCCGTTTTTAATACGACTGTATTCCCGCAGGCGACAGGAGCTGCTATTTTCATAACGGCATTAACAATTGGCGAGTTCCAAGGAATGATCTGACCGCAGACACCAATAGGTTCCCTTCTAGTATAATTAAACAATTCTCCCGGGATATTATTAGGCACCGTGTCCCCTTTTATAATAGAAGGCCAGCCCGCATAGTAACGCAAGTGACCCACTGACGCCATCACAAAGTTTTTTGCACCTTCTAATGGAATTCCATTATCTAGCGTTTCCATTTGTGTCAGCTCTTCTATATTTTCTTCTATTAAATCGGCAAGTTTATGCAGAAGTCTTGAACGTTCAGCTGGCTTTGTTTTAGGCCATGGTCCACCGTCAAATGCTTTCCTCGCTGCCTGCACAGCAAGATCAACATCTTCTTTTCCAGCTTCAGGTACCGAAGTAATAGCTTCGCCGGTTGCCGGGTTGTATGTTGTAAATCTTTTACCTGAAAGAGCATCGACGAACTTTCCATCAATGAACATTTGCTTAGGTGTCGCGGTAAACTCTGCCACCTTTGAATTCAAAGCAGTCATTGTCGCCATATTAATACCCTCCGTTTATCATAAAATTTTTTATAACATTCCATAATAAATGCATCTATCTATTATGGGAACGGAACACTTTGATAACGTGATACCTAAAAAAATCTCCAAGGGAAATACAGTTATTCGTTATACTCGTCATCCTTCACCAATTGATACTTCCATCTTATAATTTTCTATTTAATATGAATATTCCCAATATTATATGGGATTCTTCCCTCAAAAAGAGGTGGTATGTACTGCTGATTCCCAAAGAAAGACACCTTCCTTTCATTATTAAAATGAAAGATTAGGTGTCTTTACTAATATTTCATTTATGAAATTAAACCTCTTCTTAGTAATTCGGCTACCGCTTCGACACGATTATTAACTTCTAATTTTTTAATAACAGATTTAATATAATCTTTTACAGTAAATTCACTTATGCCCATAGAAACGGACATTTCTTTTATACTTTCTCCCCAGGAAATTCTTTGAATGACTTCGGTTTCCCTTTTGCTCAAACAGCTGATAGATTGTCCTTCTATATTGCTCTCTATCACTTTGCCCACTAGTTTGCCATAGAGAGTTGTAGTAGAAAGAAGTTCTTCGGTGCAAACAAAGTTCTTGTTACATTCACGAGCTACAAAGTAACCTATAACATTCATATTAGAATTAATCGGTACGATGAGATGTTCATTTTTTTCATTCGGATTCGTGTAGGCGCAACCATACTTTTCAAAAAATTCACACTGTGATATAAAAATTGACTTTCTTTTTTTTATCGCATTATAAATGGGGGGGAGATTTCTAATATCATCTCTCATATGGCCTATATAAAAAACCCCGTCTTTATTAACTTTAACAATTCCTTCGACCACATATCCAAGAGGAGAGTATCTAAAGAGATGCACTTCATTAAACGGAAATAAATCTATCATACCTTTTGTTATGCGTATGATTTTCTCATTATGATCCAATGATTTGTCTAGAAAGCCCACGTAATCATGAATAGTTGCTTCCTCAACCATTCGAATTCTCCTTTCTTTTTAAATGACAGGCACAATAGAACCTATCACCAAAATTATATCGAAAGTGCTTTCTAAAACTGAAGGCAACTGAACATTTTCTATTTTGCTGTTTCAACTAACTTTTGACCACTCTCTGTATTGTGATTGTTAATATTAAAATCACTATATTTATCTTGAATAATGGTAATTCCTATCGCTGCTATAACACCAGGAATTGCAAAAGCGATAAAATTCATTGGAACAGGCAAACTTAAATCTAGCAGTATTCCGCCAAATGCTGGACCAAAAATGGCCCCAAAACGCCCCATGCCAAGTGCCCAGCCAACTCCAGTCGTTCTAATGTGAGTAGGATAAAATTTAGTTGCATATGCATTATTTACACACTGAGCCCCTGTAGAGCACGCTCCTGCTATAGCTACTAATAGATACAATGTAACAGCAAGCGGTTTAAATCCGATTAACGACAAACAAATGGCACCAAGTATAAACATTACGAAGAGAATTTTTTTAGATCCCATGCGATCGGCTAACCAGCCTCCTCCTATTTGGCCAACCATAGCTCCAAAATTTAAAGCAAATAAGAATGCTAAACTGGATTGTAATGGAAAGCCAGCTGATACCATGAGTTGAGGAAGCCATGTTCCCAACCCATATACCATAACTAAAGCCATAAAGGTCACAATCCAAAACATTAGAGTGGACAACCCACGTTTCTCTGTAAAAATCTTGGTAACAGGCATACCTGCTTTTGGTAAATCTACCTCAAATATATCGTCTTGTTTGGATACGTAATTTCGGTTTAATTTTTCTAAAACTGGTTTGACTTTTTCGTAATCTCCTTTTGCCACATGAAAAGACACCGACTCCGGCAGTGATTTTATTAAAAATGGCACTGCAAGTAAAGGAAGAGCGCCTAAATAGAACATCCATTCCCAGCCTAAGTTGGGAATAACAGGTATTCCCAGGAGAGAAACAGCAATACCTCCAACAGCAAATCCTGATGACATTACTCCAACAAGCATACTTCGTAAAGATCGCGGTGAATATTCAGAAGCAAGTGATACTACAATTGGCATAATGCCTCCTAATCCTATCCCTCCTAAAAACCGGTAAACAGCAAATTCTATTGGCCCTTGAGAAAAACCAGTTAGAAGAGTCATAAAATTAAAAAGAACAAAACAGGAAATAATCACTTTTTTTCTTCCAAATATATCTGCTAAGATTCCACATGTCAGAGCCCCTACTAGTGCCCCAATTAACGCCACACTTCCTATAAAACCTGCTGTGCTCGATGTCAATGACCAAGATTCAGTTAAACTTGGTATAACGGAACCGTATACTACCAGGTCATAACCATCACATAAAAGAACAAACCCACACCACAGTAGAATTTTTAAGTGGAAAGCATTGAACTTGCTTTCGTCTACTATCTGCGCTGCGTTAATTTGCCGCATGCTATCTTCCTTCCTAAATAGCGTAATGTTCCGGATTGTTACCGATGAACTTGATACCCAACACTTTCACGGTCCCATGTGTCTGATGTCACGCCTTCTTCTTTCAGCTTATATTTTTCCACCCTTAAAGAAGGTGTTTTGGGAAGCGTTTTCATAAAACGAATATAGCGAGGAACGGCAAAGTGAGCCATACGGGGCTGACAGAAGTCTAAAAGTTCCTGTGGCTTTAATTCGTTTGGTTCTTTTACCACGATAACAGCGAGCACCTCTTCTTCAGATAGTTCAGATGGAACTCCAATGACAGCCGCTTCTTTTACCTTAGGATGTTCGTTAATAACTCGTTCGATTTCATAGGAAGATATATTTTCCCCTTTGCGGCGCACCACTTCTTTCTCCCTGTCAACAAAGTAAAAATAGCCGTCTTCATCCATACGGCCGCGATCGCCTGTATGAAACCATAAGTTTTGCCAGGATTTAACCGTAGCCTCTGGCATACCATAATAACCTGAGAACATAATCCACGGTTCTTTTGGACGTACAACAATCTCTCCAACAACACCAGTTGGACACTCCTTATCATTCTCATCATGAATTTCCACATCATAAAACGGAAGGGCTTTTCCACATGAACCTTTTCGAAAGGTTTCTGCACGATTAACCATAGCTAAACCTATTTCTGTCGAACCGTATGCTTCTGTAATTTTTATATTAAATCGTTGTTGAAAGCTGTCATATATTTCAAGAGGCGCCGGTGCTCCTTGAATTTGTCGGACAGGATTATCGGCATCATCTGGCTGTTCCGGCTGTTTCATTAATATATTGAGCATAGAACCCATATAATTGAAGGTTGTTATGTGCTCCGTTCGGCAAATCTCCCAAAATTTTGAGGCAGAAAAACGATTGTGCATTACAACTGTACTGTCAGCCAATAAAGCTGGTAATATCGTCGCATATCGGGCATTGATATGAAATAATGGAAACACCGTGAATAAACAATCATCCGGACCATAATTCATCAGATCACAACATGCCGAAGCAAGAGCAAAATTTGCTTTATGACTCAGTATCGCCCCTTTCGAAGGCCCAGTGGTCCCGGAAGTGAAAAGAATAAGCGAAGGATCTTGCGGTTGAATCGTCTCACATACTGAATCCATTGCAGCTTCTCCGATAAGATCTGCGTAAGAATACCAATTCATTTTTTCAGAAGAAGGTTCATAATCATCACCTACGACGATGACATGCTGAATATGATGCAAATTTTCTGAAATAAAATTGACTCGTTCCACCCATTGAGAATCAATAATAAGAGCTTTGCATTCCGCTTTATTAAGAATATAGGTAAGCAGATCACCACGGTATGCGACATTTATTGGTACCTCTATTACGCCGAGGCGCGCAAGCCCCAGCCATGTTTCGAGAAATTCAGGAACATTTGGAAGCATCACGGCGCATGTATCACCTTTTGTAAGCCCCAGCGCTTTTATCATATTTGCTGCTCTATTTCCGTTTCGGTGAAATTGTTCAAAAGTCAAATCCGTATTTTCAAAACGGACAAATGTATCATGAGGACGAAGATTTGCACGATACTCTACTACTTTTCCAAATGTTTCTTTCCCTCTGTACATTTGAACCTCCAAATTAAAATGTTTTGTATTTCTAATTCACTTTTGAGGCACGAATTTTGGAATAGAAATATCCTCCGACCAATCTTCAAATACTACATTTACTTTCATACCGATAAATACTTTTTCTGGTTCACACTCCACTATATTACTCATCATGGTCGGGCCTTCATCAAGCTTAATCAATGCTACCACATAAGGTGCTTCTGCCTTATAGGCTGGCGAAATGGGCCGTCGGATAACCGTGAAACTAATTACTCGTCCATTACCAGACACAGTGACCCAATCCATATAACCATGAGAACAATGAGTACACATCATTCTCGGATAAAACTGGTAATATTCACACTTAGGACATTGTTGAATGACTAATTGATGATTACGACATCCTTCCCAATAGGGGGCTGTTTCTTTGGTTGGAGTGGGAAAATTTTTTCCTGAGTGATCAGCCATCATCATCCTCCTCGTATCAATATTTTTTCTTCAATGACACTCCGCTTTTTTTGAAATCGAGCTTTCTTTACTAGTGTTTATCCCTGCCAAGTATTAGTGTAGTGTGACTTGATAATATGCCGCCCTGTCCATGTACCAGCGAAATGTTAGCATCCTTGACTTGCCGACCACCCGCTTGGTGTCTAAGCTGTGCTACTGCCTCGGTTAAAGCAAACATAGAACCAGGATTTCCAGGATGGCAATGCGAGAGCAATCCACCATGAGTATTAACTGGCAGCGATCCTCCTAATTCCACATTACCGTTTTCCACAAATGCTCCCCCCTCCCCCTTTTCACAAAATCCTAAATCTTCTAATTCAATTAATACAGTTGGGGTAAAGCAATCATAAATTTGAGCTACATCGATATCACTTGGACCTACACCAGCCATATCATAAGCACGCTGCCCAGATTCTGCTGCTGCTGAAGTGGTAAGATTACGAGCCTGGCTTATATGTTCATGACTATGTCCTTCTCCCACTCCTAGTAAATAGACAGGTGGACTTTTAAAATCAGCTGCTCGTTCTGCAGAAGTAAGTACTACGGCTGATCCGCCATCAGAAATCAAAGAACAATCCAATAAATGCAAAGGATCTGCAATCATTCTTGAATTTAACACATCTTCTACTGTGATGATTTCCCGTTTTTGTGCAGCGGGATTAAGATTTGCATGCTTACGACAAGCAACAGCAATGGCTGCAAACTGTTCAGGGGTCGTCCCATATTCCGCCATATGAGCCTGCCCGGCAAGAGCATAAAATGCTGGAACAGTTGGACCATATGGTATTTCAAATTGCTGGTGACCTGTTGAAGCCTGCATGGCCATTGCCTGTTCTTTGGATAAGCCGCTGTGCAGACTGTCTGCCATTGTAATTAACACGGTATCGCAAACCCCGGTAGCGATGGCTGATGCCGCATGATGCAGAACAGAAAATGTCGTACCTCCTCCTGTACCAACTCCTAGACAATAACGGGGAAAAATCTGCATATACTCAGCAATTGCTTCTGCATGATACATATAAGGTTCAGCCATCGAATTACATGTAATCAATCCATCTACTTGTTCCTTATTAATACCAGCGTCATCTAGCGCACGCAGTGCTGCATCCACACAAAGCTGGGTCGCTCCCATATGTGGAACAACTCCTACTTCCGTATCCGCAGCACCAACTATTGCCACTTTTCCATTTAATGAATTCATGTATCATATACCTCTTTCATCCGTTAATTGTTAATATTTGACAACAGTCGTACCAGGGACAATCTTTTCATTTTTCTCATTTTTTATATAGACTTCAAGCTCCAATTCCCTGTTTCTCCTTATAAGCAGCCTTGTGGTTAGGGTATTCTATCGATGGTAATTTTCTGTTCCCTTAACCACTTCAAAACTGTTTTAAACAAGTCTCCCATTAATTGCCCTGTATAACTCAATCCAACAATTCTCTGCTTTTACAATATAAAAATTGATAAAATAAATGTGATGGGTTTGAAACAATACCTTTATTTAAAGTTGATAACACTAGTCATAAAAATATTAAGATTGAAGGCTAAAATTTAATTTGTCCTTATGTTTGTCTTAGTACGTGCTTTACCAATTTGTGTTTTTAACGCCCCATACAAAATGAACAATGAAAACAAAGAGAAGGGGGGAATTAAAATAAGATAAATTTTTATGGTCTAATAAAATAAATAACTATCAACTAAAAGTTTTTAATATTAAAATATATTTCAAACAAATATTTGTTTGAAATATATTTTTCTGAATGTGAATATTCCTGTTGTATTTTTTCTTTCTTAAAAAATAGAGAAACAGTAAAAAATGACAGCGTGCATTGTACATTCTTAGTTATGTCTGTGTCCCGCTTTTATCGTTTAAAGGTTAGGAATCTGTTCATTGGAATAGCCTAACTCCCTTAATATTTCATTATTATGCTCGCCTAATCGGGGAGACGGCCTCCGGATTTCTCCTTCTGTTCTTGAAAGTTTAATTGGAATGCCCAGCTGTTTCATCTTTACTCTCCCTGGATAATCAACTTCTTCAATCATATGCCGGTGCTTAATTTGAGGGTCTTCCATCATTTCCTCTGCTGTTAATACAGGAGAAACACATGCTTCTATTCCTTTAAATAATGCTGTCCATTCTTTTAATGATTTTTTACTGATAATGCATTGAATCTCTTCTTTCATCCACGTCTGCTCCTCAAGAGGGGCATTCAATTTAGCAATGAATTCTTCTTTTCCTATTAATTTACAAAAGTGAATCCAAAACTTTTCTTCCAACGCTGCCACAGCTAAATAACGATTGTCTTGTGTTTTATATACTTCATAACAAGCTTTCCCTCCACTTAATGGAAGTTCTCCTCTTTGCGGTTGACTTTTTGATACAAAGAAGTTAGGTAGGATGGTTTGCATCCAGGAAACTGCTCCATCTAACATGGAAATGTCTATAAATTGTCCTTTATCAGAGCTCTTTGATTCTATGATTGATAACAAAATACCGATTGCCGCCATGAGAGAACCTCCCCCAATGTCAGCAATTTGAACTGATGAAAGCAGTGGCTTTCCACTGCGTTCTCCTTGCAAATTCAACATGCCTGAGTAACTCAAATAATTAAGATCATGGCCAGCAGATTCCGCATAAGGACCGCTTTGTCCATAACCAGTAATGGCACAATAAATTATCTTTGAGTTATATTTTTTGAGTTCCTCGTAATCTAAACCGAGACGTTTCATGACACCTGGACGGAAAGATTCTACAACGACATCCGCTGTTTTTACTAAATCTATAAACATTTTTTTCCCTAATTCACTTTTCAAATCTATGGAAACACTTCGTTTGTTTCTATTGAGGGATGCGAAAATAGCACTTTGCTCTTGATCTCCGATTTTTGGCTCTTCTCCTCTCGCATAATCCCCTCCATTAGGTGCTTCAATTTTAATAACGTCAGCACCAAAATCAGCGAGTAGTAACGTACAATATGGACCGGGCAGCAGTCGGGTTAAATCTAACACTCGAAATGATTCCAAAGGCAGCGTCATTAATATCTCCCCTTTAGATAAATGCCTCTACTCTGATAATGTTCCTCCATCTATACTAAATGTTTGACCAGTAACATACTTTGCCATATCTGATGCAAGATAAAGAGCAATAGATGAAATGTCTTCTGGCGCTCCTAGCTTTCTAAGCGGAATAGTTTTCAAGATCTTTTCCAGCCACTCTTCGTTTTCCATCTCTTTTTCATTTATCTCTGTACTAATCAAGCCTGGGGCAATGGAGTTTACAAATATTCCATACCTGGCCCACTCTGATGCAAGCGATTTTGTTAAATGAATGACAGCCGCCTTACTAGCAGTATACGGCGCAATTCTTTTATACGGTTTTATACCTCCCACCGATGAAATGTTAATGATTTTACCACCATTCTGCTCTATCATAATCTTTGCAGCTTGTTGACAGCAGAAAAATAACCCTTTCGTATTTACATCAAAAATATAATCATAGTCTTCTTCCGTAACTTTAGTAGCCGGTTTTGTCGTATTGACCCCCGCATTGTTTACTAAAATGTCAATTTTCCCGAACTCTTCCATTGTTTTTTCAAACATTGCAGAAATTTCATCCATATTAGAAACATCACATTGAATAGCGATTGCTTTTCTTCCTTTTCCCTGCAGTTCCTCGCTTAATTCCATGCATTTCTCTATATTTCTGCTTGCTATAGCAACAGCTGCCCCGTGTTCTGAAAAGTCACGGACCATTTGTGCCCCTATTCCGCGGCTTCCCCCTGTCACTAAAATTACTTTTCCTGCTAAATCGAAAACTTTATCCATTTTGAATATGCCCCCCACACCTTATTTCACTAAACAGTCAATTCTTTTTCTCGTTTTTTATATTCTTTAAAGATTCGTTTAGCTACGACCATACGATGTACTTCATCTGGACCGTCATATATATGTGCAGCCCTCGCTTCTCTATAGAAGCCTTCTAACGGAGTATCCTTGGAATACCCTAGTGAACCATGCACTTGTATAGCTCTATTAATAACGTCATTCAATATTTTAGCTCCATGAAACTTAATTAAAGAAATTTCTTTTCTAGCATCTTCTCCTTGATCCATTTTCCATGCTGCATGAAGCGTTAACAGTCTTGCTGAAGCCATTTCAGCTTCAGAATCTGCTACAAAGTTTTGTATGGTTTGCTGTTCTGCTAAAGGAACCCCCCGAGTCTTTCGTTTTAAAGCATAAGAGACCATAAGATCAAAACTTCGGTTCATTACACCGAGCCAGCGCATAGCATGTGTTATACGGCCAGGTCCTAATCTCATTTGTGCTAACTTAAAACCTTCACCAGGACTGCCCAGCATGCTGTCTTCTTTAACCCGGCAATTATTAAAACCCAATTCCCAGTGGCCTCCTTCACTGTAATCTCCCATTACCGGAATATCTCTTATTTTTTCAACTCCGGGGTTATCCATGTCTACAATAAACATACTCGCACGCTCATGCGGAAGAGCTTCTGGATTTGTTACAGCCATAACAATAACAAAGGAAGACATTCCTGCATTGCTTATAAACCATTTCTTTCCATTAATTACCCATTCATCGCCATCTTTTTCTGCGTGAGTCTCTATCCCTGTCGGGTCGGCCCCTGATACATCCCGCTCCGTTAAAGCAAAACAGGATCTTATTTCATCATTTACTATTGGTTCAAGATATTTTTTTCTTTGTTCTTCAGTCCCTGCATTTAAAAGGATTTCTGAATTTCCTGTATCAGGAGCGGCGGTGCCAAATACACGTGGTCCAATGGCGCTGCTTCCTAATATTTCATTAAGAAGACCTAAAAATACAGCTCCAAGTCCCAAACCACCAGCATGTTTTGGTAAATGTGCAGCCCATAGGTTCTGGTCTTTTACTTTTTGTTGTAACGGTTTTAGAATTTCATCCGGCAAACCTTTCCCTGGAATAATGTATTCTTCAGCCGGATAGACATCCTCTTCCATGATCTTTTGCGCTTTTTGCAGTAATTCGTTCTGTTCTTCGGTTGGACTAAAATCAAACATGGTTATCTAGCTCCTTTTTTGATTGTCTCTAATTAAAACATTTTTTTATCAACTACTTCATAAGCGTGTGTCATCATATTCCGAGCTCTTTTATCAAATGTTTTAAATCTCTCATCATTTGATTTTCCAATTTTCCAACGATAATAAATTTGCTGGAATACAACGGCAAGTTTAAAGTAGGTGAAAGCCATATAAAAATTCATATCCGGAATATTTTTTTTCGTTTTAAGAGCATAGCGGTGGATAAATTCTTCCCTTGAAATAAATCCAGGCGTTCCAGTCAAAGATGGTAAACTTTCTTTAAGTAGGTCTGGATCCTTCTCTTCTACCCAATAACCTAATGCTCCGGCTAAATCAAAAAATGGATCAGCAACCGTTGCTAGTTCCCAATCAAGTACAGCGTTAATCTTACGCAGGTCCTGGGAAAACAGCATGTTATTTAATTTATAGTCGTTATGAATAACTGCGCTGTCATGGGAGGCGGGAACGTGGTTCACCATCCACTTACTTAGTTCCTCAAAATAAGGAACATCGTCTGTTTTGGATTTATTAAATCGTTTAATCCACCCATGTACTTGCCTGTTCAAAAAACCTTCAGGATACCCAAACTCAGAAAGGCCCACCTTTTCGTAATCAATTTGATGCAAATCTGCTAATGCATCAACGACATTATAAGAAATCGTTTTTAATTGGTCCGCTGAAATGTTTTGACCTGGGGGAAATGATTCATCTATAACGATTCCCTTTTTATGCTCCATAACATAAAACGGAACGCCAATCACGCTTTTATCATCACAAAAAACATATGGTTTCGGAACGAATGAATAATAAGGGTACAGCTTCTTTAAAAATTCTGACTCTCGTTTCATATCATGAGCTTTGGGCGGCAATGGACCATTGGGGGGACGCCTCATCACCGCCTCCCAATTCCCAGCACGTAAATGGTAGGTCAAATTTGATACTCCCGTCGAAAACTGCGTCACTTCTAAAGGCTCTTCTGGGAAACCTTCTATACTTTCTCTTAAGTATTTTTTTACCGCATTTTGATCAAAATCTTCCCCCTTACGAATAGGAATAGTTTCTTGAAACATGTGTTGATTCATCAATTCCCCTCCTCAAACAACAGTTATCATGGTGGAGCGGATGATCACTAATATACCAAACAGTCGTTTTAATTTAAGTCATAAACTTGTTGTTTACCAAGTCGTTTATGGCAAATGTCCCGGTTTGCTTTTATCAGCCTAACACTAGTGTTATTACTCGTCTTTTTCCAAAATTACTAGAAAATATATCTTAAAGAAGCTGTCCCATTAAGTTAGTTCTCGGTAAGCACAATTGGAATATACCCGTGTTCCTCCTGATAACGGCTCCTTATGAGCAAATCCCTTCACTGTGGCATCTGCACATTTCCCTATTTTCCTTAAGAGTCTCGTATATTCAATTTGCTAGATAACATCACACCCTAAACTAACCTGTTGAGACAGCTCTCTTTAACATTGAATATTTATAGACTCCCCACTCTTTAAGTGAGGTTTATTTACGGTAATCATGATGTTCAAAAATTATTCCGTATGATAATGTGTTTTTTAACCCCACAGATTTGTATGCACTTTCCCTTGAAAGTAGAGGTGAAATAAATATACCTTTAATCCATCTTCGGATTAATACGGGTCTTCGGATCATTTGACCATGGTTCTAATACAGGTGTCATATAGTATATTTTCACTTTTCTTTTTTTTAGACGCCATTTCCCCGTATGATTACTAAGATCATCCCAATATGTCGCTGATATTAATAAAGGTATGCCTACAGCATTTGTAGCCGTAGCTTCAACATCTGCAACAGCAGTAGCAGTTCCCTTTTCAATATCTACATTAATAACATGATTTGTGGCATGATGGTGCGTTTCTGGAAGGCCTTCCCATATTGCTTTCGTTTTTTCCAGTATTTCTTTTTTATTCGAACAGTAACCCCACGGGTCCCCAATATCCCAGACTGCATCTTCCTCCCAAACATCTAAAAACAGTTCTTCATCTTTTTTATCCACACCATGATTATAATTTGCAATAACTTCTTTAATTTCCTCACGAGCCTCTAAAGCAGCAATACGCTGTTCCAACGTTAAGTTACTCACCGTACTCATAATTTCACTGCCCCTTCTTTTTTAAAATTTGAATGTGTGTGAATGTAAAAACATCCTTTAGAAAAAATAGGCTTGATGAACCCTTATCGCAAAGACTGTTACGTTAAAACGAGTATGAACACATCCATCTTATCCAGTGTTTGAAGTACGTCCTGTATCAATCCCAAAACTACCCCGAGCAGAACGTACCAATTTTCAGAAATTTCGAGGACTGATTTGTAAACGCTCAGCATCCTCTGTCAAAGCTTCCGTATGTTTTACTGAGTAATAGTCTTTTTTCCTGTTGGCTTAAAATACGGCATGACATCACGAGCAAAATTTTTCATTGTTTTCATGACTTTTCGATGTTCCATATCACCCATTCGGAACCAGTTAGACATACTAGTAATTCCATATTTTTCGATATCTTCAAGCTTTTCGATAGCAGTATCAGGATCTTCTAATAGAGCAATGCCTGCTTCATTCAAACTTTTCACATCAACCGGTCCAGACATTTCCTGAGCGACTTCTGCAAATCTTTCATAACTTTCTGCAGCTTTTTCCCCTCTTGCACCAGGCACTTGGTTTAGCACGGTGTCGAAATACCGGGCCATTTCTTTTTCTACATTTTTAATCGCTTGTTCTTGTGTATCAGCTATATTCATTTGCAAGTTCATATGAATAGAAGGATTAATTCCTTGTTTGATCATTCGGCTTCTAGTCTCAGAAATATATTTTTTCAATTCATTCATATCCATTAATGTAGGAGTACACATGAACTCAGTCATCCCTTTTTCAACCGCAATATCAAAGGTAGCCGGGCTTATAGCAGCTAAATAAAATGGAATTCTCTCTTGTACAGGTTTTGGTGTTAATGACACATTTTCTAGTTGATAATGTTTTCCGTCATAGCTGAAGGTATCGTTATACCATAATCCTTTAATGATATCTACACTTTCCCAAAACACTTCTCTAGTATCTTTCATTTCAAGTCCAAGACCTTTAAACTCTACTGGTTGATACCCGCGGCCTGCACCAAACTTCAGACGTCCGTTACTTAAGTTGTCGACCATCGCAAAGTCCTCAGCAATTCGAACAGGGTTATCAAAGTTTAAGTTACATACGGCCATTCCGATATCCATTGTCTTAGTTACCTGAGCAATAGCAGCAGCCGCTACTTGCGGAGACGGCATACTTCCGTAAGCTGTAAAATGGTGCTCTGCCAGCCAAACACTTTCAAATCCTAATTCTTCCGCATACTGAATTTGCTCTAGCATTTCGTTGTAAGCTTTTTCATACTTGCCGTCATAACATTCCAATACATAAAAAAGTCCAAATTTCATTTAACAACACTCCTCATAAAATATTTATTTTAATAACTGCTATAGCAGTTATTAATAAACTTATTTCAAACATTAAATATATTCTATCTACTGAGATTCCTGTCCTCCGCCTAATTTCCAAACTTGACCAGTAATAAAATTAGCTTCTTTAAATGCTAGAAAAAGTATCAAATTATCTCCTTTTTCTAGTTTCCCTAATCGCCCAGCCAAGATGAACTCGGAAAAAGACTTTCGACATTTCTGGGGTGTTGTTTCCTAAAATGAGGAAGGCAATTATTCCGGGTGAGACAGCATCAATAATAAAGCGAAGAACCTTCTCTTAAACAGACAATAAATGTCCTAACTTTTTCTGCTTTGTTCTAAGGTATTTTTCGTTATTTTTATCGCGAGGAAACTGAAGCGGGACACGGTGAATCACTTTTAAACCATAACCGTTTAATCCTTTGATTTTTTTGGGGTTATTCGTTAATAAGTTCATCCTTGTTACCCCTATATCACGAAGGATTTGAGCCCCAATACCATAATCCCGCAGGTCAGGAGGAAACCCTAATTTTTCATTAGCTTCAACAGTGTCATAACCTTCTTCTTGCAACTTGTAAGCTTTCATTTTGTTTAAGAGACCTATACCTCTTCCTTCTTGTCTCATATACAACAATATGCCGCAATCTGACATTGATATCTGCTGCAGTGCTGCTTCAAGCTGTAATCCACAGTCACATCGGCAAGATCCGAACACATCACCTGTTAAACACTCAGAGTGTACACGAACTAAAGGTGCTTTTTTCGAAGTAATATCTCCTTTTATTAAAGCGACATGATCTTTGTTCTCCACTGTGTCCGAGTAACCTAAGGCTCTAAAAGTTCCATATTTTGTTGGGAGGTTGATTTCTATTTCTTTAGAAACTAGTTTTTCTTTTTGACGCCGGAATTGAATTAAATCCTTTATCGTAATCATTTTCAAATCAAATTGTGCTGCAATTTTCGCTAGATCCGCACCCCTGGCCATACTGCCATCTTCTTTTATAATTTCACAAATAACGCCTGCTGGTTTACTGTCACATAACTTTGCCAGATCAACAGCAGCCTCCGTATGACCTGCGCGCCTCAATACGCCTCCGTCTCTGGCTATTAAAGGAAATATATGTCCAGGTTTTTTAAAGTCAGATGCTGTGGTTTCACTGTTAACGATTGCTTGTATCGTGGCTGACCGATCAAAAGCAGAGATACCTGTGGTGGTCGATGTATGATCTACACTTACAGTAAACATGGTATGGTGTGAATCCGTATTATTATTTACCATCGGAGCAAGACCAAATTTTGCAGCATAGTCTTTTTCAATCGGCGTACACACAAGCCCCCTGCCATACTTAATCATAAAATTAACTGCTTTCGGTGTGGCTTTTTCTGCTAATACTAAAAAGTCTCCTTCGTTTTCCCGGTCTTCATCATCACAAACAATGACTATGTTTCCTTTTTTCAGTTCTTCCACAGCCACTTCTATTGAATCAAACACCCTCACCATCTCCTTGAATGAACATTCATGACAGAGTTGGAAAATTTTCAAACAACTGTTTGTTTGTTTATATTATAAAAGCATACGTGATATTTGTAAACTTCTATTTTAAATTTTTAGAATTTTTTAATTATTAAATTGGCATTACGCTTGTTTTGTCTGAAAGTACTTTAGTAGAAATTAAGTGAAACAGATTTTTCAATAAACAGGGGGAAAAATAAAATGCCCCAACTACTGTGAAGCATTTTCGTGTTAGCAGAGTATTTTTATTGATAAGTATATAAAAGAAGGTAGGTGAAGCATATTACTTTTCCAAATTTGCAACAGCTTGCCGCACAAACTTTTCGAATTGTTTTCCTATTTCATCCATGGAATAGTGGCTCTCCATAGAATACCAACGCTGCATATAATTGTATATTCCAAAAATAGCAAAAACCATTAATTTAGGATCTAAATCATTTCGAAAGTTATTCGTTTCGACGCCTTCTAAAATGATTTTTCTAAATAAACGATCATATTCATTACCTAAATCGGCAATTTCCCCGCCAAAATCAGAATGAAACCATTCTATGGAAATCCAAACAAAAAGTTCTGATTGATATTTTTCAAAACTATACACGTGATTTTTTAGAGCCCGTCCTAATTTTTCTGCAGGGCTGGATTCGGATTCTGCTATATTTTTTAGATTCATGGTCATTTCGTATAAAGGTCTTTGTACTACCTCATACAGTAGATCCTCTTTTTTGCTGATGTAGTAATACAGACTTCCTTTTAGCATTCCAACTTCATTCGCAATATCTTCAAGTGTTGCTTCTTTGTACCCTTTCATCCTAAAAACTTCCGCAGCTGCACTTACTATTTTTGCAAATTTTTCGTTTGATTTTTTTGTATTAAAGGAACGTTTTTTTACTTCCTTCAACATGACGACCGCCTTCCTTTAAATTTCAAACAGTTGTTTGTTTTATTATAACAACCTTTTATTTATTACTCAATCTTTTCTTCATTTAGATGAAAAACCTCCATTTCCAATCTATCATCCGTTATTCCGCATATTACTTAAAAAAGCCGTCCCCCTGTGGAACGGCTCTTTATCAATTGGATTTTATTATTAACTAGAATGCTTGTACGAAAGATTTTTCTTTAAGGAGTTTCCGACTTGTTCAATTGACCTTCTCGCATCATCCATAATTCCAGACATCCAGAAAAATCCGTGAATCTGACCATCATATCGTGTGCGTTCAACAGGAACCCCAGCTTCTTTTAGACGGTCAGCATATTCCTCGCCCTCATCTCGTAATACATCGTATTCTGCAGTAATTACCAGTGCGGGGGGAAGATTGCTCAAATCATCTGCACGAAGCGGTGCAGCATAAGGGTTTGTTCTATCTTCTTTGTCAATATAATGGTCAGAAAACCAATGCATCCCTGCTGTCTCCAAAAAGTGACCTTCTCCATTTTCCCGATATGATCCCGTATCAAAAGTAAAATCAGTTACAGGATAGATTAAATACTGATAAGCGATAGATGGGCCGCCACGATCTTTAGCCATCAAAGGCACTACTGCAGCCAGATTGCCGCCGGCACTGTCTCCTCCTACAGCCAAACGTTCTGGATCTCCATTGTACTTAGAAATGTTTTCTGAAACCCATTTTGTAGCTGCATAGCAATCTTCAGGTGCAACAGGAAACTTATGTTCAGGGGCAAGTCTGTAATGAACAGATACAACCAAACATTCAGAAACATTCGTAACAGTTCGTAGAGTGGAATCCGCAACCTCTAAATCCCCTGTTACCCAGCCGCCGCCAGGATAGTAAACAAATACAGGAAACGGACCTTCACCTTCAGGAGTATAAATGCGAATGTCAATGTCTGTACCGTTAACTGGAATGGATAAATCTTCAACCTTTGCCACGTTTTCGGGTTCTCCGCCTATGGCTTTAAAGTTTTCAAGAAGTGCATTTCGGTTTTCTTCCACCGTCATTTCCTCGATTGCAGGAGCACCTTCTGCTTTTGCTGCTGCAATTTGATCCAAAAAAGCTTTCGCTTGTGGATGTAATGGCATACTTTATCCCCCCAACTTTGGTAATCGCTTTCAACGACATTATATACGCACATCAAATTAAAAAGCAACTCAATTTTAATAAAATTAAGAAAATTAAATATATTTTACAGTGTTTATTAATTACTTCTTTAAGCTCGTAAAAGGATTTTTGCCTGCTTCACACTTTGATTTGTTAAATTATTATGTGATGAAATAGCCCAATCATAAACTCCCCCGCGCACCCATATTGTAATTAGCAAAGTCATTTCTTCCGAGTCGTAAACCATAGTAAATTCTTCATTTTCTTGACCTTCGCACACGTATGAATTCACAAGCTGATAAATTAACCTATCCGTTTTTGCAAGATGACTTTAGCTTTCAGGATTACTAAGATAAATGATTGTTACCAATTCTTTACCAATTGTGCCTCTTATATATTCCATCTGCCCTTCCGTTAATTTAACTATTTTTTCTGCAGCACTCAAATGACTTGGCAGCACTTTTGTAAGATTTTATAAAAGTAATCCATTTCGTTGAAGATATGGAGAAAGATTTCATGTTTTGTTTTGAAATATATATATAATGTACCTTTTGATACACCAGAATGTTCAACAATTTTATCTACGGTTACATGCTGGTAGTCACACGTGCTTATTAATTGAATGGCTGAGTTTAAAAGCTTCTTTTTTGTTTGTTTTACTTGCCGTTTTTGTGTCGTCATGAAAACACACACTTTTTTGAAAATATGAAATATTGACAATTATAAAAAAATAATATACCATAACTTTACTAAGTGACCAATAGTCATTGATGTTACAAATAAAATTTTTAGCGATTTTAAGCAGATCCTCATACTATTTACTGCCCCTTGCTCTTTTACGTTGCCGCATCAAATAAACCAGCACACGTCTGCAGTAATGGCTTTACGGCATTTACATGTATCTCAATAACTCTCCTACTCAACCGGAACAACTAGGCGGTATAGAAGTATTGAAAAAAGAATAATGAAAGGGTTTTTGTTATGATTTATCAAAACCTTCCTGTTAATCGAATTCATTATGGAGTAAACGTCGTGGAGCAGAAACTTCTTCATGAAATACAGCAGTTAAAAGCTAGTAAAGTCTTAATAGTAACTACTAACAGTATAATAAAAACAAATCCATACAAGAACTTGATTCATCTGCTTCATGAAAACCACGTCGAAACGTATGAAACAATTTTAAAACAACATGTACCAGGTAATGTGTTAATGCAAAACATTCAAGATATAACCCGTTTTAATCCTGATCTGATTATCAGCTGCGGAGGTGGCAGTCCGATTGATGCCGGAAAAATTCTATCTTTTATCCTAGCTGAAAACATTCAGTCGGAGGAAGATATTTATCCTTATTCCGTCAACGTTGCAGAAAAAACTCTAAACATGTCTCATTTTGTTCCCCACATCACTATTCCAACGACATTGTCAGCCGCTGAATTTACAAGTATCGCGGGAATCACAAACAGTAAAAACCGTGCCAAATATAAGTTTTCGCACTTAAATATGACTCCATCTTTCGTCTTTTTAGACCCAGTTTTTACAAAAGACACACCAGACTGGCTTTGGACTTCCACTGGTATGCGAGCTGTCGATCATGCAGTAGAAACCCTTTATTCTCCTTTTCCTAATCCAGTAAACACCGGCTTAGCTTTACAAGCTTTAAAGAAACTGTATAAATACTTACCGCTCAGTAAAAACAACCCTTCGCAACTAGAATACCGTCTCGAGTGTCAAATGGGGGCTTGGCTGTCATTGTTCTCTGTTGTAAATATTAAGTTAGGACTTTCACACAGCATCGGTCATCAGTTAGGCTCTACGTATGATATCCCCCACGGAATGACATCAGCTATTATGCTTCCGCATGTAATGACGTTTCTCTTGCCGCGTACCTATGAGGAACAAGCTCGGATCCCGGAAGCATTAGGAAAAACAGATCAAAATAAAAGTGTAAAAGAAAAAGCAGAAATGTCTCCAGACCTTATTAAAAATCTTATTCTAGAGTTAGACATACCTCATCAATTAAGAGATTTTAATGTAACAAAAGAAAGCCTTCCGGAAGTAGTCCACCATATACTTATGGACATTCAGGGTGAAGAAAATACAGTTGTTTTGGAAACAACGGACTTGAATAAAGAAATATTTTCTCTATTAGAAAAGGCTTGGTAAATAATCCCTTTTTTGAAAACGCTTTAAAATCCATTGACTTTTTGGGGTGATAATAATGAAATACGAAGAGCTGATGAATCGTTTTTCATGGGAAGAAGTAATAAAAACATTTGATTGGGATATGAATGAATACTTTAATGCTGCCCATGAGTGTTGTGACCGTTGGGCAGATGACCCTAATCGTATTGCCATTTACTGGGAAAATGAGGCAGGACATAAAGAAACATGGACGTTTCATAAACTAAAAGAACAGTCTAATCGAATGGCTAATGCACTTCGAGCGAAAGGAATAAAAAAAGGTGATCGCGTAGCTGGTTTACTAGGGAAGGATATGGAACTGTACGTTACTGTACTGGCAGTGTGGAAAATTGGTGCTGTTTATGTTCCTTTATTTACAGCATTTGGTCCTGAAGCAATTAGATATAGACTTGAGAATGCTGGATGTAAAGTTTTACTTACAAACCAAGAACAAGCAAATAAATTGAAAAGGACAGATATTTCCACAGAACTTATACTTATTGACGGCCTTACAAAAAACGGACAAACATTTTGGGAATATATCAACTCTTTTTCTGATGAACATGAAACAGAAAAAACCGATGTGATGGACCCATGCACTATTCAATACACTTCTGGTTCAACTGGTTTACCAAAGGGGGCTGTATGGGCGCACAAAATTTTTGTCAGTTCCTACCCATTTTTGCGATACGGCATAGGTGTTGAACCTGGTGATAGATTGTATGGAGGAGCTGATCCAGGCTGGGCATTCGGTCTTATCAATTGCACTTTTGCTCCTTTAAGTTTTGGAATTTCTATTCTTTCCTATAAAGGACCATTTGACGTTGCTACTGTTTATAGATTACTTGAAGAATATAAAATTTCCAATTTTGCTTATGCACCTACTGCTTTTAGAATGATGATGGCTGCAGGTCCTGAACTTGTCAAGAAATATAACATCCAAGTCAAAAAATTCAGTAGTGCTGGAGAGCCTCTAAACGCAGAAGTAGTACGCTTCTTTAGAGAAAATTTCGGCCGGGAAATTTATGATCAATATGGTGCAACAGAAACAGGTATGATTGTTAATAATTTAAATGTGACGGACATGACGGTTAAACCAGGTTCTATGGGACTGCCTGCACCGGGTTTTCATATTGCAATAGTAGATAATGACGGAAATCCAGTGAAAAAGGGGGATGTAGGGCAAATTGTAGTAGACACCACTCATTTCCCTCAATTTTTCCTTGGGTATTGGAATGCTCCCGAAAAAACGGAAAGTAAAATGCTCGGAAAATGGTTCCAAACTGGTGACTTAGCAAATCAAGATGAAGAAGGGTATTTTTGGTTCCAAGGCCGCGATGACGATATTATTTCAAGCGCAGGATATCGAATTGGCCCATTTGAAGTAGAGAGCAATCTCATTGAACACCCAGCAGTGAGCGAAGCTGCTGTCGTAGGTAAACCTGATAGCGCAAAAGGCGAAATAGTAAAAGCATTTGTCGTTTTGAATCCGTCTTTTCAAGGGTCTGATGAGCTGGCAAAAGAATTAAGTAATTTTGTAAAGGGAAAATTATCTAAACACCAGTATCCAAGGGAAGTGGACTTTGTCGAAAGTCTTCCTAAAACACCAAGCGGTAAGATTCAGAGATACCTTTTGAGAAAAGAATCGGCTAAAAATTAAAGGCACAAGGTTCATTACTCTAAAACAAAACTCTCTGTCAAATACTGTATGGATTAGATTCCCTACCCTATTTTTTTCTTCCAGCTTCCGTTGTATTAATCAGACAGACGCATCGTGCGATGAACGGTCAAACCAGGATATTCTCCTGTTTGCATAAAAGAAAGGTTCACGGTGAAAAACAGGACTTCTTCTGTCAACACCGAGGTCTAGCGTTGATAACGCTTGACCAAAAGTAGCCGTTATGGGAACCTTTTATTCCCATACACTTTATGACAGGTTCATTATGCACCCATATCCTCTCCTTTGTCCTTTGGTCCGTCAACTTAAGGGTAACAAAATGAGAGGAATGGGTGTTCTTTTTTTCTTTCACTAATACAGCGTCTGTCTTATGAATCAAATGCATGTAAAGCATTCACACTATGCGCAAACGCTGAACCTGCCTTCAGTGCCGTTGCCACCATAATAGATTCAGCTAATTCTTCTTTTGTTACGCCTGCTTTCTTTGCTCCTTTTGTATGAATATCAATGCAGTACGCACAACCTGTGGTGTGAGCGACAGCAACAGCAATCAATTCTTTTTCTTTTACGCTTAATATACTTTCTTTCATGGCACGTTTATCAAAATCAATAAACGCCTGAAATACATCTCCATTTAACTCCGAAAATTCTTTTAATCGCTTGAAATAAGATGCTTTATAGAAGGATTCTCCGCCCTCTTGATCATAAGCATTCAATGCATTCACTCCGTGAGCAAATGCAGAACCTGCTTTTAATGCCGTTGCTACCATAATGGCTTCAGACATTTCTTCTTTGGAAACATCCTGTGATTTTCCTTGCTTCACATGAAGATCAATACAATAAGGACAACCTGTTGTATGGGCAACAGCCATAGCAATAAGTTCTTTTAATTTTTTTGAAACTTTTCCCTCTGCTAGTGCCTGCTTATCAAACTGCATAAAAGCTTTGAATGTGTCTGGCACAAGATCGCTTAGTTCCCCAACACGATTAAAATATGACTTTTTATACAATTCCTCTGTACTCAACTGTTCGTCCTCCCCATTCACTATATTTATTGTTTTGTTGTGCAGTAGAAGAGATCATGTGTCATTGGCGGAAATTTTCGTTAAGTACATATTATCATCTTCACACACAAGAAAACAAAAATTATGAATATTTCAAACGGAAGTTCATCTTCATAACACAGGCATGTATGTATCATTTCCTCCGTTGCTCCTCTTTTTTTGCCGAGAATGAAACAGCGTGATAAGGGATAAACCTGCGTATTCTACGCAGCGCTTTGAGGCTGTTTAATTTTCCTGGTACGAATGAGCATTTTTCTTCTGTTCCTATCAATGCAGCTTTGAATTACCACCACTTAGCTAATACTTGAAATGGCGGTAATTCAAATAGTCAATGAGTGATTTTTCCTGTTTTACCGACGTGAAATTCCTCTGTACTGTTCCTTTCATTATCTTCTGCATGTTTCTGTCCATTCTCATACGCTTCTAGGAGGAAATCCGCGATGTGAACAGCTTCTACCTGATCAAAAAGGCCTTCACGTTCAATTCCAAGTTTCATCTGGAGCAGACAGCCTGGGTTAGCTGTCACAACCGTCTTGGCTCTTGTTTGTTTCGTTTGCTTCATTTTATAATCCAGGATTTGCATCGACATTTCTGACTCGGTAATATTATAAATTCCTGCCGATCCGCAGCAGCGTCCAGCATCCTTCATCTCAACATACCGGACACCTTCGATGGATTGCAGCAGTTTTCGAGGTTCCATAAAAATTCTCTGGACATTTCTTAGGTGGCAGGAGTCCTGATACGTCACAACCCGCTCCTTTACCTGAAGAGGTAATTGATCAAATCCTGCATCCATTAGGACACTGGTGACATCTTTAATTTTTCTTGAAAATGCCTTAGCTCGCTCTTGCCATTCAGGTTCTCCCCTCAATAAATGGCCGTAATCAACAAGAAACGCTCCGCACCCGCCGGCGTTAGTAATGATATAATCGACATCTGCAGCTTCAAATGCTTCGATGTTCCGCTTTGCCATTTCTTTTGCATTATTAACCTCCCCGCTGTGCCCATGTAAAGCACCACAACATCCCTGAGTTTCTGGTATAACAATCTCACACCCAGCATACTGCAGCAGTTTCGTAGTAGCTTCATTGGTTTGCCTGAAAACTGTGTCCATTAAACATCCCGCAAAGAATGCCACCTTTTTCGTTGACCGATTGATTGGCAGAAGGTGTCGCGGGCGTTGTTGCATTTCACGTTTTGTCGGGACACTCGGCAGGACTTTTTCCATCATTTCTAATGTGTCGGGCAGCAATTTCATGATACCGAGTCTTTTTGCGGTGTTTCGAAGACCAGAACGTTGGTAGAATCCCAATAACCCGGTCAGCCTAATCATCCTATTCTGGTGAGGAAATAGCTGGTTGAACACGAGATTCCGAATAGTTTTTTTCGGCACGGACTTTTTCTCATGCTGATGCAGGGCATCTCGGGCCTGTTCCAATAAGTGTCCAAAGCGAACACCAGAAGGGCAGACAGGTTCACATGCTCTACATCCCAAACACATATTTATCGACTGTTTCACTTCCTCGCTTGGCTCAATTTCTCCATCAACCAAGCCTTTCATCAAAGCAATCCGGCCTCGGGGGGAATGAACCTCATTTTTCCCTGTTTCTATATAGGTCGGGCAGCTCGGCAGACAAAATCCGCATCGTGTACAATTCAGGAGTTCATCATAGTCGATTCTTTCCTTCATGGCACTTTGGATATTTTCCTTTTCCTTCTTTCCCGTCATTTATTAACCACCACCCTATTTCTTTCCGCTTGAGTAAAGACCTTGCCCGGATTCATAATGCCGTTGGGATCTAGTGCCGCTTTGATGCTTCGCATCGCTTCAATTCCAGCTTCTCCTGCTTTTAGGTGCAGATGTGGAAGTTTCATTGCCCCAACTCCATGCTCTCCCGTAATAGTTCCGCCTAGTTCTACTGCTTTATGAAAAATTTCCTCAAATGCTTTTTCCACTCGCGTAATCTCATCTTTATTTCGGATATCCGTAAGACATGTGGGGTGCAAATTACCATCCCCTGCATGGCCAAATGTACAGATAGAAACCTCATATTTAACGGCAATGTCGTTAATCGCCCTTACCATTTTAGCAATCTCGGAACGAGGCACTGTAGCATCTTCCAAGATTGTAGTCGGTTTTAGTCTAGAGAGAGCGGATAACGCTGTCCTTCTAGCAGAAGTCAAAGCATCCGCTTGTTGTTTTGATTCAGCAACGGTAACTTTAAATGCATTGTTTTCTTTACATAGTACAGCTATCCGTTCCATGTCTCTTGCTACCACTTCAGATGCACCGTCTTGCTCAATTAATAAAACGGCTTGAGCATCAGTAGGCAACCCTATCTGAGCAAAGTCCTCGACAACCCTCACAGTAGCCTGATCAAGAAATTCCAAGGTGGCCGGGATGATTCGATTGGCAATAATGGCAGATACCGTCTCTGCTGCAGATTCCAAATCCCGGTAGAGCGCAAGCATTGTTTTCTTTGTTTCTGGCTGTGGAATCAACTTTAATGTTGCCTCAGTAACGATGCCCAATGTACCTTCTGAGCCAACATACAGCCTGGTCAAATCATAACCCGCCACGTCTTTGGCCAGCTTGCCGCCAGTGCGGATGATTTTTCCATTAGGAAGGACAATTTCTAATCCGAGGATGTAATCTCTGGTCACCCCATATTTTAACCCGCGCAATCCTCCTGAATTTTCACTGATATTCCCGCCTATCTGGGAGATGTGCATCGAGCCTGGATCGGGTGGATAAAAAAGCCCGACTTCTTCGGCGACTTTGTTTATGTCCTTAGTGAATACACCGGGCTGGGTTCTAATAGTGAGATTTTCCTCATCAACTTCTATTATTTGATCCATTCGGTTGAACAAGAGTACAATTCCACCTTCCAAAGGGGTAGTACCAGCGCACAAATTTGTGCCAGACCCCCTTGGAACAATCGGTATGTTCTCGTTATTGCATACCTGAACGATGGAGGCCACTTCATTCGTTGTTGCAGGGGATACCACTGCATCAGGCATCGCCTGATATTGAGAAGTCGAGTCATAGGAGTAAGCAAGCAAGCTTGCGGTATCCGTTTTCATGTTCTCCTGCCCCGCAATCGATGCAAGTTGATCTCTCGCCTTTTCCGTTAGCATAAGCATTCTCCTTGTTTTCTTCCTATACTAATAGGAAAAACAGTGAAATTATACGGGTAGTTATCCAAAAAAAACCCCTCTACCACTTAGTTAAATTGTGTTATTAACCAAAATTGTTTTCTTCTTGGGTATATCCTGTTTTAGCAGGCAGATGGCGACATAAAACAGAGCGATAGCCTCTGTCTTTCTTGGATCAAGACCCGTGATCTTTTTAATTTGTTTTAAGCGATAGTGAAGAGTATTGGTGTGGATATGCATATAAGAGGCTGTCTCTTTAATCGACTGGTCATGATTCAGATAGATAGCTAGAGTTGCCAGCAGTTCATCGTCTCGACGTATTCTCCCAAGTACCCTTTGAATAAATTCTTGACTGGTCTCTTCCTTAATCTCCTCCAAAACAATATCGAGTAGTAAATCTTCATATTGAATAAAACCTTCCTTGGTCTTTGCAACGTTTAACGCGATTTCTGCTTCCTTATAAGCCTTATGAATTTGATAGGTAACAATCGACTTGCTAAGACCAACAATCAGATTAGCCTGATATTTAACCTTGATAGATTGCTGACATCTTTTTAATTCACTCTTTAGACAGTCTTTTGATTCTTTCCCTTTATAAGTTTTGAATACCATAAAACGTCCGTCTCCCCACCGAATCATAAAGTCTTCTTTCTTTGGAAAATGCCTTTTGAATACGTCAAGAAGGTACGTTTGTATCTGCTTGAAATCCTTATCAGACTGTTTAGCATCCAGCTCCACAAAGGCACAGATGTAAGGGGTGCCGATAGCAACTCCTAATACTTGTCCCTTGCGAATAAATTCCTCGTCCACTTCTTTTGCATATACCCATTCGTGGAAATACGCCTCAAGTCCCCTCAGCTCCCATTCCTTTTGTTCAATATGATAAGCTTCTTTAATCATTAATTCGGTCATTTTTCGAATTAGATCTGCATATGGTTCTACTGTTAAAGGATCCCCGGTTATCCCAATGACACCGATCACTTCATTATCAAAGAATATGGGAAGATTAATTCCTTCTTTCACCCCCTGTAGCACCTGAGTTTTCTCCTTTGTTATATAATATTTATACTCCATTTTCATGGCAAACACAGCACCTTCATGAAAATTCCCTATACGCTCTTGGTCCGTCGAAGCAGTGATTATACCGCTTTTATCAACGATGATTAGTTCTTCTTTGATGATATTATGTACTTCCTTGATGATCTTTACAGAAAGTTCTGGTAATAATTGCAAGGGATATCTCACCAACCTTTTCAAAAGAATCTCAATTTTTAATGAAACATTTATTATAGTTTCTAAAATCAAATGCTGTGGCGGGATCTATGAGCTCCTGTTCCTTTATCCTACCTGAATTGTTTGTCTTTTTAACTAATGGTGTAATAACTCTCTTATGCGTGAGCACTCAAAGTGTTTAAAACCAACCGCATGTCGTTTTCATCACTTTGGTTATTCAGCCCTTCCATCGTTTCGTAACCGCAGAAGAAGCAGTACGGAACGGTTGTACTGCATTCTTAAAGGTTTTGTCCTGAATAACACGTAACACAAAGACTTAAGTCCACTTCGCACAATGCCTTTAATACAGAAAAAGCTGCAGAACAATTTTCTGCAGCTTCACCTGGATATAGAATTCCTATACTTTAGCACTCTCTTTAACGTTCAATAGTTTAAAGAATTCTTTCATAAAGCCAGGTAAATCCGGCCATGCATGGCCGGATACAATATTGCCTTCCACATGCAACATCTTTTCCATGTACACAGCCCCTGCAGCTTCAACTTCTGGTCTGCAAGCGGAATAAGCAGTCATTTCACGCCCTTTAATAAAATCACGAACGGTCGTCAAAACCAGTTGGCCATGGCAAATAACACCAAGCGGCTTGTTTTCCGAAAGGAAATGGGCGGTAATTTCCTGTATTTTTTCATCCATACGAATATATTCAGGAGCCCGGCCCCCTGGGATAATCAGACCGGCATAATCAGCTGGGTTAACATCTTCCACAGCTGCATGAGCATCAATTTTATATCCCCATTTCTCCGTAAATGTATCCATTTCCGGCAGAAAATCATGAATCACTGTCTGAAGGCTTTTCTTCTTAGGTGCAGCAATGGTACAACTGATATCTTCCTCAATACAACGGTAATAAGGATAGAATACTTCCAATGCTTCTACTGCATCACCTGTGATAATAAGTACTTTTTTGCTCATTTTACCTCACCTTTCTTTTTTAATTGATAATGTTAAGAGCTCTTCTAATTTTTCCCGCTCAAGTGATAGCGGGCTTCTAGAAGACCTCTGCAATAGTGTCCATTGAACTCCATGCTCAACCGGGTGCTTTTTATACCAAACATATAGCCCGGCAATTCTTCGATGGAAATCTTCTTGCCTTCATGATCCGTGATAGCATATACATTAGCTTCTGGATGCATTAATTCCTGTTTTTTCACCAAATATTTCTCTCTTAAACTTGCACCTTCCCAAGACAAGTTCAAGCATTTCAGTTGGTCAACAGTCAATGCAATCACTTGCTTTTCATCCAGAAGATCATTGTTCAACAAGTGCCTAACTAGCCGGTCTTGCCGGGCGTAAAAAGCTTTAATCTGGAACTTTCTTCTAAGTCCTTCTAGTTCCCCGTCTGACTGACCATTGAAGGAATTACTGAATTTCCTCCCGCGAGTCACTCCTTCATTGATTTCCTCAGAAGCGGAATGATCAATTAGTCGCACCTTAATAGATTCCACCCAATCCAATTCAGAGACGTACAGCCTGATATCCTCAGCCATAATATAAGCAAAATTGGGAGAACACCAGTACGTCGGTAGCCGGAATACGATTTCAACATCATTTTCATCAATGATAGTCCGATCAATAAAACCAAGTTCTGGTAGCGGCTGATCCAATTCTGGATCGTGTACCTTCTGCAGCTTGCCCTGAACTTCCTGCTCTTTCTGCATACACTCACCCTTTCTGATTATATGGGGAGCCTCTTTAAACTTTAGACATGTTTAACTGTCTGTCGATCTTGTCATTTTTTATTTTTTCCTTCTGGGATTTGATATCGATACCATAGAGTCTGGCAGCATTCTCGGCAAGAATTTTTTTCTTCACTTTATCATCAAAAACGGCGCCAGTTTCCTTTGCAATGTCTTCTGGCAACTCAAATTCAGCGAATTTCTCGATTAACCAGCCCGGCTCCCAAATGGCATAGTCACTGCCAAATAGAATTCTGTCTTCATCTAGCCAAAAGAGTAATTCTCCCATAATCTCCGCGAAATAACGGGGACGGGCATGGATAAATGGCATGACAACGGACAGGCCGCCGTAGACATTCTTCTCTTGAGTAGCAATCCAACAAAAATCTTCCAAACGAGGTAATCCAAGATGTTCTACAATGAAATTTAGTCCTTGAAAAGTGGTAGCTACATCATCCACATCAGCGACATCAAAAGCATCTCGATTGAGCGGTGTAATAGTAGGTCCTTTGTGTATATGGATATTCTTAATCCCGAGTTCTTCGCATTTCTCCAGATAGCGAACAGCCCATGGATCCGAAAGCTTATATCCTTTGGAGTCGCCGTACCAGTCAGCAGTATAAAGCTTGACGCCCTGTAAGTCATATTTTTCTTTCATTGCCTCTAGTACTTCTAGACCTCGGCTGCCATGTCGGGGATCGAATGTTCCATTGCAAATGAAACGATTCGGATATTCCTTGGCAAGTTGAGCATTGGCCTCTAAGTTACCAAACCCGTTCTTATAAAATTCATTCAAAAAGACAGGTTGAAAGAAAGCCATGTCAGCGTGTCCCTTTATAAATACATCTTTCACCAGCCGCTCTTTACTGTATTTCAGAAAATCATCCTTTGGCCACCAGTACTCTTTTGGGCTTAGACTAGTGTGGTAGTCATAAAAGCAATTAATAAATTGCTCGCCATGAACATTGCGCTGATTCTCCTTGCTGGCGTCCCATAAAGCAATATGGGCATCGATAACAAATATTTCCTCCCCACTTGGTAAACGATACATATAGAACCTCCTCGTTCGGTATTTACTTGGCTAACCGGCCAAAAGTAACCGCTTTCATAAAAGTGGGAAAACCCCTTCTTTGAATAAATTTAGACATAATTTTTTATCTATTTCTAATTATCATTATAATCTATAAACTATTTCCATTATATGGGCTAAGATATAAAAATCAGAGAAAATTCAGGGGGAATTTTTGTGGATGTATACAACACTTGACAGGGAAAATGACCATCCCTTCAACCTCGTTTTTTCCTTCTTTTCGGGAGTGAAACAAAGAATTCACCACCTTGGAAAACAATTCGTTGTAACAAATGAACTCGATGAAAAACAAAGGCTGCCGAGATTTTCTCGACAACCTGAAAGCGAGGTGAAAAATTTAGTTTTTTCATTGCCTGAGACAGTTCCTGCGCTTTCGCTCATTGATTTTTCTTCGTTAATGTAAAGAAGATGATACAACCAATAGATGCCGTAGTGAATAAAATTGCTCCCATCGGTACTGCGGTCGTTTCATTCATCCCAACAATAGGAGAAACAAGGGATCCAAACAATAACGGAAGCATACCTAATACGGCACTTGCACTTCCTGCACGATGTCCTTGATACTCCATTGCAAGGGTAAAAGTACTTGTTAGGACCATCCCCATCGACGTCATGTAAATAAATATCGGAATGACCAGTGTGGCTAGCGGCCCTTCGATAACGGTCATGATCAAAAGAAAGAACGTCGCACTTACAGCAATGATAACAGCAGCGCGGAGCAGGCTTCTTTCGTGAATGATGCCACCCAGGCGCCCGATAATCATACTTCCAGAAATGATGGCAAGTCCGTTTATTCCGAACAATACACTAAAAACTTGCGGGGACACTCCATAGATATCCTGATATACAAACGGAGTTCCCGAGACATAGGCAAAACTTCCCCCATGGACGAACCCAATGGTCAACGTATAACCGATAAAGGATCGGTCCTTCAGCAAGTCACCGATTGTGCGAAAGGTATCACCTAACTTACTTGGAATCCGTTTCTCTGTTGGCAAGGTTTCAGATAACTTTATATATATTGTAAAAACAATAATCAATCCAGCTAAACCTAAGAAATAAAAAATCGTACTCCAGTTGGCAAATGGAAGAAGCAAAATCGCTCCCCCAGCCATAGGTGCAACCATCGGTGCCGTTGCATTGATGACCATCAGAAGTGCGAAGAATTTCGTCATATCCCTTCCAGTAAATACATCCCGTACAACAGCGCGGGATAGAACAATACCCGCCGAAGCAGTGAATCCTTGTAAAAACCGGGCGGCCACAAATATATAAATGTTTGGAGCTAGAGCGCATAGAAGTGAAGACAAAGCAAATAGGAAAATAAATACCAGCAGGGGTTTTCTCCTCCCCTTAGAATCACTGATGGGACCAACTACAATTTGACCAACAGCAAGACCAATCAAGCAGGTAGTTAAACTAAGCTGTACAAACGAGGCAGTCGTACCGAAATCATCAGCAATATCAGGAAAACTTGGCAAATACATATCGATATTCAGCGGCCCTAAAATTCCCAGCATACCGAGCAATAACGCCAGCCCAAAACGCTCTTTTCCTGTTGAATTATGTAACATTTTCTCATACACCTTTCGTAAATCGCGAAAAACCCTATTAAACCCTAACTTTACTTTTATTAAATAAAAAGTACTACTATTTTTATAAATAACTCTTTTTTCGTTTATACATTTGGGCTTTATCTCCACAAAGAACGGATAACATGTAACATCAATATAAATCGAATAAACCTTTTAATAACAAGGCGTATTCTTCACTTACAATAAACTAATCTAAAACAACAACTCCATTCTCTACCATTGACAAGAAATTTACCTGGCTGCTGTCTACAATACGATTTGCAAAAAATAAACACAGCTATAAAAGGCATAGAAATGGAATCATAGCTGAAATTTGCACGAACATTTGTAGAGTCTAACAAAAATAAAAATATGAAACACATGCGATCTTCAATCATTATTCAAGCTTTCGTCTTGTTTCTCTTTCTTAATCCGTCTTATTCATTTCACATTTAAAAATTCGCGCAATCATGTCGTATTTTGTGTATATTTGTCAAAAATGAATCTATGAAAGGAAAGCGTGAGAGAAAAACGGAAAGTCATACTGAATAATTTCTCAATAACTGTTAAATGTAAGCACTGTTTTTCATTCTTCCCTCAGCTGCTACCCTTGCTTTCCCCTCTGTCATCCTTTTTGATTGGTTAAACTAAACGATGAAAAATACGGTCTGTTTCTTTGTTGTACGCTTCTTTACATTCTTGTTCCATCCCCATTATCTCCTCAATGATATAGACAATGTCCCCACCGCTAACAGAAAAATTGTCTATTCAATGATTTATAAAAAGTATGTGTAAACCGATAACTGCTGCATTTTCTCATTTCATTTCCTTTATTACATGTTGCACCTGTTTACTTGTCAGGCCTTTCTTTTGTGTTTATGAAACCTCTCTCCTTTAGAATAAAACATTCTCTCACCTTAATAACTTCTTTATCGAGGCATGTGATTTCAGACGAAAGCTTATACTCATTCTCCCTTGCTTTTGTGGTAGTTTTAATCAAAAATTCTTCAAAAAAACGAATGTTTATTCATAAAAATAATGTTTTTATACGGATTTTAACCATTTATTAAGATAAGTGCAGTATAAGACAGATAAAGAGCTTTCTTTTGAAAAAAACTCATCATTTGCGATTTGAGATAAAACTCACATAGTGATACTTTATGAAAGTTGCACTTCCTTAGGACACCCTTGAGATATGGACTTTAAACATTACAATAAGGAGCTGATCATATGGAAGCATATCAATCTCAAGAATCTGGCCAGTCACAGGGAAACGGTGATGATTATTCACTTGAAAAAGTCCCTCGTGCCAAGAGAAATATGGGTTGGTTAAGCATAACTAATATTACATTCGGGATTGCAACGGCAATCTTTTACTTTCAAATGGGAAGTGTCATGGCACTTCAATTCGGAGCAATCAATGCCATCATTTCTGCCGTTTATGCCATTGTGGTAGCAGGGATACTAGGGACATTTATTGCTTATTTGTCTGCAAAGTCTGGAATGAACGTAAATCTATTATCAAGGGGGGGAGGATTTGGCTATATCGGCGCATCCTTGACCTCATTAATTTATGCTACTAATTTCATTATGTATTGTGCACTCGAAGGTTTAATACTCGTTGCTGCAATTTACGAGTTTTTTCCCGTTATTCCAGAATGGGTGCTGATTCTATTCTTTGGGGCCATTGTTATCCCATTAAATTGGTTTGGAATTAAGCAATTAGATAAACTGCAGAAATGGTCTTTACCTTTATTTTTTGTATTCTTAATAGCAGCCGTTGTCATTGCTGCCATGAAAACATCCAGCTATGAAGGTGCCTTTTGGTCATACATGCCTGAAGGTGTTCAAGTAGGAGGCACTGCATTACTCCTATGTATTGGAATGCAGCACGGAATTATGGGGTTAACTCCGCTTCTTGCTTCAGATTATGCCCGCTTTTTGAAACCGAAAGATACGAAAATTGGAATTTTTGCGATTGGTTTCATTCCGCAAATCTTCTGCTTTGGGGTAATGGGAGGACTTGGTATTTGGTTCGGTGTTCGCCTTGCAGAACCAAATCCAGGAGTATATATTGTACTGCTTCTTGGTATTTGGGGAGCCTTATTTACAATGTTAACTCAAATTAGAATCAATGTGACAAATATTTATAGTGGTTCCTTATCATTATCAAGTTTCTTTGAAAATGTATTTAAATTTAAACCAGGAAGACATTTCTGGGTTGTGATTACTGGTGTGTCGGCAATCATCCTAATGCTTCTTAATATTGTTGAGCATCTCGAAGCTGTCATGACATTCCAAGGCGTCTTTCTCTTAACGTGGGCAACTATCTTAGTTGTAGATGCTATTTTTGTTAAAAAAATCCTAAAGATTGGTCCTGGCTATTATGAAGAGAGACAAGAAAATTTATATAAATGGAATCCGGTTGGTGTAGGAGCACTTATTATAGCAAGTGGGCTTGGTACTATCGCAGCACTAGGCTTCATGGGAACATTCCTGCAAAGTACTGCAGCATTTTTTGCCTCCATCCTTGCTGCTATCCTCACAATTGTTTTAGCCATTGCCACAAAAGGACGATATTATATCAAAGAAGATACCAATAACATTGATCGCGAAGACTATATAGCTTAAAAACCAGAGCTGACGTGTTGACATTGCTAAAGAATATAATCGCAAGGGCACTCATTTGAGGTCTCCCTTGCGATTTTTCATTTCACCTAGTATTCACTGCCTCACTGCCACTCTTCC
The DNA here is from genome assembly GCF_900099605.1 of Alteribacillus persepolensis. GTDB lineage: Bacteria > Bacillota > Bacilli > Bacillales > Marinococcaceae > Alteribacillus > Alteribacillus persepolensis. Next base: position 58,667 of record NZ_FNDK01000021.1, read on the forward strand.
CCCTAAACTGTCCAACAAAATTTTATTTTAAAACACGTTTTAAACTATTACGCCCTTTGAAACACCAGCAGCAAAATGAATACAGCCTGTTTACTTCCCGCAGACGAGATTTAAGTGTAAAAGGTGTCACAGCTTGTGTACGTGGCATCATTTTTCTAAAACCCTAACAAATATTGCAGAGCCCAGTTGTATAAAACCTACATAAAAAGATGCCCCAAAAGCCAGGCTTTTAGGACATCTTGTCATTACTGTCAAAACATATCGCTGACACAGCTCACATGGTGCTAATATCAATCACAAAGCGGTACTTTACATCGGAAGCTAATACCCGCTCGTATGCTTCGTCAATGTCATCAGCTGAAATCACTTCAATTTTAGGAGCAATGTTATGCGTGGCACAGAAATCCAGCATTTCCTGCGTCTCACGAATGCCTCCAATCAGTGAACCTGCAAAAGAACGGCGGTGAGGAATAAGTGAGAACACATTCAATGCCAGTGGTTCTGCAGGCGCACCAACATTTACTAAAGTTCCATCTAGTGCTAATAGTGAGAGATAAGCATTCATGTCAATATTTGCACTTACTGTGTTAATAATCAAATCAAAAGTGCCGGCAAGTTTTTCAAATGTAGCTGGGTCACTGGTGGCATAGTAGTTTTCTGCACCAAATTGTAATCCATCTTCTTTTTTCCTCAATGATTGAGACAGGACGGTAACTTCTGCACCCATGGCGTGTGCAATCTTGACCGCCATATGCCCAAGACCGCCCATGCCAACAACAGCTACTTTCTTACCTGGGCCAGCTCCCCAATGATTGAGCGGTGAATATGTCGTAATACCCGCACAAAGTAATGGCGCTGCAGCATCAAGCTCTATATTATCAGGTATTTTGAGTACGAAATCCTCCGTTACAACAATATGGGTAGAATAACCGCCTTGAGTTGGCTCTCCGTATTTATCAACACCAGCGTAGGTCGGGACGTTTCCTTTGAGACAGTATTGCTCTTCTCCTTTACGGCAGTTCTCACATTCGCCGCAAGAGTCAACCATACACCCTACTCCTGCTCGGTCGCCAACCTTGTATTTTGTTACCTCTGACCCTACATCCGCAACAATTCCTGCAATTTCATGTCCAGGTACGAGAGGATAAGGCACATCCCCCCATTCACCGTGAGCCGTATGAATGTCAGAATGGCATATTCCTGCATACTTAATTTCAATCAAAACATCATGTGAATCAAGATTGCGCCGTTTAATTTCAGCCGCTCGAAACGATTTGTCAGGACCGTCAACAGCTCGTGCTTTAGCAGTTATCATCAGAAAACCTCCTATCATTTGTATGTTTCAAGAGATTGCAGCTGGCACAGGGTTTAAATGAGGAACTTAGGTTAAGATGGCCCATCATTTCTTTCTTCCCCTGCTTGTGCTTCTTACAATAATCATATTAATCCTTATAGTTAACTCTAGGTCAAGAGGCGAACGTTTCATCCTTATGAAGATTTACCCCATTGACATGGCGTTTTCTTTAAAATAAGTATATGTCTATTGAAAAGAAGCAAGCTCTGCCTTCTTTGCTATTTGTCAAACATCATGATAAAATCCCTCACACTAGTAGAGTTAACTCAAGGTCTATGTTATGAAAGAAAGGGAGATAAATGATGAAAACCTATTCTATCAGCGACGTCGCCAAAAAATTGAACCTTACTGTATATACTTTACGCTACTACGATAAAGAAGGACTTCTGCCTTTTGTAGAACGAACCGCCA
>NZ_FNDK01000009.1 GCF_900099605.1 Alteribacillus persepolensis
TTCGATGAGAAAATCTCAGCTTGCTGCTCAACCTCTATGGGAAACCGCCGCGTTTCTACAGTCTAAAGAAAGCTTGGCGACAGCCAAGCTTTCAGGTACAGATGACAGCCCCGCTGCACGTGTGACGGTTTTCTCAACATATTAGCAGCATCACTAGTTGATTCGCACCAGCATATCGTCCTTTTCTATCAATATAAAAATTAATTATTTCTCATGTCGGCTAAATGAATCAATTTCATAAGTGCTTTTATGATTATCAAAAGCGAACATTATTTCGATTGTAGCGTAAGGCGGCGACTCCTGCGGGATAAGCTTGAGCTGAAGACCCCACAGGCAGCTTGCTGCCAAGGAGGCTGAAGCCAAGCCCGCGGAAAGCGTCCGCCTGAAGCGAAAATCGAATGATAACGAGGGGATTTCATATAATGTTCGTTTATAATGTGATAGATCTGAATTATGAAATTGATTCAAATACGTGAAGAAAAACAGTTTCGTTGTCATTGAAAACAATCTGTTCTGTTACTCTTCAATACAAGCAACGGGACGCGTCCAGGCACCGCTTGCTTTTTCAATATTCACTGGAAAACACGCTACTGTGAAACCGTGTCGGACTGGAATTTTATCGAGATTAGCGAGCTTTTCTATTTGGCAGTATTCTTTTTCTATCCCCACATAATGCGCTTCCCACATCACACTTTTCTCCGGTGCTTTTTGATGCTGTTTGGCTTGAATATGAAACGGAATATCCCACCCCCAGCCGTCAGTTCCAACGACTTTGATACCTTGGTCCAGCAGCCAGCGTGTTGCTTCCGCCGACACACCGGCATGCAAAAACGCATATTGCTCGTCATAGAGTTTCTTATCAGCATCACTTCGAACGAGCACGATGTCATAAGGTTTTAAAGTATAATTCATGTCTTTTAGCTGCGCTTTAAAATCCTCAGAAGAAATTTCATAGCCTGGTGCAGCTCCACTAAAATCAAATAAAACGGCATCACGAAAGAACCAGTCAAGCGGCATTTCCTCAATCGTTCGCGCTCGTCTGCCTGCGGATTGTTCTCCGTAATGCCATGGTGCGTCAATGTGCGTGCCGGCATGCGTATTTGCCGTGACAGTTTCTGTAGCCCACGCTTTGCCGTTGCGAAAAGCTTCTTTTTCAATCCCAAGCAGCTTCGCACCCTGCTCTGCTCCTTCTTCATGAGAATGATACACAATGGACGGGGGAAGCGGCTCCTTAACACTCGGACTCAGCGGTACGCTTAAATCAATGAACTTCATATATAGTCTCCTTTCTATGCATTGGCAATACTTCTCTCCTACCAGTTCACCAATTCTTCTAATTATCCTGCTGTTTGGAAAACGGCCGAAGTTGGCGTAAAATGGTGACAAAGAAGGTATGTATCCCCAAAAAAAGGAGCTGTCTATGGAATTCATTCTCATCGTCGTTATCCTCTTCGTTTTATTTCTTCTCGTAAGAAACTTAGAGGTTATGAAAAATAGTATTACTAAAAAGCAGGACGAACAAATCCGCCTCTTACAAGAAATAAAAACGCTTCTGGAGGACAAGCATAAAAAGTAAGAGAAGCGTTCGCACAGGAATGTCTTTAATCGCTGTGGTTCCTGACGCCCAGCATATTTAGCCAGCACAATGCGTGTCGCGAATATAATAAGAGCAGCTGGGCGTACTCAGCATTTATAGCAGACGACTGCGGTCTGGCATTAGGTTAGCTAAAACAATATAAACGAAAAGCGATGCGGGAATCACAATAAAAAGGATTCTTGTCATAAGAGACGATACACCGAAGTATTCAGCAATCCCCCCGCACACTCCCCATAAAGACCGGTCGCTGGACGATTTTTGTAACGGACTGTTCATCTACTGGCACTTCTCTCCTTTCCATTCCTACCCTGCAAGAACCCTTTATGCCGGATTTGCATATAGCCATCTGTCATTCATCGTTTTTCCCATCACTGTTTCTGCCATGTTCCTCTGTGTTTTCGATAAACGGCGCTGTTTTTGTCATAAGTGGTGCATTATGTATTACTCTTTGTTCAGCGTTACAACGACAATTTCCGGCCGGTTGAAGATTCGAACAGGAATGACGCTATTACCTAAGCCGCGATGGACCATCATGGTTGTATTTTCTATCGCATACGCTCCGCCGTCATATTCTGGAAACAACCCTTGATTTGGCGCTATAACCCCTCCCACAAAAGGAATGCGAAATTGTCCGCCATGGGCATGGCCAGAAAACACGGCATCCATGTCATATCGCGCATACAATGATGCTAACTCCGGCCGGTGAGACAGCAGCATATGAAAGCCATCATCATGAGAAACATCCGCCAGCGCTTCTTTTATAAATAATTCGGCCGTTTCCTCTTCTTGAGAAAAGCCATTTGCCTGCGTTGGGTCATCAATTCCTGTTATACGAATCGACTCTCCCTGCACAACGATTTCTTCTGTTTTGTTTCTCAATACTGTGACATTGACGCCTTGCAGCTTCTTCTCCAGCGAACCAAATCTCCCAGACTTCCATTCATGGTTGCCTGTTACGTAATAGACGGGCGCCATTTCCGTCAGCTTTTCCATCAATATTTGGCCCGCTTGCTCGTCATATCTGTCCTCATCCACTATATCCCCGGTAAATACAATCATATCCGGATTCATATCCGCAGTTTTTTCCACTAAGATACTTTGATTGTCCCCAAAATATTTTCCGTGAAGATCTGATAAGTGAACAATGGTATATCCGTCAAAAGAATTCGGCACGTCTTCAGAGCGAATCGTGTATTCTGTTGTTACGAGGGCATTGTTTTGAAAATAAAAAAACAGATAAGCCAATAGAGAAGCACCGAAAACATACAGCAGCCTTCTTTTCATTTTTTTCTTCAAGTCAACACCTCAATGTATCTCCTGTACTAACACTGCCTTACGTTCATTCCTTTCGAAAATCATAGGTGTCATGCGGAACGTCCAGCGTACGGCCATTTATTTCCACTGTATCATCATCCATCCACCGAATGTCTGCAGATTCTTCTCGGTAATTCCAGTAAATGTTTTTCGTTTTATCCTTTTCTTCATGGAACACTAATTCTCCGCGTACAGCATTCGAAACAGTAGCATTGCCGTGTGATGCATACGCTTTTAATGTGTACGTGCCGTCTGGTGACGTTGCTTCTGTGAGATGTTCTCCGGCTGGCAGTCTCTCCATATCAAAAAACGCCCAATGTATTCCATATGCCAGAAACCCTGCGGCACATGCACTCCCAGCCAGCAAAAACATAAAGATACGTCTCCGCTTCGTCTGCACAGCCGTCCTCTCCCCCCTTTCTTTCAACACGTCATGCATGAAAACAAAGAGCTTTATTCATATTCAGCATGCATAACACCATTATATGCACCTGCATGTGTAACAACAAACAGGACCTGCCTTCTCAGACAGGTCCCTTCCTTCAAAGAACAGCTTTTTCCTCCTGCTTCCACGGGTCAAACACCAGTTGTGGTCCCTGTTTTGTTCGAAGCAGTATTTTTCCAGTGTTTTGGACGTACTCATTTAAAGCAAAAGCCCCGGCCTGCCCTTCCATGTGAACATCGACGCGGAATGGAAGCCGTTGAAATTCTTCATATAGATACATTGCCGTCTCAAGCATCATATGATTCGTACGGACAATCACGTCTAAATCACTCGATATTGATACAGTATGAATTCCGGTTACCAGTTCAAAACCGGCACTGCCTGTCACTCCCCATGATAAACCTTCCCCCGAAAAGATGCGGTCCATAGCATCAAGACCTTTCAAAACAGGCAGTTCCAACCGCTTCTTATCAACTTCATGCCATAAGCGGTGCTTTGTAATATATTCCGGTGAATAGCGAGCTTTTATTTTATCAAGCGGAAGCAAGGCTTTTAAGCGATGGCTGCGTTCTGTGCCTCTCATTCCAACAGGAACACAATTATTCGTGATGGGCGCACGTCTTACAACAACATAAGGTGTTTTAGCCACAGAGCCTTTCACCCAGCCTGGTGGAGTTTCCCCAAAGAGCAAATCATTCATATGCTCAAACGCTAATAAATCATGCGGTCTTATTTCCATTGTTCCTCCATTAACCGCCGTACTTCTATCGACGCTTTTCTTCCACCCTCCACCGCAGCAGGCGTTTGTAAACGATGTTCTAACCCTGATTTCCTTTCGCGAATATCGTTCACTGTTTTTGCCAGCGTTCTCTCAACTTGCTCCACGTCAGCATCTGCTGGTTTGTCAGGATGTACGTTTTTAATCAGTTCATCTAGTGCACCGAGAGTTGCAAAGGAGTGCACATCATACGCTGTAGCCGGCACTTGTTTTGCTGCTTCTTCGACCTGCGCAATCGTTCGCAACGTAATTCTAGCAGCCGATTGCTTTGACATCACTTGCACTTGCACGTTCTCATCGTCAAGCGCCAGAATGCGGTTTGCTTGAAGACCGTGCGACAAAAATGCACCAGAGATTGCTTGGCCAACGATGAGCGCAATCACAGGATGACCTGCCATTCTCGCTGAGGCATAAGCATCCGCCGCCGCTGCACAAGAAAGATAAATCCCTGCCAATTCTTCTTTGTATCCATATGCTTGACTTGGCACATCGACAATCGCAACAATTGGTCTTTTTTCCCGGTTTCGATCTTCTTCCATAATCTTTCGTACGTGTTCGGCAAGCATCCAGCCTTCTTCTAATCCAACCTCGCCATTTCGCGCTCGTGGGAATCGCGCCTGTTTGTTTGGAACAACCGCCAAAAAACTCGCTGTTTCATTGTTTATTTTCCCTTCTGCACATAAGACAGAAGCTGCATCCCTATTGTCTTCTGCTGTTTGACCTGTTAATGCTTCAAACCAGATTTTCCCTCTGCTGTTTTCTAGTTCTGGCTTCTTTTTATGGTTCGATAATTTATTTTCTTTTTTTTCTGCAATGTCTCGAAAATCTTCTGGTGCAACCTCAGAAGACGTATCTATTGCACGGATAATGGAGTGAAACTCATCAATATTGGCACTGCGTGGATGGTGTTCTTTTGCAAATAATTCGCTGATATGATTTCTGATTGTCCACGTATCATCTTCGGTTTCAATATCGGCATAGCCGGTAGACACACGCTGACGTCCTCCCATTGTACGCCAAACGAGCGTACGGTCTTTGGAATCAAACTCTCTTATACCGGCTTCTTGCTCAATCACTTCCGGACCGTTCAAGCACAGCCTGCCTTCTTTTGTCATAACTAACGCGCTGCACAGCCCGGCACTAATCGCCATGCCCCCAAAGGCGCCGATTTTACCAGGAATCACACCAATGACCGGACTGTATTCACGCAGTGCCACAATCGCAGCGTGGATTTCAGCAATCGTCAGCAATCCATAGTTCGCTTCTTGGAGGCGGACACCACCTGTGTCAAACACAATCACTGCTTTTGTCGGCTCCCCGCTTTTATTATCGTTTAAAGCCAATTCAAGCGCAGAGGCAATTTTTGAACCTGCTACTTCTCCAATGCCTCCTCCTTGAAAATCCCCTTCCATCGCAATGACGACGCTGGGGGTTCCATCTATTGCACCTTTGCCGACAACGACTCCATCGTCACTTTGCGGCACAATCCCTTGCTTTGCCAAGTGCGGTGATTCCACTCCATCAAACGGACCTAAAAGCTCCCGAAAACTTCCTTTATCCATTAGCGCACGAATACGTTCACGAGCACTTAATTCTACAAGACTCTCTTTAAAGTGCAACATTGCTTTTACTCACCTCCAATGCTTGTTCCAAGCGAAGCCGAACAACCCCTGGTGTTGCTCCGAAATCATTAATTTTCACTTTTGCAGATATGTTGTTTTCCTCGATAAATCGCTCGAGCACCAATCTCCACATTTTTTCATATCCTTGTATACTCGTCCGTACTTCTACACTTGTGTGCGGTTCTTCCACTGGTTCCATCATAATCTCTAAATCCCCTGATCCAACGACACCAACATGTGCTCTGTTTGGAATGGGTTCATTCGTTTGAAATTCAAACTGCAGCGCTTCCATATTCCCTCTCCTCCCTTATGTGGTAATTTTTTCTGCCATCAACTGTGATCGTTGAGATGATAAGTGTAAAAGCTTATCAATAAGCAAGGCAGCTGCCAGCATATCTGCACTTCCTCCAGGGGAAGCATTCCTTTTGATTAACGCTTCATCTAACTCTTGAAGCTGCACGTACCCTTCTGCCGCTGACACTCCCCCAGCTTTTAAAATCGCACGTGATTGCTGCTTTGTTATTTGCAGTGCTTCCATCCCTCCGCGGTGAAGGAGGCAACTATCATCTAAAGAAGACATCACCGCAAGAAGCGCATCCAGTCTTGCTTCTTCCTCCTGTATGTGCTTTTGCCGTTTTTTATATAAAACAGGTAAAGCAAATTGGGTGACGTGCGGAAACCCAAGCTGCGCTTCTTCTTTTGCCCCCCTCGTTCCATAACGCCTTTTCACCCTGGTGCCATTTGTTTCTTGATAAGCTGCTTTTCGGTCTCTTAATTGAGCAAGTGTGCCAGCAGCACGTGTAATGCTTTCCGCGCTCATCTTATTGCTGTTTAATGAGGCGGCAGCAGCAGTCAGTAAACCAAGTGCCCAAATGGCCCCTTTATGCGTATTTACTCCTCCAGTAGCGGCCAGCATGTTTTCTTCTCCCACTCTTCCGATTGCTGCAATTTCTTCTCTTAAAGACTGGTTAATCGGGTGTTGAAAAGCGAATTGAGCTATGCTTTTAAACGTATCTTTTAAAGAGACAGCCGATGTTACCATCAGGTCAAAATCTAAATCAGTATGCGCTCCGCTGTTGTTTTTATCGACAAGTCCCGGTTTTGGTGTTAAAGCCGCTTCTTCAATCAATGCATTCACTGCAGCTTCTGCTAGTTCTTCGCCGCAGCTTCTTCTGTTCTCCCATTTCAATAGACTCCCCCCTTACCAGCTTCTGAATTTTGCCGGAGGTTCATATAATCCATCCGACCACTGTACTAATTCTTCTACGTTTTTTGCTGCCAGCAAAGAGCGTTTGGCATCCGTTCGTTTAATGTTTATATCTTCTGGGTAAGCGATAATTCCATCTCGCCGCAATTGCTCCGCCTGTTTGGCACTTCTCTCTAATCCAATGGGAGTAACACCTGCAATGGAGGCAATAGCTGCACGTCTTTCTTCTAAACTATCGGTTTTATAAAGGTACGCCACCCCTTCTTCTGTAACTAAGTGCGTCACATCAGATCCATAAATCATCACCGGCGCGGTATCCAGTTTGGCGTCTTTTCCGACTTGTACTGCATTGAGAGATTCTACAAATACTGGCTCGTTGCCGGATTGAAATGTTTCTACCATTTGCACGACCAACTTGCGCCCTCTCGCCAGGGGATCGTCAGATGTAATCATGTTAGACCACGCTGGAGTTGCATGTCGCCTGCCACCTGGATCATGTCCCATATTCGGCGCTCCTCCAAATCCAGCTAACCGCCCGGACGTGACCGTGGAAGAATTGCCGTCTCGGTCCATTTGCAGTGTCGAACCAACAAACATGTCAACCGCGTATTGACCAGCAAGCTGCGATAACGTCCGGTTGGAGCGAAGTGTACCATCAGGACCTGTAAAAAATGCATCAGGCCTTGCTTCGATATACTTTTCCATTCCAACTTCTCCGCCGAAACAATGAATGCTTTCAATCCAGCCGCTTTCTATCGCCGGAATAAGCGTTGGATGCGGATTAAGTGCCCAATGCTTACATATCTTTCCTTTTAGTCCGAGTTCTTCTCCAAAGGTTGGCAGCAGCAGTTCAATAGCAGCTGTATTAAAGCCGACCCCGTGGTTTAATGACTGAACGTGATGCTTTTCATACACGCCCCTAATCGCCATCATGGCCATTAAAATTTGAATTTCGGAAATATGGCGGGGATCTCTTGTAAATAATGGTTCCAATTGATACGGCTTATCCACTTCGACAATATAATCCACCCACGATCCTGGAATATCAACACGCGGCAGTTCTTCGGTGATTTCATTCACTTGAGCAATGACAATCCCATCTCGAAAACCAGCCGCTTCAACAAGTGTCGGTGTTTCTTCGGTGTTGGCTCCAGTGTAAAGATTCCCGCGGCTATCAGCTTGATCAGCAGCGACAAGTGCTACGTTAGGAATCAGATCAATAAATAATCTTCCATAGAGTTCGATATACGTATGGATGCCGCCAACCGTAATGTTTTCATCTTCAATCATTTGCGCTACACGCAAGCTTTGCGGACCGGAAAACGCAAAATCAATGCGTTCAGCTATGTTTCTTTCAAAAACATCCAAGTGCTCTGGCCGTGAAATACTGGACATAATCATGTGTAAGCGCTTAACTTTCTCTGGATTCACTTTCGAAAGAGCTTCAGATAAAAAAGACGCCTGCTTCTGATTGTCTCCTTCTAAAACTACTCTATCGCCTGGTTTTATTAACGTCTCTAGTGCTTCTACCATATGTTCTGCCGGAATGACTTTTCCTGTTGTCATCCGTGACAGTTCTTCTTTTCTCGCCCGTTTTGCGTCTCTTCTCGTCGTCCAAGACCGTTTCGTATTCTTTTGCACTTGTGTCGGATTCATGCCGCCACACGCCCCTTTCAATGAATTTATCTATTTGAGACTGTATCTCTCCATCAGGAGACAACAGTCTTCATAACCGTGACTAACTGAAATCCCCCGTATCTCTGAACTCTGTTTATTGATTAAATCAGAAAGAACCGCCTGCGGGGAAAGTTCAATAAACAAACGTGCTCCTCTTTCATAATAAAGGTGCATTACCTCATTCCACCGCACCGTATGCGATATGCTTTCTGCTAAATCATCTTTCATTTTTTCTGTATTCAACAATGCTCTTGGTTTTGTATTGCCCGCATAAGGAATGGTGGGTGAAGAAAACGAAACCGTTTGTAACGCACTTTCCATCTTTTCACTTACTTCTTTCATCAATACGCAATGAGACGGCACTGCAACATTCAGCCGTTCTGCTTTGCGCGCGCCTTCAGCTGCAGCTGCTGTAAGAAATGACTCAAGGGTCGAAACCTCTCCTGATATGGTGAATTGATCATCTGCATTAACATTGGCTAAATACATCGTTTCATCTCTTTCATATTCTTCAAGCAGCGTTGTCATTTGACGGTAAGAAAGGCCTGTCACAACACCCATTCCATACCCGGACGGGTGCTGTTTTTCCATCCACTCCCCCCGTTTTTGGACAAGCGGCAATGCGTCACGAAAAGCTAATGCCCCTGTGATGACAGCTGCACCAAAAGCACCTACGGAATGACCAGCAGCCATGTCAGGTGTATACCCTTCTGATTTAAATGCTCGATACACCGCCATGCTCCAAATGAACAGGGCAAGCTGAACAGTTGTAGTCGATTGAAGTTGTGCTTTTGTATCAAACAAGCTGATATCTGTTTGCAATATATCTTCTGCTTCTTGGAGTGTTTTTTGCACGTACGGATGATCAGGAAGCTGCTCGAACATGCCGGGCTGCTGCGAACCCTGCCCCGGACACAAAAATGCAATACTCACAAATCCATCACCTCCCTAACGAAATTACGTTCATTTTAGTCGATAGTCGACTATTTATGTTTGAAAAGGAATGGAGATGTTTTCTATTCTCCATTACTTCTTTTTCAAAACGTGATTACGAATGCTTTCGATAACATCCTGATTGTGTGTGTTTAATAAGCGGGATGCTTCTTCCAAGCGGTTCTCTTCCATCAATTCCACCAACCGCTCATGCTCTTGAATTGATTTATCAATATTTCCTTCCAATGAAAACGATAAATTTTGTACAGTTAAAAGCGGGTATTCTAAACGGTTGTACGTGCTGTTAATAATTTCACTATCACTCATTCTAAGCAGGCACATATGAAACGAATGATTTAGCTTCGTATACTCCCCGCTGTCTTTTTTGTCTTTCATTTTATGAAGAATGGCTTTCATTTCATCTAGCTCATTGCCGTTGACACCTCGTTCAATAATGCGTTTCATTGCCAGCGATTCTAAGTTAATGCGTATTTCCAGCAGATCATAAATCTCCGATTCGGTATATCCCTTTACAATTGCTCCTTTTCTAGGAATTCTCTCGACCAGCCCATAAATACTAAGTAAAAAAATAGATTCGCGCACGGGAGCCCTGCTTGTTCCGTATTCTTCCGCATAAAAATTTTCTACAATCTTTTCACCAGGTTTTAACTCCCCTGATATGATTTGCTGTGAAATATGATCTGCTATTCTATTGGATAGTGCGTTATTGGAAAAATCTAAACTAGCCATATGCTTCACGCTCCTGTCGACTGTCGATTTTTATTATATATCACTATATTTATAATTTCAATATTATTTAGAAAATTTAAAATAGTGGTTGCATTTTATTTCTTATCTGTCTATGATAATACACATAGTATATAGTCGACAGTATATTAAACTCTTCATTTTTGCAAACGTTTTCTTATGAAGGAGGTGTCAGTTCTCCCCCTGTTCCATCCTTTTTTACCGTTTATACTTATTAATATTTCAATAATAAAGGAGAGGATAATATGGTTGTTTATGGAGTAGCACTATTAGCTATTTGTATGCTGATTGGTGTGTTTTTGGGTGATATGCTGGGCCAAATACTAAATGTCGAAGCCAATGTCGGCGGCGTCGGCATTGCGATGCTGATGCTTGTGTTAGTTATTGACCAATTAAAGAAAAAAGACAAATTGAACCAAAAATCTCAAGATGGCTTAACGTTTTGGAGTTCAATGTACATCCCAATTGTCGTCGCGATGGCTGCCCAGCAAAATGTAGCCGGAGCATTAGAGGGCGGCCCGATGGCCATTATTGCCGGTGTTCTGTCTGTTCTAGCTTGCTTTGCTCTTGTTCCTGTCTTATCTAAAATTGGAAAAGACAAATCAGAAGAGTTTTTTGAAAATAATGAAATTGATAAAGCTAACTAATAAAGGAGGTTTGTTAAATGCAAGATACTGTGCTTGCTTTATTTGAAAAAAATAATCTCGTTACAGCATTTGCTGTTATTGGAATCACCATGTATATTTCGTACTTCCTCTCAGACAAGCTGACAAAAGGCAGGCTGCATGGATCTGCGATTGCTATTATTATTGGTCTTGCATTGGCGTATTTTGGGGGCATTCAAACTGGAGGCGAAAATGGGCTTGCTGATTTGCAGATGTTTTCAGGAATCGGGCTTATGGGCGGAGCAATGCTTCGTGACCTTGCCATCGTGGCTACAGCCTTTGGAGCAAACTTGGAAGAAATTAAAAAAGCCGGCTTTACCGGTGTTCTCTCTTTATTCATGGGAGTGTTCGTTTCCTTTTTTGTCGGTGTTCTTGTTGCTCTTTCTTTTGGTTACACAGATGCAGCCAGCTTAACTACAATTGGGGGCGGAGCAGCAACATATATTGTCGGTCCAGTCGCCGGAGGTGCTGTTGGAGCCAGTTCCGAAGTCATTGCCTTAAGTGTCGCTGCAGGACTTGTAAAATCCATACTAGTGATGATTGGTACTCCTTTTGTTGCTAAATTTATCGGTCTCGACAATCCCCGTTCTGCCCTTGTATATGGAGGACTTATGGGCACAACGAGCGGTGTTGCCGGCGGGCTGGCCGCCACAGATCCAAAGCTGGTCCCATATGGTGCTATGACAGCTACTTTTTTTACAGGTCTAGGATGTTTGTTAGTCCCTTCCATTTTATATTTTATCGTCCGCGCATTTGCAGGTTAACTGCTGACCACGCTGACCATGGTAACAATCCCCGCGTATAGAAGAAGGTATCATGCACCTCGTATACGCGGGGCTTCTTATTCAAACAATCATTTATAAATCATAAACCGTTACTGGCTTTCTTCTTATTGCTTTTGCATCTCATTTTCCTCCTGCAGCAATTTCTCAAGCTTCTCATCTCAGCACAAAAAGCACAACCCCAAAAAGGATTGTGCTTAAAACGCGCCGGAACCGCCTCCGCCGCCTCCTGCACCAGCACCACCGCCGCTGCTTCCTGTGCCCGCAGCAGCAGAGGCCGATGCATGGCGGTCCGCTTGATCCAGGCTCATATGCAGATTCGCCCCAAGTATTAAAAATAAAGCCCAATTTTCATTGGCATTCGAAAGTGACGGGTTCGTAAAAAGATCTCGCTTTCCCATCCCCATTTGAAACAGCAGTGCAGGTACTTGCTCTTCTTTGCCCCAGCTCTTCCACTGATCTCCGATTTTCAAACTCCCTAATACATGCTTGATTTGCTGTCCTTTCACGGTCAATGGACAGTAGCCAATGGCAAAGATAAGAAAAAATAGCAGCAAAGCAATGAAAGGCAGCGTCCAAAGGATCAAACCATAATACAGATATAACACAACCAGCGGCAATGTCACTGCAGCTGCTATTCCAGCTGTCCAGCGGGGATTTGTTGACTTTTGGTACAAATCGTACTGTGTGTATTCTTTTTTCACCGCACGCTGCCACGCTTGAAAGTCTTTTCGGTACGCTGGCTGGTTTTTCTTCTTTTTCGTGTACGCGGTAATGTCTTCTACATGAAGGTTTGTTCCATCGCCAATCTTACTAAACAGCCAGCTGATTAAATGGGTTTCATGCTCGTAATCGCCACTGTGCTGCACCACCGTAAATTCTTTTTCCGACACTTTTTCCACATATCCTTTACGGAGAAGCTCCAAAAAAGCCGCTGTTAACGATTTCGCTGACAAGTGACCGTGATTCATAAACATGAGCATTGCCGGCAGGCTCATAGAATCATTTGGAAAGTGACCGCTGCCATGTGTTTGCCTCTCTGCCTCACGAAGCGTTTCCTGTCTTTTTCTCCATCCGTGCCAAATAAGAATAAGAGCTAGAGCGGTTAATACTCCTGTACCAAATGGTGCAAGCGAACTCCACTGCTCACGCTTTTCGGCTCTTGCGATGACCGCTTCGTCTAATTCCTCTTTTTCTGCCAACATCGTCTTTAACATCGCTTCATCGCTCGTCACAGGTGCCTCTGGGAAAAGCGCGGCATCATATGCGACGCGAATATCACCATTTTCTCCGCTTGAAACCTCTCCCAGCTGAAAGGTCACACCTTCCTCATCGTTATGATGCAAGGTATTGTACGCTTCGTCATATCCATAGGCTGCTTTAGCTTCTGCAGGCTTTGGCGGCTGCACGGTTATCGTCATGTTTTGATACACGGATTCGTTACTTTTATCAAAAAACGGCCAGTAAAATTGCGCAACATCGTCATACACTTCTACACCATTTTTAATGGTATAAAATAAATCAATCGACACCGTTTCATCGGCACCGCCTCGATGAATACTGTAGACGTTATCTTCCTGTTTTACTGTTAGACTCTCACCGTTTTCGGATGCTTGCATGTTGGCAATCGATGTGTTTTCCTTTGGAATAATCGTTCGTGTTATGCCATTGAATTCCCCATCAAAACTGTATGTATGGGTTTCTTTTACATGTACCTCTCCACTGGATGTTAGAGAAGCGGTAATTTCAGTTTCATCAATTGAAAAATCTACTGCCAAAACAGGCGCCGGAAATAAAGCGATGACAAAAAGCACCACGAATAAGCAAATTTTTTTCAACCGGACCACCTCCTCTTATCACGTTGTCATGCACTAGTTACCAGCTCGTTTTCAGCCTTACGCTTCTGTCTGTAATCAACGTATAACCATACGCTTAACAGCAGCAAAAAAGCGGCCATGCCGACAGGCACCCATAATAAAGCCGCACCTTCTGCCCTCCAGCCCGCAGCCATCATTGTAATGGATATGACAGGCGCCATCACATAGTACCCTCTTGCGTTATAAAACCAGCCGTACGGAAAAAAATGAGCTCCCGTGATCACAGCAAACAAGACAACCATAGCAGCAGGGTTTTGATCAAAGGCCCACAAAAGTATCGGAAAATACATAAACTGAGCGACATTTAAATATAAACCTAATACCCCTAATGGGTGATTCTCCACTTTCCAATCCGCTTTGACCATTTTGGAAAAGATCACCGCTAGCGGAAACATCAAGCCGGTTAAACACAGTGTAAAAATATTTTTTTGAGCAATCGATATCGGCAGCAAAAACAGCACTGCAATCATTGCCCAAATGATGGTGCCAGCAAGCAAAAAGGCAACCCCGTTTTTACACCGAACCGATAGTTCATTCCGCATTTCTATCATATTCACTCGCTGCCACCTCACGTATTATATGCTTTGGGTTCCCTGCTGCTGTCTTCCCCACCGCTCCATGCTTTCGCACAGCATAGATGCATACACAAAAAATACTCACTTGCGATTTACTTTATATAAACGTATAAAACAATAATTGGTTTCATTTTTCATACTATTTTTTACCGGATTCGTTATGATTGAAACAGACGAATCAGCACTCCGTCTTCTTCCACGTGCGGCATAAAATAGGAAACGCCGTAGCTTGCAGCAGCTGCTGTGATTAAAGTCCAAAATACAAGGCTTATCACCATCCAGCTCGTTACACTTTTTCGTTCAGATCCAAAACTCATTCCCATAAACGCTGAAATGTGTGAACCAACAAAAAATGGACCAATAATTGCCAGGCCGGGCAAACCATACTTGTCAAAGATGCTTCGTGCTCTCTTCTGTCTTTTTGATTCTTCCCATTTTACGTCATCGTCTTCTAATGTTGCAGCCCCCTGCTCACTGCTTTCCCTTTGTTTCCGATTTTTTCGTTTCTGCATCCACTTTTTCACTTTATCAACAAAAACAATGACTAATATTACTGTCACTAAGTTTCCTAAAAAAGCTAATACAGCTGTCGGGACAGGTGACAATCCGCCAAAAATCGCCAATGGTATGACAGCGACAAGCTCAAATAATGGAACTGCTGCTAACAGAAATACGAAAAGGTATGAAAGAAACATAGTCTTTTCCGCTCTCCCTTCTTTGCCGGACTCGTTTACATAGTCATTTACAGTTTGCCTCTTGGCCACAAACTGCATATCGCTCAACATCCATTAAAGCACTTACTACATCTAATGTATACAAGAAGAAATAATTTAGCAATTAAACTTTTCAAAAAATTAATATTTACACAAACATACTTCGTCAAACAATGGGGCTTTCGTTGTAATAAAACATGAAAATACTCATATTTACCTTTTCCTCGCAAGACACAACAAAAAGCTCTATGGAATATTAATCCCACAGAGCTTTTTTATTATCGTCATGTTCGGATTACTCGTATGTTGACGCCATCGGTTCTGTATGTTCTTCTATATTACCTGCATCAGCTGCTGCCTCCAGGTGTGAAAGAACAGCTGCATGCAAAGCCGCATACATCGTTTCATTGTCACGGGCTAAAGCATCCAGCTTGTTGACCGTAAACGGATTCACCAGTTTTAATATCGTTTTGTTGATGTCTGTTGCCGCCTTGTTCTCTATTTCTTCTTCTGCTTGATTCGTAGTTTGTGCGCTGGCTACTTCTTTTGGTTCGGCTTTTAATACTACCGTTTCTTCCATAATCTGCTTTACTTTTTCTTTCTTCGTTGTTTTTACTTCCCCGATTTTAATTTGCTCTTTCTTTCTTACAGGATCTTCCGCCACATCGGTTGTGCTGCCGATCTCTTGGGAATCAGTGTTTTCTGTTTGTTCTTCTGCATCACTGGCATGCACCGCTGCATGTTCAGCTGCGTTTCTTTTTGCTTGTTCGCTGGCATTTGCGCTTGCTTTCGATGCTGCTTTGTTTGCTGCAGCTGGATGTGAGGTTTCTGCTTGAACGTCATGTTTGATTGGCTGGCCGCCTTTTTCTTCGGCATCACTCACGTAAGCACTAAATCCCATAGACACAGCACCTGCTAGAATGAATGTTTGAATAACAGCTTTTCTGTGAAATAAGCTGATTTTCATGTATATCCCGCTCCTTCATTTCGATATATTGGCAAGCTTTATGCAAAACGTAAAAATGAAGGAGCCGTTTGGGGCGGTGGTGTGGGTGGTGCGTTGACCCATTGATTGCGGAACATACAGTGCCGCTCTACAAATGGATTCATTAATAAAACACGTAAGTGCTTTACTTCTCCGAGCAGTACTTCCATCTTCGTTTTATAACTTCCACTGTTATCATGACTTGCACCTGCCGGTATTTTCACAGACTGCTGGTTTTTGAGAAAAGGAAGCTCTCCTTTCTGCTGTACGGGCAGAGGTGCAGGAAATTCCTCTTTTGTATTCTCCTCTTCTTCTGATGTGTCTTTCGAAACTTTGGAATCGTTCTTTTCCTGTTTCTTTACTGGAGCACCCTGGTCAGAACGGGGCTTTTTACGCTGACCTTCCGATTTTTTGTCTGCCCGCTTAGCTGCTTGTTCCGTGTCTTTTTGTGCTGTCTCTTCTTGACGGGAAACGTTTCTGCTCGCTTGGGATTTCTTCGGCTTCTGCGACTTGCTGTTTCTATTAGTTTTATGTACAGCTTCTTTTGCTTTTTCATTTGCCTCTTCCGGCAGCTTTTTTGGCGGTTTTTCCTGCTTGCGCGAACTCTGTCTATGCTTTTCTTTTCCTGCATGTTGAGGTGGATTGGCTGCCTTTTCAGCAGGCATCTCTTTCGGTTTGCCTTTTTTGTCCCCAGACGCACTCGCAGGCTGCTCGTTCTTTGCGTGAGCAGGAGGCCCTTTTACGTTATCATTCTTTGCCTGCTGCCCTGATGGCGGCACTTGCTTTTGCTGCACGGGTTTTCCTTTTTGTTCCGGACCACCCCCGCCTTTTTCTGCTAAAACCGGTTCTGTCACAAACAACGCAAAAAGCATGAGAACAGGAAGAAGCACTGCCGTGCGCACGTTCACCTTTTCCACCTCCTTTCTATTATTTGGCAACTTTGCTATCATGTTAGGGCTGTCCACTCAGGTTGTCAATACTGCAAAAAGCCTATGTTTGTAAGCCGTCACCGAAATTCTTTTCCATTCTTTTACCTCTATGAAATGTCACATCGTTTATATACTTATCTTAAGCTCTTTGATAATATAAAATATAGATTGGGCGCAGCGGCCTTCTTTAATTAAAAAAATGTCTTTCTCATCATTTTAGAGAGTGGGAACATAGTGATGAAAGAATTATTAAAAAACAAAAACTTTATTACGCTTATGCTTGCACAGGCCATTTCAGGCATCGGTGACTGGCTGAGCATCGTCGCTATTATTACGATGGCAGGTTTAAAGTGGGAGGCTTCTCCACTTGAAGTTTCCTTGATTTTTTTATGTCTTGCCCTTCCAATGGCCTTTATGGGACCTGTCGCAGGTACAGCAGCAGACCGTTTTGACCGAAAAACATTAATGATTCTATCCGATATTGTTCGTGCTGGATTTATTCTTGTATTAACACTCGCTGACACGCTGTGGATCGTGTACATATGTTTGTTTATCATCGGGATGTTTTCCGCCGTTTTTATTCCCGCAAAAAACGGCAAGTTAAAAGAAATGGTGCCAGATAAGCATATAAAAAGTGCGATGTCTATATCAGCAATGATTGATTCTGGTACGAAAGTGGCCGGGCCGCTGCTTAGCGGAATATTAGTTGCAGCTGTTGGCAGTGATCTCGTGTTTTATTTAGACGGAGCGACATTTATGTTGTCTGCTTTCATCATTCTGCTTTTACCTAAACAAGGATATTTGCTTCATGAAAACAAAGAACCGTCCTCATTTCGAACAGATTTTATTTTAGGTCTTTCCTATATGAAAAATCATGCGTTTCTATTAACTGGCTTGTTCTTTTTTGGAGTGAGCCTTTTGCTTATTCAGTTAGCTGATTCACAACTGATTATCTTAATCCGTGAACTTACGGCAGCGTCCCCTGATTTATTTGGTTATTTAGTAACTTTATCCGGAGTTGGGATGTTTTTAGCCGGATCGATTCTGTCAGCAAAAACCAATTACAACACATTTCTTCTCATGCTTGGCGGGATGATGGGAATGGCATTAAGCTTCGGCAGCATGGGCATTTTCACGTTTTTTGATATGAACCTGTCTATTATATGGATGCCTCTGCTAGGTTTTACAGCAGGCTTTTCCGCAAGTTTTGTATTTGTTCCGTTTCATGCTTCCATTCAATCCGATACACCGGTTCATCTGACAGGGAGAGTGTTTGGGGTAACAAATAGTGCTGCTACTTCCGCAACCATTACCGGGCCTTTACTTGGCGGCTGGATTTCTACTGTCATTGGTGTCATTCCAACGTTTGTTGTTTCTGCGTGCCTGCTGTTGTTACTATGTTTGGCCGGCTTGTTTGTAAAACGCAAAATCAGAAACGGCCGTTCATACCCCGGTACATTTCACGATAAAAAGGATGAATCGAGCGAACTCGCTTGATTCATCCTTTTTCTTTTAATCACTTTTTAATAATAGATAGATAAAATAGGGAGCTCCTATTAATGCTGTTACAATGCCTGCTGCTATTCCCTCCGGCTCTGCCACATTGCGTCCAATTGTATCACTAAGCAATAACATCCAGCCGCCAATGAGTACAGCCAGCGGCAAAAATAACTGGCTTCTATGTCCGACAAGCGCTTTGGCAATATGCGGTGCCATTAAGCCGACAAATGCGATGCCTCCTGTAACTGATACGGCTGCAGCTGCCAGCGCAACTGCGGCCAATAAAAGAGCAATCCTCTCTTTTTCAATTGATACTCCTACTCCAATTGCTGTATAGTCCCCTAATTGTAATATGTTAAGCTGATTGGCTTTATATAAAGTAAAGGGAATAAGAATAATAAGCCACGGCAAGAGTGCTAGAACAAATGGCCAGTCTGTTCCCCAAATACTTCCTGCCAGCCATTTGGCTATAAAATCTACCTTTTCCCGGTCCGCAGATGATATGAGAAAAATCATCGTGCCAGACATCGCCATGGAAAAGCCGACCCCTGTCAGTATCAAACGAAACGGCTGCAGTCCGGTATATTTGTTGTACGAAAATACATAAATACAGCATGCGGTAACAAGAGCTCCAATAAAAGCTACAGCAGGAAGCACGTAAACAAACGACCCCGCTTCAATGGGAAAATATAAAAAGAACACCGCAACCGCTACACCTGCTCCTGCGTTTATGCCGATGATTCCAGGATCGGCTAAGTCATTGCGAGTCAGACTTTGTAAAATAGCACCTGATACGGCAAGCGCCATTCCCGCCAGCAATGTAATCAATATACGAGGCAAACGAACAGAAAACAAAATAAATTCTTCTTTAAATGTCCCTTCCCCTAACATAACTGGAATAAGTCGGTTTATAGATACTGATGAATATCCTAAGCTCATGCTTACAACAGTTGTTACAACAAGCAAAATAAAAAGGCTCAGAAGATATATGCGCTGCTTTTTGATTACACTTGGGTGGATCATGAGAATGTCTTCCCTCCTCTGTGGACTATAAATAAGAAGAAAGGAAGTCCCAACATGGCGACAATCGCTGGTACCGGTGTTTCAAATGGAGCATTTAGATTTCGTCCAAGTGCATCGGCAAAAAGCAGGAACGTCGCTCCCACTAGGGCAGACACCGGCAGAATGTGCCGGTAATCGCTCCCAACGACCGCCCGCACAATATGAGGTATCATTAACCCAACAAACGCTAAATTTCCAACTAATGCTACAGAAGCACCTGCCAGCATAATAACAATAACAAATAAAAGGTATTTTACCTGGGTAATTTTTTGTCCTAATCCAATCGCAAGGTCTTCGTCCAAACTTAAAATCGTCAGCTGCCTTGATAAAAACATTGCGACAATAATACCGCTGATGATAAACGGAACAATCACTTGCAGCTGCCCCCATGTTGTTCCAATCATGCCTCCAGCACTCCACATCGAAACGTCTTTCGAAATGTTAAAATAAATGCTTACCGCATCTGCAACAGCAAAAAGAAAGGCCGAAATAGCTGCTCCTGCTAACACAATGCGAACAGGAGAAAGCCCGCCTTTTTTTGATGCGCCTACACCAACAACTAAAATGGTTCCAAGTGCTGCTCCAATAAAACAAGCAACCATGATGACAAAGTAATTGGCTGAGGGAATAAAAGCAATTGTTAAAGCAAGTGCTGCGTTGGCACCAGCAGTTAAACCTAAAAGTCCAGGATCTGCCAGCGGATTTCTCGTAATACCTTGCATAATAGCCCCGGCCACCGACAGTCCTGCCCCTACAACCATTGCTGCAACTTCTCGCGGCAGGCGGATTTCACGGATCATCGTGATAGTATCTGTCTCTACATCAGAAGTTAAAGCAAGCCATACTTCTTCTACCGTCGTATCCGCTGCTCCAAACACCATCGAAGCAAAAAACACTGCAATACATAAACATATACAACCAATCAATTTATACCAGAAAGATATCGAAGTCATTGTTTATCAGCTCTTCTTTTTCTAAAAATAGAAAGAAGAGGCTGCTCTTGAAAATGGCCCATAGACCAACGATCATAAACAGCCTCTGTGCTTAACATACTACTTGTTCAGAAACGATTTTTTAAAAAACTCCAACTGATGTTCCAGTGTAATAGGATCGTTGAAATAAAATTCCTTGGCATTTGCCTCAAACACGCGGTCGTTTTGAACGGCTGGCATGTTTTTATACGTTTGTGTCTGCATAAAGGAAGTATCGGTATCTTCATTTTTACTTACTACAAGATAATCTCCCACATATTCTGGAAGAACCTCCGGCGAAATCGAATAGTATCCGTCATCTAAGGCTGTTTCCTTCACTTTGTCAGGCATGTTAAGTCCCATTTCCTGATATAGAATTTCTGTCCCGCGTGCCCAATTGTCACCGAACACGTACAATTCTTTATCGAAATTCTCAATCACCGTTACTGTCGCATCTTCTCCGATTTCCGCTTTAATTTCATCTCCTGCCGCTTGCGCACGCTGTTGAAAGTCTTCAATCCAATTTTTAGCTTCTTCTTCTTTGTTTAACAATTTGCCAATTTCTTTATGCTGCTCTAAATAATCCAGTTTTCCATATGTAAAGGTTACCGTAGGTGCAATTTCTTTTAGCTTCTCGATATTTTTAGTATTCGACAGCCCGATAATTAAATCTGGATTTAATTCAATGATTTTTTCAAGACTTTCATCTGTGACTTCTTCTACACCTTCTAAATCGTATTGAGGATTAGATTTTGACCACGAATCAACCCCGACTACCGGCACATCTAAAGCTAAAACATTCCCGGCAAATGTAGAAAGAACAACCACCCGCTCTGGATTTTCAGGAACTTCCACGGGACCGTTTTCCGATTGATACGTCCTCATTTCTTCATTCGCAGCTTCAGATGATGATGTATTTTCACCTATCCCTTCCGCACTGCTGCTTTGTTCATTGGAGCCCCCGCAAGCGCTGAGCATGAGCAGCAACAAAACAAGAAGCGGCATGATAAATTTATTCATTTGAAATTCCCCCTTTTTCTATAATTCACTATTTTTTCAATGGTTCAAAAGGTTCACACCATTATTTATTCTCGTATCACAGCTGATGCTTCCATACATAATAAAATACTTGCTTTACCAGATGTATCACTGCTTTTTATCTGCAGCCGCTTCACCCTCAAATCAGCCGCTGCAGTATGCCTTTGCGAAAAAATTGATAATCGTTTTCAATTAAAGACACTACTAATATACTAACAATGATAATCAGTGTCAATACAGTGGTCTTTTTTTCTAGAAAATCTACAAAGAAAAATGCGGAGGCCTTGAAAGAAAATTTCAGCTAAGGCGGCAGAAGTTTTTGCTTACCTGATAAAACATGTATCACAGTTACTGAATCAGTGTATTTTCACAGCTGCTCTGCTATTTTAAAAATAAATCACTTCGAATCAGCTTCCTTCCTCTCTCGTTTTCTTGTAAAATACTACCAGAAAATGAAAGGAGGCGATCATATAAAGCACAATCGCGTTCTGTTGAGTCTCATTGGCATCTTTGCCTTTCTTTTCGTTGCTGCTGTTGCGTATAGTTTGTTCAGCGATCAAGACGCTTACAAACATCACACAGGATTGGGTGAAGCCATCTCTATTTCACCCGCAGATACAGATATCGTGTTTTCATACTACAGGAATGGCAGCGAAGCAATTTATACGGGGGATATGGAAGGAAAGCAGACGAAACAAATAACGAAGCCGAAAGAACGTAATCACCGTAAACCGCAATTCTCACCAGACGGAGAAAGCTTATTGTACTTAGCTGCCGACAGTGACGGAATTCAGACGATACATTATCGTCCGGAATGGCGCCACGGTGAAACAGTACAGCTGACAACAGCCGATACCCACGTTTTTGATGCTGTCTTTTCTCCAGATGGCAGCACGGTGTATTACATCGGCATGCCGTCGGAAGACTTTCAAAAACTAGAGGGGCAAAAAGAGAATGGAATGGATCTGCATGCTGTCACGACAGCTGACAGTAATTCCGAACAGTTAACTGATCAAGACGCTTTTGTGATGAATGATTTGTCTGTTTCTGCTGATGGTACAACCCTTTACTACACAGCCTTTCACGACCAGCACCAAGAGCTGTTCGCTTATGACGTAAAGTCCGGAGATGAACATATATTTTTAGATGAACATATAACAGACGATATCTATCATCCTGTCCTTTCTCCCGATGAAAATCGATTGGCTTATACTGCTGTCGCAGACGAGTCAGCAAACGGCACGTTTCAGTATGAACTCTTTCTGCTCGATATGGCCTCCGGGGATACAAACAGATTGACCGATTTGAACACATCGGTGACCTCTCCTGTGTTTTTTCACGAGAAAGACAGAATCGCTTTTCTCGTCCAAAATAACTGGCCGCGTGAACCGTCTTCCTATGACATCATGACTGTGGATAGTAATGGAGAAGAGCTCGCTCCTTTAGAGTTGAACTTTCCGGAACCAGGCAATAGTATTTCCGCTGGTAAAATTGCCGATTCACTCGTCCATCCAATGACGATCATGATTCTCTACCTCGCACTCTTCGGCCTGTTAACGATCTATTATCATGCGAGAACTCGCAGAACATATCTGCCTGCAACAGTGAGTACCATCCTTACAGGTGTTATTCTTTTGGGATCATTTATAGCTGCAGCAGCGATTAACGCGTGGGCTGGTATTGGTTTGTTTATGTTAACGATAGGGACAGCGATTTGTACAGCTGTTCTTTTTATCTTTGCATGGATGTATCGACAGGTGATGAAACATACATGATGCTGCACCTTACAAAATGTTTCATCGATGTCATACGGTTTCTGCCTGCCTTTTATACGTATAAAAAAACACAAACATCCTGAAAAAGACGGGTCCGGTCGTTTTACTTATTCTTTTATCTTTTTCACACAGTCAAACATGTCAAGAGCCAAAAAACGAGCGCATTCCTCACTTGAGGATTGCGCCCGATTTTTCGCCCGCTGCATAAGAAAAAGCACAACTATCCAGCTTTCTTCTCTACTTTATATGTTTTATTTTGCTGCATGAGATATAAACACACACCCAATAAAACTAGGAACCCGCCTGCAATCTGCCAGCCAATCACGGTTTCTCCCAATAACAGTACAGCTAAAATCGTTGCTCCTACAGGCTCTCCTAAAATACTCATCGATATCGTCGTCGTATTCACATAATTTAACAACAAATTGTAAATCATGTGTGCAATCGTAGGAACGACAGCTAATAACAGGAAGATCCCCCACTCCCTCGCATCATATCCGCTCATAGAGACGCCCGCGATGAAATTATAGAGATGTAAAGCAACTCCAGCAATGAAAAACACAACAAAACTATAAATCCAGTGAGACATTTGTTTAACTTTGTTTTGCCCAATTAACAAGTAACCAACGACAGCGATGACACTTAAAAAGGATAGAATATCTCCAATAATGACAGATGAGCTGCTTAATCCCAAATCTCCCCAGCCAACCATCACAACACCTATTATCGCAATCGCAATGGCCATAAATGTGGACATTCCCACTCTTTCTTTATAAATAAAAAATCCGCCTATTAAAGCAATGATTGGCTGCAAAGCTAGTATAATTGTTGAACTAGCTACGGTTGTAAGCTTTAGAGAACCAAACCACAAAGCGAAATGCAAAGCTAAAAACACACCTGCCAATGTTAGAAACAGCCATTCGTTTTTCGACAGCTTCGTCAACTCTTCTCTTTTCACCCACACAACCGGCAGTAAAATCACACTGGCTGCATACATGCGGTACATACTGCTGATTGTAGCTGGTGCATCGGACCATTTTACGAATATCGCAGCAAATGACACCGCAATGATAGAAATCGTTAATAAGGACACAACAGGTGTTTTCATGTTTCCTCCACTCATTATTTTTTCCATTTTACCCCATTACACTCTCTTTCCACCGTTTTCACATTAGTTTTATTGTAACATTTTACAAGCTCTCCCTTTGGCTTTCATTTCTTTTTCCAGGCACTCTTCACTTTCTTATTAATTAATAATAATTATCATTAATGATTAGAGTATATATTCTTCTCTTGCTGAAAACAAAGAACATGAAGTTGAATATTATTCTCAATTAGTTTTATTTTTTATCAATTAGAGTTGATTTATTACTGCCTTTGCATTAACATTAAGATAATGATTATTCCAAATAAAGAAAGGGTGATTATATGAACTACTACGATTATCATCACCTGAATCACGTGAAAACACAGCGTCAATCGAAAAAAACACTATGGATTACGTTATGCTTAACGTTATTCTTTACGATTGTAGAAATCGTCGGTGGTTTGTTGTCTAATTCACTGGCACTCCTGTCAGACTCCGCCCATATGATTTCTGACGTATTTGCGCTGGGACTTAGTATGACCGCGATCTACATGGCTTCACGCAAACCAAATGAGAAGTACACGTTCGGCTTTTTGCGGTTTGAAATTATTGCATCTTTTATTAACGGACTTGCTCTTGCTGTTATTGCTGTTGGGATATTTATTGAAGGGATTCGGCGGATGATTTATCCTGAATCTATTAATTTATCATTAATGTTAACGATCGCTGTGATTGGTCTCATCGTAAATATTGTCCTGACGTATGTATTAAGCCGCAGCACGAAACACGAAGAAAATTTAAACATCAAAAGTGCTCTTTGGCATTTTATCGGTGATTTACTTAGCTCGCTCGGCATTATTGTGGCGGCCATTCTCATTTATTTTACAGGGCTTGCTGTTTTAGATCCGATTATCAGTATGGTTATCGGCGGGATTATTTTCACAGGCGGGGCACGAATCATTCGTGAGTCTTATCTGATTCTGATGGAGTCAGTGCCGCAGAAGTTTGACCTTGATGAAATTCGAGAAGAGATTAGAAAAGTAGATGGAGTCGAAGATGTGCATGAAATGCATCTTTGGACCGTTACGACCGATCACTACTCCTTAACCGCTCATGTGTTTATTCAAAAAGACACTCCTCCTCTCCGCACGATTTCTGCAATTAATAAAGTGTTAAAAGAAACATACAACCTAGAACACAACACCATTCAAGTAGAACACCCTGACATTAACGACCACGGCAAATACGGAGAACAATTTTTGCTGAATCAGACGTAGATGTTTGAAAAAAGAGCAGAAATATCGCTGCGCACACAACCACCATCCATCGTTACCACAATGGGTGGTGGTTTTTTATTATCCAACCATTTTTCGAAGTACGGGATATATATAGGGATTGGATGGTTCTAGTGTTACTCTTCCGCGTTTTGCTTTGCTGTCTATTCTTCATCTGCAAAGAAAAGCGCCAAACTTTGATCCTTTCTTACCTTATAAAAAAGGACGCGTTTCTTTATGAAAGGCGTCCGATTCCCTGTATCTCACGGCATAAAAGTGTATCCTCATTTTCCGTATGATGCTATGTTTTTTCCCTCTCTTTTTAATCAGTCAGTCATCTACATGAATATGAAAACATTCAGCTCAGTGCTCCAACACATCTTATGAGATGCTGCCGGTCTGCTGTTCTAGTTATTAATGTATTTTTCAAACACATCGCCGAAATCTTTCACGTGGTATTTGTCACGTGTTGATTTCATCCATGAAAATCCAAATTCTGTGATATCTTTGTACTGTTCGGATATGGTCTGCTCGGTGGAGCGGGTGTTTTGTAACACGGACGCAGCTTTGTCTAAACTTTTTTCAGCCATATCCAGAACAAGACTGTTTTCATGAGTAATTTCAGAGATATAGAGAAGCGCTTTATACAAGTCTTTCAACTTTTCAATTTCATCCTTGTGTACATCGATACTAAAATGCTGATTTCCAAGCGAAAACTTGATTTCAATATCAAGATCAATTCTGCCGGCAGTTTCAAGGAAAACATTTGAAATGTTGTGTTGTGAATATGGATAACGCTTTAAGGTTTGTTTAGAAGACGTCGCATTTTCCCCATCCACATGAATGAGCGCTAAGTTCGTAAAGCAATACTCATCGGCTTTTGTTTTAATAAGAAAATAAATTTTTTCATCGTCTTCATTTCTCACATAATCATCAGCATCGGTTTTGTCATAATCTTCTGGTCCGATAATCCGGCCAATGTCTGATAAACCCAGCGCATCGGAAGCAATTTTTTTAAACATGTTTTACGCACCCTTTCCCCTGTAAAAGTGTCTTGCTACTATATTGTATCACTGTGGTGCTCAGAGGAAAGCCCGGATCTCCCCTCTGTTTGTGTTTGAAAACAGCACGGTTTCTTACATATTTATACCAACTGCCGCTAGAAGATGAAAACAAAGCAGCCCAGTGAACGTATAGCAGCAGAAACACGCGCCCCACACATTTGTTACTATGTGTTTACGAGATATCTTGAACGATGTAAGTCACTGCCTCATTGACTGGAATCGCCGGACGGCCGAACAGTTTCTCGACATCCTCCAACGTTTTCTGGACTTCGAACACTAACACCCAGTTATATAAGAAAATGCAAGGACTAGGGGAAAGGAACTTCTACTAAGTACACAACCCGTCTTGCGTGCGGTGTAGAAGTCATCACATTCTTTAACAGTACCCGTGTGAACCGGAGCGGCAGAGAAATAAGATGAGACTAAAAAATGCACATGTTCTACTGCTGAAAAATTTGGCTCACCACCAAATCCAACCGGTGAAAGCTTTCTTCTTGGCGGGGCTGGATTCCTTTCTTCACTTGTCCCTGTAAGCACGTCCAAATTAAAAAGCAGCAGTCCAACCAGCATCTGCTGTTATCACTGTGCCGTTTACAAAACTGGATGCATCGGAAGCTAAAAATAATGCAACTTGTGCAATCTCTTCTGGCTTTCCAATGCGTGGCATTGCACCCTGACTTAGTTTTGTACGGCTGGCGCCGAACCCATGAATGTTTTTCATTGCAGAAGCAATGTTTGTGTCCACTCCGCCTGGGGCAATAGCATTACAGCGTATACCTTTGTCTGCATACATGAAGCCTGTATTTTTCGTTATACCCACCACTGCATGTTTTGAGGCTGTGTAAGCAGCACCAGCATGTGCTCCATTCAATCCGCCCGTTGAAGCAGTATTAATGATCACACCTTTTCCTTTCTCTAAAAAGATCGGCAATGTTGTACGTATAGCACGCATCACACCTTTTGTATTAATTTCAAAAATATCATCCCATTTTTCATCATCAATATCACCTGCTGGTTCCATACTGTCTGTAATACCAGCATTATTAACCAGTATATCTAATGTTCCGAATTCCTTTACCGCTGCAGCAATCATATTTTCGATATCTGCCAAATTGGCCACGTTTACTTTTACTGCTTTTGCTTCTCCTCCACTCCTAGTAATTCCCTCTTCCACAGCTTTTGCACTGTCCAAATCAAGATCGGCTAAAACAACTTTTATATCCTCATTGGCATACAATTCCGCTATTGCTTTTCCGATACCAGATGCCGCTCCCGTTATTACCGCCACTTTCTTTTGAAGCTTCATAGAAATGCCTCCTCAAATGCGTTATCATACTATCTATTTATGAATGAGACAGTTCCTAATCTATAATGATTAAGAACTGCTGATGCGACAATCCAGAACCACTATTCTAGAAGAAGGGGTTGTGACCCCCTTTATTGATTCTCTTGCCAGCCGGAATAAGTTCGAAATTATTGTCACGCTGTCTCTTCTCCAGCGCTCCCTAGCTTTTAGGCTAGTTTGGCACAAGTTTATTTGTACACTCTTATTGGAAGATGAGTCAAAGACTGTCCGGGAGCTGAATCTGTCAAATTGTTCTCTAAATCAAATGGTTCTATAGATTCAATCTGGGAAAAGTTTTGTAAAAACGCCTGCAATGCTATTGTCAATTCTAATCGCGCAAGAGGAGCACCTAGACAAAAGTGCGGACCATGTCCAAATGTTAAATGTTTTGTATTATTGGGACGATGAATATTGAGAGAAAATGGATCATCAAACATCCCTTCATCCATATTGGCTGCACTCATCCATGCAATAACGACATCTCCCTTTTTAAGTTCAGTGCCTAGTAAGGCATTGTCTTGTTTTACAGTTCGATCTCTTTTTCCAATATGAAAACGGTAGCGAAGCATTTCTTCAACAGCTTTTGGAACTAACTCCACATTATTTCGAAGCTCTTCATATAGAGATGGATCATCGTAAAGAAGAGAATAAAAAGTATTTGCGAGCGCATGACTGGTGGTTTCAACACCTGCGCCTAAAATTGCCATGGTGGTTCGCACTATTTCATCATCGGTAAACTTCTCACCATCTACCTCTGCTTTAATCAAATCAGAGATAATATCCTCAGACGGGTTTTGGCGTTTCTCCACAACAATTGGATAGAGATACTGATAATATTCTTTGGCAGCTGCTTGTTTCTTTTGTTCCAATTCCTGCTGGTTTTCCTTGTTATAAGGTTGAAAAAGAATATCTACCCAATGTTTGAACTTTAATCTATCTTTTATAGGAACACCAAATAATTCCGCGATTACCATACTTGGTAAAGGTACTGCTAATGCTTGTACGATATCCACCGAGGTGCTTTTTTTTATGTCATCAACAAGTTCCATCGCGATTCGTTGGATGCGAGGTTCCCAGTCTTTTAAACTGCGGGGAGTAAATGCTGCTGATAATAAGGAACGTCTTTTTCGATGATGAGGAGGATCCGCATTTACTAGATTGACCTTATCCGGCGTTGTTCCTTCCTTGTTATCAGCACCCACAGTAATAGTCGTTCTATCACCTTCACTTGAAAAGAATGTATGGTTGCTCAATACTTGTTTGACATCCTCATATTTAAAAACATGCCAAGTATTTGTTTCTTCGTGATAATAAACAGGCTTGTCGTGAAGCATTTCTTTGTACCACTGCATTGGAAAAAATTCTTCTGAACGCGATTCAAACTTCTTGACCTCTGTAAGTAAAATTGTTTCTTGATTCATCGCGATAGCTCCCTTCCATGTTTCATTATCAATTCAAAAGACTAACCGGTTTATCTTCACTTACAATTCCCCGTCTTTATTTTCCATCAAAGGACAGTTCATCACTATTTTTAAAATTCCCACTCCTCTTTATCCTTCGCTGAAATCGAAAATCTGTGGAAGTCTTACTCATTATTTCCATTGTCAACACATGTTCTTACTGCGTGATTACTCAATGTACTAACCTCAAACTTCCTCTCTCTTCTTGCAAACATTCATATCATTTCAAAAAATTAATTTGATAAATAGTTTATTTTATTTACTGTTTAATCACTTCACATTTTAACACTTAGAACAGCTTTCTAACAAGAGTCTTATTAAATAGTTCTTTCAGCTGCATTTACATGTTTATAGGAAAGTTTGGTAAGAGAACACTGCCTTAATACTCCATTTTTTCCTTAGAAAACACGGCATAATAGATGAAATCTGTATCATACAACAAAAGAGCACTTTCTTTACTCTAATGGTTAGAAATCAGTATGTAACGCTTGAAACAAATTCCACTTCTCCTTCTCCACATTAAGCATGCTAGTTCCCCGGTCACCCTATAAGTTCTTTGTTTCTCTTTGAGACAAGCTGGTTTCAGCAAACGCGATTGTATCATTGCCTTTTCGGTTTTATAATTACAATTTCACCCCGTACATTTCTTGCTTCCTATAATTGAAAATGCTTACAGAAGGATTTGCTGCGTACCCGAAGAACAATATAAAAAGAACGCAATTCCCATGCCAGGAAAGCGTTCTTTCAACTAATAAGGGTTTTTCTTTTTGGCTCTGTTAAAGTTTAATGTTGATATTATTTATAAAAGTGGAACTTCCCAATTTATGGAAGTTCCACTTTTATAATATTCGCTTGTTAAACTAACGCCCTCTTTACTTTAGGTAATTATATTCACAAAATGACTAAATACAAAATAAAAAGACAGTGTTGACGTTTAGTTTCCCTACTGTCTGCTTAATCTCTCTATGTCAGATTCAACTTTGTAAACTTTTTTATTCAGTACTTCAGTTTTGTCATCAACATGTTCAGTGATTTTCTCTGTATAAGTCCCTAAACTTTCAATCAAGTTTTGCTGTAATTTTTGTTGCCCGACTTCTAGCCTTGCTTGTCCCGTTTTTAGTTCACCAATATCTGTCTTTATGTCTTTCAGCTCACTTAAAATTTGTTTTAATATATCCTCCACAGAACTTACCTCCGCTCCAAGATAATATAAACTAATTATACCACCAATAAACTATTTAACCATATATAATTAAATTAAAAGTAAATGTTTTCATGTATCAAATTTCCAAATGGATATATAATTGCCTTTTATAACAAAACCCAACGGTTAGTGAAATTTTTATTTACTGTTACCTGAAACTTTCCATGATTTAAATGACAAATAACAAGCAACGAAAAACATTATTATTCCACCTATCCAATAATACAAAGTTTGTGGCAAATAAAAATTAAAATATGTCGTAATTACGCCTGCCATTAAACTTAGAACAAATATTGCTATCCATATAAATAAACTTTCTAACAAAAAAGGGAGAAGTTTGAGTTTTTTCTGCTGCCTTCGAATTAAACCCCACGCTCCGATTGCACCAATGTATGGCGTCCAGTCCATATTCTCACTCCTTTGTTAAACCTTTTGTTTATATTACACCATGTTCAACGATTCTGCCCGTTAGTTGAACAAGCAGTAATGTTTATATCGTGAATTTAGATAACCTAAGTGTATCATGTGTTTCCATATTTTGTATTAAATTCCCTTTAATCACCAAGTCATTCATAGTAATAGGATTCCTTTGATGTTGAATGGATTCTAACACCTGAAACCAGGCAAGGTAATTATTTAGATATTTAGTTGCAACTCCATTAAAACGTTGTATCCATCCTTTAAGCCTTCGGTGATAATTGTTAACGTTCTGGATATGGTATAGCCCCTTTGTGCGAACCTTACCATCAGACTTGAATTGATAAATATCCATCCCTTTTTCAGCTGCATATGTTTTAAAGGCACGCCAAGAATCGGTGCATAATACATTTTCGTTTGAAAGTTTATGTCCGATGGCCTTGTCTAACTGCTCTTTTGTTAATCGACCCATTCCCAATGTCTTCGAAAAAGCCATCTTTTCACGGTCTCTTGCGACTAAGACACAAACTTGTTCGTTGCTTATGCCCCGTTTCTTAGCGGAACCTCCACGTTTGCGGGGTTTTCTGTCTTTTATCTTTCTTTGCCCTTTTTCTGAGTATAGGAAATAGGTCTCGTCCATTTCAACGATACCTTCAAAATTAGAAATTTCAATTTGTTTTAATGATGATAAGAGTTTGTGCCTCCAGTAGAACAATGTAACGTGAGTAATATTCCCAACTAATTCAGCAGATTTACGCAGAGAATATCCTTAGACTTTAACAGAGCTTTCTTTTTAAAACAGCCTCACCGAAGAGACAAATAAACCACTCCCTTCTGCCGAATGAAAAGCAGTGATCAGTATATTAAATATCTCTTATCCTATTTGCGCTATTTTTCTTTTTTCGACATCGTGAGTGCCTGTTTGATACCGTTTTTGAATGAAAATTTACCGTACATCAGGACTCCGCCTTTATATATACGCGCTGCAAGGAGGTTGATGAGTATGGCGCTTAGTATTAACAGTCCAACAATCAAGATCGTTTCCCATACTGGTACGGTTCCCATTCCAATACGAAGAAATAAAAGCTGCGGCGTAAAAAAGGGAATATAGGATAGAACGTGAATAAAAATATTATCGGGTGCATTTAGTCCAAAGATAGCCATAAAAAAAGCAATCATGGCTAGAAAAATCAACGGCTGAATAGCCTGGTTGACCTCTTCTGCCCGGCTTACAAGAGCCCCTAGCATCGCTGCCATGCCACCGTAGACGAAATACCCAAGAATAATAAGAATAAGCGCATATACCAGCAGAGACACATCAGCAGCTCCACCTAGAATAGATGAAAGCATATTATTATCGTTTATTAGAAAACCTATAATTACCGCCGCTACAAGAGAGGCAAGATTGACAAGACCGACGATGCCAATTCCCACTAGCTTTCCAAACATTTGAACAATAGGATTCACACTAGACACAATAAGTTCCATCACCCGTGAAGATTTCTCTGTTGCGACTTCAGTGGCAATCATCGACCCAAGGGATAGAACGATCAAATAAATAACAAATACAAGGCCATATACCATCCAATATGCTTGCATATGCGTTTCCTCAGTCTGTACTTCTCCATTCTTTGTAAGAGGTTGTTCAATAAAAGCAACAGGCGAATAAATCATCGCAAGTTCTTCTTCGTTCAAATCCAGCTGATTCGTGACCACAGATTCTTTTACACGCTGTACATCTTGTTCTACTTCTTGACCCATCCTGTAATCATTGCCACTTCCGAAAAGTTCAGCCTCTAAATTGGCCGGATCTCCATTCAGTGTAAGTACAAAATCGTATACTTCGTTTCTAGCTTGTTCCAACGCTTCCTGTTGATTACCATCCGTATAGTTCACGTAGTGAAAAGACCCTTCCTCATTAGACGCAAGCATTTCTCCCATCGTATCATTACTCGTTGTATTGTCTACCACAGCAATACTTTGCGGTACATCTTCGTCCTGTTCATCGTTTGAAAAACTGGATAAAATAGTGTTTGCATTCATCATGCCGATAATAAGAAGCATCGTAATGACGGTGGACCATATAAAAGCTTTTGATCGTATTCGCTTGCCGGCTGTATGTGTAACGGTAATCCAGAAGTTATTCATTATCGTCTCCCCCTGCTTTATCCACAAATATATCGTGTAATGACGGCTCTTCTACCTCAAATTTCCGAACATACCCTGTCTCAGCAATCGCAATAAACAAATCTTCAGCTGCCTTTTCATTTTCTACACTCACAATGGCTCCACCATTTGTTTTTTCTACATTCATCACTCCGTGGATAGAATTCAAAAATTCCAGGTTGTAACCTGCCTGAATGATGACATTTTTCATTCCATACGACCGTTTAATATCTCTTAAGTTCCCTTGTAAAACCGCCCGTCCGCGTTTTAACATAATAAGATCTTCACACAGCTCTTCCACATTCCTCATTTGGTGGCTGGAAAAGACAATGGTTGTTCCCATTTTCTGAAGATCCTGAATCGCTTCTTTCAGCATATCTGTGTTTACTGGATCTAGGCCACTAAATGGTTCGTCTAAAATTAAAAGTTCAGGACGATGCAGTACACTTGCGATAAATTGAATTTTTTGTTGATTACCCTTTGATAATTCTTCTACTTTCTTATTTTCGTACTCCGTTACTCGAAATCTTTCCAGCCACTCACGCATGGCCCCTATAACATCACTTTTCTTCATCCCTTTCAGTCTCATCAAATAAAGTAACTGTTCTTTTACTGTTAACTTCGGGTATAGTCCTCTCTCCTCTGGAAGATAGCCCACTAAGTGAGTCCGTTTATAAGAGAGAGGGCTCCCTCCCCAAGTCACATAACCTTCCGTTGGGTCGAGCAACCCTAATATCATACGGAATGTCGTCGTTTTTCCCGCTCCATTAGCTCCAAGCATTCCAAACATACTGCCCTTTTCTACTGTCAGCGTGATACCATCTACAGCTTTGTGCCTGCCAAATTCTTTTTTCACATCATGAATCACTAAAGTCATCGCACCACAATCTCCTTTCTTGCCAATCTCTATCATTTACCCTTTCTCAAACAAAACAAAGAAAAACACCTTATCCCATGTAACATGCCTTATTTTACTCGTCTGCCTTTTACTATGGACGTTGTTAGCCAAATTCGTTCGTAACCTTGAATAAGACTCTCTTTTCACTGTCCGCCATTTCCTAAAAACATCTTATCAATATTCCTCTATGTTTCATATAATGTCTGATTCCAAAAGAAAGCTTTAAAAAATCAATCATCTAGATGCATCGCTCCTGCTTTCCTTTCAGAATTAAATAAGTTGTTTATGAAAACAGGGCATTTCTTCTCCTTTTTTCCACCTGCCTTTTAGTCAATAAGGTTATCCTGTTTTTGTCACGGGAATAGTAATAATAAGAGCGGCAAGGAGGGGTATAATGGGGCATGATCATACACATGGGGCTAATAAAAAAGCTCTCATGATCAGCTTTATTATTATTACCGGCTATATGTTCGTTGAAGCGATTGGCGGATTTTTAACAAACAGTCTTGCGTTGTTATCAGATGCCGGACATATGTTAAGTGATTCTATATCGTTGGGAATTGGTTTATTAGCCTTTACTTTAGGAGAAAAAACGGCTGATTATAACAAAACGTTCGGATATAAACGCTTTGAAATTTTAGCCGCTGTTTTTAATGGTGTTACACTTTTACTCATTGCGCTATATATTTTTTATGAAGCGTACCACCGTTTTCAAAATCCTCCGCAAGTAGCATCTGCGGGCATGTTGACAATAGCTGTCATTGGCTTGTTTGTCAACATTATAGTTGCCTGGATTCTCATGCGCGGCGATACAGAGGAAAACCTTAATCTCCGTGCCGCTTTTTTGCACGTATTAGGGGATTTACTGGGATCCATTAGTGCCATTACGGCGGCATTGCTTATAATCTTTTTGAACTGGTCATGGGCAGATCCCTTAGCAAGTGTTATCGTCGCAGTACTCGTATTAATTAGCGGATGGCGTGTAACAAAAGATGCGGTACATGTATTAATGGAAGGGACTCCGAAAAATATTGAAATAGATGACATTGTCAAGACCTTAGAAGACATACCAGAAGTCCAAAACATCCATGACTTGCATGTTTGGAGTATTACGAGTGGACAACATGCCTTGTCTTGTCACGCTGTCGTAAGAGAAGACTTATCGATTCGTGACAGCCAGCAAATATTAAGGTCTGTTGAAAAGCGATTAAAAGAAAAAGGAATTGGTCATATTACTGTGCAGATGGAAAGCGAAGAGAACCCCCATGACGATACCCTTTTATGTGAACATCACCATAAACCGTCCTCTCAACCGCACAAGCATTAGCGCACTTGCTGAAAAACTAATAGTCCGCTCCCAATCTGTCAACCATTATGAAAAGTTTGTCACTGGGGGTGCAGCATTTCCTTTACCCATCCCTTCCTACTTCATGTCATGCACTAATGAAAAAATAAGCAGGAACCTTCCCCTGCTTATTGTGTTTTGTCTAGTAATCCCATGCGGTTTGCCGCCGTGGCAAATTGTGCTCTCGTTAATGGCCCGTTTGGCCGTTCTCCGTTCAAGACTCCTGCTTCTTCTGCTTTTCTCCACGCCTCAGCGTGCGTCGCGGGAACATTCTCGCTTGGTGGAGCAGCATCAATCAACACCTTCAATGCTAAGGCGTCAGATAAGCTTAGTCTTCTATTTCTGTACTCATCTAACCATTTTTTATCGACAATACCCCGATTGACTGCATCAGACAAATAGTTCTCAAATGCATTTCTCAGTGTAGGACTGTTCGGATACATGATCTCACCCTCCTCCGGGTCGTCTGTCTTTTTCCTTAAATGAAAATAACTCGCTACACCTTCTGCATGACCTCGCGCAATCGCTTGGATGACACCGGGAGTTTTTAACAACGCTGCATCCCGGCTGTTATCTAAAAACAAAGATTCCGTCAGGACAGACACCATCGATTGATACGTTCCCCGAAGCACTGCAAAATTAGCACTTTTCAATCCCCGGTCTGTAATAGGACGGAACCGTTCCATCTGTGACTTAACAGCTGTGTGAAGTGCTCGCTGGAAAGGCACAGAAGCGCTGGAGTTCGTATGCCGAAACGTCTCGATTCCGTTCGCAGCACCATTAAATTTATTAAAATGCACCGCTACAAACCCATCGGCTCCCCAATTTCTAGCCATTTGCGCTCGTGTGTCCAGAGGAATGAACGTATCGGTTGTCCGACTCATCTGTACTTGAACATCCTCATATTCATTCATTAAAATCGTTCTCATATTTAGTCCAACCTGGAGAGTTAATGATTTTTCTATAAGTCCATTGGCAGCAGCACCGCTGTCCGTTCCTCCGTGTCCTGGATCAATAAAAATTTTTACCATCTATCTCCCTCCTCTCCTTTTTCTATTAAAGGATGAAAGGTATTACATCTACTGCATATGCGAGGAGAGAATATTCTAGCACGGCCAACGTACACAGGTAACCCACATTCCGCTCTACTATATAATAAAGGAATATACCAGCAGTCAAGCAACCATCACAGAAATCATTAATTCGAAAGTATCGCCTTCAACAAACTGCTTCTATCCTAGTCACGTCCATACCGTAAAAGTCACAAATACTATAAAATCACTGTAAATAAATATTACACAGAGTTTTCCTTTCTAATATTTTGTAAAAATTGTAAATTTCCGCTTTTTTTAAATATTCACGTGTTATTATCTAAATCGAAGAAAAAAAGAAAGGGGCGATGTCGGGTACTTATGTTGACAGCGAACAGAAAAAAAGAAGAATTTATGGGCTGCTTACTTCAAAATACGAGGAGTGATGCTGAATGGAAAATTTCAAAATCCAAAAAGCACAGTTTTCAAAACGTATAAAGGAAGAATTAAGACCTCTACATAAAAAAAACAACTGGTTTAATGCGTTCAGCTTGACTTATGACTGGAGCATCATTTTTGCATCCGTTATATTTGTTAAAATGTATCCTAGCTGGTGGACCTACCTTATTGCTATTGCGCTTATTGGAAGTAGAATGAGAGCTTTTGATAATTTAATGCATGAATCCAGCCATGGGTTATTATTTAAAAATAGGAAGTTAAATAAATGGGTGGCATGTATCTTTGCTGCATTCCCTGTATTTACCTCTTACACAGCGTATTGTACCTCCCATTATAAACATCATCGTCACTTATGGCACAGTGAAAAAGACCCTGATACGAAACGTTATTCCTTAATTGGACTTGATAAACCACAAACTAGCCTCCGTACATTTGTAAAAAAACATATTATTAAACCACTTACATTAACTCACGTCCCTAAATACGTTTTTGGTACACTTCATGTAAATATACTTTCAAAAGAAGAACCGAAGATTGAAACGTTTGTCAAAATATTTTTCTGGTTAGGTATCGTTAGTACGAGTATCCTCTTTCATTTTTGGCTTGATTTGATTTTATTTTGGCTTGTTCCATTGTTAACCACTTTTCAAATCTTTCGTTATTGGGCTGAAATGGCAGAACACTCCGGCTTAAAGTCTGCACAAGAACTTTACGCGAGCAGAAACACATTTGGTAACCCTCTTGAGCGTTTTTTCTTGCATCCCCATCACGATAATTACCATTTGGTCCATCATTTGTTTCCGGCAATTCCCCATTATAACTTAAAGAAAGCTCATTTAGTTTTAATGAAAGACAAAGAATATCGAGAGGCTCATCACTGTACAGGGTTCTTTAAATCTTTTCTTCCTGGAGTTGCAAGTGTGATAGAAGATATATGCGGAAAATACATCCTTCGAAGATAATAAAGATGGGACGCTATGTCCCATCTCATTTTTAATATGCACAAGTTGGCTGTTTTGCATCTAGATAAAATTCTTCTATTATACACTCATTATTAGCAGGCAGCAGCATATCTTTTAATTCGTTCAATGCTTTGTCAGCCCGTTTTTTCTCATTCTGATTGTGATCAATACATAAAAGGATTTTCTTAGACGACGTATCTATTTTTGTACTGTCCGCATCCTTGTGGTTCCATAAAGCACAAATAACTTGCCTGTCATCAGAATAAACGACAGACGGATAATGCAAAGGTATTGGCTTATTACTGCCTATTGGTACCATCCTTTCTTCTGCCTTCTGATCTGCAAAACGTAAATGTACATTGCCGTTAATCTTATCGAGGTCATAGGCTCCAATACAAAGTCGGTGTTTTAAAGAAATATAATTATAGATATCTACTATCGGATGGATCCCAAAGACATTTTTCCCCTTTTTATATTGTTTAAAAAGAGATTCAAATGAGCTTAGAAATTTACTAGGCTTCACTCCCATATGTTTATAGACGTTTCTCCAGCGCTTTACTTCCTGACGGGTATTAATACCATAAGGGCCCCAGTTCTCATCTAATAATAGGTGCTGGTTTTCTTCTGCAGGAATGTCGGCCGCATATGCCAACGAGCTGCATTGAATCACCGAGCCCGTGACAGCAGCATCTGGGAATGTCTCTAACACATCTGTATGTATTTGAATATTCATCTTTTACCTCCTGCCTTCCACCATCATTACATGGCTTGTATAATCATATACAGTGCGATTGCCATAATCATAAATGCCGATATTTTATTGATTCGTTTCCGCCATGTGAAATGTTTATCTAATTTCCCTATGATTCGGCCGGAATATGCTAACAAGAAGAAATATAGCCAAGAAACACCAATAGATGCAGCGGTAAACATCCATTGTTGGATATCATCATACAGCAGGGAATTCGTTCCAATCACCCCAAATGTGTCTAAAAATGCGTGTGGATTCAAAAGTGACACCGATGACGCAAACAATATTTGCTGTTTACCTGACAAGGGCTTTAATGCCGCACCATTCGATGGATCATCGTTCCAAATCACCCAGGAAATGTATAATAAGAAGAGAATACCGGCGACATACAACACATCTCTTAACCACAAGAACTGATCGACTAGAAATGATGTCCCTAATACCGCAAGTAAAATTAAAATCGTGTCACATATGGAAGCCGTAAACACCGCTGGCGATGCCCTGTATAAGCTGGGCTGTGTTACGCCTTGATTAAAAACGAATAAATTCTGCACACCCAATGGTAAAATTAATCCAGCTGATAAAAGAAACCCATGAAAAAAAGCTTCCCACATAAGCGATAATCCTTTCTCTTGTGATGTTGGTTTTATCTTAGACGGGAAGTTCCTTGTTGTCACCATCCACTTTTATCATCGTAAAACCAGCCACTTTCGAAGTAAAAAAAGAAACCGAGGTCGATAATATTGACAGAAAAATGGATTCCAAACCCTGACAGCCATATTCCTTACTATTTACAAATTAAACAATACATCCTCGACAAAATAAAAAGCGGAGAATGGCACGTCGGTTTTAAGCTCCCTTCCCAACGAAAGTTAGCAGAAGACTTCGGAGTCAACCGCAGCACCGTGATTAATGCATATGACGAGGCTGCAGCTGATGGTTATATCGACTCCTATCAAGGACGCGGCACGATTGTCGTTGATGATTCTCCTGAATCAGAAGAAACCGTTCATCCACCAGACTGGCACGCCTATGCCAAATCTGGAAAACATCATCCTAATACAGCAGTAGTACAATCCATTAATAGAGAAGAATTTAACACAGAGATGATCCGCTTAGGTACCGGAGAGCTTTCCCCGCAATTGTTGCCAGTTCAACAAATGAACGCCTTGTTCCAACACATATCCATCGATGACAAACAGCTGGGCTATGAAGAGCCAAAAGGTTCTCTTCTATTACGAGAGCAAATCAGCGAGCGCGTTTTGACCCTTGGCATTTCTGCAAGCCCTGGCGACATACTTATCACTTCCGGTGCTCTGCAGGGGCTGCAGTTAGTTGCAAGCGGCCTCCTTCAAAAGCAATCAACCGTACTGGTAGAAAAGCCATCGTATTTGTACTCCCTGCAATTGTTACAGTCAGAGAACATCCAGATGGCCGGACTGCCTCTTTACCCTGAAAATTACGAAACAGAAATAGAGAAAGCACGAAAAAAACACAATCCTGCTCTTATGTATACGATTCCGAGCTTTCACAACCCAACCGGCCGATGCATGACAGTGTCACAGCGGGAAGAATTGTTACATGCGTGCAGGAAATACAGCCTTCCTATCATTGAAGATGATGTCTATCATGACCTTTGGCTTGATACTCCCCCTCCTCCTGCGCTGAAATCAATGGATACACATGGCCTGGTTTTATATATGGGGAGTCTCTCGAAGAGTTTAAGTCCAGGACTTCGAATTGGGTGGGTCATCGGGCCGGAAGAAGTGATAGACCGACTAGCAGACATCAAGATGCAGACCGACTACGGCTCCAGCTCCTTGTCGCAAAAGATTGTCTATCATTGGCTAAAAAGCGGAAGGTATGAAGAATATGTGGAACAGATAAGAGAACATCTTCGCAAACGTCGAGACTTTATGCTGAAGCTTTTACATGAGTATTTTCAAGATATCGCTGCGTGGAACACACCAAAAGGTTCGTTTTACATCTGGATTCAATTTCATTCTGAAGTCTCGGTGAACCGTTTATACTACAAGGCGCTCCAAAAAAATATCTTACTCAATCCAGGTACCATTTATGATAAAACAGCTGCGCAATCTCTCAGATTATCATTTGCCTATGCCTCCTATGAGGAAATGGAATATGGAATAAAAACCTTAAGGGAATTAATATCAATCAAATAAGGCCAATACCGATGACCAATCTTCTCCCTCCCCCTCTATAAGTGATTGACCGGCTCATCAATAACTCCCTC
Organism: Alteribacillus persepolensis; assembly: GCF_900099605.1. Taxonomy (GTDB): domain Bacteria; phylum Bacillota; class Bacilli; order Bacillales; family Marinococcaceae; genus Alteribacillus; species Alteribacillus persepolensis. The sequence goes on from NZ_FNDK01000009.1 coordinate 40,931, forward strand.
TCATTACTGCCTGAATAAGAAAACACTCCTATTTTTATCTAGGAGTGTTCCAGCCGTTTTTACATCGTTTGCTGATTATACAAAAGCGCTTGGGCAATCCCAATAAAATATTCGGATTCCCTTATGATATGGTCAATCACCACTTGAGCGGTCGGGTTTTGACTGACCGCCTGGCTTTGTGTTTTAATTTGCCGGCACAGTTCAATAAAATCCTCACTCTGCTTTAAACAAAACGATACTAACCTTAAAACTTCCTGCATTAAAGCGGGTGATAACGTCTTATTCGAACGAATTACCGATTCAATAAAGCGGAGAATGTACTGATGTGTTTCTGCCAGCGCTTTTTCCCATTCATTTAATGCATCGACATATTCCTGTTCCAATCCCGATACTAGTTCTCGAATGACAACCGTATGTTCTTCTTCCTGATGTTTCCAAAATTCGGCTTCATCCAAAATCCGTAAAGGCATTTGTGAACCATAATAAAATTGCAATCTCCTGCCCCCTTTATATTACTGCTTCAATATATGAGGGCGTTCTTTGCTTTATGCAGACTTGTCTATAAGAGAAATGCAAATGAAATGATCAATCTGCTTTCCTCACTCTGTTCTCCCATTCTTTTAACTACGACGTGAGAAAATGAGATTATTTGTTTCCTATTACTGTTTCATTGCCCTATATTCGAGCCCGCGTTCACTCAATCTATTCGCCGGCCTGACTATTTCCTTTACTATCCCTATGTATTTTCTTGAGAGTGGTATTAATATTTTGTAAGCTTAATAAAATAAAGCCCAGCATAAGAAAAGTAATTAATTCTCCTGTAAAAACAGATATAATTCCGAGTATTAAAAAATATAAACCATACCACCAGTTCATGATGAACTCTTCCCTCCTTTATGTATGTGGAGCTTCGCTTTCCTTTGCCTGCGCTCCGCAGTCATTTTTTCACATCCCCAATACTTGTACAATGCGTATTGTGGAAAGAGAGTTAAATATATCTTTAATGAAAGCTTTCTACATGACTATGCAAAGATATAAAACAGCTCTTTTATGGCAGCAAAACATATGATCACAGCTGTAATGATATAGGCATATCCTAATATCTTTCTATCTTCCAATCCGCTCAAAAAGAAAAATATCGTCAGAAAAGACAAAAGTATCATATCAGGGAACGCAATGCGCCGAATAAAAAATGATAAAATCCAACACCAATAGCAGCTACCGCCAGCATAACGTTAATAGCACTCCATATCTGCATAAATAAAGAATCCCTTTATCCAATAACCTTTCTCATTATCACAAAATAATGTTTTATGCCAGATCACATACGACACCAGCAAAGTACAATTATTTCACAAAAAAGTTCAGCTGAGGGAAAAGAATTTCTCTTGTATTCGCGAACGGTCCTGTTCCAGATACAGAAGTTAACCCCATTGTGGAAACTGCGTCCGGTAATAGCGTCACACGAACCTCCGTACCGAAAGTACGCGGCAGATTTCACAAAACATAAGACACGGCTGACTTCGAACCTTCAAGTACAGGAGATGGATCGCTGCTCGTATACAGATTTCCCTAAAATGATTGGAGACATCTCTAAAACGAATCATCAATCGGTACGTACCCTGTCTTTTCAATCAGTGTCTGCCCCTCATCAGACAATACCCATTCGATAAAAGCATCAACGTTCGGGTTATCCGTTCCGTTTGTAATCGCAAAAAACTCACTCGTTAATGGATATTTCTCTTGTTGGATGGATGTGACGTCTGGTTTTATTCCATCTACTTGCAAAAGCTTGATGCTGTTGTTTTCTACCATCTCTGTCGCAAAATATCGATAGGAAAAACCGACAGCGTTGCGGTGATTTCGATAATCCGAAGCCTTTTCAATAATACCGCCCATGCCGTTGATGCGTTGATCTACAGGCGGAGTCATAATCGGTGTGCCATCCATCATGTTTTGCAGTCCCGTCTGGCTGCCGCTTCCTTCTGGCCGCTGGAAAGCTATAATGTCTTGATTACGTCCGCCCACTTCTTTCCAGTTCGTCATGTCACCAGCGTAAATGCCTTGCAGTTCCTCTACGGTTACACTATCTACAGGATTACTCTCATGTACAAAGAACACAAATGCCTCTTTACCAATAGGTACCTGTTTGGCATCTGGTCCAAGCTTTTCCTCTTGGCTGCTGGACGGGCCGGCTGCAAATATAATATCTACTTCTTGGGCTGCTAATCTCTCATAAGCACGATTAGTTTTTAATGCCACAACATCACTTTTATTCGGATTGTGATGCGGATACGTATCTTCTGGATAAACCGCACGCACAAATGCAGCATAAACAGGGTATAAAGCAGTGGCACCGTCAAGCGTTGGCAGATTCTCTGTCATTTGAAATTCAGCAGTTTCTTCTAATGAAACAACGTTTGTATTCTCACGAAATGGTTCATATTCCGCTAAATCTACTTCTGCCTGCTGTATTTCAATATGATTGATATACGCTTCGTATCCACGATAGCTTGCTAGAGGAATAATGATAATGAATAAAGGAAGCAGCACTCTCATCCTGGCCGACACACTTCTCCATCCTCCTAGAATCCATATACTCCCAATAATAAACACACTGCCAGCGATGACACCAACATATATGTAGCCATTCTCCGCGGACATCAGCATAGACATACCGACTGCAATAACACTGAAAAACCCAAAGACAACCGTAAATAACAGCATTCCCAATATCCGTTTCACCATGATAAGTGCCCCTCTCCCCTCTTATGTTTCGTGACTTCCTCCATCTTCTTGGCAGACTATTTCTTAATCACTATCGATAATTTATAGTTGGCGTATTCGTTTAAATCTACCAAAAACTGATCTAAGCGCTCATTCGATGGAAATTTACATTCCAGCAGATAACAGCCATCTCCACTGATTTTGTAGTTATTGATCATATATTTGTTGTGTGCGTCAACAAACGATAAATACGGCTTGTGATTCGCTGTTTTTGTATAGATATTGATCAACGCATGCACATGCCGCCCAAGTCTCTCATCATTCACCTTAATCATATGTTCTTCAATCACACGACTATCTTCTAACTTTGCCACTCGCAGCGCAGCGGCTTGTCCCGTTAAATGAACCTTATCCCCCCAATTCCTTCATCGTTATCCGACTGTTTTTGGACAATTCATCCAAAATACGCATATCTGTATAATCCAGCACGCATTCCAATCCTTTCATTTATCAAGTATAACGGCAGCCAAACTTGATATGATCTATGTATTCGCTCACTGGCCTTAGTGTAAACTACACACGTATGAAAAGGAAAGGAATGGTAAACATGAATATCCGCCATATTCGAAATGCTACACTCGTCGTTGAATATGCAGAGAAAACATTTTTAATCGATCCTTATTTAGCCGACAAGGGTGCGTATCCGCCTTTCCCTCATTCGGTCAGGCAAAAGCAAAACAATCCATTAGTTCCCTTACCAATATCCATTGATGATATTCTCCGTGACGTTGATGCGGTTATTGTTACTCATCTTCACCCTGACCACTTTGATGATGCGGCCAAAGATCTATTGCCAAAAGACATGCCCATGTTTGTACAAAACGAAGACGATAAAAAAGAAGTACAAAACGCCGGCTTTAAGCAGGTAGAAGTTCTGCAGGAAAATACGTCTTTTCAAGATATAACGTTAAGCAAAACAAAAGGAGAACACGGCAGAGGAGAAATCCTGAAAATGGCCGGCGAAGTCTGCGGTGTCGTCTTGAAACACCCCGAAGAAAAAACATTATATGTCGCAGGAGACACCGTGTGGTATGAAGGCGTTCAAGAAGAAATCAATACTCATCAGCCGGATATTATTGTGGTCAACGACGGCGATAACCAATTTCTAGAAGGCGGATCGCTGGTTATGGGGAAAGAAGATATCGATGAAGTACACAAAGCAGCTCCCCATGCACAAATCATCGTTGTTCATATGGAAGCGGTGAACCACTGGACGTTGTCTAGAGACGAACTAAAAAGCTTTGTAAACGAGAAAAGCATCTCCACGAACGTGTTCGTGCCTGATGACGGCGACTCCTATGCATTTTAATAACTTAAGCAAAAGCAGACAGAAAAACTATTTCTGCCTGCTTTTTTCATTTATTTGGATGAAAAAAATTAAAGCCTTTCACTTACATCGTAAGGCAGTCATTGTAATTAGATAAAGCAAAGATACATACCTTTTCTAGGACGATAATTGATTTTGCTGCTGGCCAATGTTTCTCCCTGATTGTCGATGTCCCAAACGGTTAGCGATAAATGAACCAACTGACAGGTTAATAATGGTATTGATAATGGGCGGCGCAGCTCCAAGCTCTCCTATAAATTCAAAAGCTAATATCGCAGCCAAAGCTGTGTTGCACAGCCCAACATGAAATAAAATGGCACGTGCGTCTTCCTCTTTTGTCCTAGCCTTTTTGGCAATGTAATAGCCAAGCCCCATCGGCAGTGCGACTTGAATAAAAATAACGACAACCAGCAATGGCAGCAGTTCGATGCGTGAAGCAATCGCTTCAGCTCCTTCCCCGACAATAATATGTACGATACACAAAAGAGCAAGAGAAGATCCCAATTTCGTTAAAGGTTTGGAGTACTGAATCGCTTGAGGGAAAAGCCGCTGCACAAAAATCCCGACAGATAATGGCAGAATAACAATTAAAACAAATGATTGTAACAGATCAATAAATGTAATACTCACTTGATTATCGGGTATATTCATCATAGCAAGCAGTGTCACAAGAGGACTGATACCAGTGTCTATTAAGGATCCTGCAATCACTAAAGCGGTGTTTCCGCCTGCTAAAAACGTGTACAGTGTAGCAGCCGTCGCACTGGGAACTGTTCCGGATAATATGAGCCCGGCAGCAATCTCTGCTTCTTCAGAAAAGAATATGTACGCTAAAGCAATAGAGATAAAAACCGTCACCGTCCACTTCAAAAAGGCGGCCAACAATAATACTTTTTTCTTCTGTTTTATCCCTCGAACGGCCCCTAGATTCATAGAAAGACCCGTAAAGAAAATGACGATGCCTAACAGAAAGCTCGGAATCCATGCAGCCGTTTCTAAATAAACCGGAGAGAAATATGTCACTATTGCAGTAAATACGATAAGAAAAGGAAGCCTTTTTGAAATCTCCTCAATGAATGCCATCACTCTTCTTGTCCTTTCTTCCAACGGATATTACATTAAAAATGTGTTACCCTCATCCTATCATGACATCGTGTTGTTTTCTCCGCTTTATATGAATAATAGGAATGAGGGTTGCTTAACGCTTACCGTTATATTTTTATAATATTCAGTTTATTTTAAAAACAAGCTACTTCGCCATTTGTACAGATTCTTCGCCATTTTTATCATAACGTTCGAATTTTTGTTGTTTAAAATCTGCTGTTTCTATGAACAAAGACACAACGACACCAAACACTAAAGCCCAAAAAGATGACCCAATTCCTAATAACGTAATATCAGATGCAGCTGTCAAAAAAGCAATGAGAGCGCCCATTTTGTAATTTGAAGCCCCTAAGGAGCCTCCAATAGTTGTGATGAGTACACTCATTAACGCCAGTCCTGCGATAATGGCTGGTATGAAACCTGGAGTTATTTCTAATAATGATACGAGAATACCATAAAAAGGGGCGGCCACGAAAAATATTATCCCTACAATTACGGCACTCACCCATCTAGCCTCTAACTTCCCTGATTCAGGTGAAGAACAGATGCCTGTCATAGGAGCAGCAATACAAAGACTGTGCAAGTTAAAAAATGACCCAACGATTGTTCCAATTCCGTTCGCCGAGGTAATACCGTTGGTTGGAACTTGTTTAAAGCCCACCGACTTTAACAACCCCACTCCTGCAGGTGTTTCCATTCCAATAAGAATAATTGTCAAAGGTAATCCATAAGCAAGAAAAGCTGACAAGGTGAACTCTGGAAGAACAAAGCTTGGATAGTTAACCACAAATTCGACACCGGTAAAGCTAATATCACTAATAAATATATAAAGCAATCCTATCATTAGTGCACCAAGCACTGCCGGAAACTTCGGCAAATACTTAGTCACAATGAAAAAAGCTGATATCATTAAAATTGCTGGAATAAAAGCATTTTCCAAAGGTGTTATCATCCCTAATCCAAAACTGAGCAATACGCCTCCAACCATCCCCATAATAATGGGAGATGGAATGTAGTGTATCAGCTTACCCATCAAGCCAGACTTCCCAATAATAAAGCTTAAAACACCAGCAATCAATGTCGCCCCTAGTGCAGGACCTAATCCCACAGAAGGTATAACTGCTGTAAATAACAAAGCCCCTGGAATAGAAGTGGCCATAGGTATTGGCTGTCGATAATAAGTTGGAATGAAAATTCCAAATAATCCACAAAGTAGAAACTGTCCCGTGACCCATGCTATGATAAAATTGGGATTTAGTCCCGCGGCTTGTCCTGCACTTATCATTACTACTCCAGCACTCAAACCAAAAATGCCTGCTGCCATACCAGTACCAGTATTTCTAGGGTTAATGTCACTTATAAAATCAGAAACCCCATTCTGGAAACCCACTTTATTTTCCGTCATTTAACTCCCCCTAAATCTGTTTATCGTGTGTACGTCTTCGTGACTAGTCAGCATTTTTTCTTCCCTTTCCGTATTATTCTGAAATAACATAGTGGGACTGTTGCTTGCAAAATTGACAAGGGATTGAAGACATGAATTTTACAATGTGTGGTACTTCCATTGCTCGCAGTCCATCTTTTACATGCTGTGGACACACCCGTACCATACCGTTCCTCCTCTCTCATTTATTAAGCAAATATCGACGTGCTATGCTGTGGCTGTAATTTAGCTTTAGGATCCAGACAGGACTTTGCGTTACTAACAGCTACAGGTGCCTCGCCAAATCCAGTAGCGATTAATTTCACCTTGCCGTCATAGGTACATATATCTCCAGCTGCATAGACCCCTGGAATATTTGTTTCCATCTTTGAGTTGACAACAATTGAATTTTTTTCAATTTCTAATCCCCATTCCTTCATAGGTCCTAATGAAGCTATAAATCCAAAATTGACAATAACATCATCCACTTCTAAGAACTGAAGTTCATCTTCCTCTTTACTGTGTTGTATCACTACTTCTTGAATACCATTGCTGTTTCCCCTTATACTGTAGGGCACATAAGGCGTTTTTATATTAACACCGCTGCTAAATAATTGCTTGATGCTATGCTCATGCGCGCGAAACTTTTCTCTTCGATGAATAAGGGTTACACTCTTAGCTAATGGCTCTAACATGAGCGACCAGTCCACAGCCGAATCGCCACCACCGAAAATCACTACATTCTTTCCTTTAAATTGATTTAAATCTTTAATAAAGTAGTGTAAATTTTGGTCTTCATATGATACAGCTTCATCTAGCTGGAGCTTTCTTGGCCGAAATGCTCCATTACCTGCAGTAAGTACTACTGTTTTGGTGTAATGTTCTCCCCGATTTGTGGTTAGTTTAATCGTTCCATCTTCCAGGGTCTCCAGGGTTTCTGCCATTTCTCCAACACAAACGGCAGGGTTAAAATAATTGGCTTGCTCCAATAATTGATTGACCAGTTCTTGGGCTTTTACTTTTGGAAAACCAGCAACATCATAAATGTATTTTTCTGGATAAAGAGCAGCCAGTTGACCTCCCAATTGCGGGAGGCTTTCAATAATTTTTACTGACATCTGCCTTAAACCTGCGTAAAAGGCTGTAAATAAACCGGCAGGCCCACCACCAATAATGGTAATATCATATTTTTCGTGATGTTCTTTCATATAAAAACCTCTTTCTACATTTATGATATGTTATTAAAGGAATGTGTTATATTGCTATATTTTTTACTTGATGAATACGTTGAGGATCACTTAGAAAAATGGGGGAAATTTTTTCAACGAACTTTTCATTCGAAGAAAAAAATTAAATATGCATTGGATTTTCATTTTTAGCCATTTCTTGAGCAATATCTACAATCATGTCTTCTTGGCCGCCTACTGCTTTTAACTCCCCAAGTTTAACGAGAATATCACGGGTATCTACATTGTATTTTTCAGCTGCACGGCGTGCGTGAAGCAAAAAACTTGAGTATACCCCCGCATAACCCATTGCTAAACTATCTTTTGTGATTTCTTGAGGCTTAGGAAGTAAAGGTGCCACTTGATATTCAGCAACATCCATAATCTTGTACATATCAACTCCTGTTGAAATTCCTAGCTTTTCTAGTACACCGATTAAGACTTCCGTTTGCGTATTACCAGCACCTGCCCCTAGACAACGAATGCTTCCATCAATACGTGAAGCCCCCGCGTGGATAGCTTCGATGGTATTTCCCATGGCTACAGACAGATTATTATGACCATGAAATCCAATTTCTACTCCCAATTCTTCCTTAAGCGCTTTGATTCGTTCTTTCACTTGATGAGGCAAGAGCGCACCTGCTGAATCTACCACGTAAACGATATCTGCCCCGTAACTTTCCATCAGTTTGGCCTGCTCCACCAGTTTTGTCGTAGGTACCATATGCGCCATCATTAAAAAACCTACAGTCTCCATGTCCATTTCTTTTGCTAGATTAATATGTTGGGCTGACACATCTGCTTCAGTTACATGAGTGGCAACTCTTGCCATATGAACACCAAGCTCTCGCGCTTGTTGCAAATGTTTTTTTGTTCCAATACCGGGGAGCAATAAAGTGGCAATTTTGGAGTTATGACTCTTCGCCACTGCCGCTTCGATTAACTTCATCTCATCCACTTTGGAGCGGCCATATTGAAGAGATGACCCTCCTAAACCATCCCCATGTGCCACTTCGATATATGGAACATTTGCTTTGTCTAAATGTTCTACAATTGTTTCCACTTGATTTATTGTAAATTGATGGGAAACTGCATGACTTCCATCACGCAATGCTACCTCTGTAATTAAAACATCTTTTTTCATCGTTTTCGATACACCCTCTCATTAATTTGCTGGCGAATCCGCTGCTGGGCTCAATTCAGCCATTTGCTCAGCGACACGAACAGAGGCCGCTGTCATAATATCAAGGTTTCCAGAATAAGACGGCAGATAGTGACCAGCCCCTTCAACCTCCATAAACATAGTAACTGTATTCCCATCAAAAATGGGCTCTGCTCGTAATTTGTATCCTGGGACATATTGCTGGACTTCTTTCACAACATTGTGAATTGATTCTGTAATCTCCATTTCGTTAGCCTCTGCATCATCTAACTCACAATAAACCGTATCTCTCATAAGTATAGGAGGTTCCGCCGGATTCAATATAATAATTGCTTTTCCTGTATTAGCGCCCCCAATATTTTCAATTCCCCATGAAGTTGTCTGTGTGAACTCATCAATATTTTCCCTTGTCCCTGGCCCTGCACTTTTACTTGAAATCGTTGCCACAATTTCAGCATAAGCCACGGATTGTATTCGATTGACAGCATGTACAACCGGAATCGTTGCTTGCCCCCCACACGTGATTAAATTTAAATCTTTTTCATCTGTTAGCCTATCAAGATTAACCGGCGGTACCACCGCTGGACCCAGCTTAGCTGGTGTTAAATCCAGTATTTTCGTAGAAAAAGGTTTTAGCTGTTCGGCATTTGCTATATGAGCTTTTGCTGATGTCGCATCAAACACGACATCCGGCATATTCTTTTTGTTTTTTTCTATGAATTCCTTGATACCTTGCGAATACGTAAGGATTTTATTATCTCTCGCTATCCTTAGACCTTCCGATGCATGGTCAATCCCAATGACACCGGTAAGGTCTAATTTATCTGATTCCATAATTTTGAACATTAAATCTGTCCCGATATTTCCGGAGCCTATAATGGCAACTTTCAACTGTTGACTCATTATTAAGGCTCACCTCCTTTTATTAAAGATTAACACTCACAGTACCAAGGTTCTCCACTTCGACTTCAAAGAGATCTCCTTCTTGTCCTTCTATGGCTTTGGACAGAGCACCTGATAATATAACTTCTCCTGCTTCTAAAGAAATATTAAAATGTGATAGGCGATTGGCAAGCCAAGCCACACATATAGCCGGATGGCCTAACGCCTCTAAACCAGCTCCTCGGTTTATCACATTACCATTTCGATACAAAACCATGCCCAGTTCTGATAAGTCATATTTATGAGGTTCTACAGGCTCATCACCGAGTACATAAAGACCAGAAGATGCATTATCTGCTACCGTGTCTTTTAATGTAATTTTCCACTCCTGCACTCTACTGTCTACAATCTCAATTGCCGGCAACACATAACGCGTCGCATTCAACACCTCTTCCATGGTCACATTGGGTCCTTGCAAAGTTTTATCCAAAACAAATGCGATTTCCCCTTCTACTTTTGGCTGTAGAAGTTTTCCTTTTGGAACTTTTTCTCCGTTTTTTACTTGCATTGTGTTTAATAAGTGGCCGTAATCAGGTTCATTTACACCAAGCAATTCCTGCATAGGCTTCGATGTAAGGCCTATCTTCTTCCCCATTACCTGCTGCCCTTCTTGTTTTTTTCGTTTAATGTTCTCTAACTGAATGTAGTATGCGTCATCTACAGTCATTTCCGGCCAGAAGTCTACTAATGGTTTAATAGACTTCCCTGTCATTTCTGCATCATACAACTTCTGTGATAAATCACTTATATTTGCGTATTTGGTTGTCACCAAAGACTCCTCCTATAGTGTTGTATTTATTAGATTCCCTGCTATGATTTCCTTTTAGTGATATTGAAGGAAGTCACTCGTTACCCTCACAAATTCTTCAGGATACTCTATCATCGCCCAGTGTCCACAATGGGGCATCACATACATCCACGTATTTTCTAATGTTTCCAGCAGGTGGTAGGAACGCTCTTTTGGCACCATTTGATCAGCCTTTCCATGGACAAGGAACGCCTTGTTTTTAATATTTTTTAAATCTTCATCATCAAACTCAAAAGCAACAATCCCTTCCATGATTGCGTTATAAGCCTCCATCGCTCCTGGCTTTTGTGTTAACCGCAACCTATAATCCACCATGTCCTCACTAACCTCGAAATCTTCATTCGTTAAATTCCGCACAATTTTGTACATATAATCTTTACCAATGTCATAATTTAGAAGGGATTTAAAACCACTAGAATCCGCTTTTGGCTTTCCTACTCCCATAAGAATTAATTCACTGATTTTTTCTGGTTTTCTAATAGCAACACCCAGGCTGGTTAATCCTCCCATGGAATTTCCGACTAAAACTGGCTTGTCAATTCCTAACTGATCAATAAATTGGATTGCTTGATTTACTCTTGCTTCCTGAGAATAAGAAAATGAATTTGGATCAGGTTTTTCTGTTTCTCCAAAACCTATCGCATCGTATGCATAAACATGGAATCCTTTTTCTACAAACTGATTAATTACTTTATTCCAATTTCCCCAAGCATCTGCACCTGCTCCACCGCCATGCAGTAAAACCATAGGCCGCCCTGCTCCGGCCTCCCAATAATGGGTTTGAACTTCTCCAGTGTGTACTGTTTTTTCTTGAATATCAGTCATCTCGACCTTCCTCTCATTCAAAGACTTCCAATTTTATGGTAGATTATTTGTAAACAGCAAACGTTTTACTTGAGTTCATAATGTACGTTTCAATAAATTTACTGTCTGTAGGTTCCTTATACCCTAGTTCTTCCATTGCTCCGAGTAAACACATCCAATTCAACACTTCCTGTTGGCCGCTTTCTTCGATAGCATATGGAGATAAATGCCGCCAATAATCATACTCGCCGTGTACCATCGTGTTGTACAACTTACGGTCTGCTTCTAAGTCTGGGTAAAGGAAATTGTTTTTTTCTACTAAAAAGGCATGAGACCAACTAGATGATGCCACAACTGCTACTCGATATGGGCTTTTTTTGATTGATCTTGCTACTGCTGCTCCCAATTCAAAACAACGTTTAGGGGTTGGGGCGGGAGGGTCCAAATCTTCTTTTGAAAGTTCTTGTGAAAAATCAGGCAACCCTCCTTTTTGCGCAATCACGTTGCGACCGTAACAATTCACTTGAAATGGAACTAATGGAAACTCAAAACCTTTTCTATCATAATCCAAGTAAAGGACGGTATTCATAAATGCGTGTGGCAATCCGTCAAAATGAGCCGGTTCATATGCATAAGCAACATCAAACCCATCTAGAATTAAATCACTTGCCAGTGTCTTTCCTCCAGTTCGATGCCCCTGTATCTTAAATGTTTTGTCGACATCTTCATCCCAAACATTGTTTTTTGCGAATTTGTTTTTTGAGATGACAGAATCATAAGCTCCTATACAAAAGGAAGGAATAATATCCTCTTTAAAGTTTTCATATTGGTCGTCTCCAAAAACAACAATAAAATCCGGATTAAATTCTTCGATTTCTTGACGTAACTTCCGAAACTCTTGAACACATTCTTCACGGTGCTTTTGTGCTGCTGATAGCCCTTCATCATCTCCAAATTCTTCTCTCATTGCTTCAGGCCAGCCAGAAACTTCTTTTAATTCGTCTGGCAAATTGGGATTTTTACGCATCGCTTTTAAAACTGTTGTCATATTTTCATCTTTATTATTTAAAAAAGGAAAGTGAGTTAATCCAACACCTAAAATATCTCCCATCATACATCCCTCCATTTGTAAACATAATCGGATAGTACAGCATTAGTTTCCTAAAGTATGAAACTAACTTTTCCTTGCGGCCTCAAATTATCTAGTTTTAATTTCACTTTTTTCTGTTGAATTTTTATTGCTTGATTTTGAAAAACTAATTGGTATTCATTTACTCCTATAAATGTATCTAAGACCTGTCGTTTGGTGCGATATGTGATGAAATTCGATTTAACATACGCTACGTTGCTTTCCACTTTTTCAATTCGAATATTTGAAATATTATGGAGAGTAGTAGAGTGCGGGAATTCTACATGAGCTTCTTTTTTAAGCAGCCTTAAGGCTCTTTGTTCCAATCTTGCCCGGTCGTCATAGGCCAAAAATACATTGTTCGGAAATTCAGCATCTGGTTCTGTGACAGGCGGGATAATATAGGAACCATTATCGGTAAACAGAGTCACCCATTCTTTCAACTTCCACTCATCCAGCAGTTCCGCTTCATGGTACAAAAAGTTCTCTATTTCCTCTCTTGTGATTTTCATTTCCGTCACTGACATTTTTCTTACCTCCTTTATTATTTAGTCATTAGTCTGTTCCACTGTCTCCAAAAACCTCGCATTTGTTCTTCATCTCCAGAAGCCGGTTGCTCTTTTGTCATCCCTTTAGAAATATCATTCCATTCCACTTCATAATTATTTTCATAGCCTTCCTGACAAAGTTCTAAAGCCTCATTATCATCAGGAGTAGCAAACCCACCTGGTCCTAAAAACTCTAAAAAGTTATCCATACGACGTACATTAAAGTCCTTGCTTTCCTCTACCGGTGCCAATGCGTATCCACTTACTTCCATATATCCTGGACTAATAGGATTAAAAGTTCGGACTGTGATCCCCATAATGTCATTAATCACCAGGTTAGGAAATATTGTCATGTTTCTACTGTTATTGGATATACGATGTGCTCTTTCTTCCCCATACTTCTCTACCAATCGCTTATACGTTTTTTCAATTTCTTTTCTACCGTCTTCTCCCCACGCCGGCATCCACTTTGCAACAGGGCGTCCCCATGGCGCTGTATACTCTACTACCCCGTGACCGTTCCCTAAGTCTAAGCCTACTCCTGTAAAATTATCTTTAGAGAGTTCTCCGCCCCGTGTCGCAACGATTTCAAAGTAAGTTTTGTGCGTTGGAAGACCGTGATAAGAATCCATACTATTTTCACTAAGTAACTTCCAGTTCGCCCGCATACTGTATTCCTGCGGATCACCAATAATTTTCATTCCTTCTTCGGACTGATCTGCAACTAAGTCAATGTACGTTTTGGCATTTCCTAAATATTCTTCTAGAGGCTCTGCTTCGTCATTAAAATTAATAAATACAAACCCTCGGTAGCTATCTAAACGCTTCACTTGTAATAAGTTTTTGCTGCCATCGCAGTTAAAAGTATCTGGAAAAGATTCCTTGTCGGGCAATCCGACTAACTCCCCCTTATTACTAAAGGTCCATGCATGATAAAAACATTGAAATACTTTTGCATTCCCTTTTGATTCCCTGCACACCATCGCACCTCGGTGAGGACAAGTATTATACAAAGCACGGATTTCTCCATCTTTACTACGGGTGAAAATAAGATTTCTTCCTCCAACTTTCCGCCTTCTAAAATCTCCTTTGTTAGGCAGTTCGGATTCATGGCCGATATAAAGCCAGCACGTACTGAAAATTTTCTCCATTTCTTCATCTAAGATAGTTTCGTTTGTAAAGACGCTGCGATGCACCTCAAACTTTTCGTTTGTATGATCTTCCACTACTAAATTAGTTTTTTTCTTCTGTGCTATTGCTTTATTATCCATAAAAATAACCTCCTTTTTGTTAGTAATCGCTTACAATTCTCTCTGTAAAATGAACTCCACTGTGTTTCAATCTCCTCCTTTGCCACGTACTATAACTCTCAGCTTGTTATAAACGCTTCGCTTGATAGATGCAGAAACGACAAACAATTTTTATACGCTATTTTTTCCCATTCCTCTGTGTTGACTGACAAACTGTTCCTCCAATGTCCGGGATTTTTCTCTCGAATACTAAATGGATAATCCGATCCAATAACTAATTGATTAACCTCAAATATATTTAATAAGTTTTCTAAACTTCTAGAATCATACACTAATGTATCGAAATATAATTTTTTAGCATAAAACTCGGGGGATTCTCCACTTAATTCATAAACATCTTTAAATTTGCTCCATCCCGCATTCAATCTAGGTAAAATGGATGAAAAGGCTCCCCCGCCATGGCTGGCTAGTATTCTTAAATCAGGGTATTTTTGTAATATTCCGCCTGTGATAAGCGAGGCCAGCGCAAAAGCTGTATCTGTTGGAAAATTGATAAGTGCCTGTAATACCCCCGGACCAACTATTCTATCCGTTCCGGCTGGGTGCAGTGGATGCACAAAAATTGAAAAGCTCTGTGCCTCAGCCTCTGCAAAGAAAGGTTCAAAGAATGGATCACCAATCGACCTTCCATTAACATGAGTCCCAATTTCCGCACCTTGTAACCCGAAGTCCCGCTTCAACACGCTAATTTCTTTCGCCGCCAATTCTGGGTCTTGAAGAGGCAGCATCCCTAACCCAAAAAACTTTTTAGGATTTGTCCGTATGATGTGAGACAATTCCTCATTGATCAAACGAGAGAAATCTAATGTATCTTCAGGATCAAACCAGTAAGACAGCAACTCTGGCATAGGTGATAAAACGTGGGCATCTACTCCTTCTGCGTCCATGTCTTCTATACGTCTTTTTCCGCTCCAACATTGATCTGTTATCGTTCTGAAATTCTTCCCGGAAATCATAATATGTTTATGAGATTCACTGCCACAGACACATTGTGATATGGGCCACCTATCCCCGCCAAGGCGGTTTGTCATATTCGGTATATTTTCCGGAACGAAATGAGTATGAACATCAATAATCAATACTATCACTCTCTCTACTATGTGGATTACAGCATAGTGCTGCCACCATTAACACTAATAACTTGTCCAGTAATAAAGGATGCTCGCTCTGATGCTAGATACCAAACTGCATCGGCAACTTCTTCCATTTTTGCTGCCCTTCCCTTTGGAATAATATCTATATACTTTTGGGCCATCTCTGGATTTTTTTGTTTAAAATTTTCATATTGTTCTCCTTCAACAGCAGGGGGTGCTATTGTGTTTACCGTGATATCATAAGGTGCAAATTCCCTGGCAAGTCCTGTAGTTAAAGCGTGCCCTCCACCCTTAGCAGCGTTATAAGCAGCATGCTGCCATAAACCATTTCGAACGGAGTCTGCCCCAACCATAATAATGCGACCATAGTTTTGCTCTACCATATGAGGAAGAACGTAACGACAAGGCCATATGACTGTCCACAGATTACGGTCAATCGTTTTCTTCAGTGTTTCTGCATCATGTTCCAAAAATGGTAAAATAACTCCTCCACCAGCGTTATTGACTAAAATATCAATGTTTCCTAGTTGATCTACTGTTTGCTCTACCATGTCCATAACATTTTTTTCCAACGATAAATCTCCTAAAAAATAATGGCTTTTTACATCATGTTGCTCCGCCACTTCCTCACAGACTTTTTTCGTTCTCTCTTCATTCATACCAGTGATCATAACGTTAGCCCCTTCTTCCCCCAGCCGATGAGCGATGGCTGTTCCAATCCCATTGGAAGAGCCGGTTACGATAGCTGTTTGCCCTTCTAAGGTACGATGTTGAATCCCCATTGCTTACTGCCTCCTTTGACTTTTTCAAAAATTCTTGTATTATCATTAGTTAAAACGCTTACATTTTAAAGATTTTAATTTACAGGCTTTTTTAATTTAAAGAATATATAATTATTATTTAATTTATTTTAATATTTCTAATATTTGATACCTTAAGTATACAGCCTTATTTAATTAAAATGAAATTGTAATTTTCTTTAATATTCTTATATTTTTTAAAACATTTTTTTGAGATGGAGGGAAATTCATGGATTATGATCAACTGCTAACATTTATGATGATTCGAAAGCACCTTAACTTTTCACGTGCTGCTGAAGAACTATTAGTTACCCAGCCCACCGTTACCGCAAGAGTCAAAAATTTGGAAATAGAGCTTGATTGTAAATTGTTTAATCGAGAAGGCTATAAACTAGCTATTACAGACGAAGGTGAACTTCTAGCTGAATATGCTGATCAGATTTTAAATTTGATGAATCAAGCAAAATCTGCTGTTCATGTTTTACGAGAACCAACGATGAAGATTGGGTTTGCTCCTGGATTTTGTCAATCAGTGATTCTTTCAACCATTGAAATATTAAAAGACAGGTTTGATGTCTCTATCCATTTAATTGAAGGTGATGATTCTGCAGACCTTTTGGCTAAAACACTGAACAAAGAGCTAGATATTTGTATCGTACGAAGTATAAAAAATTTATACAAAGAGTTACAAGCTGATTATTTAACAGAGGATAATCTTGTTCTCATTTATCCACGTAATGAAAAATGGGATAAGAAAACAGAAATTACCACAGCTGATTTAAATGGAGAAGTACTTATTCCATACAAAGTGAAATCACCACTATTTGATGATATAAGGAAAGAAATGATTGGCATCAACTATATTGATGAAATGGAAATTGGCAATATTGAAATGATCAAGTCTATGGTTAAGAAAGAATGGGGGATAAGTATCATTCCTCTAAGTGGAATTGAAATCTCAGAAAGAGACGAGTTGGGAATCTTTCCTCTTCAAAATATACTTACTAATGTTGAAAACCGAGTGTATGCTGTTCATCACAGGGAGCGATTCACTCCAGAATATTTTGAAGTTCTAAAAGAGGGGATTAAAGATTCTTTATCGCTGAATAAAGCACCTTTATAAGACATTACCATAAATTTCTCTCTTGATAAGAAAAGCGCAAGCACCTTGAAAGAAGAAAGTTCGGCTAAGAGCGTCACGTTGTGTGGGCTTAATCAGCTGGGCGCTTGAATAAGATTAAAAAAACGCCAACTTTTATGCTTTTCTATCCGTGTAAAATGAGACTGGGACAAGTCCAGAACAGGTTGCTCAAAAGCCGAACAATAAGATATAAAAGCATATTTTAAGCAAACGTCGTCCACATACAGAGACTCCTGCGGAAAGCGACGTATGTTGGGAGCAGCGATAGAAATTCTTGTGATAAACAAATAATCCGAACTGATTTTTCATAAATCAGTTCGGATTATTATATGGTTCCTATACTTGTATCCCGGCCTCATCAAAACTTTTCCATCTTTTTATACCTATTCCAAAACATATCATTCATTCAAACATTTAGTAAAAAAACGGGAAAAAGAGTCGTCTAAAGAAAAAGTATGGATAACGTCTGCGCCGGAAACGACGAAATCTTCTTGGGTATCCGTATCCATACGGAGGATATCCCCCGTAACCGAAGCCAAAACCATATGGCGGCTGGCGGTCCATATCATTGTCATCTCCTGCAGGTTCTAACAAATAGACGTTGTCATTGTCAACATCTTCAATAATGCCATCATATATCTGGCCGTCTGTTCCTTCCATTTGTACCAAGTGATATTGATACCTTCTGCACAACTCAGGCATATTGCGCTGCTCAGCTGCTGAGCGTTCTCCCTGCTGCTCTGCTGGATAATTCGGATAAGTACCTGCATGGGGCTGCTGTGCATAAAAATGATAGGCTGGGCTATACCCGCGATAATCTGGCTGAACGTGTACAGGGTAAAACGCAAACGACGGTGCAGGACTATAAAACGGTGTTTGTTGAGTACCAGGGTAATAATCTGGTGTCATCGGAAAATGCTCTTCTTCTCTGCTGTCTGACTGTCCCTTTTGATTCATGAATTCTTCTTCCATATGATGATCCTCCTAACGTTTTTCTAGGCTGATACACTTTACCAATGTATGTCTGGGAGGACGTCCAAGTGACAATATACAATAATGTACAATTTTTTGCTGGCTTATTATTCATTGTCCATGATGTACATTTGTTCTGTCTCCCCGGCACAACAGCGGTCCGTCCTTACCCCTGCTTTCTATTTTTTTTGCAAAACAAACTCTTTTCGAATAGCACACGCCATATTGGAAACCCTATCATTGGTGTCATAACTCGTGAAGCGATAAACGAAAAAAGGCAGGGATGCTTATGGAAACATATCAAAATCTTCATCAACACTACATTGCAGGGAAATGGAGAGATGGAGGCGGATCGTCAATCAATGAAGTGACAAACCCATATAGCGGTGAAGTGCTTGGGAAAATTAAAATGGCCACTGCTGACGATATTGATGAAGCTTATACATCTGCACGAAACGCTCAAACAGAGTGGGCCAAACGAAATCCTTTTGAACGTTCCTCTATTATCGAAAAAGCAGTTCACATTTTGGAGGAACGACGAGAGGAAATCGTAGAACATTTAATCGAGGAAGGCGGATCGTCTCATCTAAAAGCAAATGTGGAAATCGACTTTGTTATTGCGATTACCCGTGAAGCTTCCTCTTTTCCACTTCGGATGGATGGCCAAATCGTCCCTTCCCTGATAGCAGGAAAAGAAAACAGAATTTACCGCAAACCATTGGGCGTGGTCGGGGTAATCGGCCCATTCAATTTCCCAATGTATTTAGCGATGCGCTCGGTCGCTCCGGCTCTAGCTGCCGGCAACGGCGTGGTCGTAAAGCCGGACAGACAAACAGCTGTCACTGGCGGCTTCTTGATTGCCAAAGTCTTTGAAGAAGCCGGCATTCCGAAAGGATTGTTAAATGTTCTTGTACCTGACCGAAAAGAAACAGGGGACGCTTTTGTAGAACACCCTATCCCTCGGTTGATTTCTTTTACAGGATCTACCCCGGTCGGCCGGCATATTGGAGAACTTTGCGGCAAACACATCAAAAAAGCGGTGCTCGAGCTAGGCGGTAACAACGCATTAATCGTCCTGCATGATGCAGATATAGATCGTGCAGCAGGGTCCGCTCTTTTTGGCAAATTTATGCACAACGGCCAGGTTTGTATGGCCATTAACCGCATTATCGTACACCGTGATAAATATGAAGAGTTCGTTCAAAAGTTTGTGGATAGCGTGAAAAAAATAAAGGTGGGAGATCCAAAGAATAAAGAAAATCTGATTGGTCCGCTGATTAATAGAAAATCAGTAGACGGTATTTTAGAAAACATCGAAAAAGCAAAAAGCCAAGGAGCGGAAATCGTTCTAGAAGGAAAAGCAGAAGGAAATATCCTTCACCCTTATGTGCTGACCGGAACCAACGATGTGGCAACCGCGAAAAATGAAATGTTTGGGCCAGTGGCTACAATCATACCTGCTGACAGTGACGAAGAAGCTGTTCACATCGCCAATGATACCCAGTACGGTCTCAGCGGTGCTGTCCATGCAGGTTCTGTGGAAAGAGGTGTAGAAGTTGCCAAGCAGCTTCACACAGGCATGGTACATGTCAATGACCAAAGCGTCAACGATGAACCGCTGATTGCGTTCGGCGGAGAAAAAGACTCTGGACTTGGCCGCTTTGGAGGAGAATGGTCCTTAGAAGAATTCACTACTGTGCAATGGATATCTGTACAAAACGAAAAGCGCGACAATCCATTTGAAACGGATTATCTGGATTAAAAAAAGACTCAAGAATGTTGGATGGACCAATGTTCTTGAGTCTTTCATTTAAGCACTTTTTTTATCCCATATTGACAAACGGGTGAGAATAATCAAGTTCTCCTTTGATTCGTTTGATGTTTACATTGTCTCCTTTAAGCCACTTAGAAAAATCGAAAATAACTGGTTTTCGATCGGGACCAATCACAAACCATGCTTTTTTCTCTTTCGGAAAGTACATCGACGTGTGAATGGTGCCTGCTGCTGCATCATATTTTTTTGAAAACACGCCATGAGCAGGGTCATTCATTACTTTGAAAGCTTGATAAGCACTTTGTGCATCCTGCTGCTGGTTATGTATGACAGCCTCCCGGCGGCGTGTTTCCTCTTGGCGGTAACGGTTTTCTTTACTTAGCACATGAAAATGGTTCGTGCATACGCTCGACTTTCGTACAGCGACTTGCCTAGGAGATGCTTCCACAACATAAGACGCTCCATCGGGGTCTAACAAAACATAACTAAACGAATGTCTATGCGGAACAGCTTTCAACAAGGAGATGGCTTCTTTTACATTGGCACACGTCTCCAAAATAAGGCGGCCAATCATATTGCACAGAAATCCGTCTCCTGATTTTGTTCTGTTGGTGAAGTTGTACCCCATCACTAATCCTTTTTCGTTCATTCCATCGATTCGTCCTGTTATTTGCATTGATGGTCCAATCACCGCAAATCCTTGATCGGACGGTTCGTACAACACATAACGCCCTTCATAACCTCTCGGGTGACTGTCATAATTGCGAATCATAAAACGAGAGTCAGTAAAAATGGAACAGCCGCTTCTCGTATACTCTAAATAATATCCGCCAAACAGACGAAACGCCTTGTCCATGTTCATATGAAGCGCATCAGCAAGACCGCGAATTTCATCTAGTATGGCTGGTGCAAATGTTAGCATTATATCTTTATATGTTACTGGATCAATCAAAAAGTGGCGATGCTGCCTTGGTCCCCATTGTTTTTCGCGATTCAAGAGAATCGGCGAATCCTTTAGAAGCTTCCCTTGCCAATAACCAAAGTCATAATGGGTGCCCCTGTATTGGAAAACATCACTGTAAAACTGTTTCATCCTGTTCATTCCTCTTTCCCTTTCACCACGACAGTGAATAATACCCATATCATAGTCTAAAAGCAGAGGGGCACTCAAGGGATGCGCCTGTTCCTCAAAAATATTATTCCTTTTACGATGATAAAGCTACACATTTCTCTTTTAAACCATCTGACATCCTTGTTTCAACCGTTGAAAAGACAGCTGTGCCGTCTTTCGTTCATATCTTCATCCCCGCTTACCTCATGATCACTGTATAAGAAACGCCGCTGTCCTGTTCTATTAATACAAAAAAGTCCATCCGAAGCCTGTGAAAAAGGCTCCAGATGGACTGCACGAATGCTGTAATATGTTATTGCACTTTTGCCAAGTGGCGCAAGATTTGGTCATGATGGCCAACAACGTGCTGCACAATTAAGTGATCAATTAAGAATGATAATGGCTTCCCATCAAAATTTGGATTATAGCTTGGTGCTTTAATGTCAAGATCTTCTTCTTTCACTTTTGACAGTGCTGCTTCTACTTTTGGTACTAAGTTTTGCAGATCTTCTATCACGTCTTCTCTTTTCAATTGATCTACAACGCTTTCTTTTACCGCCACTAAACGGTGTACATGTTCATGATTGCGTCCCCATTTTCCATCAGGCACAATTAATAATGCTTCTAGGTCATCGACCCAAAAGTCCACAGCTTCTACAACGTGGGCAGCAATTTGCATGGCAGACCATTCTTTTTCAGAAGGTTTCACATAGAGAACGGATTCATCTGTCTTGTTTAGAACTTCAACGATATCAGAAATACCCTGTTTAAATACTTTAATGTTTTCATTCATAGCTGCTGTTGCCATTACAAAGAACCTCCTAAGATTATTGATAGTGGATGCATTCCATCCTCATTATAAATGATATAAGGACAAATTGCATAATAAAATCTCAATTATTCCAATTCTTCAACAAAAACCAATATATTTCGCATGGAATAAACCTTCCTAGTGCATCACTTTTCCCCTGCTGTCCATTATATAACCTTCCACTAATTCTTTTTCGAAAAATTTTTTGCTCAGCACTCCCATATAAGAAAAACGGTGGTTGAAAAACCCGCTCAGCCACCGTCCTTGTCACCGCAGACGCTGCTGCTTTAGAACGCATCTGCTGCAGACGGGACGCTTTCCGCGCGTATGGCCCCATCCTCCTCGAACGGTGCTGAAGTGCATGCCCCGTTTGCGGGATCTTCGTCTCATGCTATTCCCGCAGGAGTCGCCCGTATTCCGCTCTGCTTCGGATAGCGTATAGATGAAAACTCTTTAAAATAACAATCAACACATATACTTCCTGTCTTCCAAAGAAAAGCGCAAGCGCCCAGCTGCTCAGGCGTTTGCGCTGGACTATGAAAACACCAATCTTTTATACTTTCTCATCTTATAAAAAAATCACACGGGAGTGCGATGCACCATCCCATGTGATTTCGTTTATTCTTTCCCTGTGTGCAGCTTCTAACGCAGGACTTCCTACCAGCTTGCTTTTTTCACGCCTGGAATTTGGCCTTTATAGGCAAGCTCGCGGAAACAGATCCGGCACAATTTAAATTTACGAAGAACGGAGTGAGGTCTTCCGCAACGTTCACAACGGGTATATTCTTGTACCTTGTATTTTGGCTTCTTTTCCATTAAAGCTTTTTTCGCCATAACATAACCTCCCTTTTATTTATTGGAAAGGGCAGGAGAGCGTTTGACTATTGTATCTCTTTCCAGCAAATACGTCAACATATTGTATATCATCACTTCTTTTTTATAGTTATTTATCGAAATCTTGTTTTTCATATATGTTAATATGTACCAGCGGAGAAAAGTAAACAAACGGGGCTCAGGCATTTTAAACAAAAAAAAGGAATTGGATTATCGTTATCCAACTCCTTTTAGATGCGAAAGCTTCAATGACTCTATGGAATTATACCTCCGGCTACGGTTTTAATACTACTTTGATACAGTCTTCCATTTTTGTATCAAATATTTCGTATCCATATTTGGCTTCTTCTAACGGCAGGGTGTGCGTAATAATGTCACTTAAATCGACCTTCCCTTGTGAAATAAGGTCGTGTACAAATGGCATGTAGTGAATCACTGGTGCTTGTCCGGTTCTAATATTTACGTTGCGCTGAAAAATATCGCCAAACGGAAAAGCGTTATACCGCGAGGCATACACGCCGGTCACTTGAATGTTCCCGCCTTTTCGCACCGCTTGGCTCGCCATTGTTAATGCCCCCATCGATCCTCCGTGAAGCTTAAGCCCCGTCGCAAGAAACTCCAGGTCTGTCATCTTCCCGTCCATTCCGACACAATCAACAACGACGTCCGCCCCGCCTTTTGTCATATCATGCAAATATTCTCCTGCGTTATCGTACTCTTCAAAATTAATGACTTCTACATTATTCGTACGCTTCGCATGCTCAAGACGATACCCAACGTAATCGACGGCAATAACCCGCCCTGCCCCTTTTAACCAGGCAAATTTCTGTGCCAGCAGTCCAACCGGACCGCAGCCTAAAATGATAACCGTATCTCCTTTTTTCATGCCGGAGTTATCTATACTCCAATAAGCTGTAACACCAGCATCGGCAATAAGCACTAAATTGCTGTCGTCCACTTCACTGCTTTCAGGAATCTTATAAGGGGTAAAATTCCCATATGGAACACGCATGTATTCAGCTTGTCCGCCGGGGTATCCGCCGGTGGTCCCCGAATACCCGAAATATGCCCCCATCTCTCCGTTATCATTTGCATTGTCACACTGGCTTTCTAATTCATTTTCACAAAACCAGCATTTTCCGCAGCTTACGTTAAACGGAATGACAACGCGGTCTCCTTTTTTTATTGCTGTTACGTCAGGACCTGTTTCTTCTACAACGCCCATTGGTTCGTGACCGATAATATAATTTTCTTGAATGTTTGGAATCATGCCGTGAATTAAATGTAAGTCAGATCCGCAAATGGCGGTATTGGTTAATTTCACAATGATATCATCCGCTTTTTGAATGCTGGGAGCGTCCACGTCTTTCACTGCAACGTTTTTAACCCCCTGATACGTGACTGCTTTCATCGTCTATCTCTCCTCTATGTTTCCTGCTTTTATTGCGGAGGGGTTGGAAATAATCCTTTACGGTTGTGATTGTCAGGAAACAGCTTGAGCCCGGCGATCTCCACCGCTGTTTGCGCCGCCTGCATATCGAGTGCTTGCTGTGTGCCTGTATCATTGGGATAAAACCATTTTTTCTTCACCATCAAATCCACCACTTCCGCTTGATAATCCATCGCCGCTTCCATTTGATTTCGAATCGTTGTTCTTACTTCTGGACTGGCCGATTCTGTGAGGGCAATTGCGTAGTTCCGTACTGCTTCTTTGACGGAAATTAACAAATCCAGCGCAATCGCTGAATCAACTTGTTCCGGCATTCCGACTGAGTTAACCGGATCTAAATAATCTTCCATAAGTACTCCCTCCTACTGTGTGTTTGTATAGGCATAAAGGCGCTGCAGCTCTTTGATGTCATTAATGGAGAGTTGTACGTTTTTTTCTATCAACGCGCGCAGGTCTTCATCAAACACAATGCCTTGCATCATTTTTGACTTTAATAATGCCACCGTTTTAGCATTTAATAACTCATGACAATCCATGGTTTCATGAAATGACAAATCTTCTCTCCCCATGTCCATACCTCCTCGCGTTTTAAGGACTACTATGTATTTTTCACGATAAATGTTTGTCTATGCATATCAGAGAATAAGATGCCGGGAATGACGCAACCTAAAAACAAAGTGGAAGGAAAGAGGAGTGAAAACATGGCTGCAAAATTAGCTCTGCATGAACGCTTGGAGCTTCAAGAGATTTTAACTTTGAAAAATATCACATTAACAAAAGCATCTACTATGCAAGGCTTAGCAGGTTGTAAAGAGCTGAAAAGCATCCTGGCTGCCGAAACGAACAAAGGAAAGCAGCACGTCGAACAATTAGCGGAACTTTTAAAAGAGAGAGAGGTATCGTCATGACGAATATGCTTCAAAAAGCAGCAGGGATGGCTGGCATGACGGACCAAGTTATCGCAACAGATTTTCTCATTTCTGCCAAATCTGCTGTACGAAATATAACGTTTGCGATAACAGAATCTGCGACACCAGAGGTAAGAGAGATCCTGCGTGCCCAACTGCATGATGCCATCGACACTCATGAACAAATCAGCCAATATATGATGAAAAAAGGCTATTACTATCCAAGCGATTTGGATGAACAATTAAAAGTAGAAGTAAAAGCATCTAAAGCAGCCTTAAAATTAGCGGATGATTGATGCTTATGAGATAAAGAAAGGAGGAGTCCATGAATCACGTTATTGCGTTAGTCGTAAAAACGATTCTTGTGATGTTTATTCTTGTTATTGTTTTATCGCTGATGAACGGTTATCCGTTCTTAAACACTCTGGGATTAAGTTTGATTGTTGTTGGGACTGCTTATATCATTGGTGATTTATTTATTTTAGACGCCACTAACAATACCGTATCGACAATTGCCGATATTGGACTGTGTACACTCGTCATCTGGCTGATCGGCCCGTTTATCTTAAATGAACCTGTCTCCTTTATACTGGCCTTATTAACTGCTGTTCTTATTGGACTTGGCGAATGGTTCTTTCATAAATATGTAGTCAACGCCGTTATTTCCAAAAATCCAAAAGTGTATTCATAAGGAGAATGTCATGTTCCCCTTGTCCTTTGCGCGCACACGAATTTTTTCAGCACGCTGACGACTCAATGACTGAACTATGCTAACATGTTATCTTTTTCTGTCAGTAGAGAACAAGGACAGGTGCGAGGATGATTACTCCTCCCCTGTCCTTATTGATTCGAGCACTAAAACAATAAATTATGTTTTTCCATGGTACACACAACAGGCGTATCATTGACATATCAAACATGCAGAGTGCTGTTACGCCTTCTGCAAGTCAAAAAGAAGAAAACGGCAGTGAGTAAACGTTTCTCTAAGGTTAATTGAGACTTTTCATTATGCCGCGGTCATTCTGCTCTTGAACAGGCCGGTGGTTATCAGGAAAAATACGCTGAAAATCTTCTATTTGCTCTTTGGACATTTCCATTGGCTGTTCAAAAATGCTCCATTTCACTTCTTCTGTACACGGCGGAGTAGTAAGTGAACCATCATAATAGAATGACTCTTGGTTCTCTGGGAGAAGAGCCTGTACGTCAATGGGATCATCTACTGTTATATCTTCTTCCCTTTCTGTTTCTGGAAGGTTCTCCCACGCCTTCGAAAGCTCTTCATTTTCCTCTCCTTCCTGCAGCATTACTCCAAGCACCGCTAGTTGGCCATTTTCACCTTCATGAACGAGGTGAAGTTCCATTTCATACTTTTCCCCATTAAATTCGTGTTCACTTGGTGTGTGAAAGTGAAACTGCGCGAGTTCGTATTCTTTTTCATCAATGGTGAGGCGGTTGACTTCTGATGGATTTTCCGCTTGAATGGTATGTCCATTATGAACAAAGGTAAAGACAGCAGGCTGATAATTAATTTCCATGTTCCCTGCGTTATCCTCCCCCTCTGCCACTTGGGAAAACTCAATATTAACAGGTGATTGTTCATTACCATTGACACAGTCCGCATACGCCGGATCTAAATTACCCCAATGCTCAGGTCCGGTCTCTCCGCCGTAAGACCACTCTTGTTCTTCTCCAAGCCTCTCTTCTTCATTTGGAGCATTTGTTTCTTTTGTACTTTCTTGACAGCCAGCCGCAAAGAAGCTTAATGAAGCGGCTAAACATGACCCTATCAGTTTGTAGGACATTTGCTGCATTTCACTCCCTTCCTTTTTACACTTCATACGTTACAAGATGAAAAAGAGACAGCAAATATGGTGAAGTAAAAAACATACATTCAGTAAAAAGGAACCAAAAGATAAGAACTAGTGGCAAGAAAATCAATAAGCTGATCTTACAACATGGATATATTGCACAGCAGCCGATTTCTGTGCAGTAATATACATCGCTGGGGAAAATCTCTTGTTGAAGAATCTAACAGCAGATATTCACTTTTGAATGAAATGAAACGACAAAACCCTGTTTATCTGATCAAAAAAGACAAATCAGTATTACGTTGAATTTTACAAAACATGGCGACATTATTTTATGAGTGAGCCATATGTGTTAACAGAGTTGTTCGAATCTTAGCGGCAGATTTTTCAAAAGCACTTTGTTCGTCACTATCCAACTCCCATTCCTGTACTTTTAATATTCCTTTTTTGTTTACAGTAATAGGCACACCAATACTGATATCGTGTTGTTGATACTCACCATCCAACACACTAGATCCGATAAAAGATGTCTCTTCTTCGTCCAGCACAGCGCGAACTACTCGAAGAATGCCTACCCCCGTTGTCCATCCAGTTGTCCTTGGAACATTCAGACTATTGAACCGAACGAACCATGTATTTATCTCTTTATTGATCTCATCTTTTTGTTTGGCTGTAAATGTATACGGTGTTCCATTTTTTTGCACTTTAGAGAAAAGTGGTACTTGGGTTTCACCGTGTTCTCCGATAACTGGAGTATAGAAATTACTGCTAAAAGGTTCAGCCGGCAATACTTTTCGAATGGCCCACTCGAATCGGTAAGAATCATTTAAATTGTATCCAATTAATTGGTTTCTGGAAAATCCAAATTTCTTATAAAGATAATAGTTCAGTATATCTACAGGATTTGATGCTGTAATGATAATGGCATCCGGAGCATAGGAAGCTGCCTTTTCACCAATCGTTTGAAATATTCGGAGGTTATCTGCTAAATAGGCATCTCTAGAGGTTTCATCATTACGATTTGGCACCCCCGCGGTAATAATTACAACACTTGAACCGATTAAATCCTCATACTCCCCCCGGTAAATATTTTTTCCAGGAAAAGCATTCTCCAAATCCATGATATGGTTATTCAGTAAGGCTTCATTCACGTCAATAAGACAAAGTTCATCGGCCGCATTTGTCAAGGAAATCGTCATTGCACATGCAGACCCCAATGTTCCAGCAGATCCTATAATTGATATTTTCCTCACGCGTATCACCTCTTTTTCCCTGTGTATACTTTCTTTTCAATTTTTTCCGTTATGAAATAACATCATTGACCGATACTAAAATGTGACAAGTGACATAATTGAAGTTCCGATCTGAATATTTGGGGACAGCTAAACTGATGAAACAACTAGACACCAGAACTTCTTTTTCACCAAACTCCTGCCGACCCAAAACGGGCCGGCTAAGAGTGAGAGAGACTGTAGAAAACAGGATAAATCATCCGTATCCTAAAGGGAGTCTTCCTTATACACGTAAAATGATACGCTTTTGGTGCAAAGTCCAGAGCTGGCTGCTCTTTCTGTTCCCGTCACTCCTTAACCATCGTTTCTTCTGCAAGAGTTTGATTGAGTTCAATGCCTAAACCCGGTTTTGTAGGTGCTGCTAAATATACACCATCTTCTCCTCTTTCTTCTATTAACGCTGGACCCTTAATAAGCGCATCCTGAAAATAAGATCTGTCCCCGGTGAAATACTCAATCCATTTTACATCTTCTAAACCACAAGCAAGATGAAGATGAATCTGCTGAAGGTTCCAAGGAGAAACTGGAATACGACGAGCGGAAGCATAATTGTACACCTTCAGCCAATCAGTGATGCCCCCAGTTGCCATTGCATTAGGTTGTATGATATCGATAGCTTCCTGATCAATAAAATGGCGGAACTCCGTTAAACCGCAGTTTTGTTCTCCACCGGCGATATACGTCGTACCAGCGTATTCTCTTATACGTTTATAACCAGCTACATCTTCAGGCGGTACAGGTTCTTCTAACCAGTAAAGATCGTAAGGCGCCCATTTTTTTAACATTTGAATAGAAGTTTCTACATCCCAGGAACCATTAATGTCTACCATCAATTTCACATCTGGACCAATCGCTTCTCGAGTAGCAGCTACACGCTTTGTTGCTTCATCCAAACTTACTGCTGATAACCCACCTCGAATTTTAATAGCTGAATGGCCTTTTTCTACATAAGCTGCCGCCTTTTGAGCTAATTCATCCGGGGGGAGCTGCTGCCCGACATTGGCATACGTTAGTACCCGCTCCCGCTTATAGCCAAATAAATCAGCTACCGGTACGTTCATGAGTTTCCCTTTGATATCCCAAAGGGCAAAATCGATAGCAGCAATGCAGTCGCGAATCATCCCTCGCATACCAAGCCGCCACGGTGCATCAAACATTTTTTTCCATAATCGTTCCGTTTGAAGAGGATCCTCTCGAAGAACTATATTCCGAAAATTCCGACGTAAAAGAGTAACAGCAACGTCACTTGTTTCTCCGTGAGGAAAAATTGGAGTGCTCAAAAAGCCGGTACCTGTTATATTTTCATCTGTTTCTACATAAACAACCACGATTTCATGACCGCTAAATCCCATATCCGACTTTCCACGCTGGACATATCTTTCAACTTTCATATCAGTTATTTGCATATAGTGTGCACAGGAAAAATACTGTGCTTCCTCCCTTCTCAATCTTTGAGATTATTTCAACCATCATTGTACAAAAGTCACATACTCATACACCTGTTACTATCTTTCCTTTACCTTCCTTTACTTTCTAAAAGCGCAAATAATAATTAGGCAGTTCTTCATACACTCATCATTTTCCACTCATATCGAAGCAAATATCAGCTCTTTCATAACAAGAATGCAGATATGTCAGACAGAATTCGAAAATTAGTAAACAAGCTTCCTATAACCAATCGTTCGAATATGAAAAATATAATCACTGCTGATTCAGTTCTTCTGATAAATCTTTGTAGACATTTATCTCTTCCTCTAAGAAAGATTGATAATCTTCACTATTCATCCATCCATCCTTCAAATGAAGGTATTGGCTCTCTACAAATTCCTGGTACCGTTCCGTCTCGAGTGTTTGTTCAAGTGCGTCTTCTAATATTTTTTTAATATCACCGGGCACATCAGCGTGAACAATAAATCCACGTGACATTCCACTTACTATATCCCAGCCGGATTCTACAGAAGTAGGGACGTCAGGATATTCTTCCACACGCTCTTCTGCAAAAATAACCAACATTTCAAACTCGCCTTCTTCTAATAAAGACAACGCAGGTCCAGGCTCTTCAAGTAAAACATCTACGTGTCCGCCGGCAAGGTCCGCATGCATCTGGCCAGCATCTTCATACGCTACGTAATTTAAATCAATGCCAGCTGCTTTTTCAAATTTTGCTACAGTTAATTCATCTGTCCCCATAGAAGCTGTACCACCAATAGACACTTCTCCGGGGTTTTCCTGGACATGCTCAATGAATTCCTCAATATTTGCAAATGTGCCGCTTTTGACCATAAGGGCATAGGTGTCATCATGCATACGAGCCAGACCACTAAACACATTGTCCTCGATATAATTTGGAGATTTACCAGTTGCCATATTTACTTGCGTATCTGAATTTGTAGGAAGCAATGTATAACCATCAGCTGGAGCAGTGGCTACTTCCTGAGCAGCCACTGATCCGCCGCCGCCGGGCTTGTTCACTACATTTACATTTGTACCTAGAATGTCAGATAATTCCCTAGCTACAGCCCGGGAATATACATCTGTGCCACCGCCTGCCCCGCCTCCTGCAATAATTTCAATATCTCTCTTTGGATAGTCAGCAGCTTCAGCAGATGTTTCTTCGGCGGTTCCTGTCTCTTTGTTATTATCCTCTTCTTCCTTTTCTCCCTCTGTGCATGCTGCCAATAAAACTATGAATACTAACACCATGACTGCCATCCACTGTTTCGTTCTCATAAAGAATGCCTCCCATTATTGTTTGTTATTGTTTTTTGGTCTTTTCTATTAAAAGCTTTTTTCACGATAGGGAATACGAGAGCCAATAACGCTAATGCCAACAATACCGCACTGATTGGCCTTGTAAAAAAGATGCTGATATCTCCATTTGCGGCAACAAGAGAACGCCGGAATTGTTCTTCCACCATCCCTCCTAGCACAACTCCTAGAATAATAGTTGCAATCGGGAATCGGATTTTTTCGAGTCCAAATCCTAACAGCCCGAATATCAGCATGATCATCACATCAAACATGGAATTTCTTACAGCAAAGGTGCCTATCACACATAAAACAACAATATATGGACCGAGTACAGAATATGGAATTTTAACGGTATAAGAAAATAGCTTGATAAATGGTTTTGCTAAAAAAAGTATTAGCAGGTTAACAACAATCAAGCCAGCAAAAATGGAGTAAACCATTTCCATTTCATTGTCAAAAAGCATGGGACCAGGTTGAAGCCCGTGCAAAACAAAGGCTCCTAAAATCACTGCTGTCGTTGCACTTCCTGGAATACCTAATGCCAAAAGCGGTACCATAGCTCCCATTGCTGCTGAATTATTAGCAGATTCAGGAGCAGCAATACCTTCTGGTGTACCTGTTCCGAATGTTTCTGGATGTTTCGACCAGCGAACCGCTTCACTATAACTGAGCAAAGAGGCAGTTGTAGCACCCACACCCGGAAGTATACCGACAAACACTCCAATAATGGAGGACCTTCCCAGAGTTGTGGAAACCTTTCTTAACATTGGTAAATCCAAAAGACTTTTGCTGAGTTTTTTCATTTTTCCTTTCGCTTTTGATTCTTCCCTTGATTTTCTAAGCACTTCAGAAATGGCAAACAATCCTATTAAAATAGGGACAAAATCAATACCTGACATCAGCGTAGTCGAATGAAATGTAAAGCGATTGGCACCAGTCATCACATCGATTCCTATCGTAGCAACAAATAAGCCAAATAGTACTCCTATGAGGCCTTTTACAAGGTCTCCGCCGCTTAAAGATGCTACAACGGTTAGCCCTAATACAGCTAAAGCAAAATATTCAGGCGATGAGAAACGCAGAGCAAAATCTGCTAATATCGGTGTGAGGCCAATAAGAAATACAGTTCCGACAATTCCTCCAATCACTGAACTGACAATAGCTAGTCCAAGTGCCTTTTCAGGGTGGCCTTTTTTCGCCATAGGGTAGCCATCAAACGTGGTAGCTATCGCTTCAGGTGTTCCTGGTGTCCGAAAAAGTACAGCACTAATCATCCCGGAAAATACCGATGCTGCATAAATTCCCGTTAGAAGAAGGAATACAGGCGTTGTTTCCATGCCGTAAGTTATTGGGAGAAGAATCACTACAAGCATCGCTCCACTAATGCCAGGCATTGCTCCTCCGATAAAACCTATCGCAACAGCTAAGAGAAGCATCATGAAATGAAACGGGTGAAGCAGCTGTATAAAACCATCTAACAGAGCACTAACTTCTCTCACCTCCTATCAATCAATAAACAAAAATACTCAATGAGCGAAATATGCCTGCCCCTCGCGGAAGTGGAACACTGAGTAATACAATAAAGATATAGTTAAACACGAGGCTGCTTGTAAGAGACAGAGTGATTAGTTTGCCGATATGCTTTAACCCTAAGACAAATGCAGCAGCCAGCATAAGCAGCGGTGTGGCGACAATGAAGCCTATTACTGGTAAAACCAGCACATAACCAGCTGCGACTGCTAGTACTATCCAATGTTTATATGGGTATACCACTTCCATCTCTATGGGGGTTTCTTCCGTCTGTGCTTCAGCTGTTTTATCCATTTGCAAACCTGAATGTTTTTTATGCTTTATCAATTCTTTGATTAATAAAACCACCCCCAGTATCAGCATTAAACAAAGAATGACCAATGGCCAAGCTCCAGGTCCTATTCTTTCTACACTACCCATTGGCAAACGAACAGCCTGAATCAAAAAAAATCCTGAAAATACAATGACGATAACTGCTAGACTAATATTGGCTTTCATTCCTAATCCTCCTTAAAGTAGAGTGCCCCTTCCCTTCCAAGTAAGCGCCTGCAAAAACCAACATTTTTGTCCGTATAATATATTTTAATTTTAATAAAATTCAATAAATTTTGTTGTTAAAAAAACTATTCTTAATTATAATTTAGTTACTAAAAAGCAGATTTATTAAAAAGGAGGGGTTAGGTGCTTGTTATTAAGAAACGTTTCTAAAAATCTTTCTCTTCAAACAAAAATGATGATTTATATTACCAGTATCATTGTTATTTCTGTACTAATCATGGGTGTTTTTTCTTATCGGACCCTTCATCAAGCAGCAGAAGAATCCACGTACTATTATCTGGTAAAAGCTGCAGACATTTTGTCTAAATTAGACATTGTAGAAGATACACTTCAAAACCAGGTTCCTGCCAATAATCTTCAAGCATCCTACGAAGAATTTTTAAAAGAAGAAGGGAACGAAGATAGTATATTTATCGTGTTAATTGATCAAGAAGGAACAAGATACACTCATCCCAATTCCGCCCTCATAGGAGAGAAAATAACAGGAAATGATGTGAAGCAAGCGTTTAATGGACAAACATATATTTCAAGTGCTGATGGCATATCTGGACCTACTATTCGCGCGTTTGTTCCAGTAAATGACTCAGAAACTGGTGAACAAATAGGGGTATTCTCCGTAGGCGTTTTACAACAAAGCATTTCTGATATGCTTCTTAAATACTTACAATCTCTTAATGCTTGGTTAATTTTTACGATCATTTTTGGAGCTGTTGTTGCCGTATGGATGGCCCGCAGAATAAAGAAAATATTACACGGGTTTGAACCACGTGAAATAGCCGCTCTCTTTCGGGAAAAAGAGGCCATGCTGGAGTCAATGAGCGAAGGAATTTTGGCCATCGATAATCAAAACCGAGTGACTCTTTTAAATCGGGCAGCCAAAACCATTTTAAATATTGACGATCAGCTGATTGGCCAAAAGCTGGAACGTTTCCCGCAGTTACAACCTTTTGCCCATTCTATTAATGACCGCACCGTTTGCAATAAAGATATTGAAATAAGAGTAAATAACGTCATTATCATGGCTCGTTACCAATCCATTGTGTTAGAGCATCAAGTGGTACATGGAACAATTATTTCCTTTCGTGATATTACTGCAGTCGAAGAGATGGCTGAGGAATTAACTGGCGTACAGCAATACGTGGATGCTCTTCGTGCCAAGACTCATGAATTTATGAATAAATTGCAAACGCTTTCAGGATTGGTTGAGTTAAAACGCTACCAAGAAGTGAAAGATTATATTATTCAAACAACTCATCAACAGCAAAAAAAGATTCATTTCTTTAAAAAGCATATACAAGAACCTAAGTTGACTGGTCTTCTTCTTGGCAAATGCCAGCAAGCCGAAGAAACAAATACGTTGATACATTTCACCCCGGGCAGCTCTATTGGCAAGCTCCCAGCATCCTATCCAGTCAACAGTCTCGTCTTAATTATCGGCAACCTAGTACAAAATGCAATCGAGATTTTGCGTGAAAACGACAAAGGCGAAATTATCATTACCCTGCTTGATGAAACGGAAAACATTCACGTCATTATTGAGGATAACGGTCCGGGTATCGAGGAAGAGAATCTGGAAAATGTCTTTAAAAGGGGATTCACCTCTAATGGCCAAGGACGCGGTATAGGGTTATCCCTCGTAAAATACCATGTAGATCAATTGTTAAAAGGCAGCATTATGGTAGACAGCTCGGTAGGGGAAGGTACAGCATTTTACCTGACTCTTCCTAAAAGGAATTACTTACCGGTAAAGGAGGAAGCGTAATGACAGTAAGAACTTTAATCGTAGAAGATGATCCTATGGTTTCAAGTATCAATGAAGAGTATCTGACAAGTGTTGCAGGTTTTATTCATGCAGGTACTGTAACTAATGGACGTGATGCATTAAATAAAATAAAGTTAAAAAATATTGATCTCCTCCTGCTTGATATTTTTATGTCAAAAATGGATGGCCTTGAGCTGCTGCGTGAAATTCGCCGAACTAGTGAAAAAGTAGATGTCATTATGATCACTGCAGCGGACTCCCCTGAAACCATAGAAGAACTCATGCGTTTGGGAGTGGTGGATTGTATTTTAAAGCCATTTGATTTCGAACGTTTTGAAAAAGCTCTTTCTCATTATAAAAAAAGGGCTTCCGTTTTCCGCAGAGCAACTTCTATCAACCAACAAGCTATAGATCAATTAAATAATCATGAAAAAAAGAAAAAAGAGGTGCTTCCAAAGGGAATTGACGCCATTACGCTTGAAAAGGTACGTTATCAGTTAAAGACAAATAAAACCTCCTGTACGATACAGGAGTTAGCAAGTCAAACACGCGTCTCCAAAATTACAATGCGTAAATATCTGGAATATCTCTCAGAAAACCATGAGATTAAGCTAGATTTAGATTACTCCACTAAAGGACGGCCTTCTAAGCTTTATTCATATATCGGTTAAAGTGAAAGGAATTTCTGTTACTTGCAGACATCCGTTCGTCAGCCAGAGCGGCATGCTTTTGGCCGCAGCGGAACCACGTTGTTTATACTGAAGAGCGTCGGGAGCTAACTGAAAACTAAAAACATGAGCTCTAAATACCTTCTATTAGAAAAACGCGGCTTACCGCCCAATCCTTATGGCGGAAGCCGCTGTTTTACCTGCACCACATTCCTTAAAACAACATGTTCAATACTTTGATAGTGTATAGAAAATTTGGCTCGCGACAGGCTTTTGGCGGTGCAAGTACTGCCTTCGCTGCACGTATACTAACGAATCCAGCCTTTTATTACGTTAATCATTCATGCTGGCCCATTATCTTTTTCGGCTAGTGGCAAACAGGCAGAAAACTTCAACGAAAGATTCGTATAACTTTTCAAAACATAAGTAATCTGCCACTGAGCCCATTACGTATTACACAGAAAACCTCCGCAGCCATTGAAAGGATAAACGGAGGTTCACAACATCGCTGAAGCAGACTATAAAATTTTTTTTAATTCTTCAATAGAGGGGGCATCTTCAAAGTGATGGACTTGAATCTCCCCGTTGCTGCCGATATAAGATGGAATCGTCCAAATGTTCCAATCTTCTGCTAGTTGAAAGTCCGCATCAACCATAGCTTTGTAGGTTTCTGCATGTATGGCTTGTTCAAACTCTTGCGGTTGAAGACCTGCCTCTTTTGCAATAGCACAAAGAACTTCTGTATCTGCAATATCTTCATCATGTTTCCAGACCGCTTCGAATATTCTTTGATGATAAGCGTCAAACATACCCTTCTCGCGTGCAAACTTCGCTCCCACATGAGCAAGATACGTATCGCGCTTTTCAGAAGGGGGACGGATTTTTATTCCTGTATCCGACTCAAATTGCTGCAAAAATTGTTTCGCTTGTTTTTTATATCCTTCCGGCTTTGCTGGAGGATTCGCTCCCTTTGGCATTCTCCATGGCTTCCAATCAATATCTGCGCCTTCTTCCTTTAATGACGTTAGAGACACCGTCTCCGTGTAGCAAAAAGGTCATGTGTAATTAAAAAAGATCGTTAATGTTTGAACCATTATGATTCCTCCTTTTTAAAAAGTTACTGATTTTTCTTCATTGATGATATGACCCAATAGAATGGCAAATGGGTTATGTGAGTTACTTCAAATCGAAGCCTTGAAATGGCATAACAATGTCTTCTTTTTTCTTTTCTACAAAACCCGGATCACGCTCTAACAAAGCATTCACTGTTAAATTTTTCTTATCTGCATGCAGCATGTCAGCTGACACAATATCACCTATGGCTATTCCAAAATCTCCATTATCAATAAGGCTGACAAGTTCACATTCGAAGTACCCCACAGCATCTTTCAAAATAGGGCAGCCAGTCTCTCGATAAATAAATCGGTCTTCTCCGAGGGATGCAATATCTTGCTTCCCTTCAAAAAAGAATTCATCATGCAGATCGACTTGATTTTCAGACACCACAGATACGGTCCAGGTTCCTCCTTTTTTCACCAATTCATATCCTTCAATTTCTTTTGGAAAACACGTTAACATTCTGGGCGGTTCATGGGAGCATTGTGTACTCCAGCATCCAAAATGAAAATTTGCTCTTTTTCCATCCGTAGCCGCAATAAACAGATTACCGCGGACACGATTTTTGTACACCTTATTTGCAAAGTCCTTGTGTGTTTTTGTATGCATGTTCTTTGAGCCCCCTTTCTCTTCTCTTTTTTCTATAGGACGCCCCTTCCTTTTAAGACGTCATCGCACTAACTACTATACTACAAAAAACATTTCCCTGTATTTTCTTAAGTGTTTAAGCCCTGACTAGAAAAACTTGGCTTACCGCCAAGTTTTTATGATGAAAGTCTTCGTTTTTCTTGGTACAACGTTAAACATTTCTGCCGCATAAAAAGAAACATACTACTCCTGCGGTCTTTTCCTTCTTAAGGAAAAGACCGCAGGAGCTGCTGGGCAATAAAGACAGCTGACATCATATCTTGTCTGACAGCGGTTCCATCCCCTGCTTGCTCGCTGATGCTCCTTGAAATGGAAGTCTTCTCCCTCTATAACGGCACATTCCGCCACCTTATCATGCCATTATTGTTCTGCTACTTTTACTAATAGTTTCCCAATATTATTTCCCTTAAATAAATCAAGAAAGGCATCCGGTATTTGTTCAAAACCTTCTTTGATCGTTTCTTCATAGGTTAACTTGCCTTCTTGCAGCCATGCTGCAAGAGCGGCTGACCCTTCAGAGAACCGATCTGAAAAATCACCTAACGTAAACCCTTGCATAAGAGCACTTTTCTTAATCAGTGTCGTTTGAACACGCGGTCCGATGTCTTCTCCTTCAAGGTTATAACTAGAGATTGCACCACAGACAACAATACGTGCGAATTTATTCACGTACGCATGTACAGCATCAG
Organism: Alteribacillus persepolensis; assembly: GCF_900099605.1. Taxonomy (GTDB): domain Bacteria; phylum Bacillota; class Bacilli; order Bacillales; family Marinococcaceae; genus Alteribacillus; species Alteribacillus persepolensis. Next base: position 79,218 of record NZ_FNDK01000009.1, read on the forward strand.
ATATTTCTCCGCCAACGTTATCAAAATAAACGTCTACTCCATTTGGGCAAGCTTTTTCGATAGCAGCCTTCATATTGGAAGTGGTTTTGTAATTGATGGTTTCATCAAATTGCAGCTTTTCTTTTAAGTATTGATTTTTTTCATCTGAACCTGCAATGCCAACGACACGTGCTCCCTTGATTTTAGCAATTTGTCCAGCAGCGGAACCTACTGCACCGGCAGCACCTGAAATGACGACGGTTTCTCCTTCTTTTGGCTTTCCAATGTCAAGCAGTCCAAAGTATGCGGTTAATCCGGTTATCCCTAAAATTCCTAAATGTGTAGAGACCGGCGCCAAATCTTTATCTATTTTTCGTACCTCGGTTGCTTTTGCCGTATAATAGGTCTGCCAGCCATAACCGCCTATCACAATATCTCCTTTTTCCAATTGATGTGATTTGGATTCAACGACTTCTCCAATCACTCCGCCTTCAATCACAGCATGTAATTCAAATGGAGGGATATAGGAAGGAGCATCGACCATTCTGCCGCGCATATACGGATCAACAGAGACGAATAATGTTCGAATCAGCACTTCTCCATTCTCCGGCTGTTTCACATCTGTTTCTACAAACTTGAATGTATTCTTATCCGGTGTACCCGTCGGCCGCTCTGCTAAAAGAATTTGCTGCTTTTTGGCGTCCATGCCTATCTCTCCTATCTTTTTTACAAATATTTGTTTTCCTAACGTAACAGACGCTGAAAACGAAAAAAAGCAAAATGCTCCTCGAACGGTTGACAGCGCTGCATCTCGATGAATGAACAAAAAATTGGACAAATGTTCCATTTCTATTATAACGAATCACGAGAACAGTTTCGACGAGAAGCACTTGCATACGAAACGATTCCCTTGCAGCAGGGATGTTCACACTTAACAATTAGCTGCAAAAGTTAACGCAAGGAGATATTGGCCTCTTTTAACATGAAGAACGCTTATCGAATCTTTCACTGGTTGTCCATCGTGTGCGGCAGCGTGCGATTATCATTATTTTATTTGTTTTCTGTTGAAACAATATTATGGTGATTTAATGCCCGCACCACAAAGTGGAATAACCACTTTTTCTTCTCGTGCATGCTTATATTTTAAATACCCCGCATAGTTCACTGCTGAGGTGACTTCCACGTAGAAACCTTTCTCGCTAAGCTTCTTTCGCGCATGTAGAACCTCACCTTCTTCAATGGCAATAAAGATACCATTTGTGTTATGAACAGCTTCTAAAATTTGTTTGGAACGTGCCGGTGCTGCAATAGCAATACCTTCTGCCAAAGTGCCTTCGTTCGCAACAGGCTCTGCTTTGGCTTGTCCTTTTTCATAAGCACGCACAAGAGGCGCACAATTTGCTGCTTGAACAGCAATGATTTTGGGGATTTTTTCGATCAGCCCATGTTCCCTCAACTCTCTAAATCCATTGTATGCACCAAGTAAAAGCGTACCGTTTCCTACAGGGATTATTAACGCATCTGGTGTTTCTTGCAGTTGCTCATAAATTTCATAAGCATATGTTTTTGTCCCTTCATAGAAGTACGGATTATATACATGGCTTGCGTAAAACGCTTTTTCTTCTTCGACTGCTTGCTGGGCCGCCTCTGCAACGTCCTCCCGCGTACCGTGAATGGATTTAACCGCTGCGCCATGTGCTTTAACTTGAGCAATTTTTTTAGGAGATGTTTCATCACTTAAATAAATATCACATGCCATTTGACAGCGTGCAGCATATGCTGCAATCGCCGTTCCCGCATTGCCGCTGCTGTCAGCAATCACTTTTTGTACTCCTAACTCTTTTGCTTTCGCCATAAGAACAGCAGCTCCTCGATCTTTAAAAGACAGAGTTGGCATCATATAATCCACTTTCACATATGTATGTGGCTTTTGCGGATCTAACACAATGAGCGGAGACTGCCCTTCCCCCATTGTAACTGCTTCCCACATCTTGGAACCTTCGGCAAATGGCATTGTCTCCACATAACGCCATAACGAGTTGGGATAAGTGTTCCACGCTGCTGCATCCATTTTTATTGCATCTTTCACTAGATTGAATAATCCTCCGCATTCACATTTCCAAATATCCGCTGTCACATCATGCATTTTCCCGCAGCTGCTGCAAATATATTGTTCCATCGTTTTTTCACCCTCTCACACACTATTTTATATAAACCTGATTCTTGACTTTTATAGCGGGGAAATGATTGTTCATGATATCAAGAAACTTCCCACGTTAAATCTTGTCATGGAACCTTTAAAAGAAATGATAGAGATAATAAAAAGTCGTGCAACTTATCACACCATCCTCCAGTCCAATTAAGGCTGGCATTACCAGCACAACCAATGGATAAAGACATTAAAAGAAAATAAAGTATTCCAAACCATGTCACGTAAAGCAATCTGAGCAGACAATGCTTCGATGGAGAATTTCTTTGGCGTTTTAAAGAAAGAGAAATGTATTATGAGGAAGTATTAGTAGGCTGTGAAGAATGAAAAAGGCGAATGGAAGAATATATCTACTAATACAACTATGAACGACTATCAGAAAAATTAGCTAGTTAATGAGCTTACATGCAAACGCTGCTCACCATTCTTTTACTGCCAAGGCAATGATCATGAAAAGGATGCGGAGGGGCAAGTGCGGCCCTACTCGCAAGCACCCGGCCGTTCCTCCGCTGAAAAAACGTTATCTTCTCTTGTCTCATTCATCTCCGTGCTTGCAATGAGCGGCAATTTGAGCGCCAACCACTGCATTATGTTTGACAAGTCCGATGTTTGCCTTCAGGCTTTTTCCTTCTGTTAGTGTTTTGACTTTATCCAAGATAAAGGGTGTTGCCTCTTTTCCTGCGATGTTCTTGTCCTCTGCTTCTTTCACTGCATGATCAATAATCGAGCTGATATACGCTTCATCCAGCGCATCTTTTTCCGGGATTGGGTTGGCAACTACGACACCGCCGCTTAAACCGATGTCTTGTTTCGTATCAATAAAATTTGCGATTTCTTCAGGCGAATTCAGACGGTAATCCACCTGGAAAGGGCTCGTTCGTGTATAGAAAGCTGGCAATGCATCCGTGTTATGGCCAATAACCGGCACCCCGTTTGTTTCTAAATATTCCAGCGTCAAGCCTAAATCTAAAATAGATTTCACCCCTGCACAAACGACAGCTACATCTGTTTTCGCAAGCTCTTCAAGATCAGCCGAAATGTCCATTGTTTTCTCGGCTCCGCGGTGAACACCGCCAATTCCTCCTGTTGCGAAAACTTTAATGCCCGCCATGCTCGCACAAATCATGGTTCCTGCAACGGTGGTTGCTCCATGTTTTTTTGTTGAAATAACGTATGGTAAATCTCTTCGGCTCACCTTTTCTACTGCATCACTTTGGCCTAAAAACGCAATCTCCTCTTCTGTTAACCCTATTTTAATTTTTCCATGTATTACGGCAATCGTTGCAGGGACCGCGCCGTTGTTACGGATAAGCTCTTCTACTTCCAATGCCGTCTCCACATTTTGCGGGTAAGGCATACCATGTGAAATAATAGTCGATTCCAGCGCTACAACAGGCTTATTTTTTTGCACAGCGTCTCTTACTTCTTCTGAGAGTACAAGCATATCATCTTTTACGTTCATTTTTCCGTTTCCTCCTCGGCAAAAAATCGGTTATATGTGTCATCCAGCACATCTACATGCAGTTTGGTATGAACGGTTTCTTTTGTTTGCAGCGTAATCATGGAGCAAGCCATTCCTGTCTTGCATGCTTCTTTAAATGAAGCTCCTTTGTTCATTCCGTATAAAAACCCTGAAATAAACGAATCACCAGCCCCAGTCACATCTACTACATTCGTTTTCGGTGCGGGAATGGCTCCTTCTTCCCCGCGTTCTGTTTTATAAAAAATCCCTTTTTCTCCGCGTGTAATAATTACGTTTTTCACACCACGGTCAATTATTCGGCCACTGGCTTCCCGCAAATTACCAGACGCTGCTCCTGTCAGCGCCATCGCCTCATCTACATTAACGATAAACCATGTTATTCCGCTTAGGTCTGCGGGCAGCTTTTTAATCTTCGGTGCAGAAACCGGAGCGATACAAAGCGGAATGTTCTCTTGATTACAACGTTCTATCACCATCTTTAGTACATCATCGGGAAAGTTGGTATCGAGTAAAACAATCGATGAGGAAGCGATGTGATTCCAATGCTTATCAATAAATGCTTGATCTGCTGCTTCACATATTTCCATATCTGATAATGCAAGCAGCATCTCTCCTTTATCATTCAATACAGCCGTGTACGTGCCAGTGTTCATTTGCGGTATTCTCATCGTTTGGCTTGTATTTGCATAAGGCTGGGTCATCTCAAGAAGCCACTCACCTTCCTGGTCATTTCCTACGACCGTTAATAGGGAAGCAGCAGCGTCAAGGCGCCCAAGGTTTTCAGCAATATTTCTTGCGACACCGCCGCAGGTCTGCGAAACAGTTACTGGATTCGACGTACCGTATTGAAGAGAACTTTTTAATTGCGACTTACGATCAACATTTGCTCCGCCAATGCAGGTAATACGCCCATTGTCTGGCAGTACATAGGCCCTTCCAATAATCTTTCCCTTCTTGGTTAAAGAGGAAATATATCCTGCCACGGCCGATCGTGACAGTTGAAGTGCATCTGCTAATTCATTTTGAGAAATATATGGATTTTTTCTTACCAATTCTAATAATAATTTTTCTTTTTCATTCATAAGGCATCGCCCTAACACACATTTAATTAACTTTTGTTTATATAATAAACTTTTGTTTATAACAAGTCAAATGAATGCAGCAAAGAAGTACTAACCTGGGAAGACTCGCAGCATACAGGGTATTGTTTACTCTAAGCAGCAAAATCATGCGGATGTAAAAAGTAAGCGCCGCTGCAATAAAAATTCCCGAGCGACTGAGCGCTCGGGTTTGATTTAAAACATGCCTGATTATTCAACGGGTGAAAGTTCATCTTCTGTAACCCATTTATGGTTTTCAACTTCTTCTCCCGTTTCCATATCTGTATAACTGACCATATAGACAGTGGTGTCTTCTGCAGCATCAATTACAGCTGCCGCTCCATCCATTCCTTCCATGTGATCTGCCTCCAGAATCACTTCATCGCCTTGCTCATATGGTTGTTCACCTGCATTTTCAATTTCTTCATGGATAACCCATTTATGATCTTCTACCTTTTCTTCGCCAGCTGCCGGTGTGTACGTGACCATATAAACAGTTGTGTCATAAGCACCTTCAATGGCTGCAACAGCTCCATCCATGCCTCTCATGTGATTTGCACTCATGACAGCTTCACTTCCAACCGGATACGTTGGATTCTGTGCATCTGCTAATTCTTCGGGAACTTCACCCGAACTTGAATGATCCATACGCGAATGATCCATCTCTTCCATGGAATCCGATTCTTCTTCAGACGGAGCTTCTTCATTCGTTTCTGTGTTCTCGGCTGCGTCATTTTCCGTATTCGCATTACTATCAGGCGTTGTTTCGTCATTTCCGCCGCAAGCTGCTAATACAACAGCTGAAAATAATGCGGCAAAACTCATCTTCAATATATTATCCATCATTTTGTCCCCCCATCAAGCCTATGTTTTTATTTGACAATGGCACCGTGCAAAATAATGATACTTTAGAATTGGTGCCAACATTTTCTGCAGAGATGAATCACCAAATCAACAGGCAATGTAAAAAGGCTGTTTTTTTATATTAACTGCATGGTCGTAATGCAAGTATCATCACCTTCAAACGTGGAAATCTCAGATTCTGCTGTTCCTCCGTTATGTTCTATTTTTACTTGAAACGTCTCATCCCGCGGCAGCCACAAATCGATAAATCCATTTTCTAAAGACGTCATGGTTTCATTAACCACTGCATTACCTGCTTCATCCTCAATATACACATCAAATTCTTCTTCCACCAATTCCCCCTGGCAGCCGGTTAAGCTGTGGATAGAACATTCATGTGTTGTGTCAATAAACGGTGCAATGGAAACAAAAAATTCCCCTTCCGGCAATTCATAGGTGGTCTTCTTGTTCTCCCTGTCGGTCACGATCAGTTCATCTGATGTAATCGAGGCAGACATATCATCGACATGACCAACACTATAGGTATGCACCATTTCCTTGATGTCTTGTGTTTCATCTTCATTTGAGCTGCTTTCGTTACATGCTGCTGTGGCCAAGGCAAGCAACAACCCAATAATCACAAGGAAGCTTTTTTTCACGTTCTCTTTCACTCCTTTCTGTTTGTGCATCCACGTTTTTTACGCCCTAATCTTTCCAGATAAACCATTTATTTAGTACGTTTCCAGTTTACCATACCCCCGTCACGTACTTAATCCATCTGAGAAGATGTTTAAATTTTGTCAAAAATAGATAAATAGCTGCCTTTTTCATCGATAATTGGCTTCATTCCCATAGATTTTCTTTTGAACGAATGGATGCAGCTGCAAAATATATGCTGCTATGCCTGGAAGCAGCGGATAGCATGTCTGTACACTTCCGCATCTGTTCTATACTTCCTTCTTGAGGATTGCTAAGAAAATGGAGTTTTCGTATAATAAAAAGTAACCACATAACGTCAATGTTTTCTAGGGTTCCGCAACATGCTTGTTGGCCTGGTCCGAGAGAAAACACACAGCTTCAGCTGTGACACGGAAGGACAAAAGCCTGGGAGAAACTGATGAACAGTACTCTCAGGTTTTTTGTTTGGTCGATGAATTTGGAGGTAGCTGTTATGAATGTACACTGGATCAAAGTATTTGTTGCTGCTTTGTTTGAGATTTTGTGGGTGATTGGCTTAACACACGCCTATGATGTGTGGACGTGGGCCGGTACTGTACTGGCGATTGTTATCAGCTTTTATTTGTTGATTATGGCAGGAAAAACCCTTCCTGTCGGAACCGTCTATGCAGTCTTTGTGGGAATAGGTACAGCAGGAACGGTTGTTTCAGAAATCATTTTCTTTGGTGAAGCATTTCAGTTAAGCAAAATACTTCTTATCTTACTACTCCTTGCAGGTGTCATTGGCTTAAAGTTAGTGACAGAAGACAAGGTGGAGGAAGGAGCCGATTCCTAATGGCGTGGACATCATTAATTTTTGCTGGATTATGCGAGATGTTTGGTGTGTTAATGATTAATAGACTGCACCACAAACGGGACTGGAGTTCCTTTATCCTGCTCACCATTGGCTTTGGAATGAGTTTTATACTGCTTGCTTATGCTATGAGAACGATACCTATGGGAACGGCCTATGCCGTTTGGACAGGAATTGGTGCATCTGGCGGGGCTGTTTTAGGAATGATTTTATACAATGAGCCAAAGGACTGGAAAAGAATTCTTTTTGTTGCGATGATTATAAGCGCAACGATAGGATTAAAGCTTGTTTCGTAAAGCCGCTTTTCGTTTTCACAGGACAAAGTAGAGCAGTAAATAAAGAGGGATTTTTCTCCCTCTTTATTTATCTTCCTATTCTTTCAGACTAATACATACAACATGATCTGTTGCACTTCGTACATTCAACCGTTCACTTCCTGTCGTGCTCCTTGTTTTTCAAAATATCCCTCGGTGAGGCTGTATTTGTATGTCATGATTCCATCTGTGATTGGTGGAAAGTATTTACTTTACTTGCAGTATTTAGAAACATATCTAATAGAATCTATCTGCCATCATCTCCTAAAACAACCTGGCAGTATCAGCTGCTGCATCCTCGGGCATGCGTATACTATTTACCGCTCGAGATCAAATTGAATATAGTCAAGGTGATAAGAGCCAGAGTCTGTCACATCTACCATGATGGTATGGGTGCCTTTTTCGAAATAGCGACTTCCCCAGTCCTGCATTTCAAACGCTCGGTTATGTGTAGTATTTTTAATATCAATATTCTCGATAGACTCCCCATCTCCCCAATACAGGGAGACAGTACCTTCCGGGGCGCCGGCAGCCGATAATCGTCCAGATACTTGATACATTCCTGATTTTTGGACGTTCACTTTGTATTTGGCCCATTCCCCTTCTTTGTTGTCACTTACCACGATGGCCCCATCTATGTTACAAACATCTATGCCATCTTTCGCTGACTCATCACAGCTATTGGAATCTGCATCAGAATATGTTACATAATCTTCCGCTTGAACCTTTATGGTTCGATTTCCTTGTTGAACATTCCAGAACTTCATGTTACCGCCATTTCTCCAATAATTCAGAGCCTCGACGTTATCCGTTTGCATAATGGTTGCGCCAAGCTTCTCTACAGCCTTCCAGCCAAGCTTATCATCACGGAGAGAGGCCTCATCTGTATACGTATAAGCAAGCCCATCCCACATCACATTCATAAAAACTCTGCTGTTCTCTTGAATCTGGCGCACTTTCTCCGGCTGAACTTGTGGATCTGTCAGCTCATCAAAAACAACTTCATAAGCAACCGGCTGACGTCCTGGGAATGCGTCAACCGTATCGGCGCTGTCGTCATTAATAATATGCATGTAGAGAATATCAGGGTCTTCAGCCATAAATTTTGCAGCTTCTTCCACATTCGGGCTCCCCTTAAATAATCCGTGATCTACCGTATCCGTATCCACAAGTACATCGTACATTTCCTCACGTATGTTCCACCCTTTGTCAAGATTAACAATTGCATGTCCCTTAGCTGCGAGCATGGCTTCCCGAAGAGTCGGAACTTTGTATTCTGTTAACGCCGCATCTTCACCGCCAAGGTTCTCCTTGAGACGAAGCTCCTTGATTTCTTCCAACGTATAATCGCTCACTTTCCCTTCTCCATCGGTGGTACGGTCTACAGTATCATCATGCATCAACACTGGCACACCGTCAGCGGTTAACCGAACGTCTATTTCAACAATTTCTGCCCCATCACGGATCGCCTCATTAATAGCAGCAATTGAATTCTCTGGATATTCCCGCCACTGACCTCGGTGCGCTGTAATCATTAAAGGAGCATTAGGCTTATGATTTAGCAGTTGTGTATGAATCTCTTCAAAAGACATGTTCTCTTTCACGTGCTGTTTGTTTTTTGCCTCAGCACTGATTGGCTGAGGTGCTGCTGTACTTGAAACAATAGCTGCTGCCATCACCAAGCTCGTTAAAGATACATATCGCAGCTTCATTTTTCATCTCCTTTCCCCTTTACTTACACGTTATGGGAGATTAATATCTGCCATAACAGGATAGTGATCACTGGGATATTGGCCATTTTTCTGGTAGTCTACGATAGCAGTCGTCTCTGTCGTCACATCCTCACTGGAGAGAATCCAGTCGATTCTATTGTCCGCTCCTCCTCCAGAAGGATCGTCAAAACCATTAAACGTACCAAGGTGTTCGTTTATTCGTGTTTGTGCAGCATCCCACGTATCAACGAAAGGTCCTTGTTCTGTGAGAATAGAGTGGGGTTCGCTGTCAGGTCCTGCATTGAAATCACCCGTTACAATGATTGGCACTTCGGGAGTAAATTCTTCTATTTTTTCAGCGATAAGCTCAGCACTTTTCTCTCTAGCTTCTGTGGAGATATGATCGAAATGAGTGTTTACAAAATAGAAAGGCTTGTCCGTTTTCATATCGAGAAATTTAACCCACGTCACCATCCGCGGGATTGTATTTCCCCATGACGTGGATCCAATAACATCAGGAGTATCAGATAACCAATAATGGTCATATTGTAAAGGAGTAAAACGAGTGTCATTATAGTAAACTGCCATAAATTCTCCTTTATCTCCTCCCTCTCGACCTAAACCAATCCAATCATAATTAGGTAAATCATTGTCCACATCTTTTACTTGTTGATAAACAGCTTCTTGTGTTCCAAAAATATCAGGCTGCTCTTTACGAATAACCTGACGAACCGTAGAGCGTCTCTCTTCCCACGTATGCGGGGATGGATCAGAAGTATTCAAGTACCTTAAGTTAAACGTCATTACCGTCAAGTCACTCTTCGTTGAAGGTTTTTCTGAAGCCAATGTCTCTTTAGGAGAAAGAAATAAGCTTCCCATTAGTAAGATAGAAAAAGACCAAAGAACAAAAGATCTCACTGCCGCTTTCATACTATTCCTCCTTTTACATTTTTTACAAGTAGAGAATACCAAACGGATGTAAATTTCCTGCTACAGCAATATAAAGCTTTTCATGACTAAAATTAATAAAATTTACTATACAAGTCCGCAGCCATGATAGAATACAACGGAAGCTATTTTCGACGTTTTTATATGTTTGCAAAATGATCCCACAGAAAAAGAGTCCGCCTAATGGCGAACTCAATAATCCATCTGCAATACAAATTTAATCATCATACGAAACCTCAATGACGTCCCCGGTGTGTCCATCCACTTCTACTTCTGCCTCTCCTTTGTCTGTGTTCAATTCGATTTCATAATAAGTAAGGCCATCGTCTTTGTCACGCTCAATTTCTTCAATGACCCCTCCAACCTCGTCTACAGCAATCTGCTTTGCTTCTTCCATGCTGACGGTAAATCCATTCGAATAATCATCAGATGATTCTCTCTTTTCTTTTTCATCGAGATGAACCTCACCTGTATTAGCATGAATTTCTAATTCATACTCATATTCATCTCCGACCATTTCTATTTCATAGAATAGAGAGCCATCATCTGTTTCCCGTTCCACTTCAGTCACCGTGCCCGGGTATTGCTTTTGTGCCGCTTCCTTTGCTTCTTCGATGCTAAGAGTATCACCTTGTTGATGAGAAGAAACACCACCGCTTGCTAATGCAGCACCAGTTACTCCTAGACCAAGAGTTCCAATACAAGCTGTTGCCATAACTAATTTTTTCATCTTAACATTCCTCCTTTATGGTTTACAGCCTCATCGTACCCTTTGCAAATGAACGTGCTATTAACCCCAGATTAAAAATTGATGAGAAAGTGTCGTGACATCAAAGGCAGGAAAAATATACAGCCGAAAAACCCTCAGACGAAATTGCCTGTACTTCATCATTGCAGCATAACCAGAAGATGCTGCATCATTAACGGTTTGATGTACACCGTTTATTTTCAATTTCCTCTCTGTATGAGATGTTCACAAGATTGATTTTCATTAAAGCCCTCTTAGTTATCATAGAAACAGTTTCTGCGGATTAAAACGCATGGCCTGTTGTGATGCAGGGAGTTATTTCTATTGATTTATCTTTGTTTTTTTTCCTGCTTTTACAATCCACCATATAATAGAAGTAATTATTGCAATAAAAATGCCCAGCGCAACATTGGCCGTGCCTATAACGTTTAAAAAACCCAAATTATTTCACATCCTTTTAACAGAACTGCATCGCTAGTGATACTGCCTATGTAACATCACTTGAGACAGGTTTGAACAATAAATTAACTATGAACGAGTGAGAAATGTTGGATTTACATTTTTTAGAAAAAACAGTACGATTTAAATGAAAGGAGGATAGATAGCAGATGTGGAAAAGAACAATTCCTGTTTTATTCAGTATCCTTTTGTTCACAGCATTTGCCGCTAACGCTGCTGGAGGAGTCAGTCAAGATGTGCCTTCTACGAGCAAAGACGACATTTCTTGGGAAACGAACAAGGAAACATATACTGCTGACGAAGTCATTTCGCTTTCCCTGAAAAACAACACCTCTAACGCTATTTCTTTCGGGACTCCTTATGCTATTGAAGTGTTCAAGGATGGCAAATGGATGAGAACGTCGCTAACCGATGACTTAATGTTCACACAGCAAACTATCACACTTTCACCAGGAGAGACTTACAAAACAACGGTTGACTTGAATCTTTTTAAAGAAAAAATAAAGCCTGGCTTTTATAAGATTGTTAAACAAGTAAATAGCCATGGAAAGCCATATAAAGCAGGGGCTGCGTTTCAAGTTGTAGAGTAAAAAACACTCCCATGTCTAAAAAAATAATGAATGAGAACAAAGTCAGTTGTATGCTGCAAAAACAACTGGCTTGTTTTTTTGATTTTTTCAAATAAAAATAAGAGGGAATCTCCCCTCTTATTTTCTCATATTCATATTTAAATCCATTACGATTCAACAAATTTTATCGGCGTTGAACTGTAAACAATCCGTGCTTCCTTAGATAAATCATGATAAAACAAACATCATTCATTTTTGTGTCATTCATTTTCATTTTTCCATTCATTTTTTCTTCGCTAATTCATCACGATCACTTGCACGTGGAGGTTCTTCCATCCAACCATTATCAATAAGAATGTTCGCACCATCTTCTGAGTATTTCAGAATTTCATGTATAAGACGATCATAGTGTACCGTTAAATCACGCCTTAAACTAGTAGATATACTTGTACCGTAATATCCCATTCCCAACGCAATCAAACTAGTAACGACAAACGTCATCAACCTGTCAGAAAACGGCGAGACTTTGGATTCTGTCACATAAGTGTCTGAAGCCATTGGAACAGGAAGATCATTTTCCCGTAATATTGAATCGAATATCTCGTTATGCTTTGAAGCAATTTCCTTTCCCCGCACAAAGAATTGTCCAATCTTTTGTGATTTCGCTACTTGACTGAAACCAATCAACGTAGCAACCCCTAAATCATTACGCTGGAAATTGGCATAAAGGTTAGTTATCTCCATTGATAGTAATGGCCTTCTTCGCCCAAACCATCCTGTAAGAAAATTTTGTTTCTTAACAAAGTCTATATTCTGAGGATAGGGGATATACGGGGATCTTATATAAAGTCCTTTCTCTAAAAGAATTTCTTTCACCATTGTATTCATTTGATTTACTTCTGTCAGACATTGTCCAAAAAATTGATCAATATCTGAGCGAACAGCTAAAGACTTGGAGACACTATACGCACTGAGAGATATATTGCTCATTTGACTTAAGAATTGCAGCATATAATTATCGGTAAACAAACGTGGAGCGTTTATGTTCAAGTCTTGATCCTCTGAAAACCCTTTTGGCAATGGGTAATTTTCTTTAGTAAAAATATCCGTCAGTATTTGGATATGAGCTTGAGAGAGCTGCAAAGCGTGTTCTAAAATTGGACGAATTTCAGCATCTTCAACAGTCTTTAAAAAATACTTTAGTATGCATAAAGAACCACTATCATTTTGATAAGTAGCCCAAAGTTGGGAAAGTTCGGCTGAGGTTAGTCTTGCGTCCTTTTCGGTTCCCATTACTTTCTAGCCTCCATTATGGAATATTATTTCCTAAATATTATGCAGACATATTGGATAGAGTATTCATTTTTTCGCATTTGCTTTAGTATTCGTCAACGTTCCTATAAACAGAGCTAACATCCAAAAGCAGCATTTTTACAATTATTATTGGTTTTAAAAATAGATTTTTCACTCCTTCAAACAGGCTCCCCGGCGTAATTTCTGGATCGGTTTTATCTTTTTTCTGAGTATTTGACAAATATCAGTTTAAAGCGATGTAGTCTACTGTACGTTCCTTCAATAACTCGAGATCCCCTTCTGGGCCTCCAAGGTGATGTTAACTTTAAAGAATCGATTAATGAAAGCAGGATACTCACCACGTGCACGAACATCACCACATAAACAGTTGAACACTTGCTCTTCTTAATGTATTTCCAATGTTGGATTCGTTACAGGTCGTTTTAGATGGTTTATAGTGTCCCACAGTATATTTAGAGACGCACCCTTGCCCTTTCATGATGCGTCCAATACGGGGGATAAAAACAGTCCAGCCCCGTTTTTCGAACTCTTTTTTTATTTTAGGGACGTGTCCAAAGCTCTCCTCGTGAATGACGGATGCCGTGTCTGCCTCTATATTTTTTCATTAACTGTTAAGAAGAAAACAATAAAATAGGGTGGCATATATGGGAACAAGACGAAGCTTTATTAAAACGGATTATGACCAAAGAACAACCTTTGACACAGGTATTAGTTTATTTTCTCAAGATTTAGAGGTTGAGCTGGATGTAGAAGAAGGAGAAGCAGTGAAGCTTGATATGTTTGCCAGTACAGAAATTAGGGCGTTTACTCAAGTAGTAAGCAACGCTATTTTTTTGGGGATGCTGTTTGGTCCTGATATAGGTACACCTCCGTTGGTAGTGGAAAGAGTGTTTATTCCTCCAGCAGCCCAATTAAGTACATGGGATGCTTCTCTTAATATCAGCTGGATTGTAGAACCTACAACACCTGGAACGAAAACGTATACTTTCACAATTATGGCCTTAGCGCCAGAAAATTTTATTACTGTTAATGCACGAGGTCTGAATGCAATAGCTTTTCAAACCAACCAACAGTAATCTTTTAAAAAAGAGCTTCTTCATACAGGCACAACGTGTCCGATGATCAATGATTGGACACTTCATGAGGAAAACCAAGAAAGACTCACCATGAGTGAATGAAAAACGCACGTAAATGATCTCTGATACGCTTAGCATTGTCGTTGATATCGCCAAAAACAAACAAACAGCTTGGACCTTTGATGACCATAGCTTTAAATACCTCATCTTCAGCAAAGGAAAGACAATTTAATTACAAAGAGGGAGGAACATTTTGCTGTGAACAAGATTAATGAGAGTGACAATAAAAAAGTCATTGAAGCCTTAAAGCAAAGGAACAATGGAGACATTAGCAAAGAAGAACTTATAGAGAAATTAAAATCAATTTTTCATATGAAGTGAGGATAAATGAGTCGCAAACTGGTAATTGGGATCATGGTAAATAAACGAAGCCAGCGAAAGAGCATGCTAAGACGGTATCAAAAATACAACGAAAATATGCCGGTAAAACTTTTTTCTTTTACCCCAAAGGATATAAATTGGAAAACAAAACGCATAAAAGGGTGCTGTTTCCGCAATCAAAAGTGGGAAACCGCCATATCTCCTTTCCCCTATGCTGTGTATAACCGCTGCTATCAAAAAAAGGGAAAGACTCTTAAACGTTTAGAGAAATATATTGGAAAAAATAAATGCTTTAATACAATTACTTTTTTTAACAAATGGAAAGTCTACAAGATTTTATCCCAAACTGAATTGCACGTATATCTGCCAAAAACATGGTTATATCAGCAGAAACGTTTTAAAACGTTGCTAGAAGGCCGCAACCAATTGATTTTAAAACCTTGTTATGGATATTTAGGAAGACGTGTGTATTTGGTTGAAGCAAAATCAGAAGACCAAGTCTATAACATCTATCAGGACACATTAAAACGACCCAAATACAGCTTTGAAGACGCTGCTTCCTTTTATACAAAAATAGATGAATTAATGAACAGAAAAAAATTGATCATTCAAGAACACATCAATACATCCAGAGCAGCAGGCAGAATAGCAGATATTAGAATGCTGGTCCAAAAAAACAGCAGTGGGAAATGGACGGTCACAAATGGTATTAGCCGGATTGCTCAAAAAGACTACTATGTCACCAATTGCAGTAATCGCATTTGTAAAGCAGAAGAAGTACTGCCGTTCATCGTTAGTGATACCAGCGAAAGCTCCGCTGTTTATGAAGAAATGATCAAAACGAGTATAAAAACTGCAAAAATAATAGAAAAACACGTAGGGTTATTAGGAGAAATCGGAGTGGATATGGTTCTTGATAAAAATAAAAAGCTGAAGATTATAGAGGTGAATGGCAAACTGCAAAAAAACCTTTACCATAAAGTAAGAGAAGCTTTTCAAGAAAATGATCTTGTTTATCAACGTCCCATCGAATATGCTTATTTTTTGGCTAACAAGAAAAGCTAATGACAGAGACATTTCTCCGCTAGACGTTACTGAAACATCGGACAATGCGCTGAATCTGTGAATTTCAGACATAAATGACGCATTATTTATCTGTCTACAGCTAAACTGTTACCGAGAGAAAATGATGGAGTGCAGGAACAAGTAATTCTTTTGCTCTAAGTGGCAGCATCAGGCGAATGGAAAATTTAAGCGTCACTAAATACGACAAAGCCTAACTTCTCATCATGTTAAAGGAGAAATTAGGCTTTTATTACTTCGTGACTGCGCCTGATGATGGAAAAATATCTGCCAGCTTTACGTCTGCTATCGTCAGGTGTGAGCAAGTAATGCATTTCATCAAAAATGATATACATGCATCGCTTTTTGGCCGTAACTGCCGGATGAGATGTACGCCTTTTTACATAGAACAAGGCGGCTTTTTCCTCTATCCATTTCGTTGATGAAAAACGGATTTATTTTAAAGCAATACAAATATTCTTTGCTTCTGTAAAGAACTCAATGCTGTGGTGTCCGCCTTCGCGACCAATTCCGCTTTTCTTAAATCCGCCAAATGGTGCACGCAGATCACGGACAAACCAGCAGTTAACCCAAATCGTTCCCGCTCGTACGTTATGGGAAATACGATGTGCACGCTGCAGGTTTTCTGTCCAAACAACACCATTTAACCCATAATCCGTATCATTTGCGATATGAAGCGCTTCTTCCTCAGTATCAAATGGAATGATCGTTACAACTGGACCAAAAATCTCTTCTTGGCATAAACGAGTCGTATGATCTTCTTGAACATAGACTGTTGGCTCTAGATAAAAACCCGTTTGCAGGTGTTCGGGAAGCTCTGGTCGTTTCCCGCCGCAAATCAAGGTTGCATTTTCTTCTTTCGCAATGTCAAGATAGCTAGTGACCTTTTTGTAATGTTCCTCACTTACAACAGGCCCCATTTTCGTACCTTCTTCTTGTGGATCGCCAACTTTTAGGTCCATCGCAGCTTCCTTGAACTTCTCAATAAACTCATCCAAAATTGAACGTTGAACTAAAATTCTCGATCCTGCCAGACAAACTTGCCCCGAATTCATAAATGCAGCACGAATCGATTCTGGAATCGCTTTTTCAAGGCTGGCGTCTTCAAATACGATATTAGCTGCTTTTCCACCAAGCTCGAATGATACTTTCTTTAATGAGGCTGCTCCATTTTCCATGATTTTTTTTGCTGTAGCTGTTGAGCCTGTGAAAGAAACCAAATCCACTTCAGGATGTTCCGTAAGTGCTGTCCCCACTACGTTTCCTAAGCCATGTACAACATTGACGACGCCATCTGGAATTCCAGCTTCTTTAGCGATTTCACCAAGTAGTGCTACCGACAGCGGTGTCGTTTCTGCTGGTTTAATCACCGCTGTATTTCCCGCTGCTAAACACGGTCCTAACTTCCAATTCGTCAACATAAAAGGTACATTCCATGGAGTAATTAAAGACGCTACCCCTACAGGTTCATATCTTGTATAGTTGAGATACTCATCATCCATCGGGTAAGCTTCTCCACCTTGTTGTTCAAAGAAATCGGCGAAAAAGCTAATATTTTTCGCTGCACGAGGGATCATCCCAAGTGCCATTTCATATGGTTTACCGACGTCTGCTGCATCTAAGCTTGCAAGTTCTTTTTTTCTTTCTAACATAATTTCTGCCATGCGCCGCAGCTTATTGCAACGCTCTGCGACTGTCATTGTCCTCCACGGTCCATGTTCAAATGCCTCACGAGCTGCTTGACAAGCTTTGTCAACATCTTCTTTCGTTGCTTCACTCGCATAGGCAATAACCTCTTGTGTGGCTGGGTTTTTGACTTCAAAAGTTGCTTGATTACTAGATTTAACGTATTCACCATTAATATATAAATCTACTTCTTTAACTCCAGTCTGCAGTTTAGTCATTTCGATCCCTCTTTTCTTTTTTTAATTGACTCCCCGGCAATGCCCCAATGTTCGGGTTCCATCTCCTGGATCATGACACGGACCGACTGTTCTGGAGCATCAAGTACGTCCATTGCTACATTGGTCATCTCACGGATTAACTTTTCCTTTTGTTCAGGCGATCTCCCTTTTAAAATATTTACTTGGATAAAAGGCATGACTTTCCCCTTTCTATTCATTCTGTTCTTTCCATCAATGAGTCCAGTTTGTTCTATTCCGAAAAAACCGCTTCTACCGTCCCGATTCCGTCAAAGCTTGCTGAGAAATGGTCACCAGGTTCAATCTTCTCAGCACCTGATAGTGAACCGCTTAATACCACTTCACCAGGTTGAACACTTTGACCAACTTTATAAAGTTTATTCGCAAGCCAAGCAATCGCTCTTGCTGGATGTCCCATAACTGCAGCCCCTGCACTTGTTGAAATAATTTCACCGTTCTTTTTAAAGACCATTCCCATTAATTTCAAATCAAATTTCTCTGGTGAGTAAAAACGGTCACCAATAATAAACTTAGAAGATGAAGAGTTATCAGCGACAACGTCAGGTAATGTAAAACGAAAGCCTTGGAAACGGCTGTCAATAACTTCAACAGCTGGTGCAATATACTCTGTGGCCGCTAACACATCAGCAACTGTTGCATGAGGCCCTTTCACCTCTTTATTAAGTACAAAAGCAATTTCCGGTTCTAATTTGGCATGGATAAATGGAGCAGTGGAGATTTTCTCGCTTTCATATAACTGCATGCTTTCTAATAGAACTCCGTAAGATGGCTCGTGAACACCCATCATTTCTTGTTTGCTTTTACTTGTTAAACCGAGCTTTCGTCCGATTTTCACTGTGTTTTCTGCCTCACATTTCAGCTCAACTAATTTTTCTTGAACCTGATAAGCTAAAGCTTCATTTAACTCAGGGAAGCGATCGACAAACTTATTGACCGACGTTTTATTTTTTTCAGCTTCAAACAATTCACTTGCGATTTGATCAATTACGTTAACGACATTTGTACTTGCCATTTTTTATCACCTAGTTTCTTCTTATTCATTAAATGAAACAGATACTGAACCGATATGGCCAAATTCCGCTGTAAACGTATCATTTGCTTCGATTAAGACCGCACTGGTGAGCGCACCAGATAAAACGATCTCACCAGCTTTTAACGAAACATCATACTTTGCTAATGAGTTTGCCAGCCACGCTACCGAACGCAGTGGGTTCCCTAATACAGCTGCACCTGCAGCACAATCAAGCATTTCACCGTTTTTATAAGCGACCATGCCAATATTCGTAAGATCAATTCCATCGATGTTTGTCGGCTTTCCACCAATAATCGCACTTGCCGAAGAACCATTGTCTGCTACGGTATCCTCAAATTTAATCTTCCAATCTGCAATACGACTATCGATAATTTCAATCGCAGGGACAATATAATCCGTTGCTTCCATGACATCTAATGTTGTCACTGCAGGACCTTTTACATCCTTTTTTAAAATAAATGCAATTTCAAACTCGACTTTTGGCTGAATATATTGAGAAAGCGAAATCGTTTCTCCGTCTACAAACATCATGTCATCTAGAAGATGACCATAATCAGGTACTTTCACGCCAAACATGTTTTGGATCGCCTTACTCGTTGCTCCGATTTTCTTGCCGACAATAACTGAACCATTTTCAACTTTTTGACGGATAATCTCTAGTTGAGTGTGATACGCTTCATCTACAGTAATTGCAGGAAATTTTGTTGTTAACGGTTCAATGACACTTTTCGTTTTTTCGGCTTCTAATAAGCGGCTTGCCGACTCTTGAATGACCAAGCTTGTCACTCCTTTATTTTTATTGATCCTTTTATCTATCGATTTTCTACACTTTTAATCCTTTTTTCTCTGCTAGTTCAACAGCCACATCTAAAATCCAGTCTTCCTGTCCAGCGGTCGCTTGACGTTTTCCTAATTCCTCCATAATTTCTGCCGGACTTACGCCAAACTTCTCTGCTCCATGGCGGACATGTAACAGGAAACTGTTGTAAACACCAGCATATCCACTTAATAAGTTATCGCGGTCGATAACGATTGGACCAGGCATGATTGGCGCCACAACATCTTCTGCCACATCCATCAACACGGCTAAATTAATTCCCGTATCGACTTCCATTTTATTTAATGCAGCAACCAACGTTTCAGTTGGTGCATTCCCTGCGCCAGCCCCCAGACCGCGTAACGTTCCATCGATCTGATCAGCTCCTGCTTCAAGAGCAGTGATGGAATTTCCGATTGCTAACCCAAGATTGTTATGTGCATGAAAGCCGATTTCGATTGAAACTGCCTCTTTTAATGCTGAAACTCTTTCTCGAACTCCTGTAGGCACAAGTGCACCAGCCGAGTCAACAACATATACACAGTCCGCACCATACGATTCCATTAATTTCGCCTGTTCAGCAAGAACACTTGCCGGCTGCATATGAGACATCATCAAGAAACCAACTGCTTCAAGGCCTAGTTCTTTCGCTAAGCGGAAATACTGCTCCGTTAAGTCCGCTTCTGTACAATGGACAGCGATACGAATGGCACTGATCCCTATTTCTGCTGCTTTGCGAAGTTCTTCACTAGTTCCAATCCCAGGAACGAAGAGTGAAGCAATCTTTGAATTTTTCGCGGTTTCAACCGCAGCCTTGATTAAGTCAAGCTCCGGGTGAACAGAAAACCCTTGTTGAATAGTTGATCCGAATAAACCAGCTCCATGACTCACTTCAATCACTGGTACGCCTGCTTCATCTAAGCGGCCAACAATCTCTCTAACTTGTTCAGGAGAGAAGCTGTGACTAACTGCATGTGATCCATCTCTTAATGTCGTATCCGTTATTCTTGGTTTCATCGAGATACCTCCTTATTTCCTAGGAAATGTTGAGCGTATAATTCTCCAACCTTGCGTGCAGAAGCTGTCATGATATCTAAATTACCAGCGTACGTCGGGAAAAAGTCACCAGTGCTTTCAACTTCGTTCATAATAACGAAGACTGGGCAGCGTCCCCAAGGTGTATCACGATAATCAACAAACGGTTCACCTTTTAAACGATATCCAGGTACATAGCTGGACACCTCTTCGACGATATTTTTCACCGATGTTTTTACCGCCTCTTCATCAAAATCATTTTCTTTAATGACTGCATAAACAGTATTTGTCATTTTGATTTCTGGTACAGCTGAGTTGAAAACTGGAATAGCACGAGCCATGTGAGCCCCGCCAACTTCTTTTATCGCATTCGCAGTTGTGCGTGTGAATTCATCGACATTTTGTCTTGTCCCTGGTCCAATCGCTTTACTTGCCACTGTCGCAATGACTTCCGCATAGTGAACAGGGACAATTCGTTTAACCGCATGAACAAGTGGTGTTGTTGCTTGACCGCCGCATGAAACCATATTAACGTTCATCGCTTCAATATGTTCTTCGAGATTGACTGGAGGCACTACGTAAGGGCCAACTGCAGCCGGCGTTAAATCAATCATCATTTTCCCTGCACTGCGGAACTCTTCTGCAATCGCAATATGTGCTTTAGCACTTGTTGCATCAAAAACAATCTTAATGTCTGGATCTTCTAAAATCGCCTTTGCCCCTTCATCACTTGCATGAATTCCTAGTTCCCGCGCGCGAATTAATCCTTCAGACTCCGGATCAATCCCTGCCATCATCGCAAGCTCCATGTTTTCCTCATGTTTTAAAATTTTGTACATTAAATCCGTTCCGATATTTCCTGTTCCTAAGATCGCAACTTTAATCTTGGACATATTCGCTGCACCTTCCCTCTCAACCATTTTTATTTACCTGTTGACAATTTTCGGAGAAGTGATTGGAGTTCCTTGCGTCCACCATGATTCAGGGAACTCACTTCCAATCCATGTATCTCCGTTTCCTGGTACATCTTCCATTTCCCAAATAACAGGCTCAAACGTTGGGTCTAAAATAAGGTAACCGCTGTCTCCAAACAGCTCGATACGGTTTCCGCCTGGCTCATGCACATACATACAAAACGCTTGGCTGATTCCGTGTTTATTTGGCGGGACTTCAATAAAATGATCATGATCTTTTAACAGATCAGCAAGTTCGTATAAGTTTTGCGGAATGCCATACCAGTAGCATAAGTGGTGGAGCTTGCCTTTTTCTTGTTGAGGCTCTTGCATGAAAGCGACTTCATGAACGAGGTTCGAAACACTGATCCAACTTGCAACCACGTTTCCGTTATCCTGAATTTGCTCTCTTACTCTAAACCCTAAAGCATCTGTCATAAATTGATTGTCTTTGCCAGGATTAGATGACATTAGATTTAAGTGATCTAACCGACGAACGGGAACACCTTGGCTTGGGCGTTTCGTTGCTCGATTTAATAATTTTGTTTTTTCATGATCTTGTGGTTTGTAGTAATCTACATCAAAGAATAATTCCATATTATGACCGTCAGGCGTTGTAAACTGGAATGCTTCACCATGCCCGATATCACCGTCAATCCAGCCTTTTCCCAGACCTGCTGCCTTTACTTCTTCGACACGGCGCTGGAGTGCTTGCGGTGAAGTAGTGCGCCAACCCGCATGGCCAAGACCTGCCTCTTTTGATTCGGTAATTTTTAATGAGTTATGATACATCTCTTCATAAGCTCGTAAATAAACTGATTGACCGGAGCGCGCCGTTTCCGTCATCCCTAGAAACTTTTTAAAGAAGTCTACAGTTTTTTCTGGTTTTGGAGAAAATAATTCAACATGCGCAAGTTGAGCAATATCCATAATTGGTTCTTTACCATATGTCATAAACGAAATACCTCCCAGTACTTATATTTAATAAATTTAAAATATTCTATCTTTTTATATTAATAGTTAAAGCTTTACCCTATGTGCACCCCCCTGATTAGACAGGCCCCAGCCCCGATGCTGCCACTCTCACTCTTCTGCACCTGCTCGGCCTCTATAAACCTTTCTTCATAACAGCTTCCCTTTTATACAAATAACAACTAACTCTTACTAACTGTCTTGGGACAACGGTCGCATTCATCTGCTGCAGCATCATCTAACACCAATACGAGAACCATTAAACGACGACTCTATTTGATACAGAATGATTTTGATAATGAAAAGCACGATCTGATTGGCTGTATAAGCTGTCCGGCAGCCGCTTATTCCAATGAATTCTCACCACTTCGTCATTGTTAAATGGAAGCTTCTTTCCCTTGGTATCAATCAGTTTGACATCCCCATCGTCCACTATTGCTGCCAGATTTGTATTCATTTGTTTGCCAGACACTGTTACATCGTAAACACCTGATTGTGGCAACAAGTAATAGGGATGTACATAAAAATCTCCACAGGCTTGATTGACAGTCACCTTCCCTTCGATTTGATAACTTCCCCCCAGATAATCGGAAATTCTCTCTACCTCTCCAGAAAATAGTAAACTTCTAATGAGAGTGGAGCTGATTTTTTCACCATTGCACTCCATTTTAGTAACTTTGATTCCAGTAATTTTTCCACCGGAGTCATCCTTCATTCGGTCCATATTGCCTTCTCCTCGGCAGCCATACGTAAAGTCAAAACCTGCAACCGCCAGTTCCACTTTAAAATCAAGCAGATAATGTTGGACAAACTCCTTGGGTGACAGCGATGCAAATTTAGAATCAAACTGAATGATGTAAAAAGTATCAGCCCCCATCTGAGTAAATATCCTCTGTTTATCTGATAAAGGCATGAGGTAAGGAACAGTTTTTCTTCCATTTGAAAGAACTTCCTTCGGGTGTGGAAAAAAA
Source organism: Alteribacillus persepolensis (assembly GCF_900099605.1). Classification (GTDB taxonomy): domain Bacteria; phylum Bacillota; class Bacilli; order Bacillales; family Marinococcaceae; genus Alteribacillus; species Alteribacillus persepolensis. The sequence goes on from NZ_FNDK01000009.1 coordinate 102,691, forward strand.
CTCATAATACATAAAGGGAGCTTTTTTTCATCCGCTACTCTTTTTGCTTCTTCGATGACCTGTTGATGCCCTATATGAACCCCATCGAAAAACCCTAGCGCCATCACACAAGGCTTTGCCTGAGCAAGCTTCACGTGGCGGCTGCTGTTTGAAATCTGAATGGTTTCCAAAAAACTCCCTCCTAAACTAGAAAACTATAATGCTACCGCCAGCAGCAGCAAAAACTTCCTCATTGCGTTTCAAAATGTACGATTATCTATTGCTGCTCTCCTCTCTTTTCATTATTGTTTTGTTAATACTTTTTGGTCTGCATTAACCCATGTATCATTCGTCCAGCCGTTTAAGTCATAGTCTTGCATAGCCGTTTCAACAAATCCTTTATAGCGGTCTGCTGCACCAGCAGCTTCAGCTTGGAACAATGCTTCCATGCGGATGTTTTCATGGTTTCCTGCATAATTCACTTCATATAGTTCATGGCGGCCGCCAAATTCAGTGCCAATTGTATCCCACACCATTTTTAACAATTTCACTTTTTCTTCAGCTCCGATGCCTGTACCGCGGTAATATTGGTCTAAATAAGGTTTTAGTTCGGAGTTAAGGAAGTCATTTGCACTTGATGGCAGCTGAATTAATCCTCCTGCAACCACTTGTTCAAAGATGTTTTTCACTTTTACCCAGCTTTGCGGTGCTAGTGCCCGGTAAGCTGCACTGGAAGCTCCGTTTGGAATAGCTAAACCATTTGGTCCTTGATCAGGATCCGCTGCCATCGCTGTTGAAAGTCCCCAGAACATATTACGAAGAGCCACAACTTCCCCTATCTGAGCTTGAACACCTCTGAATTTATTTGTTCCAGCAGATTCTGTCGCTTTAAGCAACAGCCCTGTCATAAAATCCAACTTCACCGCCAGGCGAGTACAGCCGTGGAATGTAAAGCGGTTCACAAATCCACTTTCTGGTACGAAGTTGTTTGCGATTCTAACATTTTTATAGCAAATAACATCTTCCCAAGGGATAAGAACGTTATCCAATACGATGACCGCGTCATTTTCATCAAAACGACTGGAAAGCGGATAATCAAATGGTGTTCCATTGGTCGCTGCCTGCAGTTCGAAAGACTGGCGGCTAATCATTTTTACCCCTGGAGCATTCATTGGGACAAAGAAGATAAGGGCATGGCTGTGGTCTCCGTCTCCTAAATCCATGGGGCCATAATTAGCGACAAAGTTATAATGTGTTAAAGCTGCAGCTGTCCCGACCATTTTGGCACCGCTTACAATTATTCCATCGTCTTTTTCAGCAACGGCACGAACATAGACGTCTTTATTTTCATGGAGCGGTTTCGAGCGATCGACTTGTGGATTAATAATCGTATGGTTCACAAAAGGCACTTCTTTCGCTGCTTTCTTGTACCATGCTTTCGCGTTATCTTCAAATCCTTCATAATAACTTGCAAGTCCCTCTAAATGACCAATAAACGATGCTTTGTAATCAGGAGTGCGTCCCATAAAGCCGAAGCTTAATTTTGACCATTCTGCAATCGCATTTCGCGCCCCCAGCAAATCTTCTGAACTTTTCGGTGTGATAAAGAATTTATGGGTTCTGTCTCCATATTCATTCGTAGCCGTTAAAATATCACGAGTTTCTGGTTCATGAAGAGCATCATACATTCTTGCATATGAACGTGCTGAATTTCGATAAGCAGGGTGCTTTGTAACATCATCGATTTTCTCGCCATTTAGGTAAACAACTCTGCCGTCGTTTAGACTTTCTAAATATTCTTTTCCTGTGTACATGTTTATCAGCTCCATTTCCTGTGATAGTTATTCATTTCATTAGCTTACTTTAACGTTAAATTATCTGAATATTCAATACAATGGCAGCACTTGCTAGAAAGCTGACGAAAAACTAACAGCGGCTGTTAGTGTGATTTCGTTAGAAAATAATTACATTCTATTTTCAACTGAAGCCTATTTAAAGATTTCCCGCAAAAAGCAGCTATTTCCCGGCCGGCATTACACCACCTCCGCTCCTACACAATCGCAAGTAATCGTGACATTCTCCCTTAAATACCAAAAAAGGTGAAGACACAGACAAATCTGTGCTTCACCTTTCCACTTGATTAACGATCAATTCATAATCAATAATTCTTACTGCTTTTAAAGCGAGAAGTAACTGAAACTGTAATTGTGGATCGCGGAGGTCGTGACCAAGGAGTTCCGTAATTTTATTTAAACGATAGCGGAGACCACTGACCGACAAAGCGAGATCATCCGCTGTTTGTTCCAAGTTGCCGCCATTGACAAGAAAATGATACAAGGTTTCCATTAAAGTAATTTTATTGCTATCTAAATCCTCATACAGTATGCCGAGGGTATCCTTAATAATTTTCCGAATCGCTTTTTCATTTTTTTCATTAATCAAAACACCAATCATTCCGAGCTCGCTGAAGTTTGTTATGCATTTATCCCTTGAAGAAAGCCGTACTGCTGCACGTGCCTCATTAAGGGCAACATTTGCTTCCATAATATCGCTATTTAAAGAACTGATTCCGACTAAAAATAACGCATGTTTGATTTCCTTTTTTACACAGGAAACAAGTGACCTCGCCAGCTTCACAATATTTTGGTTGTTCAGTTGTTTTTCAGTAATAAGCAGGAACAAACTATCCGTTTCCTGGTCAATCAAAATATTAATACTTTTTCGATTAAAAAAATCGGAAACGCTTTCATAAATATTTTTATGAATCGTCAATTCCTTTTCTTCGCACTTCTTTGCGAACTTATATTTCATATTTATAACATAATATCTATCTGCAAGATCCAACTGAAAATAATCAGCTTTCCTTATGATCTCTTGTTTCGAAGCGTACTTTCCGCTGATAATTTCTTCAAAGAAATAACTTTTGGCTCTTTCCATAGAATCCAGTTCGATTTTTTCCTTTAAAAATGTGAGTGAACAAACGGAAGCCAATTTTCCAATAAGCATGGAATCGATATCTTGATTCATTGCTTCTTCCCCGTCATATAAAAAGGAACAGTAGCCGACAATTTTCCCTAAAAGAAAGATTGGTGCAACTAATCTTGTCCCGTTTCCACAATGCAGAAGCCGCGTTTTCATAATCGTTTGACCGCTCTTCAAAAACTCATCAAAGTGACTTTTGATCAGATGGTAGTCTTCTAGTGCGATCCCGCTGCTTGCTAATAGTTGCCGGCGCTTATCTTCTACGATAATTGGCAAATGTATTTGTTCATTTACCTTCTTTACAATCGTCGCCAATGTACTGCCTTTGATGAGCTCATCGGTTAAGTCTTGGTGAATTCTCGTTACGATTGATAAATTGTTCTTTTCGTGCAAAAGCTGCTCATTCGTTTGTTCTAATTCTTTCAGCACCGGCAGCTCTTTGCTGTATGAAAAATATTCTTTCGATTCTTCCTGCCAATCTGAGACCAGGCGCCCCTCCCATTTACAACAAGGTGCTCCTTGACCTTCACATTGCAGCTCTTTAAAGAACACTTTTTCACCTAGCAAAAAGGAAACAAAACCACTAGCATAGCCCGACAGACTATGACAAACCGGCCTTTCACTAAAACCAAACTTTTTAACATATTGTTCCGCTTCAAATGAATGCTGCCACATGCCTTTACAGCAAAGCGAAATCGTTTTATTACCTTGTGTTTCCAAATCCGTTTCAGTAATCTCGGATTTCGCATACCCTTTTAGTGAATGAATGACAGGACCTCGTGCTATCTTTTCTACCATAGAAAGCGCTTCATTTGCAGCCACTTTTTTTGCATCTTCTTCTCCTAAATGATAGCCGAATTTGAAGAAAAAGGTTTGGAGCCGTTCGATTCCGATATTCTCAATTAAGTCATGCTGTAATGTGCTGAATGCACTTGTCGATGTTATCACAGCTCGTTCATTGTTGGTATAGAGAAAACCATCATCTTGGGTAATGTGTAATAGATCACTTAAAATTACTTCCCGATTTATTGCCATACGAACGCCCCTTTGCGATCATATTTTATAACCTCTTTTCTAAGAAAATGCCCTCTATTACCACTACTACAATATCTTAAAAGAGCCCAAAATCGAGAGGTGTCAGGCAGCCGTTTACATTGCAATAACGTTCATGAATACAGCGCACTTCAAAAGATTTTCACTTTTGTACAAATAAAACTCCCTTACATAAGTCTAATGTCAATAGGTGCAATTCTCAAAATTCAGTAAATTCAGTTCAATTATATCAACGTAATGAATTATAACCTTTATAAAATAATAGTTCAATGCTTGTCTTAAAACCTCTTCGCAATCTTGATTTTTTTCCAAAAACATAGTTTTTATTACAAAAAATCATTTGTATATCATTAATGGAAGCCAGACAGCTTACAATTGAGAGACCGTTATTACCTGTGCATCAATCATTTCAAACTCCGCTCACTCGTGCAATAAACCACTTCAGAGTACAGCTCTTCACATGTTTATGGCAGACTAAAAATGGCTCTCCCTCCGTTTTGGTGAATGCATAATAGGGAATTTTCCTTTATAACATTCCATCAAGTTTTAAGGGAGAGATTTTATGTTGCCACTCCAACCTTTCTACGAAGAAGACACATTGGAATTACTTGATGTAAACCAGGATAAAGAGGAGAGAAAGTTACATTGTATTCTACAGTCCAAAAAGGCCAGCTCTCAGTGCCCCAATTGCGGTCAACTGTTCTCCCGCAAACATAGCCGTTACTGTCGTCATGTTAAAGACCTGCCTTTTATCGACTATAAGGTAGAACTCCAAATCATTGTGCGGAAATTCTTCTGTAATGCAACCTCCTGTAAGCAGCAGATTTTTACGGAACGTGGTTTAAATCTTTTAGAATCTTATGGACGTAGAACTGCCCGTATGGATAAGACCTTGCGGTCTATAGCTTTTTCTACAAGTGCCGAACAAGGGAGCAGGTTATCTAAACAGTTAGACGTCCCTGTCAGTGCGGCTGCACTTCTTAGATTGATACGGAAAACTTCGTTGCATTCTCCTTCTCCATCCGATGCGGTGGGAATAGATGAATGGGCCTATCTTAAGCGTCACCGATATGGCGTGCTTATATGTGATCTTTACACCCGACGCCCCATTGCCTTGTTAGAAGAATTTAGCGCGGATGCCGTGAGGCAGTGGATGTCGGAACATAAAAACGTCAGGGTTGTAAGTCGGGATGGTTCGCTCAAATTCAAACAAGCCATCCAGGAATCAGATCAAAACATTACACAAGTGACGGATCGCTGGCATCTGGTCCACAATTTTAACGAACGAACTGAACGCATTCTTCCGCAAGTTGTTGGTTCTCGAATCCCGATACCCAGAGATGATTCCCAACCCAGCGAAGAGCATCAACCTCACTCCTCCCAGACGGACAAAGGGAAGCAAAAGGAACAGTTAATGGATCAAGTAAAAGAATGAGGCAGTCAGGGCTATTCCTACGCATCGATCGCTAAATTATTGAAAATGGACCATGGACCAGCGCACAGCTAAAAAGTATATCCATACAACAGAGCCACCAATGCAGGGGGAAAATCAACGTCAAAGCATGTTGGATTCTTATAGAGATAGAATTCATGAGGCTGTCCAGCCAGGTGTAACAGCAAAAGAAATCTATGATGACCTTGTTTCTAAAGGCTACAGAGGATCTTTTTCACTTGTCTCTCACTATATAGCAGACATTCGAAAACAAAAAAGAAAAGGTCATTCAAATAAACTTTATCTCTCTAGAAAGAAACTGCATCAATGGCTGTGGAAACCCTCTCAGGAAATCAAGAAACGAACCAAATGGCTTTTTCTGGATGATTGATGTCATAGACATCCCGACCTCTCCCAGCTATATGAACACATTCAAACGTTTCAAGCGATGATTCAACATCGGATGTCTGATTATCTTCTTGTCTGGTTGTCTAAAGCAGAACAAAGCCCCTTCGTAGAGATGAAACGCTTTGTAAAAGGAATCTGGACCGATTATAAGGCGGTCCAGAATGCTTTAAGTTATGAATGGAACAATGGTGTGCTGGAAGGCCAAATCAACCGTTTGAAAACCATTAAACGGTTGATGTATGGCAGGGTTAATTTTGATTTGATTAAGAAACAAGTTTTATATCAAGCTCTGTAAGTGACTTGTTTAAGCCCTAAATAACTTCCATGAGATAGAGCGTGATTTTTCACCAAAACGGAGGGAGAGCCATTTTACTCTTGCCAAATACAAAATCGGAATACATTCGCCCAACCGAGAACGTTATGGGACTTTTTCCTTTGCTCCTGGCGTGATACTCGTTTATGAAATCGGTAACTTTTCTTTCTAACCGTTGAGGGTTTTTGTCCGGTAGGCAGATCACATATTCACAATTGTCGTTGGGGAACCCGATAAGATTCTGATCGTGTATCACTTGATTTAAGGTCTCATGGAATACTTTTATCTTCAATTTTTGTAAATCGGTCATTTCATTTTCAACATCCGCCAATTGTGCGACCATTACCACATAGTTCAACGAATCGTCCTGATATTGAAACTTTGATTTTTCCAGATTCACTGTGTCTTCTGTAATGTATTTATACATAATGTCGCGGATAAAAGCCTTAAAAGTCATGGACTGATAAATTTGGTGTGCTTCTTCCAATTGCAATACATACATCCGGTCCCTTTTCGTTTGAATAAAGTCCATTTTAATTTTCTCAAGAACACCCGTGAACATGGGGAGCAAGACGGGATTGGCATATTTAAAATCGTCATAACCGCTAATCACAATGGTATAAAGCTGGGGATGGAACTCCTTCGCTTTCAGGATGAGCTCTAAACCGTCCATAAACGACATCTGGATATCTGTTAATAAAAAACGTCAGGTTTTAGATTTTTTATAAGTTCAAGCGCTAAAACGCCATCCTTTGCTCTGCCAACCACTTGCATATCGAATGCCGCCCAATCGATGGAATTGGTTAATCCTTCAAGGATCGTGGTTTCGTCATCTACTAAAATTACTTTTAACATAGCCATCTTCTCCTTGTATTTTTAGAATCGTAATCCAACAAGTGGATCCAATGTTATATTCACTTATAAAATCCAACCCATAAGAGGGACCGAAGAAAATTTGAATCCGGTCGCGGATATTATCAATACATAGCCCCTCGAGGGATTGGCGGATACCTTTTTATTGTTCAGCATTGAGTGAAATGCTCCGGCAATTGCTGCGTCATGCCGACCGGTATCATGTACGGAAAGAATAGCGTGTCCTCCGTTTCAGAAATGTCAACGGAAATAAATCCGGGCTCTTTTTTTAGGTTGAAGCCGTGGCAGATTGCATTTTTAACTAAAGGCTGCAATAAGAGCTTTATCGTTTGGTATTGGAATAAACCAGGACTGCAGTGGATCGAATAGTCAAATTGATCCTGGTAACGGATTTTTTGAATCACAAAATAGCTTTCGACATGACGGAGCTCCTCCTCAATCGTTATAATGTCACGCCCTTTGCTTATGCTGATACGGAACAGGTTAGTAAGCGCTTTCGTTAATTGAACGGTTTGATCGGTTGCTTCGCTTCGGGCCAGCCAGTTCTATTTTTTTATCAATTGGAGGGAGAAGGTTGAGAAAAATTAACAAGGTATTGGTGGCAAACCGAGGAGAATTTGCCATTCATGTATTTTGTGCATGAAAGAAGCCGATTGATGCTTATTTAGATATTCAAGATATTATTCGAATCGAGAAGCAAGCGGAGGTAGACGCTATCCATACAGGATACGGATTTTTATCATAAAATATTGAATTTTCCATAAAATGTGAGGAAGAGGACATTATTTTAAATCGGCACATTTAGATATGTTTGGAGACAAGGTAAAAGCTAGAACCCAACCACTTGTTTTTTCAATTCCTTCACAGTAGGAATAGTGGCATCTTCCCGCAGTCCACGCCAACGGTCCATGGGGCAGGGCTTTTTGAAAAATCAGATCACTTCACATCTTCCTTATTCTTTTTCAACAGTCCAGGTGAATGATAGATTAATAATCAAATGATTGGAAAAGGAATGAGGAACCTTACTTCCTTGATGCAAGTATAATAGGGATAGACAATCTTCAAATTCTGCATCAGTAATCGTACCGTTACGTAAGTCTATTAATAACTCATCCCGTATCTTTTCTAGTATTCTTTCCCCTAGATCAGTATCTGCCTCTACCAGGCACACCTTTTGGCCTGATATAAGGGAATGTATAATCGTTCCTATTCCTTTTTCTATAAAACGTTCCCATCCATTTCCTCTCAATATGCTGTTCATTTAGAACTCCACCTTCATGTTAGATAAATAATAGTGATGTATGAGTAAAGACATATTTTACTTAAGCTTGGTATCTAAATTTTTCCATAATGTTGTCTTACTAAATCCAAAAAATTCTGCGAGCTCTGTCATACTCTCTTGTCTGATAGCTTCCAAATAATTTTTTCTAATTCTTACAATATTTTCTTTTTCGCCTAAGAAACTTCTTCCCTACTTCACCGGGTTTTTGCTTGCCCATCAATTGTGAAACATCTTCTTCCAATTGCTATATATCTTAAGATGATTCCCTCAACTTTTGAAGTTTAAAAGTTTTCTTGTTTATTTTCTGACTAACTTGTAACACGTTTGAATCAGAAATTCCCATATTCTTCACTAATACATACATTTTCTGACGATCTTAATCCAATACCCTTAAGCAATTCTTATGAGAATAAATTTCATTATTTATAAGCCCGACGGACTGAAGGATTTTAAAGCATAAAAAAGGGAGTACCTCCCCAAACCTCGAAAAAATTGTTACCACACAAAATTCACGAGATTGTGGGAACTCCCTTTATCTATTTATTTCCGACAAGAGAGCTTGTTTGACCTGTAAGAATTATACGATTTCGAACCTACCCATCTTTGAGTCTGCATTTTTCTACTTCTCCATTCCTCGGTGTGATGGGAAAAATTTCATTTGGCCATTTATTTTTATCTGTCTACCTTTCGGTGAGCATATCACTAAAGAAAGACAAACTGTTTATTTATTATTTTTCCAATTCAATCAATAAATCACCAGATTCAACTGTATCTCCATCTGAAGCATGGATATCTTTTACTTTTCCATCGAAAGGGGCCTGTACGGTTGTTTCCATTTTCATGGCTTCAGTGATCATTAAGTGATCACCTTTTTTCACAGATTCTCCTTTTTCCACCAGTTTTTTGATGACTGTTCCTGGCATAGAAGCTCCGATTTGATTCGGGTTACTTTTATCAACTTTTGGACGGCTTGTAACATTCGTTTTTACGTTTTGATCTTTGATCATTACTTCACGTGGCTGGCCATTCAATTCAAAGTATACAATTCTATTACCGTCATCCTGTGGTTTTGATACAGAGACAAGCTTGACGATAAGAGTTTTCCCTTGTTCAATCTCCACTTCAATCTCTTCACCTAGTCGAAGTCCATAGAAGAAAGTAGGTGTATCAAGAACAGAGACGTCTCCAAATTGCTCACGGAACTTCTCGAATTCCATGAATACTTTTGGATATAATGCATAGGAAAGAATGTCATGGTCTGTTACTTGACGGTCTAGTATGTTATATAGATCTTCTTTTAATTCTTGAAAGCGTATAGGCTCCAGATTTTCTCCTGGACGGTTCGTAATGGCTTCTCTGCCCTTAAGAATAATGTTTTGCAGCTCTTTAGGAAATCCTTGATATGGTTGCCCTAAATAACCTTGGAAGAACTCAACGACAGAGTCAGGGAAATCAAGATTTTCTCCATTTTCATATAAATCATCTTCGGTTAAGTCGTTTTGTACCATATATAAAGCCATATCCCCAACCACCTTAGATGAAGGCGTTACTTTCACGACATCACCAAACATGTCATTAACACGACGGTACATTTTCTTCACGTCATTCCAGCGACCTTTAAGGCCTACTGCTTTTGCCTGCTGTTGGAGGTTACTATATTGACCGCCAGGCATTTCATGCTCGTACACTTCAGTATGTGGAGCGTTCATACCGCTTTCAAACCCTTGATAATACTTTCTCGTATAATCCCAGTATTCGTTAAGCTTTTCAAGCGCCTTAATATCAATGTTCGGCTGTCTTTCGTTTCCATCTAATGCGTAGTATAGGCTATTTGCGCTTGGCTGAGAAGTGAGTCCTGCCATTGAAGCCGAGGCTACATCTACGATATCTACTCCCGCTTCCACTGCACGGGCATAGGACAAAATTCCATTTCCGCTTGTGTCATGTGTATGAAGATGAATAGGGATATCAATCGTTGACTTCAATTCAGAAATTAATTGATAAGCAGCTTCCGGCTTTAATAGACCTGCCATGTCTTTAATACCCAATATATGGGCTCCAGCGTTTTCTAACTCTTTAGCTATGTTCTTATAGTACGTTAAATCATACTTATCACGTGTTGAGTCAAGGATATCTCCTGTATAACAAATCGCAGCTTCCGCAATTTTCTCCTGAGTTCTAACTTCATCAATTGTAAGTTTCATGCTTTCAATCCAGTTAAGAGAGTCGAAAATACGGAACACATCAATACCGGCGTTTGCAGACTTTTCAACAAACTCTTTTATAACGTTGTCCGGATAACTTTTGTAACCTACAGCATTAGAAGCTCGCAGAAGCATTTGGAAGAGAGTATTTGGCATTTTTTCACGCAATGTTAAGAGACGCTCCCAAGGATCTTCATGCAAGAAACGCATTGTCACATCAAATGTTGCTCCTCCCCACATTTCAGAAGAGAATAGATTCGGCAAAAGACGTGCTGTCGGCTCAGCAATTTTCTTCAAGTCATGGGTACGTACACGTGTCGCAAGAAGTGACTGATGGGCATCGCGGAACGTCGTATCTGTTAACAATACTTCTTGTTGCTTTTTCACCCAATCTGCGAGTCCTTCTGGTCCTTTTTCATCCAGAATTTGCTTGGAACTACTTGGAAAAGCTTCACTTTGTTTAATGGATGGAAGTTCTGGCTGCTCAAAAATCGGCTTTCTCTTGTTTTCCAATTCAGGATATCCGTTGACAATCGTCTCTCCAATAAAGTTAAGCATCTTCGTGCCACGGTCTTTCCGCTTCGCAAACACAAACAACTCAGGTGTACTTTCTATAAAGGAGGTGTCGTATTCGCCGGAAAGGAACTCCTCATGCTGCACAACGTTCTCTAGGAAGCTAATATTTGTTTTAATACCACGGATACGGAATTCTCGTAAATTACGAAGCATTTTTGCCGATGCTCCTTCAAACGTAAGGGACCAGGTAGACACTTTTACAAGCAAGGAATCATAGTGAGGTGTAATAACTGCCCCTTGGAAACCGTTTCCTGCATCTAGGCGAACTCCAAATCCACCACTGGAGCGATAAGCCATAATCTTACCGGTATCAGGCAAGAAATTATTTGCCGGGTCTTCTGTTGTAATACGGGATTGAATAGCAAAACCGCTTGTTGTGATTTCTTCTTGAGATGGAATGCCTATTTCATTACCGTGAAGGGACTTTCCTGATGCGATATAGAGCTGAGTTTGGACAATATCCACCCCAGTTACCATTTCAGTGATTGTATGTTCAACTTGAACACGTGGGTTCACTTCAATAAAGTAAAACTCACCGTCTGGGTTAACAAGAAATTCAACAGTACCAGCATTTAAATATTTAATATTCTCCGCCAGCTTAAGCGCAGCTGCACACATATCTTCGCGCAATTCTTTGCTCAAAGCTACACTTGGTGCAATTTCCACTACTTTTTGGTGACGGCGCTGTACGGAACAATCCCTATCATAAAGATGAACAATGTTACCTTCCATATCACCAAGTATCTGTACTTCTATATGTTTTGGATTTTCAATAAATTTTTCTACATATACTTCATCACTTCCGAAAGAAGACTTTGCCTCAGAACGAGCGCGGTTGTAAGCTTCTTCCAATGCTTCCTGGCTGCGGACAATCCGCATGCCGCGTCCGCCCCCGCCAAGAGATGCTTTTATAATAAAAGGGAAACCATTTTCATCAGCAAATTCTTGAATCTCAGCAAGTTCTGATACGGGACCATCGCTTCCCGGTATAACTGGAAGACCTGCTTGAATTGCCGTTTCTCTTGCTCGCACTTTATCTCCAAACATGTGCAAATGCTCTGTTCTAGGACCTATAAAGATAATGCCTTCTTCTTCACAGCGTTTCGCAAATTCGAGATTTTCTGACAAAAAGCCATACCCAGGATGGATAGCATCTACATCATTTGCTTTTGCTGTGTCAATGATGCTCTCAATATCAAGATATGCATCTATAGGCTTTTTTCCTTCCCCAATTAAATATGCTTCATCCGCCTTATAGCGGTGGAAAGCACCTGTATCCTCTTTCGAGTACACAGCCACTGTTCGAATATGTAACTCTGTGCACGCACGGAAAATTCTTATAGCGATTTCCCCGCGGTTTGCTACTAATATTTTGTTTATTTCTCCTAAACTACTCATCCAATTCCTCCTTTGGGGGCCGGCAATAAAAAACACCAATATCATGGAAGGGGTACCGATGAAAAAGCCATAGCTTCGACACACTAAACAAACCTGCAATCCAAAAAGGAGTTCGAACGAACGCAGTGTCATACCAACCAGCACACATCGCTATCGGTACGCCATCTCAAAGACAAAAAGCTCTACTGAAGAGGTGTTACTAAGCCGTACCCAACGTTATCAGTGGCAGCATCAACAGTCGAGTAGACCAGGGGAATTTTCCCCCTCCAATTTCCAAGTTGTCCTTTTGTATATCCTAATTTAAAATCGAAAACACTGATAATCCAAAATGGTAAACAAATAGTACTTACTTTCGATATTTAACTCCTTATTTGCTTTGACCAACCAATTTGGATTACCCGGAATAGCGATTTTTTCTTACCTTTGTATTTTTTTACAGAAAACGACGATGAATCATTAAGGTTCATTCGAGAAACACCTGTTTCAATGGCAGCTTTAGAAACAGCTTCTGTTACTTGATCAGCAACCCTAGGGTCAAAAGGACTGGGAATCACGTAATCATCGTGAAGTTCATCATCTGAAATTAATCCAGCAAATGTGAACAATCACCCTGCTCCAACATTTGATTTAGAACCTTATTTATCTCTACGTCTAATTGTTGACTTAGCTTTATTGTTTTTGGATGAGTGAATCCTTTTTCTTGAACGGAGATATATAATAATCCTTGAATCTTTTCAACGTTATTTTTTTTTATGATTTTAATCTCCTCCCTTTGTGATTTAATATCTATACACCTCCGTATCGAATTTTATCCGTAACCCCCACTTCCAATCACTTAAAAATTAGACTTTTGTAGGGTAAGTCGGGCTTTTTTTATTAAAGGTTCATCAATCATTTTTCCATTGAGTTGGAAAACTGACTGTCCTGTTGTTTCAGCTACCTTCAAAATCTTTTGCGCCTCTAAAACCTCTTGTTCTGTCGGAACAAAGCTTTTATTAACGACTTGAATTTGGTTTGGATGAATTATTAACTTACCCGCAAACCCTTGTCTTTTCGCAATTTCTACTTCTTCCTGAAGTCCATCAATATGATTAAAATTCGCATACACTGTGTCTATTGGTTGAAGTATTCCTGCAGCTCGGGAAGCGTTAGCTATGTGAGCACGAGCATACATCAATTCAAAACCATTTTTAGAAGGTGTAATATTTACATCTAAGGAGTAATCTATTGCCCCGAATGCAACTTGATTAATACGGGGTGATGCATTTGAAATTTCATAACAAAATTGGAGCCCAGTAGCATTTTCAATAATAGGTACAATCTCAAGCGGATCTTGCACTCTATACTTGTCCTCACAATGTTGTAGGATATTCTCCACTAATTTGATCTGATTACTGTCAGACGCTTTTGGTAGAACCACTCCTCTTAACTCTTTCTGATAGTTTTTGAGAAAATAATCAATATCATCCATATAATAAGGAGATTCAAGAGAATTCACACGTACAAAAACGTTTTTTTTACTAGAATAAAGGGCATCGATAGCTATTTTACGAGCTTCCTCTTTTTCGTTTATCGCTACGGCATCCTCTAAATCATAAATAATAATATCAGCCTCAAGAGTTTCTGCTTTTTGAAGTAGTGTCCTATTGTTCCCAGGAACGAATAACCATGATCGTCTTAACATGTCACTTCCTCCTAAATGTTCACTCTGTATGTTGATTAGTTACTACTCTACTCTCGATATCCCAATTTCTTTTAATATTTTATCGGTATGCTCTCCTAACGCAGGAATAGGGTTCATGACGTAATCAAGGTTCTTCGCAGTAAACGGTGGAATGAGTGCTTTTACTCTTTCCCCACTTGGTAATTCCACGTCACCCCAACGCTTTCTCTCTTTAAGCTGAGGATGGTCCATAAATTCCTTCATTGTATTTAATCTGGCATTTGCAATATTCGCTTCATTCAGCCCCTGTATCACTTCTTCCGAAGTAAGCTGCTGAAACGTCTCCTCGATTATTGTCTCTAATACTTCTCTATTTTCAACCCGTTTATAGTTACTCTCAAAACGAGGATCTTCTGCCAGCTCTTCTAGCTGAAGCACTTGGTCACAAAATTGTTTCCACTCTCGTTCGTTTTGAATACCTAGGAAAACCGTTTTTCCGTCTTTTAACGTAAATGGTCCATACGGATAGATGGTTGCGTGGCTTGCTCCTGTTCGTTTAGGTTCCGTTCCGCCGTAATTGGCATAGTACATAGGGTAGCCCATCCATTCACCGAGAGCTTCGAGCATAGAGATTTCAATAACATCCCCTTTGTTCGTTTGGTTTCTGGCTAAAAGAGCTGTTAACACACTGGTGTATGCGTACATACCTGCTGCAATATCTGCAATGGACATCCCTGTTTTTGAAGGTGTTTCTTCTGTACCAGTAACAGAAACTGCTCCTGCTTCACATTGTATAAGCAAATCATAGGCTTTTTTATCCCTATACGATCCATTACTTCCATAACCAGAAATACCAACTGAAATTAACCTCGGATACTTTTTCAATAATTCTTCCGGGTCAAAACCTAGCCTTCCCATAGCTCCTGGAGCCAAGTTCTGGATGAAAACATCAGCTTGTGCCAAAAGTCTTTCAAGAACCTCTTTATCCTTATTTTCTTTCAAATTCAGTGTAATAGATTCTTTTGATCGATTAAGCCAAGTGAAGTGACTGGACATTCCATTTACTGTCGTATCATATCCTCTAGCAAAATCTCCTCCCTCTGGCCTCTCTACCTTAATAACTCTAGCACCTAAGTCAGCTAATTGTCTTGTAGCGAAGGGAGCAGCAACAGCCTGTTCAATGGACACTACTGTAATTCCTTGCAATGGCAACATTCGAATCCTCCTTAATGTGTTTACTAGCCCCGTCCCGTCACAACTCGTTTTTTCTTCGCCCTCATTTATCACCCATAGAATTCACCAACCTTTATAGTTTGGAGGAACCCTAAATTTTCATTTATGCATTAATAGGTTCTGCGGTGGCAGTAATCCACAATATTGACGCTCCAACCATTAGTGGGGCCTGCAATTAATGAGCGGTATGCTTTGAATTTGGGACGGCTGCAAAACCAGTGGTCTAGACAATTGCTCAAGCAAGTTAAAGTTTTTTCAGTGACGCACCTTTTTCTTCCCACGTCATTATCTTTATCATTAATTAGTCAAAAAATTAAGAACACTAATCAACCTTTCAGCTCCCTTATTACAATCACATATGGGCCAGAATTAATCTATTAAGTTATCGTTCTTGTCTTTGTTCAAGGACTTTTGTTAACAATTTATCTGTTTGTTCAGGGCCACCACCACGTTTATAAACCATGAACGTTCGTTTATATTCGATTACAATGTTGCCTTTTTGGTTATATCCTTTGGTTTCGACCCGAATGATACCTACGTTTGAACGTGATTTTGACTCTCTTTTTTCTAAAACTTCTGAATAAGAATAGATAGTATCTCCTTCAAACACTGGATAAGGTAGACGTATTTCATCCCACCCTAGATTTGCCATGACATTTTGGGAAAGATCAGTTACTGATTGGCCTGTTACTAGAGCAAGAGTAAGGGTTGAATTCACAAGCGGTTGGTCAAATTCTGTTTGCTCTGAATACACTTGATCAAAATGAATTGGATTTGTATTTTGTGTTAACATAGTAAACCAAATATTGTCCGTTTTCGTTATCGTTCTGCCAAGCGGATGAGAGTATATATCACCGACTTCAAAGTCTTCAAAAAATCTACCATTCCATCCATTTTTAACATTCATTTCTATATCCCCCCTATTAACTCTTTTAGAAAGATCGTGGAAGACTTAAAACATGTTGACCTATATAACTTAATACAAGATTATTTGTAACTGGGGCTACAATATAGAGTCGTGCTTCCTTAAATTTTCGTTCAATGTTATATTCTGTAGCAAACCCATAACCACCGAACGTCGTCATTGCCGCATTCGCTGCTTTCCATGTAGCCTCCGATGTTAGGTATTTTGCCATATTGGCTTCTTCTGCACATTTTTCTCCCGCATCAAATAATGTAGCTGCACGGTCTCTCATTAGTTTGGCTGCCTGAATATCCATGTATGACTCCGAAATAGGAAATTGCACACCCTGATTTTTACCAATCGGACGATTAAATACCACTCGTTCGTTTGCATAGTTAACAGCCTTGTCTATAAAGTACATGCCATCGCCTACACTTTCAGAAGCTATTAAAATTCGCTCTGCATTCATCCCACTAAGCACATAACGGAACCCCTTGCCTTCCTCACCAATTAAATTTTCAACAGGTACTTTAGCTCCTTCAAAAAAAACTTCCGTTGTAGCGTGATTGATCATCGTATTTATGGGACGAATATCGATCTTATCCGCTTGGTCTTTCATATCAAGAACAAACAAACTCAAGCCATCAGTTTTTTTCGAAACTTGATCTTTCGGTGTTGTTCGTGCAAGTAGCAGCATTAAATCAGAATACTCAGCCCTTGATGTCCATATTTTTTGTCCATGTATTTCATAATAATCCCCTTTGCGCTCGGCAGTAGTAGTTATACTTGTCGTATCACTTCCGGCGGTAGGCTCTGTAATACCAAATGCTTGAAGTCGTTTAGCCCCTGATGCAATATCTGGTAATATCCGTTTTTTTTGTTCCTCATTTCCGTGCCTCAAGAGCGCTCCCATTGTATACATTTGGGCGTGTCCTGCTCCAGAATTTCCCCCTGAGCGATTAATCTCTTCCAAGATTATTCCAGCTTCCGTAATACCAAGCCCAGTTCCCCCGTACTCTTCAGGTATTAAAACAGATAGCCAGCCGTCCTCTGTTAAAGATTGAATAAATTCCTCAGGATACGCCTTTTTTTCATCAAGTTCACTCCAATACGATTCAGGAAATTTTTTGCACAAATTTTGAATGCTTTTCCTGATTAACTCATGATTTTGGTTTTTTTCCTCTACCATAGTCATAAATAATTACCTCCTATAATTTTGGTTGTGCAAAAATAAATAATGTGTCTTACTTTTGTATTAGCTTTAATAGAAATTATATAATTTAGAAACTTCAAAAACAATTCCAATTATGCATTTCATCAATGTAAATAATGCATTAAAATTGAAACTATAAATTTCTGACTCTATAATATTTGAGGTGTTAAATTAGGCATAAAAAAACTCGCAAGCTCCCATGCCAGTACACTTGTGACTGATAAACGAACTTTTGGTGCTGTTTTTTCTCTAATAATATATGGGAATTGCTCTCTAAAAAGGAGCGATTGTCTCATAAGTGCCTTTTTCCATGTGGCGATGATAGGCTGTAAGTGTTATCCAGGACGAGGAATCACAGGAGATTGGTTGCATGTCATATAATTCTTTAATGATAAACAAACTAGTTTTGTCGTATAATGGTAGGGAAGTACTACTCTAGTCTTTTATTGATTCTTTGGTCAACTACTATACAAAACTTGGGAAGATACTTCCTTTAATTTTCAAAAAACCTTGAGATGCAGGGGCTTAACCATGAAATGTTAGTAAAAGGGGAACCTTATAATGGATATTGTACAACTTCAAAATTTCATAGTTGTTGCAGAAGAGGAAAATATGACCAAAGCTGCCGATCTGCTAATGCTATCCCAATCGGCATTGAGCCGCTCTATCCTTTCGCTTGAAAAAGAAATAGGAGTTCCTTTATTTGACAGAAAGAATAGGAAAATTATATTAAATCGTTATGGTAAGACTTTTCTTAAAGATGCCAAACACCTGGTACAATACTGGGACCATTCAAAGCTACGGTTAAAAGAAATGGTTGAACCAAGTCTAGGTAATGTCTCCACTTCTTTTGTTCATAGTCTCGGCATTACTTACATTCCTTCCATTTTAAAAAAATTCAAGGAGCAATTTCCAGACTATACATTATCTTTACAAGAAGAGAAAGCGCCAAACATTATCAAAGAACTCCTTACAAATGACATCGATTTTGGATTTGGAACTCAGTATAAGACCTTTGCTGAACTTGAATATACAACACTCTTTAGGGATAAAATTGTTTTGATTGCATCTAATCACCACGATTTTTGTAAAGAAAGAGAGCCTATCACCTTAGAAATGCTAGAAAAAGAACCATTTATTCAATACCCGGCAGGTACAGAATTAAAAAAACTTGTGGAAACTACAATAGCTTCTCATCACAAAACGCTTAACATCATTTATGAAGGATTAGAAATTAATAGTGTTATTGGTCTAGTAAAAGCAAATGAAGGTGTCGCCTTCGTTCCAGAATCAATCGTGCCAACTATTAACGGTATACACCTGGTACCCGTTACCGGACTAAACATAGAACGTCCAGTTTATTTAATTCATAAGAAAAAGGGGTACCTTTCAAAAGCAGCATTACAATTTAAAGATTTTGTTTTAAAACATCATTGCCTTTATTAGAATGCAACAGAAAATTTATACTGGACCCCTTAGACACAAAAAGGGTGTGTTAAGGGGTGGGAATGAAACGAAAACGTATTAAGGTCCACTTGAATACAACTGGTATCACATATCAAACCAAAAAGCAATCAAGCGTCATATGAGAGGCGACCAAGGTATCCATTTCACGAGGCTAGACGATGTTGTTATCAACATTTGGATGGACAAAAAAGTAGAGCTTGGGACAATATTCATTCAACGCTTCAGTCATTGCTACACCTTCAAACATTCGTTTCTCTTATTTAATTAAATTTCGTATATAGTTGAGATTAATTTTTTTGAATACTAGATGAATAGGTTTCATAAGTCGAAAACAAAAACATAATGTGAACGATTTCTGTATGTGTAAAATAACAAAAATGCGTTATGCAGCTTAGTTTCTCTAGCAGGCTAGGACGTTTACTGTTTCTGTAAATTAAGGATTACATATTCATTCCGTGAAAACTCGTTAAAATTGTTGAGCTGCGAAGATTTTCCTTTTATATGAAGTAACCTACTCCTTCCCAGGCATGATTTGTCGTCCACCGCCTGTGCAAGTCGCCGTAGAACTTCCAACAGCTGTATTCAAGTTTGATCTTCCACTAATGTTTCTCACGATGGATTGGAGATAGAAAGATGATACTTTTTGAAAATCTCTGCTGTCCCTTCCAAGACTTCTATGATGGCCCTTGGTGACATATTTGATTGTAGAATCCATTTTTAATGCTCTCCTTTGCTCATTTAATCTTTTTTGAAGGAAACGGATCCTCCAAAACAATCCCTTTATTCAAGATGTTGTAGAAGAGAGAATTCTTTCAATATTATATACTGACATGTAAAGGATACGAGCTGTCATCCCGTCGTGATTGATTTCTTACTACAACACAACGGGACTAGAAACACCCCAACTACCTTTCCAATTTATTTTTTATTGTTTGTTTTCCACCTTATTTTGCAAAGGAGAAAATTTCGCATGTTCTCTTTTTTCTTTTGTTTGCCACTTCTTATAAGCAAGACTAGCAAACAACAAAAAGCAGGATGAAAACAATGTACCCACTGGCAGTAAAGGAATCATCTCACCTGGCACAACAAATGGTAGCAGGGGCATCGCAAAGACAAGGGGAACACGCCGGCCTATCATCTCTTATAAAAAAACATCAACACCATTGAAATAAATGTTATCACTACCCAAGAGTCCAATAACATATACAAAACAACACCTAATGTGGTAGATATACTTAACATGACTACTTGATTTGCTGCTGTACTCTTGTCGTACGATGACACCTTTAATACTTCATAAGTTACCACAAAAATTGGTGGTATGGCTGCAAGCTGAGGATAACCAGTCATCCATGTCATCAACGCCCATATACTAACAAGGATAAAAAAACCACCATATGCTTCTTCTCAATTTCTACTTTTTCTTTCTGTTTCTTGTTCAACCCAAACAAGACAATGCCGAGTGTAAGTATCACACTGAGAGTACTTACAGAAGCAAGGAATATCCTATGTGTCGCATCGGTCACGACTGCTATTAGTCCTGTTGTCAATTCAGGAGACAAATTTGATTTTATCAGCCACATAAAGGTCAACATTAATAACAAAGTACATGCCAGCTTCCCAAAGTAAAAGAGAGGTAATTGGTTAATAGCAAAGCCAATGATGGCAGTACCAGTTAGAGAAACAAATATCATCCACGGCCGGTCCATCCATCCTGATATCCTCCATACCCAGAAGGCTATAGCTAGTGCTGCTATTTCTGGAATGATAACTTCGGGATTATTAAGAAGTATGGATACGCTTACCATCATTAATACAAATAATATAGCTATGAAATATGACAAAAATTCCGAACGTGTTATCACCATTTCACCTCTACTCTTATCTCGAACAACATATCACTTCCCTCGTAAATGAAGCCGGAAACACGTAACACAAAATGAGCCTTACATACAATACTCTTAGGCATATATTTGGAGGTGTCAGAATGGAGACCTATGCGAACCAAATCTTATCCAATTGGAACGGAAAACCATTAGAAGGTGCAAAGACAATGATTCAGAAATATGGATACCCTCAAGAAGCTACAATCAGTCAATTAATCTGGCATCATAATGGACCATGGAAACGCACTGCGGTACGCCGCGATACGGTCCCCCATAACTTCATGGACATGATCCGTTTTCGCCCCACAAGTGGGGCAGCGATGCGCCTTTCCACGTGGAGATGAAAAGAATTTGTTTAATTTAGAAAATTTTTCTTAAGAAAAGGAGGATATCCCTTAGTTTTAAAGGAATATCCCCTTTTGATGACAAATATATTGTAAACGGACAGAATGATTCTGCTGTCACCGACTAGCTCCAATTTATTTAATTATAGTGAATGAGTTTTGATGTTGGATTGTAAAAAATGTTTTTACATTTGGTAGTTCTTCCAAATGTAAAATATCATTTATATAGTTTTGAATCTGTTTTTCCGGTAGTTTACTAGCTAATTGTTTAAACTTAGCTACCATTTCTCCTTTTGTCGGAGGATTTTCTGGATCTCCTTTTGGATACTCTGATTGTTTTTGAACTATTTCACCGTTTGCTAACTGAATTTGAAGCGAGGAACCCCATTTTTCTGGATACGCCTCATGAATGGATGGTTCCACCCCTACTTTTACTTTTTCCATGAGCCCCCGAATCACAGGATCATGCAATGACTCTTCTGTGAAGTCCAGTAACCCTCCTTGTCGCTTCACAAGAGCTAATGCAGTACAAAATTGCAGACTAAACTTCGATGCGTAAACGGTATTCGGCTGTGCATTATCTGTTATATCAAGAGCCACTTGATATGTTTGTACCGTGACCTCCTCGATATCTTCTACTTTAAGATCATGTTCATTTGACAGATCAATTGCCAGATCCATGGTTGCGTGCGTATGACGACAGGAGGCATGAATTTTAAACGAGTTTTCGATAATCTTAAAGATCTCGCCCAATTGATTTGTAATTTTAGTAGGATCGTATTGTTTAGACATTGCTTCAAAGAACCCTCGACGTCCTTCTAAAATCTGGCTAGCTCCTGTAAAACCCCTTTTAGAAAGCAGTGCCGAAATGACACCGTTCATGGTAGCTTTACCCGGATGCAGTTGTTTACTCATAGCACCATCTTCGATGAACTCCCAAAGTCCAGATGCTTGAGTGCCTGCAGAACCAAGGGTGTGCATAATTTGTTCTGTATTTAAATCCAATAATTTAGCTGCAGCAGCTGCTGCTCCAAAGGTACCGCACGTTGCGGTATTATGCCAATAATAATAATGCGACGGAGTAACTGCTTCTCCTATTCGATAACACACTTCATAACCAATGGCTACTGCCTCAATTAAATCCCTACCCGATTTGTTCTTCCATTCGGCAACAGCTAGTGCAGCGGGAATAACCACCGTACCTGCGTGTATAATAGATCCCCTATGAATATCATCAAGTTCAACAATGTGACTTGCTGCTCCATTAACGAAAGCTGCCTGTGCAACAGAGGACTTTCCGCCAGTTACCAGTGTTGCCTGTTGCGCTCCACCCATGTCCCTTACAAAGTCATCTATGATTTTAATGGGCTGCAAATCTTTCCCGGCGACCGCCGAACCCATCCAATCCAAAATACAAATTTTCGCGAAATCTACTACATCTTGTGGTAAATCTTCGAATTTTGTATTCACAATGAAACTAGCAAGGCTTTGACTTAAAGTCATTTTATTTCCGTCCCTTCACTTTATTAGTTTATTCAGAATAAACTTCCCCCTCAATTTTAAAATATAAGGCTCCATTTTTAACTATTTCTTCATTAAGGATTGATCCCTGTTGAATACAGAGAACAATCCTTACTAGTTAATAATAATTTGTCTAAATTTTTTGAGTTCGGGGACAGACCTATGTCCATGTCCCCATACCCCAAAACTTTTTAACAATCCTCTAGGAATCTCCCTTTACGAGTTTGTCAACCCCCTACAACATAGGGTACATTTTATTTTTTCCAGAAGCTGCAACGGGATAACGGTTCCAATATCATATTCCCCAAAAATTACAACCTCTATATTTAGTGAATATTATGAACATTTTTATTAATTTAACTTATTCGAATATAATTCGAATAAAAAGCACCAAGAAATCGCTTGTCACTACTACGTTTAGTAGCGATTAAGATGAAGACTATGAATAATACAGGTTAGAATTTTTTTGACCTTATTTTTAGCGGTATTATGTGCAGTTTCAATACCTTTTCCAAAGAAGTCAATAAATTATTCTGCCATAATTGCAACACCATCTATTTTAATCATTTAACAATAGATGGCGGGTCCATTACTGTAAGCTTAGGCAATGTTTTTGTATATTTACGTACTTCAACTAGGGCGTGTTGTCCCGTGGGGGCTTGAGATAGATTTGAAGTGGGTCTATCAGCCGTTAAAGAATTAGGGTTGCCATGTTTACACATTCCATTTTCATCTGGATCATACCATGCCCCGGTAGAAAGCTGTACAACTCCTGGACGCACACTTTTACTTATCAATAGTCCAGCTAGACAACTTCCTCTATCATTAAAAACTTCAACCACATCTTTATCAGATAAATTACGTTTTCTAGCATCATCTGGATGCATTCGGAGTGGTTCGCGATTAGAAATTTTACTTTTTTGACTATAATCACCTACATCTAGTTGACTATGAAGGCGTGTTTTTGGTTGATTAGCAATCATATGAAGCGGATAATGTTTTGTTATATCACTACCAAGCCATTCTTTAGGCTCTAACCACTTTGGATGTCCAGCGCAATCTTTATATCCAAAACTTTCAATAGTTGACGAAAAGATTTCAATTTTTCCACTAGGAGTTCCAAGACGATGCAAAGTCGGGTCATCACGAAACTTCTTTAGCATACTTTGGGGTGCATCTTCAGTCGGCAATTGATATGTTCCAATATCCCAAAATTCTTGAAAAGATGGAGCTTGTATTTTCATTTCACTAAGATCTAATCTTAATTTTTCATACATGCATTTTAGCCAGTCAGTTACTGAACGTCCCTCTGTAAACTGTTTACCTATCCGCAATCTATGTGCTAGTTCGGAAAAAATCTCATAATCATCTTTGGACTCACCATGTGGTTTTGTTATGGATTTCATAGCGAAAAGTTCGCTCTCCCCCATCCCTATTCCTAGATCATCTCTTTCGATACTCATTGTCGCTGGCAGAACAAAATCTGCATGTCTAGTTGTAGCAGTCCAAAATGAATCATGCACCACAACAGTCTCTAAAGAATTGAATGCTTTCCTAAGTCGTCCTAAGTCCTGATGATGATGAAATGGATTTCCTCCACACCAATAAACCATTTTTATATCCGGATAAGTTAGAACTTTACCTTTATAATGATAACTTCCACCAGGGTTTAGTAACATATCTGCGATTCTTGCTACAGGAATATATTTATTTACATTATTTTTTCCTTGTGGTAGTGCTGGAACTTTCATTGTGCGGGGGTTATGACCAATAAAAGAACCTGTAAATCCATGACCAAACCCCCCCCCGGGAAGTCCAATTTGTCCAAGCATCGAAGCAAGGGCAATCCCCATCCAAAGGGGTTGCTCCCCATACTGAGTTCTTTGTAGTGACCAACTTACAGTTATAAGTGTTCGGTGGGCTGCCATATCTCGAGCGAGTTTCCATATTGTAGGAGCAGGTATCTCACTTATAGTTTCTGCCCAATTGGGGGTTTTTGGAATACCATCTTCGTTACCTAATATATATTTTTCGAGTTTTTCATAGCCAATGCAATATTTATTCAAAAATTCTTTACTCACAAGTTTTTCTGAAATAAGCACATATCCCAGGGCCAACATAAGAGCTGTATCTGATCCAGGTCTAGGAGCTATCCATTCTGCATTAGCTTCTTCTGCAATATCATCCTGTAAGGGACTAACAAGTATGAAGCGAGTTCCATTATTATGTGCTTTCTTAAGCCACCCCCTTGTATTATGACGACTTATTCCTCCCGCATTATTTGCCGCATTCTTCGTTGCAATTCCGCCAAATAATATTACTAATTCTGAATGATTTGCTATTGCTTCAAGTGACGGATTTTCTGTGAGTGTCGGATTTACACTTCCGATAATATGTGGAAGAAGGACATTTGAAGCACCGAAGCTATAATTATCAACGCCATCAACATAACCACCCATACAATTCAAAAACCGATGAATCTGGCTTTGTGCATGATGAAAGCGACCTGCACTTGCCCAACCATATGATCCTCCAAAAACAGATTCTGCTCCAAAACTACTGTAAATGCGCTTAAGTTCCTCTGCAAGTAAGTCTAGTGCATCATTCCATTCTAAAGGGACAAATTTATCTTTACCTCTACGACTACTTGAACCAGGACCATTCTCTAGCCAGCCGGAGCGTACATAAGGACGATCTATACGAGTCCTATGATGGTGAGATGATGGGATATTATATAAGATAGGGGATGGTTCTGGGTCTTTATCATAAGGTCGAGTGTTTAGAATGCGTTCTCCATCACTAATCGCATCAAAAGCTCCCCAATGTGACATATGAAGTATAGATTTACTCATTTTTTTACCTCCTCTAAAAATATACTTTCTAAAAATTACAATCCTCTTAATATTACATCTCCAGTAAATTACATTTACTGGAGATGTTTAGTGTTGTTTTTTTTAAGCAAATTGTTTCTTATATGTCTCATACTCATCTTTGACTTAGGTTTAAATATTAACGATAATTTTCATCATTACGCTCTCGATGGCAAAATCACTCTATTGAATTTGGCCTGGGATTTTGTCCATATTTGGAAATTGAATAAATGAAGTCAATTCTTCATTGAATTTCTGACTTTCTTCTATAAACGGTGCATGTGCACTGTTTTCAAATACAACTAATTTAGAGTTGTGGACGTTCTTGGCAGAGTGTTCTGATAAAGAGATCGGTACATTTTTGTCATGAAGGCCGTGGAAAAAGGCAACCGGGATTGTAATATCACTTAACCTTCCACGTAAGTCTATTTTGCCTAGATCTTCCATTGTCTTTTCTAAAAACCAGCTTTGTTCTAAAAGTATATGAAAAAGCCAATCCTTCATTGGCTGACCAACATCTTGGTGAAAAGTACCATCTGCAATATTCCGTAAAACAGCAGGCCGATTGGTTTTTAGTGCATCTACAGTTTCTTTCACAACCTCCTGTGGTATACCGAGTTCAAATTCCTCAGTTGACGTATAACGGGGAACTGGTCCTCCAACGGATACCGCCTTTATAACTGCTTCTCCTCCATAGCGGGTTACATAATCCATTACAATTGCTCCTCCCGCAGAAAAACCAACTAATATCACTTTATCTAAATTTAAATTTTTAATGAATTGATTAATATCATCTGCTAGTTTTGAAATTTCATAGCCATGAGATGGTTTATCGGATTCCCCACATCCACGCCAATCAATAGTAATAATCCTAAATTTTTCACTTAAATCTACAACCTGTCTTTCCCAGACCTTTCGACTCATTCCCCATCCATGAATAAAAACAATAGGTTGCCCTCGCCCAACATCTTCATAGTAATATCGAATTCCATCTTCAACCTCAACATATGGCATCAAAAAACCTCCCAAAAAGTTTTCAGTTATTTGTTGAAAAAGAATGAAAGCGTAGCCGTTCCTTTTTAATTAGTTTAATATGAATTGAGACATCGTTTATAAGGATAATTATCAGATAGATTAATATCTTTTGGTAAGTCCACCATCAATGATGAATTCACCAGCTGTTTGAAATTGACAATCATCAGATGCGAGATAGGATACCAAACTTGAAACTTCCTCTGGTTGTGCACGTCTGTTCATAGGGGTAGCTTTTAAAATAAAATTTAAATATTCAGGGTCCAAACCTGCATCCATTTCAGTTTCGACGAATCCTGGTAAAATGGCATTTACACGAATATTATACTTTGCAAATTCAACAGCAGCAGTTTTAGTCATAGCATTTATTGCTCCTTTAGCAGCATCGTACGCAACCCCTTCATTCATAGATCTTATGGCAGAAATGGAAGCTATATTAATAATAGAGCCACTTCCAGCACTTTGCATTGATGGCAAGACTGCTTTCATACCCAAAAATACAGAGAGTTGGTTCACTTGGATGACTTTCATATAGTCTTCTTCAGTCATATCTTTGATTTCATTAAGAATAGCAATACCAGCATTATTAACTAAGATACTTATTGGACCAAAAGTATCTTCAGTTTCTTGTATCACTTTCTTCCAATCCTCAGTCTTACTTACATCGTGTTGGATAAACAGTGCTTTTTCACCTAGTTCTTTAGCTAATTCTGACCCTTTTTCCTCCAATATATCTGTGATAACAACACTTGCACCATCGTTAACAAATCTCTTAGCATGTGAAGCTCCCATACCTCTTGCTCCACCTGTTACAACTGCTACTTTTCCATTAAGATTAGTCATTTTAACCCTCTACTCTTATAATTTCGTATTGTCAAAACTTTTATAAACTCCCAAAAAGATAATTAATCTTCCACCGGAGATCTTTCAAGCGATTCTGCAACTTTTAATCCAACAGATCCATCAGGAATTCGGTATAGAAAAGGAAAGTGAGTTACTTGAGAAAATCCATCTCATTCATCAACGGCTCCAATTCCTTGAACGTTAGTGAAATCAACACCCCGTTAAATAAACCATCCTACTATTGAGAAGTATTATTAGAAAAATTTTAAATAATTAGCTAGAGCATTGATTACAAAGATGAAATCAAGAGAAAGACGTGTTGATCAGATGGTTTCTCTTCTTCTCCATCCATTAGCTGCCCACTGTTCCTCATTTAATGGCTCTGTTTTATAAGAGAGTACATAGGGACTGGCGTTGAAATTTAGGCAATTGTGCCATATAAGCTTCCGCGGAAAGGGCAATAGCATGGTCAGCAGTAACTGAACCATTTCTTGTTACCGATTTAGTCCATTTTATAATTAAGACCTTACGCTTACTTATTTAATGTTGTTAGAGTTAGCTTCAACATTACAGTATTTTCGCAGTTTTACTCCCTAAAATAAAACTAGTATATCCATCCCG
>NZ_FNDK01000019.1 GCF_900099605.1 Alteribacillus persepolensis
ACTGCATCTTGACCGCCACTTAATGAGAGCGTTTCAGTAGCAGATCCTCCGTCAATTGAATCAGATCCTTCAGCAGTAACACTAAAGGCAGTCATATCTAATCCAGAAGGTTTATTAGTGTCACCATCTGAACCCTGAATTAGTCCTTCTATGTCAGAAGCTGAATAAGTTATTGCATCATCTAAAGTAATAGTAAGTTCATCCCCCGCAGTATTAAACGATGCTGTTTCATTTCCAGCACCCAAGCCATTTGAATTTGCAAAGGTAATATCAATATTACCTGTACTTTCATTGGAAATTCCAGCTTCAATGGTAAAGTCGTTAGACCCACCGATGGTCCCTGTAGCTTCTGCTTGTGCTGCGTCTTGTCCAGTACTATTTTCAGTAGCTGTAGCATTAACATTTGCAGCTACTTTACCACCTGTTAAGGTATCAGCAGAAATTTCTGCATTGGCAGTAATTTCACGTCCACCGTCTAGCAAGCTTTGCGTGTTAAATTCAGTAGTATTACCGATTCGGTTAATTTCAGAGGTCAATTGATTCATTTCTTTTTGAATTTCTTCACGATCCACTTCTACGTTTGTATCGTTGGATGCTTGTGTTGCTAATTCACGCATACGCTGAAGAATAGAGTGTGTCTCATTAAGTGCACCTTCAGCAGTCTGAATCATGGAAATACCATCTTGTGCGTTACGGGATGCTTGATCCAAACCATTGATTTGCGCACGCATTTTCTCGGAAATCGCTAAACCTGCTGCGTCATCACCAGCACGGTTAATACGAAGGCCGGAAGAAAGCTTTTCCATAGAATTTTGTTGCGCTTGTTGATTGATTCCCATTTGACGATGAGTATTCATCGCTGGAATGTTGTTGTTAATAATCATACTAAAATCCCTCCATAGATTTTTAAGTTCTACGTCCGTGTAGAACTTTTAATATATTTCAAATCTCAAGATAAATAAGAGTTCATCCAGATCTCTTGCTTCCATCCTTGAAAGCTATGTATCTACCTTGAGGATTTGACAAAATTAGTTGAAACTACTTCGTTTCTGTAAACTTACTTATTGTAGTCTTCATAAATTTCTTCTCGGAGTACGGGAATATCTTTTGGGGCCTCGATTTTTAACCTAAAGATATCTTTCTCCTTATCTTGTTCAAGCATGGTAATCTTAATGTTATTACCAATGATAATGCTTTCTCCAGATTGCCTTCCTACAACTAACCCCGTAATTCACCCATCCTCCTTGATGTTATCTACTATTTGTATCGGTCATAACATAAAAACATTAAGACTAAGAACTTGTTTTTTGTTAAACTTTTTATTTTAATATGTAATTTTTTATACAGTGGGGTACATTTCCTACTTGGGAAATGTGATTGATATTAAAAGTATCCTTTCGTTCATTTTGATACTTTCCTCTGTAAGTATTTCCTTCTAAATAAAAAAATCTATTAACTATACCAATTATTTAAAGAAAAAGTTAATTAAATAAATGTACATAAAAGGAGATTGCTAGAATTTAAATTTCACCTATAATATATGTAGATAACCTACTAATGCTTTCTTTTACATCTCCCGTTTATTTAAGAATAATTCCTAGAAAAGACGGTGATATCAATTGAACACTGTGTCTTTTATGACTCAATCCTATCAATACTTGTATGCTATTGAAATGAGCCTACGTGAAACAATAACCCGTGAATTATTGTCCGCCTACGGTACAGCTTGGGAGCAGCAAACTGGAGAAAAACATACATTTTCAACCTGCTACTATCATGAATTAATTCCTTACTTCGCCAAACACTCTCCCTTACAAAAATTCTTTACTGCCACAGAACGCAAACAACTTTATCAACTCACTCCAATCAGAAATAAAATCTGCCACATGCGAACATTAGAAGAAAAAGAATTTAAACAATTAGAGAGCTGTTATCAACTGGTAAAGAGGCGACTTCATAAATTCGAACTACAAGCATAAGCGTACGATTTACAGATTTCCAACATACATTTATGAAGAAAAAAGACTAAATAAGATTTTAATTAAATCAAAAGCTTAAAATTTATTTGACGTATTCGGCAATCAGCTCATGTAATAGACAGTATTATGTTTGTTCGTTATTTCCTATGAATATACAAAAGCAGCTTAGTGTTTAACGTATAGCCTCCGCCAGCATAATTTTGAACAGGTATTCTGCTTTTCCAACAATTTGTCCACTGCTATTGCCATAAACAGCCACTAATTACGGTAATGTTCAAACTAATTAGAAAGGAATCTTGTTATGTCTTTATCTCGTTCATTATTTTTATGCTTAAAAGAATGGATGCACTACCTCTTATATTTTTTGAAACTTTACTTTAAATCCTCACATGATATTAAATTAGAAAATATTGCCCTCAGAAGCCAACTTGCACTTTACATCCAACGCTGTGACAAACAAAAACTGCCTAAACCAACGCCAACACCTGCTTTTAGACAACTATGGCTTTTCCTCTCTATGCATTTGAAGCAGTGGAAGTCCCACCTTATTCTTGTCAAACCTGACACAGTTATTAAATGGCATCGAACAGCTTTTACATTTCATTGGAAAAGAAAATCAAGGAAGGTTGGGCGACCGAAAATATCTCGTGAAACGATTCACCTTATAAAGCGTGTACATCAAGAAAATCCGTTGTTATCACCTGAGAAAATTCATGAAAAACTCAAGCTGCTAGGAATTGAGAAACCTCCTGTACCAAATACGATTTCTAAATATCTCCCTAGTACGCGTCAACCACCTACTGAAAAACAAATGCAGTCTTGGAAAACTTTTCTCAAAAATCATCAGTCTGATACTTGGGCTACCGACTTCTTTACCATTCCGACTTTAACTTTTGATGTACTCTATGGCTTAGTCATTATTCATCACCAAACTCGTAAGATTATCCATTTTGAAGTAACAACCAATCCAACCGCGGAATGGATGATTCAACAATTTAGAAATGCTACACCTTATGGAAAAGCACCTAAGTATCTTATCCATGATAATGACAGCATCTTCCGTTCCAAAGCATTTCAACGTTTTTTAACTTCATCAGGAATTACTACAAAAAGAACGGCGTTTCAATCACCTTGGCAAAATCCGTATGCGGAAAGAGTCATTGGCACGCTACGGCGAGAATTGCTGGATCATATTATTCCATTAAACGAAACGCATTTAGAGCAGTTACTGACAGAATACATTGAACAATATTACAATACAGAACGCACACACCAAGGAATAAACGGTAAGACACCAGTTCCATCACCTGAATATATACCTACTGATTTAAAAAATATAAAAATAAAAGCAACTCCTGTGCTGAATGGACTTTACCATACATACAAAAGAGTTGCTTAGACAACATAAACCAACTTTTCTTAAACTCCAGCCTTTAAAAAATGCTTTTACAAGGCTTGTTTGTCATGTCTTATTTTAATTTTGGCTTTATCTAATGAAGACATTCTACTAGACGCTTCTAAAAATCTTCCCTTTTCCCCCCTTTTTATCAATAACCTTCTACATATTTTAGTAGGTACTAGCTGTTTTTAGTTACGGATGGACTTTTTGAAGGGTACAACTTCCTTCTTATAAAACATTTGTTAGATATGTTTTTTGCAGTGACAGGCATTCTACCAAGAAAAAGACACCGAAGTAAGACTCAGTGTCTGTACTCGGTGTCTTTTCTTCACTTCTTTCCCTCAATTAATGAAGTTATGAAGTAACGTTTCGGTTATTATTCAGCAATTGCAAGTCCCCAAGTGCTATCAGTTTCATTCCAAGTAGCAGTGTATGTTACTTCATTTCCTGCTTCATCGGTAACTGTGAATTCGATTGTCTCTCCATCATTAGCACCATCTTCTGTGTTTAGAGTAGCTGCTTGAGCGTTGACGGACGCATCAAATGTTACACCAGCCCCCGTACCCTCATCAACCACAGCTACGCCTGAAGCATTTTCGCTAAATTCTACGTCAAATGTTGTATTATCATTTGTACCGTCTGCAGCTTCTGACACTGTTGGTGCTTCAGTATCAATTTCAAAATCGAAGTCATTGTCATCGCCTGTAGCATCTGAAGTTTCGTCGCCACTTGTTACAGTTGCTTTTACAGTGTATTCACCATCATCAAGACCATAAAGATCTAGTGTAGAAGTCACTGTACCACGAAGTAGGTCACTTGATGCAAGTTCTTCAGTAGCAAATTCAAAACCATCAACTGTAACAGTGATAGTATCTCCTGCTTCTACTTCAGACTCTTCAAAGTCTATCACGAAATCTACTGCTTCAGCATTAGCCTCAGTGTATTCCTCAGCGTCGAAGACACCATCCTCTAAATTATCATCAGAAACAGAGACTGTTGGTGCTGTTAAGGATTCTTCACTACCGTTGTCATCACCGCTACCACTGTCGTCGCCCTCATTTGCAACATCTTCTTCCCAAAGAACTACAGCTTCAGCAAAGCGACTATTGTCAGCTGTCAACGCTACACTTACTTCATCTCCAACTTCAATGTCACGCAGTGATTCTGCTGACCAGTCATCTTCATCGGAATCAGTTGCATCATATACTGCATCAGTGAACTCCAATTCATAAGTCTCACCGTCCACTTCGATTTCATTATTACTAACACTTACATCAGTAACAATTCCATTACCTTCATGGTAATATTCATCGGTGGCTACGTCAGTAACAACTGTTCCTGCTTCATTGATAGTAAGTCTATCAAGAGTTCCTTCTTCAACATTAATGTCGGAATCACTTACGTCGTACGTTACTTCTTCACCCTCTACTAAAGCAGTGATACGTACAACATCTCCATCGGATACTGCAACATCTGTAATGAGAGCATAAACGTCTTCTTCATTAGCTACAGTGTCTTCGTATGCAACGATATGAGTGACGTTTCCATCTTCATCATAATAGATAACAGCTTCCTCAGCACCAATGTCCACGCCATCTTCTTTTAGTTCGCCCCAAGTAGTTACGTCTACATCATCAGTGTCAGGGTCACTGTAGTCATCAGCATCAGATACGTCATAGACAACTGTGCTGTCCTGTAAACGGTAACCATCTGCAAAACTATCATCTTCATCGATAGCACTTTCAAGAACCTGAGAGTTCTGGTTAAATTCTAATTCAGTTACATTGCCATCGTCATCTTCAATAACATTAAGGATGTTACGAACTCTATCGTTATCCTCATTCTCTTCAAGGTATTCATCTAGGTCGACAACTACCTCTGCATAACTTTCATCATCATTTACTGCAAGAATGAAACTAGCATTTTCTCTATTGTCGATGTCTGTGTCAAAAGTTTCATTGTCAGTGAATGATTTCGCAAATACAAATTCATCAACTTCTTCAGGGTCATCAGAGTCATCACCTGGGAAGTCTCTATTGACTCTAAATTCTGTTTCAGAGTCGCCATCAATAACCGTGATTTCATCTAATTGACTGAGTGCAAAGTCATAAAGGGAAGAGTCCCCATCTGCATTCACACCTTCGATTTCAACACGGTCATTGTCTAGGTTATCAAAGTATGGAGTAACTCCATCTTGAAGGTAGAGATGATTATCATTTGAAGCAACTTCTTCAGTGTTACCAGTAACGTATACTAAGTCACCCTTATGGTTAAGGTATAATGTTACTTCTCCACCAGCTTGAAGCTCTTGTGCTTCATCTTCATCGAGGTCTTCAAAATCTCCGTCCTCATCAAGATATTTCGCACGTACTTCATCGTCGGATACGTAATCGTATCTTTCTCCATCAATTTCAAAGCTGTCTTCAAAGACGTTTTCAATTTCACCTGTGACTGTATTGTTATAAACAACGGCGAACCCGTCTCCATCATAAGCATCTTCGTTAAAGAATACTAAATCGCCTTCTTCAATGTCATCAATAGAGATTTGTTTACCATCTTTAACAATGATGTAATCTTCAAGATCTAACTCGTTATCATCTTGACCTAAAATGTAGTTGCCATCTACTTCTTCAACCAACACTGGGTCCTCTTCTAGGTCATAAGCATAAACACGTGCTACATCGCCATTGTCATCAAAGATAATTTTTGCATAGTCGTACTCTTCGTCAATTAAGTCTGCAACTTCATCTTGACCTTCCGCAACTACCTCACCATCATCAGAACCAGCTTCATCATTAACGATGAATACTACGTCTTCAGCAAGGTCATACTTTGTGCCTTCATCTACAGTTTCGATTTCATCGTCTTTATTTACTTCGATGGCATCGTAAACAACATCTTCATGAGTGATAAGTTCAAAATCTTGTACTACATCATCAGAGTCAAACCATACACGAATTTCTTGACCAAGAGCTTCTTGGAAGTTAAGTTCAAAGTCTTCAGGTACATCTAATGTAACAGACTCTGCTTCAGGATTATCGGAGTCGCCATAAGTAACTTCAATTTCACGCTCTTCAGAATCAACTTCTGTAACACGAGCATAATCGTCGTCATCAAGGTAAGCTGGACGAACGAAAGTATCTTCTAAATCTCCAAGTTGGATAGTGTACTCTGTAAGACGTTCAATTTCATAGTTATCTTCATCGTCATAAAGAACGATTTCTGCAGACATACCATCAGATGCTAGTTCTACACTCTCTACACCTACACGCTCAAGGCTTGCAGATTCAAAGATGCGGATATCACTGCGGTCAAGCTCCTCACGATAAGGGCTAGTGAAGTCAACTTGAAGTACGTGACCATCTTCAGTAAGCGCACTTACGCCTGCAATTTCAGTTGGCTCGGCAACTTCTAGTGCACGGTCAAGGAATACAGCGAATTGCGCACGGTTTACTGTTTCGCCTGGACGGAATTTGCCGTCTGCTGTATTGGTAATGCCGTATTGAGCAAGGATTTCAATGTTTTCTTTATGGCTGGCGTTTGCTTCGTCAATGTCTACAACGCCTGGGTCTTCGCCTTTGTCTTCAAGGTCGAAAGCACGCACAAGGATAGTCGCCATTTGCTGGCGGGAAAGATCCATGCCGCCTGCGAATACAGTGTTGTCTTCACGACCTTTGATAAGGCCGGCTTCTTTCACTGCTGCAGCGTATGGAGTGTAATAGCTGTCGTCTGTAAGGTCTTCAAATGGAGCAGACGCGTTTTCATCTACTTCCAAATCAAACGCTCTTACAAGAAGTTCTGCTACTTGACCACGCTTGATTTCTGCACCAGGGGCATATGTACCGTCAGGGTAACCATTAATAACGCCTTGGTCAGACAAACGTTGGATTTCTTCAGACGCCCAATAATCGTTGGATACGTCGGTAAAAGATTCAGCTGCTTGAGCATCTTGTTGTACGACTGCTGGTGCAGCACTTGCTACAACGGCAGCAGAAAGGGATGTTGCAAGAAACTTGCGGTAAGACTTAGGTTGGTAAGCCATTTGCAAATCTTCCTCCTTTTTATTAGGTACTCTACTCTAGTATTAGTAGAATACTAGTTTCTAATGTTCAGAGACGATCACGCCATCTGGTTCCTCAACGATCTATTGTCGGGTCATCGGAATACAGAAGCGTTCGCATATCCTACATTAGAATGATATAATTTCCGTTTTTTCTCAAAAACTGCAAAAATTATTATACTTGCCAGTTTTTAGGCTGTCAAACACCCTGCACAAGTGCTAAATGCACTGTAATATAATGGATAATTGAACAGAATACGGCAATTATTGTACACATTTTACAATGAATTCTACTACATTCTACTCATATTTACTACCCATAAGAAAAATTATTTAGATAATTTTCATAGATTACCGCGGCTTTTGTTTTACATATCGTTTTTCTTGGAACGACATTTTTAAATTGGCAACAGAGTCTATCGTCTCTTTTTGTTTTTCCAATGTTTCCCTCACCTTACATATTGAAACATACAAGTTACAGTTCTGTCACGCAAATATTACGTTTTTATAAAAAATGAGCCATTGGTTGCTCCATCGTCTGTCCTGCATACACCGTACGCGGGGATGAAGGGGGACAACCGCTTCTAAGAAAAAAGAACTCCTTCCAAAAGCATACACAGCCTCTATCACACACAACGAAGGGTATGCTTCAAATAGAGAAGTATGCTGCACGTTCTGTGAAAGAGTACAGTTATTTATGTAAAAATATGAAATGTCACAGATCACTCATACGAAACAGCAAAAAAAGCAGCCTGCGCATCATAGTGACACAGACTGCTTTTCTTCCTATTATTCATTGTTTTGTTTATTATTCTTCGTTGTCTTCCTCTTCTTCTGCTTGCATTTGTTCTTGTTGAATTTCTTTTATCTTTTCCTCGATAAACGTTTCTAAATCACCTTCTGCCTCGTTGTAATCGTCGTAGCGGACACTCGATGTTTCATTAAAGGTTTGCAGCTCACCGGCTAATTCAATCGTAAACGTAAACCGGCTGTCATAGCCGCGCAGGCGCATGTCGTCTTTATTAATGTAGGCCGCCATATCAATGCGGTCGAGCTGAATGGATGACTGCTCCTCTTCCCCCAGGCCGTCTCCATCAATAACACCTAAGCTTTGCAGTTTCTTTTCTACTAATGACACATGCCTTTCATCGGTTCCTTTGAACGATACTTCGTAATACTCTTCTTCCTCTTTCATCAGAAACTCGTCTTCAAATTCAAGAAAGAAGCGCATATCTTCTGTTGGCTTGATGAGCGGCTGCAGCTCGTCTGCGTTGGTATCATGATCTTCCCATTCTTTGTTTTCTCTTACTTCTACATCGTCTCCGTTCACACGAAAGTCCAGCTCTACTGCTTCGTTGACATCAATCACATTCATGTTCGATTCTATGTACGCTTGCAGGGGTTCATCATATTGCACTGCCCCGCGCGCAAAGCTTGAAACGGTTTGTTGTTCGGCACTGAGCGTGTCAGAATGCGTGAAATATACGCTGTCAATCTGCTCCATTTCCTCAATGGACTGTTTGTATACATCTTCTGGCAATTGTTCTTCGCCGCATGCACTTAGCAGCACCACGCTGGCACCAGCTGCAAGTACAGCCGCTTTTTTCGCTATCTTCATAGGGTCTCTCCTGCTTTTTCATAATTAATAGTCGCACCCTGTATTTTACAAGCCTCGTCCATAAAAGGCAAAGGCCATTGCTGTTGTCATCGTAATGAATATATATATCACTTGTTATTGGCTGTCAAATCAATGTATATTTTGACAATTATGTGACACAAGTCCGCTTTGTTACATCTGTGTTACAAGAAGAATCCCCTCTGTTACAACCATCGTACCAGTGACAAAAAGCACTGTTTTCATGTATTAACTTGTCACTTTTTTCCTATAAAACGCGGGATATTGGTGATAATTGTATCATTTTGTCTTTATCTTGTTACACAAATGTAAAATCACAGAAGATTCTTAGATGCTAGACTATGAATTGTGTTTAAAAGAGATACAGTTAGACAAGCCTCGACATAATCTTAGAAACAATGAAACGTTACATACAACACATCAGTGCATTATCGACCTTTACGTACTTTCTGCCAAAAGTCGCACACACCTTGTGTCCTAAGCAGAAGTTAACACATGTTAGGCAAGCAACCATTTTTTAATGAAAGAAAGGGGTGGCCATTGTGGTCAAAAAGAGTATTGCAGCATTGTGCAGTTTCGTGCTGCTGCTGTCTGTCTTTGCGATGCAGCCGCTGTCGGCTGATGCGAACTCCAAAGCAGATGGCATTATTGCAGAAGCAAAAAAACATATGGGAACACCTTACAGTTACGGAGGAACAACACCGAGCGGATTTGACTGTTCCGGCTTTATCGGCTACGTTTTCGAAAAAGAGGGAGTTGACCTGCCTCGTACAGCGTCTCAGCAATACAACGTAGGAGATTCTGTAAGCAAGTCCAACTTGAAAAAAGGAGATTTGGTGTTCTTCTCCGGGAACGGTTCATCGATTACACATAACGGGATATACATAGGAAATGGAAAGTTTATTCACTCTGCTTCTTCCAAAGGGGTCAGCATCTCCAAAGTAGATGATCCATACTATTGGGGAAGCCGTTACGCTGGAGCAAAGCGCGTGCTTGAAGATGAAACAGAAGCGGTTAAATCAGAAACGCTCGAGCCGCTTCCGCAAGGTGAATTCCACGACGTAGATGAAGACTTTTGGGCGTACGGCAGTATTACAACACTAGCAAAAGACGGTATTATTAGAGGCTATGAAAACAGCACATTCAAACCATCAAAAGCTTTAACAAGAGCGCAAGCAGCTTCTCTTCTTGCTCGTGCCCTTGATTTACCGCAAGAAGGAACAGACACTGGATTTAACGATGTCAGCAGCAGCAACGTTCACGCGGCTGCCATTAAAGCCGTCAAAGAAGCCGGCCTTTTAAACGGTAACTCAGACGGGGAATTTATGCCAAGTGAACCAATGAAGCGCCAGCACATGGCTGTTGTTTTCCACGCTGCCTTTGACCTTGAAGGGGTGGAATACGACGGAGAATTCGTGGATGTAGGCAGCGACCATCCATATTATGAACATATTCAAGCTGTCGCCGGAAGCGGTATTGCAAACGGAAATGCGGATGGAGAATTCCAACCGAACCGGGAAACAACACGTGCCCACTTCTCCGTCTTTATGGATAACGCTTTGAACGATTAATACCGGCTCTTTCAGACTCGCCCATTGGCGGGTCTTTTTTTATGGAAGAAAGCCAAACAAACATGGTGGGGGCAGCCATGTATCTATGAAACAGGGGCAGGCACATCTTCCTTTTTTGTTCTTCGCGTTATCCTATTATCGTAAGAAGCGGGCACTCCAATCAAGAGGGGGGAGTGAGCATTTATCTTTCTAGTAAAAGTATTACCCCCTCGTTTATGTTTTAAACATCCATTTTTAAAAAATAACTATTTTTTCCTTATGTTCATAGATTGATTCTATCAATCTATGAATGGCTGTTGTACGATAACATATGGGGACAATTTCCATATGAAGAAAGCGGGGAAGTATCTATGCGACAACGAAGGTGGACAATAAGCGCGGCGGCTGCTTTGCTTGTTTCCTTCCCGGCGGCTGTATCGGCAGAGCACGCCGGGGCTGATTCTAACGAACATGTGTATGTCGTAGGTTTTCAAGACAGCGTACAAGAAGACGTCGTCAAAGACGCTGGTGGTGAAATTGGCAGTGTGTGGGAGAGCATTAATGCCATGGAAGCCGTATTAACTGAAGAAGAAGCAGAAGCTCTGGCAGCGTCTGCCGGCATTGTTTATGTAGAGCCTGATGAAATGGTCGGTGTTTCTGCCGAGGCAGCAGACGCGGAAAACTGGGGGCTTGAAGCGACAAATGCACCGGCTGCTTGGGAGCATGGCTTTACCGGAGCGGATGTGGATGTTGCAGTGATTGATACCGGCATCAGCACGTCCCACCCATCGTTAGAGGTAGAAGATGGATATGCAGCGGTGGATTATACCGATTCATATGATGACGATAACGGCCACGGCACCCATGCTGCAGGCATTATTGGGGCCAATCAGCCTCAATCGGGACTGATGGGAGTAGCGCCGCGTGCGGACTTGTATGCGGTCAAAGTGCTTGATGACAGCGGCAATGGCTCGATTACACAAATACTGGACGGATTAGAGTGGGCTATGGAGCAGGATGTTGATGTCATCAATATGAGTTTTGGCACATTAACCGACTCCCGGCCGCTTGAAGCGATGCTTGATGATGCCTACCGTGACGGTATTATTATTACAGCAGCATCCGGCAACCGCGGGGAAGGAGACACTTCTAGCGGACGTGTGGAATATCCGGCCCGTTATGGTTCTGTTGTTGCTGTTAGTGCGGTTGACCAGCAAAAAGAGCGGGCATACTTTTCTGCATCAGGAAAAACGGTCGAGATCGCCGCACCAGGCGTAGACATTGTGAGTACATACAAAGATAATACATACGGCCCTCTCAGCGGCACATCGATGGCCACTCCATTTGTAAGCGGTGCATTGGCGATTTTAAAAGAAGCATATCCTGAGCATACACCCGATGAACTGCGCAGCATGCTTCATCAAGAAGCCGAAGATTTAGGGGAACCAGGACGTGACAGCCGCTTCGGATACGGCCTGCTGCAAATGCCAGACGTTAGTGACAGCGAGGTCGTGCGTGACGGGACGTATCCTGATGATGAGAACAGCGGCGGGTCCGAACAGCCTGAAGAAGATGATATTGATGAACATCCAATCGACGATATACCAACAAATAACGTGACGTTTGATTTAGAAGCTTCGCCGTCCTATAACGACGATGGCTCAGCTGCTGCTGCGTTGGAGTGGACAGCCATTGATGATGCTGATGTCTCGTCTTATTACGTGTATCGTGATGGCGTGCAGCACGCAGAAGTAACAGAGGAAACAGCATTTATCGATGAAGGCCTCTCTTCTGGAACATATGAATATGAAGTGAGCGCTGTGTATGCGGATGGCAGTGAGTCCAACCGCAGTGAAGCTGTTTCGGTAACGATTGAAGACAATGACTCGCCGCCAGCAGAAAACACCGCCTTTCAATGGCCCGAGGTGGTCGAGCAGGCGCCGTCATTTGCCGATGTGAATGACAACTTTTGGGCGGTCACACCAATCACCGAGCTTGCTGCACGCGGCATTATGACAGGCAGCAATGATGAATTCCGCCCGAATGACTCTGTTACACGCGGGCAGGCATTAGCTGTTATCGGACGCTTTTTAGGATGGGACAGCACACCGCGCAACACAGATTTCCCTGATGTCGATGCTTCTTACTTTGGTTCTGGCTATATCGCTCACGCGGTGAATGCCGGGTTTATCTCCGGCTTTGCTGATGGATATTTCCAGCCCAACCGCCCGATTACTCGCGGACAAATGGCAGCGATTTTAGGCAGTGTGTTTGATGTGAATGAAGCAAGCGGTACAAATCGATTCACCGATGTGGATGAAACGACAACCGGCTATGATACAATCGGCTACTTGGCCCGCCACAACATCGTGCAAGGCTATGACAACCAAACGTTCCGGCCAAACAACTCCCTCTCTCGTGCGCAGTTTGCCAGTGTGTTTTACGGGTTTGGCGAACACTTGATTCACAACTAGTTTATTTACCGAAACAGCCAGTGCGTTGTTTCGGTTTTTTTATTGTTTTTTGGTTTTATCATGTTGATTATTAAAACAACTACATATAGACAACATAATGATAAACATGTCCCCTACATGTAGTTGTTTTGTTGTTTGTTCAGTTAAGTTTCCGATTGGTTAAGCAGCCATTTTCCGGCATGCTTGGGCGCATTGATAACAAACGTCCGCGCAGCGCTGACAGTGGTCGTGCTCATGTTTGGCACACTCATCTCCGCAAGCCTGGCAAATCTCTGCACACAATCCGCAAATTTGTGCGGCAAATGGACTGTTCGCCTGCATGGCCTTAGCCGCAAACGCACACATATCAGCACATTCTCGGTCTAATCGAATACAAGCTGCCATCATTTGTACATTTTCTTCCTGCAAGCATGCATCATAACAACGATTGCACTCTTCCATACACGCCATGCAAGCTTGTATGCATTCTTCATACGTCATCTTCTATCAACGCCTCCTCTACATTGTTCTCATTACTAGCCTTCCCTGCTGTCTCTCTATTTAATAGTAAATTACCAAAAAAACAGCAATGTTCTCCTATTACTTGCTGAAACTTGGATTGCTGCCGCTTTTTATCTTTTCACCTTTTTGTTCGCAACGTGTAAAAAACCACCTCCCCTGTCATTGGAAAAGTGGTTACAGATAACGTCTTCTTCTTTTTGGATTTCTATCTGCACTGTGGCAGAAACCCTCTATGGCGCAGCCGATCTTCTGCTGCCAGCCAATCATGGGGATGGACACTTCCTTTAATTACAATATAATCGGGTACTTCTTTATGCAGCATCACAATTAAATCCACAATTAATGGAGAGGATACTTTGCCATGCTGATTGGTTACGCCGATTAAAATAACGGGATTGTTTTTATTGACATAAGAATTCAACTTTTCGTACAGCAGCACAGCATCCGTCGTGAAAGACCGCTTAATATGGATATGAATATGCCCGTGATAGACTCGTTTTTCAATGTCAGCTTTTTCTGGATACGCGGCAATTTGATCCTCTTGTAACGTTTCAATGTACTGTTTCATTTTATAATATATTTTATACCAAGTGTGTGTTTTCATTTTAAAGAGGAGTAAGTGCACTTCAAGTGCTTGTAATTCTAGTGTGTCATTTAGCATAAGATACCTCCTGGTGCCCATCCTTCCATGCCTGTCAGCGGCTGTTGCTGCGTGCACTATATTGAAAGACATACTATTTTTGTTTTCCCTGTCTTTTCGTAACAAAAACGTAACACAGGCGGCACCACCCGCCACCTTCCCTCCTGCAGAAATACTGGTATCGCATACCAATCATGTTATTTCCGAAAACAGAACTTACCGATGAAGCCTCACGCTGGCAGCGGCTTGTTTTCTTACATGTGTACCTGTTCGCAGCGTTACCCTATCCTCTAGCAGAAAACCTGACCCTGCCACCGTATAGAGTCAGGCTTGGGCTGCTAGAAATAACGCTTCACTCCAACAAAACGCTCTTCCCAATAGGCTGTATTCATATTACTAACGGTCACGCCCGTGGACGTTCCCGCGTGAATGAATTGATTGCTTCCGATATAAATACCGGCGTGTGAGGGGCCTTCCTGATATGTTTCATAAAAGACAATGTCTCCAACTTTTGGTTTGTTAACAGACGTTCCCGCATGGTACATGCCGGCAACCGTCCGCGGCAGTTCAATTCCGTTTTTTGCAAACACATACTGCAAAAATCCGCTGCAGTCAAAGCCAGATGGATTATCGCCGCCCCATACGTATGGAACACCGATATGCTCGGCTGCATCAGCAACGAGATTGGTTACATCAACGTTTGTCCCCGCTGCGGGCTTCTCTTGCGGCGCAGGCGGCGTTGTTGTTTCTGATTCTTCTTCCTGCAGCAGCGCATCCAGCTTTTGTGCAGTTTTTTCACCAGCGATACCGTCTTGAGTGAGTCCGTGTGCTGCTTGGAAGTTTTTTACCGCATTTTCTGTCACTTCCCCGTACACTCCTGTTG
Organism: Alteribacillus persepolensis; assembly: GCF_900099605.1. Classification (GTDB taxonomy): domain Bacteria; phylum Bacillota; class Bacilli; order Bacillales; family Marinococcaceae; genus Alteribacillus; species Alteribacillus persepolensis. The sequence goes on from NZ_FNDK01000019.1 coordinate 15,123, forward strand.
GTTCCATTTTCATAAAACCTAGCTGCTGGAGCTGTGATTGCAAGGCGGTGACGTTTTCGCCGCGTGATCCATAGCGAAGCACTTCTGTTTGCGGTGCAGACACACTGTCAGACACCGTTTCACTCTTTGCTGCAGATGCTGCTTTTGGATTGTTTTTCAGCTTATTTAACGTCTTCGGGCCCGCCAGTCCATCCACCACAAGACCATTTTCTGCCTGAAAAGAACGAACCGCATTTTCTGTCATCGGTCCAAAGATGCCGGTGATGTCTTTGTTATAGTAGCCTAAATCTTTTAACTGGCGCTGCAGAAGCGATACATCCGAACTTTTATCACCTGTTGACAGCACTTTAAACGTATCAGACGATGCGCCTGTCTGATAGGAAGCAGGTTCGGCTGCCCGCTGCACACTTTGTAAAGCTGCTAACGTTTCTGGTCCGGCAATGCCGTCTGCTGCCAGCTGCTCCTCTCGTTGAAAACGCCGCACCGACTCTTGAAGCTGCCTGCCGTAAAAACCAGTTACTTCTCCATTGTAATAGTCCAGCTGACGAAGCTGGCGCTGCAGCTCTTTTACTTCTTCGCTTTCATCTCCCTTGCGCAAGATGGTAGAGCTGCCAAGCGATACAGAAGATGTCTTTGCTTCACTTGGCTGTGTGTCGGCGGGCGCGGCCGTTTCAGTATGTACAGATGACTGTCCGGTTAACAGCACGCTGAATGTTTGCGGGCCGGCAATGCCATCCATGGTGAGATGATGTTTTTTTTGGAATTGTTCGACTGCTGCTTTTGTATGTTCTCCATAATAACCGGTCGCTTTATCGTATGTAAAAAAACCTTTGTCTTTTAAAAGATGCTGCAGCTTTTTGACATCATCACTTGTGGTACCCGGATAAAGCGTTTCATCTCCAAGCGCTGCATCTGCAGCAAGTGGTGCCGCTAGTACAGCTCCTGTGACTGCCGTTGATGTGACAACTGCTTTTTTTATAGACGTGGCCGTATTAAACAAACTGATTCCCTCCCCAGTAATCACCGTACGCGCGCGTACAAAAAGGATATGTATATGATGACCAGACTAGGCCTATTTGCTCTACACATATTCTTCTACCATTATATAGTGTTACAACCCGTTTCGCTAGAATTTTTCTCTCTATTGAACGAATTTTCTGCAAAATGAACACGTTTTTGACACTTTTTTTACGCTGATCCTTGGTTCTATATAGGTTGTTTAAATTCACTATTATTTTCTCTTTGCTGCTTGGATAATGCAACCCTTTTGCTTGCAGACAAACCTTCTTCACCATGATGTCTGCCTGGATAACTCGTTGACGCAAACACATTGCAGCGGTTCCGACCTATAAAAAAAAGCCGGCGTGGCAAAGGCCGGCATGTATCATAACAGGACTTGACTTCAGGCTATTCTGTATTCCCATTACCAGGGTCTGTTTCATTCTCAATTTCGAGCTCTTCTACAATCTTTGTCGTCACTTCATCCTCTTCTGTTGGTTCGTCACTGCTTCCGCACGCTGATAACATACTTGCGGCGGCAGCCAGCGCTGCAAGATAGAGATGTTTCTTTTTCATGATGTTCTCCCTCCGCTTATGACATCACACGATTTTGACGTTTCGCTTTATCCTAGCAAATCAAAATATACACGTCTATCCTTTACGTCTATTTTTGAAGCTGTTTTACATTTTCCCAAAACAATGTTTATTTTTTTCACGAAATCGTGAAACGTGTTCTCTTTTGGCTTCGTAAAAAAAGTAGAAGCATATTTTCCAATTTTTATAGTTTTTGCAAGTTTCATCCTGTATACTAGTTTTGGAAATGTGCTGGAATTATCTAGGAGGGGATACAATGAAAAAGTTTGTCAGTGCTGCAGCAGCTGTTGGCTTATTTGCTTCACTCGCTTTTCCGGCAAGTGCCGACACGACGTTTAGCGATGTGGACGACGACTATTGGGCAAAAGATGACATTGATTTTTTAGTGGAAGAAAACATCATTAATGGGTTTGAAGATGGCAGCTTCCGCCCAAGCGAACCAGTGAAACGTCAACAAGCAGCATCGATGCTTACACAAGCGCTGGGTTTAGAAAGTGAAAATAACCCCGGTTATTCCGATATAGAGCCTGATGATGCTACATACGACGCGATTGCAGCAGTAACAGAAGCGGGCATTTTCAGCGGGAAAAATGGGGAATTTAATCCAAATGATTCACTGACACGAGCACAAATGGCGAAAGTCATGACCGTTGCTTATGACTTGTCTGGCGAAGCAGCTGAGGATTATGCCGATGTAGACAGCAGCCATTGGGCGTATGACTATGTTTCTGCTGTAACAGCAAATGGTATTGCTTCCGGCTATGAAGAAGACAATACATTCCGGCCGAGCAACGAGACAACACGTGCTCAATTTGCCGTGTTTATGACCAGCGCTTTGCAGGATGACGACTCAGAAGGCGGCGAAGAACCAGGACGCGGCGATGAGCCGGAGCGTAACGAGGAAATTGTTCAAGTGTTAGAAGATACATTGGACGCGCAGTTTGAACTCGACAGCTATACGCTGGACGGTTCCATGGATCTTTCCATGTCGTTTCCAATGCCTGAAGACTTGACAGAAGAAGAAAAGGAAATGTTGAATGAGTCCACACAAATGACAATGGATATGTCTGGTGCTTACCAAAAAGACCCGATGATTTCCGAAGTCATTATGGAACAAACGATTCCTGGATTTGATGAAACAATGATTATGCCTGCCATTGCTACTGATACAAAGAGCTATGAATATGTCTATGATGCTGCATTTATGGGCTACCCGGAAGAGTGGCAGGACAAGTACATTGAAATAGACTATGAAGATTTACTCGGTGAAGATGCTGATCTGCTCTATGATGTAGAGAAGCAGAAAGAAATGGTATTTGACATCTATGATGTATTAATCGACAACTTCGGTACCGAATATTTTGCTTTGCATGACAGCCATGAAAGCATTCCAGAAGATGTTTCTTACGAACAGGTGCTTTCGTTCTCCATTGAAGACGAAGACCTCAAAGACATTATCACAGTAGTGGAAGAATCGGTTATACCAGAACTAGAGGGCATTTTCAGCCAGCCGGGAATGGCTTCTATGCTTGGCGGTGTGACTGCTCAAGAAGCGAGCAAATTGCAATCTGAAGCAGAAGCTGATTTAGACGCCTTTTTAGACAACCTTGACATCGAAGCGTTTGATGTACATCAAGCAATCACAGAAGACGATTATATCGTCTACGATACTGGTAATTTTGACATCAGCTACACCGATGAAGAAGGCACCATTTCCTTTGGCATCAGCTACGATATGGCGATGGACAACTTCAATGAAGATGTGACGTTCACATACGGCTTGCCAGAGAGCGAAGATGAAATTATCACATTTGATGAAGTCATCGAATGGCAAGAAGAACAACTTGAAGGCATCGAAGACTTTGAAGAAGTAGAAGCCATCGAAACAGAAGAATAAAACCCTGCTGACTGTTTCGTGAAAGCAAAAAAGACCAGCCGTGAACACGGCTGGTCTTTTTGCTGGCGTATTGCTTCAGGACTTCGTTAATTTGTCTTCCCACTTCATAAATCCGAAATATAGTACGATAGATAAAATACTGCTGACAATAGGCGCAATCACATCTGCCGGATCTGGGTTCGTTGAACCGAGCACCGAGCCAATCGCCGTGACGATAACGAACAACACAGCTCCGATGAAGCTTGCCTTCATTCCGCCGCTCCTCCTTTGTCTTCCTCGCGATCTTGCAGAGCAAACATTAATTCTGCTTCTACCGCAACGTCTTCTCCTACTTTCGCAACCGCCTTGCCTTTCCCGATGCTGCCGCGCAGTTTGATAATTTCTACTTCTAACTGCAGCTGATCACCCGGTGTTACCTGCGATTTAAAACGGCACTTGTCGATGCCGGCAAATAACGCAAGCTTGCCGTGATTTTCTTCTTTTTTCAAAATCGCCACGGCACCCGTTTGTGCCAGCGCTTCAATGACAAGCACACCCGGCATAACAGGATAGTCAGGAAAGTGGCCGTTAAAAAAGTCTTCATTGCCGGAGACGCTTTTTATCGCTACCGCCCGTTTTCCCTCTTCTACTTCCTGCACACGGTCAATCAGCAAAAACGGATAACGATGCGGGATAATATCTTTAATCTCTTCTATGGATAGCATGTATAACTCCTCCTTTATTATGTAAGAGCCCTCGACTTTCTATAAGAAAAATCGCGGCTTCGGCCGCAAGACCTCGGCGGCAAGCCGGTTTTTCTCATCTATGGCCTGGCTGGCGGCGGTTCATCAAGGGCGTACCTGCGGGGGAGGCCATCACTGAAACGCCTTTCAATCAGACAGATGGCGGTTATGTTACCCCCACCAGCATTCTTTTGCTTTTCGTGCAAAAAAAGGCTCCCTTTTCCACAAGCAGGAGCCACACACGTGATGTTTTCTTTTAATTGCCTTGGATGAAGTCCATCATACTCTGCCATGTTTCCCACTTTAAAATATTGAAGGAACTTCCTTCTCCAATCAGCGCATACCCAACCAACAGTCCTGCTATGATGCTGAACAGAAACAACAGCAGGACAATAACAAGCCTTGCCCAGATTGGTACCAAGCGCACATTCTGGCTTTCACGTTTGGCCAGAAGTCTCGCCAGACGGGACTGTTTTTTCTCTGGCTGTTTCTCCGTCTTGGCATGTTCATTCGTATCTTTTTCTTCTCCATGGTAGTCTTCCATGGCAGATATGTTCATTGTGTCATCTTTTCGAGTCATAAGCATAAACTCCGTTTTTCTATAGTTCCTTAACCACGAACACTGTTAACAAGGCCCATCATTTGATCTCCTTGCGAAATCGCACGGGCATTAAATGAGTAGTGGCGCTGGGAATGGATCATATCGGTCATAGCTTGAGCAATGTCGACATTTGACTGCTCCAAAGCACCTTGTACGACAACATTTTCTTCTCCTGGCACAAACTCTACCACATCCGCTAATCCTAAATCAAGCTCCGCTAAATCTGGAAATTGGAAGTTATTGCCTTCTGCCGCTTCAAGCAGCTGTGGTTTGGTGACTTCCGCCAATTCTATTTGACCAACCTCAACATTTTCCCCATTCTCTAAAACGGCCTCTACCGTCCCGTCTTCCAATAACGTAAAATCACGTGCACCAGCTGGCACATCCATTCGCTCTCCAGCCGCATTCACCACATAATCGCCTTGGTTATTCACGAGTGTCCAGCCGTCCTCTGCCTCATCGTTTTCACTTAAATAAAACGACCCGTCTCGTGTATACTGGATTTCTTCTTCACCATTTGCAGCAGATTCTACCTGAAAGAAAACATCTTTGTCCGTTAAAGCGAAATCAAGCTCCCGGTTCGTTTCTTTCAGTGATCCTTGATCCAAGCGCAATGCTGTTTGCGCTGCCGCTGCGCCTGTTCCCACCCTTAATCCTTCCGGTGTAAGGCGTCCAGCTCCATTCTGTGGAACGGGCTGGTTGTTCACCTGTTGAAATAACATATCCGAAAACGTTGTCTCTCTGCGTTTATAACCAGTACGGTCACTATTTGCCAAGTTATGAGAAATACCATCCAGCCGATTCTGAACGTGTCCCATCGTGTTGGCAGAGGATAACATGGATGAATACACAGCATTTTCCTCCTCTTCTCTTATCCAAGCCGTCCAATGTCATTGACTGCTCGTTCCATGCTTTGATCATAAGCACGCAATACGCGCTGATTCGACTCAAACAGCCGGTATGAATTCATTAACTCTGTCATTGTTTGGCTGGGATCGACATTGGCTCCTTCCAAAAAGCCTTGCTGCAGTTGATACGCAATATCTTCATCACCAACCGCCGTCGGCAGCGCTTCGACATCATCCGCTTCTAAACGATACAAGCCGCTGCCTTCTTTAACGACATCATTGGCATTTTCTGCATAGCGAACATCGATGACACCAAGCTCCTCGCCCGCTTCATTCATAACCATGCCATTTCCTGTTACTGCAAAGTTTTCATTTCCTGTTTCGAGTGCTTCACCATCTTCTCCTAACACATAATGGCCGTGACTCGTCGTTAAAAACCCTTCTCCATCCACTGTCCAGCTGCCATTTCGCGTATACCGCTCTTCTCCATCTTCACCTTGAACAGCAAAAAACAGCGCGCCTTGTTCACCGTCCCCGTTTTCTGGAAGCAGCTCCTGCCATAACCCAATGTCTGTCGAATTTCCTGTCTCGCGCATGTCACCTTGGGAAAAATCAGGGGTCCGCTCTTGCATATAAACCCCCGTCGCCATTTCCCCAATCGGCTGTGATGACCGTCCAAACGGCGCTTGGGCTTGCTGTGCATGAATCAACATCTCTGGAAATGTGCGTACCGAGCCTTTGTCTTCCTTATAACCGGGAGTATGCAAGTTCGCTATATTATCTGACAGCATTTCCGTACGGCGCTGCTGGGCTACCATACCTGAAGCAGCTCCATAAAACCCTCTCAGCATGTTCACTCGGCCTCCTTTTTACAGGAGGCGGCAAGTTTGCCGCCTTCCCCATCGTTATATTTTTACTTTTTTCTTGCTTATTCGATCAAGATTCTCAAGCAAAATACCCGTACCATTCGCAACACAATGCATCGGCTCTTCCGCTGTAATGACAGGGACTTTTAACTCTTCGGTCAACAAACCATCCATGCCGTGCAGCAAAGCACCGCCGCCGGTAATGATGACACCGCGGTCAATAATATCAGCTGACAGTTCAGGAGGAGTGCGTTCCAACACATTTTTGGCAGCTTGCACAATATGGCTGACCGATTCTGTCAAAGACTCATATATTTCTCCAGAACTGATAGTGATCGTACGCGGAAGACCACTCACCATGTCACGGCCGCGAATGTCCATGTCGTTCTCCCGGCCGCCGGGCGCCACCGTCGCTACTTCTTTTTTCACCATTTCCGCTGTGCGTTCTCCAATTAACAGCTTATATTGCTTCTTAATATAGTTCAAAATCTCATGATCAAACTGATCTCCGGCTATTTTGATGGAGGAAGCCGTGACAATAGATCCCATGGACAATACTGCAATATCAGTGGTTCCGCCTCCTATGTCTACGACCATGTTGCCGCTTGGCTGAAAAATGTCCATTCCCGCACCAATCGCTGCCACTTTTGGTTCTTCTTCAATAAACACATTTTTGCTGCCGCTTTTTTCTGCTGCTTCGATAATCGCTTTTTGTTCTACCGAGGTGATATTTGTCGGACAGCAAATCAAAATGCGCGGTTTTGAAATCATACTTTTGGCGTTCACTTTTGTCAAAAAATGTTTTAACATCGCTTCCGTGTGATCAAAATCAGCAATTACGCCATCTTTCATTGGACGTATCGCAACAATGTTGCCAGGGGTCCGCCCTACCATCCGAAATGCTTCTTCACCAACAGCCATGACTTGTTTACTATCTTTTTCAATCGCTACAACCGCGGGCTCATCCAGTACAATGCCTTGTCCTTTAATATGTATGAGTACATTGGCGGTCCCTAAGTCAATTCCAATATCCCTGCCAAACATGCTTTCACTCCTCCTTCAAATGTTGAAACTCCCCCTGTAACGGTGCATGTTGAACGCATGTATATATACAAATCAGCTGATCGATATCATGCTAAGGTATCACGTCGTTTGTCTCTAACTGTATATTCTATCATATGTCATTTAAAATCGGAATATAGTAGAAAATGTATGCGGAAATTGGAAAATCAGCCATGAAAAAACTTGGCCGTACGCCAAGTCGAAAAAAGGCGGTATACACCGTTTTGAGCATGTTTGTCTTATCTGTGACAGCTCCTTTAGATACCGTTAGTTATCCCCCCATTTTATCTAAAGCATACCTCCGCACGCTGCCTCAAAAGAGGTGCTCTCTCTTATAAAAAGTATGACGATTGTACCGGCTGATGATAGGAGACGAGTCTTATGTCTTCTCCTAGATGTTTTTAAGCCGAAGGTTCTGTTTCGAGCGGTTTCCCTTTTCTATATTTAATTTTCGTCGCTTCTCCGCCGCGAAGATGACGAATGGATTTATGATACTCAAGAATGTGCTTTACTTCTTCGGCAAGTTCAGGATTAATATCCGGCAGCCGCTCCGTCAAGTCTTTATGCACCGTACTTTTTGAAACGCCAAATTCTCTGGCAATCGTTCGTACTGTTTTGCGAGTTTCCACAATATACCTGCCCATCTTGATGGTTCGTTCTTTGATGTAGTCGTGCACACCACTCGCCTCCTACTCATTCTTGGTGATTTAATACATTTTATTAAGCAGAGGCGTCAGATATACCAAAAACTCCCGTTAGGACAAGGGGTTTCCCATAATTTTTCCTTTTCATTTTTGACAAGGACAAACATTCGACAAGTTTTGCTATATTTTGGTCGTTCCATAGTCATTTCGAGTGGCATCCAGTACATCACCAAGCCTTGTTTTGCCGCGTTGATGAAGATGACACACCAATTCCACAAATAAATGAGCCGTTGTTAATGCATCGCCAAGCGCACTATGCCGCTCAAACATTTTCGAACCAAACTGCCTGGCATAGTGATTAAGGTCACGCATGTCCCAAGACGGATTCAAGCAGCCAATTAAATCAAGCGTATCGATATACTGCGGCTGTTTAAACGCATATTTTTCGCGCTGCAGCTCTTTTTTTAATACGACCATGTCAAATGCCGCATAATGACCGACCCAGCACGCACTGTGGTGTGTTTCAACAAATTGAAACAATGATTCAACAGCATTGAGAGCATTCGGGGCTCCTTGAACGTTTTTTTCGTGAATACCGGTTAATGCCACTATTTCCTGGGGAATATCACGGTTTGGATGAACGTACGTTTGAAACGTATGATTCGTCACTTTCAGCCCCTCTACCTGAACAGCGCCAATTTCAATCAGCCGATCTTTCGTCCCAACCGCAAATCCCGTCGTTTCCGTGTCAAAAACAGTGAATGTTATCTCAGACAAAGGGGTGTCGAGCGGGATTTCTTGATTAATTTGATAAGGAAGAGTTTTCTTTTTTTTAAACATCTCTATGTCGCTCCTCTTCTTGCGGAACTATTTACGTTATACCAAAGCTTTGAATCATTTGAGACTGCAGGGCACGGATATACTTTAAAGCCACCATGAGCTCTTCTTTGTCACGCGACTTCATCTGTGTAAACTTTATTTCACTCGTCGGCCGTTCATTTCTTTGGTAACGATTCCACGAATGTTTGATTCGAATAGAAAGAATGACTTCATACGCAAATTTCCATTCATCGGCCGTTTTCTCACTGATTACTCCTTGTGCTTTTAACGATGCTATCAAGTGAAGCGGTGTGTTTCCGAACACGCCGTGTTTTGCCGCTAAAATTTGCAAGGAATGATGAAACGGAAACAACGCGTGTTTTTTGATGTCAATGCCTTGCCTTTTCAACCGGAAAAGCGCGCGAATCGGATGATCAAGCACAGGAACGGGATGCTGCTTTTCCTGTTCGGCTGCACGCAGCAAAAATATCCGTGACTGCTGAAACTGTGTCTGTACCATATGAACAAAGTCATCATACAGCGCAGGATCTCCATATACATAACGGAAAGCAAGAAAGTTATGGCCGAGCAGAATGTTTTCGTTCGTTGCGCGAAGCCCCCACGTCCGCAAGCGGTCTTTCCAATGTGACAGCGTTCCTCTCCAGTTTATTTCGCTTGCCATCATGTTGCCATCGCAGCGTTTGTAGCCTGCTTGTTCGAGCCAATAGACAATCGCGTTGCCCAGTGCACGGAAGTACGCTTCCACCTGTTCTGTTTCCGCTTCGCTGTGTGTATTGTCATATACGAGAAAATGATCTTGGTCAGTTAACATAAATTGCTCTGCTCTGCCGCCGCTGCCCATTAAAAAGAAAGCAAAGACAGCGGGTGGTTCCCCCAGCTTTTCCCGGACACTTTCTATCGCCAGCTCTACAGAGCGCCCAATCAAACGGTCATACAGTTTTGTAATGACTTCGAGGGTATGAAATGTTGGTATGTCATCTTGCAGAAGAGTAGCAACTACATCATAAATAGCATGCTTTATGTGGGGAAGTGTCTGTTCATCCGCTTGTTCGATTTCTTGTAAAATATCAAAGGTGCCGCGGTTTTTCTTTTTTAACAAGTCTGATAAGCTGATCATCCCGATGGCGTGCTTCTCATTTTTTTCATCTACAACAGGAAGATGCTTCACACCGTTGATGAAAAAACTCGACATCGCTTCGTAATAATAGGCATGTCTTGTGATAATGTAGGGGTTGCTGCTCATTATATCTTCTGCTGTTCCTTCGCGTTTGTTCGCAGCAACGACACGTTCTACCACATCTTTTTCCGTAATGATGCCGGCAATCTCTTCGCTTCTATTCACGACCACAAGCGAGCTTGTGTTTTCAGCAATCATCGTTTGTGCTGCTTCTGTGACGGGGGTGTGAAGATCGACCGTACAAACCGGTGTCACCATCATATCTTGCACCCGTTGAATAAACGGATTGGACTCTCCCCAGTGATGAGCAAGATGTACTTGTTCCGCTAACGACGCGTAGATATCACGCAGCCTGACAGATACTTGCCGTAATACATAATCGCGTACATCTTCATCAATCCAGCGTGCTTCAATAACGCTGTACGGAATATAAAGGCAAACGGCTTTTTCCACTGCCCGCACTTCCACCGTATACGAAGATTCATAGTGAGCTGGTTCTCCTAGAAAGTCAGCTAAACTTGAAAAGCCGATAATATCGTTTTTCTCCAGGATTTCAAGCACTTCCGCATGTTTCGTTGTGTCGTGAAACGCCACATATACTTCCGTCACGCCTTCTAAGATGAGCAGCAGCCCATTTCTTGGACTTTGTGAATAAAGCAGGCGCTCATTCTTTTCATAGTGCAGCAGCTGGCATTGCTCTAAATAAGCACCAAATTCAGCGGCAGATGCGCCGCTGAATATGGGATGATTATGAATTTGTGTGTAGTAAGGTTTATTTTCCGGTACCATCATTCATCCAAACCTCGCCATCTTTATACGTCATTTGCTCTGGATAACGAAGGTCAATCACATCGTCTTGCAGGCGTTGTGCTGGTGGTGCTGTCATCAGCGACACAATGATACAAGCTAACAAGTTCATCGGTACGCCAATCAAACCAGCCCCTGTGTCTTGAATACCAAACAGCATAATGCCGTTCATCGACAAGAAGATGTAGCCAAGTGTACTTCCCAAACCGATTAACATCCCTGCAACAGCTCCTTGGGCATTCATGCGTTTCCACCATACACCAAGGAACAGCACTGGGAAGAACGTACCGCCGGCAAGCGCAAATGCCCAGGCAACAATTTGCGTAATAACCCCTGGTGGATCAAGCGCAATCAAACCTGCGACAACCGTAGATAATACAATCGCAATCCGGCCTGCTTTCAGACGGCGCTGATCTGTTGCCTGCGGATTGACAAGGCGGTAATAAATATCATGAGCAAACGATGAAGAAATCGTAATCAGTAAGCCGCCTGCTGTCGAAAGCGCTGCTGCCATGGCCCCGGCTGCAACCAGTCCAATAACAAACATTCCTAAGTTCGCAATTTCCGGTGTTGCCATCACGACCATGTCATTTCCAACCGCAATCTCGGTCCAATCAAGCACACCGTCTCCGTCTTGATCGGCAATTTCTAATAGGCCGGTATTAATCCAGTTATCCGTCCAAGCCGGAAGCTGATCCATTGGCTGTCCAGCCACTTGTGTCATTAAAATAAACCGGGAGAAAGCGGCATATGCTGGTGCAGATAAGTATAAGAAGCCGATAAATAACAATGCCCATGCACCACTCCAACGCGCTGCTTTCATCGTTGTTACCGTGTAGAAACGTACGATAACGTGCGGCAGTGCTGATGTACCTACCATCAGCGTAAACATAAGTGCAATAAACTGGCTTTTGTCACTTTCTGCAAAAGGAGCGAAATATTCCGACAATCCCAATTCTCTGTCAATTGCGCCGATTTCATCAACAACATTTCCGTATGTGAGCCACGGGAGCGGATTCCCGGTGACTTGCAGCGACATAAATACAATGGGAATGATATAGGCGATAATTAATATGATATATTGGGCAACTTGCGTCCAAGTGACCCCTTTCATCCCACCTAACGTGGCATAAATCGCAATAATCACAACCCCGATCATCGTTCCGTACATAGCCGGGATGCTGAACAATCTCCCGATAACAACCCCTGAACCAGACAGCTGGCCGACAATATAAGTAAAACTAATAATAATCGTAGCAATCGCCGCTATTAAACGAGCAGGATTACTGTCAAAGCGGTCGCCAATAAATTCTGGAACCGTAAAACGTCCATATTTGCGAAGCTGTGGAGCAAGCAAGAAGGTAAGCAGCAAATAACCGCCTGTCCACCCCATAATATAAGCAAGCCCATCATAACCAAGTGCTAAGACAGTACCTGCCATCCCAATAAATGAAGCGGCACTCATCCAGTCGCCGCCAATGGCCATCCCGTTCCAAAACGGCGGGATACCTCGGCTTGCTACGTAAAAGTCCGATGTCTGCTTCGCTCGATTAAAAATAGAGATTCCTATATAAAGCGCAAATGTTGCTAGAATGAGTCCGAGTGATACTAACATTTGTCCGTCCACGCTGAATTCCCCCTATTCACGTGCAAAAATGTATAGCGAAACGATTTCTCTTTTTCCTTGCGTCATTAGTGGTTGATCGTTTTTCCGTTGCTAATAGAGGTGTTCGCCTCATCATCGATACCAAATTTCCGGTCAATGCGGTCACTTAAAACGGCGTTAAAGAACAGGCAGAGAATAAAAATGACAACAGCACCTTGTGATCCCATGTAATAGTGCAATTCCACACCTAAAAATGTAAACTGCGAGAAAAACTCAGCAAATGCTACAACGCCAAATGATACTAAAAACCCGATACCTAGAAAGATGATGATCAATGTCGTCCGCGTTCGAAAATATCTGTCTGCTACTTCTTTTTCGACTTTTTTCATCATTTCCACCTCCATATGGTTATCATTCATGTCATGACTTCAGCACGTATGTTTGATTTCACCCCCTTTATGTCATAAAGGCTCTTGTTCCTGATATGTCTGCACTTCCTTTGTAATCGCTTACAAAGAGGTAAAAAAATTTTTATGATGTATTTACAGAGCGGAAGAGTAATGAGATTTTCCTTTCGGCTGCGCGGCCGTATGTTTGCAGTCTCTGCACACAACAAGCGGTGCTTTTTTCTTCGATAACATATGATTCGTTAAAATAACAGCCGGTATAAACAGAACAAATCCCGCGTGTATGATTACCGCAAATAAAACAGCAGCTAAAACCGGCAGCACAGACATAAAAAATATGTAGCGTAAGGGTGACATTACCCACACATTGCTGCTTTTACATGCTGAACAGGCTTGATCACATCCCATAACATTCCTCCTTTACCGCAAGTCAAAAATCATCTGTACTGTTTCCCAAAATGGCATCGGAACTTTTATGATTTCGACAAACATATACAACCCCATCGCTGCAAATGGAACTGTTAATAAAAGCGGCTTCTTCCATTTCAATGCGGCAATTAAACTGACAAGTGCCACTGCCCAGAACATAACCAGTATTGTCACAGATGCGCCTCCTTCCTGGGAAATAACAAGTACACCAGCCAACCACCTATGTCTGAATGGTATTAGCTGTATTGTATTAAAACAGATTTACTATTAGTACAATACACATTATTTCAAATTATCAAACAAAAAGTCAAGCACTTTTGTTCAAAAACTGTTCATAAATTGTGTGCTCTTTGATGCCGTACTATTCTGATGCTGTCTGCAAACATTTCACACTTTTTATTTTATTAGGCATTTTGAACTAATTACTAAGGCTTGCATTTTTCCGTTCCGCTTACATTCATGCCAAGCTGCTTTTTCTTTCATGTATTATTTGCCTGCCACTTCACAAAAAAAACTGCTCGGGGGCCGAGTCCCGAACAGTTGTGGGGGGATTATGCATCGCAGGGATGCTTATTCTTCCTCATTGTCTTCGTTTGTGTCTTCTTCGTTGGATGCGTCACTGTTATCTGCATCCTCTTCTGTATCCGATTCCTCTTCGTCGTCTCCGCCTATGATTGGAAATTCATCCAAAGAGGATTCATCTTCTTGACTGGTCTCTTCCTGTGTATCTGCTTCTTTGTTATCTTCGCTTTCTTCTGGCTGTTTAATGTCTTTTACTTTTTGATGAAAAACGTCAGAAGGATTCAGCGGTTCGCCATTCATGCGAACTTCAAAGTGTGCGTGAACACCAGCGTCACTGTTGTATACATTTCTTCCAGCAGAACCAATGACTGACCCTTGTGTCACCGTGTCGCCTTCTTCCACTTGAAGGTCTTCAAGGCTGTTATAAGATGTCACAATATCGTTGGCGTGTTTAATATCGACAACGTGGCCTAACACATCGTCTTTTTCTGCTTTTACGACTTCACCAGTAGCTGCTGCAGTTACTTCAAAGCTTTCGCCATCATTTGCTGCAATGTCAATTCCTTTGTTTTGGTAGTACATATTATTGTAATACACGAGAGCATCTTGTTGTTCTTCAGCTGCTGCATCATGATCGTAATAATATCCAATGATATCCACGCTCTCTTCATCCATCACAGGCATTTGCAGTGTTTCACCTTCTCCTGCAGTAGGGACAGAATCTTCTCCTTCACCCGACTCATTGTTCCACTCCTGCTCGTCACCAAATGATCCATTTTCCTCGGCCTGATCCGTGCCGGCAGGGCTTTGAATGAGAAAATATGCTCCAAGCAGAACAGCACAAGCGCTCAAGTAAACAGCCGGCCAAAACCAGCCTTTTCGCGTCCACTTTCGCAAGGCATTTCCTGCTCCTTTTTCTTCACGGGTGGCGGATTGCTGCTTTTCTTCATCTTTCATTTCATCATCACCTCAGCACCCATTCTGAGCAGATGAGAGGAAATTTATACCTTTTCTTAAAAAATAATCTGAAATTTTGTTCGATATTTTTTCTTGCGCTTGGTAAAAGGTGATGATTGTTCGTGAAAACATAGGAGCGTTTAACAGCTGCCGGCAAGTCAGACAAGAGGCTGCAACACCTGCTGACACCGCTTCTCTGTAAGTTCACAGCAAGCGCCCCATAGTAAAAAACAACAGAATGAACAGCTTTTCTCTTTAAAGAGTAGAAATGTTCACTCCTTGATAGTAATGGCGGACAATATCCTGATAATTCATGCCTTCTTGCGCCATTCCTTCCGCTCCATACTGGCTCATCCCGATGCCATGGCCATACCCTTTTGTTGTAAATACAAATTCGTTATCACGGCGGGCAATCTCAAAATCACTCGATGGAAGCTCTAATTTTTCACGAACTTCTCGTCCGCTGAACGTTTTGCCGCCTAGTTCTACTTCCTGCACACGCCCGCTTTCGGTTCGGCTTATGATACGGGCTTCTTCGCCTGCTGCGACTGAAACGCCAAGCAAGCGCTCCACATCCGCTTCTTGTAACACGTTGTCGCTTGTATACTTCGGTGATGCCTGATCCCACGGACTTTCGACGCTTTGTAAGTATGGGACAGGGTTTTCCCAATAATCTTCCGCATTTTCGGTATATCCGTTGCTTGTTGAAAAAAACGCCGCGGTAATGGGTTCGCCTTCATAGGTGAGAACCTGTCCTTGTGTGGCCAGTACTGCCTCTTGAATACGATTCATCTTCCATTGAAAATCGTCTCCCCATTGTTCACGAAGCTCCTCTTCGCTTTTATACACTTGATGCATTTGTGTATCCGTCACAACCGCATCACCCGGTAAGTCGATATCAGTTGGTGACAGAAGTTGGCGGGCGATATAGGTGCGTGCTGTCAGAGCTTGCGCTTTCAATGCTTCCATCTCAAATTCTGCGGGCATTTCAGAGGCGACGACGCCTGCTACGTATTCTTCCAAACCAATTTCCTCTACTGCTTCTGTTTCACTGCGAAAGACAGAAACACTGATTGGATCTGCCGAAGATGATGTCTCTTCTTTTGTTAGAGGCTTTGAGACATCCTTTTCTCCGGTTGTCAGTGAATCTAATGGATTTTTCTCTTCTGGCAGCATTACAAATACGATTGGTACAAGAAAAAACAGGCAAATAAGCAACAACGACATAAATATCCATTTTTTCACGTAACAGCCTCCCGTCGCAATCAATATGAAGCCAGGAAGATGTCATGTAAGGAATGCTCGCGCTACCTGACTAGCTTGTAACCATGACACACTATATGTACAATAAAACGACAATATGACCGTTCTCCAAACGTCCGGGAATATGGTGCTGTATCAAACGTTGGGACGTGTGTGTCGTGTGTTTTCTGTCTTGCCTCGTTGATGGATGTGTCTGATCAATAGCAGCAGCCACATGTCCTGCAGCAAGCCTTAAGCCGCCACAGAAACGAAAGAGAAGCACGACCTGTGTGAAGACAAGGCAGGACTCGTCAAACCGTTAAAAATCCCGGTGCTCTTTATACACCGGGATGACTGCTTTATTAATTGTTTGCCGTACGCAATACAGCTGCGTCTGCCTTTGTTTTTTTCGGCTCTTCTGGTTCTGGCTCTGTCACACGTTCTACTCTAGCACCGAGAGCCTGCAGCTTTTTATGAAAATCGACATAGCCGCGGTCAAGGTGGCGCAATTCAGTAACAGCTGTCTCTCCATCAGCGACCAGGCCTGCTAAAATTAAGGCAGCTCCTGCCCGTAAATCTGTCGCTGCTACTTCTGCTCCTTGTAAACGAACCGGGCCGGTTACAATCGCAGTTCTTCCGTCAATCTTGATGTCGGCGTTCATACGGCGGAATTCTTCTACGTGCATAAATCGATTTTCAAACACGGTTTCGGTGATCACAGCCGTTCCTTTCGCTTGCGTTAACAGCGCCATAAACTGTGCTTGCATATCTGTTGGAAAGCCAGGGTGCGGCATTGTTTTGACATCGACCGGCCGCAAAATATCAGGACCTGTCACATTCATGCCGTTATCATGTTCTTCAATAAGGACACCCATCTCCCGCATCTTCGCAACAAGCGGACGTAAATGCTCGTGAAGAGCGCCTTCAACAAATACTTCTCCACCAGTAATTGCCGCTGCTATCATAAAGGAGCCCGCTTCAATCCGGTCCGGGATGATAGTATGAGCCGCTCCATGCATCTGCTCGACACCTTCAATTTTAATCGTGCCAGTACCAGCGCCTCTTACTTTTGCTCCCATTGCATTTAAATAATTGGCCAAGTCGACAATTTCCGGCTCTTCCGCTACATTCTCAAGCACTGTCGTGCCTTCTGCTAATGTAGCTGCCATCATGATATTTTCGGTTGCGCCGACACTTGGGAAATCAAGATAAATACGTGCACCTTGCAAACGGTCCTTTACTTTCGCTTCAATGTAACCTTGCCCAATTTCAACCGTAGCACCCATTGCTTCAAATCCTTTTAGGTGTTGATCAATTGGTCGTGAACCAATTGCACATCCGCCAGGAAGAGCGATTTGCGCACGCCCCTTTCTTGCCAGCAGCGGTCCCATCACAAGAAACGATGCACGCATTTTTCGCACATATTCAAATGGGGCTTCAGTCGTTAACGACCCGTTGCAATCGGCAGTAAACACTCCGTTATCATAATGAACATCAGCATCCATATAATTTAATACATTTTTCATTGTAAATACATCTGCTAAAGGTGGTACATCATAGATAGTACTCGTGCCTTCTTCTGCAAGGAGAGAAGCAGCTATAACTGGAAGGACAGCATTTTTTGCGCCTTCGGCTTTGACAGTTCCTTTTAGCCGCTTTCCTCCTCTGACAATAATTTTATCCAACGTATTCCCCTCCGCGTCCTATATTGATCCTTTATTTTTTGTGCATAGTAAAAACGGATAGAGTAAAAAGAAAAACTGTCCAATACGCGGAAAACAAGTTCTTCTTTTATGATATCCCGCTTTTTCTCACTGTTGTTTCTATCTATCAGGCATAAAAAGACAGGATATTGGTTTTAATTTATACGTATTCATTCGTTTCAATAGGCGTTCCCTGTCCGCCTTCGAAACGGGCGCCCAATCTGCCGTCCCGTCTTTTTGGAGATGAAGCTGCCTGTATGGTTGTTGTCCATTCCATCCATTTCATGTTGTCGTTACATATTGGTTTTTGTTACTGTTTTTTATTACATAGACATAACGACATCGACATTCCCACTTCACTTCTGTATCAAACGTGCAGGCTCCACACAGAATTAACCACGCTGCTCCACTTGCCTTCTTATTAACATTTTCACCTAAGACAAGAGAGGAATACATGGAAGATGAAGGGGAAAGCAGCTGCTAAAACAAATAACGCAGCATCAGTGACTTTTCTAAATAATCGAGGAAAAATGAGCTCACGAGGTAACTGATGGCAATTGTAACGAACACCATCAGCACTTTCGCTTTTGCCCCCTCTGGATTTCGGACAAACACATCAAATCGAAACGTCTGTAAACTCCACCAGACGACAACCAAACATCCAAGGTTGACCATGATATGTAATAAAGCTTCCTGTCCGTCAGGGTGCATATGCAAAACTCCTTATCTTCACCCTTTTCACAATCCGACGTTATCATAGAGCATTTTCTGCGAATTGAGAAGGGTCCATGTGCCCAAGTACATGGTTTGTGACATCCCAACTTACTATTTTAAAACGTTGACGTATGATTGGCTACAAGAAAGCTTCAATATTAAATAATTTGTAAAGAATCGTAATGAAATGTACACAGTTTATGCGTACCACTATTTTATGATAAATAAACAACAGAACGTGTCGAAATGTAAATGTTTTTACAATTTTATTACAATCGAGAATATCGTTGGATAAATGACTGGGAAAGATGTACTATAACTTGATCAAATATTATAACAAAAGGTATTCTTTTTGACCTGTTTTCGGATATTATGTTAAAAAGCCTTGGCACCATGAAAGAAGGAGATTCGGCTAAGAATGCGGAGCTTCTTGAAAAGACTTCTTTTGTACTCACCACGCGTCCTGTGAAGGCATGTCCTCTGCGCAGCACAGCACCATCACCTCTCTTGTCGACGAGCATATACTCTGTCACAGTGATGAACAGCTTGACATTATAGGCACGTGCGCAGCTTATGCTTGTGTTAGATAAGATGAACGTTAGAAAAACTCGGCTGGTCGCCGAGTTCTTATGGCGGAAGCTGCAGTTTTTCTTGTACGTTCATCCTTTAACAAAAGCAATGCCCTTTCTTAACGTGTAAAAAAGCTGCTCTGAAGCGTAGAGTTAGCTTCAGAACAGCTTTTACTGGTGCATTACTTTCCAGCTACCTCTAACCGGGTATTAGCTCGTTTCAGAGCAAGTTCAGCCCGCTTAAAGTCGACCTCTTCCTGTTTGGCACTGTTAAGCCGGTCTTCTGCCCGCTTCTTCGCTTCACGGGCACGTTCTACGTCGATTTTTGTCGGCGTTTCTGCCGCCTCGGCGAGAATCGTGACTTTATCCGGACGGACCTCAATGAAGCCGCCGCTCACCGAAACAAGTTGAACTTTTGATTCGTGTTTCAGGCGGGCAGCGCATACCGAAAGCGGTGCCACCAGCGGAATGTGGCCGGGCAGCACCCCTAACTCACCGCTTTCAGCGCGGACACTGACCATTTCCACATCGCCTTCAAATACTGTGCCATCAGGAGTGACAACATTGACATTTAACGTTGACATAATAAATCCTCCTTAATAGCATCTACGCTTCGGACATAGCCTTTGCTTTTTCAAGTACGTCTTCAATTGGTCCGACCAGGCGGAAAGCATCTTCAGGAATATCATCGTGTTTACCGTCTAGGATTTCTCGGAAGCCGCGGATAGTATCTTTCACTTGCACGTAGGAACCTTTTTGTCCAGTAAACTGTTCTGCTACGTGGAAGTTTTGAGACAAGAAGAACTGGATGCGGCGGGCGCGATGCACCACCAGCTTGTCTTCTTCCGATAATTCATCCATACCGAGAATGGCAATGATATCTTGAAGTTCATTGTATTTTTGCAGTGTTTCCTGCACTTCACGTGCTACTTGGTAATGCTCTTCTCCAACAATTTCTGGAGACAACGCTCTGGATGTAGACGCAAGTGGATCCACGGCTGGGTAAATACCCATCTCAGAAAGCTTACGTTCTAGGTTTGTTGTCGCATCCAAGTGAGCAAATGTTGTCGCAGGAGCAGGGTCTGTGTAGTCATCGGCTGGTACATAAATGGCCTGAATAGATGTTACAGAACCTTTCTTTGTAGAAGTAATCCGCTCTTGCAGCTGCCCCATTTCTGTAGCAAGTGTCGGCTGGTAACCAACGGCAGACGGCATACGTCCGAGCAAGGCAGATACTTCAGAACCAGCCTGCGTGAAACGATAAATGTTGTCGATAAAGAGCAGTACGTCTTGTCCATCGACATCACGGAAATGTTCAGCCAATGTTAGACCGGTCAAGGCAACACGCATACGTGCACCAGGCGGCTCGTTCATCTGGCCAAACACCATCGCTGTTTTGCTGATTACTCCAGAATCCTGCATTTCATAGTAGAGGTCGTTCCCTTCACGGGTACGCTCCCCGACACCAGCAAATACGGAAATACCGCCGTGTTCTTGGGCAATGTTATTGATAAGTTCCTGAATTAATACGGTCTTACCAACACCGGCACCACCGAACAAGCCGATTTTACCACCTTTTACATATGGAGCTAATAAATCAACAACTTTGATACCTGTTTCTAAGATTTCTGTCTGGGTAGACAGCTCGTCAAAGTTAGGCGGCTGCCGGTGAATAGGATTTCTTTCCGCTTCCGCACCAATTGGATCTTCCAAGTCAATCGTTTCACCAAGTACGTTAAATACTCGTCCTAATGTAGCTTCCCCAACTGGTACGGAAATCGCACCACCTGTGTTTACAGCTTCAGCACCACGTATCAACCCGTCAGTAGACCCCATCGCAACTGTACGGACCGTATCGTTACCTAAGTGCAACGCGACTTCTAGTGTCACTTCTAAATCCTGCTCCCCGTCTTTTTGAGCTTTTTGGGAAACAGTCAGGGCGTTGTTTAATTCAGGCAGTTGACCGCTTGGAAATTGAACGTCAACTACCGGCCCCATAACCTGGGTGACTCGTCCATTGCTCATTGCTTTCCCTCCTATCTAAATCCTGCCAAGTTCATTTCGTTACATTTATTCTAATGCCGCTGCACCGCCGACAATTTCACTAATTTCTTGTGTGATGGCAGCTTGTCGTGCACGGTTATAAGACAGCGTCAAATCATCGATAATGTTATCTGCATTATCTGTCGCTGCACTCATTGCCGTCATGCGAGCACCGAACTCACTGGCTTTGGCGTCCAAGAGTGCACCGAATATTAAGCTTTCTGCATATTGCGGCAGAAGCTGATTGAGTATAGCTTCAGCGGACGGCTCATACTCGTAAGTTTGATTCGTATCAGTATCTGTACTGATGTCTGTTAACGGAAGCAGTTTCTTTTCCGTTACTGTTTGCTGGATGGGACTGATAAAGTGGTTGTACCACAAATACAGTTCATCTACCTCTTCATCTTCGTACAGTTTCACCGCACGTTTTGTGATGTTTTTAATATCGTTGAATACCGGCTCATCTGGCAGTCCTGTAATTTCATCCAAAATAGGGATACCCCGACTCTTTAACAAGTCTCTGCCGACCCGTCCAAGCACAAGGACGCCGTACTCATCTGTAGATTGATGGCGTTTTTCCACCTCATTGATAAAAGCACGAATCAAATTGGCATTGTAACCGCCGGCCAGCCCTTGGTCAGAAAAAATAGCGACATACGCTGTCTTTTTAACAGACCGTTCTTCCAGCATAGGGTGGCTGGCATCTGAGTTGCCAGCAGCAATACTTGCAACCACTTCACGGATTTTCTCTGTGTACGGCTCATAAGACTGTGCATTCGCTTGTGCTTTATTCAACTTCGAAGCAGACACCATTTCCATTGCTTTAGTAATTTGCTTCGTTTTCGTCGTCGAGTTAATCCGTTTTTTAATATCACGTAATGAGGCCATCTCTTTTCACCACCTTCTCCGTAAGGACACAAAGGTTGAGGCGTGTTTAAAAAGGAGAAGCACCAGCTGGACGGCTCGTCTCTCCTTTTCTATACGCCTTCCTAACACATTTATTTCGATACGTTAAATGACTTTTTAAAGCCTTCAATAGCTGCATTGAAATCTTTTTCATCTGGGAGTTGTCCAGTTTCTTTAATGCTGTTTAAGAGGTCTTTATGGTTGGAATCCAAGTAAGCAAACAATTCGGATTCAAAACGCTGAACGTCTTTGACAGGAATGTCATCTAAGAAGCCTCTTGTTAGTGAATAGATAATAGCTACTTGTTTCTCAACCGCAAGCGGCTGGTGAAGTCCCTGCTTCAATACTTCCACTGTACGCTCACCACGGTTAAGTTTCGCTTGTGTCGCATCGTCAAGGTCAGAGCCGAACTGAGCAAATGCTTCCAGCTCACGGAACGACGCCAAGTCCAGACGAAGTGTACCGGACACTTTCTTCATCGCTTTGATTTGTGCGGAACCACCAACACGAGATACCGAAATACCTGGGTTAACGGCTGGTCTTACACCGGAGTGGAATAAATCAGTCTGCAAGAAGATTTGTCCATCCGTGATGGAGATAACGTTCGTTGGAATGTACGCCCCTACGTCACCGGCTTGCGTTTCGATAAACGGAAGCGCAGTTAGTGACCCTGCACCTTTATCGTCGCTCAGCTTCGCAGCACGCTCAAGCAAACGGGAGTGAAGGTAGAATACATCCCCTGGGAATGCTTCACGGCCTGGCGGACGGCGGAGCAATAGGGACAGCTCACGATACGCAGCGGCCTGTTTTGTTAAGTCATCATATACAACCAATACGTGCTTGCCGTTGTACATGAATTCTTCGCCCATGGATACCCCGGCATATGGAGCAAGGTAAAGAAGCGGTGCCGGATCAGACGCACCAGCGTTAACAACAATCGTATAGTCAAGTGCACCGTACTGGCGGAACGTTTCCACAACACCTGCAACGGTGGATTCTTTTTGTCCGATTGCAACATAAATACAAAGGATATCTTCTTCTTTTTGGTTAAGAATAGTATCCACTGCAATAGATGTCTTACCAATCTGACGGTCACCAATAATTAACTCACGCTGACCTCTGCCGACTGGAATCATCGAGTCAATTGCTTTAATACCTGTTTGAAGAGGCTCATGCACTGATTTACGGTCCATAACACCTGGCGCCGGACTTTCAATTGGACGTGTTTTTGTCGTCTCTAGTGCACCTTTTCCATCAAGCGGCTGACCGAGCGGGTCGACAACGCGGCCAAGCAGTTCCTCCCCGACAGGCACTTCCATAATACGTCCGGTACGTTTTACTTCGTCTCCTTCACGAATTTCATCGTACGGTCCAAGAACAACAATACCGACGTTATTTTCTTCAAGGTTTTGAGCCATACCCATAACCCCATTTGAGAATTCCAGCAATTCTCCGGCCATTACATTCTCAAGGCCATGAGCACGTGCAATACCGTCACCGATCTGTATAACGGTGCCGACTTCATTTGCTTCTACATCAGACTGAAAGTTTTCAATCTGCTGTTTAATGAGAGAACTAATCTCATCAGGTCTGATGCTCATTGACGTTCACCCCTATCTTTATCGTTTCCCAGAAACCAGTTCGCGTTCCATACGGTTCAACTGCCCTTTCACACTGCCATCAAAAATGGTATCTCCAATTTGGACTTTGATGCCGCCCACCAATTGAGGATCAATTTGGTTTTCGATGTAAAGGGTGTCTTTCCCGACTTTCTTCGCGAATTTCTCAGAGATTAATGTACGTTCTGATTCGGAAAGCGGCTTAACTGTAGACACTACAGCATGTCCCACTTTTTGTTCTTCATCCGCTAATTGTTGAAAGCTCTCAGCTACTAAGACAATATTGTCAATGCGGTCCTTTTCCAAGAGCAAAAGCAACATGTTTTGCACAAGCTCACTTGCACCAGCGAATCCTTCACGCAAAAGTTGTTCTTTCTTTTCGTGAGATACTTTCGGATGATGAAGAAGCGCAAGTAACTGTTCATTGTCTTGAAAAACGTTTTTTACCGTTTCAAGCTCTGCTCGAGTGTCTTCAAGGACGCCTTTTTCCTTAGCAAGGTCAAAAAGCGCTCCGGCATAACGGTTGGCTGCTTGTGAACTAATCATAATCGTTCGCCTGCCTCTTGAATGTACTCTTCAATCAGTTTTTCCTGCTCTTTTTCATCCAATTCTTTCTCGATAATCTTCGTTGCGATCATTACAGACAGCGTACTAACCTGCTCGCGCAGCTCAGCCACTGCTTGTTCTTTTTCACGGGAAATGTCTTCAAGTGCATTTTCTTTCAGCCGCTCTGCTTCGGAACGGGCCTGTGCGACAATCTCTTCTCCTTGTCGTTCACTTGTTTTACGTGCTGTTTCAACAATAGATTGTGCTTCTTCTTTCGCACGCTCTACTTCTTTGCGCTGTTCTTCTAAATATTTTTCCGCATCCTGGCGGCTTTTTTCTGCTGTATCAATTTCATTGGCAATATGTTCTTCGCGCTCTTTCATCATGTTTACGATTGGCCCCCATGCGAATTTACGCAATAAGAGGAGCAAAATCACGAACATGCCAAGCGAAAATATAACATCGCCCCAGTAGATTACATCTGGCACGGAACTCACTCCTTTCTGCTGTCATACAAAAGGAATGGCGAAGTCTTCATTTAACCTTCGCCATACTTGTTACTGCTGAAGACAGATTGACTATCCACCCATAACGATAAAGGCGATTACGATTGCAATGATCGGAAGGGCCTCAACAAGCGCGATACCGATAAACATAAGTGTCTGCAATGTACCTTTAAGTTCCGGCTGACGTGCAACCCCTTCAAGTGTCCCTTTTACGATTAATGCGTTACCAATACCTGCACCTACTGCAGCCAAACCAGCTGCGATTGCTGCTGCTAATAAACCCATGATAATAATCCTCCCTTAGTATAATTAAGTATAATGAAGTATCAAAGTGAATACTTATTCCTTAGTGATCGTCTGCAACTTTATGTGCCAAATAAACCATAGTCAGCATTAAGAAGATAAATGCCTGGATGGCACCGATGAAAATACTAAACGCCTGCCATGCAATCATTGGCGCTGCGGCAGCCAATGCCCCCAAAACACTTGCACCCCCAGCGGTAGCAAGCAGTGTCAACAAAATTTCTTTTGCATACAAGTTACCAAACAAACGCATCCCAAGCGTCAGCGTGTTGGTGAACTCTTCTAATACTTTTAACGGGAATAAATATGGTATCGGCTTAAAGTAGCCTTTTCCATATTCTTTAAAGCCTTTCATTTTGATTCCATAGTAGTGAGTGAGTAAAATAACCATAACAGCCAGCGTCATCGTAATAACAGGGTCAGCTGTTGGTGATTTCCACCAGAGTTCGTGTGTCTCGTGGTTGACAATCATAAACGGTATCCCGAGCATATTGGAGACAAAAATCCAAAGGAAAATCGTAATACCAAGCCCAAAGAACCTCTCACCTGTTTTCCAATCCATCGCACTGTTAATGGTATTTTTCACAAAGTCTATGATCCATTCGAAACCGTTTTGCATTCCTGACGGCTTCATTTTCAAGCCCCTTGCACTAAAAACACCAATGCAGAATACAATAAGAGCTGAAATAGTTAACATCATGATGTTGGAAAGGTTTACATGAAACCCTGCTATTCCAAACAGATCATAAACAATCGGCGATTCGTGGTCCACTCTTCTTCACCCCTTTACAAATAATCTGTCAGATGCTGTCCCCTCGCCTCCTTGCTTGTCCTGTTAAGCTGAAAAACAATGACGATATAAAGATGATGACATATGGTGTAACAAATCCAGCAACAAGCCCAGCAATGTGAAAGTTTTCAGGGAAGCGGATAAACAGTACGGCAACCAGCGCACCCGCTGCAAATCGCGACAGCATTCCAAACGTAAACTTCCGCTTGGCTTTACCGTTTGCTTCATCGAACTTTTTCACTTCTCGGTACATGCTCCACAAATTAAAAAGTCCAATCAGCGTTCCCGTCCCCAGGCTGAAAAAGGTCTTTTCATAGGGCAGCACCGCCCACCCAAGAACGTACAAGCACATTGCCGTGAAAGAAAATAGGACATAACGTTTAACATTGGCCTCAAAGATTTTCACTCTTGATCGTCTCCTAAATATTTACCGAGCAGACGGACTAGTCCGTACACTCCACCGGCAAGTCCGGCAAGTAAACCGACAATCAAAAGAAAAGGTGCCGTCCCAAACTGCGCATCTAACCATCGCCCACTGAAAATCCCAATGAGAACTGGTCCGACTAAATACGACAAAACCGCTGATGTTAATGCCATCGTCTGAAACGACTTTGGAGGTTTGTTGTCTTTGGCCATGTCCGCCTCCATTCGCAATGTTTTGGGTAAGATGTGATGGGGTATAGAAAATATCACACGATGAAGCAACCCTATTTTATCAAGCAGGATGTACAGCCATTAAACCCCTAGCAGAAAATGTAACGTGTTAAATATGTAAACCCTCTCACATTCCCTTTGTAATCGTACAATAGCCAACCCTTTATGTCAATGTGTTACACAAGAAAAATGCCTTGTCATATAAGGGTTCTGCGGCTTTCAAATGTGACTATTGCGTGACAATTTTTTCAACTTTCCAGATAATTATAAGTTGTGTATTATTTTAGCAAAAACATGTCGAATACTTCTAATATACATATGTCGTTTTTTCGTTTACATGCACATTTTTGCAGAACACCCAACCACTTTGTTCGGTTACAACTCTATCGGCGCATGCTTGCTGTAAACACAGCCTGTCTCTTTTGCACCTAGAAGTTGTGTCTGAATAGCGTGATGCTTGTGCAAACATCAGCATTTGCCTCCTGCTGTGCCAGCAGTCGTTACTATATCACGTATGGAGCGGACAACGTTTACCGCAGACGAGGAGGAAGAAGCCTGCGGGGCGTCGGCTAAGACCAGCCACATCGTGTGGCTGACGCCGACACTAGCAAGGTCCTGTGCGTCGAAGCAAGAGCTGAAGCATTGTCCGCGGCAGGCGAGCCTGAAGAGCCATTCATACGAGAGGGTCTACGTTCATCCAAACAACAAACCTTATAGAACCGAAAAAAGGGCTGTCAAAAGGTCATTATGCATGACCTTTTGATACAGCCCTATTATTTGTTTATCACAGGAATTTCTATCGTTACTCCGTAAACATACGTTACGTTCCGCGGGCACAGGGGCTTCAGCTGTGAAAAACTTTTATTGTGTCGTTCCGATACGCGTTTTTCCCGCTTTACCTTTTTGACCGTTTCTCATCGATTTGTTTTTGCTCTAAACGTATCATCGTTTCTAATACCTCTTCCTTGCTGCCAGCTTTGGCATAAACGACGGCTCTGTATGTCCCTTCAGGAACACCGATATCATCTGCTGCTAACTTTTGTTCGTATAATCCAGGCTTAATTGCTTTATTTTGGTCCAAGATGCCGACAAACGCATACGTATCTGGATCATATAGAGCAATTTCCAACTCTTCGGCCCCGCCAGGCATATACACTTCGTATTGGTATCCTTTGTTTGTGCCAAGAGGCTGCAAATCAAAGGCACCGATACGCGGATAATCCGGCTCATTAATAAACAACAAATACGGCAGGCGGATTGCTTCATTACCACCTTCGATAGTCAATGCGCCGTCCAGCTGATTATAATCAACGGCTGCTGGCTCCACTCTCAGTCGAACAGTGACAGCTTTTTTCTGTCCTGGCTTGACTCTTACCTGTCTCGGCAGTTCCCATTTGAGCCCTAAAAATGGTGTAGAATCTGTCGTAAAGGAGTACGTTTTGACCTTCTTTGAATGGTTCTCCAATACAATTGTTTCTTCGTGCAGCTGCTCTCTCTCTCCTAGCGACCACACTCCAAAAGAAAGTGTCCCCGGATACGCAAGAGTGTCGGTGCGAATAGCTTTTGTCATATCGACACGTCCTGCTCCCTGCACAAATGGCGGGTACTCATTATCACTGTCGTCGGTTAGCGCTACAGCTGTATTCATTAAAGCTGCTTTGATTTGTTCTGCTCCCCATTCCGGCTTTGCTTGTTTTAAGAGCGCTGCCGCTCCGGCAATATGCGGAGCTGCCATGCTTGTTCCATTTAAGGCCAGATATCCGTTTGGCACCGTACTATCAATGTCTACTCCTGGTGCGACGACATCTGGTTTTATTTTCCACGAGCGAGCTACCGGCCCTCTTGAGCTGAAAAAAGCCATATGATCGGTTTCTTCTTCAAGCACGGTACGCAGCACCGTTGTTTTTGCATCCTCTTGTTCTTGAATGGCTTTATGCAGCGCCTCCCCATCTTCTCTAGTTATCGTTACTGCTGGAATGGGCTGTACTTCTTCGGTGGCAGCAGCAAAAGCGCCAGCAACGTTATTATAAATAATAATGGCATCTGCACCGGCTTTACGAGCATTCACGATTTTGCGAATAAGTGGAATCCCGCCTCGTTCAATGAGAACGGCTTTCCCTCTTACGTTTTCTAAATCCTCTGTCATACCGAGCCCTCCATCTACCAATGGAATATCACGCCGAAACTGCCATGGAGCAGTACCTTGTACGGACTGGATGGAAATCGAGAGCTCTGGTTTGCGAAATAATGTTAATTTGGGCATCTTCAGCGGTGGAATCGAGGCTCCGACTGAAATAGCCTTATCAGCAGTTCCAGGAGAGCCAACACTCCACATCGCCGGGCCGCTGTTCCCGCTAGACGTAACAGCTACAATCCCTTTCTCTGCCGCCTTGTCCAGCGCCTCGCTCGTCGGCCAATCCGGGCCGTTAATGGGACTTCCGAGTGAGAGGTTCAGCACATCTACTTCGTCTTCAATTGCTTTATCAATGGCTGCCAGGATTTGTTCTGTGGACCCTTGCCCTGCCGGCCCAAGCGCACGATACATATAGATATCTGCCTCCGGTGCTACGCCTCTTACTGCGCCATTTGCCGCGATAATTCCTGCCACATGTGTTCCGTGCACTGTCCCTTGACCATTTTTATCTTTTCCCTCTAACGGATCATCGTCTTTATCAACGAAATCATACCCTCCTTTGTAGTTTCGGGATAAATCCGGATGATGGTAATCAATGCCGGTATCAATAATTCCAACTTTTATTCCTTTGCCAGTAAGAGCAACACCATTTTTATCGAGTTTGCCGCGGATGGCTTCTGCACCAATAAACGGCACACTGTCTTTTAACGATGAAGTATACGACACAGAAGGATCTGCTCGTTTGACTCCTTCAAAACCAGTCAATACTTGCAATTGGGTGGATGTTGCTTGTACCGCAAATCCCCTAAATCCGTTGTTATACGTATGAACAATCTCTATTTCTGGAAGCTGGGAAGTTAACCTTGCCTCTACCTCTGCTAATGCCATGTCATCTTCCACTGCAATAATCGCTTCGATATACTCTTGTTTGGCCACTGCGGTTTTATTTATAAACGTAAACCATGATGCACTGCATATCATCATGGAAAGGAGGATGATTACCCACTGCTTGCCGCCTAACTTGCCCCTCCTTTTGCAATCAATCTTCATCGTTTTCCTCCTGTCCCCTTGCCATACTCGGTTTTTCTTCTCCTTATCATGCGGCAGACAGATCTTATTTATGCGATTTAGGCAATTGGAAGATACAAACAACTGCATTATTATTTCAGTAAAATATCTTAATAACACAGATGTCCTCAACTGACTGCAACAGAAAAAATATCTCCACAGCAACTTTCGCATAACTAGTTCTAATGACCTATTTTAACAATTATCTAAATATTATGTTTTTTATTCTTCCGTTTATAAAAGATAACAAAAAGCGTGAATAGTCTGAAAAAAGGCGGTTTGACTACGGTTATGGAACTTTTACTACGTACGGCCCCAGCTGCTATGGGCAGTTTAGAAACCACCTCCTGCAGCAGACACATCCTGCTTGCAGCAAGATTGAGCCGGGTCACGTTGTATGGTTGAGTGCTTGAGCGAGACGAGATAAATGAACCCAGCACAAATGTCAGGGTGAATACATGTATGCTTGTTATCTATGACCTGGTTGATCGCAATCAACGGAGACGCCTTCGGGAAAAGCAGCAGCTGACGTGCTGCCCGCGGCAAGCGAACCTGCCAAGCGGCCCAACCAGAAATGCAATTATCCCCATCAACCTTTAAAAATTCGTCTCGTCGCCGAGTCTTTGGTAAATACACCGGACGTAGAACCAAAAACTCCAACCTTTATTCTTTTTTGCGCACAAAAAAACTTCAGACAGCATCTGCCGTCTGAAGCCAAATCGATATCTTATTATTTTGTGCCAAACAAACGGTCACCAGCGTCACCGAGGCCCGGCACAATGTAGCCTTTTTCATTTAGCTTTTCATCAAGAGAAGCTAGGTAGATATCAATGTCAGGATGAGCTTCGTGTACGATTTCTACCCCTTCCGGTGCAGCGATAAGACACATCAGCTTAATATTAGTGGCACCGCGTTTTTTCAAGCTGGTAATCGCTTCTGCAGCGGAACCGCCTGTCGCAAGCATTGGATCGACGACAATAAATTCACGCTCTGCCACATCGCTTGGAAGCTTCACGTAATATTCTACTGGCTTCAGCGTCTCTGGGTCTCTATACAAACCAACGTGCCCTACTTTGGCAGCGGGAATAAGCCGCAAAATACCATCGGACATGCCCAGACCGGCACGCAGTATCGGAACAATACCTAACTTTTTACCAGCAAGCGTGTGAGATTTAGCCGGACCAACCGGCGTTTCTACTGTTACTTCTTGCAGCTGCAAGTGTCTCGTGATTTCAAAAGCCATCAATGTAGAAACTTCATCAACGAGCTCACGAAACTCTTTTGTACCTGTCGACACGTCTCGAATAAATGTTAACTTATGTTGAATGAGAGGATGATCTAATACATGTACTTTCCCCATATAAGAAATCGGCTCCTTTATTCCGGGATTTATCCGGTAGAATTTCTAATCCTGTATACGGACATGCTTTTTCCTATGAAATTGTACAGAAAAATAGGAACACCTTCAAGCACTAAAAAATAGCCCTACGATTCTGATTATTTTTGTATGGACACTATCTCATGCTTATCGTCTCTCTTTTGTCCGCGTTTACTCTTTATATGTTTCCCGGACAACGTCGTCTCATTCGTAAAAAAGACTTGGCTGGCGTCAAGTCTTTGGATGCAGATGGCGGGTTCATTGCATGTATATTGATTTCTTCCACATATAAACGACGTCCATCATTTACCCGTGCTAACACGTTATCCTTTCCTATCAGCAAAAAGGGTTTTCATCCAAGTGCTGGAGTGAATAGATGGTTTGCTTATTGTCTATGTCCCGGTTAATGGCGATTAGATGAGATAAACAACAGCCGCGCTGCTCGCAGCAAGCGAGCCGGCAGAGCCATTCATTCAGAAAAGGAAGAGGTGATCATAATCCCGGCAGCCTTTATGTTAGAAAAAATGAAGGTATCACCTTTTTGGACCGAAGAAAACCCGAGCGAGCAGGCGCTTGCGCTGGACAATGAAAACGCCAAACTTTTATACGTTCTTCCCTTATAAAAAGAGACTGGGACAAATCTAAAACAGGTTACTCAAAAGCCAAACAATAAGATATGAAAGCATATTTTAAGCAAACGTCGTCAACATACGGAGACTCCTGCGGGACGTCGGCTAAGACCAGCCGCATCGTGTGGCCAACGCCGACACCAGCACGTCCTGTGCGTTGAAGGACGTGCCGAAAATCCACGTGGTAAAGGCCTGTTCTTTACCAAGTCAGCTGAGGCTGTGCCCGCGGAACGCGGCGTATGTTGACGGAGCAACGATAGAAATTCCTTTGATAAACAAATAATCCGAACTGATTTTTAATAAATCAGTTCGGATTATTATATAGTTCCTATACTTGTGTCGCAGCCTCTTTCAGCGTTTACAAGTATTCATACATTGGATACTGCTGGGTTAACGCATCGACACGTTCAGCAGCTACTTTTAATGATTCTTCGTGGTCGTGATTTTTCAATGTCAGTGCCATAATTGCTCCAATTTCATCCATTTCTTTCTCACCGAAACCACGGGATGTGACAGCAGCCGTACCAATACGGATACCACTTGTTACAAATGGACTTTCTGGATCAAATGGAATGGCATTTTTATTGGTTGTCAATCCTACTTCATCCAGCGCTTTTTCGGCTACTTTTCCTGTAATTCCAAGGCTTTGCAAGTCAAGAAGCAGCAAGTGGTTGTCTGTTCCATCAGAAACAAGATCAATGCCTTCTTTCTTTAATGCTTCTCCAAGACGCTTCGCATTTTTTACCACATTTTCTGCGTATGTTTTAAATTCATCTTGCAGCACTTCTCCAAATGATACAGCTTTTGCGGCAATGACGTGCATTAATGGACCGCCTTGCAGCCCTGGAAAGACAGCTTTGTCGATTTTTTTCGCAAACTCTTCTTTACATAAAATCATGCCGCCGCGAGGTCCGCGCAATGTTTTATGCGTCGTCGTTGTTACAAAATGCGCATGCAAAACAGGATTTTGGTGAACACCCGCAGCCACAAGACCAGCAATGTGTGCCATGTCTACCATGAGATAAGCTCCGACTTCATCAGCGATTTCGCGAAACTTTTTAAAGTCAATTTCGCGTGGATAAGCACTTGCACCCGCAACAATAAGTTTTGGCTGATGTTCTTTTGCTGCTTTTAATACTTCATCGTAATCAATGACTTGATCTTCTTTTGTTACGCCGTATTCCACGAAATTGTACTGCACACCGCTGAAGTTAACCGGACTTCCATGTGTTAAGTGGCCGCCGTGAGATAAGTTCATTCCAAGAACCGTATCTCCTACATCCAGCGCGGTGAAATAAACAGCCATGTTTGCCTGCGCACCAGAGTGCGGCTGTACGTTGACGTGTTCTGCACCAAAGATTTGCTTCGCACGATCGCGAGCAAGATCTTCTGCTGTGTCTACATGCTCACATCCTCCATAATAGCGGCGGCCGGGATAACCTTCGGCGTATTTATTCGTTAAAACAGAACCTTGTGCTTCCATGACAGCGCGGCTGACAAAGTTTTCAGAAGCAATAAGTTCAATTTTATCGCGTTGGCGGGAGAGTTCATCTTGTAAGGCTTGAAACACACTAGGGTCTTGATTTTTGATGGTTTCCATAAAGATTGCGTACTCCTTTCTTTCCTTTGCATATCGGTGACTCATTCGTGTTTTAGTCGTTCCTTTTTGCATTCAATCGCTATTGTAACATGAAAATGAGCTTTAAATCCGTATTTTATAATAAAAAAATGCAAAAATATTAAGTTTTTCATATGAAACATTATTCATAAACGGCACGCGGGCCGCCGATTAACTTCGGTCTCGTTTTTGCCATGGTGACGTGGGCATTACCGATTGCTGTCACTTCACAACGAACGGGCACAGCAACATGTTTTAAATGCATGCCGATGAATGTATCCCCAATGTCGATACCCGCATCCGCACGAATGTGCTCTACCACTGCCGGATCTTGAAAATGATGATACGCATGTGTGCTCATGGCTCCGCCTGCTTTACGGTGTGGCACAACACGTACTTCTTCTAACGCAAACATGCGCGCTGTCTTTCTTTCTAATATAAGCGCTCGATTAATATGCTCGCATCCTTGAAATGCCAAATGTACGCCGGTTCGCTGATGAAATGCCATGAATTCTGCAAACAAAGCTTCTGCAGCTTCCTTTGAACCAGATGTTCCAATTCGCTTTCCGACCACTTCACTTGAACTGCAGCCAATCACAAAAAGATGGCGGTGATCTAGATCCATATGAGAAACGATTGCATCAAGACAGGTTTTTAACGATGCTTGCCATTGTTTTTGTACATCTTCCATCGCGTTCACCTCTTATGTAAAGGTATCATAAAATGCTTCGTCACGAAAAAGAATTGTTCATCCAATCATACAAAGAAAAGCGCAAGCGCCTTGCTGAGGGACGTTCGACTAAGAACGTCCCGTCCTGGGACAACGCCGAACTGACTCCCGTCCTGGGAGCCCGCGACAAGTCCTGGAGGGCCGGCATATGGAAAGCTGACTTTTGCTTTCCATCGACGGACCGAAGGAACCTCGAGCGAGCAGGTGCTTGCGCCGGACCATGAAAATGCCAAACTTTTACACTTTCTGTTAAAAAAACGGACCCAATGATTAGGTCCGTTTCAGGCAGCCATTACTTTTCTTCGATTGCCATCATTTTATCGACGCGCTTTTCGTGGCGTCCGCCTTCAAAGTCCGTCTCAAGCCAAGCTTTGACAATTTCTGCTGCCAGTCCCGGCCCGATAATACGCTCGCCCATTGCGAGGATATTCGAATCATTGTGTGCTCTCGTTGCTTTGGCCGTAAACACATCATGGACAAGCGCACAGCGGATGCCTTTTATTTTATTAGCGGAAATAGACATGCCAATTCCCGTTCCGCAGATAAGGATGCCTTTGTCTACTTCACCAGCCGCAACTTTTTCCGCTACTGGAAGCGCGTAATCGGGATAATCAACGGAATCGGTACAGTGACACCCCACATCCTCAAATTCGATGTTCATTTCTTCCAGCACTTTTACAATTTCTACTTTTAAACGGTAGCCTGCATGATCAGAACCAATCGCAAGTTTCATCTCGCTGCCTCCTCATTGTCTTTTACCACTGTTTTAGTTTTTTCATTACTTGGTCTAAAAGCTCGTCTATTTCATCCGCACAAGCTCGGTACGTTTCATCCGTTCCTCCAATTGGGTCGGCAATGTCTGCACCATATTTATCATCCCATGCAAATTCACGCAGCGTAAAAGCTTTATCCATCGCTTTCGGATGTGTTTGATGAACGATATCGCGATGGCTTTTTGTCATCGTTAAAATAATATCAGCCCAATCAATTAATTCATCTGTTAGCGGCTGTGATGCATGCCCAAACGCTATTTGCCGTTCATGTAATACCGTTTTGGCTCCCTCTGATGCGGGCATGCCTTGTGCTGCATAAATGCCGGCGGAACGCGCCTGTACCTCTTCCATGCCTTTGGCCCGGAACAATGCTTCTGCCATCGGACTTCGGCATGTATTCCCTGTACACACAAACAAAACATTTGTCATGATGGCGTCCACATCCTTCCATATCATTTGCATTATATTTTATCATATTTCCTGTCTGTCTAGCGATTACATGATTAATTTTAGGCCAAACCCAAATAAAATAACTCCGCCAAATATTTCACTGTAGCGTCCTAATGTATACTGCAGGTGATGGCCAAGTGTAAGTCCAGCCCACGTAAAACATGCACTAAATAAACCAAACATGCACAGCACTTGTGCTAATGGGGCATTTAAAATACCAAGGGTAATCCCTATAGAAAAACTGTCTAAACTGACAAGAACCGCAAAAAGAAATAGACCGATTCCTACTGGAACAATGACTCCACCGGTTTCTCCGTCATTTTTCCATCCGGCCCACACCATTTGTCCCCCAATTATCAAAAGCAGCACACCGCCTGTGATAATCGCAATTTGCTCAAAAGACGACGCAATCCAACGTCCTCCGAATAAACCGAGAAAAGGCATTAACATGTGAAAAAAACCAACGACACAAGCAGTATACAGCTTATTAATGCGCCTGGCCCCTTTCATGGCCACGGCCAGAGACATCGAAAAAGCATCCATACTTAGTGCTGAAGCCATCATCGCTAAAACCAACCATCCGCCCATTGCCCAATCTCCTTTCCGGACATGCTTTTACACTGTATGCATGTCCAAAGAGGAACATTCAACAATCAAGCGTTTACGATTGAAAAGAGGCTTTTTCAAGCCGATTCATAATAGCTTCCCCAATACCTTCTTTCGGAAATGTTTCACAAAAAATGATATCAGCATCCCATTGATCTGCTTGGCGAAGATTATCATACAAGTGAGCAGCTATCTGCTCTAATTTGTTCATAGAACCAAGACAAATAAATGCATCCGTGTCCTGTTCCAACATTGCTTGATGTTCGTTCACTGCCATAACAACCGTTTTGCGCCCTGTTTCTTTTGCTTCTTGGAGATTCTGCTGAAGCGACTTCGTATCTTCCACTAAAACGAGCGGCGAATCAGGAGCATAATGCCGATATTTCATCCCTGGAGCCTTTGGAGCGTGATGGCTCTTTTGTTTCTTTGACTCTATTCGGACGCTCCCTTCTCCAAGTACCGATTCTAATTGTTCTTTCGTCACACCGCCAGGACGCAAAATCCAAGCGATATCACCTGTACAATCCACTACGGTCGATTCCAGCCCAAACCCTGACGGCCCCCCATCAACAATCCCGGCAATTCTGCCATGTAAATCGTGATAAACATGTTGTGCTTTTGTTGGACTTGGCCGGCCGGACTGATTAGCACTGGGAGCAGCCACAGGAAGCTCTGCTTCTTTTAATAACGCACGCGCAACAACGTGATCAGGCATTCGAACAGCGACCGTGCCGAGTCCAGCTGTAACTTTTTCTGATACATTCGCTCTTTTCGGGAAAATAAGCGTAAGCGGCCCTGGCCAAAATTCTTTTATCAGCACTTCCGCCATGCGGGGGATGAAAGCCACAAAATCTGTTAACTGCTTTTTCGATCCTATATGTACAATAAGCGGATTATCTCCCGGTCTGCCTTTCGCCTTAAATATTTTTTCCACAGCGCTGTCACTTGTCGCATCTGCCCCAAGACCATATACCGTTTCTGTTGGGAAGGCGACTGCTTCTCCTTGTTTTATCCACAGCGCTGCTTCCTTTATATCAGGGTCTGACGTATACCCGTCATTCAAGTTATCCACATTCCACACCTTTGTTTGTTTATAACTCATAGTCTCTCCCCCTTCTTTTCATAACATAGCATCCTTTTATTACAGGGAATCTGCCGTTATACTGGTAACGAGCAAAAGTTACCCACAGCGGAAATTCATTTGTGGATAACTTTTGTAATTCCTTTTATGAAAGGCTTTAAATTCGTCTCATCAACTTTTACCGAACCATTTATTCCACTTTTCCACAATGAAAAAAGAATATTCTTTTTCATTTTCCACAGAATCATCATTTTTGTCCACAAAACCCTCTTCTGCATCGATGTTTTCCACAGGTTCTGTATTGTTTTCCACATCCTCTTCTTCATTTGCAGAGAGAAAACAAAGCGGCGGAAACAAAACACACCACCAATTTTCTCCTTTTCCTTCCCCAATAGACACAACTAAGGCTTCGTATTCACCAGCCGGATAAACAAGCGGTCCGTAAATTCTCGTCGGAAACTCTACTTGCTCCTTTAATCCAATTGTAAATGTGTGGGACAAATGGTGGTCTGCTATCACATTTCGCACTACTTTTTCAATAGCATCCACGTTTGCTTCCATTACGCCTCTTGCTTCTTCTTTTTCTGTAACGCCTTCCATAAGCTGGCGTACTTCTGCATTCACCGCATCGCGGACTTCTCGTTTTAATAATTGCTCTTTTGGTGAGTCATCGTGTGCCAAAATACGCAAACGAATCGCTTCTTCTGGAATCGTATCTATACTTGGATTAGACGCTGAGGCATTTTGCTGCTGTTCCATATGCAGCCAAGCAATAAGAACAAGAAAAATAACATAAATAAGTGCTTTGTTTTTCATCCCAATGACACCGCCCTTTCAGCAATCAGTTTGGACGGTGCAGCATTGTTATAAACAATAAATCGCTCGACAACATTTGCACTGGCGCGGCTTACGCTCTCCTTTCACAAAAAACCATGCGTTCTTTTCCATTTATGTCACGATAAATATTTACCGCTGCTTGAGGAAGTGCCTCTTTTAATATCTTTGCTGTTTGTTCTGCTTGATTTTCTCCGACTTCAAATGCAGCTAAGCCGTTTTCTTTTAATACGCGCGGAAGCTTATCCGCAATCGCACGGTAGCAATACAAACCATCATCATCCGAACCAATAAGTGCAAGCTCTGGCTCGTGATCTTTCACTAACGTATCAAGCTGTTCCCAATCTGCTTTTGGAATATATGGAGGATTTGAAACAATCACGTCAAAGCGTTTGTTCTGCTGAAGAATCGGCTGTACCAAGTCTCCTTGTAAAAACGTAACAGATGCTCCGTGGAGAGAGGCATTACTTTTAGCTGTATCTAACGCCGCTTCATTAATATCAACGGCGGTAACAGAAACCCCGCGCAGCTCAAGTGCAAGTGTTACCGCAATGGCTCCACTGCCAGTGCCAATATCGCAAACCGTCAGTGGATGTTGACGTTGTCTCCCCCATTCAATTACGCCATTAACAAGCTCTTCAGTTTCTGGACGTGGTATTAAAACATCGCTGCTCACGTGAAAGGTTCTTCCAAAAAACTCTTCCACACCTGTCCTGTGCTGAATCGGCACACCTGTGCTGTGAGCGACAATATCTTCATAATACGTTTCCCACACACCCTCTGGCAGCTTCTCTCGTCTCATGAAATGAAACTCTGTCCAATTAGAAACCCCTAACCGATGTTTCATTAATATCTCAGCCGCTCGTGTTTCTCTGCCTCTTTCAGCTAAAAAAGAAGAAGCCCAGCTGAGGGCTTCATACACAAAGGTTGGCTTCATTAAGAGTCGCCTGCCTTTTCCATCATTTCTGCCTGCTCTTCTACAATGAGGGAATCAATAATTTCATCAAGTTCCCCTTGCAGAATTTGGTCAAGCTTTTGCACTGTCAAATTAATGCGGTGGTCGGTCACGCGGCTTTGCGGGAAATTATACGTTCGAATTCTTTCCGAACGATCCCCTGTGCCAACTGCTGATTTACGATTTTCCGCATACTCTGCTTCAGCTTCACGCTGATACATATCATAAATACGTGCACGCAGTACTTTCATTGCTTTGTCTTTATTTTTGATTTGCGATTTCTCGTCCTGACAGGAAACAACAATGCCTGTCGGCTCATGTGTTAAGCGTACAGCAGACATAGTCGTATTGACGCTCTGTCCGCCGGGGCCGCTTGATGCAAACGTATCGACACGAATATCTTTGTCGTGTACTTCGATTTCTACTTCCTCTGCTTCCGGCAAAACAGCTACGGTTGCGGTTGAAGTATGAATACGCCCGCCAGATTCTGTGCTTGGGACACGCTGCACACGGTGAGCACCGTTTTCATATTTCATTTTCGAATAGGCGCCTTCTCCGTTAATCATAAAAATAATTTCTTTGTAACCGCCAAGCTCTGTCGGACTTGCTTCAATTACTTCCGGTTTCCAGCCGTTTTTCTCCGCATAACGAGAATACATTTTATACAAATCACCGGCAAACAGCGCGGCTTCATCTCCTCCTGCTGCACCGCGCACCTCTACGATAACGTTTTTGTCGTCATTCGGGTCTTTTGGCAGCAGCAAGACCTTCAACTGCTCTTCTAATTCTTCTTTTTTCTCCGAAAGTTCATCAATTTCCAGTTTGACCATGTCTTCCATTTCATCATCTAAATCATCTGCCAGCATGGATTTGGCATCGTCAAGCTGCGTGGTTACTTCTTTGTATTTCCGGTACGCAGTAACTGTCTCAGATATATCCGATTGCTCTTTGGAATATTCTCGTAATTTTTTAGAATCATTGATAACTTCCGGATCACTTAACAATTCATTCAATTCTTCATAGCGATCCTCTACGGCTTGTAGTCTCTCTAGCACAAGCGTTCACCTCTTTATCGGTTGCATAACAGTACAATTATAATATAACGCTATGTTTGCGTCAAAGTTGCACTTTCAGGTTTTTATCTATGATATTAGGGTATAATACCACCCAGGGGTTTTCATACATACGTCTAAAAGGGGGAATATCATGGATTATGTCATCATTGGCGGTGATGCCGCTGGAATGAGTGCTGCAATGCAAATTGTACGTAAAGATGAAAAAGCCAATGTTACAACACTGGAGCGGGGCGGTATTTACTCTTACGCTCAGTGCGGCCTTCCGTATATTATCGGTGGCGCCGTTGAAAGCACAGATGATTTAATTGCGCGAGAGGTAGACACATTTCGTAATAAACATGGCATTGATGCCCGAACGTTCCATGAAGTAACAGACGTTGACATCGAAAAGAAATTAGTAAAAGGAATGGACCTCCAACACAATCAGCCATTTGAAATACCTTACGATAAACTGCTGATTGCAAGCGGCGCATCTCCCGTTGTTCCTGATTGGGAAGGCCGTAATTTACACAACATTCACACCTTAAAAACCATCCCTGATATAAAAGAGATTGCCGCTGATTTAGACGGTGTGTCAGACGTCACCATTATCGGCGGCGGCTACGTTGGATTAGAACTGGCTGAAAACTTTATCGAAACCGGACGACACGTGCGAATCATTGAACGCAACAACCGTTTAGCCAAAATGTTTGATGAAGATATGGGAGAATTGATTTTAGAGGAAGCCAAAAAACACGGTGTCGAACTATGTTTAGAAGAATCTGTTGAATCATTTACTGGCACCGATCAAGTTGAAGCTGTTGTTACGGACCAAAATACCTATCAAACAGACATGGTTATTGTCGCAGCAGGTATTAAACCAAACACAGAATTCTTACAAAAGACAAATGTTCACGTAGAAGACAACGGTGCGGTGAAAGTAAACCGCTACATGCAAACAAATGAAAAAGACGTCTATGCAGCTGGTGACTGCGCGGTACAGTACCACCGTATCAAGGAAAAAGACGATTACGTTCCGCTTGGCACCCACGCAAACAAACAAGGCCGCACAGCGGGGTTAAATATGATTGGAAAGCCCAAAGCGTTTCAAGGTATTTTAGGAACATCGATTTTGCGCTTTTTTGACCTTACCCTTGCAAAAACAGGTTTGAACGAGGCGGAAGCTGATGATATCGGTTTTGCCTATGACACAGTGACAAACAAAACCGTTAATATTGCTGGATACTTTGCCGGCAAAACCGCCCTGCACGTCAAGCTGCTATACCGCACCGATAATGACATGGTTATCGGCGGACAAGTCATTGGAAAAGATGGTGCAGATAAACGTATTGACGTATTAGCGACTGCGCTGTTCCACCACATGACATTGTCGGATTTTGAAGATTTGGATTTATCGTATGCACCACCATATAACGGAGTGTGGGATCCGATTCAACAAACCGTACGCCGGGCCACGTAAACATCTGTTTTCAATCCGGCACCAGCAAACTGCACCACCTGGTATGTAAAAACGGTCAAAAGCCAGCACGATTGCTGCTTCTGACCGTTTTTTGTTATTCACCGCCATTTACTACATAAACACGCACGTCATAACGAGGAAATGCCTGCTGATATTTTTGTTCGAGCTCTGATTTCTTTTGATCCTTTTCATTTTTATTCCACGAGTCATCAGCGTTCACATACACATATGCGTAACGTCCGCCAAAGGTGGTATAAAGCGGGGAAAACCCAAGGTCTTGCGCAAAGCTCTCAGCCATTTCTTTATCTGACCCTTGTGTTTGTTTTCTCGTCGTCATCGATACATTTCCCGGCCCCTGATTATAATCAGACGGACTGCTGCCATCTTGTGCAGGCCGCAGGCGCTCAGAATTTGCAGGACCAGGCCCGTTCAGTGATTCAAGCCATGGTGCACGCGGTTCACCTGCTTGCTCGTTATCTTCAGCTTGTTGACAAGCTGCTGTAGAAAAAAGCAAGAGAATGAACACAGCACATGTCCATTTTTTCATTCTACAACCCCCTTGCAGTAAAACGATATGATCTGCAGTGTTAGGGTTTCCAAAAATGTACTGTTTCATTCCCCCAAGCAGTTCTGCACGGCTGCATAAACGAAAAAAACGCTTCCTCCTGTTCTTTTGGAAGAAGCGCCCTTGGCCCGCTACGTTGTGTGATTTTTCACCGGCATCCCTACGTCATAGTCCGGCTTTCCAGGAACTTCATGACAATGGCGGCAGCGCGGCTCATACGCTTCATCTGCGCCAACCAGTATAATTTCATCGTCATAATGAGCCGGTTTTCCACCAATCAACCGCTGCGTTCTCGAAGCCGGAGAGCCACAACAAGGGCACACTGCTTGCAGCTTAGTTACATCTTCCGCAGCTGCCATGACGTCGCGCACTTGAGTAAAAGGTTCCCCGCGAAAATCTTGATCCAAACCAGCCAGCACAACGCGCACACCATTATCAGCAAGCTTTTGTGACACTGGTACAATGTTTTCATCAAAAAACTGTACCTCATCAACGGCTACCATTTGTACACTGCCATCAATTTGGCTGATGATGTCTTCAGATGATGCCACCGCTTTTGCTAACACTTTCGTTCCATTATGAGATACTACTTCTTCGTCGCTGTAACGGTTATCAATGACTGGTTTAAATACAACGACGTTCAGCTGGCCATACGCAGCTCTTCGCACGCGCCTGATTAATTCCTCCGATTTCCCTGAAAACATGCTGCCGCATACAACCTCAATCCAGCCCTCTTTTCTTACCACATACATAAAACTCCCACCTTATTCCAAAACGCGTAACCACCGTTAGTATCATTTTTCTTTTCTTATTTTCTCCAATATTTCATGTTGAATCAATATGTAAATGAATGTCATTTGCGAAAAGGTATGAACATCTGCTTCTGTCCATACGCATAAGATACATACGATCTTTTAGAAAAACGCAGCTTGCTGCCGTGTCCTTTCCTTACAGCGGAAGCCTCCATTTCACTTATATATTGATCCTTTCGCTGTGTTAAACATTCCTCATGTGTAAAAAACCTTGTTCCGCGTGCTGAAAGAAGGACATTCGGCTATGGTGAAAGAACTTCTTTAAGGTACTTCTACTAAGAACGCACACTTCCTGTGGAAGCATCTCCTGTGGCAACGCTGAACCGACCTACGTCGTGTGCGCCTGAGCGAGCAGGCGCTTTTTCTGGACCATAAAAACGCCAAACTTTTATACATTCTTACCTCACAAAAAAAACAGGCAAGTGGCGTCCCTTGCCTGTCCAATAATACATGGTCTTACTTGAGGTTGTATTTCTTTTTGAAACGGTCGATACGGCCGCCTGCATCGGCAAGCTTTTGCTTTCCGGTGTAGAACGGATGGGAATCAGAACTAATCTCTACTTTAAGAAGAGGATATGTGCTGCCGTCTTCCCACTCAATGGTTTCATCAGAACCTTTGGTAGAACCGCTCAAGAATTTAAAACCAGTGCTTGTATCCATAAATACTACTTTTTTGTAATCTGGATGGATATCTTGTTTCATCGTTTTCACTCCTTTTCGCCCTGCTATCTTATGATGATGACCAACACGTATCATCACTGTAGGTCAGAGTCAATTTCACACATAACGAGATTATAACAAGGAGAAGGGAATTTTTCAAGATTTCTTTAAAAAACAACACTCTCTTGGCACTACCGGCGTCCAGCAGCCTGCCCTTTTGCCTTGTCTCTTTCCATTTCGTCAAAAAACTCATCATTGGTTTTTGTTTGTTTTAAGCGACGGATAAAGTGGTCCACAAACTCCGGAGAATCGTTCATAGACTTGCGGATCGCCCATAAATGTTCTAAATGGTCTTTGGATACGAGAAGTTCTTCTTTGCGTGTGCTCGAGCGGCGAATGTCGATGGATGGGAAAATTCTTCGTTCAGCCAGGCGGCGGTCCAGATGGAGCTCCATGTTCCCCGTCCCTTTAAATTCTTCATAAATGACATCGTCCATCCGCGAACCTGTA
The DNA here is from genome assembly GCF_900099605.1 of Alteribacillus persepolensis. Taxonomy (GTDB): domain Bacteria; phylum Bacillota; class Bacilli; order Bacillales; family Marinococcaceae; genus Alteribacillus; species Alteribacillus persepolensis. Next base: position 59,034 of record NZ_FNDK01000019.1, read on the forward strand.
TCAACCAGTGCGGTAGCCAAAATCGTTAAACTTCCGCCTTCCTCAATATTACGTGCCGCCCCAAAAAAGCGTTTCGGACGATGAAAAGCAGCGGGGTCGATCCCGCCGGACAATGTACGCCCGCTTGGAGGGATAACTAAATTGTACGCTCTCGCTAAACGGGTAATACTGTCCATCAAGATAACGACATCTTTTTTATGTTCCACCAGCCGCATTGCTCTTTCTAAAACAAGTTCTGCCACTTTAATATGATTTTCCGGCAGCTCGTCAAAAGTGGAGCTGACGATATCACCATCTACAGACCGTTCAATGTCGGTGACCTCTTCTGGGCGCTCATCTACGAGCAGCATAATGAGTTCTGTTTCAGGATGGTTCTCTGTAATGCTGTTGGCCACTTCTTTTAACAGCGAAGTCTTCCCTGCTTTGGGAGGAGCAACAATTAACCCGCGCTGTCCAAAACCAACTGGTGTAATTAAGTCAATTAAACGAGCGCTGATTCGCCCTGGCTTGTTTTCAAGCGTCATTCGATCCTGCGGATACAATGGTGTTAAAGCCGGGAAATGCGGCCGCTCTTTGGATGTATCCGGATCTTCTCCATTTACAGCCTCCACCATCAATAAGCCGTGATAGCGTTCCGTATCTTTAGGCGGCCTTACTTTCCCAGATATTTTATCACCATTTCTTAAGCTGAAACGGCGGATTTGGGAGGCCGAAATATAAATATCCTCGGAACTTGGCAAATAGTTAATCGGACGTAAAAACCCATATCCTTCCGTTTGAATAATTTCGAGGACGCCTTCCATAAACATTAAACCATCTTTTTCGGCTTGTCCTTTTAAAATAGCAAAAATCAATTCACGTTTTGTTAATTTGCTGTAATACGAAACTTTATATTCTTTCGCTAGACTATACAATTCTTTTAATGTCTTATTTTCTAATTCAGCTAAGTTTACACTCAACATCTTCACCACTTTTCTTCTTTTATCTATCTATGTAACCGTCGTCACTATATTTCAGATGCCATATGAAATGTGTCGGATTAAGTGAGTTAAAAACATCTAATAGGGAACATTCACAGGAGTGGGTATGAAGAGACCAAAGGTTTCCGTATGAAAGGGGGAAGGATAACGAACGTACCATTTATTTATCTATCTATCTTTTATTCCCGCTTCTTACTTATTTTAAACACGTTTTATTGCCGTGACAACAAAAAAAGAGAAAAAGCTGCTATTTATGTATTACAGCAGCTTTTCTCACCTTGATTTATGGTTTGATCACAAAGTCTGGCTTCTTCTTCACATTATGTTTGCCGTCAATAAATCGAACCGTACCTGACTTCGCGCGCATAACCAGTGACTGCGTTGTCGCGTTTTTCCCTTTGTAGTGAACTCCTTTCAGCAGTTCTCCGTCTGTAACGCCAGTAGCTGCGAAAATAGCATCATCCCCGCCTACAAGATCCTGCATATGCAGCACGCGGGATACGTCTTCAATCCCCATTTTCTTGCAGCGTTCCAGCTCTTCATCGTCCTTTGGAAGAAGTTTTGCTTGCTGCTCGCCGCCAAGACATTTGAGAGCTACAGCGGAAAGAACACCTTCTGGAGCCCCTCCAGAGCCAACATACATATCAATGCCTGTTTCTTCAAACGCTGTGTTCATAGCCGCAGCAACATCACCGTCTTGAATCAATTTAATGCGCGCTCCTGCGTCTCGGATATGTTGAATTAATTCACTATGCCGATCCCGGTTTAGTACCGTAACAACGACATCTTCCACATCTTTTCCTTTTGCTTGAGCCACCGCTTTTAAGTTATCTTCGATTGGTGCATCAATATCGACTTTTCCCACTGCTGATGGTCCAACAGCAATTTTATCCATATACATATCCGGGGCATGTAAAAGGTTACCATGGTCCGCTACAGCAATAACTGCTAATGCATTCCACATACCGTTTGCAACAATGTTTGTTCCTTCCAGCGGGTCTACTGCAACATCGACTCTAGGACCATATCCATTCCCAAGTTTCTCGTCTATGTACAGCATCGGAGCTTCATCTTTTTCTCCTTCCCCGATAACAACTGTCCCTTTCATCGGTATCGTGTCAAACACATCACGCATGGCACTGGTTGCGGCGTCATCGGCTTCTTCTTTTTTTCCTCGGCCCATCCAGCGCGCCGATGATAATGCTGCTGCCTCCGTCACGCGAACTAACTCCATTGACAAACTTCTCTCCATATTGGTCCCCTCCCATATGTTTTCTTATGAACTTTTTACTTGTTCGGCTTCTTCTGTGCTTAATTTCTCTCTCCAAACATTCGCACCTAGAGTCAACAGTTTTTCTTCTAAGTTTTCATACCCGCGGTCGACGTGTTCCATTCCTGTTATTTCTGTCACGCCTTCTGCCATTAAACCAGCAATAATCAGCGCAGCTCCTGCACGGAGGTCACTTGCTTTCACTCTAGCGCCTTGCAGCCGCTTCTTTCCATTAATTAGTGCGGACCGTCCTTCTACTTTTATATCCGCCCCCATGCGGCGCAGTTCATCTACATGTTTAAAGCGGGCATTGTAAATAGTATCCGTCACAATGCCTGTCCCTTGTGCTTTCGTTAATAAAACGGTCATCGGCTGCTGCAGGTCTGTTGCAAACCCGGGATAGACTAACGTTTTAATATCAACACTGGTTAAATCAGGAGACGAGCGAATAAAAATTTGGTCATCACCTGCCTGTATCTGCACACCCATTTCCCGCAGTTTGGCAATGAGTGACTCTAAGTGATCAGGAATGATATTATCTACGAGCACTTCTTCTCCCATCGCCGCTGCTGCAATAATATACGTTCCCGCTTCAATGCGGTCTGGAATAATCGAGTGCGCACATCCATTTAGTTCTTCCACGCCGTCAATGCGAATGACATTAGTGCCAACACCTTTTATTTTAGCTCCCATGCTGGTCAGCAGCGTGGCAACATCAATAATTTCCGGTTCCTTTGCCGCATTTTCGATAACGGTGCGCCCTTCTGCTTTCACCGCTGCCAGCATAATATTAATCGTTGCACCAACACTAACAACGTCTAAATAAATGCGGGCTCCTCTTAACTTGTCTGCACGTAAATAAATAGCACCGTGTTCGTTTGTCACTTTTGCACCTAATGCCTCAAATCCTTTAATATGCTGGTCAATCGGCCGTGGACCTAAGTTGCACCCACCTGGAAGTCCGATTGCTGCACGTTTAAATTTGCCAAGCATCGCCCCCATCATATAATAAGAAGCTCGTAATTTTTTTACTCTGCCATTTGGCAGCGGCATTGGAATGACGTTTGTTGGATCAACCGTCATACGGCTGCCTTCATAAGAGACAGAAGCTCCAATATCTTCTAAAAGAGACGCTAGCGTTTCTACATCAGAAATCTCCGGCAAATTTTCAATGGATACAACAGAGTCCGCAAGAATGGCAGCCGGCACCAATGCCACCGCACTATTTTTGGCTCCGCTGACCTGAACTTTTCCACGTAAAGGATGGCCTCCTTCAACCATTAACTTTTCCATGAGCGATTCACTTCCTCATTCATAGTCTCTTGTGATGCTGCTCATCATTTGTCGGAAGATAAGAAAAAAGCGCAAGCACCCTGAGCCGCACTGTTTTACAAAACAGTCTGCCTCCATACCGTTATTTCGGCTTCATGTTGAAAAAATCCTGCCATTCACCGCTGATCCATGAACGACATGCCGGCTATCAACGCTTTCACGCCGTTTCATGAAAGAAAATATTTCAGAAACACACTGAATATCCTCTTTAATGTACCAACATTTTTCTGCCCATATTATCAGGCGCCGACTCTGTTTTCTTATCTTTTTTCATTATGGACAACCTCTTACGCTGTTAGACGCACAAGAAGACATCCATCTTGAAAAAAATTCTGATTTCCACAAATAAACGGAAAGTCCGACATAAAGCCGGACATATTCACTCACATTAGCTCGGACGATTTTCCCAATCTTGAAGAAATTTTTCGATCCCTTTGTCTGTCAATGGATGCTGTACTAACTGGGAGATGACTTTAAGCGGTACTGTTGCGATGTGAGCACCTCGAATCGCGGCTTCGGAAACATGAAGTGGGTGGCGAATAGACGCTGCAATAATTTCGGTGTCTATCGCATGTTCGTTAAATATTTCCGAAATCTCGCTAATCAAATCAAGCCCGTTGTGACCAATATCGTCTAAACGGCCTAAGAACGGAGACACGTATGTAGCTCCAGCACGTGCGGCTAAAAGCGCTTGCACAGAAGAGAAAACAAGGGTGACGTTTGTGTCAATATTCTCCTCAGAGAAGGTCTTCACTGCTTTTAACCCTTCTGTTGTCATCGGCACCTTCACCGTAATATTCGGCGCAACTTCTGCTAATTCGCGGCCTTCTTTAATCATTCCTTGCGCATCTGTAGAAATCACTTCAGCGCTGACCGAACCTTGCACAAGACGTGTAATCTCTTTGAGACGTTCTTTGAAATCGACGCCTTCTTTCGCTACTAAACTTGGATTTGTTGTAACTCCTGATAAAATTCCTAGTTCATGCGCTTCTTTTATTTGGTCTAAGCTGGCCGTATCTATGAAGAATTTCATGTTTGATCCCTCCCAGTTTATAGTGTAAACATCCATGTTAAAAGGGAAGAGTTAATAAGCATACAGATAAATACTGCTTGCATGCAAATTAACTCTTCTCCACATTTCTTCGTTATAGTTCTTCTATATTACCTAAGCACGATTGGAGGAGCCAAATTCACGCATTTTGCTTTTTACTGTTTCTTTTACTGCTTCACGAGCAGGTCCCATATATTTTCTAGGATCATACAGCTCCGGCTTTTCTTCTAATGTTTTACGCACTGCTGCTGCAGAAGAAATTTGGCTTTCTGTGTTTACGTTAATTTTGGCATGTCCATACTCAATCGCTTTTTGAACGTCTTCTGCTGGGATACCTGTACCGCCGTGCAGCACTAGCGGAACACCAACAAGATTATCAATTTCTTTCATGCGCTCAAACCCTAGATTTGGCTCGCCTTTGTATGGCCCATGTACAGATCCAAGTGCTGGTGCAAAGCAATCAACACCTGTTTGAGAAACTAATTCTTTACATTCAGATGGAATCGCATAAGCTGCTTCTGCATCGTCTACGATAACATCGTCTTCTTGTCCGCCAATACGTCCAAGCTCCGCTTCAACAGATACACCTACGGCATGTGCTACGTCTACGACACGCTTTGTAAGTTCAATGTTTTCTTCAAGCGGATAATGGGAACCATCAATCATGACAGACGTAAATCCAGCATGAATGGCTTCTACACACTTTTCAAAGCTGGAACCGTGATCTAAATGAATCGCAACGGGTACCGTTACGTTGTATGACTCCATCAAAGATTCTACCATCGCTACTACTGGCTTAAATCCACCCATGTAGCGTGCAGCACCTTCGGATACACCGCAAATTAACGGTGATTGTTCTTCTTCCGCTGCTTGCAAAATGGCTTGAATAAATTCTAAGTTGTTTAAGTTAAATTGACCGACAGCGTAATGCTCTGCCTTTGCTTTTTCAAGCATTTCTTTCATGGATACTAAAGGCATAAAAAAATCCTCCTTCAATTTGGTGGCTTGCTAATGGAGTTGCCAGTTTTGAAAAGAATAAGCGGCGAATCTCTTCGTCAGCTGCTCTCTTTTGGTCAGTCACGTACCGG
>NZ_FNDK01000015.1 GCF_900099605.1 Alteribacillus persepolensis
AACAGCTGCCTTATATTTTAATATACATTGGGTAAAGCAGTGGAAAGATGGGGTAGAACATACAATGGGTGAATTGCTGCATTGGGATAAACAAGAACGTGCCAAACAGCGTGAACGGTTAGAAAAAGCTGTACACGATGCTCTTACCCCTGTAAGAAAAGAGGTGTAACCTGCAAGCCGAGACCAGGAAAGCCTATTGTTTGAAAGCTGAACGGGAAAAGTGTAAAAATATCTATGTAGTGAAATCAATTTCATAAGTGCTTTTATGATTATCAAAAGCGAACATTATTTCGATTGTAGCGTAAGGCGGCGACTCCTGCGGGATAAGCTTGAGCTGAAGACCCCGCAGGCAGCTTGCTGCCGAGGAGGCTGAAGCCAAGCCCGCGGAAAGCGTCCGCCTGAAGCGGAAATCGAATGATAACGAGGGGATTTCATATAATGTTCGTTTATAATGTGACAGGTCTGAATTATGAAATTGATTCAGGGACATAATAATACGCGCAGAGCAAACGAATAAAGAAATGTAGGGTGATAAAAATGGCTTTGAATCCAGATGTATTGTTTGAACCTGGTTTTATAGGAAAACACAAGCTGAAAAACCGATACATTGTAGGGCCGATGACAAGAGTCAGTTCTGAGGAGGACGGCACACCGAATGAACGTGTTCACCAGTATTATAAGAGGTTTGCATTGGGTGGATTTTCAGCCGTCATTACAGAAGGCATTTATACAGATGAAAAATACAGCCAAGCGTATGAGTATCAGGCTGGACTTGCCACAGACAAACATAGAGAAGCTTGGAAGCCGATTGTCTCCGATGTCCAAAAACACGGTGCCTTATTTATTGCACAGTTAATGCACGGAGGTGCGCAGTCGCAAGGAAATTATTATGAAGATAAAAACATAGCACCTTCTTCGTTTCAACCGCCGCGTGATATGGTGCCAGTATATGGGGGAAGCGGTGCTTTTCCAGTGGCTGAAGAGTTGTCAAAACAAGGAATAAAGAATGTGAAACAAGGTTTTGTTCAGGCAGCGGTTTATGCAAAAGAAGCAGGATTTGATGGAGTGGAACTTCACGGAGCAAATGGGTATCTGCTCGATGAGTTTTTATCCGAGTCTATTAATAAGAGAGAAGATGAATACGGGGGAACGCTGGAAAACAGGCTGCGTCTGTTGACGGAGCTCATACAGGAAGTGCGTGACGCGGTTGGAAAAGATATGATTGTCGGCATCCGCATCTCCCAGCTGAAAGCCACCAATCCGGACTATCAGTGGCCCGGCGGTGAAAAAGATGCAGAAACAATTTTCACCACGTTAGGCAAGACAGATGTCGATTATATTCATATTTCAGATATGGATGCTGTTTCTCCGGGATTTGGTGACGGAACGATGACGATGAGTCAGGCAGCTAAAAGCTTTTCCAAAAAGACTGTCATAGCGTGCGGCAGCTTAAGTGACCCTAATCAAGCTGCGTCTGTATTAGAGAATGGTGAAGCAGATTTTGCTGCGATTGCCCGCCAAGCGCTGGCAAACCCTGATACGCCTAATAGAGTAAGAAAAGGTATGTCGTTAGACGAGTTTGATAAAGAATTGATTATGCTTCCAAAAGCATATGTAAAAGATGCAGAATTAGCAAAAGAGCTTGTAACGGAATAAAAATCATGAGAGCAAGAAAACTTTGTCCATGACACGGGGCAAAGTTTTTTTGCAAAGGAGGAAAGGATAAACGTTGGCGTTTTCATTGCCTAGCGCAAGCATCTGCTCGCTCGAGCTTCCCTCGGTCCGGCCCCGTCCTTCAGGACTTGTCGCGGATTCGGAGGATGGAAGTCAGTCGTCTTAGCCGAACCTCCTTCTTTCAAGGCGTATGGTCCTTTCTTCATTTAATTAATGTTATAATAAAGAAATATTCGACGAAGATGAGATAGAAAGGAGGCAGGTTCTATGGTGAAATCGGTTGACCGGGCATTAACAATTATTAAATTAGTCAGCACGAAAAGAGATGGTTACGGCGTGACCGAGTTAGCTGGTGAACTTGGCTTAAATAAAAGTTCCATTTTTCGTCTGCTTTCCACGCTGATGGAACACGGGTTTATCGAACAAGATACAGAAACGAAAAGATACCGGCTCGGCTATCAGTACTTGGAATTGAGCTCTAAGCTGCTCGATTCCATTGATATACGCAAAGAGGCAGCACCTTATTTAAAAGAGCTGGAAGATATGACTAATGAAGTGATTCATCTTGTTATTTATTCACAAAAAGAAGCTGTGTACATCGAAAAGTTAGAAGGAAACGAGACACTGCGTATGCATTCTCAAGTAGGAAAACGGGCGCCGATGCATTGTACGAGTGCTGGAAAAACGATTTTAGCTTACCTGCCGCCGGCAGAAGTGATGGAAATCATCGAACAAAAAGGGCTTCCTCGTCATACCGAACATACGATAACAGATGCAGATGAGCTGTTGGAAAACTTACGCGTGATTAGAGAGCGCGGGTATGGCATAGAACGAGAAGAAAATGAAGTCGGTATTACGTGCATTGCTGTCCCGATCTTTAACTTCCGAGGGGAGATTGCCGGCTCCATCAGTATATCCGGACCTTCAATTCGGATGGGAGAAGAGAGAATCCGCGAGATGAAAGATACATTTATGAATATTGGAAAGCGTGTATCCCAACGCCTGGGATATAGCAGCAGGATGAGCAGAGAACCGTAGGATGCAGACGGTCTCTGTTCTTTTTTTGCACTGATAGAAAAGTATAGAATTTTAACATGGGTGAATTATCGACGCAGTCAAGATTTTGAGAAAATCAGCAGCAGTGCAGCTAGGCAACCGCCTGCACCTTGGCGTCAGCCAACTTTTCTTTAAGGATTAATTTGTCAGAACAATTGAAAAAGGGGAATCGGTGTGGTAATATATAAATAAATAGAAACAGTGTTTTGTAATAAGCAACAATATAATGGAAGGGGAGCATGGATGTGAGTAAATATGTTAAGGCAGGGCGTTTAACTGTAGCAGCAGAACTGTATGAGTTTGTAAATGAGGAAGCTATTCCAGGAAGCGGTGTATCAAAAGAAGCGTTTTGGCAAGGGTTAGATAACATCATTCATGAAATGTCTCCTGAAAACAGGGAACTGTTAAAAACAAGAGACGACCTGCAGGAACAAATACACCAGTGGCATAAGCAGCACAAAGGTTCATTTGACTTTCAAACGTATAAAGCATTTTTAAAGGAAATAGAGTATTTAGAACCAGAAGTGGAAGACTTTGAAGTGACGACTGCGAATGTTGATGATGAAATCGCCAGTCAAGGAGGCCCGCAGCTGGTTGTACCGATGAGTAATGCTCGTTATGCGTTAAACGCAGCAAATGCGAGATGGGGCAGTTTATATGATGCATTATACGGCACCGATGTGATTAGTGAAGAAGACGGTGCTGAAATAACAAGCAGTTATAATCCAGCAAGAGGGCAAAAAGTTATTGCTTATGCCAAAGCATTTCTTGATGATATAGTGCCGCTTCAAGCGGGTTCACACAAAGAAGCCGTTAAATATGCAATTGATGGCAGCACACTATATGTAACCTTGGAAAATGGAAAGACCACAGAGCTGAAAGATGCCGATAAGTTCGTTGGCTACCAAGGCGAAAAGGCGAACCCAGCATCTATTTTAATAAAAAATAACGATTTGCATTTTGACATTCAAATTGATGCGCAGGATGCAATTGGCAAAACAGATTCAGCTGGAATAAAAGACATTGTATGCGAATCAGCAGTCACCACCATTATGGATTGTGAAGACTCTGTTGCGGCAGTTGATGCTGAAGATAAGGTATTAGTGTATCGCAACTGGCTTGGGTTAATGAAAGGAGATTTAACAGAAACCTTTCAAAAAGGCACAAAAACGGTCACCCGTACATTAAATCCTGATCGAGTGTATCAATCGAAATCAGGAGGCGAATTAAAACTCTCGGGCAGGTCGCATATGTTAGTTCGAAACGTCGGACATTTGATGACAATTGATGCGGTATTCGATGAAAACGGAAAGGAAGTGCCGGAGGGAATACTAGATGGTGCGGTAACGAGTTTGATTGCTAAACATGATATAGCAGGAAACGGCAAATATCAGAACTCAGAAAAAGGCTCTGTTTATATCGTTAAGCCAAAAATGCACGGTTCTAAAGAAGTAGCCTTTGCTAATAAACTGTTTAATAAATTAGAAGATATGCTGGGATTAGCGCGCCACACACTGAAGATTGGCGTAATGGATGAAGAACGCAGAACGTCTTTGAATCTTAAAAACTGCATCAAAGAAGTGAAAGAAAGAATTATTTTTATTAACACTGGGTTTTTGGATCGTACGGGAGATGAAATGCATACTTCCATGGAAGCAGGTCCTATGATTCGCAAAGGAGATATGAAGAAATCAGTATGGCTGTCAGCATATGAAAAATCGAATGTACACAGAGGACTGGAAACAGGATTGAAAGGGCGTGCGCAAATTGGTAAGGGAATGTGGGCCATGCCGGATTTAATGGCTGATATGTTAGAGCAAAAAGATGGCCAGTTAAAAGCGGGGGCAAATACGGCTTGGGTTCCATCACCAACTGCTGCTACGCTGCATGCGCTTCACTATCATCAAGTGGACGTAAAGGATGTACAGCAGCAGCTTCTGCAAAACGTAGAAAATCATGAAGATGATATTTTACAAATCCCAGTTGCAAAACAGCCAAATTGGAGTGCAGACGAAGTACAGCAAGAGCTGGATAATAATGCACAAGGCATATTAGGATATGTAGTACGCTGGGTAGAAATGGGCATCGGCTGCTCGAAAGTTCCAGATATTAATAATGTCGGCTTAATGGAAGACCGTGCCACGCTTCGAATTTCCAGCCAGCACATGGCTAATTGGCTTCATCACGGTATTTGCACGAAAGAACAAGTAATGGAAACAATGAAACGAATGGCCAAAGTGGTAGATGAACAAAACAAAGGTGTAGACGGATATCGTCCTATGGCTGATAACTTTGAAGAATCGGTCGCTTTTCAAGCTGCGTGTGATCTTGTGTTTAAAGGATATGAACAACCGAGTGGCTACACTGAGCCAATTCTTCATAAGCGGCGTGCCGAAGCGAAAAAGAAAATACCTGCACAAAAGTAAAACGAAAAAGCTGTCTGAAAAGGGTTTTATCCCCTTTAGACAGCTTTTCTTTTTAGAAGGCAGGAAAGTATATATGTTAATTGTTATTTCAAAGATGTTTCATGCATGCGCTATCCGAAGTAGGAGCGGAAGACGGGCGGATCCAGCGGGAACAGCATGAAGCGAAGACTCCGCAGAACGGGCATGCCCGCGGAAAAGCATCTCGTCTGCAGCAGATGTGTTCTAAAGCAGCAGCTTCTACGGTGACAAAGGCGGTAGTTGCGCGGGTTTCTCAACTACCGTTTTTCTTAGTCAAGAAAAAGAAAAGTCAATGGTTCTTATGAAAGCAGATTCAAAGAAAAGCGCTTATGAAGCAGCTGCTCAAAGATGAGCAAACGTTTCTTTGATTCACACGGCTTGGCTGCGATAGAGTTTTATTTTTGCGTTGTATGAATCATCATTAAAACCTTTTCATTTAAATGTAAACGAAATTCCTTTAAAATGACAGTAACAGCAGAGAAGTAAGAAAATTTAGCAAGATATAACAAAATAAACATATAGCATGACGATAAAGATGTTTGTTGCGCTGGATATAACAAATCGGGGAGGAATATACATGTCAGTAACAAAAACAAAAGTAAGAGATTTTCGTTCTGCAGTCGAACGTTTGAAAGAAATTTCGGGACAATATATTGAAACGGATGAACCAGTGGACCCTCATGCTGAATTATCGGGAGTATACCGTCACATTGGAGCAGGCGGAACGGTTATGCGTCCTACGCAGACAGGGCCGGCCATGATGTTTAATCATGTAAAAGGCCATGAAGACGCTCGCGTGATGATAGGGTTGCTCGCCAGCCGAGAGAGAGTTGGATATCTTCTTGATACACCTCCTGAGCGGCTTGGATTTCTATTAAATGAAGCCGTTAACCATGCGATTGATCCGGTAACGATTCCAAATGAAAAAGCAAAAGCACAAGAAGTGGTTCACTATGCTGATGAACCTGGCTTTGATATTCGCAAACTGATACCGGCACCAACGAATACAGAAGAAGATGCTGGACCATATATTACTATGGGAATGTGTTATGCATCAGATGCTGAAACGGGAGAGTCGGATGTAACGATTCACCGCTTATGTTTACAAAGCAAAGATGAAATGTCGATGTACTTTGTGCCAGGTGCGCGTCATCTTGATGTATTTCGGAAAAAAGCCGAAGCAGAAGGAAAGCCATTGCCTATTTCCATTAGCATCGGCGTGGACCCGGCCATTGAAATTGGAGCATGTTTTGAACCTCCTACTACCCCACTTGGATTCAATGAACTAACAATTGCTGGCGGGATTCGCAAAGAACCAGTAGAATTAACACCGTGTGTTACCATTGATGAAAAAGCGATTGCCAATGCTGAGTACGTGATAGAAGGCGAACTTATTCCGAATAAACGTGTAAGGGAAGATCAAAATACTGACACGGGCATGGCAATGCCTGAGTTTCCTGGGTACCAAGGGATTGCGGTACAAGAGCTGCCTGTAATAAAAGTCAAGGCTGTTACACATCGTAAAAACCCGATTATGCAAACAGTCATTGGTCCGAGTGAGGAGCACGTAAATATGGCTGGCATTCCGACAGAAGCGAGTATTTTGCAGATGGTAGAAAAAGCCATGCCGGGGAAATTGTTAAATGTTTACGCGCATTCTGCTGGCGGCGGCAAATATATGGCTGTTTTACAATTTAAGAAAAGCCAGCCAAGTGACGAAGGCCGTCAAAAGCAAGCAGCGATGCTGGCGTTTTCCGCCTTTTCAGAGTTAAAGCATGTCTATATTGTTGATGAAGATGTTGACCCATTTGATTCAAACGATGTCTTATGGGCGATGACGACTCGTTTTCAAGGTGACGTGGATACAAGTTTTATCCCAGGGGTGCGCTGCCATCCGCTGGACCCTTCTCAAACACCGGAGTACAGTGCGACGATTCCTGCAAAAGGAATATCAACGAAAACAATCTTTGATTGTACCGTGCCGTTTCACTTAAAGGACAAGTTTAAACGAGCTGCTTTTAAAGAAGTAGATCCTGCTCGTTTTGCGCCATCCTTATTTGATTAAATGATACGGAAAGATAAGTATGGAGGAGGCCCACCGATGAAAGTCATTGTCGCAATATCCGGAGCTTCAGGAGCCATCATGGGAATTCGTTTATTAGAAATGCTGCAAAAAGCAGACGCGGAGACGCATTTAGTTATTTCCTCATGGGGGCGAGTCACTATTGAACATGAAACATCCTATTCTATTAAAGATGTTGAAGCATTAGCCGATTACAGCTACTCCTCCAAAAATCAAGCAGCAGCTATATCGAGCGGGTCGTTCCAAGTGGATGGAATGATTGTGGCTCCTTGCAGCATGAAAACAGTCGCGTCTATTCGTACGGGACTTGCTGACAACTTAATTACACGCGCGGCCGATGTGATGTTAAAAGAGAGAAAGAAATTGCTGCTGCTAGCGAGGGAAACACCGTTAAACACGATTCATTTAGAAAATATGACAGAGCTGTCCAAAATGGGAGCAGTTATTTTTCCGATGATGCCGGCCTTTTATAACCACCCCGCATCATTGGATGATGCTATTGACCACTTGGCTTATCGAACCCTGGATCAATTTGGCATTGTGTTAGATGAAGCGAAAAGATGGGAAGGCATTTAAAAAGAATAAAGCAGGAAGTATAGAGAGAGCGTGCTGCACGATAATACGGCAGCACGTTTTTATGTTCCCATAAAAATAAAGTGGAGTTCCTTTTGCAAAAACGCATTGCAAGCGATTTCAGTAATTGATAGAATAATAGCAACTAACAAGACATCTGATGACCATATGACATTATGACATGCGAGGAGGAGAAGGCGAATGAACACAGGGATATTGTCGTTATTAGCTGTCATTCCAATTTTAACGGTATTATTTTTCCTTGTTTTGCTGCGCTGGCCGGCAAAAAAGGCAATGCCCATAGCATTTGCTGTTACTGTTGTTATTGCATATTTTGTCTGGGGAGTCCCGGTTAATCAAATTGCAGGTGCCAGCATGCAAGGGGTGACAACTGCACTTGAGGTGCTGTTTATTGTGTTCGGTGCAATATTGATGCTTAACACGTTAAAAGAAAGCGGTGCAATACAGACAATACGCCAAGGATTTACAGATATCACACCGGACAGAAGGATACAAGCTATTATCATTTGCTGGTTATTTGGATCATTTATTGAAGGCGCTTCCGGGTGGGGAACGCCCGCAGCAATTATTGCTCCCCTGCTTGTGGCTGTTGGCTTTCCAGCGATGGGAGCCGTGATGGTGGCGTTAATTATCCAGTCAGCACCAGTATCCTATGGTGCTGTTGGAACGCCGATTCTAATCGGCGTACAGTCAGGATTAGCAGGATCTTCTGCTGTAGAAGAAACAGCAGGTTCGTTAGGCATGACAATCAATGAATATGTGCGTGCAATCGGCGGAGAGGTTGCCATTTTCCATGGAATGGTCGGGTTGTTAATTCCTCTGTTTATGGTGACAATGCTGACGTTTTTCTTTGGAGAACATCGTTCCATCAAAGAAGGGTTAGCTGTTTGGAAATTTGCATTGTTTGCTGGGTTATCGTTTACGATTCCTTTTGCTCTGGTAGCCAATATACTCGGCCCAGAATTTCCAGCCATGTTTGGCGGGCTTATTGGACTAGCGATCGTTGTACCAGCAGCGAAAAAGGGGTGGTTCATGCCGAAAAAGCATTGGGATTTTGCTGACGCCTCAAAATGGGATGCCAGCTGGACTGGAACATTAAACGTTCAGCCAGAATACAATGCACGCCACGTTCACCCTGTAAAAGCATGGCTTCCTTACGTAATCGTAGCGGTGCTGCTCGTTCTCACTCGATTACAGTCACTGCCGTTCGGGGCATGGCTGGAATCATTTGTCGTCCGTGTGGAAAATGTGTTTAACAGCGCCATTACGATTGAAAGTACGCCATTGTTTTTACCTGGTTTTATACTGCTTGTTGTTTCCATTCTTTCTGCGTTCATATACAAGATGAACCGTTATACATATGGGAGTGCTTGGAAAGACTCAGGAAAAACAATCCTGGCGGCTTCTCCAGCGCTGTTATTTTCTGTTCCTATGGTGCAAGTATTTATTAATTCTGAGATAAATAGTGCAGGCTTTGAAAGCATGCCGTTAGTATTGGCCGAAACTGTCTCAGGAATTGTTGGAGAGAGTTATCCTGCGGTAGCACCGGCGGTTGGAGCACTGGGGGCATTTGTTGCTGGAAGTAACACCATTAGTAATATGATGTTTTCTCTATTTCAATTTGGAACAGCGCAAAATATCGGTATAACACCGTCTATTATTGTCGCGCTGCAAGCTGTCGGCGGTGCTGCTGGAAACATGATTTGTGTGCATAACGTCGTGGCCGCATCAGCTGCGGCAGGATTGGTTGGAAGAGAAGGAGAACTTATACGTAAAACATTAATTCCAACAGTCTATTACGTATTTTTCGCTGGTGGAATTGGCTATGTTTTTGTCCACGGTATAGGATTAAACATTGGAACAGCGATGGTTATTGTGATTGTTGGGCTCTTTTTATATGCATGTTATCAAGGGCATCTTCAACAAAAGCAAGAAGACCGGCTGTATAACTGGCATAAGACTGCTTAAGGAGGGAACAGGAAATGAAAGTATCTCTTTTTATTACGTGCCTTGCAGATGTGTTTTATCCAGGTGTCGGAAAAGATGTTGTGGAACTATTAGAGAGACACGGTTGTGAAATAGACTTTCCAGAAAAACAAACATGCTGCGGGCAGCCTGCTTATAATAGCGGCTATCATCGTGACGCAAAAAAAGCAGCCAAGCATATGATTCAAACATTTGAACATGCCGAAGCTGTTGTGACGCCATCTGGCTCTTGTGCAGCGATGTTTAAAGAATATCCGGAACTTCTGCATGACGAAGAGGAGTGGAAAAGACGAGCCGAGGCGTTATCAGAGAAAACGTACGAATTAACCGAGTTTCTATACAGAGTGCTTCACATTACAGATACAGGAGCAGAGCTTCCTGCTTCTGCCACTTATCACACGTCGTGTCACATGACACGTCTGTTAGGAGAAAAAGAAGCTCCATATCAGTTGTTATCAAATGTCAAAGGTCTCACATTAAAAGAGCTTCCGAATAAACAAAACTGCTGCGGTTTTGGCGGGACATTTGCTGTGAAAATGTCGTCTATTTCAGAGCAGATGGTAGACGAAAAAGTTGACAGTATTGAAGAGACAGAGGCTGATATTTTAATCGGGGCAGATTGCGGCTGTTTAATGAACATTGGCGGACGCATGCAGCGAAAAGACAAGCCAGTCCATGTGATGCACATTGCACAAGTATTAAATAGCAGAGAGAAATAAAGGAGGAATGGGCCGTGCCAATGAAGATCGGAGAACGTTCTTTTGATGATCGTGTCCAAAAAGGAATCAGCAATGACTACATGCGGCAAACAGTCCGTCAAGCGCAAGGCCGCCTTCACACAAAAAAAGCACAAGCAGAAGAAGATCTTGGCCAATGGGAGAAATGGCGGACACTATCAGATGAAATTCGCTCCCACACCCTTGAGAACTTGGATTATTATTTGGAACAGTTAAGTGAAAATGTCGTGAAAAACGGCGGCCATGTCTTTTTTGCTGAAACGGCGGAAGAAGCGAACCAGTACGTGAAAGAAATAGCAGCAAAAAAACAAGCCAAAAAAATTATTAAGTCCAAGTCCATGGTAACAGAAGAAATCAGTATGAATGAGGCGCTGGAAAAGGCAGGCTGTGAAGTTATTGAATCGGATTTGGGAGAGTACATCCTGCAAATGGATGATCATGATCCGCCTTCTCATATTGTTGCCCCGGCTCTTCATAAAAACAAAGAACAAATTCGCGAAACGTTTGAAGAACGAAAAGGTTATGATAAAACGGCCAAACCGGAGGAATTAACCCAGTTTGCCCGTGAGCAGCTGCGTCAGGAGTTTCTGGAAGCTGATATTGGTATTACCGGCTGTAATTTTGCAGTGGCAGAGTCAGGCAGTATTTCGCTTGTAACCAATGAAGGCAATGCCCGTCTAGCAACGACGATACCAAAGACACATATCAGTGTGATGGGGATGGAGCGTCTTGTCCCGACATGGGAAGAGCTCGATGTACTAGTCAGCATGTTATGCAGAAGTGCCGTAGGACAGAAGTTGACCAGTTATGTGACCGGGCTTAGCGGGCCAAAAGAAGACGGTGATTTGGATGGACCGGAAGAATTTCATTTAGTCATCGTTGATAATGGGCGTTCGAACATATTGGGTACCGCTTTCCAATCAGCGCTTCATTGCATTCGCTGTGCTGCCTGCATTAATGTATGTCCGGTTTATCGTCATGTCGGCGGCCACTCTTATGGATCTATTTATCCAGGTCCGATTGGAGCAGTACTGTCTCCATTACTTGAAGGATACGAAGATCATAAAGACTTGCCGTATGCGTCTAGCTTGTGTGCGGCTTGCACAGATGCTTGTCCAGTCAAAATCCCGCTGCACGAGTTGTTAATTGAACATCGGAAAGTTATTGCTGAAAAAGAAAGGAAAACGCCGCTTGGTGAAACGTATGCGATGAAAGGGTTCGGTCTGGCAGCAAGTTCTCCAGGGCTTTTTCAAATGGCTGCTAAAACCGCTCCATATATGTTGTCGCCGTTTGCAAAGGATGGAACGATTGAGAAAGGGCCCGGTCCGCTGCGCGGCTGGACAGATGTACGTGATTTTCCGGCGCCTGAAAAAGAACGTTTTCGTGATTGGTTTAAAAATAGACAGAAAGGAGGCTCATCATGAAGCAAGGGAGTGTGCAGAATCGTGATTCTTTTTTAAATAATGTCGCTGAAAAATTGGGAAGAAAGAGGCGTACAACAGTAGAACGGCCAGTGTATTCTCAGCATCCGCAGTGGGATGTGATGGAAGGGTACTCAACAGATGACTTGGTGGAAGTGTTGAAGCAGCAATGCAGTGCCATTCACACAGACGTTAAACAAACAGATACACAAAATCTATCTTCCGTGTTAGATGAAGTATTACAGGAGTACGAGGCCAATCACATTTCGATTTGGGATGATTTGCGGTTTAAAGAGTTTGGGCTTGATTCGTTCACTCGAAGGAAAAACGTCCATACTTGGGGGGGCGCTCCAGATGAAAGTGATATTGCTATTACAGAACAAGCCGATGTGGGTATCACTTTTGCTGATTATACACTTAGTGAATCAGCGACAGTTGTCTTAATGAATGGCGGCGGAAAAGGACAGTCTGTCAGTTTATTGCCTGCTCATTATATTGCGTTAATACCCTACAGTACGATTGTACCGCGGATGAGCCAAGTGAACCGAATCATTCATAAAGAAGCACAGGCCGGAAAGCGCATACCTTCGTGTATCAATTTTATTTCAGGGCCTAGCAACAGTGCAGACATTGAGCTGGATTTAGTCGTTGGTGTGCATGGGCCGATAAAAGCTTGCTATATTCTAATTGATGATCGGTAATCGTCATCAAATCAACTATTATGGTATAATAAAGGCTCATTCAGCAATGAAGGAGATAAAGCGATGAGCTTTAAACAAATTGAATCCAAAAAAATATCAGCGATTGTCCGTGAACAAATTGAAAATATGATAAAAACAGGAGAAGTGCACCCTGGAGAGAAGCTGGACTCTGTCGTTGCGCTAGCGGATCAGTTTCAAGTGAGCAGATCGGCTGTTCGAGAGGCATTAAGTGCCCTTCAAGCGGTTGGAATTGTAACAATTAAGCAAGGTGAAGGCACATTTGTCAATAACTATGATTTTTCGGATGTATTGGATCCGATGAAACCGGAACGAATTATTTCTAAAAAAGAAATGCTGGAGTTATTTGAGATTCGAAAAATCATGGAAGTGGGAGCAGCTGAACTTGCCGCCCTGAAGCGAAATAATGATGATCTCCAACAAATGCAAGAAGCACTAGATGATATGAAGCATGCAACAGCAGAGGATAATGTTGGGGAAGCGTCAGATGTAGCTTTTCACTTGGCTATTGCGATGGCTGCCAGAAATAAAATTATGCTCGATGTGATGAATCAGCTTTCCGATACGCTTAGGAAAACAATGTTTGAAAGCCGGCGTGTGTGGCTGTTTTCTGAAAAGCAGACACTTGAACGGCTGTATGAAGAACATGAACGTATTTATTCAGCTGTTGTATCAGGGGATGCTGCTGCTGCTAGAGAGGCAATGTTAAATCATTTAACAAATGTGGAACAGACATTAATACATGGTTTAGAAAGCTAAAGGTGTCCGTGCTCGGACACCTTTTTTGTACTTTAGGAAAGCTTGTCTTTATTAAAGGATGAAAGGGTAGAAAAACGCAAACGCTCTGAATGAAGAAAGCTTGGCTAAGGTAAAAGAACTTTTATCAGGAAGTCAGTGATAGTATTTCTCATGAACATCATCCCAATTTTTGGATGCACCCATTCCTTCTTCCGCCATTTTCTGGCGAAACCGTTCATATAAAAATAAAGCAAGCATGTCATGCTTTTCCTCTTGCGGCAATTGACTAATCATATGATTGATGTCGCTTGCTCCCATGGACTGCAAAATGCCTTCAATAATAATGAGAGCATCTTCCTCATCACCGGTTAATTTATTTTTGTATAACGCATAAAGATTGTCTATAAATTCCATCGAACCGCTCCTGCCATAGGTATCACTTTAACCATAGGTTAAGAAAAAAGCAGATGTTTTATTCTTGTAAAATGTCACATGCTATGCAATAAAAGGAGTGAAGCATATGAAAAACCAACGTAAACAGGCGTTTCAAGAGACAACTCACACCAATGCCACGGTAAACAGCGCCAGAAAAACAGGGATAACAGACGAAGAGTTCGCTAGAGAAGACCGGATGGCTGGAGATTCTGTAGATGAGCACAAGCAGTTAGAAGAAGCAAATCAAGAGCTCGCCAAAAAAGAGATATCCCAGACGTTTCATAATTCATAAATGTTTTTTGCCGCTTTCTATGTTGTATACATGGAAAGCGGCTGATCTCTGTATCGTTTAAGCCAGTCACATGGACTTATTTCACTTATGTCAACAATGATGTTGACGAAATTGCATTTTCTAACAATTGATAATGCGGTTGATAACGCTTTATTATTGATTTGTATAAAGGTATTGACAGAATGTTCATAAGTAATACCTGGATTACTTTGGCATCATTATTCAATATTGGCAACATTTACTATCGTGAAATGGAGGGGATTTGTGTGAGTGCTGAGCAGACAGAAAAAGCAGCTTCAGGAACATTTCGAGCAAAATTGCAGCGCTTTGGAAGTTACTTGAGCGGCATGATTATGCCAAACATTGGCGCGTTTATTGCTTGGGGGATTATTACTGCACTGTTTATTGAAGACGGCTGGGCGCCAAATGAAGATTTGGCAGGTCTGGTCGATCCGATGATAAATTACTTGCTTCCGCTTCTTATTGGTTATACAGGCGGTAAAATGATTTATGAGGCAAGAGGTGGTGTCGTAGGTGCCATTGCGACGATGGGGGTTATTGTCGGAGCCGATATTCCGATGTTTTTAGGCGCAATGGTCATGGGGCCGCTGGCAGGGTATATTATTAAAAAGTTTGATGAGGCAATGGAAGGGAAAGTAAGACAAGGGTTTGAAATGCTTGTTAATAATTTCTCTTCTGGTATTATCGGTGGTTTATTAACGGTTCTCGGTTTATATGCAGTGGGACCGTTTGTAGAAGGATTTAATAACATTCTTGCTGCAGGAGTAGATGTCATTGTTCAAGCAGGACTGCTTCCGCTAGCAAGTATATTTATTGAACCGGCAAAAGTTTTATTCTTAAATAACGCCATTAACCATGGTATCTTAACTCCGCTTGGAGCAAATGAATCAACAGAAACAGGCAAGTCTATTCTATTTATGCTGGAAACCAACCCAGGTCCGGGCTTAGGAGTGCTGCTGGCCTACATGTTCTTTGGACAAGGAATGTCTAAAAGTTCGGCGCCGGGTGCAGCCATCATTCATTTCTTTGGCGGTATTCATGAGATTTACTTCCCTTATATTTTAATGAAGCCGCAGCTTTTATTAGCTGTTATTGCTGGCGGCATGAGCGGTATATTCACGTTTGTGCTGTTTGATGCCGGACTTCGAGCGGCGCCATCACCGGGAAGTATTATTGCATATGTAGCAATGACATTGCCAGGTGATTATATCGGCATGTTTGCCGGCGTATTGATTGCAGCAATTGTATCATTCGTTGTTGCAGCTATTATTTTGCGATTTACCAAAGACAAGCAGGAAGATTTAAGTGGTGCAGCAGAGAAAATGCAGGAAATGAAGGGGAAAGAAAGCAAAGCTGCTTCTAACTTAGTGGAAGAAAAGCAGCCAGAAGAAGAAGCACAAGAAACGGCTTATGATAAGAATATTGATAAAGTGGTATTTGCCTGTGATGCTGGCATGGGTTCTAGTGCCATGGGTGCTTCTGTACTAAAACAAAAAGTGAAAAAAGCTGGTCTTGATATTGAAGTAACGAACACTTCTATTAATCAGATTCCAGAAGATGCTGACTTAGTCGTTACGCACAAAGATTTAACGGAACGCGCACAAGCCAAACATCCAGATGCTGAGCACGTTTCTGTTGATAATTTCTTAAATAGCGGCAAATATGATGAATTGGTGGAGTCGTGGAAAGATGAATAACCAATAAGGAGGAAAGCTGGAAGAAAGGAGGGGGGAAGTGTTGTCTGATTACTATGTTACCGCAAGAGAACGCGCGTTACTTCACACGTTGTTAGAAAAAGAAAATCCTGTACCTGTTTCTAAAATAGCCAAAGAGCTGCAAGTGAGCACGAGAACGATACATCGGGACGTACAAGGAATGGAAAAGTTACTTGGTGCTTATCATTTAGAGTTAGTGAAGAAAACAGGGAAAGGCATGTGGATTGCCGGCGCCACAGAAGATAAACAGGATTTACGCCTGGCATTGCTGCAGACACATGCTCCAGAGTACACCGAAGAAGAACGGCGTACGCTGATTTTATCGGCTCTTTTGGAAGCAGAAGAGCCAGTGAAATTAAACACTCTTTCTCATGAATTGAAAGTATCAGCAGCAACGGTGAGTTATGACTTAGATAAAATAGAGGAATGGCTGCAAGGCTTTGGCTTGGAGTTGGTCAGAAGGCGCGGATACGGGGTGAAAATTTCAGGAGCGGAAGCATCGAAACGCAATGCTATGAGCGGTTTAATCGCAGAAAACCTAGAAGAAACTGATTTGTTTGAAGCGATGCAGCAACGTATAAAAAAGCGCTCCGTCCAAACAGATACATCGCCTATTTCTAATCGACTGTTAGGCCTTGTGGAAAAAGAAAAATGGGTGACTGTCGAACAAATACTTCATGAAATGAAAGACACACTTCCTTACTCTTTTGCAGATAGTGCTTATATTGGACTGGTTGTCCACGTGACTCTGGCTGTCGAACGATTACAGAAGGGAGAAAACATTGAAATTAATCAAGAACATCTCCATTCTTTGAAGAACACAAAAGAATTTGAAGCAGCTAATCAGTTAATTCAACGTTTGGAACGTGTTTTTCAGCTGGATATACCAGAAGCAGAAATTGGATATATTACGATGCATCTTAGAGGGGCGAAGCTGCGGCAAGAACCCGAGCAGAACTGGGATTTGGACCACTTGCCTGCAGCTGCCTGTGCTAAGGCATTGATGTCTTTTGTTCAACACGAAACAGGGAAGCCGCTGGTACAAGATCACTCCCTCTATCAAGGGCTGACATCCCATTTAGAACCTGCTCTTTTTCGATTAAAGGAAAACATGAAAATTCACAATCCCTTACTGGACGATATAAAAAGAGATTATCCAGAACTATTTTCTATTGTCAAAAAGGCGGCCGGCTATACATTGCCGGAAATGACGCTGCCGGAAGCGGAAATAGGATACCTCGTCTTACATTTTGGTTCAGCCTTGGAACAGCTGCGAGATAAACAAAAAGCCCGCGCACTTGTCGTCTGTTCTAGTGGCATTGGTTCATCTAAGATGCTGACGACACGGCTGAAAAAAGAAGTTCCAGAAATTGAACAAATGAAAAATATGTCTGTACTAGAATTAGAAAATATAGATGAAAGCAATTATGACCTTGTCATATCAACCGTAGATATTACACATGAACAGCTGCCTTCTATTACCGTGAATCCATTTTTAACGAAAGAAGATGCAGCTCGTGTTAAATCATTAATTCATCAACTCGAACTAAAAAAACATATTCCCTACGAACAAGATATACAGGCTGGAAATGAAACCCGAAGCGCAGAACGAGATATTGAATCCATTCAGCTGTATAGTTGGACGATGATACGGCTGCTGCAGCAATTTGACGTATATCGTCCCGCCTTTGTTCAAGATGTGTATAGTGCGTTAGAAGAAGTTTGTCACAATTTGAAAGAGCGCCAGTTGATTACATCAGCTGGCAAGACAGCTCAAGCATTATGGGAACGTCATAAAGCAGGCGGCATGGCAATCCCCAACACACGTTTGGCGTTATTTCATACGAGAGGCACTTTTGTCAGTGCCCCGTGCTTTGTTATACAAGTACTGCCTCAATCCGTATATTTACCATCCATGGATGGCACACTGACAGAGGTAAAGCATCTGCTGCTTTTACTAGCGCCAGATAATGAAGAGGTAGAGGTTTATGAAGTATTAAGTGCTGTGAGTGAACAAATTATACAAACGGATCAATCGATTCAAACGTTTGCTTCTGGAGATAAACAGCGTATCCAGTCATTCATGGCTCAATCATTTAGAGAGCGTTTAAAAGAAAAGATAACATAGATAGGAGTGAGTAGAATGGAAAAGTCAATACTCAATGAAAGCAATGTAGAAATGAATGTCGCATTGAATAACAAAGAAGAAGCAATTCGAAAAACAGGTGACATTTTGGCTGGACAAGGTTACGTAGAACCAGCGTATGTAGATGCTATGCTAGAACGCGAAGAAGTAACGTCTACCTACATGGGAAATTATGTGGCAATTCCGCATGGAACCGAAGAAGCGAAAGAGCAAATCAAAGCATCCGGCCTCTCCATCGTCCACGCTCCAGAAGGTGTAGATTTTGGAGATGGAAACATCGTAAAAATACTGATTGGAATTGCAGGAAAAGACAATGAACACTTAGATATTTTATCAAAAATCGCGATTGTTTGTTCCGAAGAAGAAAACATTGAAAAAATGATTCAAGCTAATTCAAAGCAAGAGCTGCTTGCGTTGTTTGAAGAGGTGGTTTAAATGCTTGCACTGCAAATTGGTGCTGGCAACATCGGACGAGGGTTTATCGGCCAAGTATTACATGAGGCCGGGTATACCGTGTGCTTTGCTGATATTAATGATACGTTGATTGAACAATTGCAAGCACAAAAGAGCTACAAGGTCGAGCTTGCTGGAAATGAAACACAAACCATCAATGTAACAAACATCGAAGCAGTCCATAATGAGAAACAAGAAGAAGCATTATTAGAGAAAATTGCACAAGCCGATTTGATTACAACCGCTGTGGGTCCAAATGTGTTAAGAGCTATTGCGCCTATTCTTGCTGAAGGCTTAAAAAGGCGGTTAAAGCAAGGGGAAGACATTGTTAATGTGATTGCATGCGAAAACATGGTCGGTGCAACCGAACAATTAAGACATTATGTGTGGGAGCATTTATCGTCAGAAGAAAAAGCGCAAGCGCAACAATTTATTGGCTTTCCTAATGCAGCTGTTGACCGCATCGTTCCGGCTCAACCGGGAGATGACGATTTAACAGTGAAGGTCGAAGCATTTTTTGAATGGGTGGTTGACCAAACAGAAATAAAAGGGGAGCTTCCCCCCGTCCCGGCTATTACGTACGTAGATGAGCTTATGCCATATGTAGAAAGAAAGCTGTTTACCGTCAATACAGGACATGCAGCACTTGCTTATAATGGATTTGTGCAAGGAACGGCGACTATTAAAGAAGCAATAGAAAATGACAATGTGAGACAAGCATATGAAGCGGTTATCGCCGAAACAGGAGAGCTGCTCGTGCAAAAATACGGTTTTACGAAAGAAGATATGCAGACATATCACCGAAAGATCTCCTCAAGGTTTCAGAACCCTCACATTTCCGACAGCGTAGAACGAGTCGGCAGAGGACCGATTCGAAAAGTCCACCGCAGTGATCGTCTCGTAAAGCCAGCAGTTGAGTTAAACGAGCGAAATATACAACCAAAAGCGATTGCTGCAACGATTGCTCGGCTGCTAGAGTTTGATCCAGAAAATGATCAGGAAGCGAACAAGCTTCAAGAAGACATTCAAGCGATGGGTAAACGAGATGCCTTTATTAAGTATTCGGAACTAGAGAACAGTCATCCGCTTGTCGATTTGGTGATGGTGCAATGAAAAACCAGCTTGCCTGCATTGGCAAGTTGGTTTTTTGCATTGGCAGAAAAGGAGAGATTCATGCCCTTCCAAGTGCCCGGCTGTACACGGTGTATATACGTCCTGTGTATGTTGTGAACATAGCAGAAGTTCCCTCCCCTTCGTTGATAATTTGCACAGACATTGTCACATCAAAAATGCATGCGTCATTTGACTAGATGAAATTATTTTCTAAAAAAATACATGCAAACTCTCCCTTCGTTGTGTTAGAATAATTTCTAAGATTTAAAAAACAGAAAATTTAGACAAAACAGTGGAGGGAAATCTTATATGACAATGAGAGAGAAAGCATTAGAAATGCATAAACAAAACCCCGGCAAAATCGGGACACATTCGACGATTACGGTGGAGAGCCAGGAAGATTTGGGCCTTGCGTATTCCCCCGGGGTAGCAGAACCTTGTAAAGACATTGAGGAAGATATTAATACGGTCTATGACTACACGAGCAAAGGAAATTTAGTAGCGGTTGTCAGTAATGGTTCAGCTGTTTTAGGGTTAGGCAATATTGGACCGGAAGCATCCTTGCCAGTGATGGAAGGAAAGGCACTGCTGTTTAAAGAATTCGCAGAGATTGATGCATTTCCGCTCAGCATTAATAACAAAGAAGTAGACCGTTTTATTGAAACAGTGAAAGCATTAGAACCAACGTTTGGCGGTATTAATTTAGAGGATATTAAAGCACCAGACTGCTTTGTCATTGAAGATGCTTTGCGGGAAGCTCTTAACATTCCTGTGTTCCATGACGACCAGCACGGAACAGCGATTGTGACATTGGCTGGACTCATAAATGCCATGAAACTCGTTGATAAGACCATACAAGAAAGCAAGATTGTGATTAATGGAGCTGGAGCTGCCGGCGTTGCTGTAACTAAATTATTGTTGTCTTTAGGCGTGAAAGACGTTATTCTGTGTGACTCAAAAGGTGCTATTTATGAAGGACGAACAGAGCGGATGAATGATATCAAACAGGAACTCTCACATGTGACAAATCGTCATCAGGAAAAAGGAACACTAGAAGACGTAATGAAAGAATCCGATGTTGTCATTGGCGTCTCTGCACCTGACAGTATTACCGAAGAAATGATTCATTCGATGAACCCAGACCCAATTATTTTTGCAATGGCAAATCCGATTCCGGAAATTATGCCGGAAAAAGCAAAACAAGCTGGCGTACACGTGATTGGTACCGGGCGCTCTGATTTCCCGAACCAAGTCAACAATGTGCTTGCGTTCCCAGGAGTGTTCCGCGGCGCGTTAGATGTTCGAGCCAGTGAAATCAATGAAGATATGAAAATCGCTGCAGCCAATGCGATTGCAAATCTTATTCCAGAAGACGACCTGGAGCCAGATTATGTCATCCCGAATCCACTCGATAAACGAGTGGTGCAGGCCGTTTCAAGTGCTGTTGCACAAGCAGCCAAAGACAGCGGAGCAGCCAAACTGCATTCAACAAACGAAGCAGTAAAAGCTCCAAACATTTAATAAATAAAAAAGACACAGCAGTGATATTTTCTGCTGTGTCCCCTTTTTTTACACTGTGAGGAGAAAAGCTGCATATGTTGCAGCAAAGCAGCTGCTGGCACTTGAAGGTTTTTTATTTGAAGAAAAAAATTGTTGGTGATAAAATACAGGTGTCTCTCAATAGCCCTAGTAGCTCAGTGGAAGAGCAACAGCCTCCTAAGCTGTAGGTCACAGGTTCGAATCCTGTCTAGGGCGCCAATTTTTAAAATACATAATCCCAAAATCGGGGCAGGATGTCATTTCCTGCCCTTTTTTTATTGAAAAACTCAGTGAAATGAGATGCAGCGAAACGATTGACATCCATAATACATGGCAAACATCACAGGAGCTGGTGTTACAACCGGATATGCTGAAGATAATATCTTTAGACCAAGCAATAACGCAAAGCGTGCACAATTCTCTGTATTGTCAGCAAGAGTACTTGATTCAGACCAGTTTGGTAATGATAGTGTGGCTTATCGAGCCGTAAACTTTGATGTTTATTTTATTGATTTGGACAAGGAGGTAGCATATTACTGGAACCTAACGGCGGTGGCGGAAGCATTCTTGTTGATAACGGTGAAAAGGAGCAGGAGAAAAATTTATGCGGTACCTAGAAAGCAAGGAATTGAAGAATTAGAATGGATAGTTGCCGCTTATCCTGAATGTGTGGGGGGTATTTGTTATTATCTATAAGCACTTTCGCACGTGTTAGCTTCTGGTTCATAATAACAATGTTGTTTATATTGTCCTGCAAATGGTTGACCGAACCATGTAGGAGGACATTCACCATATGGATTATAATACCAAAGAGAATACTTCGCAGGGTGTTGTCTCCAATACTTTATAACTTTTCGTGCTAACCTTCTCTCGGCTTCTCTTGCTGGTCTGTAAAATAAACTGCCTTTTTGTACTGCTTCAAAAGAGTAATTTCCACCTTGAACTTGAAAAATGACATCTCGTATAGATCTTACATCCTCAAAATCTAAACAATCCGCTGTTGTTCGGTTTACAATGACATTCCCAACCATAAGCATCCCTTGTTGACCTTCACCCACGGCTTCTGCTCTCATCATCCTTGCGATTAAATTAACGTCATTTGCGTTATATGCTACTCTTGCCACGATAATCACCTCTAAAAGAATTGTATGAAAAAGTCTTTGAAGAATGAAAGCTTTTCGTCATTTTTATTCGATTGGGCATGTACCACTTTCAAAAGATTCATGTCCACGTTAAAGGAACGGGGGCTTTACTTTACATACAAACATTTTTTGGTAATGATATGGAATCGGTTTATAAGAGCTTCATTTCGCTGTCATAACAAAGAAAGGCGCAAGTGCCTTAAAGAAGGAGGTTCGGCTACGGTAAAGGAACTTCGGTAAGGTTCTTCTGTAAGGTTCTTCTACTAAGAACGCACACGTCCTGTGTGCAACGTAGAAGTCACCACATCCTGTGGAAGCACGTCCTGTGTTGGGCGTTGAAGTCACCACATCCTGTGGAAGCACGTTCTGTGTTGGGCGTTGAACCGACCCACGTCGTGTGCGCCTGAGCGAGCAGGCGCTTGTGCTGGACAATGAAAATGCCAAACTTTTATGTTTTCCTGTCTGTTAAAAAAAGACTAATTTGACTCGCAGTCAAATTAGTCTTAAATATTAAGCCATATCCCCTGTCGTTCATCCCATTCTTTTACTTGTTTGTGCGGTTGCCTCTTCTAAAGCAAAGCCGCTTCCCATAATTTTTTCAGCGGAAGGGCGGAGTGTAAATCTGCTCTTTTTATTTTGGGACAGAAATGCGCCAGGTTTTTTTGCTTTTTTATTTCCCTTTAAAATTTGGAGCCCGTTTTTCTCTAAAAGCTTCAAGTGCTTCCACACGATCTTCTGTTGGAATAATCACTTCATAAGCTTTCGATTCTATTGCCATTCCTGTATGAATGTCGACATTGCTGCCTTGCTGAATGGCGTGTTTTGCCTGGATTACAGCTAAAGGTCCATTTTGCATTATTTCATCTGCCAGCTCGTGAGCGGTTTCCATTAATTTTTCTTGGGGAACGGCTTGATTAATAATGCCAATTTTCTCGGATTCCAATGCATCAATACGACGGGCTGTTAGAATAAGTTCTTTTGCTTTAGACGGTCCAATTAACTGTGTTAAACGCTGGGTGCCGCCAGCACCGGGAATGATGGCCATGCTCACTTCAGGAAGACCGAGTTTGGCTGTTTCTTTTGCTATACGAAAATCACAAGCAAGTGCCAATTCAAATCCTCCACCAAGCGCATATCCATTGACTACAGCAATTGTAGGCTGTGGCAGTTCTTCGATAAGCGCAAAGACGTCACGAATTTTATTAACGTTTCGACGTACCTCTTTTTCTCCGAGTGTCCGGCGTTCTTTTAAATCAGCACCCGCACTGAACGCTTTTTCTCCGGCACCCGTAATAATGACTGCACGAACTTCTCGGTCAAGCTGAATCGATTTTACTTGTTCTTCAAGCTGCAGAAGTGTGTCGTAATCGAAACAATTTAATTGGTCGGGCCGGTTAATAGTAATCGTTGCTAGATGACCGTTTTGCTCAAGTAACACTTTACTCATTATGTACCCTCCTCATCGATGGGGACAAAATAATCACTTTTGCGATACGCAGTCGCTTCCATTGTCGCTATTAATTCCCCATCGCTTTCAATGTTTATTTTATACCAGCCAATTTTGTGATTTTTCTTTTCTTCATGCGCAGTTGCCCGTAAGCGAGAGTTTTTTTTGCCGGCTGCCATAAAGTTTACGGTGGTGGACAGTCCAACAGCTGTTTGCCCATAAGAGTTGCACGCAGCGGCAAAAACATAATCCGCAATGGCGAATGTTATCGCTCCATGTACTGTTCCGTGCGAGTTAATCATGTTATCGGTAATATCTAATTCTGCCACCGCAGTACCTTCTCCGATATCTATCAATTCAATGCCTAAAAATTGGGCATAAGGTTCTTTTTCCATCACATTGATGATTTCCTCTTTATACTGCTGGTGTACGGTTATTTCATCAACATTTGACTTCAATACGTCCCCCTCCTCATTAAATAAGCTAGCATACCATGCGTACCTCTTAACATTAAATATAACAGAAATTATAATGCCGTTTCAATATTGTGATAATTAAAATTGCAAATAAAAATTTTAATATGCTTTTCTGTAGCTTTTTATGTTTGTTAAAAATAATAAAACAACTTAAATATAATATCACGTAATATACATGTCATACAATTTTAGGACATATTAATTGTATGAAAATTTTAAAGTGTTTGTTATAATGTAACCGTTTCCACAATTTTCAAAAGAAAGGGAGGTGAAAATACGTTTTGTCAAACGGCAGGAAAGTATAAAAAGCTTGGCGCTTTTTTCGATGTCTCAAAGAAAACATAAACAGATGAAAGAGGGGAGTTTCAATGAAGAAAAGAAAATCTTTATTATCATTTGTAATGAGCGTACTCTTTATTTTGACTGCAGTAATCCCCCACAGTGGACAAGCAGTCTCGGCTTCAGATTCTAGCGTAACGATTCATCGAGATGAGTACGGTGTTCCGCATATCTATGCCAATTCCATCGATGACATGTATCAAGCATACGGTTATGTGATGGCACAAGACCGTTTGTTCCAACTTGAAATGTTTAAAAGGGCAAATGAAGGAACGGCTTCTGCTGTCTTTGGGGAAGAATACTTAACGCACGACGAGAAAATGCGCCGTGATGGCTATAGTAATGAAGAAATTCAGCAGATGATTGAAGATATGGATTCTTTCGCAAGAGAAGTGTTAGAAAATTTTGCGAAAGGGATTGATACGTACGTACAAGAAGCTTTGGAAGACCCGGAAGAAAAATTATCAAAAGAATTCAGCAAGTATAACATGCAGCCGGAACGCTGGAGCGGTGTCGATGTACTTCGTTTGTATATGGCATCAATGACGGTGTTTATGGATCAAGAACAAGAACTTCAAAATGCTCAATTTTTGCAAGAATTAACGGATGAATTTGGTGAAGAAGAAGGCAAAGCCATTTTTAATGACGTTATTTGGTTGAACGATTCTGCATCTCCAACGACTTCTGATTCTGAAGCGTCTTCGGGGAGTGGAACACCGTTTGGGCAATACACGAATAATAATGCCGGCGAAGAGGCAGGAGAAGCGGTAACAACAGCGCGAGATCGATTTAGCCAAACAACAAAGGAATTGGGTGTTCCGCTGAAAGTAGGGAGTAACGCTGTAGTTGTTGGTTCCTCTCAATCAGCGTCTGAAAATCCGATAATGTTTGGAGGCCCGCAAGTTGGATTTAGTGCACCAGGATTTATTTATGAAGTCGGTCTGCACGGTCCAGAATTTGATATTCAAGGATCCAGCTTTATAGGATACCCGTTTATTATGTTTGGAACAACAGAAGAAATGTCATTTGGGGCAACAGCTGGATACGGTGACGTCGTAGATATTTTTGAAGAGACATTAAATCCGGATAACCCAAATGAGTATTTGCATAACGGGGAGTGGAAAGAGTTTGAAAAGCAAACAGAAACTTTTGAAATAAAACAAGAAGATGGCACCATAGAAACAGTTCAAAGGGATTATTATTACAGTGTACATGGGCCGGTTATTTGGAAAGATGAAGAAAGCGGCACAGCTTACACAAAAAGTTGGTCATTTCGGGGAACAGAAGCTGACAGCTGGGCAGCATATCTCAACATGAACTGGGCAGAAGACGTGGATGAATTCCATGAAGCGGCAAAAGATTATACGATGTCGCTTAACTGGTTCTATGCCGATAACGATGATAATATTGGGTACTTTCATACCGGGAAAATCCCTGTTCGAGATGAACGGATTGATTGGAGATTACCGACCCCTGGAACCGGTGAATACGACTGGAAAGGATTTCGCAGTCCAGAGGATAATCCTTCTGAAATCAACCCGGAGCGCGGTTATATTGCAAACTGGAACAATAAGCCTGCCCCCAATTGGAATGCAAATGAAAGAAACAGCAGATGGGGTGTTGATAACAGAGTTCATAAATTTATAGACGGTATAGAAGAGCGAGAGTCCTTAACAGTAAAAGATATAAACGATATAAACTATGAGGCGAGTTTTGCTAACTTGGATGAAAAATGGTTTAAGCCGTTTCTATTAAATGTACTTTCTCAAAAAACGGATGACCCGGTATATGAAGATATTCATGAAGAGCTTAAAGCATGGAATGGCTTAAAAGAAGACAAAAATAACGATGGTTATTACGATAAACCAGTGGCTAATTTGGTTTTAGATGCTTGGGTGAACCAACTAGAAGAGCGTATTTTAAAGGATGATCTGCAAGACTTACAAGAATACGCTGGGGAAAGCAGTTCCAGCCTATTGATTCGAATTCTGCAAGAAGAGCAGGCAGCCTTAAAAACAGAATATAATTGGCTGAATGGACAGTCTGTAGAAGAGATTGCTGCAGAAAGCTTAGAAGAAGCAGTCACAGAGCTGCAAGAAGAGCATGGTGAATCTATCACAGATTGGGAAATGCCGATTGAAACGATGACGTTTGGTGCTGAGTCACTGGTAGGTGTTCCGCATGGTCTTGGTGATCAAGAAGAAATTATTAGTATGAACCGAGGCAGTGAAAATCATTTTGTGGAGATGACGCAAGAAGGGCCAAGCGGTCAAAATGTGACACCTCCGGGACAAATAGGTTTTATTAATCAAAATGGTGAGTACTCTCAGCATTATCGCGATCAAATCGATCTGTTTAAGAGTTTTGAATATAAGCCGATGCATTTTTATCAAGAAGATGTACAGGAACATGCTGTGGAAACAGTCGAGTTAACATTTGATCACTCAACTGTCACTGATGTGATTGAACAAAAAACGGGTACTGTGGAAGTGCCGGGTTATATTGTAGGGAACGTCAAAAATAAACATACGTTTGCACTCGAACCTGCGTTTTATAATAATGATAATTTGTTAATTGCTGATTCTCCCTTTGAAACTGATCCATCGAATATGCTGCTTGTTTCATTGAAAGCACAAGATAAACATGCATTTGGACTGAAAATAAACCCAGATTATGTTGGTCAGAAGATAAATGTTGCAGGTGAACTTCACAACGATAAGCACGGCTTTGTTCAATTAAAACATCCAGAAAACATTCATATAGTAGAATAGATGAAAGAACAGTAAACAAAGAGGTGTGAAAGGATATGAAGCCCGGTTTAGAGGAAGGTAAAACGATGACGATGACGTTCACAGTGACAGAGGATATGTTTGCTGCATTTGAAGGAGAGTTGATTCATCCGACATACTCCACCGTATCTATGGTATATCACATGGAGCTTATTTCTAGGAAACTGATTCTTCCCTGCTTGGAGTCAGAGGAGGAAGCAATGGGAGCTTCTGTCAGTGTAGAGCATTCTGCTCCATCACCGCTGGGTACCACGGTAACGGTAAAAGCAACTCTTGCCAAGATACGGCCGCGTTCTGTTACGACACACGTTGTTTTAGAAAACGAACGTGAAACCATTGGCGAAGGGGAAGTGAAACAAGCGGTTTTACCGAAAGTATATATTGATGAACGACTGCATGCAGAAGATACATCAAAAAGTTAAAATGCCGCTTTTCATTAAACATCAAGCCAGCTGTGCTGTTTTCATACAAACACAGCTGGCTTTTGTTTACACTGATCGGAAAAATATCAAATTTCAGCATGGATGAATCATGGAGAATGCTGCGGCAGGAGAATTAGTAGAAAGATGAAAAAAGCTGTCCTGAGAAGATATAGCGACTTCCCGGACAGCTTTGAATGTATTATCCTGTTTTCTCTGTTATTTCGATATCATCCTTTTCTTGTTCAGGGGAATGATCTTGCTCTTCTCTTTTTCCGATAAGAACCAAGCATAATACAATACCGATTCCCATGCCCCAAGCAGGCCCTTGAAAAGCAGTCAGCATTCCAATAATGAGTACGACACCGCGAGCCGTATTATTACTGACCATTGACATAGCAACATATGCGCATGCGAACCCTGTCAGCAGCAAAGTAACCGACAATGCAACAGGAAACAGCGGCATGATGAGACCGATAACAGGCAGCAATAAACCTAAAGGGATAGCCATTAAGTAAAAGTTAAAAGGACCTGTGAAAATACTTTCCATAACATGTCTGCCCTTTTTATAACGTTCAAGTAAGAATACTTGTACGCCTGTCCAAATGGGGCCGTGCACCCAGAGAAGGGGTCCTGCCGTTAGAAGTTGTGCTACATTTCGTAAGGCGAGAGTATAGTGGCTGCGGGTAGAATTAATATCAATCGTCTCATCTTCTCTTGCATGATTAGCTTCTTTGAGTAAAGTATTTGCCACTAGTAAATCACCAAATGCCAGCACATAAATCATTAAACTAATTGGAATCGCAGCCATGAATATGTCCCATGACGGCAGTCCAACAGACCACAAGGATAAGGAAGCTACTGTTTCTCCAATTGGAGGGACGAAAAATCCCCAGGATATATCAAAGCTGACTTCACCACTTATTAAACCTGCTACAGCACCGCCGGCTAACGCCACAAGTAAAGCATTAGCAGTTGCTGAGAGTTTCACTTTATTATTGGGAAGCTTTGAAAATGGAATGGAAAACATAAGAATTAACACAATAATCCAAGCGGTTATAAGTGAAAATGGCATTTCAGGGAGTCTGTCTAGTTCCGATTGGAAGGCTGCGATAGCTGCCCCCATAATAACACCGGCTTTTAGTGAATTTGGAACAAGTCGGTTAAATTTTTCTCCTAATTTTGTTATGCCAAAGAAGAAGAAAAGAAAAGCGACAATCAGCGTAACAGCAATCATAGCCTGAATTGCTTCTGTCCCTGGTGTAAACGCATTCATAAAAACGATTGTTAAAGGAAGCCCTGATGTGATAGCTCCGGCAGCATAGACATCGCCGAATAAAAAAGTTTGGGCAAGTACCCAGAATAACATCACCAAACTTACTGTCCAGGCAATCTCAAATGATACATCAAAATACTGCATCATAAGTGGAGTAACAGAGCCGCAAGTGGCAAGCAGAAGAAAGCCGCCTTGAATGTGTTGGCTGGGCGTAAGATTAATATGGGCACCGGGCAGTCTTAGTGTAAACGGTCCCCACTTAATCCCAGGTTGAATGCCGCCGTACGGCCTTTGTCTTTGCATAAAATAAAAAACCTCCTTTTAATTGGTAATATTTTGAATATTTATAGAGAGGAAAAAAAGCGTGAACTTCTTTTCCTTTGGTAGTTTGTTTTAGGACTTGGCAAATAGTGTGGTGCTGTGACCTGGATGCAGTTTAGCAGAAGGATCAATAAACGATTTTGCATGGTTGACCGCTGTAGGGGCTTCTCCAAAACCGGTAGCAATCAACTTCACTTTGCCGTCATACGTACATACATCACCCGCTGCATATATTCCTGGTATATTGGTTTCCATCTTGGAATTCACTTCAATTGCGTTCTTGTTAATATCAAGTCCCCACGTCTTTAGTGGACCGAGAGAAGTAACGAACCCAAAATTG
The DNA here is from genome assembly GCF_900099605.1 of Alteribacillus persepolensis. Classification (GTDB taxonomy): domain Bacteria; phylum Bacillota; class Bacilli; order Bacillales; family Marinococcaceae; genus Alteribacillus; species Alteribacillus persepolensis. The sequence goes on from NZ_FNDK01000015.1 coordinate 29,716, forward strand.
ACAATCATGTCATCAACATCTAGCAGATGAGTAGAGTCACCTTTTATTTCTTGAATTAAAATTTGTTCAATCTTGTCCTCGCCGATGATTTTGCCCACTTCATACGGTGTTTTTATGTCTACTGATGATTCTTTTAACAGTTCTAAGCTATGTTCGTGCGCACGAAAAGAAGAGCGGCGGTGAATGAGTGTGACTTCCTTTGCAATCGGTTCTAACGCAAGGGACCAGTCAACAGCCGAATCTCCTCCGCCGCAAACAAGAACCCGGCGGTCTTTAAATGACTCAAGATCCTTAACAAAATAATGCAAGGATTGTTCTTCAAAGTGGTCAGCTCGATCAACCTTTAACTTTCTTGGTTGAAAGGCACCAGCTCCTGCTGTAATAATGATGCTTCGTGAGTAATGAGTACCAGCAGGAGTAGTTAATTCAAACGTGCCATCTTCTAAGCGCACAACATTTTCTACGGATTCGTTCAAACAAATCTCTGGAGAAAATGCTTGTGCTTGTTCGTGAAGCTGATCAACTAGTTCTTGTGCTTTGATTTTTGGAAAACCTGCGACATCATAAATATATTTATCGGGGTATAAAGCGGACAGTTGTCCGCCAACCTCCGGCATGCTGTCAATCAGCTTGACAGAAGCTTGTCTCATCCCTGCATAGAACGCGGTGAAAAGCCCTACAGGACCGGCACCGATAATCGTTATATCTACCAAGTTTTCTTTGGCCATTTTTTCATCACTCCCCGTTCACTCAAATTTCAAAGGGTCTCCATCAAATGCTTCTTCTGCTCGTTTGATAGAGTCTGTCGGACAACCTTCCATTGCATCTTCTAAATCATCTAATAAATCTTCATCAACTGGCGTATTGCCTTGATTGTCATCTCCAATATAAAAAGAAAGCCCCTCATCATCATAATCAAAGATTTCAGGAGCGGATGCACCACAAGCTCCGCACGCAATACACGTATCTTGGTCTACAATAGTATACACTGCCATAAATTACCCTCCTGTATATGACGTTAATCAAACGAAATATTTATTTTTGTTATAAAAAGGATATCAAATATTCGGCATATGTCAATATGAAAACGCAATCATTTTTGTTTTTTTACCATTAGAAAACTTAGCTCGCCGATAAATTCTTATGGCGGAAGCCGTAGTTTTACTTACGTTAATTCTTTAATAAAGTTAAACATTCCCAAAGTATAAAAAGGAGGAGCTGTGTCATCATCCTCTACACTGAAAAGCTGTGGACGCCGTCCAGAATGAGAGAATATGACGGAAGGTTTATAGACCAAAAGAGGGCTGTCACAAAGTCATTTTTTATGACTTTGTGACAGCCCTCAACAAGTTTGTTGAAAATAAACAATGGATGCAATATTTGTTTTGTATACGGATAAATGCTGTACAGTCTAACGTAATGGGAGACTGTGAAACGCACCTTCAGCCTCATCTATCATTCGGCGGAACAACGCAGAAACGGTTGGTAAATCATTAATTAAACTAGAAATTTGACCTGCATTTACGTGTCCTTCTGCTAACTTTCCTTCTATGGCTCCTTTAATGTGGTGTGTTTCATCTGTTTTTTGGAAATATTCTTCGGAAGGCATTTCATTTTTTTCCCATTCAAGCAGTTTCTCTGCGTAAGGAGTTTTTAGCAGCCGTCTCATCTTTTTGTATGGCCTTCCAGTAATAACGGTACCACCTGCGTCACTTTCACATATTGCTTGTTTGTACGATTGATGAACCTTTGCATCTTTTGTAGCGATTAAACGGGTTCCAAGCTGAACACCCTGTGCACCTAAGCTCATAGCAGCGAGCAACCCGCGTCCGTCACCAATGCCGCCTGCTGCTACGACAGGAATGTGAACCCTAGAAGCAATTTGAGGTATAAGGGTAAACGTTGTTAGTTCCTCATTTGCATTGATACCAGCTGCTTCATATCCTTCTGCGATAATAACATCTGCCCCGGCTTTTTCCGCTTTTAATGCTTGATAAGGGTTCGATACGACACACATGACGATGATGTTTTCTTTTGTCAGATTTTCTATATAAGGAGCTGGATTGCCGGCTGACAACGTAACGACCGGGACACGGTGCTCTACGGCCATAGATAAAATCTTTCTTGCATCAGGGTTTACTGACAGCGGTACATTAACAGAAAATGGTTTATCTGTTTGTGACGCAACATCTTTTAGTATTTGCTCAAATGTTTCAGGAGCAAAAGTACCAGCGCCGATGGTTCCAAGCCCTCCTGCTTCTGAAACTGCTGCGGTAAGTTCTGCATGACTTACATTTCCCATCCCCCCTTGTAAAAGGGGGTATTCAATATCGAGTAGTTCGGTTAAATCGTTCATAAAAAAACACCACCGTTAAAAATATGTTATATTTAAAAGTATAACACGATAGGAAAAGGAGAGGAATGAATGATTTATCGTTACAAAAATCACTCACCAAAAGTAGATGAATCGGTTTACGTAGCGGACGGTGCTAAAGTGATTGGAGATGTCGAGATTGGGTCTGAATCTAGTATTTGGTTTAACGTAGTTCTGCGCGGAGATGAATCACCCATCAAAATTGGTAACCGGTGTAATATACAAGATAATACGGTGTGCCATTTGTATGATCAGTATCCGCTTATTTTAGAAGATGAAGTGTCGATTGGACATAGTGCTATCGTCCACGGCTGTAAGCTGAAAAAAGGTGTATTAGTAGGAATGGGGGCCACTGTTTTAGATGGAGCAGAAATAGGAGAATATTCTATTATTGGTGCAAACGCTTTGGTACCATCTGGTAAGGTTATACCTCCTCGTTCATTAGTGCTTGGTTCACCGGGAAAAGTGGTGCGTGAATTAACAGAAAAGGATTTATCGCTCATTGAAGAAACGATAGAGACGTATGTACAAAAAGGGAAAGAATTTCAAAATGCAGAGATATTAAAAAGGATTGATGAATAATCACGGGAGAAGGTGCTATTGGAAGATGATGCACCTTCTTTTTTTATCAGAAAAGAGAAACAGGTGCATCCCCCATCTTCCATAGGCTTTATTAAGAATGATTGTTTGATTGGGGGCTCATATAGGGGTGGTCAAGAAAATTATAGTGGTTATCTTTTTTTATTTCTTGATTGCCTTGCTCAAACACCGACTCAAAAAAACGGGTGGCGGGCTCTGCAAGTGTTTTATAATAATCAGCAAATAAGGCTGCTGCGGAGTCGCCAAGCCAGTCTTGAGGAAGTAATTCCTGCGGCAGGCCTGGATCAACAAATAGAAATTTACGATACTGGTGAACAAGCATCGTTCGTTCTACGAAACAGCTGCCGTCACTCATATCTCCTTTCTCAATTTTGTTTTTATCGATGATGTATTTTTGACTGTAATTTTGAATGAACTGAGAATACAGCTCGTTAATTTCATCCAGATCCCAGCATCTTTGTACTAAACTTTTATGGTCACTCATACCTTCATGTGATGCACGAAAATAATTAACGTAACCTTCAATGTCATATTTTTGAATTAAATTATGAATTTGTCCATCGAGAGGATTGGGAGTAATCCAGCAGCTGTTAGAAAGCAGTCCAAAGCCGCTCCATACCAGTTCTTTTCTTAATTCGTCACGTATATGGCGTTTTTCCTCGGGTATTGTGTAAACGAGAATGAGCCATTCACCATCCCACTTTGGTGATTCCAACTTATAAATACGCTCTGCTGCTTCATCCATACGGTCACGACCACGTTCTGTTAAATAATAGTAACTTTTATTTCCTTTCTTTTCCGATTGCAGCCATCCTTGTTTGCTCATCCGTGAAACGGCAGCACGGACAGACTGTTCATTGTGTCCAAACTCCTTCAGCAAACGAATTAAGCTTCCAATCCATATGACATTACCATAGTGGCGAATGTAATCTCCGTATAATGTGAAAATCATCGACCGAGTATTTAGCGTTTTCTTTTCCATAGTTTGTACCTTTCCTTTGCTTTCATTTTCCATATTATATCAAATAATTCATTTATATAAGACATAATCATTTGTTGAATATTTTACTATAAAATATAAAAACGTTATACCGTTTTGTTTAATAGAGGAAAGAAAATTCACTGCCTGTTTTAACGTGTTAGAAAAACTTGGTTTGTCGCCGAATTCTTAGGGCGAAAGCCATGGTTTTACTTATACTTTCATGTGAAACATCTTTAAAGGATAAAAAAACGAAGGACAGTACATCCTTCGTTCAATGCCTTATTAAGAAGATACCGATAGGGAATCTGAAGAGCGGCGGTCGACAATTCGCTTGGCTTTTCCTTCAGAACGAGGCAATTCTTCTGGTTGTTTTAAACATACCTCCATGGAAACAAGTGCTTCTGTTTTTAAAGTGCTTTGAATTTTCTTGATTAAATCCTTACATGTTGGGTTTTCAAAATTTTTCTCTGGCAGTGATTCAAAAAATGAATCAGATACCTCTACTTGCAGCTGTGCATGATCCATGACACCTTTTTTAGTTAGGTGAATCTGATAGTTCGTTCCGATTTCCTTCATTTGCATGATGCAGCGTTCGATTTCGGAAGGGAACACGTTAACACCGCGCAATATAATCATATCATCGATGCGTCCTTTAATACGGCTCATTTTTGTAGTCGTGCGCCCGCACTTACACGTTTCTCGAGTAATTGATGAAATATCTCCTGTACGGTAGCGTATGATTGGCAGTGCTTCTTTCGTTAAGCTAGTAAAGACAATTTCTCCGTCTTCTCCCTCTGGTACAGGTTTTAGTGTGTCTGGATCAATGACTTCAACATAAAAATGATCTTCGGCGATGTGAAGGCCGTCTTGGCATTCTTTACATTCCATGGCTACCCCAGGACCCATCACTTCACTAAGACCGTATATGTCCATAGCTTTTATATCAAACAATTCTTCAATGGTTGTTCTCATCTCTTCAGACCATGGTTCTGCTCCTAAAATGGCATACTCTACAGAGGTTTCTCTTGGATTTATCCCCATTTTTTTCATCGTTTCCCCGACATTTAAGATATACGAAGGTGTGCCGCATATAACGCGAGGTTTAAAGTCTTGAATGAGAGTGATTTGTCTCGATGTATTTCCTCCAGAAATAGGGACAGTTGCGCACCCTAATCTTTCCGCGCCTTGGTGGAGTCCGAGGCCGCCAGTAAATAATCCATACCCATATGCATTATGAAGCACGTCTCCTTTTCGTCCGCCTGCCATGTAAATGGCACGTGCTACAATGTCTGCCCAGTGATCGATATCATTTTGTGTGTATCCTACAACGGTCGGTTTTCCGCTAGTACCAGAAGAACCATGTAGTCTTACAATATCCTCCATCGGTGCAGCAAGTAAGTTGAACGGGTAATTTTCACGCAAATGATGCTTCTTTGTAAATGGAAGCCGGCTTACATCGTCCCAAGACTTTATATCCTCTGGAGTAATTCCCTGCTCTTCAAAAGCCTTTTTATAAAAAGGAACATGGGAATAAACACGATTAATCGTTTGTTTTAAGCGTTTCCATTGGAGGTCTCTCATTTGCGAACGATCTAGTGTTTCTTCTGACACATAAGCTGTCATTCAAATTCCCCTTTCATAATAAAAATGAAACGAAATTATTGAATTTTGTAATATGTTTAACACATTTAAAATACCTATTTTTGAAAACGCTGTCAATATCAAATGGTTTTATACTGATGAATTTAACACCTTTTAATCCTTGCATCCCAAGCAGTTGATCTAATTTAAAGAAAAATATAAAAGTTTATTATTGATATTTATATTACTTTTTTATATAATGACGTTAAGAAAACGTTATAAGGAGTGTTACGATGTATAATTTCGTAGAACACGGCGGAAAAGAAACATCTACTATAAATGAAGATCCTGTTAAATATGAACAGTTTATGAAACGCATTGAGGCGGGCGAAAAAATAGAAGCAGATGACTGGATGCCTGAAGAATATCGTCAAACACTCATTAAGCTTATTTCCATGCACGGTATAAGCGAAATAATGGGGGCGCTTCCAGAAAAAGAATGGACACCGAAAGCGCCTACATTAAAACGAAAACTTGGCATTATGGCTAAAGTTCAAGATGAAATGGGACATGGCCAGCTTCTGTTGCGAGTAGCAGAAGATTTAATCAAACCATATGGGAAACAAAGAGAAGATTTGATGAATGATTTACTAACTGGTGATTTAAAGTTTCATAATGTGTTTCATATGGAAACGCGTACATGGGCTGATGCAGGTGTCGTTGGCTGGCTAGTAGACGGAGCAGCTATCATTTCACAAACGAACATGTTGGATGCATCATATGGTCCTTATCAGCGCGCGCTGCAGCGGATTTGTGCAGAAGAAGTGTTTCACGCCCAGCACGGAGAAGCTATCATCATGGAGTTAGCCGAGGGAACAGAGCAACAAAGAAACATGCTGCAAGATGCGGTGAATCGCTGGTGGCCGGCTCTGTTAATGTTTTTTGGTCCTGATTCTGCGTCCACAACGGGCTCATCGAAACAAGAAGTAACTACTAAGTACAAAATTCGCAAAAGTTCAAATGAGGAATTGCGCCAGGCATTCCTTGATAAGTATTTACCGCGCGTGTTTTCTTTAGGGTTGACTATACCGGATGAAACTCTTCGTTACGACGAGGAAAAAGAATATTGGATTTACCAGCAACCTGATTGGAATGAATTTAAGAAAATTATCAGTAATAATGGACCTCGTTCAAAAGAACGCATCCGTCTAAGAGAAATTTCTTACGAGAAAAACCGCTGGGTACGACAAGCATTGGCTCCTGCCCCTGCTTACTCATAATGAAAAAGAGAGAGGAGAGAAAAACAATGGGAGAAAGGCAAGATGGATCTGCTTTTTATCAAGAATATGAAGTTTTTAGTAAAAAAAGTGATAAAGCTCCAGTTCAACATCAGTTCAGTTTGTTAGCTCCGAATGAAGAAATCGCTCTCAGCATGGCTCAGGAAAATTTTATGCGCCGTGAAAATGTCATAGATGTGTGGGTAGTACCTCGCAATCATATCCGGTCAATGACAAGCGAAGAACGCCAGCAATGGACAAAGCGTTTAAACAATAAAGACTACCGGACAACAAAAGGCTACGGTTATTTAAAAAGAAAATGGCGTGAAAAAGAACAAGATATGTTAGACGAAAAAGAAATATTATCTTGGAAAGAGGTGAAAAAGAAATGACTGTTATTAAAACAGCAGATGAAGCAAAACAAGATAGAGCTTACCTGCAATCATTAACAGAACTTTTATATCAGCTGGCGGATGACGACTTTATCATTTCTTTTCGTGGCTCAGAATGGCTGGGATTAGCACCGCACATCGAAGAAGATGTTTCTTTTTCTTCCATTACACAAAACACGATGGGGCATGCTGTCTTATACTATCAATTGCTAGAAGAACTTGGAGAAGGAGAAGCGGACATTTTGGCTCATGACCGTTCTTCTGAAAAACGCAGGAATGCTGTCTATTTAGAAAAGAAAAATGGTGAAGGAGATTATATTGAAGAGCCTTATTATGATTGGGCACTGACGGTTATCCGCCAATATCTCTATGAAACATTTAAAAAAGTAAAACTAGAAGCACTGTTGCAAAGTTCTTACGTACCACTTGCAGATACAGCTCAAAAGGTATTGATGGAACAAACATATCATCTTGCTCACTGGAAGACGTGGGTTCGTCAGCTGCAAGATTCTACCGACGAGGCCAAGTCGCGTTTGCAATTTCGGATAGAAGAAGCATGGGATGAGTTTTTGGACGTACTAGAACTTGGCCCCGAAGCTAAAGAGATGGAGAAACACCAGTTGATTGTCAGTGAAGAAGAATTGCAGCAACAATGGCTGGCAGATGTAAAAGATACGCTGACTTATATCCCGGACAAACCGTTGCAAAAAACGAACGGAAGCGGCAGAAATGGTGAACACACGGAGGATTTAACACAAGCATTAAATACGTTAAACGAAGTGTATGAAATGGATAAAAATGCAGTCTGGTAAGTCTTTGGAAGAGGAGACGATAAGGATATGACAGACATTCAAAAGAAAACAGAAATTGAGACTGTATTGAAAAGCGTTGATGATCCTGAACTTCCTGGTGTAAGCGTTGTGGACCTTGGTATGGTGCATGGCGTAGATACAGACAATCAGAAAGTATTTATTTCGATGATTCCCACGTTTGCCGGCTGTCCTGCTCTTGACATCATTGAGAAAAACGTTAGAGAAGCAGTAGAAACAGTAGAATGGGTTGAACACTGCGATGTATCATTTTCTTTTCGGCAAAAGTGGTCTACAGAAGCAATTACAGAAGAGGGGAAAAAGCAATTAAAAAAGCACGGTATTGCTCCACCTCCGAAAAATTATAAACCGGGAGAAGAATGGTCTGTGAATTGTCCGTATTGTGATTCACCTTACACTTCAATGGATAATGTGTTCGGCCCCACTGCTTGCCGCAGCATATTATACTGCCGGTCATGCAAAAATCCATTTGAAGCGATGAAACCAGTTATTAATTATGAAAAAGGAGTGGTTCAGTAATGGTTAAATTAATTGCTTTGTACAAACAACCAAAAGATAAAGAGGCGTTTGACGAACATTATTATAATACGCACACCCCTATTACGAAAGAAATACCAGGGTTAAGAGAGATGAAGGTAACAAAAATTGTCGGTTCACCAACAGGTGAAAGCAAATATTACTTGCTGTGTGAAATGTATTATGATGACCATGAATCCTTGCAAAAAGCGATGAAAACCGATGAGGGCAAGGCATCAGGAAAAGACGTCATGGAATTTGCAGGTGATATCGTAACACTAATGATTGGTGAGGAAGTCAATGAGTAAAGAACATATTAACGTCTACACGGAGGGCAGTACAGGAGTTATTCAGCTCAACCGGCCGAAAGTAGCGAATGCCCTTAACCGGAAGATGGTTGATGAAATAGTAGAGCAGATGGAGGCTTTTGATCGCGACGAGACCATCCGGGTCATTTTCATAAAAGGAAATGAGAAGGCATTTGCTGCTGGAGCGGATATTGAAGAGATGATGGATGATACGCCGTTGTCTTTGGAACAACTGGATCCTTTTGCTGTATGGGACCGGATGATGTTGATTAAAAAGCCGATTATTGCAGGTGTAAATGGTTTTGCTCTTGGAGGGGGATTTGAACTTGTCCTTCATTGTGATTTGATTGTGGCTGCTGAGGATGCGAAGTTTGGTTTTCCAGAAGTCAATCTTGGTGTGATGCCGGGAGCAGGAGGGACACAGCTTCTTACTAAAGCCATGGGACGTGCGAAAGCATTGGAGTGGATATGGTTAGGACAGCCAATGGGTGCTCAAGAAGCATTGAACTATGGTGTGATCAATCGAATCGCAGCACCGGAGTTGGTAGAAGAAGAAGCATTAAGATTAGCATCACAACTATCAAAACAAGCTCCTGTTTCTCTCAGACTTATTAAGGAAGCTGTATCAGAGGCTGTTGATACACCGCTCAATGAAGGTTTAACGCTCGAAAGGAAAAACTTTTACCTCGCGTTTGCAACGCAGGACCAAAAAGAAGGAATGAAAGCATTCACGGAAAAACGGCGTCCTTCTTTTAAAGGAGTGTAAGAGATGGGGAATACGTACCAAACCATCAATGTCACACAAGAAAATGGAATTGTTACATTGGTGTTAAATCGACCTTCTGCATTCAATGCATTTACGCCAGAGATGAATAAGGAAATTATTGATGCGTTGCGTAAAGCAAATAAAGACGACACAGCAAGGTGCATTGTAATTACAGGAGAAGGCAAAGCGTTTTGTTCGGGGGAAGATCTTGGGGGAGTAAGTGAAGACACAAACCATGCTGATTTTTTACGTAACCGCTATCATCCGATGATGAAAGCTGTCAAACAAACATCAAAGCCTGTTATTGCAGCTGTGAATGGAACTGCTGCTGGTGCAGGAATGAGCTTGGCTTTAGCAGCAGATTTTCGTCTTGTACGACCGGAAACAAAGTTTGTCAGTGCCTTTATCGATATTGGGCTGGTTCCGGACTCTGGCTTTATGTATAACCTTCCGAGGTTGGTCGGTTACGCCAAAGCCTTGGAGGTAGCAGTTCTTGGTAAACCAATAACAGGAGAAGAAGCGTATCAGCTGGGGCTGGCTACAAAAGTTATTGATTCTTCAACCTGGGACGAAGAGGTTGCCAAGTTTGCAGAGCTGCTTGCGAAAAAGCCGACAAAAGCAATTTCTCTCGTTAAACGTTACATGATGGATGGCATGCATGAGCCATATGAACAAGCACTTGACCAAGAAGCACAAGCACAGCGCATTGCTGGTTTGTCTCAAGATCATAAAGAAGGATTGCAAGCTTTTAAAGAAAAACGAAAGCCAACATTTATTGGATATTAAAGAAGGAGTGAATAGAGATGAGCCAAACAATCACTAATCAACCAGTAGAAGAAGTAGGAACAATGAAAAGAGATCATTATGCAATGATTATTAACGGAGAACGCGTGGAAAGCAGTGCAAATGAAGCTTTTGACACGTATAACCCTGCAAAAGGGGAAAAGTTGGCGACTGTTGCAAAAGCTACACAAGAAGATGCTGAAAAAGCTGTTCAGGCAGCAAGACAAGCTTTCGACCACGGTAAGTGGCGCAAGTATCCGGTAGGGAAACGTGCCCGTGTCATGAACAATATCGCAGCTATTATGAGAGAGCGTTTTAAAGAACTTGTAGAAGTAGAAGTATTAAACAGTGGTAAATCTGTCGGTGCGGCACAAGCACAGGTGAATCAGTCTATTGAGGATTTTGAATTTTATGCTGGTGCCATTGTAGGTCATAGAGGAACTGTTAATAACATGCCAAGCGGGTTTTTCAACTACACGAATAAAGAACCAGTTGGAGTGTGTGCGCAGATTATCCCTTGGAACTATCCAATGATGATGGCTGCTTGGAAGATTGCGCCGGCTATTGCAGCAGGGTGCTCTGTTGTGATTAAACCTGCTAGTCTTACACCAATTACAGCTATTCTTTTAAATGAAATTTGTCACGAAGCAGGAGTTCCTGAAGGTGTTGTAAACACTATACCAGGTTCTGGCCGCGTTATTGGTGACTACTTGGTAGAACATAAAGACATCAACAAAGTAGCATTCACTGGTTCTACTCCAACTGGTAAAGACATTATGAGTAAAGCATCTGATACGTTGAAGCGCTTGACGCTTGAACTTGGCGGCAAATCACCTAATATCATTTTTGAGGATGCAGACATGGATGCGGCAGTAGCTGGCTCATTATTTGGTATATACTTTAACACTGGTCAGTCATGCGAGGCACGTTCCCGTATGTTTGTACATGAGTCCATTTATGATGAATTCTTAGAAAAGTTTATTGAGAAAACAGAAAAGCTTCAATTAGGTGATCCGTTTGATAAAGGTACGCACCTTGGTTCTATTATCAGCCGGGACCAGCTTGAAACAATTGACAGCTATGTACAATCTGCAAAAGAAGAAGGAGCCACCATTGCAACTGGCGGGAAAGAGAGAAAAATTGAAGGTTTTGAGAACGGACATTGGTATGAGCCTACCGTTATTACAGACGTGACTCCTGATATGAAAGTAGTAAAAGAGGAAATATTTGGACCGGTTGTTGTCGTAGAGAAATTTACGGATGAAAAAGATGTCATCCAGCGTGCTAACGACACCGAATATGGATTAGGCTCTGCGATTTGGACAACAAACCAAGCAACAGCTACACGTGTTGCTCACCAAATTGAAGCGGGTATTGTTATGGTGAACTGCCCATTCTCCGCATTCCCTGGTACACCATTCGGCGGTTACAAACAGTCTGGTTTCGGTAGAGAATTGTGCGTAGAAACACTCGATCTTTATATGGAAGATAAAAGTGTACTGTCCTATTACGGGCCAAAACCAATTAATCCATTTGGAGTTTAATAGAAAGGACGATTGCCATGACCATACAACGAGTTACGGTCGTGGGAGCCGGCGTAATGGGGCGAGGCATCGGATATGTCTCGGCCCTTGCTGGTTTCGAAACGACGGTAGTAGATGTTTCAACAGAACAATTAGAGTCAGCTTATGAATATGCTAAAGCAACAACAAAGAAAGGTATCAAGAGAGAAAAATTAACCGAAGAACAGGCGGAACAACTGCTTAACAATTATCGTACATCTACAAACTTGGAAGAGACAGTCAAAAGTGCTGATTTATTTATCGAAGCAGTGCCGGAAAAGCGTGATTTAAAGCAAAATGTCATGAAAACAGCAGATAAGCATGCTCCAGAGCACACCATTTTTGCATCAAATACTTCGACTATCAGCCCAACAGAGCTGGCATCTTATACGAAGCGTGCTCCACAGTTTGCTGTGATGCACTTTTTTAACCCTGTTCATCGTATGCCTTTAGTAGAAATAGTAAAAGGGTTAGAGACAAGTGAGGAAACAGTAGCTGTCATAAAAGATGCGTCTGCGAAAATGGGCAAAGAAACGGTTGAAGTAAATGAATTTCCGGGCTTTGTAACGAGCAGAATCAGTGCACTCGTAGGAAATGAGGCATTATACATGCTTCAAGAAGGAGTAGCTTCGGCAGCAGATATCGATAAAGCGATCCGCCTTGGTTTAAATTATCCAATGGGACCGTTGGAATTAGCTGATCTTGTCGGATTGGACGCCCGTCTTAACAACTTAAAATATTTACATGAAACCCTCGGTGAAAAGTACCGTCCCGCTCCTATACTTGAACAGCTTGTTAAAGCTGGAAGGTTAGGAAAAAAGACAAGTCACGGCATTTATAAGTATGAATAGCGGAGAGGAGCGAGCAGGATGGAAGAAGTTGTTATTGTTGATGCAGTAAGAACTCCCATTGGCAGGTACAATGGGGCGTTAAAGAGTGTTCGACCTGATGATTTAGGGGCGGCAGTACTGAAGGCGATACGGGAAAGAAACCCCAACCTCGAGACGACAGACGTAGAAGAAGTTGTTTTCGGTAATGCCAACGGGGCTGGTGAAGACAACCGCAACGTAGCTCGCATGTCGACACTTCTTGCAGGATTTCCGGTTGAGGTTGCAGGTACAACGATAAACAGGCTGTGTGGTTCAGGTTTAGATGCTGTAACGTATGCAGCACGAGCCATTGCATTAGGACAAGGCGATGTAATGATTGCAGGCGGCACAGAAAGCATGACAAGAGCACCATATGTCATGGGGAAGCCGGAAAAGGCTTTTCAACGAGGAAATCAGCAGTTGTATGATACAACCATTGGCTGGAGGTTCATTCATCCGCAAATGGATGAAATGTATGGAACTGATTCTATGCCAGAAACGGCACAAAACGTAGCGAAGGAATTTAACATTTCGCGTGAGGCACAAGATGAATTTGCGCTTCAAAGTCAAATGAGAGCAAAAGAAGCGATGGAAAGTGACCGGTTGAAAGATGAAATTGTTCCAGTTACGATTGAAGATCGAAAACAAGGTACATATGAAGTGACAGAAGATGAGCATCCTAGACCAAACACTACTCTTGAAAAATTGAATAAGCTGCCGTCTCTTTTTCAAGATGGGAGCGTAACAGCCGGGAATGCATCTGGTGTAAATGATGGAGCATCTGCCGTTTTGTTAATGAGCCGTACAAAAGCAGAGGCACTCGGTTTAAAACCATTGGCGAAATATGTAACGTCAGCTGCGGCAGGCGTGGAACCGCGTGTTATGGGAATCGGACCAATTAAAGCAACAGAGAAAGCACTAAAACGAGCAGGCATGACGGTAGGTGATTTGGATTTAGTTGAACTAAATGAAGCATTTGCCTCCCAGTCATTAGCATGTATCCGTGAACTTGACCTTGATCAGAACATTGTTAATGTTAATGGCGGAGCGATTGCTTATGGCCATCCATTAGGAGCAAGCGGAGCTAGAATATTGACTACATTAGTACATGAGATGAATAAAAGAGACAGTCAAAGAGGTCTGGCAACTATGTGCATTGGGGTCGGTCAAGGAATATCAATGATTGTTGAGAAAGCATGAAACAATAAACGATAAAAATGCTGAACAAATCCTTAAGGTTTGCTGCCTTAAGGATTTTTTACTATGAATAATACGATAATGAGGTTTGAGTAGTTGAATTGCCGGTTAATACATAAGAAGAAAAATTGTACAAAGGGGAGATATAGTGGAAGAGCAGATTGGTCACGTGAAATTAGAGTGTATACAAGGAGATATTGCGAAGCAGCATGATGTGTCTGTTGTTGTAAATGCTGCTAATGCAGAACTTAAAACCGGCGGCGGTGTCGCGGGAGCACTACATCAAGCAGCAGGAGCGGAGCTGGCAGAAGCAGGACGTCCATTTGCTCCTATTCAACCAGGACAGGCGGTGATTACACAAGCATTTAACCTTCCTAATGACTATGTCATTCACTGCCTTGGTCCAGTTTACGGCAAAGATCAGCCAGAAGCTGTTTTATTGCGCCAATGCTATCAACATGCGATTCAATTAGCCGAAGAAAATAACATCTCGAGTATCGCCTTTCCTTCTATATCAACAGGCGCTTTTGGATACCCTATTGAAGAAGCTGCAGAAATTGCTGTTGATGAAATTGTCCAGCAATCGCAGCATTTGCGCTCGCTCAAGACCATCCGTTTTGTTCTATTCAGCGAGAGCGATCAGGCTGTTTATGAATCTGCCTGTCAGAGCAGAATGCCGCACAAATAAGCAATGATAAAGATTAGGATGCCACAAAGGAGATGTCTCCTTTAATGAATGATTGTATATGATAGGGAGGCTTAGACGTTGGCGATTAATTGGAACAGCATTCGTATTGCTGTTTTTGATTTGGATGGGACATTGTACGAAGATACTCATCATTTTCAATATTATGCGAAAGAATTGGTGTCGAAACTTCCGCATGAAAAGCAGCCGCTGTTTTGGGAAGACTACTATAACATGCTCGAATCCCGCCATCCTGTGGCAATTGGACGTGTCTATGATGTGGAAAGGGACCGGATTTTGGAAGTGGATCCTACAACATATAAAGTCAAAAAAACGTGGAACTGGAACGGAGAGGTTGTCTCAACTGGGGAAGACTATCCGGGTTCTGTGGCATTGGATTTTCATTCTATGATTGCAATTGGGGATGGGTGGTGGCTGCCGGCAGCTGCAGCTAAGCATTATGGGATTGGAAGTACGTTTGATTCCTATCGGAGGACGAAAGAGTATATGCAGACCAAAGAATTTCAGTTTGCCGAAGCTCCTTTTCGGCGTCAAGCTCTTGTACGTCTCAGACAACAATGCGAGCTCGTCCTGCTAACCAACTCTGAGGCGGATGATGTGGAACGCTTGCTGGAAACACTGGATTTAAAAGGGGTTTTTCATCATATTATACCAAATGCCAAAAAACCAGCACAGACACGGGCTCATTTTGCTTCGATCGTAGAAGAATATGACGTTAGAGCAGAAGAAGTCGTTTCTATTGGCGATAATTATCTTAATGACATTGTTCCAGCGGAAAATATGGGAATGCAGGCAGTGCTTATCGACCCTCAAGGGAAAACACCTGTCCGGACAACAACAGAGCGCGTTCGAACTTTGTCTGAGCTTTTTTCTTTGATATAAGTAAAGAAGAAGGGAAGCCTGATAACGCTTATGCTGCAGATATGGCTTATTCATTCTTTGGATACACATGCGCCTTCCCGCTTCTTGTCAATGGTGGGGGCTGTCGCCAAAGGAACGGAACCCCTTTAAACAGTCTCATCTGTACTTTGGCCTTTGGTTATTTCTATTTATAAAACGGATTATTCTCGGTAAAATAACCATAACACATCATAATAGATTAGCGGGCTTGTATGGAAAGGAAGCGTTTTACATGCAGAAGCGGATAGCAGAGAAGGCAGGAGCGGACTGGCAAAAAAAATATCCACTTTTAAATGACATTGCTGCTTACAAAGAAGTGTTTTGGGAAAACTCGAGAAAGCAATCCTTTGCTCAAGCAGTAAAAGGTGCTGGATTTTCTATAGATGACATATTCGAAGCAAAAGCGCGTTTTGAACGTTTTGCACCATTTTTTCAAGAAGTTTTTCCAGAAACAGTAAAAGTAAAAGGATTCATAGAATCGCCTTTACAGGGGATTCCCGCCATGAAACAACGGTTAGAAACGTTTTATGGAAACATTTTGTATGGCGAGTTGTTGTTAAAAGGTGACCATGAGCTAGCCGGAGCAGGCTCTATCAAAGCACGAGGCGGCTTTCACGAAGTGATAAAGCTGGCAGAAGAACTTGCTTTGGATCATAAACGAATCACAAAAAACGATGATTACCGGGTGTTTCATACAGATTCACTCCGTTCCTTTTTTCAGCAATATACATTAGTGGTCGGATCAACTGGAAACTTAGGGCTTAGTATTGGAATGATTGGGAAAGCATTAGGTTTTCAAGTAACGGTACATATGTCGGCGGATGCAAAACAATGGAAGAAGGATCATTTGTCTCAACTAGGTGTACAGGTAGTGGAACACACAGAAGACTACGGGAAAGCGGTCAAGGAAGGCCGCAAAATGGCACAGAATCATCCTCATTGTTTTTTTATTGACGATGAACGTTCAGTTGATTTGTTTTTAGGATATGCGGCGGCAGCATTTCATTTGAAAGAACAACTGAATGAACGCGGTATTCAGATTTCCAAAGAACAGCCGCTTATTGTCTATATACCTTGCGGGGTTGGAGGTGGTCCAGGCGGTGTGGCATTTGGCCTGAAAATGGTGTTTGAAGATAATGTACATTGCTATTTTGCTGAGCCGACACATTCACCATCTATGTTAATAGGTATGATGACAGGTCAGCACGATGCTGTTTCTGTATACGACCTTGGCTTGGATAATCAAACAGAAGCGGATGGACTTGCGGTGGCGGCCCCGTCTGCTTTTGTCGGGCGTTTGCTTGATCCATTTCTAAGCGGCATTTATACGGTAGATGATGATACGTTATTACAACAGCTGCGCTTCTTAGTGGAGAGTGAGCACATATTTCTTGAACCTTCTGCCGCGGCTGGATTATCAGGGCCGTTTTGTCTCATGCAGCAAGGTTTTCGATGGACTCGTGCTGTGCACGTTGTATGGGCAACTGGCGGAAGCCTGGTGCCGTCTGCTGAGAGAGGGCAGTATGATGAACGTGCGAAGAAGCGGGGGTGACAACGTTTGAAAAATGTCATCGCTGTTGGTGCAGGGGCTGCTGTTGGAACGTATTTACGCTATCTGCTAAATATACAAACGTTAGCGGTAGAATATCCAATTGGCACTTTGTTAGAAAATACGACGGGAAGTCTTTTATTGGGAATGTTATCTGGATATTTTGCAGCTGTTGTGCCAAAACCTTGGGTGAAAGCAGGGCTTGGCACGGGACTTTGCGGCGGATTCACCACATTTTCGACTTTTGCTTCGGACACGGTATGGCTGTATCTGGACCACAACATCATACAGTCTTTCCTTTATGTTTTTGTGACACTAGGAGGAGGGGTTACGTTGGCATTGCTCGGTTTTATTCTTGGACAAAGCATTGGGCAGAAAAAACAGGGAAAAGAGAAAGCAGGAGGGGCTTTGTGACAAGTTTCTTCTTCGTTGCCGGCGGTGCAGCTGGCGCTGTCTGCCGGTATTTTGCAGGAAAGTGGATATCCTCCTTGCCAGTAAAAACCTCTTTTCCAATTGGTATGCTTGCTGTAAATGTTATTGGTTCGTTCGGTCTTGGGCTGTTTTTAGGGAGCGTATACGGCGGTATTCCGTTAGGGGCATATGAGGACCAACTGTATTTATTTGTAGCCATTGGCTTTTTTGGAGCCTTTACGACGTTTTCTACGTTCAGCATGGAAACCATTCAATTACTCGAGAAAAAGCAATACGTGCCGCTGTTTGTTTATGTTTTCTTGTCTGTTGCAGGAAGCCTGTCAGCTTTTTTGTTAGGTCTTGTCCCATTTATATCATGATTTATGTAGAGAGCATGCGATGCGGCATGCTCTCTCTTTGTACATGAAGCGTGTATTTGTTGCATGGTTACGCTCCTGTATTCACGGCGCATGTGTTGGAGAGCCTGTTGTTTCATGGGCATGCAAAGGAGGTGTGTTATGCACATAGGGCGGAGCTGGCTGTAGTGAAGGAATCTGCCCCATTGGAGCTGGGTTTGCATCGTATGAAAAAGTCCCCATATGATCCATACTCTCCCCGCTTGCCCAACGGCCGTTTTGACTCTCTGTTCCCTCTGAGAAGTTCATAAATGAATATGCCACTTCTTGTTTTTCTTGTTCTTTTGGAAAAGTCGATGGAACAACCGCGCTTTGGTGCTGCTCTAATTCCTCGATCGCTGCCATCCACTGGTTTTGATGCATGGTGTCTCGAGCAATGAGAAAGGACAGCATATCTCTCACCCCATGATCGGTCGTCGATTCATATAGCCGGCTTACTTGCAAGCGGCCTTGTGATTCTGCATTTAAGTTGGCTCGAAAATCAGCAAGTAAGTTGCCGCTGGCAATGGTGTAGCGGGCATTCCATGGATACCCGGAACTATCGTTTGGCTGTGCGCCCAAGCCCGAAACGATAACGTGCTGTGGGTTCATGCCGCCCATAACAGCTCCAACAAGAGGATCTTTGGCAGCTTGCTCTTGTGTTTCCACTGGAGCTTGGTCTACAAGCTGTGCAATCATTGTTGCCAGCATTTCAACATGAGCTATTTCTTCGGTGCCAATATCTAATAACATATCGCGGTACTTTTCATTGCCTCTGCAATTCCACCCTTGAAAAAGATATTGCATGGCAACTGTAATCTCCCCGAATTGCCCCCCTAATACTTCTTGTAATTTTTTAGCATAGACAGGGTCTGGCTTGTCTGGTTTCGCATTATACTGTAAATCTTTTCGATGATAAAACATTGTGTTTCTCCCCTTTTAAGAATAAGCTTTTGTGTTTTTATCTAAAATCGCACGTGCGACATATTTGTGGAAAAACCATTCCCCAGCACCAATTAGTAACGCCGAGAAAAATGCTAAGAAAAAGGGAACTGCTTCATTTAACAGAAGCGGCCCAATCAGCCAAATGACGAGTGTACATAAGCCAACATCTGCAAGTGTCGATACCCAGTTGTTGGTGGCTTTTAAAATAAACATATCACCAATGAGGTAAGAGGCGAGGACAACGACCACAGACAGCCCTATCGTATTCCAGCCCGGGTATCCATTGATGAGAGATAAAAGAACAAGAAGCACAAATAGCACGAGTGCTGTTTTAATGAGAAGCGCTGTTATGTGACTCATTGTACTTGCTCCTTTCTTTAGACACTTATTAGGGTTTGTTGTTTTATGATTTATATCCAAAAAAGATGGCATGAGGGACAAAACAATGAGGGAGCTGTTAAGAAAAAACATACGTATAAAATGTTTCTTCTACAGCAAACTATTGGCAGAAGCAAGGGAGGTCTAATGAATGAAAAGAACCAACCGATTAAAGCGATCTCCTATAGAAACGGCTGCATTAAAGAATGCACGTAAAGAAAACCATCAGTCATTATTTCAAAAAACAATGAAAAAGCTTGATCATTGTGCGGATGTGAAACAATATTCGATAAAAAAACGAGATCTTACGCTTTTGTATTTTCCTCATTTAATTGATGAACAAGCATTAGAGCGTGAAGTGCTCTCACCGTTAAAATTTACTGCGGAAAATGATGCAGCATCCTTTTTACGTAATACGCAATTTGAGGCAATTGATAACAGCGAAACCCTTGTAGACGAGTTAATGGAAGGCTGCGTTATTTTATTTTACCGGCGTCATCAAGCGTGGGCTGTCAATTTATATGGTCCAGAAGTACGTTCCATCCGGCCCTCTGAGACGGAAACAACGATTCTGGGCAACCATGATGCGTTTATTGAATCATTATATGTTAACCTTTCGCTCATTCGGCGAAGGCTGAAATCACCAAAGTTAAAGGTGTTAATGTTTACGATTGGAGATGTTTCTAGAAGTGACGTAGCTATTTTGTATATAGAGGGGTTAGTGGATGAAGAGCTGCTTGAAAGACTGACGGAGAGAATTACAGAGATAGATATTGATATTGTAACGGATGCACCGATGTTTGTGCAGTTGATTGATGATCATCCTTATTCTTTTTTTCCGCAATATCTGTCTACAGAACGTCCTGATATTGTTATATCGCACTTGAGCCAGGGCAAAATGGCAGGGTTTATTGATAACAGTCCGGTTTCATTTATCGCGCCGGCTAACTTTTTTGATTTTTTTCACTCACCGGATGATTTAAGTCAGCGCTGGCTGATTGGTTCTGCTACGCGTTTAATGAGATTTTTAGCGTTTTTAATTACGCTGACATTTACTGCTTTTTATGTAGCTGTTACCACATTTCACTATGAAATGATTCCCGAAAGTTTATTAATATCATTAGCAGAATCGAGAAACCGTGTACCGTTCACCCCATTAATTGAGGCGTTGTTAATGGAGGGAACGCTGGAATTATTACGGGAGGCTGGGGCGAGGCTTCCGACAAAGATTGGGCAGACTATTGGTA
This sequence comes from Alteribacillus persepolensis, assembly GCF_900099605.1. Lineage (GTDB taxonomy): Bacteria > Bacillota > Bacilli > Bacillales > Marinococcaceae > Alteribacillus > Alteribacillus persepolensis. Next base: position 50,284 of record NZ_FNDK01000015.1, read on the forward strand.
TTGTCGGTGGTATTGTTATTGGCCAGGCAGCCGTGCAGGCAGGGCTTGTTAGTAATACGTTAATTATTGCTGTGGCGATTTCAGCCATTGCTTCCTTTGTCATGCCCAGTTACTTGCTGAGCGCTGCGTTACGGATTGCCCGGTTTGGCTTAATTTTTCTTGCCGGTATCCTCGGTAATTTTGGCCTGATTATTGGGGTGACACTTTTGTTAATACATTTAAGCACGTTGAGCAACCTTTCTACGCCATACTTTAATCCGCTTGTGCCGCTGCATCCAAAAGATTTAGCCAATGCTGTGCTGCGCTTGCCGTTTTGGCGGTTCCAGGAACGTTCCAACCAGGCATTGCGGACGAACAAGCGAAACAACAAAACGTCAGGAAGAAGGTACATATGAACAGTTTTGAGACGGAAAAACTTCATCCTATTCATTTAATTTTCCTTACGTATATGCTGCAGTCTTCTGTTCTTTTATTCAGTCTGCCCCGTCAAGTGGCAGAAGTATTTGGAACAAACGGATGGGTGATGCTGCTGTTGTTCAGCGGGTTGGTGATGGTCAATATTTATCTTTTTCAGCTGGTTTATGAAAAAGGAAACGAAAAGCCGATATTTGACCTTTTAAATGATGCGCTGCCTGGGTGGTTAAGGTATCCGCTGTATCTAGTCATTGCTTGTGTGTGGGCGTTTGTCGCGATAGTAATTGCAAAACAATATGTTTTTATTATACAAATTATTTCTTTTCCAACGACCCCGCACTACTATTTATTGATGATGTTTTTAAGTATGCCGGTTTTTTTGCTGATGTATCCTGTCTATAAAATAGTCAGGGTATCGTCTGTATTTTTTATGTTAGCAGCGATTACGATTATGCTGACCGCATTTGTGTGGCATGAGTTTTCCTTTGACCGCTTAACGATGTTTCTTTTTAAAGAAGCGGAAAAACCATTTGATATTGGCGGGATGTTTGATATTTACAGCAGCTTTTTAGGCTATGAGGCGTGTTTGCTGTTAATTCCCTATATTACAAAGCATTCACGTTTGTTTCGTTCGTTTTATATTGGTAATGGCTTTACTACGTTGATTTTTGTGTATACGACTGTGTTATGTATGGGATTTTATAGTTTTGAACAGTTAAAACATGTCATCTACCCAACCCTGCATTTTTTCAGCTACATAGAGTTCCCATTTTTAATTCGAGTGGAAAATCTTGTGTATAGTTTGTTCTTAGTCAAAGCACTTGTTACCGTAACGTTTTTCTATTGGATGAGCAGTGAGGTAATACAGCACATGTTTAGAGTGAGTAATGTGTTTTATATTCATATGGGAATCATTTTGTTATCAGTTATTAGCATGTCTCCTTTCAGCACTAGACAAGAAATGGAACAAGCTATTTCTTGGGCTGGCAGAGCAGAAATGGCAGTTGCTTTTCTTCTGCCGTTGTTTATTTTGTTTCTCCTTGGGAGAAAGAAGGTGAAGACGTGAAAAAGTGTGTGTTGCTTGCTTTATTCATCTTTCTTGTGGGCTGTACAGATCAGCATATTGTTGAAAATGTTGGTTTTGTTCAAGCGTTAGGTTTGGATATGACTGAAGAACAAAGCGAATTTTTAATATCAGCGGTTGTTCCGCAAATTGAGCCAGACGCAGCGAATGATCGTGAATTTTTAACAACGAAGTCTGACAGCGATAAGGAAGCGATGTTAAGTTTATCGCGGCAGTCTAACCGACAAATTGAAAATGGCCAGCTCCGTAATGTATTGTTTGGCGAGGAGACGGCAAAAAACGGTGTGTTAGAACAAATTAATACGATGAACCGTGATCCGATTTTTGGAACGAGGGTAAAGGTAAGTGTTGTACGCGGAAAGGCTTATGAATTGTTAAGTGAACCGTACACCCAGCATCCACAAGTGAGTGAATACTTGGATGCTTTAATTGAAAAAGAGTCAAGACTGCACATGGCTCCAGAGACAAGGCTGCATCAATTTACACGAGACTTATATGAAAAAGGAATCGATCCGATAGCTCCTTTAATAAAAAGAGGGGACGATAAAATAGCGCTTGATGGTATTGCGCTGTTTCGCGGGGATACATACGTTGATAAAATCGACCCGGTTGATGCAAGAATATTTTTCTTTTTACACGGAAACTTCAGTGCTGGTGCTGTGCATTTGCAGCTGGAGGACGATCGAATAGAAAAAAACGTGCAGCTATTGTTTGATTCCATTCGCAACAAGCAGGACATAAATGTGATGAAAGCAGATAATCCAGAAGATATAACCATTGACATAAACGTCCATATTAAAGGAGCATTGTTGGAGTATAATGGGCCGTTAGATATTACCGAGGATAAAGGTTTGCATGAGCTGGAGCAGCAATTAGGACAATCAGTAGAAAAGCGTGCTCAGCGTGTTATACAGAAATTGCAAGCAAAGCAGGTGGACAGCCTTGGTTTAGGAAGACGAGTGAAAAATCATCTGTCCTATCAGCAGTGGAACGGCATGGATTGGCATAAAGTGTACCCTCAGATAAATGTTCATGTACACGTAAAGGCAGATATTAATGATATTGGGGTGTACAGTTAGTTAATAGACATAACCCCATTTTGTGATTTAATCTATGTTTCATAGTTGTCTCACCACACTAGGTTCCTTTCATTCCCATATAATTTATAGAAATGAGAAAAGGAGGGTGAGAACCATGAAACAAAACCCTAAATTAACGCAGCTGTTAGTACGCCGGTTATTGAAAAAACATGGTGTTGATTTAAAATCGATTGATTTAACGGAGGAAGAAAAAGAACAGTTACGAGAAGTCATTGAAGAAATTGAAGAAAGCGTCCATGATTTTTTAGAAAAGCAATACACGGTAAGCAGTGAAGAAGCAAACAATCAAGCAGAATAGAAAAATAAACGATTCTCCTACTAGGTTCGTCTAGACGAGAAACAAAAGAATGCATAGGGTATAGTAGAAAGGAGGGACTAAAATGGCAAGAACGAGAAAAAGGCGTTGGGATGCTCTAGATCCTTCTATGGACCATTCAGATTGTAAGCCTAGAAGAAGAAGCCGAACACAATCAGGAGAACAAAGCAACAAAACGTTACAGTTGTCAGAAGAGTCTATTCATATTGTAGATTCTTGTGATGTAACGATAGAAATGACAGAATTAAAAGCAGCGTTAAGTCTGCAAGCCGGCTTGCAAGCGGTTATCTTGATTCTAGTAACAATTACGATTGGTGATTCAGAGAAAGCGGATCGTTTCACACAAGAATTGATTCAAACAGCTAAAATTAAACAGTTAACGTATCAAAACATCGTGGTAGAAAATAGTCGGGAAGTCACGATTGAAAAGGTTGATACACAATTAGCGGCAAACATTCAATTACTTCTGCAGTTGTTGATTGCCGTAGCAATTGTGATTGACGTTTTTTAATACGAGATGTGGGGCGGAAAAAAACAGAACGGTATTACATCGTTCTATTTCTTTCCGCCGATTCTTGTTTTTAGGTATGATAGAAAAAAGCATATGATAAGAAAGGTAATTTTGTTATGCTCATCGATTTATTGGTTGTTTCTCTCGTATTATTTCTAGGAAGTTTTTTGCAAGGAGCCAGTGGTTTCGGGTTTGGCCTGTTTGCGATGAGCTTTCTTCCATTTTTATTTACAGTAAAGGACAGCACGTTACTAGTTGTTTCACTAGCTCTGATTACTTCTCTGAGTATTTTTATGAAAGTGTATAAGCATATACATATACAAACGTTGCTATATTTACTGGCAGCAGCTGTGGTTGGAAGGTTGGGAGCTTTTTTCATTCTGCACAACTTCGGAGATATGGATGTATTAAAAAAACTACTAGGATTTGTTTTAATTGCTATGGTTGTGTACATCTTTATGCCAAAAGGGTCCGAAGAGAAGCGGCAGAAGTCTTCCGTCCTACCTCTAGTTTTAGGGTTTTTAGGCGGATTTATTGGCGGCTTGTTTGTAGTGGGAGGGCCGTTTTTTGTTTTTTATTTTCTTATTGCTTGTAAAGATAAATATGCGTACACAGCGAATTTACAAGCTGCATTTGTCGTATCAAATGTTGTAACGGTGGTTATGCATGGTGTAAGCGGAGACTTTAACATAGACTTTATTTACTATTTCCTTATCGGCGTTGTCAGTGTGTTATTAGGTACACGTTTTGGCATGATGTGGCTCGAGAAGTTGTCCCAAGAGCATGTGAAGAGAATTGCTGGCATTATTGTCGGGATATCAGGGGTAAATTTAATTCTCTTTTCGTAGAAAGAAGAGGGTGAAAAGAATGAGAAGAGAACAAAAGCAGACGGTAGATTCACAGTATATTCAACAACACTTGGCGAATGAGCGAACGTATTTGGCATGGATACGCACATCGATTGCGATTATGGGGGTAGGCTTTTTTGCGACAAGTCTTCATTTTACGACGCCGTTAAGCGGCTATTATGAAGAATTTATGGCTATTCTTATCAGTGCTATTGCTTTTGTGATAGGCATTGTTATTATATCGATTTCTTCTTATATATATATAAAGAACAGACGAACCATTAACAGTGGACAGTACCGCTCTTCAAATCTGCCTATTATTTTTACCAGCATATTAATGGTTCTGCTTTTAGCTCTTTTGTTGACGTACTTTCTTACCTATAATTAAAACAACGAGGCAGGGATGCTGAAAATCCTGCCTCGTCGATGTGTTTTACCATTCATAATAGTTCACGATACCATCGTACACAGCGTCTGCTGCTATCTCTTCATAATTTGTCTGCTTCATACGACTGGCGTCCTGGGTATTTGTCAGAAATCCTAATTCAATCAGTGTACTAGGCATTGTTGTGTTTCGAATGACAAAAAAGTTCCCTGCTGCGACACGTCTGTCGCTCATTTCAGTTTGTTCGACTAGTTCTTTTTGAATAGAAGCTGCTAAAGCTTCACTTTCTTTTGCTTCATAGTTCGTATGGTAAAACGTTTCCGCACCTTCTGCCGTTGGAGAAGCTGCATTGGCGTGAATGCTTACAAATGAATCGGCGTTTTCATTCTCTGCTATTTGCACTCTTTCGTTCAATTCTAAGAATGTGTCATCACGCCGCGTCATGACGACGTCAACACCTGCATCTTGCAAACGTTCCTCAACTTCTAATGATACGTCTAAAACGACTTCTTTTTCGATTAACCCATTACCGACTGCTCCGCTGTCATGTCCGCCGTGACCGGCATCAATGACAATCGTTTGCTCTGCCAGACTATTTTTTTCCGGATCTTTTTCAAGGAGATAATAACGGTGAACATACCCTTTGCTTCCTTGGTAGTTGACGAGTGCCCAATCTTCATTGGCGTAATCATATATTTCAACGATGTCGTCTTCATTGAGCGTGCCTACTTTTTCACTGTCAGCATTTGCTTGTTGACGAATGTTTAAATCATCAACAGTAGACTTTCCAAGGGCAATCGTTTCTTCATTGTTTCCATTATTTTGATTTGGCGGAGTGCTGGTATTTGTATCATCAGGATTTTGTTCGTCTGTATTTGTAACATATGAATGATACACATACACCCACTTGCCATTATGTTCTGTCTTTAACCACTCGCCGTTTGTTTCATAAATGTCGATAGCGGTGCCGTCATTGAATTCTGTATCTGTTTCATATTCCATACCTGGACCTGTTCTAGCATTTAAGGTGCCATCCACACTCACTTCGCCCTCAAATTCAATGTTTTTTTCATCTAAGTCCTCACTAGAAGGAGTGTTGTTCTCTTCTGTATAGTCAGGCACGTCGGATTGGTGCTGCATGGCGCGGGCAAGATAAGCGGATAATTCTGCTCTTGTCGCCTTTTCATTTGGCCTGAAATACGATGCTTCTTCGATGATATGATGTTCTGCTAACGCTGATATGTATGTACTGGCCCAAAAATCGGAGGATATATCCTCATAAGCAAGGTTTTGCTCCGCTTCTACGGATTCTTCTTCAAAGAAAGCTCTGCCGATGACAGCAGCGACTTGTGCCCGTGAAATGTCACCGTTAGGGTCAAACCGTCCATCTTCCTTTCCTGTAAACACCTCTAACGCACTGGCTTCTTCAATATGATGAAATGCCCAAAAATCAGTGTTAACGTCAGTAAACGTAGGGGTACCGGGAGCTGGATGTTGAGACGGCAGTGCGTTTGTCATCATTTTTGCAGCTTGAGCACGCGACACGTTTTCTTCTGGACCGTAGTTGCCAGAAGGGCGGCCGTCTACAATTCCTTGTTCATGTAGAAACGTGATTTCTTCATTTGCCCAATAGTCTGATGATACATCGTTAAAACCTTCTGCATTGTTTATTGGAAGCAATAGAACGACAGCTAAAGCAATAGTCATGTAATAAAAGGGTTTCTTCCACATGATATGCTCTCCTCCTTTCCTTTTTATTGTTTCAAAGGATATATATACCAAAAAATAACCTGTGATTAGGATACCATGTGATAGATAGGGAGACTAGTTATTACAGAAGAATTTCATATGAAAAAATGTCAAAGAAGACGCAGCTGGCACCAAGTGAGCCTTCAGATGCCGCTGGATTGCCGCGCTGCGTGTGTGCGGTTTTCCTCGACGTGCTGTTCTTTTCCAACAGTGCAAAAAAAGAGCTGTTCTTTTTGAACAACTCTTTTTCTGCCCTTTTCATTATTTATCATTAGAGCGCTTAGGTTTTTTATTCCATGCTTCAATATTGTTTAATCCTGGTATGCTGTCATTGTAAAAGACAGGTTCTTTTCCGCGTTTTCTTTGTTCTTGGTAATCATCCAGTGCAAGCAAGGCAATTCTTGTAAGCAGAGCGATAGCAATTAAGTTGACAAGTGCCATTGATCCCATAAAGACGTCTGCTAATGCCCAAATAATTTGTAATTCGCTCATTGCACCTACCATTACCATGATTAAAAAAGCAATACGAAAGATTTGAACATAGACAGGATTCTCAGACATAAATTCGATGTTGGCTTCCCCGTAATAATAGTTTCCTAGTAATGAACTAAACGCAAAGAAGAAAATAGCGATAACAACAAATGTTTGCGCCCAGTCGCCTAAATGTGTGTTAAGAGCTAATTGTGTTAACTGAATGCCGTCGGATGCACTAGAAGTATGCGTACCAGATAAAATGATAAGAAATGCAGTGGAACTGCAAATAATTAATGTATCAGTGAATACTCCAAGTGTTTGGACTAACCCTTGTTTTACAGGATGACTAACATGCGCTGTTGCTGCAGCATTTGGTGCACTCCCCATACCGGCTTCATTTGAGAATAAGCCGCGCTGCACACCATTCATAACCGCAGCACCTAAGCCGCCTCCGGCAATTTCTTGAAGGCCGAATGCGTTGCTGACGATGAGGGAAATCACTTCAGGCATAGCTCCGATATTTAGAATCATAACGATGAGAGCCACAATAATATAAATGATGGCAAAAAAAGGAACGACAAACTCCGCCACAACTGCAATTCGGCGAATCCCGCCAAAAATGACAATCCCGATTAATACAGCAATAGCACTGCCAATCCAGCCGGGATGAATGTCATATGCTCCTGTGAATGCTTGTGAAATAGTATTTGTTTGTACAGCATTAAATATGAGACCAAAACACAAAGTAATCAAAATCGCAAACAATACACCCATCCAACGCATGCCAAGTGCTTTTTCCATGTAGTAAGCAGGTCCGCCGCGAAAGCCGTCTTTATCTTTTACCTTATACATTTGTGCTAATGTACTTTCGACAAACCCGGTAGCTGCCCCGACAAGTGCGATCATCCACATCCAAAACACAGCACCTGGCCCGCCGGCTGTAATAGCTAGTGCGACACCAGCAAGGTTCCCTGTTCCTACACGAGCTGCTGTTGAGATTGTAAAGGCTTGAAAGGCAGTGGTCCCTTGCTTTTTTTTAAAATTGGTGCGGTCAGTTCCTTTAAAAAGCAAAACCACCATTTCTTTTAACATTCGAAATTGCACAAATCGAGTTTTAATGGTAAAAAAGACACCTAAAAACAAAAGCAGCCCAACAAGAATATACGTCCATAAAATGTCATTGCTGACACTAACAACGTCGCCGAGCCACGTGTCCATTGTTAACCACGTATCCATGATATCACTCCTTTTATTAGCCTACACTACATCCTACAAAATAACTGTAGAAATATTCAAATATTTGTTGCGGATTCATGTTAAATAACGCTTATATCCTTTATGTTTGCGAGGCATACTAAACCTCGAAAGTAAAGGAGGGAAGAGCATTGCACAAACCAAAACCGGACGATCGTTCCAATAACGCCGAAAGAATTGAAAACAACATTGGCCACACGATGCAAAATCTAAATGAAGCACGTGACTTCGCCAAAGCACATGCTGATGAGCTGAGCGAAACAGATAAACGGCGGATTGAAGAAAAAAATCAACGCCGTGAACGAGCAATAGAAGGCATGCGTGAAGAAATCAAAGATGAAGTTCACGATCAGCAGCATCGTTCTTAAAAAAACACGACAGGTGTATGGAGGCGATTCATACACCTGTCTTTTTCATATAATAAAGCGCGGTATAACTCATTTACCTTCTATATATTGTTTAATCACGTCTAAATGAGCAAAAACACTAGGTTCTAACCGGCGATTATACAAAATCGCTGCTGGGTGATAAATCGGAATAATCGTAAAGGCTTTTTCGCTGAATTGGTACATATTGTTCTCCCAGTCCGCTAAATAACGAATGGGTGAAGTAATGGGAATACCAGTCACTTCCTGCATTCGCGGTGATGTTCCGAGCAGCCTCCAGTAAGCAATTCTTCCCATTGGTGCAATAACAGGCGGCGCCGTGTGTTTGATTTCTGCATCCAGGATTGGTGCATGAGCAGCAATTTCTTTCTGATTAGGTGTACGATTATATTTACGCAATATGTTCTGGGAGGAGCGTTTCCATTTGAACGGCCTGCTGCGAACAGCGCTTGTAATATAGACATCATTACGGTCGAGATTTAAATATGTAAGATAGCGGTCAAATTCTTTTCCGGCTCTCCCGCTAAAAGGAATACCATTATGTATTTCAGTTTCTCCCGGCGCTTCGCCAACAAACATTATTCGCGGGTTTAAACTGCCTCGTCCATATAAAAAACCTTCGCAATCAAAAGGTTCCATCCGTTGTTGACATGTAGCAATAAGCTCATCTGAAAGAAACATGTCTAGACTCCTTTATTGGTGACTTTCCATGCATAAAAAGGAAGCTGCTCGTGAAGAACCGCTTCTATAGATAATACTATAAATAAAGCATGACTGAAAGGTGGGAATGGTGTTGTTCCATCTCTTCTTTAAACATAATGTGGCTGGGACAAAACCCAGTAAATAAAGAGGGCGCTCACTATTGTGGGGATTTTCGGCGTAAAAGGGCAGGTAGTACAAAAATACATTCGCTCGAACCACTTCGATTACAAGTGCGGCATCCATTCCAGCGACGCTTTGCGTGCTTTTACTGTGTCTTCTTTGCCGCCGGGCAAGGCTTCAGTGAACCGGCGAAAAATCCCTCGCCGGTGGATCTTCAGTTCTTGCTTTTCCCGAAGGCGTATCATGTTTTTGGACAATCCATGTGTTCAACAATTGTGAGGTCTTTGGTTTTCTGTGATCAGGATGTCACAGCTGGCCCATCAGCCAGCTGCGAACTGTTTTATTCTAAGGTTCGGTTATTTTCATCAACATCAAACGCTGTTTCAGGCTCTGGTTTTTCTCCTGCTTGCAAAATACCGTCTCCACCACATACACTGCATGTATATTTCCATTGTTCGTCATCCATTAACAGCCCAGTGCCGTCACAGGCACGGCATGTATTTTCATGAAGATTCATGACTGTTTCGCTCCTTTAAGGGAGTTTCTGCTACTGCTTTTCTTTTACCCAATTAATAAGTCCTCCTGTTAACATGATATCCACTTGTCGTTTAGATAATGCATGGGCAACTGTTATTTGTTTGTTCTTGTTCTTAATCGAGGCGCTCAGTTCATTTCCTGATTGAATCGATTCACGAATGTTTTTCATGACAATGACATCGCCAGACTCTAACTGTTCATAGTCGGATTTGTCTTTAAAGGTAAGCGGTAAAATTCCGAAGTTCACAAGGTTTTGCCAGTGAATCCGGGCGAAGTCTTTAACAAAAACTATGCGAAGGCCTAAATATCTTGGTGCAAGAGCAGCGTGCTCACGGCTGGACCCTTGGCCGTAGTTAGATCCGCCAACGATGGCATGGCCTGATTTATCTTTAATAGCCATGGCTCGGTTGTAATAATCTTTATCTAAAATTTCAAAGGTAAACTTGCTGATTTCTGGTAAGTTGCTTCGGTAAGGCAGAACACGCGCTCCACCTGCTAAAATCTCATCTGTCGAGAAGTTATCGCCGACTTTTAAAAGCACAGGCACTTCGAGCTCATCAGGAAGTGTTTCCATGGCAGGAAGAGAGGCAATGTTCGGCCCCTTATGCAGATCGATTTTTTTGGCTTCTTCTGGTGGGAGCGGTTCTTCGAGCAATCGAAAATCCACTGTTGGTTTGTTAGGATCTTTCACATTCGGATATTTCATATTAAGCGTGCGCGGGTCGGTGATTTTCCCTTTTAATGCAGATGCAGCAGCGACCTCCGGACTGCAGAGAAAAACGCTGTCTTCTCGTGTTCCGGAGCGGCCTGGAAAGTTGCGAGGTGTGGTACGCAAGCTGTTTCGTCCTGTTGCTGGAGCCTGCCCCATTCCGATACATCCGTTACATCCGGCTTGGTGAAGTCTAGCACCAGATGACAGTAAACTGGCGATATGCCCATTCTCTACCAAATCAGTTAACATTTGTCTTGAAGTAGGGTTAATATCAAATGAAACACCACTGGCAATTTGCTGTCCTTTCACAATCTCTGCTGCAACGGCAAAATCACGATAGCCTGGATTGGCGGAAGAACCAACATATGATTGATAAATCTCTTCGCCGGCAACTTGGTCAATCGGAACAACATTACCGGGGCTGGACGGTTTTGCAACCATTGGAACTAACTCAGATAAGTTTATTTCTTCATCAATGTCATAGCCCGCTCCTTGATCAGCTGTCAGTTCCATCCAATCATCTTCACGTCCTTGGCTCTTTAAGAAACGTTTAATTTCTTTATCAGAAGGAAAAACAGTGGCGGTGGCTCCCAGTTCGGCACCCATGTTTGCGATAACGTGTCTGTCCATCGCACTCAGCTCATCTAAACCAGGACCGTAGTATTCCATGATTTTCCCAACACCGCCTTTTACATCATGTCGACGGAGCAGTTCTAAAATAACATCCTTTGCGCTCACCCAGTCGGGCAGCTTTCCAGTAAGCTTAATTCCCCAAATTTGCGGCATTTTTACATGAAATGGCTCACCGGCAATAGCCATTGCTACATCAATGCCGCCTGCCCCCATAGCAAGCATTCCCATGCATCCATTTGCACAGGTGTGACTATCTGAGCCGAGTAACGTGCGTCCTGGTTTAGCCAGTCGCTGCATGTGAACAGGGTGACTGACGCCATTGCCTGGTCTGCTGAAGTACAGCCCAAATCGTTTCGCAGCACTTTCTAAAAACAGGTGGTCATCAGGGTTTTTACTGTCTTCTTGAATGACGTTATGGTCTACATATTGAGCAGAGGCTTCCGTCTTTGCACGCTCTATTTGCATCGCCTCTAATTCGAGCATTACCATGGTACCAGTGGCGTCTTGGGTTAACGTTTGATCGATAGATAAACCAATTTCTTCACCAGGAGTTAAAGAGCCAGATACTAAGTGTTCGTTAATAAGCTTTTGGGCGACGTTATACGCCATGCCATCATCCTCCTCTAAACGTAGCTTGTTATTAAAACTATTCCTTTCCAATACGCGAAATAAACGTTATGGTAAAAAGGGGAGCTTCTTAAAGTGTAGAACAGTACGTATGTGAAAAAATAAAAAAATGAAACGCACTTGTCATGTAAACGTACAATGATAAGTGTGACATGCTAAACAAGAATGGAGGCAGCAAAAGTGGGCAAAAGAATTTTGCTATTTATTTTAACCAACATTCTCGTTATTACCACGATAACGATTGTGTTTACACTGCTTCGTATGGCTGGTGTGGATATATCCACCTATACAGCAGACGGCGGCATTAACTATGGATCATTATTTATTATCAGTGCTGTCATAGGTTTTACAGGATCGTTCATTTCTCTTGCTCTATCAAGGTTTATGGCCAAAAAAATGATGGGCGTTAAAGTTATTGATCCAAACAACTGTACAGGTGCTGAACGTGCAGTAGTAGAAAAAGTTCACCGACTCTCTAGGAGTGCCGGTTTTATGCATATGCCAGAAGTTGGCATTTATCACTCGCGTGAAGTAAATGCTTTTGCTACCGGGCCTTCTAAGAAACGTTCGTTAGTAGCTGTATCTACTGGTTTACTGCAATCAATGGACGAGGATGCAGTAGAAGGAGTGCTTGCCCATGAAGTGGCCCATATCTCAAATGGTGATATGGTGACAATGACGCTGTTGCAAGGCGTGGTAAACACGTTTGTTGTGTTCTTTGCACGTATTGCTGCTGCGATTGTTTCAAGGTTTGTACAAAATGATGCTATGCGCATATTTGTCCATTTTGGTGCTATTATTGTATTTCAAATATTATTTTCTATTCTAGGAAGTATTGTCGTGATGGGCTTTTCACGATACAGAGAATACCACGCTGACCGAGGCGGAGCCGATTTAGCCGGCAAAGACAAAATGACACATGCGCTGAAATCATTACAAGCGCATGTAAATCGAGTGGAGACAAACCAAACGTCTATGCAAACATTAAAAATAAACAATAAGCCGTCCGTTGCATTGTTATTTTCATCCCATCCACCATTGGATGAGCGAATTAAGCGGCTTCAAGCAAAATAAGTGGACGAAAAGCTAAGTCTCGTTGAGGCTTGGCTTTTTTGTTGCACGGATAGGAAAGTCAGCATAGGTGAATGATCAGCATAGTAAAAATTTGAGAGAAATCAGTATAAATAAAACTGTGGATTCCACTATAATGACTCGGTGACAAGTCGAGCTTTTCTAATAAGGTAAGAAAGGATAAATATTTGGCGTTTTCTATTGTCTGGCGCAAATTGCCTACTCGCCCGAGGTGCCTTCGGTCCGTCCATGGAAAGCAAAAATCAGTTTTCCATACCCCGGCTTTCCAGGGGCTTGCCACTCATAAGCGAGGCACTTGTGCTTTTCTTAAGTGTTCTTGGGACAAGTGTGCCGTACATATGGTATAGATGATGAACGTGTAACAAGGAGGGTCATCTATTGCAAAATAACTGGGAAAGAGCTGCTCGTGATGAGCATCTATTTTGGCTGCAGATTCTTGGTGATCATGCCCGCTTCCTTCACGATACCCTTGCTCCTTCAGAAACGGATTATATAACAGCGGCACAAGACTATATTGTATTATTTGACAAGTTACTGGAAAAAGTTCGTGCGAATGAAAGCCTCCCGACATTAAAAGAATTAACAATAGAGGCGCAAAAAGCTGCAAAAGACATACGCTTTTTAAAATTGCAGATCATTCGTACGCAATTAACAGGACAGATAAAGATTGAACTGACACCAACATTTATTAATCACATGGTCAATGAAGCAGAGGAGTACCTGCGTATTCTTGATTACTTAGTAAAACAAGAATTACCGCCTGTGTGTCATCCGCTTCATCATCATCTAATATGGTTAATTGATGCAGCCGGGCATGCTGGTGCGATTTCGGATTCACTTGATAAGGTCGAAGCTAAATGGAAAGAACGCTCCAAAATGTTTGAAAAAGATTTTGACCAATTTTATGTAAAAGCTGTAGAGATGGCAGGGTATTTACGGTCAAATGTCAATAGTTTTCCGGCTCTTGAGCGGATGAATCATGATGTTAATTTGGAGATGCAGATTTTTCGTGCGTTTTTAAAAGAAATGGAGGAGTGGCGGTTAACCAAAGAGATGCTTGGCACGTTAACGCCTTTAATGGCCGATCACATGGCGCGGGAAGAATGCTATTATTTAATGAAATTACACGAGACCACCGATATAAAGTCTCCAGATTGTGATCCAGCTGCTCCGCGTACAGAAAGATAACATAACAATAAACATGTTTATAAACCTTTCTCTTAAGCAGGAAGGTTTTTTCTGTCTTTTGGCTTTTGCCTAGATAACCGTATAACAATAGCTTAAAATATGTATATAGAAAAAATACATATGGATAGAGGGAGAAATATGAAGGAGAACCAGCAGCTACAAGGGGTTTTGGCTGCAATAGCCGCCTATATTATATGGGGCTTTTTGCCGCTGTATTGGAAACTTGTCGGCAGTGTTCCTGCTGGAGAAGTGCTTGCACATCGTATTATATGGGCTTTGGTTATCATGTTTATTATTTTGCTTGCCATTGGAAAATGGACGGGTGTGTGGCGTGAGATTCGTGACGTGTTGACTTCTTTCAGAAAAGGAACAGCCATTGGATTAGCAGCTATTTTCATCAGTCTTAATTGGTTTATTTTTATTTTTGCTGTAAATAGTGACCGCGTGATTGAAGTCAGTTTAGGTTATTACATTAATCCGTTAATTAATGTAGTCTTAGCGACGATATTTCTTAAAGAGAGATTATCAAAAGCAGAGGTATTCTCCTTTATTTTAGCTGTGGCTGGAGTACTTTTATTAACGTTTCATTATGGGTATATGCCATGGGCGGCACTTGGTTTGGCGTTATCATTCGGCACGTATGGATTAATAAAGAAAATGGCTCCTATTGGGGCATGGACCGGTTTGACAATAGAAACCGCTATGATGACGCCTTTTGCTCTTATATTTTTAATAGTGTGGAATGATGATCCAGCAGCTGTATTTTATGGCAGTATAGAAATGGCTCTTTTATTAATGGGAGCTGGCGCTGCGACAGCTTTTCCCCTGCTGTTATTTGCAGCAGGTACAAAACGGATTTCTTTTGCACTCGTTGGTTTTCTGCAATATTTAGCCCCAACGATCATGTTGGTTTTAGGTATTTTCGTTTTCCGTGAACCATTTAGTATGGAGCAGCTCCTTTCCTTTGCTATTGTCTGGATTGGGTTAATGGTGTTTACTGCTTCGCGCTCGAATGCAACTTGGAAACTGCGAAAACAAAATAAAATAGAAAAAAACGCCAATGCAAGTTGACTTTTAATTAAATAACAGAAATGGGTATAGGTACCACGCGGCTGTGAAAAGCTGCGTGGTTTTTAATGAAGCGCTATCTTTGAATTTTTTTTGACCATTTTGTGTGTAATTTGAAACATTTCAGTGAGCGTTCTCTGACAACTGAAGAGGTCGTCACCACAATCAATTGTAGTTTGCTAAGATGTCGATACAGTGTCGTAAGTGGAGAACAACACCTATCGAAAGGGGCGCAGAAAGGTGAAAGAGATATATGCACGAGTAAAGCGTTGGGCGGTGTTACCCGCTTTTGCTCTGTTACTGTTAACAGGTGGCTGTGCCGAATTAACCGTTTTGGATCCAAAGGGTCCAGTCGGCGAGAGTCAGAAAGAACTTATTATGTTTTCTATTATTCTCATGTTATTTATCGTGGCTGTTGTTTTTGTCGCATTCACGTATATGATTGTGAAATATCGAGACAGGCCGGGACGTGATGAAAAAGATTATGACCCAAATCACCACGGTAATACAACGTTAGAAATTGTTTGGACGGTAATTCCTTTGATTATTGTCACCGCATTGTCTATCCCGACAGTGCAGACTATTTTCGAGTTGGAGGAAGCACCGGAAGCTTCCAGTGATAAAGAGCCGCTCGTTGTTTATGCCACATCTGCAGACTGGAAGTGGTTTTTCAGTTATCCAGAACAGGGGATTGAAACCGTGAATTACTTACACATACCTACAGATCGTGCCGTCGAGTTTCGTTTGTCATCTGCAGACTCCATGGCTTCGTTGTGGATTCCTGCATTAGGGGGCCAAAAGTACAACATGGCTGGAATGGAAAACACGTTGTACTTGCAAGCAGATGAAGAAGGAACGTATCAAGGCAGAAACTCTAACTACAATGGATCAGGGTTTGCAGCGCAAACATTTGAAGTCCATGCCGAAGGTGAAGAAGAGTTCCGTGATTGGGTAGCAGAGGTGCAAAGCGAGGCACCAGAGTTAACACAAGAAACGTACGATGAACTGCTTGTTCCAGGGTTGTTGGAAGAAATGGAATTTTCGTCAACGCACTTAGAATATGTGGACCATGGTACGAATGAAGGACGAGACTATTTGATTGAACGACATAAAGATGCCTTTGAAGAGCCATTGCATCTCAAAGGCGGAAGAGGTGTCGAGGATGAATAACCTGGGCAAAGAGAAAGCGGGTGAGAAAGCGTGGATCTTCTAAATTTCCTACTAGAGGACTTTTTCGTAACGGGTCAGCCATTAATATACGGAGCAATGGTTTCGATTGTGCTCGTATCGTTTGCTATTGTTTTTGTCCTCACCTATTTTAAAAAATGGGGCTGGCTTTGGCGTGAGTGGCTGACCACAGTAGACCACAAGAAAATTGGAATTATGTATATCATTGCTGCGTTAGCAATGCTCTTTCGCGGTGGAGTAGACGCTTTGATGATGCGTGTCCAGCTTACTTTGCCGGGAATGGAGTTTTTGGATTCACAGCATTATAATGAAATATTCACGACGCATGGTACGATTATGATTATATTTATGGCGATGCCGTTTTTAATCGGGTTAATGAACTACATCGTACCACTGCAAATTGGTGCGCGGGACGTAGCATTTCCGTTTTTAAATGCATTGAGTTTCTGGTCGTTTGCTTTCGGGGCATTGCTGTTTAATATTTCATTTGTTATTGGCGGATCTCCAGATGCAGGCTGGACAAGTTATACGCCGATGGCAGGAGCGAACTTAAATCCAGGACCTGCCCAAAACTATTATTTAATGGGGCTGCAAGTGTCTGGTATCGGGACATTAGCAACCGGAATTAACTTTATTGTAACGATACTCAAAATGAGGGCTCCAGGCATGCATATGATGAGAATGCCTATCTTTACATGGTCAACGCTCATCACCTCTATCATTATTGTGTTTGCTTTTCCGATTTTAACGGTGGCACTCGCTTTAATGACGATTGATCGTATTTTCGGTTCACATTTCTTTACGTTGACCGGTGAAGGGATGCCAATGATGTGGGCCAATCTATTCTGGCTTTGGGGACATCCGGAAGTATACATTGTTATCCTTCCAGCGTTTGGTATCTTTTCAGAAATTATCTCTACATTTGCCCGTAAACAATTGTTTGGTTATAAAGCAATGGTGTATTCCATGGTTGTGATTGCAGCACTCAGCTTTGTGGTTTGGGTTCACCACTTCTTTACGATGGGAGCCGGCGGTGCCGTAAACTCATTCTTCTCTATCACAACGATGTTAATTGCCGTTCCAACAGGTGTGAAAATATTCAACTGGCTCGGTACGATGTATAAAGGGCGTATTCGTTTTGATACACCAATGCTGTGGTCCCTGGCCTTTATCCCTTGCTTTGTAATTGGCGGGGTCACTGGTGTAATGCTGGCAATGGCCGCAGCTGACTATCAATATCACAATACGTACTTTCTAGTTGCCCATTTTCACTACGTATTAATTGCAGGTACCGTTTTCGGCTGTTTTGCCGGTTTAACATACTGGTATCCGAAAATGTTTGGACACAAATTAAACGAGAAAATTGGCAAAATCAGTTTTTGGTTCTTTGTAATTGGTTTTAACATTTGTTTCTTCCCAATGTACTTCCTTGGTTTAGCAGGTATGCCAAGACGTACGTACACGATAGAACCAGAATGGATGCCTCTTAATGTGACAGCTTCCATTGGCGCTGTGCTGATGGCAATTGGTTTTGTGATATTCGTTTACAATATTTATTACAGTTTCCGTTATAGCAAACGCGAAACAACTGGTGATGCATGGGATGGCCGTGCACTGGAATGGGCAACAACGACTCCTGTTCCTTTCTACAACTTTGCAACGCTTCCTCATATTGACGGTTCAGAAGCATTTTGGCGTTTGAAAGAACGCGGCGGCAGTACGTATGAAACAGATAAGCTTAAACCGATTCATATGCCAAGTGACTCTGGGGTTCCGTTTATTATGATGGCTTTAATGTTTGTTGCAAGTTTCGCGCTAGTCTGGGAGTGGATTACCCTGGCGATTGTTGGTTTAATAGGCGTTATTGTTTGCATGGTTATCCGTTCCTTTGATTATGATGATGGATTCTACGTGTCAGTAGATGAAATAAAACGAACCGAGGAAAAAGCAAGGGAGGGAGAACAATGAGTGCACACACAGATACAAACACTGGACCGCTTGAATACCGGTCAAAAGAAGGCCGCATGAACATTTTAGGATTTTGGATCTTTCTTGGTGCAGAAGTCGTTTTGTTCTCCACTCTATTTGCTACGTATGCAGTCTTATTTGGCCGTACGGCAGATGCGCCGGCTCCAAGTGAGTTATTTGAAATGCCAATGGTGCTTATAATGACATTTTTGCTATTAACAAGCAGCTTTACATGCGGCATCGCTATTCATCATATGAGACGCGGGTCGCTGAAAGGATTGGTTGTCTGGCTTATCGTTACGCTCGCATTGGGCCTTGGCTTTTTAGGGTTTGAAATATATGAATTTGTCCATTATGCCCATGAAGGAGCTTCGCTGCCATCAAGCGCCTTTTGGTCTGCCTTTTTCGTCTTGACCGGTACACATGGTCTGCACGTTTTGCTAGGTATCAGCTGGGCTGTGCTCATTTTGATACAGCTCCGCCAGCGAGGTTTAACACCGGTCACGTCAAGAAAAGTATTCGTCGTCGGACTGTATTGGCACTTTCTTGACGTTATTTGGATTTTCATTTTCACAAGCGTATATTTGATTGGGATGGTGGTCTAAATGAGTGAACTTACCAAACGAGTCCCAAAACAGCATATTGTTGGTTTTATCGGATCGATTGTCCTAACAGTCTTAGCAGCGTGGACAGCTGTTGGTTCGAATTTGCCTGTCCCTTGGATTATTACAGCGATTATGGTCTTAGCAGTGATTCAAGCATTCATCCAGCTGTTTATGTTTATGCACATGACAGAAACAGACAGCGGCAAAATTCAAGCCGGTAATATGTTATATGGATTTTTTATAGCAGTAGTTATTGTAGCAGGTTCGATTTGGACGATGTCATTTGGCTACACACACGACCATGGTGGTAATTCCGATACCGAACAGCATGAAGAACACATGGACCATTAATACAAAAACCCCGTGAAGCGAATGGAAATCGCATCTCACGGGGTTTTTTATGCATATGACAAGAAGAACGAGTTTGTGGTGTTTGCTTGTGGTTCCGGATTTCGTCTAAAACAGCATCTTTTTGCGGGACAGGCTGTTTTTTTGTGCAAAACGCATGCAATGCGTGGAACAAGTAAAAATACTATTAATTTATTCCGTTTCAGAACGTAAATCAGAACGAAAGGAAGGCAGCTTTTTCGTATCGATTTCTTTGAAAAAGCGAATTAAAAACATAATTAAGGCGATATCAGCAAGAAGCAGACTTCCATAAAAAGCAATAATGGAAGTTGGTGCGTTTAAAAGCGTCATAGACGTGAAATGGCTGAGAAAATAATCCCACATTCCAAGCATAAGCGCTCCTTGCAATAGAGAAAGGGTCCACATGCCGCGCTTAGCAAAAAATAAAGGACAGATAGTTGCAAATACCATAAAAAGGAGCAGTACATCCATATTTCGACACCTCTTTTTCGTAAACGGTTACATTAATTTGTTACGTATATTGTAACAAATTATTCACAAAAAAGACATAAATAATTCAATGAAAATTCAATATTATCCAGTTGGCCGACGTCGGCCCTTTGGACAAGAAGAAAAATGGAATGATATATCTTAAGTACCTGTTTTCATCCAGCGTAATTTAATACTTTTGTCTCATATTCTATGAAAAAAGTATTAAAAAGTGTTAGAATTTTCATTATAATAATCATGGGGGGTGTATAAAGGATGTCATCTCTAAAATCAAGATCTGCTTTAGCGTTAAAGCGAAAGGCAGAAAACAAGGCAAAAGCATTAAAACCCTTTGTTGAAACGGGGGCGGTCAAAGACAACCCCGACCAAGTTCGGGAAAAGCTGGATGAGTTTTTAGAAGGCGATGAATATTTGCTCATCGTTGATCAAAATGGCTGGAGTTACCTTCATACGAACCGGCTGAGGGAAGGCCAGCCTTTTACTGATGAGGTAGGTCAAAAAGCAGCACAAACAACAGAATCGTTATTACAATGGTATCCACGTAATACCGGAGAATTACTCATTGATGCTTCTTGTCCCATTGGAAAAAGCCCGGATGGCAATTCATTCAATGTAAGAGTGGGAAGAGTTGTACATAAAAAGCTGCTTGCTCCTTGGATTTTCAGTTTAGCGTGTCTGCCAGTGATGCTGCTTTTCTTGCTGCAAGTGCTGTTCACAGAAGCAAACCAGCTGTGGTGGACGGGTCTTGCCGTTCTTCTTTTTGCAGCTGGCTTTGGTGCATATTCCTATCATATGGTTATTTCTTCTGTAAGGCAGTGGAACAGTGTCACTAGAGCGATATCAGCCGGAAAATTAACAAAGAAAGTGGAAAATCAGTCTCGAAGTGAATTTCACCAAATTGGTTTTGAGATAAATAAAATGGTGATTGGCATGGCAAACATGATAAAAGAGATAGACCGCGCCGCAGAATTGGTGAAAGAGATAAGCAGTACGCAAGAAAGAGAAACAGAAGAGCTTTCTGCAGGATTTGAACAATTTGCTTCTGGTATGCAAGAATTTCAAGCTGGCGCTCAAAGCCAAACGTCTTCTCTGCAAACCGCTCAAGAAATGATGAAAGAAATGACAGAAAGCGTCATAAGGATGAAAAATGGAATTTTGGAAGCAGTCGCACAATCCGAAGAGTCAAGCAGAGAAGCAGACAAAGGTAAAAAAGCTTTAGACTCCTCAGAAGAAAAAATGTATCATATCCAAGAAGCTGTTGGAGATTCGACCAAACAAATTCAGTCGGCTGCTATAGATGCAGAAGAGATGATGAAAAAAGCTGCTAGTATTACAGATATTGCTGATCAAACAAATTTACTTGCGTTAAATGCCTCCATTGAAGCAGCTAGAGCTGGGGAGGCAGGGAAAGGTTTTGCGGTAGTAGCTGCAGAAGTGAAGAAGCTGGCAGCAGATACGAACACATTTGCGAATGATATTTTCAGTATATTAACAAAAACAAAAAGTGAGCTCGGAGGTGCTGTTTCTCGGGCAAAGAATAGTGCAAATGTTATCGAAGAAGGCGTAAAGGTTGTGAAGCAAGCAGGAGACTCTATCAGGCAGCTGCATGCAGCTTCAGAAAACACGAGAGAAGCAATCCAGGAAAATGTACAAATTGCCGATAAGTTAATGGAAGATGGCAAGAATGTAAATAACATCATGGTGGATGTAAATAACATTGCTGATGAATTCACAACCTCAGTTGTACAAAATGTAAGCAGCATGGACCAGCAAATAGCAGGTGTACAGCAAATTACCTCTGATGCTTCCAAGTTGTCAACAGAAGCGAAGCATTTAAACCAAATTGTCGGCCGTTTTCAACTGTGAGCAGGAAGTAATTGCGGATAAAAAGAATAACGTTGTGCCTTATTAGCTGCCAACATTTTCTGCTTTGGCAGCTAATATAGAATCCAGTGTCAGTAAAATGCTGCTAAAAGAGAAGGCTTATCTGCGATGTTCTTTTTGATTATCAACGGTCATCTTATATCTTTTCGTATTTGCTTTATCTTAAAACACTCCCTCCGGATATTTTGATTGATTCCCCAACAATATTTGCTCCAGCCTCTGATAATAAATAGGCAATGGTATGGGCAACTTCCTTAGGTTCTGTTAAACGGCCGGATGGAATACTATTTTTAGCTATTTTTAATTGATCTTCAAATGATCGGTTTTCACGCTCTGCTTTGTTTTGAATCGCTTGTTTTCCCATTTCTGTTTCAACGTATCCTGGACAAACGGCATTGACCCGAATGCCGTGAGAAACTGCTTCAACAGCCATCGAGTGAGTGAAGCCGATGAGAGCAAATTTGGAAGCAGCATAAGCTGTGTTGCCTCGGGTGCCGCGCAGACCAGAAAGTGATGAAACATTTACAATAGCGCCTTTACGGTGCTTACGCATATTTTCATAAACAAGCTGAGTAAGCAGAACAGTTGCTGTGTAGTTAATGTGCATAATACGTTCCATTTCTGATTGTGTCAGCTTCTCGACCACATTGCCGCCTACCACCCCAGCTGAGTTAACTAGTAATGAGATAAAGCCGTGCTGCTCATGTGCGCGTTCAACGAGTTGACGGCGGTCTTCTTCTTTTCCAATATCAGCAGAAAAAGTGAACACTTGTGCATGAGGATTCTGCTGTATAATGTCTTTCTTTAATGTTTCTAGAGCAGCTTGGCGTCGTCCGGTAATGGTAACATCTGCTCCCATAGAAGCTAGAAGTAAGGCTGTTTCATAGCCTATTCCCCCCGTTGCTCCTGTAACAAGAGCATGTTCTCCTGTAAGTGCATGATTTGAAAAAATACTCAAATGACAACTCTCCTTTTCGTTATAATCAGTCTGTAACATATGGACAGCTGTGATGTGAAAAACGGTACAGCATCTAACAGAATACCCTCTCAGTATACGAGATAAAACATAAAAGCTCCTGTGTAATACGCGAAAGTTAATTATGTTTTTATTACGAGAAAAATAAATAAATATTGTGTTAAAATATGATTGTCTGTATTAATAGTATTTCATCTATAATTGATGATAATTTAAGTAATGTTTTTTAGACGGAAGTTAAAAAAGTATTGTTTTTTACATATAGGCAATATATCATAGAGATAGCAAAAAAAGAAGGAGGGATTGGCAGCACACAAAATGAAAACGCTCTCTTGTTAAAAAACTCAATGAATAAAGGGGGAAATGTGGATGAAAAAATATGCCACAACATTATTTATTTTCACTATTTTTCTGATTATTCTGTCATCGTGTGGCGGCAGTGCATTACAATCAGAACAATCAAGTGGACAGGCTGAGGAAGGAGATAAAGAATCTATTAAAATAGGAGCTATCTTGCCTTTCTCGGGTGTTTATACGTCATTAGGAAAAGATCTGTCTGATGGGATGAAGTTATATTTGGATAGTGTTGACTGGCAGGCTGGCGGAAAAGACATAGAGCTGCTGGAAGAAGACACAGAAGCAGATCCGCAAACAGCATTAAGAATGACGAGAAAGTTAATGGACCGAGAAAACATAGATATTTTAACAGGAGCGGTGAGTACAGCGGTTGCTTACGCCATCCGTGATGAAGTGGATGCCAATCAATTACCGTACCTGGCTTCACATGCTGGCGGTAATAATTTAACAAGAGAGGAACGAAGTGATTATATTTGGCGTTCATCATTTTCTTCGTGGCAGATAGGTCATGCCATGGGGCAATGGGCTTATGATAACGTTGGTGACCAAATGTACGTTGCAGCGGCAGATTATGCTTTTGGACGTGAAGTATCAGCCGCTTTTGTGGAAGCGTATGAAGAAGCTGGCGGAGAAATTGTAGGGGAAGTATATCCACCGCTTGAAAACAACGATTATGCTTCTTATTTGACCACTATTAGAGACGCGGACGCCGATGGGGTATATGCCTTTTTTGCTGGCAGTGATGCAGTTCGTTTTGTACAGCAGTTTGAAGAATATGGATTGAAAGAAGAATTGGAACTGCTTGGGTCAGGCTGGCTGGTGTCAGAAGATTTACGTGAATCGATTGGAGAGGCAGCAGAAGGAACGAAAGCAGCCAGCTTTTGGGATTACAATTTAGAAAATGATGAAAATCAGGAGTTTGTTCAAGCTTATGAAGAAGCATATGACCGCCGTCCGACTGTCGAAGCCTTGGAGGGCTATGATGCAGCACGTATTATTGTAGAAACAATAGAAGCATTGGATGGCGATGTTAGTGATGGAAAACAAGTAGCTGAGGCAATGGGAAATGTCACATTTAATAGTCCGCGTGGAGCATTTTCGTTTGACAAAAATACGCATCACGTACTGCAAGACATGTATATCTTAGAAACGGTGTTAGAAGGAGAACGGACAGAAAATAAACTGCTTGAGACGATTGAGGAAGTGCAGGATCCAGGTGAATAATAACGAATGCGGGGTGAAAAAATGGACGTATTAGCTGCCCAGCTAATAAATGGATTCTCGTATGGTATGCTGTTATTTATTATTACATGCGGGCTTTCATTAGTATTTGGTATTTTGGGTGTTTTGAATTTGGCACATGGTTCTTTATATATGATAGGGGCATATGTAGCTTTTTCAATTACATCAACATTTTCACAAAGCTTTTGGACTGCTCTTATTGCAGCGCCTCTTGTTGTGGCAGTGCTTGCGCTTATTATTGAGCGCACACTGCTTAAGTCGACGTATCATCTCGGGCATTTGTCGCAAGTGTTATTAACATTTGGACTAGCCTATGTTTTTCATGACATAGCAAAGCTTATATGGGGGTCCAATGTTCTTTCGATTCAGGTGCCGCCTTCATTAGAAGGTTCGATCATTGTTTTCGGCCAAACATTTCCGCTGTACCGAATTGTCATTATCGGTGTAGGCGTTTGTTTAGCTTTTGGTTTGTGGTGGATGCAAAATAAAACGAGATGGGGTGCTATTGTACGAGCAGGGTTAAGTGATAAACAAATGATTGGTGCACTGGGGGTTAACATTCACTTAGTATTTACGACGATATTTGTTATTGGCGGATTATTGGCAGGCTTTGGAGGAGTCGTAGCTGCACCGGTATTAGGGCTGTATCCAGATATGGAATTTCAAACGCTCATTTTAGCATTGGTTGTCTTAGTTATCGGCGGGTTAGGCTCTATTGCCGGCACACTGGTTGCCAGCGTTTTAGTAGGGACATTAGAAACATTTGGCCGGTTTTTGTTTCCTGAGGTTAGCATGTTTCTCGTGTTTGCATTGATGGCAGTAATTTTAGTGTGGCGGCCAAATGGTTTGTTAGGAAAGCAGGTGGCAGAAGAATGAATAACACGTATGTAAAATTTATTGCTGTTCTTGTTTTGATAGCTGCAGCGCCGTTTTTTCTGCCGCTTTTTCATATTAACTTATTAAGTGAAATTTTAATTTTAGCTATATTTGCGTTAAGTTTAAACGTAATGATGGGTTACGCAGGTATGGTTTCGTTAGGTCATGCTGCATTTTTTGGAACAGGTGCATACGCAGCAGGTATTATGGCGCAAAACGCTTCAGCGAATATGATTTTTACATTAGCGGGAGCTGTCGTGTTATCCCTTGTTTTAGCAGGCATTGTTGGTTTATTTTGCATGAAAGTCAGCGGCTTTTATTTTCTTATGCTTACATTGGCATTTTCACAAATGGTTTATTCCTTTGTATATCAAGCGAACCAATGGACAGGAGGCTCAAACGGCCTATCAGGCATCCCAAGCCCCGTGTTGTTTGGGTTCAGCTTTTCCAATAGTGTATGGGTATATTATCTTATTGGGCTGATATTTTTACTTATATTTGCTGGTCTCCGTGTATTAGTGAAGTCTCCTTTCGGGCAAATTCTTATTGGGATCAGGGAAAATGAAACAAGGCTGAAATCGATGGGGTATAACACCAGCATGTATAAATATGCTGCATTTATTATATCTGGTGTTATAGGCGGCATGTCCGGTGCGCTCTATACGTATTTTAATGGTTTTATTGCTCCAAGTGACGTGTATTGGACGATGTCTGGAACCGTACTGATTATGGTGTTGGTCGGAGGAGCTGGAACAATGACCGGACCGGTACTGGGAGCAGCATTAATTGTGTTGTTAGAGACGGTCGTTGCAGCTTATACAGACATGTGGATGTTGATACTTGGCTCTGTGTTTATTATCTTTGTTATCTTTTTCCCTTCCGGCATTCACGGTATTTTGCAGGACACTCTCAATAAATGGCAGAAGCCAAAGCTGAATCCAGACGTGAAAAGTGTAAAAAGAGAACAAATTTAGCAGGGGAGGGGAAAACAGATGGAGTGCATTCTTAAAGTTGATGGAGTATCGAAGCAATTTGGAGGGTTAGAAATATTAAAGGACCTTTCTTTTCATGTAAATAAAGGAGAACGAATTGGAATAATTGGTCCGAATGGAGCTGGAAAATCAACATTTTTTAATTTGCTGACCGGTGATTTAGCCCCCTCAAAAGGAAATGTTTTTTATAAAGACAAAGATATTACAACAGAGCCTAATTACAAACGTGCTCGACGCGGAATTGTTCGAACATTCCAAAAAAACAACCTTCTTGTTCCATTGACAGTACTTGATAATTTGCTACTCGTGCTGCAGCGCAAACATGGCATTTCGCGTACATGGTTTAAGATTCGAAATCAAAAGCAGTATGAAACATTATACAATGAAGCTGATGAATTGCTGCAGCGGTGGGGGCTGAAACATCAACGTAACGTGAAGGTGGAAAGCTTATCTTATGGAGAACAGCGTCAAATTGAAATTATGCTGGGTGTTGCTACAAACCCTGATGTATTGTTGTTGGATGAACCAACAGCGGGAATGTCTCAATCAGAAACGAATTATATCGTTCAGTTATTGCACGAATTACCGAAAGATTTGACACTTATGATTATTGAGCATGATTTAGAGGTGATTTTTGGTATTGCTGAACGTATGATTGTTTTATATGACAAACATATATTGATTGATGACTCACCTGATGTTGTACGTAAAGACCCACAAGTAAATCAGATTTATATTGGCACGGAAGGGGCGGTTTGATGCTGCGTGTGCAAGGTTTGAATGCGTATTATGGAGAAAGTCATATCTTGCATGACTTATCATTAGAGGTGGAAAAAGGAAAAGTGGCTGCTCTATTAGGAAGGAACGGAATGGGCAAAACAACGATCATTCACTCTATTATGGGATTGGTGCCAAAGCGAGAGGGTACTATTACAGTAGATGGGAAGAACGTAATCAACAGACAGAGCCACCATATCTCAAAAGCTGGAGTTGGGCTGGTTCCTCAAGGAAGAAGGATTTTTCCGAATCTTACCGTAAAAGAAAACTTGCTTACCACTTATGTGAAAATAGATAAAGAAGGCTGGACATTAGAAAAAATCTATCAGCTTTTTCCGCGCTTAAAAGAACGACAGCACTTTATGGGAGGCAGCTTGAGCGGCGGGGAGCAGCAAATGCTCTCGATCGGCCGGGCACTGTTGACAAATCCGTCTCTCTTATTGCTCGATGAGCCTTCTGAAGGTTTGTCACCGCTAATGGTAGAGGAAGTAAGCAAGATTATTCATCAATTAAAAAAAGAAGGACTTACGATGCTCCTAGTTGAACAAAACTTGGCCATGGCAAAAGAAATTGCTGATTACGTATATATTGTAAATAAAGGCCAGGTTACGTTTGAAGGACCAAGTGACTCTTTTAATGAAGACGTGCAGCAAGAGCACCTTGCCCTTAGTTCATAACCGATTATATCCTATATAGAAGAGAAAGGCGGACACAAGGTTTTGCCTTTCTCTTTATTATTTCACTGATAAGACAAGGGAACATGTCGGGAGGGGGATCATCTGTATTGTTAACATGCGGAGGAAAGACGAATACATGCAGTGAGATCATCTGCGGGCTTTCCGGATGGAGTTTCTTCCCCTTAGCCAGGGTGCCAGTCAAGTTTTCTTCATACTAGAAAGTGTTATGAGACTATCTAACAGGAGGTTCTAGTGAAAGGGTACTCTGTTTTCTATGAAAGTCTATATGTACGTCAATGATGGTGTCTCATAGAATAGAGCTGTCCCGGTTTTTATATAGGACAGCTCTATGACGTTAAATCGTGAAATTAAGCTTCTACTGTAGATGGAAAGGGTTCGTCGCTCACTTTAATTGATTCCGTTGGACAACCTTCTTCCGCATCCAGCAAATCTTCTTCTAAATCCTCTTCTACTGCTTCCGTACCTTGATTGTTGTCTAATAATGCTTCAGCAAGCCCTTCGTCATCATAGCCGAAAAGTTCAGGGGCTGTGGCTCCGCATGCCCCGCAAGCGATACAAGTATCTTTGTCCACCATTGTGTATTTAGCCATATGAAGCAAACCTCCTTACTAGTTTAAGAATAATGAAGCGAACAGCCAAGGGAAACGTTATGGTAAATTAAGCAAATATACTTGTGCTGTGCAGTGGTTGTACTTTTGCTTTTGGATCAATATAGGATTTCGCGTTATTCACAGCTGTTGGTGCTTCGCCAAAACCTGTGGCAATTAACTTTACTTTGCCGTCATACGTGCAGATGTCTCCTGCTGCGTATACACCAGGGATATTCGTTTCCATTTTTGAATTCACAACAATCGAGTTTTTTCTAATATCTAATCCCCATTCTTTCATTGGTCCAAGTGATGACAAAAATCCAAAATTGACAATGACGTCATCTACATCCAATGTCAGCTTTTCCGATTCATTTTTACTATGCTGAATAACAGCTTGCTGAATGCCGTCTTCATCACCAATTAAACGCTCCGGTGTGTAAGGTGTTTTAATGTTAATACTGCTATTAAACAATTGTTCGACACTGTGTTCATGGGCACGGAACTTATCACGCCGGTGAGCGATTGTTACTTTATCAGCAATTGGCTCAAGCATTAATGCCCAATCAACGGCAGAATCGCCCCCGCCAAAAAGCAGCACGTTTTTATCCTTGAATTTACTCAAGTCATCAACAAAATAGTGCAGGTTTGTGCCCTCATACTTTTCTGCATCATCCAATTTTAATTTTCTTGGACTAAAAGCCCCGTTTCCAGCTGTTAATATGACTGTACGAGTATAGTGGGCTCCTTCGTTGGTGGTCATTTTAATAATATCGTCCTCTTGTTTGACGAGTGTTTCTACTTGTTCACCGAGAGAAACAGCAGGATTAAAATAATTGGCTTGCTCGAGAAGCTGATCAACGAGATCTTGTGCTTTTACTTTTGGGAAACCAGCGATGTCATAAATGTATTTTTCCGGATAAAGAGCTGACAGCTGTCCTCCCAAATGGGGCAAACTTTCAATAATTTTTACAGATAACTGCCGCATACCGGCGTAAAATGCAGTGAACAAGCCTACAGGACCTCCGCCTATAATCGTAATGTCATACGTTTGGCTTTGTGCATCTTCCATAGAGTGCTGTACCCCCTTCTTCAACATTTCATTACGTTTATTAAACTTTCGTTATTAATAAATAATGTATTTTATTTTATGCGCAATGTCAACCCAATTATGATGTTTATTTTTTGTCACTGCCAATAACTGCTGTTAACAGGACATTCCTATATTAACGGGAAAAAACATACGTAACATCAAATGCAAAAAATGAAAAAAGTAGATATATAGAGTAATTGGAAGTAATGACAAGTTATTTGATTTTAACTGCTGTAAAATCGATGGAATGCATGTTTGAAAAAGCGCTAACATTTCTGTACATTATGAATTAATCACGAAAGATACAAATTCATAATAAAAATATTTAGGAGGTTTTTCTATTGACTACTGCAATTGAAAAGGAAACGCTCACAGTTAAAAAGGCAAATGGAATCGCGGAGGTACACATTCACGTCAACAAATCAAATTCGTATGATTTGGAATATTACAAAGAGTTAAATGCAGCGATTGATGACATTCGTTTCGACAGTGACATTAAAGTAGCTATTTTGATGAGTGATATGCCGAAGTTCTTCTCTGCTGGGGCAGATGTAAGCTTCTTAAAGTCAGCAGATCCGCGTTTTAAAACACAATTCTGCTTATTCTGTAACGAGACGCTGGATAAGATTGCACGTTCACCGCAAATCTGGATTGCATGTCTGGAAGGACATACCGTAGGCGGCGGTTTGGAAATGGCGCTGGCATGTGACTTGCGCTTTATGGGAGATGAAGCGGGGCAAATTGGTCTTCCAGAAATCAGCTTAGGTGTATTGGCTGGTACAGGCGGCACACAGCGTCTGCTTCGTCAAGTAGGCCATTCCAAAGCGCTGGACTTAAACATTACAGGAGAGACCATGTCTCCGCAAGAAGCGCTGGATATTAACTTGGTAGACCGAGTATTCCCGCAGGCAGAAACACGTGAAAAGACGCTTGCATATGCAGAAAACATTGCAAGCAAAGCAACATATGCAGCATCCAACATTAAACTGTCCATCATGAATGGTAAAGAAATGCCGCTAAACGTTGCTGTTCGCTACGAAGGGGAGCTGCAAAACCTATTGTTCCGCTCCGATGATGCGCAAGAAGGTCTCAGTGCTTTCTTAGACAAGCGTGAAGCAAACTGGAGTGGAAAATAA
>NZ_FNDK01000014.1 GCF_900099605.1 Alteribacillus persepolensis
CGTACGCTCCTTCCCGCATTCCCTTGCTTCCTCGACCTTCTCTTCTTTTATATCTTTGAAGCCAAGAAAACAGCGAATCTTTAAAGCAACTGCGTTCGTTTTGTTTATCGTGATGCTGCGGCTGGAAGTTATAGGAATAACATCGAGAGAGATTGAGTTGCTTACCCTTTAGATACCCATTAATCGCAGCGGTGAGGAAAGCGCTACTATGTAACAGGGCACAAGAACGTTGCTCTCCATTAGTGTCTGCACTTATTATAGCATATCATACTTGTTTTTCATCCATTCCAGCTGAAAATGTTCACTACGTGGAAGAAGATGCTAACAACGTGTTTATTTTATCCCTTACTTTATTGATATCAAAAGGTTTGGTCAGACAAGCGGCAGCTCCTAATTCTTTTGCTTCTTGCATGACATTTAACTCCCCATAAGCCGTCATAATAATAATAATCATATGACGTGCCAGATGGCGCTTTTTTCTTTCTTTTAGTATATCAATGCCATCCATCCCCGGTATTTTCATGTCTAACAGGAGTAAATCTGGATCTTCTTCTTCCATTACTTTTAACGCCTCTACCCCATTTGAGGCTTGGTGAACATCATACCCCTCATTTATTAGTACTTCTTTCAATAATACTCTAATTCCGTATTGATCATCGACAATCAGTACTTTGTACATAGTTCCCCCTCCAATTCTCCATCCTCCGCTTGCAAACAACACCTTTCACAAATGTTTAGTGATATCCCATATTTTACATGATTTTTTCTTTTATTAGAATTACTTTATAATGATGCATTAAGGATGATAAGATAGTTCGACATCTACCGTCATCCCATGCCTTTATATCTGTACAAAAACCAGCAAAAAGGATGAAAGATACATGAAAATATTTTCCACACAATTACAAGGCATTTTTAAGAAAATCACGGAACGTGAAGAAGAACAGTTTGAAGATGGCGCCAGGCTGTTAGCACAAGCTGCGGCAGGACCCGGAAAGCTGCTTATCTATACAACTCCTTCCATGAAAGGCAATGCCATCAATGTCACAGAACATCCGGATGCGGCCGGTCACATAACACATCAAGAAACAACTGACACGAGCCTCGAAGCAATCGACCGTGCTCTTATTCTGGCTGGATATGAAGAAAAGAAAGAATTAGAAACTACCGTCAGCCATCTCCGAGAACACGACGTGCCGTTTGTTGTCATTGCTCCTTTTCCTGCGGAAGAGATGGAACACTTCTTGGAGCCGACCGATGTCTGGATTGATACGTACACACGCGGCGGGCTGGTTCCAGACGAAAGCGGCAGCCGCCTTGGCGCCCCTTTTACGCTCACCGCTCTTTTTGCCAGCCAGTTATTGCTTTTACAAATTAACGAGCTGCTTGGTGAACTGGACTAGAGACTGGCATATATATAAAAAGCTGTTCTGTTTCACAACAGAACAGCTTTTCTTTTACTGGCTGAATGTTTTTGCTGCTTGGATAAAGTCACGGAAGAGCGGCTGCGGACGCAGTGGACGTGATACAAACTCTGGATGGAACTGTGACGCGACGAAGTATGGATGATTGTCCAGCTCGATAATTTCAACCAAACGTCCATCCGGACTTGTTCCACTGAACGTCATTCCCGCTTTTTCCATCTGCTCTCGGTATGCATTATTGAATTCGTAACGATGACGGTGGCGTTCATATACCACTTCTTCCTCATATGCGTGTTTGACTTTCGTGTCCTTTTGCAGCTTACATGGATACAACCCTAGACGCAATGTACCGCCTAGATCTTCCACGTCTTTCTGTTCTGGTAAAAGGTCAATAACGGGATTTGCTGTTTCTGGATTTAGTTCAGCAGAATCAGCATCTTCTAAGCCCATCACATTGCGCGCAAACTCTACAGAAGCTAACTGCATGCCAAGACAAATGCCTAAAAACGGCACATTGTTTTCTCTTGCATATTTAATTGCAGCAATTTTTCCGTCAATGCCGCGGTCGCCAAACCCGCCGGGCACTAAAATGCCATCCACGTGCTGCAGTGTTTCGGCTGCATTTTCATCGGTGACTTCTTCAGAGTTTATCCATTTAATGTCAATATCTGAATCAAATGCATATCCCGCATGCTTTAATGATTCAGCTACCGACAGATACGCATCCGGCAGCGAAACATATTTACCGACAAGACCAATCGTTATTTTTCCTTGCAGGTTTTGCACTTTATTTACAAGCATTTTCCACTCTTCCATGTCTGCTTTGTGACCATTTAAATTCAAGTAGTCACACACAATTTGATCAAAGTTTTGAGCTTGTAAATCAAGTGGAACTTCATACAATGTGTCTTTATCTCTCGATTCAATAACCGCCTCTTTGTTGATGTCACAGAATAACGCAATTTTGTCTTTCATTTCTTGTGGAACAGGACTTTCTGTACGAACGACAATCGCGTTTGGCTGGATACCTAAGCTGCGGAGCTCTTTGACACTATGTTGCGTTGGCTTGGACTTCATTTCGCCCGCTGCAGAAAGGTAAGGAATAAGCGTACAATGCAAGTACATGACGTTCTCTACACCAACATCACTTTTAATTTGACGAATCGCTTCCAGGAACGGAAGACTTTCAATATCACCCACTGTTCCGCCGATTTCAGTGATAACGACATCCGCACCGGTTTCGCTTCCTGCACGATAGACTCTTTCTTTGATTTCATTTGTAACGTGAGGAATAACTTGCACCGTACCTCCTAGATAATCTCCGCGACGCTCTTTTCGAATAACAGATGAGTAAACTTTACCAGTAGTGACGTTGCTGTTTTTGCTAAGATTAATGTCAATAAACCGCTCATAGTGGCCAAGGTCAAGATCGGTCTCAGCTCCATCATCTGTCACAAACACTTCACCGTGCTGATAAGGACTCATCGTACCAGGGTCCACGTTAATATAAGGATCAAACTTTTGAATAGTAACACTTAATCCACGATTTTTTAACAAACGGCCCAAAGACGCTGCAATGATACCTTTTCCTAATGAGGACACCACGCCTCCTGTCACAAAAACATACTTGCTAGCCATGTATGCATCTACTCCTTTAATCTATGGTGAATAAGAAAATAGGCAGGACAGCCAGCGGATTTGAGAACCATCCGCGCTTCCGCTAAGAAAATATATTTATTAACCATTCATGCTGAGAAAGAACAAGACACTTCTTCTTTCTTATCCTTTCCTTTGTTATGAGAAAAACTCAGCTTCTCGCTAAGTCCTTATAACAGTTGCTGTTTCATGTGAAGCTTTAGCGAAAATAAAATGTTTCCTTTTTAAACAGTACAAAAAAAAACAAAAGTGACACCTCACCCATTGGAGGGGCGCACTTTTGCTTTGTGTATATTGTCTGTATAAAAGTCATCTGCGTACTCGTTAAAGCCCAAAATTGATTTTACCGAGCGCGCATATAAAAGTCAAGCACAAAAGTATGTTAATATTTGTCGTCACCGACTGTTTCTTCACCGGATCCAAAGCCTTCAAGTTCATCGCTTTTATCGTATTCATCAGCGTCTTCTTCTTGAGACAATTCATCGAGCTCATCTTCAATATCTTCTAAATCATTATCGAAGTCATCATCAAAATCATCAAATTCATCCGCTTTTGATTTCTTCGGTGCTTGGACGGTATGGCTTAAGTCTTCATCTGATTGATCAAGCGGATACCATTCTCTTAAACCCCAGTGATTTTCACCTAAGTGTACAAAACGTCCATCCAAATTCATGGCTGTATACAACCTCGTGCGCCGGTTTTTCTCTTCTTCTGGATTGAGATTTTTTAAATCAACAATTTTTTTAATCAATTCTTGGTAATTGTACGGGTTTTTCTCATCTCCTAGTAAAATAAATGCCAGTTCGATCGCGGACATTTCTTCAATTTGTTCTTCATTGTAATCAGCTATGCTCACCGACTCCACTTCCTTTCCGCAAAGTATTCCAGCTCAAGGTCTTGAAGTTATCGTAAAGCCCTTTCTTCCAAGAGCAAACTGTCAAAATCATACTTTTCATTATAAACATATTTAGGGTATTTATGCCAGCGTTTTTCAATCAATACAAAAAAGTGCTACAATCCCTTGGGAAAACGGAAGTTTAACAAACGGAAACAGTCAGCGCAGAGGAAGCTTTGGCTGTTTTATTTTAGTGAACAAAGGATACCTACATGTTACGCCGGTACTGTCCTCCCACCTCATATAAAGCATGAGTAATTTGGCCGAGACTTGCTGTTCGGACTGCTCCCATTAATTCTTCAAAAATATTTCCTCCAGAGACGGCTGTGTCTTGAAGCCTGACCAATGCTTTTTTCGCCTCTGTTTTGTTCTTTTCTTGGAAACACTTCAAGTTCTTGATTTGGCTTTCTTTTTCCTCTTTACTGGCACGAGCTAACTCCATATCAAATTCTTCATCCTCTTCCTCAGGGTTTACGTACGTGTTCACTCCAATAATTGGAAGTTCGCCGGAATGTTTTTTCATTTCATAGTACATCGATTCCTCTTGAATCTTCCCGCGTTGATACTGTGTTTCCATTGAACCAAGTACGCCGCCGCGATCATTAATTCGCTCCAACTCCTGCAGCACAGCGTCTTCCACTAAATCTGTCAATTCTTCAATAATAAAAGAACCTTGCAGTGAATTTTCGTTTTTGGCTAAACCAAGCTCTTTTGTAATAATCATTTGAATAGCCATCGCCCGTCGGACGGAATGTTCGGTTGGAGTGGTAACTGCCTCGTCATATGCATTTGTATGGAGCGAGTTACAGTTATCGTAAATCGCCAGCAATGCTTGCAAAGTCGTACGAATATCGTTAAAGTCAACTTCCTGTGCGTGGAGGGAACGCCCTGACGTTTGGATGTGATACTTCAGCTTCTGGCTGCGTTCATTTGCCCCGTATTTATTCTTCATCACTGTCGCCCAAATACGGCGCGCTACCCGGCCGATAACCGTATATTCTGGGTCGAGCCCGTTACTAAAGAAAAACGACAAATTAGGTGCGAATTCATCAATATGCATCCCTCGGCTCAAGTAATATTCCACATACGTGAATGCGTTGGCAAGCGTAAAGGACAACTGACTGATTGGATTAGCGCCAGCTTCGGCCATGTGGTAGCCGGAAATAGAAACGGAATAGTAGTTACGAATATGATGATCGATAAAATACTGCTGAATATCTCCCATCATCCGAAGCGCAAATTCCGTCGAAAAAATGCATGTGTTTTGGCCTTGGTCTTCTTTTAAAATGTCGGCCTGCACCGTTCCGCGCACAGTAGAAAGTGTTGCTGCTTTTATCTTTTCATATTCCTCTGCTGAAGGTTTTCGTGCATGCTGCTGTTCAAACTTTTCTACTTGCTGGTCAATGGCTGTGTTCATAAACATCGCCAGGATAATCGGCGCGGGACCGTTAATCGTCATGGAAACGGAAGTAGAGGGATGAGTTAAATCAAAACCGTCATACAACTTTTTCATATCATCCAGTGTACAAATGCTGACACCGCTCTCTCCGACTTTTCCGTAAATGTCGGGACGGTAATCAGGGTCTTCGCCGTATAACGTCACTGAATCAAACGCTGTGCTTAACCGTTTTGCATCATCATCCTTTGATAAATAGTGAAAGCGCCGATTCGTCCTTTCCGGTGTGCCTTCTCCAGCAAATTGCCGTTTTGGGTCTTCGCCTTTTCGTTTAAAAGGAAACACCCCAGCCGTATAGGGAAAACTTCCTGGCACGTTTTCTTTTAAAGACCAGCGCACAATTTCTCCCCAGTCTTTAAAAGAAGGAAGGGCTACTTTTGGTATTTTTAAGCCAGATAATGTTTCTGTTTGAAGCTCGGTCGTTATTTCTTTGCCGCGAATAACTGTTGTAAAGGTGTCTTGTTGATACAGCTGCTGCTTGTCTTCCCATGACTCCAATATGGCTGTTACGTCTTTATCTAACATATCAAAAAGGCTGTCATGTATCTCTTGTATCTCATTTGTATCTGTCTTGTTTTCTTTTAACAGCTCTATTGTTCCGTGCAGCTGAAACAGCTTGCGCGCCGTTTCCTCTTGCTCTTTGACATAATCTCTGTACCTGTGAACGGTTTGTACGATTTCTCGCAAGTACGCCATACGTTCTGGCGGAATGATTAAATCTTTCTTTTTAGCGTCGTGAACAGTTACGGTTTTTGTTTTCCAATCAACTCCTGTTTTTTCACTTATAACTTCCACTAACGCAGCAAATAACACGTTTGTGCCATGATCATTAAATTGGCTGGCAATCGTGCCATATACCGGCATATTGTTCACATCTTCATCAAACAGCATGTGACTGCGCTGGTATTGTTTTTTCACATCCCTTAGTGCATCCAATGACCCTTTACGCTCAAACTTGTTAATGGCAATAATATCAGCAAAGTCAATCATATCAATTTTTTCTAATTGAGACGGCGCACCAAATTCGCTCGTCATGACATACATAGATACATCAGCAAATTCCGTAATTTCGGCATCCCCTTGCCCGATGCCGCTCGTTTCGATAATAATCAAATCAAACCCAGCTGCTTTCACAACAGAAATAGCTTCTTGTAAATGCTGTGTTGTCTCGGTTTTTGCCCCTCTTGTCGCAAGACTTCTCATAAAAACGCGTGAATGGTGAATACTGTTCATCCGGATTCTGTCGCCAAGCAGGGCCCCGCCTGTTTTTCGTTTTGTTGGATCAATAGATAAAATGGCAATCGTTTTATCTGAAAACTCCATCAAGAAGCGCCGCACCAGTTCATCAGTCAACGAACTTTTTCCTGCCCCCCCTGTACCAGTAATGCCTAATACAGGAGCATTCATCTCCGTCGATTGTAATTGCTCTAAAGCATGCTGCCATTTTTCATCAAGATGTTTTTTGTCTTCTTCTGCGATAGAGATAAAGCGGGCGGCTGCCTGACTGGACTTGTTTTGAACGTCTTCTAGTGTATATTTACCTGTTTGATAAACAGGATAGTCGCACTCTTTTAACATCTGGCTGATCATGCCTTCAAGACCGACATCCCTGCCGTCTTCAGGTGAAAAAATACGAGCAATGCCATATGCGTGGAGTTCTTCAATTTCTGGAGGAGTAATCACGCCTCCGCCGCCGCCATAAATCTTGATATGGCCGGCTCCTTTTTGCTGCAGCAAATCATAGCAGTATTTGAAATACTCTATGTGTCCGCCTTGATACGAAGAAATCGCAATTCCTTGCACGTCTTCTTGAATAGCTGCACGTACCACTTCTTCGACAGAGCGGTTATGTCCTAAATGTATCACTTCTGCGCCGCCGGCCTGAAGCAGACGCCGCATAATGTTAATAGAAGCATCGTGTCCATCAAATAAGCTCGAAGCCGTCACAAAACGTACAGCATGCACAGGCTTATACAACCTTTTGCCCACGTATAAACCTCCCTGTTTATTTTTTCCCCATCATTACATGTCGTTTGCGAACTCCATCTAAAAGCCGGCGTGTCTGTAATTCTGTATACGTTGACAGGGTGAACTGTTTTTGGATACTCCAGCGGCGAAACGCCCACATATGCCCTTGTACCATAATATTATGACTAAGCAGCTTCGTTTCCTCCTCCGTAAGCTCCACCTCTCCCGCTTGGCAGCTGGATGCAACTGCTTTTTCGATAATAAGGGTTAAAGCTTCCTCTTTTTCCAGTACATACGCAAGTGCTTCTTTCGGGAGAGACTTAATTTCTTGATACATCACAAGTACTTCATCCTGCATATCATCTACTACTCTGAACAGAGACTCTATCACTTGTTTTAACCGTTCGGTACCGGTTGTATTGGTCTCCAACAGCTTCTCAAGCCGCATTCTCACTTCATCGTATATCGAATCACAGACGAGATAGAGAACATCTTCTTTCGAACCTATATATTCATACAGCGTACCAATACTAAAACCCGATTCTTGTGCAATTTCACGAGTCGTCGTTCGATGAAAACCTTTTTGTATAAAAAGTGTTACTGCTCCTTTTACCATTTGTGCTCTGCGCCGCTGTATAAGTTGTTCGTCTTTTACCATGGACGGCACATTCTTTTTTTGCACTACCCTCACCTCCCTGCCGCTAATCATTCAACAGCATGTTGCTAATAACTACACGCTGAATTTCATTGGTACCCTCGTAAATTTGTGTAATTTTTGCATCGCGCATAAAGCGTTCAACAGGATATTCTTTTGTGTAACCATATCCGCCAAACACTTGCACTGCTTCGGTGGTTACTTCCATCGCCGTATCTCCTGCGAATAATTTTGACATCGCTGACTCCTTGCCGTAAGAAAGGCTTTCGCTTTCTCTAAAAGCAGCTTGATACGTTAAAAGCCGAGCAGCTTCTATTTTTGTTGCCATATCCGCCAGCTTAAACGAAATGCCTTGCATGCTTGCGATTGAACGGCCGAATTGTTTGCGCTCTTTGGCATATTCTGTCGCTGCATCCAATGCCCCTTGTGCGATGCCTACCGCTTGTGCTGCTATACCATTTCTTCCGCCATCAAGCGTCTTCATGGCGATTTTAAATCCTTCTCCTTCTTCACCGAGTAAGTTTCCTTCAGGTACGCGGCAGTTTTCCATAATAATTTCCGTGGTGGGGGAAGAGCGGATGCCTAGCTTTTCTTCTTTTTTTCCAATTGAAAAACCGGGAAAGTCTTTTTCAACAATAAAGGCACTGACCCCTTTATGCTTTTTCTCCGGTGAGGTTAACGCAAATACTATATACACATCTGCCGCACCGCCATTGGTAATAAATATTTTGGAGCCATTTAACACGTAGGTACTGCCGTCTTTTTTTGCCGTCGTTTTCATTGCTGCTGCATCTGACCCTGACCCAGGCTCTGTTAAACCGTATGCTCCTATCTTTTCCCCTTCTGCCAATGCTTTTAAGTAGGTTTGCTTCTGCTGCTCGGTTCCAAACGTATAGATAGGCCAGCTGGCTAGTGACAGGTGCGCTGACAAGGTTACCCCTGTAGAAGCACACACACGGGACAACTCTTCTACTGCAATCACATAGCTTATATAGTCTGCACCAATGCCGCCGTACTTTTCCGGCCAAGGGATGCCGGTTAAGCCCAGTTCAGCCATTTGCTCGAATAATGAGCGGTCAAACCGCTCTTGTTCGTCGCGCTCTTTAGCAGTAGGAGCTACCTCATTATTTGCAAAATCACGTACCATTTTTCGAAGCATTTCTTGTTCATCGCTTAATAAAAAATTCACAGACGTTCCCCCTTCTTACTGTCACGTGTTTTCGCCCAGCACGTGTTTTCCGATCACTATTTTTTGGATTTCACTCGTTCCTTCGTATATCTCACATACTTTCGCATCCCGAAAAAATCTTTCTGCGGGATACTCTTTCGTATATCCATATCCGCCAAATATTTGTACCGCTTCTTTAGCCGTTTCCATTGCTGTTTTGGAGGCAAAGAGTTTGGCCATTGACGATGCCTTCTTGCACGGCTGGTTGCGATCATAAGCATCTGCCGCCTGATAAGTCAGGAGCTTGCTCGCTTCAATGTGTGTAGCCATATCGGCTAATTTAAAGGAAACAGCTTGCTGTGATGCAATAGACTTCCCAAACTGTTTACGCTGTTTGGCATAAGACAGCGCAGCGTGAAAAGCCCCTTCCGCAATGCCAAGTGACTGCGCAGCAATCCCAATACGTCCAGCTGTCAAATTGGCCATCGCCACACGAAAGCCTTCTCCTGGCTTTCCGAGCAAGTTTTCAGCTGGAACCTCACAGTCTTCAAACACCATTTCGGCTGTATTTGAACCGTGAAGACCCATTTTTTTCTCAAGTTTTCCAACCTTGCATCCAGGAAATGATTTCTCCACGATAAACGCACTAATTTCATTGTCTTTACCAGTTTCATTCGTCTTCGCAAATACAATGTACGTATCAGCTGCTCCTCCATTTGTAATGAACATTTTTGTGCCATTTAAAAGATAATGATGACCTTTTTTTACAGCCGTCGTTTTCAACGCAGATGCGTCACTGCCTGCGCCTGGTTCAGTTAAAGAAAATGCTCCCAGATACACTCCTGAAGCCAGCTTTGTTACGTATTTTTGTCTTTGCTGGTTGGTTCCAAAATGTACAATTGGATTCGTGCCTACCGATGTATGAACAGATAAAATCACACCAAGCGCTGGACTTACCTTTGAAATCTCGTGAATCACCATAACGTAGGACGTAAAATCAAGGCCGACTCCTCCCAATTCTTTTGGAATGGGTATGCCCATCAAACCAAGATTCGCCATTTCTTCGACAAGTTCTTTTGGAAAACGGTCCTCTTTTTCCATACGCGGCACTTCAGGCTGCACCCGATGTTGGGCAAAATCACGAACAATGTTTCTAATCATCAGCTGTTCATCTGTCCAGGTGAAGTTCATCGGCTTCCCCTCCGCTGTTATTCTTCGTGATACTGATAAAAACCACGCCCGGCCTTTTTCCCAATCCACCCAGCCTTTACATATTTTCGAAGTAATGGACAAGGACGATATTTGTCGTCACCAAGCCCATCGTGAAGAGTTTCCATAATGTAGAGGCATGTATCAAGTCCGATAAAATCAGCTAATGTGAGCGGCCCCATAGGGTGATTCATCCCTAATGTCATTACTTGATCAATGTCCTCTACAGAAGCAACCCCTTCATGTACAGCGTAAATAGCTTCGTTGATCATCGGAATTAATACACGATTGGACACAAATCCAGGAAAGTCATTTACTTCAACCGGTTTTTTTTGAAGAGAGAGGGCGGTTGTCTGCACTGTCTGAAACACATCGTCACTCGTTGCCAGTCCACGGATAATTTCTACTAGTTTCATGACAGGCACCGGATTCATAAAATGCATGCCAATAACTTGCTTGGGGCGTAATGTTGCCGCTGCAATTTCGGTAATGGGAAGCGATGATGTGTTCGTAGCAAGAATAGCATGAGGCGGGGTACATTCATCTAATTGTTGAAAGATGTCTTTTTTTATATCCATGTTTTCAATAGCAGCTTCGACAACAAGATCCGCTTTCGACCCATCTTCTAGTTCCGATGAAGGAACCAGCCGTCCGAAAGCTTCGTCTGCTTCTGTTTGTTTCATTCTGCCTTTATCGACTTGCCGCTTCAAGTTTGCTTTTATGTTGTCTATTCCTTTTTCCAGCTGGCTTTCTGCTTTGTCATGAAGGTATACATCATACCCGGCACTGATAAATACTTGTGCAATACCAGAACCCATCTGCCCGGCACCTACAACCATGACTGTCTTTACGTTCATCTGCATTCCTCCCTACACCTGTATCATAATGGCATCTCCTTGGCCGCCGCCGCTGCAAATAGCCGCAATACCTAGTCCGCCTCCTCTTCGTTTCAATTCATGGGCCAGCGTCAGTATAATTCGCGCACCACTTGCACCGATTGGGTGGCCGAGTGCTACAGCACCACCATTCACATTTAACTTTTCACTGTCCAGCCCTGTTAACTTCTCACTAAGCAGTGCCACCGATGCGAATGCTTCATTCACTTCAAACAAGTCAATATCTTGTAACGATGTTTTGGTTTTATCCAGCAGTTTATTGATGACGAGCCCTGGTGTTTTCGGAAAATCTTCTGGTTTCACAGCAATCGATGTATGATCCAAAATCACAGCAAGCGGCTCTCTGCCTTCCGTCTTTGCACGCTCTTCATTCATGACTACCATGGCACAAGCTCCATCATTCACTCCTGGCGCGTTTCCAGCTGTGATTGTTCCATCCTTCTCAAACACAGGTTTTAATGCTTGTAAATCCTCTCGTGATGTCTGAGGGCGCGGAGCTTCATCTGTTGTTACCATTTCTGCTTTTCTTTTTTTCTGCACTTCTACCGGCACAATCTCGTCCTGAAAATAACCCTTTTCTATAGCTGCATGTGCACGCTGCTGGCTTCGATATGCCCACTCATCCTGCTTTTTTCGCGTCACTTGATGTTCTTTTGCTGCTTGGCTTCCGTACACACCCATATGAACGCCCTGAAACGCACATGTCAGCCCATCATGGACCATCATGTCGACTAATGGCACATCGCCCATCCGAGCCCCAAAGCGTGCTTTTGGCAGTACGTACGGTGCCTTGCTCATTGACTCCATGCCGCCTGCTGCCACCACATCATGCTCAGCCAAACGGATGATTTGGTCTGCCATCATGACACTTCTCATACCAGAAGCACATACCT
Organism: Alteribacillus persepolensis; assembly: GCF_900099605.1. GTDB lineage: Bacteria > Bacillota > Bacilli > Bacillales > Marinococcaceae > Alteribacillus > Alteribacillus persepolensis. The sequence continues at coordinate 12,221 of NZ_FNDK01000014.1, forward strand.
TATTAATAGTTTCTGTCTCTGTTTCCCACGGCAGACCGGCATAATGGGCAGCTTGTCGTGAAGGCAGCTGACCTTGCCCTCCTTGCAGCACGTTTCCCATGATTACTTGCCCGATGTCATGTTTATCCACTCCTGCTTTCTCCAGCGCACCTTGTATGGCTGCTGCCCCCAGTTCTGAAGCTGTTAACGCAGACAAGCTGCCGCCGAGCTTGCCAAAAGGGGTTCGTGCTCCTCCTGTAATAACAGATCGAACCACACGATCACTCCTCTAAATATTCGTCATTTTCAGAAAAATTAAAAAGCATTTGACTGAATGTTCGCTCATAAATGAAGGATAAAAGAGCGGGGAAGGCAAATCCCTTCCCCATCTATGTTCCTTGCGCCTTCTGTAAACGCTTTCCTCATCTATAAAGCTACTTGAATTTGGAAGAAAAATCAAGTGTTGATTTAGAGATAACCAATCTCAACTCACCAATACGGATTTAAGCTGATGTTTTTTCGCTTTCTCCGACAACTGATTTCTCTAAAATTTCTGCGATATCCATCGTTTGTATATCATCTTCTGCTTCTTTTGCTTTGACACCATCTGACATCATCGTTAAACAGTATGGACAGGCGCTCCCAATCATTGATGGATCCGTTTGCAGAGCTTGTTCCGTACGAGCAACGTTAACACGCTGTCCTGCTTCTTCTTCTGTCCACATCATTCCACCACCGGCACCACAGCACATGCCGTCTTCTCTATTTCGTTCCATCTCCACGATATTGAGTCCAGGAATCGCTTCTAAAATAGCACGCGGCGGATCGTATACTTCGTTATAACGCCCTAAATAACAGGAATCATGATATGTGATCGTTTCGTCCACCTCATGACGCGGCGTCAATTTTCCATCCCGGATTAGTTCGGCAAGAAGCTCCGTATGATGATAGACCTCCACGTCTTCTAGACCGAATTCTGGATATTCATTTTTAAACGTATTGTAGGCATGAGGGTCAATAGTAACGATTTTTTTGACATCATGTTTTTGGAACTCACTAATATTGGCAGACGCCAATTCTTGATATAAAAATTCGTTTCCGATGCGTCTTGGTGTGTCACCAGAGTTTTTCTCTTTGTTTCCAAGAATCGCAAATGTAACGCCCGCTTCATTCATCAGTTTTGCAAATGACTGGGCAATTTTTTGGCTGCGCTTGTCATAAGAGCCCATGGATCCCACAAAGAATAAATATTCAAACGACTCTTCCCGCTTTTTTACCTCTTTCACGGTCGGGGCATCGATGTCTTCGCGCGCTTCTCTCCATTTCTCTCGTTCTTTACGGTTAATGCCCCACGGGTTGCCTTGACGCTCAATGTTCATCATCGCCCGCTGCGCCTCCGCATCCATTTTCCCTTCCGTTAATACGAGGTAGCGGCGCAAGTCAATAATCTTATCAACATGCTCGTTCATAACCGGACACTGATCTTCACAGTTCCGGCACGTTGTACAAGCCCAGATTTCTTCTTCGGTAATGACATCGCCGATTAAGCTGACATCGTAGCCAGCAGCAGCTTCTTGGGCTCCTTTTCCTTGAGCGGCTAATTGGTTGCCATTGGTGCTGCTAAACGCATATGCCGGCAGCCACGGAGAACGAGAAGTTACAGCTGCTCCCTTTTCTGTTAAATGGTCTCTCATCTTCACGATCAAGTCCATCGGGGACAGCATTTTCCCAGACCCTGTAGCCGGACACATATTCGTACAGCGCCCGCACTCCACACAGGCATACAAATCCAGCAGCTGCTTTTGATTAAAGTCTTCCACTTTCCCAACGCCAAATTCTTCTTTCGTTTCATCTTCAAAGTCAATAGAAGCCAGCTGGCCGACAGGATGTGTTCTGCCAAGCCATACATTGGCAGGACCAGCAATTAAATGTGCGTGTTTGGATTGTGGAACGTAGACTAAAAACGTTAATAAAAACAATAAGTGCGCCCACCAAAATACATAAAACAGCACACCCGCTGCACTGGCGCCAAGAGGTGAAGCGGCAAATGCTATGGCAGAAGCGATTGGCTCAAAAAATGTTAACTCTTTCCCAAGCCATACCATTTCCATGCCTTTTGCAATCATTTTTGATGTCATCAGCCCGCCAATGAACAACAGGACAAGTCCCGCTTTCCAGCCTCGCTTTAAACGGACTAACTTCTCCACGTAACGACGGTGAAACGCCCAAACTACCGCCACTAAAATCATCAGTACGATTATTTCCTGAAACAGGGTAAAATACGGATAAACAGGTCCTAACGGAAGATGCCCTCCAATGGCAAGTCCCTTCCAAATCGTATCAACCGCACTAAACTGAACAAGTAAAAATCCATAAAAAAACATGACATGAATCGTACCGCTTTTTTTGTCTTTTAACAGTTTCTTCTGCCCAAATACATTTGTCATAATAGCATTCACACGCTCTTTTACGGTACGGTTAAATTCGGCTTTCTGTCCAAGCTTAATATATTCATATCGTGTTTTTACAAGCTTGGCAAACAAGTATACAGCGTAAAATGTAACCAGCAGAAAAGCTATCCAATTAACTATTAAAAATGTTTGCATCGTTTCTCTCCTTTCCTTCTTAATGATGAGGCAATCCGAACCTCTTGTTTTAAGCTAAATATTCTGAATTGGATTAATATTATGTCTAGATTATAACAAATATTTAGGTGAATGACTATTCATTCACCTAATTTTTTATTTTTTGTCCTAGAATCACTGTTTTCGGGCATGATAAGAAAAGCAGTAATTAAAAAAATGGTGTTAAACATTACCTCCTTTGACCACTCCCGGTCGAATGGCACAGGAGGTCTGGACTTTTTACACTTAACTGAGCAGCTGGTTGTTGAAACTCAAGCTGCCAATAACCTTATATCTCTCCGCTCTTCCTATAAGAAAAGCACAAGCGCCTTAAAAGAAGCCGGCTAAGATGAAGGTATTTCAATAAGGTACTTCTACTAAGAACGCACACATCCTGTGGAAAATACGTTTTGGGAGGCCGGTACATGGAAAGTCGATTTTTGCTAAGAAACCTCAAGCAAGCAGGTGCTGGAGCTGAACATGGAGAACGTCTAACTTTTTATACTCTCCTAACGTATTTAGAAAAACTCGGCCTATCGCTGAGTCTTCACGGCAACAGTTGCCGTTTCACTTATACTCTGACTTTTATGACAGAGCTGAACACTTCTAAAACATACGTGAGATGACAAAATTGGCCGGAGGAAGTACATCTATGTTTGTCTTTTATCTTGTGATCATTGTTCTTCTTATTATTCTCTGTTTTCGTTTGGATTTTTTGCTTGGCGAGAAAAACTATCAGAAAAAAAACCAGCCCGCTGTTTACCCAACCCGCCATGGGCAGCTGGACTTTTTGGATACCGGAAAAACGTTTTTTGACACTCTTTTTAATGACATACGTGCAGCCAAAACCTCAATTCACATATTGTTTTTTATCTTTCGTAACGACAGTTTAGGCAGTCAGCTTATCGACCTTTTGGTTGAAAAAGCGGATGAGGGTGTGGAAATTAAAGTACTGCTTGACCGAGTCGGTGCTGGTTTAGATAAAAAAGGAAAACAGCGTTTACGTGATGCGAATGTTTCTTTTGCCTACGCCAAATCACCATCGTTTCCGTATCTCTTTTTTACTTTTAATCAGCGAAATCACCGAAAAATCACTGTTGTTGACGGAAAAATCGGATACCTTGGCGGATTTAATGTAGGAGATGAGTATTTAGGGCGCGACCCAAAATTGGGCTTATGGCGGGACTTTCACTTACGGTTTGAAGGAGAAGGCGTGCAAGATTTGCAAACACAATTTTTACGTGATTGGGAAGAAGCAGGCAATCTGCCAACAAGTGCAGACAGCTATTTTCCTTCTTTAGAAGAAGGGACACAACCTTTTCACTTTATCTCGACGGAAGGAGAGGGACTCGAAGCGCTTTTTTTCGAACACATAAATAAAGCACAAACGTATATATATATTGCAAGCCCCTATTTTATCCCGAGCAGCTCCTTGCAACGAGCACTTTGTGATGCCGCCAAAAGAGGAGTCGAGATCTGTATTATACTTCCGGAGAAAAAAGACCACCCATTCGTAAAAGAAGCCTCCTTCAAATATATCGAAGAGCTTCTGAAACATGATGTGAAAGTATTTCATTTTCAGCAAGGGTTTTTTCATGCGAAAGCCCTGCTCATTGATGATACGTTTTGTGACGTCGGCACGGCAAATTTTGACCGGCGCAGCTTTGACATAAATAGCGAAATGAATACGATTATTTCTGACTCCTCTGTCATAACTTTAGTTAAACAACGATTAGAAACCGATATGAAACAATCGACACTTGTATCGGACAGAGCACTTCAAAAGCGTTCTTTCTCTGTTAAAATTCGGGAAAAGCTCGCACGTATAGTAGAACCTCTTTTATAGTTCCAACCCGCCGTCACGACTTACAACCGAATAGGATATTTTTTCAACCACTGTGTCTTTTACAGATAAAAGCTGTCACCTGCCTGGTGGCAGCTTTTCCGCATTTTTATGATGAGTGACGATGATTTTTCTTATCAATTATGGGGGGATGAATGAGATGGCTTTAAAGCATTTATGGACATTGCGTGAGTGGCAATTTGCGATAGTCAGCGGGGGACTCATCCTCTGTGCCTGGTTGTTAGAAAACAGCACCTATTCCTTTGCTGCTGCTATTGTTTATGCATTCGCCTACATGATTGGCGGCTATTACAAAGCAAAAGAAGGCCTTTATGATTTAATCCATATGAAAAAGCTAAATGTTGAGATACTGATGATTTTAGCTGCCGTCGGAGCGGCTGTCATCGGTTACTGGGCGGAAGGCGCTCTGTTAATATTTATTTTTTCGGTAAGCGGCGCTTTAGAGACATATACTATGAACAAAAGTGAAAAAGAATTGTCTGCTTTAATGGAGTTGAAACCGCAAGAAGCCCTTGTTCTTACAGACACGGGAGAAGTGATCCGCCGTGTGGAGGATGTAAAAATCCAATCTATCATTCTAGTAAAACCAGGAGAGAGAATTCCCATGGACGGCATCATTGTGAAAGGTACGTCTGCTATTGACGAATCAGCTATATCTGGTGAATCGATTCCACATACAAAAAGCAAAAACGACGAAGTTTTTGCTGGTACGGTAAATGGCAGCAGCGCTTTACGCATTGAAGTGACCAAACATTACGAGGACACATTGTTTCAACGAATTATCAGCCTTGTACAATCAGCCAAAAAAGAGGCGCCTCCTTCTCATCAATTTATTGAACGATTTGAAGGCCTGTACGTCAAAATAGTGCTAGCCTTTACTGCGCTCATGATGGTCTTGCCTTACTATCTATTTGGCTGGAGCTGGACCGAAACATGGTATCGGGCCATGGTTTTATTAGTAGTTGCTTCACCATGTGCTCTTGTTGCTTCGATTATGCCAGCCACTTTATCGGCTATATCCAATGGGGCGCGCAAAGGAATTCTATTTAAAGGCGGCATTCACGTTGAAAAGCTGGCTAATATGAAAGCCATTGCTTTTGACAAAACCGGAACATTAACAAACGGAACACCTGAAGTGACGGACGTCTTTACGCGCAAGGACATCGACACAAACGCTCTCATTGAAGCTGTTGCAGCCATTGAAAATCAATCTACCCACCCTTTAGCTGAGGCGATTGTTGCCTATGCAGAGGATCGCGGCATCACAAACCTGCCATCACCTGAAAAACTGAATGAACAAAGTGGATTTGGCGTGGAAGCGGTTTGGAACCAGCAAACATGGCGTATTGGAAAAAAATCATTTGTCTGCACTGACAACACTGACTTCTTCGCTGAAGAGACCGCTGTTTTAACACAAGAAGGCAAAACCATCGTCTACATTGCCGATGAACATGGTCCTGCCGCTGTGCTGGCTCTGCAAGATACGATTCGTGATGAATCAGCACCATTAATGAAACAGTTAAAAAACGCACATATTCATTTTGTGATGTTAACAGGAGACCACGAATCAACCGCTTCTGCCATCGCAAAAGAAGCGGCTATTGATGATATCGCTGCTAATTGTCTGCCAGAAGACAAGTTGAAAAAAATCAATGAACTAAAAGAAAAATACGGCCATGTTGCAATGGTCGGTGACGGGATGAATGATGCCCCGGCTCTTGCTGCTGCAGACACGAGTATTGCCATGGGGGCAGGTACCGATGTCGCATTAGAAACGTCTGACATCGTGTTAATGAAAGATGATCTCCAGAGTTTAAAACAAGCCATTACCCTGTCGAAACGTATGAATCGCATTGTTCGTCAAAACATTGTCTTTTCCATTGCTGTGATTATCTTGCTGATTGTGTCGAATTTAGCGCAGCAGCTTACTCTTCCATTGGGCGTGATCGGCCATGAAGGAAGCACGATTTTAGTCATTTTAAACGGCCTGCGCCTGTTGAGAGGGTAATGTTTAAGATGGGAGCGTTCGATTTTTTTGCTGCAAATCATTGGCAAAGCGTTTCACGACAGCATTGTACGTGTCCGGCTCCAACGTTGGAACTTGATGGCCGACATTGCCAACTAAAACCACGTCTTTTGGAGCATGCAGAGCGTATTTATAAAATAAGTATTGATAATAGTGGACATACCAGTCATGCGCTCCATAGACCAACAGCATCGGCACGGTTAACTGCGGCAGCCTCCACGTACAATTATAGAAAAGTCCTGATTCATAGAGCGATTGTACTAAGAGCGGATTTGTTCCTTTTACCGTTTCTGCAATTGCATCACGGTGCTGTTTGGTTTTCGAGTTGGAATACGACAACATTTGTGATAAAAGAATATTCAAGTTGTTTCTTGCTATCCAAATGCCCGTTTCAAACTCTTTTTGCAAAAGAGTCGTACACACTTCAGGAAAAGCCCCGGTTAAGACAACGCCTGCTGTCCGCTCCGGCCAGTTGAGTGCATGTTCTAAAGCTACCGAACTTCCGCTTGAATATCCGCATAGCACAATTTGTTCATGTCCTAACACATTTGCCAGCTCATGAATGTCCTGCGCCCACTCTGCAATGGATAACGTGCCGATACCATCACTGCTGAAGCTGTGCCCTCTCGCATCTAAAAGCACAACTTGAAATTCACGAGCCAAATCACGCTGCTGTAAAAAGGTTGCAGCTCCCATCGACGGAGGATGTATAAAATACAATGGCAAACCATGTCCAAACACTTGGTAATGAAGGGTTGCTCCTTGAGAAGAGAAAAAAGGCACCTGGATTCACCTCAGTAGCGGTCAGCTTCCTCCACTTTGAAACAAAGGAAACAGCCATCCATAAATTTTATATCCTAAGTAAATACCAACAATCCCCATAATCCCGGCTAATGCCGGCGGTGCTGGAATGGGAAGTCGAAAAGCACCGAAGACTAAACCGACAATGATTCCTGTAATTAATGATAAAATCACTTCTTGCATATGTGTCACTTCCTTTAGCCTAATATGTACGAAAAGCCTTGGCTTTATGCGGTGGATGAATAACTTCATGAAAGAAAACTTGGCTGATGTCCTGAAAGAAGTTCAGTTAGAAGCGTCCCATCCTGTGACAACGCTGAATGAACTTCCGCCTTGGAGACCCGCGGCAAGTCCTGGTGAGCCGGCATACGGAAGATGGCGGCGGCGAAACGCCGCAAAAAGAAACCAGCTGCATAAACTGGTTATAAAAAAATACCATGGACACCATCTGGAGGGATAGTGTCCATGGTATTTTACGTTAAGGGCTTTTGATACAGCCTCTTTCGTTACATTTTTTCTGGAGCAGAAACCCCTATCAATTTCATGCCATTCTGTAATGTTGTCTGAACAGCTTTGACTAATTTTAAACGAGCTTTTGTTTTCTCTTCATCCTCGCTGTCTACTACGCGCTCTGCATTGTAAAAGCTGTGAAACGCAGAAGCTAATTCATGCAAATAGTTCGTTATCCGGTGCGGAGCATATTTTTCTGCTGCCAATGCAACGGTTTCAGGGAATTCCCCTACTTTTTTCAGCACGTCATACTCTTTTTCCGTAGCAACTAAGCTAATATCCGCCTCAGGGTCATACACAAAACCTTTTTCTTCTGCTTGTCTGCATATACTGCACAGCCGTGCATGTGCGTATTGTACGTAATAGACCGGATTTTCATTGGACTGTGATTTAGCAAGCCCTAAATCAAAATCCAAGTGTGTGTCCGCACTTCTCATCGCAAAAAAGTAACGCGTTGCATCAATTCCAACTTCCTCCATAAGATCACGCAGCGTCACTGCTTTTCCGGTACGCTTGCTCATTTTCACTTTTTCGCCGTTTTCAAATAAGTTAACCATTTGAATAATCTGTGTTTCCAGCTGATCTTTTTGATACCCCAGCGCTTGTACCGCTGCACGCATGCGTGGGATGTAACCGTGGTGGTCGGCTCCCCATATGTTTATCACTTTTTCGAACCCGCGTTCAAATTTATTTTTGTGATACGCAATATCCGGCATTAAGTATGTGTAAGAGTTGTCGCTTTTCACAAGCACGCGGTCTTTGTCATCGCCATAATTGGACGATTTAAACCAAACAGCGCCATCGTCTTGGTATACTTCCTGTTTCTCTTCAAGCAGCTGCAATGTCTCTTCTACTTTTCCATCCTCATACAGCGATGTCTCAGAAAACCAAACGTCAAAATCAACACCAAAATCGAGCAAATCCTGCTTTAATTTTTCCATTTCTCTTTTTAATCCGTACTCGCGGAAAAAGGCAAGGCGCTCTTCTTCCGAAGCATCCGCGTAGCGATTACCATGCTCTTCGGCCAGCTCTTTTCCAAACTGCTGAATATCAGCTCCAAGATAACCATCTTCCGGCATGTCTGCGTCATGACCGAGCGCTTGTAAATAACGGGCTTCCACCGAACGGGCTAAGTTCGTAATTTGGTTTCCGGCATCATTAATATAGTATTCTCTTGTGACATCATATCCGGCCATATCTAAAATATTGCACAAAGAGTCCCCAACCGCTGCACCACGCGCGTGTCCTAAGTGCAAGTTGCCGGTTGGGTTGGCAGATACAAATTCCACCTGGACTTTTTGATTTTCGCCAACATTGGTGCGCCCATAGTCGCTGCCTGCTTGCAATACAGATGGAATAATATCCCGGAGATAGCTTTTATCTAAAAAAAAGTTAATAAATCCCGGCCCTGCTATTTCGATTTTCTCAATAGACGCCTTTGATTTATCCATATGCGCAGTGATGTCCTCTGCAATCAGCCGCGGTGCTTTTTTAGCGACACCAGCAAGCTGCATCGCTACGTTTGTGGCAAAGTCACCATGTACTTTGTCTTTCGGCGTTTCTAAAACAACCGATGGCAGATCTTCACTAGAGACAATTTCTGCTTTTTCCGCAGCTTGTGCAATTTCTGCTTTTATGCGTTCTTTCACTTGTTCTACGATGTTCACGTTTCTGTTTCCTCCTCTATTGAAATAGTCACATCATAACGGCCAGCTGCTGAACCTTGAAGTGTCAAATAGTAGCCAAACTGAATACGACCTGTTTTCCCGCTGTCCGACCACATAACAGCTACTTGGTCTGTTTCCGCTTCCGTTTTTAATGTGCCAAACGGTGTTTCATAACTGCCTTCTGTAATCTCACCATACTGATATAATTGACGCATCCCTACAGAACCGGAGCGAATCACGGTTATTTCCTTTTCCCCTACCTTTAATACAGTAGAAACTTCACCAATGTCTTCTAGTTCTTCTTTAAAATTGACATACGTAAATTTTTGCTTTTTATATAGTTCTCCTTTTGCTTCTAAGTTTACCTGGTCTGTTTCGCCTTGTTGACGAATGTTTGTTGTCATCTTTACATCCACTGGCGTCTTTACGGTTTTGGACATATTCCATCCACTCTCCTTATTCATGCGCAAGCCCTTTATCAAGGCATGTCCATATTTAACCAGGTTTAAGCAGCAAGACCCTTGATTTTTTTCACTCTGGCTCTTTATAGAAAGTGTAGCGATTCCTGAAAGAGCATGCAAGGAGCAAACGATGATTTTCTGTGATGTACCTGCTGCTTATAACCTTGGTTACTACCAACCTATGTATGTTTTCGCTGGTCTATGTTTACGGAAAATGATTTGAAACGTCTTTTGACGGATATTTTTTCTTTTGTCTGCTCTTTCTAAAAGTTGACAGCCCCAGCATAAGGACAGCACTAAGAAAAAAGCCTGCTGCAACGTCTAGTGGATAATGATGACCAACGTACACACGTGAAAACAACAGAAACAAAGAAAAAACCGCTGCCAGCGTGCCGATTTTTTTGTGAACCAACAGCCACGTCACCGCAACAACTCCCATGATAACAGCTTGATCACTAGGAAACGAGGGGGAGGCGCCTCTTTCTATAAGCAGCTGAACACTGTCTTCTTGTATAAACGGCCGCGGCCGCTCTAGTGCGTTTTTGATGAATTGGTTGATTCCAAGACTGAGAACCAGCCCTATGATACCAATCCTGCCAATATTTCGTTTCTTTGTAAAAAGCAGCAAAAAAATAGATAACATACCAACCCATATACCATACGTAGAAAAAAAACGCATGGCAGCGTCGAACCATGCGTACGTGCCTGCCATGCTGTTAATACGTTCAAATAAATATAAATCCATCTCCACGTCTCCTTCCGTGATCGTACCTTACAATAAATTTTGCCGCTTTAATTTATTTTTGGCACGTTTTAATGGAGACAGTTTTGTTTCTTTTTCCCGTCGTTTTGGCAATGGTGATGCACTGCCAACGTCATGTTCTGTCGACTCATCAGAAACCACACGTTCTTCCGGTTCCGTATGCAGCGGTCCCGTGTCATCCGGTGCTGGCTTAGGTGGCGCAGGGAGGTGAACGCTTGAAGCAGCCGTTTCCTGTGAACCTGGCTGCATGAGTAAGAGCTTGATAGCATTTCCAACAAATATTTTTCCTTCCTCGCTTGTTAGAAACGACTGTTGTTCTTCCGTTAGTCCGTCCGCTGGAATAGAGAGATCGACATAGTTGTCGTCAATGAGGGAACGTTGTTTACGCTGGGAATCAAGGCCTTTTTGAATAAAATGTTCCGTTAAACGGTTACGGCTCCATTCGGGGTGCTCTTCCAATATTTGATTAAACTCATCCACCCAATCCGCTTTTAAAGACGGAGCAAAAGTCCGCCCCAGACCTTTTACATACCCCGCTTTATTCCCTTTGGAATTGGACACGCCACCACCCCCTTTCTTTTATACCTGATTGCAATTAATTAATTGATTGATTCAAGCACTGCCTCTTCTTTTTCTGTTATTTGAATTAAATTAGCAATGAGATATCCTCTGGAGGTGAAAAACGGCGCTTCTTCTACTTTGTCCGGTAAAATGACCCATTCTTGTCCTTGCAGTTCCATAAACTTTTCTTGCACTTCTTTAAAAACCGGATATCCAAACAGCACGCCTCCGCCAACTAGTACCAATTCATCGACACCAGCACTATTCCATGCCGATGTGAGTGCTTTTTTATGGTCGTTCGCATACTTGCGAATCTCTTCCATCACAAGGTCTGTAATATCGGTTGTTTTTTTCGATTTTAATAAACGGACTTCAAACGCCGGATATTCTCTTTCGCCTCGAATCACTTCTAGAATACTAGGTTCAATTACTTCACTCATAAACTCTTCGCGAGATTGATAAGCCCGCTCGGAATCATCTAAGTCAAACAACTCTTTTAACGCTCTGAACTCTTCCAAATTATCTACTTTTTCACGAATTCGATCAATGTATGGGTTTGTCCCTTCAATGTCGAGACTTTGTGATAAGTTCCCATCAATGCCCTCTTCTGTAAAAATAATCATTTCCGATGTTCCAGCACCAAGATCGCCGAGTGCATATGTTTCAGATAACCGCTCTTGTAAGGAAGTCTCAATGAGTTCCCCATTTTCAATATCAAAGTTTAAAGACAGGTCCGTAATCGCACCTTCTCCGTACATCTTGCCGCTGTCAATCACTAACGTCACGGCTTTCTTTTCTAATGGCCCGTCCATAAATTCAACAGTATGTGTTCCTTTTACGCTTTCTAACGCTTTCTCCGAGCCTAACTCTTTGATTTCGCTGACAGGCAGCCCCCCGGCATATGGAATATAAATCTTTTCCTTATTTTCTTTGGCCGCCATTACCGCTAAACCGGAAATCGTTGTAATAAGATGCAGGTCATTTGAGAATTTTGAGGCAGACATATTTTTTCGTGTATCTTCTTCTGGATTGTAAGATGGCTCTTCTTTGCCTTTTTTGTTTCTGGCATAATGGCCAACATACACATACCGTTCTTGATTAACCGTAGACAACGACTTCGATGTAATCTTTAAATGCAGTTTCTTTTCAATTGTATTCGTTTCCGTCGAACCTTCCACCGCAGACTTTTTGTCCTCTGCCGGAGCGACAATCGTAGGAATAGCAAAAGAAGCGATATTTCCATATCTGTTTAAGTAACTAAACTTCGCACTTTTATTCCCTTGGTCCACACCGGATATAATTATATTTTGGTCATGCAGTCTTTGAATGATATCTAACATGGTATTCCTCCATTCTGGATTATTTGTTACATCTTTCTAGCAAAAGTCACTTTTTCCTTTGCATTTCATTGTTTAGTATAAACGAAAACAAACATGTTAACAAACATGTTTGTTAACAAGATACATTCATCGTCTTTGATCAGTCTTTACACTTGACGCTTAATAGGGAAACTGACTACCCAACATGTTCATTACTGTTTCTCAACATGTTAAGAAACATGTTAAGTTCAAACAAGGAACATATTGATATATTTGTATCTACCTCCCCTGTATAAGTATACCTTCATTATATGGCATCAACATTTTCCGTTATATTACATTTTGATATCTTTCTTGTAATCACATCTGTTCCTCATTGCTATAGAAACTTATTTGACATGAAGCCTTTAGGCACACGCGATTGTCTTGCTGCACATATACGGACTTGTTCAACACGCTGGCTGCACCGATAATCTATCTGTGCTAGTGTGTATCCGTGTAAAAAAGAGGGACCTGAAGCTTTTTTCTGCCAGTCCCCCTCTCCCTGCAGCATTACCCTGAAAACAGTAGACCCTTGTTTTGTTTCTTTAACTTATCATAGGCGTGCACAGCAATTGCTGTATCTTGTACGCCTGTGCCTGTTAAGTCACACAGCGTAATGTCACTTTCTGATGTTCGCCCCTGCTGTTTTCCTAGTGCGACATCTCCCAATTCCACAATCGGGCTGTTGTTATTAATAACTCCTGCATCTAAGGCATGATGATGTTCTCCGAGACGAAACACTTGTTTTTTAGAATCACAAGCAAGCACATGAACTTTTCCGAAAACAGCTGGATCGATTTCGTTTTTGTCTTCTGCATCCGAGCCCATTGCTGTGATATGAAGACCGGGGTGCAGCCATTCCTCTTTTATAATTGGCTCTTTCGCCGGTGTTGTTGTAATGACTGTATCTGCCTCGCGCACAACCTCTGCGGGTGACTGCGCTTTCTTTACGTTCACTCCAAGCTCTTTTTCCATCTCTTGTGCATACTGTTCCACACGTTCACTGTGACGTCCATAGACTAGCACTTCATTCACTTTACGAACAAGACAAAGGGCACGGAGCTGATACCTGGCTTGCGTACCTGTACCAATGATTCCAGCCTTTTGTATGTGTTGTTTTGCAAAATATTTAGCCGCCATCGCACCGGCCATCGCCGTCCGAACATCTGTTAAATAACCATTGTCTTGCAAAACCGCTTGCGGGACACCCGTTTCAGTACTGAATAACAGCATCATTCCGCTTAAGCTGGGCAACCCTTTTTTATAGTTATCAAAAAAACCAGAAGAAATTTTCAAGGCAAATTTATCGAGTCCTTTTACGTATGCTGTTTTCACATCTACTTCGCCATTATTTTCTGGTATATCTACTCGAAGGATGGGAGGCATCGTCACTTCATTATTCGCCAGTTTTTTAAATCCTTCTTCAATTAGTGCCAGTGCCTTGTCATCAACACTCGTCACTTGGCGGATGTCTTTTTCAGCAAAAATATACAAAGGCATAAAGCTCCTTTCCTCAGCAAAATCTGCAGCGGTCAAGACAAAATAATACTGTTACTTCATTATTTATACAATAATATGGGAATTCCTTCTTTTTTAGGCGAGAACAGCCACAAAAACCTGTCATTTTACAAAGAAAAGCGCAAGCGCCTTGAAAGAGGGACATTCAGCTGCGGTAAAAGTACTTCGGTAAGGTACTTCTACTAAGAACGCACACATCATGTGTGCCTGAGCGAGCAGACGCATACGCTGGACCATGAAAACACTAAAATTTTTTGTACTTTCCTGTCAGTACAAAAAATATACGTGCTGACACTTTCCAGCAATGGTTCACATCAAAGTTTAGGACTCTGCTCGTTTCTTTTTCTTTCCATTTTGTTACAATAACAGCAGATGTTTATTAATTGAGCAATAAAGGAGAGACGTTGTGATGCATTCTTCTTCAGAAAAATTTTTGTATGATTTACTGAAAACCCCCTCCCCGTCTGGTATGGAAGAAACCATTCAACAAAAATGGCTTGCATATATAAAAGATTATGCTGATCATCTGCAATCTGATGCCGCTGGAAATGTTATCGCTTCTTTACAGCCGGATGCTCCGTTTCAAGTGGTTTTAGCCGGTCACTGTGACGAAATCGGTTTTCTTGTGAAATCGATTGATGAAAAAGGATATGTCTATGTAGAAAAACTCGGCGGAATCAGCCATAAGCCTGCCATTGGCATGAAGGTCGACATATTGGGCAGCAAACAGCGTATTACGGGGGTCATTGGCACCAATGCTGAACATCAAGGCGGCACAAAAGACTCTTTTAGCTTTTCTGATTTATTTATCGACTGTGGTGCCAAAAGCAAACAAGAACTTGAAAAATATATTTCAGTCGGTGATACTGCTGTTTACAAGCGTGAACCCGAAACACTGCTAAACAACCGTATTAGCGGACGCGGACTTGACAATCGTACCGGCGCGTTTATCGTTGCCGAAACGCTGCGCCGCCTCCATAAGCATTCTTTGAATGTAGGTGTTTCATTTGCCAGCACTGTCAATGAAGAAACAAATATGGGGGGAGCGTATTTTGCCGGAGCCGGCTTGTCTCCTGATCTTGGCATTGCTATTGATGTAACATTTGCTACCGATTATCCTGGTGCGAACTCCGATAAGACGGCAGATGTTGTCTTAGATGGCGGACCTGTTTTAGCGAAAGGTGCTCCAATTAATCGAAAAGCTAATGTCTTGCTTGAACAAGCAGCAAACACAGCAAACATTCCTATTCAATACGAATTAACACCCAAACACACAGGAACAGATGCCGATCAATTGCGAAAAACAGGAAAAGGGGTGCCAATTTCTGTTGTATCACTGCCGCTTCGCTACATGCATGCACCCGTAGAAACCGCCAGTTTAAATGATATCGAACAAACAATTGATTTGCTTGTCGCCTTTTTACGCAGCCTTAATGGCTCCGAAGATTTGCGTCCCGTACAAATATAAGAAAAGCACAAGCACTCTGAAAGAAGCAAATGCAGCTAAGATTCAGGAGCTTCTGCTGCCAACACAGAAGACGCCATATCCGCTAAAAGCATGTCGTCTTATACCAAAGCCGAACGGCCCCCTCCGACGAAAAGCCAAGTTTGTCTTAGCAAAGACCTAGTGGGTGGTAATTAGAAGAGACAGACGCCTGTGAGGAGGGGCAGCAGCCGAAAATCCATAGGGGGGTGTCCCCCCTCATGGATTGTAAATGCTGCCTAAGGCAAACGAACCCGAAGAGTTATCCAGCCAGAAAGAGGGAGGTTTTGTTAACCGCAACAAACTTTATAAGACCAAAAAAATAGAACCCTGTATGAAGGGTTCTCGGTGCTTCTATTGTTTAACATCATATCCTTGATCATCTATTGCTTCCACAATGTCATTGTGTGAAATTTTGGCTGTATCATATTCTACATCTACTGTCCCTTCTTCCAGGTGGACATGGACCTTAGATACCCCTTCTAATTCTCCAACACTGCTTTCCACGGCCTTCACACAATGTCCGCATGACATTCCTTCTACGTGCAGCGTTTCCGTTTGCATAGTTATACCTCCTTGATGATCTTGCCATTAGTATAAGATACACCTATAGGGTATTGTCAAACCATCTGTTTATTTCAGCATGCGTTTCATCACTTCCATAAGCTCTTCAATGGATTCTTCTCCTTCTCCATTTTTAATAGCGTTCGCCACACAATGATGTGTGTGGTCTTCCATTAACGCTAAAGAAACTTTGTTCATCGCTGATTGAACCGCCGCAACCTGATTTAAAATGTCAACACAATAGCGGTCATTTTCCACCATGCTGTGTACCCCGCGAACTTGTCCTTCTATCCGCTTCAATCGATTTAACAACTGTTGTTTGTTCGGCTGCACCGTACTTTTATTATGATGCGAATATTTTTCCATCCATATACTCCCCCTTTTAATTAAATATGCCCCGGTTCATATTGAAAGAAAACACTGATGTAAGTCCTACGCTTGAAAAGTCTTGTCCGCACCAACAGACGAATGATGCTTTATATCTTGTTGCTTTGCCTCTTTTGCAATGTTTCCGAGAATCGCTAATGCAATTAATGACACAAGCAGCGATGAGCCGCCGTAACTCACTAAAGGAAGCGTTATCCCTGTAATCGGCATTAAACCGCTGACTGCTGCTAAATTAAATATCGTTTGAAACAACAAAAAGAATACAATGCCAAAAGCTAAAAGCCGGCCGAATAACTGCTTGCACTTCAATCCCGCAACAACTCCGCGATAGGCAATAAGAAAATAACACACCAAAATAAACAGCATCCCAAAGATCCCTAATTCTTCCGCGATAACAGCAAAAATGAAATCGGTATGCGGTTCTGGTAAAAAGTGCATTTTTTGCACACTTTGTCCTAATCCGGTGCCGGTGACTCCACCGTGGGCCATCGCAATGTATGATTGAATGAGCTGATGGCCGCTGCCTTGCATTTCATATTCAAACGGATCGCGAAATGCAACAAGCCGCTGCATCCGATAAGGTGCTGTAAACGCAAGCCAGCTGACTGCCAACGTAGCCAGGGCACCCAATGTAACTAAATGACGCCAGCGTGCACCAGATAAAAATACAACCGTACCTCCCACTAGTAAAATCGTTGTCGCTGTACCAAGATCTGGCTGCAGCATAATTAATGTAAACATAAATACAACGATAATTAAGGGTGGAAGCACTCCTTTAATAAATTGATTAATATATTTTTGTTTTTTAGAATAGACGTAGGCTAAATACAAAATCACGGCTATTTTCACAAATTCAGATGGTTGAACGGAAAGCGGTCCAATCGAAATCCACCGTTGGGAACCATTTACATTAGTACCAATCAAAACAACGAGAATTAAAGAGAGAATGGATACTGTCACAATCAGTGGGATAAATTTTTGATATAGCCGATAAGGAAAGTGCAGCAGGATAAAAAAAACAAACAAGCCAATCGTTATCCAAATAAGCTGCCTTTTTACAAAATAAAAAGGGTCTTCTGCCATGTCGATACCTAGAGGAAAGCTGGCACTATATATCATGACAAGCCCAAACATCATTAATGCAAAAACTGCACCAAGCAGCACCCAATCGTACCGCTGTAATATACGGGACACGCAACCACCACCGTTCTGATTTATAAATAACGCACGTTTTCATATTACATAAGAAGTAAACGTGAAACATTCCCTTTTAAAAGTACTAGAAGGAAAGAAAACCATCAATCCTCCTCAAGACGGTTTTTCAAAAGGATTCTTTCATGCAGAGACAAAGAAAAGCGCAAACGCCTTGAAAGAGGGGGACGTTCGACTAAGGTGAAGATACTTCTGCAGAGAACTTCTATAAGGTGCTTCTATAAGGTGCTTCTATAAGGTGCTTCTATAAGGTGCTTCTACTAAGAACGCACACGTCCTGTGTGCAACGTAGAAGTCACCACTTCCTGTGGAAGTACGTCCTGTGTCGCGCGTAGAAGTCACCACTTCCTGTGGAAGTACCTCCTGTGACAATGACCAACTGACCCGCGTCGTGTATGCCTAGCGGCTGGACACTGAAACTAGACATCAACATGCAGCATTTCGTTCTTTACTGCCTCATCATAAAAGAAAGGACTAAATTACAATATGACACGTAAACAAGCTTATCTTTGCGCAGTTGCAGGCGCAGCATTATGGGGATTAATCGGAATCTTTGTCCAAGTCCTATATAATGCCGGTTTTACCCCGTGGCAAACGGTGGCCATCCGTATGATTTTTTCTGTTGTGCTCATCGTTGGCTGCTTAGCTTTATGGAAACCATCTCTATTAAAAATACGTTGGAAGGACATTCCTTTTTTTATAGGAACAGGAATTATCAGCATCGTGTTTTTTAATTGGTGTTATTTCACGGTGATGGATGAAGCTACGGTCTCACTTGCTGTGGTTCTGCTTTACACGGGCCCGTTATTTGTGACTATTATATCACGATTTTTGTTTCAAGAATGGCTGACAAAACGTAAAATTCTATCGCTTGTTTTTACCATTACCGGCTGTGCGTTTGCCGTTGGACTGCTTCCGGCCTTTCAAACAAACGTTTCTTGGTTCATTATTCTTGTTGGTATTGGCTCGGGCTTTTTCTACGCTCTGTACAGCATCTTTGGTAAATACGTGAGCAGCCGTTATTCTTCTTTGACTATTACAGCTTATTCCTTCATTTGCGCAAGTGTATTAATGATTCCTGCTGGGGGATTGGCATCAGACATCGATAAATTACTACATCCAGACGTCATGTTATATGTCCTTGGCCTTGCCTTTATTGCCACCGTTTTAGGATACATACTGTATACGGCCGGATTGGCACATATTGAATCAAGCCGAGCGGCTATTTTAACTACTATTGAGCCGGTAGTGGCTATTACTGTAGGTATTACGCTGTTTGGCGACACTCTTAACCCTTGGCAGATACTTGGTGTTGTACTAGTACTTGCTTCCATTTTTTTAATTGCCGAAAAACCACCCAAACATCAAGAAACATCTTAACAACAAAGAAGGCATTGATGCATATGTGCAGCGCTGTTCGATATAATTCTGCTGTTTTACAGGCTTTGCAGATCTGTGACAAAAGTATTAAGACTGTTTAACGGTTTGAAGGCCCGCGTTTTTTTAGCCGGAAGGGTGTTTTATAATAAAATCAATAAAAAACGCGCGGCCATGCGCAAAAGGTGTGGTTGGGAGCATGAAAAAGCAAAGCAGGCGGAATTGGTATCTGTCCATACTAACATTAGTTGTTTTGATAGGAATAGCTTCATATGTCTTCATTACTCCCATATTCAGTCACGAGTACACACAACTCACAGAAAGAGTAGAAATTGGTCTAGAGTATACAGATATCTCTTCTAATAAAGAAATGTATGTCCATCCTTACGTGGAAAACCCTAACTCCCATTCTGACCTGACAATAACATACGAGGAAGAATCTTTTGACCTGCAAGTGTTAGACGCGAACGGTAATGTGCTAGAAGGTGCTGTTACCAAAGAATATCAGCATCGCGGCCAAAGTCATTCCGAACAAAAACAAACAACACTAAAACCAGGGCAAAAAGAAAAAAGTGTTTGCTGCTATAAAATAACATTCCCTCAAGAAGCCGATCGTTTACAGTTAGCTTTTCAAGGAAAGGTACAAGACGAATTTGGTGCCGCTGAAATAAAAGAAACGATTGAAGTTCTTTTACGACACTTATCTATTTAATGGCTTGAAGCAGTAACTGAAGATTTGTACAACGGTGAACAATCAGATGACACTACTCTTTATCCGCAGATGCTATCCTTTTGAAAAGGGAGGGATAGCTTTTTTACACTGACAAACAATCTCCTGTACTAAAAACCAAGTTTTTTTAGTTATCACCGTTTTCTTTTTATATGGGCAATTGTATGTTTTTTCTACCTTTTCACGCGATATTCCTGCCTTCTTCGTTCTTACAAATCTGTTCACCAGCGCTGCGTTAATACAGTGATTCAATTCTCAGTGTTTGTTCTTTTTCACTTACTACTGCATAATAAACATTTTTTATGTTGGAACAGCCTTTTTGCTGCAGTTCTTCTTTTAACCAATGTTCATCTTTATCAATCAGCTTTAAATTTTTATGCTGGATTCTGCCTTCTACGATAACTGCGATGGGCATGCCTTGATAACGGGGCGGGATATCAAGGTTTTGGAGCGTTACAGGTGTGACTTCTGGTTTTGGGATGACACTTAATTTTCCATTTGGTTCCAGCAGCACATATTCGATCTCTGCAATATCGGGGTACCCAGCCGTTCGAATACTTGAAAGTAACTCTGCCAATGAGTAACGACTTCTTTTTAAATTATGAACACTTAGTTTCCCATGTTTCACAAGAATGGTTGGTTCGCCAATAATAAGCTGGCTGAGCGGCTGAACCAAACTTAAGCGGGCAATGACACTATATAGTGCTCCAATAACTACAATACTGATTATTCCATGAACAAAGCCTTGAATTTCCACCACACTTAAACCAACATAGGATAAGAAGAAGATCGTTAACAGGTCATAGGGTGTCCACTGTGCAAGCAAAGACTTGCCGAGCAGTCTCATCATGAGAAAAATCAACACAAATAACACCGACAATTTACCAACTTCAACCCACATGAACTCCCCCATTTTCCATCCAATTTATTCATTCGCTGTCATACTTTCTCGTATTGTAAACACTAACTGAAACATTTATTCGATAGCAGACGATCCCTTTTCGTCTATGGTTTATATAAGGCGTATCCAGCCGTTGCGGCCGTTTAACGTCCATCTTGCAGCCAAGACGTTTTCAGTTATTTGAAAAAAATATCAGACTGTCGCCATACTTTTACCTTTTACAGAAACTTTGCCCTGAAAGAAGAACCTTCGGCTAATGGGATAGACTTCGCCCGCGAATCGCTGAGTTGCACATATACTGCTTATTTAGCTATAAAAAAACCCCTAAAAGTTATTTTGGCTATAACTTTTAGGGTGTGTATTTCATTTTATGCAAAACGAACCGAGACACCGGTTTTCTCTAGCAATTCGTAAAATGTCGGACATGTTTTGGAAACACAGCCAGGGTCGTCAATTGAAACACCGGGAACTTTGGTGCCAATCAGAGAGAGCGCCATGGCGACACGATGATCATCATAGGACTGCAGCGTTGTCCCTTTTGGAGTACCCGGATGCACTTTTAAGCCATCTTGAAATTCTTCAACTTGAATACCCATTTTAGAAAGCTCGGTACAAATAGCTTTAATGCGATCAGATTCGTGATGGCGAATATGTTCGACATCCGTTATCGTAATGGGACCGTCCGCAAACGGGGCAATCGCTGCCAACGTTAATGTTTGGTCAGACATTTCTTTCATGCTTATCGTAAAGCCGCCTTGTAATTGCTCCACGCCTTCCACTTCAATATAATCCTCTCCTCTTATGACACGGCAGCCCATCTTCTCATAAATGTCTGCCATGTAAATATCCGGCTGATTGGTATCCATGGAGAGATTGTTGATACGTATACGGCCATTCGTAATCGCTGCTAAGGCGAAAAAATAACTGGCTGTCGAAGCATCCGCCTCCAGCGCCATGTTTTTCCCTTTATATTTGGAAACAGGAACGCGCATGTCTGTTAAATCATCATTATACACCGTTTCCACCCCGAATTGATTCATCAAATCCAGTGTGATTTTAACGTAAGCGTGCTGCACAATATAATCTGGTATATTAATACGCAGCTCTTCCTTGGCGTAAGGTCCTGCGATAAGCAATCCACTGATAAATTGGCTGGACACTTTACCCGAAATTGTTACTTCACCGCCTGTCAGCCCGTTGGCATCAATCGTCAGCGGATAGTATCCTTCACTTTGTTCGTAATGGATGTGTGCACCAAGTGACTCTAGTGCTTCCATTAATGGCTGTACGGGACGCTCACTCATTCGCTTACTCGCTTCTACCTTATATGTACCACCTGCAGCACAAGCAAGCGCACCAGGAAGAAAACGAGCAATCGTTCCTGCTGCACCGATGTATAAGCCGGCGTTTTTTTCCGGCCACTGGCCGCCTTTTCCTTCCACCTTCACTGTGTCTCCATTTACTTCTATTGGCACGCCTAGTTTGCGGAGTGCATCAATACACCAATACGAATCATCACTGCGTAAAATACCCGACAATTCAGAAGTACCATCAGCCAGCGCAGCAATGATAAGCGCTCGATTTGTAAAGCTTTTGCTGCCTGGCACAGTCATTGTCGTCTGAACGGATTGTTCGTGAAGCGGGGTAATATCCACACGATTTACATCTGTTAAAGCGGCCCATGGTGACCGAGCCTTCAAGTCAGGCTTTCCCATCCCAATCTTCCTTTCTTCTGTGACAAGAGATGCTGCGATTTGTTTATTACAGTAATCTATGTATGCTTTTATTACATCACCTTGAAAAAGAATAATCAAGTGTGTATGTATAATGAGGCTTGGACAAATCTAAAACAGCTTTCTCAAAAGCCGAACAATAAGGTATGCAAGTATATGTTGCATAAACCATCGTCAACATACGGAGACTCCAGCTTCAAACAGCATGCGCCGAACCTTCGCTTGGTAAAAGACTTTTCTGTACCACGTCAGCTGAGGTCGTTCCCGCAGAACGTGAAATATATTGACGGAGCAACGATAGAATTTACTGTTATAAACAAATAACCCAAACTGATTTTCAATAAATAGTTCGGATTATTCTATGGTTCCTATACTGTTGTCCCAGCCTCATAGAAATTACTTTATATCGTAATATTTGAAACAGCATATTTCAAACATCACCTTCTACATTTACACTTCGAGAAGTTTCTCATTCCAAGTATCTTTGAACACTTCGCTTGGACGTCCGGCCTTTTGTACAGTACCCTTCTCTACCATCACGACACGATCAGCTAATACACGTGCATCTTCCTGGTCATGCGTAACAAATAACGTCGTCGTTCCGGTTTGTTTAATTGTTTCTCGCAATTCTGCCCGGATGCGGTGCTGCAAGTGAGCATCCAAGTTACTGAATGGCTCATCTAATAACAATAAAGAAGGGTTTGGAGCTAAAGCTCTTGCCAGCGCAATGCGCTGCTGCTGGCCGCCACTTAATTCAAATGGGTACCGTTTTTTGTATTCTTCCATGCCAATTAAAGCAAGCATTTCTTCAAGGCGTTCTTTACGCGCTCTTCTTCTCCAGCGCTTTAATCCAAATGTAATATTGGCTTCGACCGTCATATGGGGAAACAATGCATAATCTTGAAAAACCATCCCGATTCCGCGCTTTTCTACCGGCAGTACGACATTTCCGTGGTCACAAAATACCTTATCACCAACACGAACGGTTCCTTTCACTGGCTCTTCTAATCCAGCCAGCAAACGCAAAATGGTACTTTTTCCGCTTCCGCTCTCTCCTAGAATAGAAAGGATTTCTCCTTCTTTCATATGAAGGGAAAAATCAGACACGATGTATTCTTTTGTTCCAGGATACGAAAAACTCAAATCGGAAATTGATACATGCATTAGTTTGGCTCCTTTTCAATGAAAGTATGGAAGAGATACATGGCAATACCGCTGACCATCACGATAAACAAAGACGCTACGGCAGCCTCTTGAATCATCTCATCATTGGCATATCGATACGCCATTGTAGAAAGTGTTTCAAAGTTAAAAGGACGTAAGATTAGCGTTAATGGTAATTCTTTTAGTATGTCTACAAATACTAAAATAAATCCACTAAAGATCGCAGGCCGGATCAGCTTCACATCGACTTTAAAAAACGTTTCTGTCCAGCCCATACCAAGCGTCCTTGATGCTTCCGTAAATTTCATGCCTACCTTTTCAAATCCTGATTCTATGGAGTTATATCCAATGGCCATAAAACGTATTACATAAGCAAACAACAACATAACAACGCTCGTACTTAACACAAGAGAAGACGATGCCCCCAGCATAGTCATTAATTGTTCATCCAAAAAGATAAAAAAGCTAATAACCCCAACCGCAATAACAGCGCCAGGAATCGAGTAGCCAAGAATTGTTAAACGCGCTGTTACTGCAGGAACAATACCTTTGGCCATGCGAGTATAATTGGCAACGAGAATAGCGATGACAACAATGGCTGCAGCACTGACGCTGGCAACAAAGGTCGAATTCCATATATAACTTACAAATTCTTTGGTGAAAATATAATCAAATGTTAGTGCAGCCCAATACAACAGCTGAACCACCGGTATCACAAAACCCAGCAAAAAAACAGAACCAGTATATCCGACAACCACTGCCTTTTTCCATCCATACAGCCGTACCGGTTTTAGCGGTTTCACTTTCGTCGTACTGTAACTGAATTTACGGCGTCCGCGTAAAAACTTTTCCAGCAGTAAAATAAACATGACAATAGCCATTAATATGCCGGCGAGCTTAATCGCCGCATCAATATCTCCAAAGGAAAACCATGTTTGAAAAATCGCTGTACTAAATGTCTGGATACCAAAGTAACTGACAACACCGTAGTCATTTAACACTTCCAGCACAACGAGACTAACACCAGCAACAATGGCAGCCCTTGAGACAGGTAATACCACCCTGAAAAACGTTTGTACTGGACCGCTCCCCAACACACGTGCACTCTCAATTAATGAGGTGGCCTGGCTAGCGAAAAACGCTCTTGTAATCGCATATACGTACGGGTATAAAAAAATCGTAAAAATAAACACCGCTCCCGGTATATGCATAATATCAAAGTATGCTTGCGATAATTCTAACCCGAACGTATTTCGCAGCGTCATCTGAACGACACCAGTGTAGTCCAGGATGCCGTGATACGTATATGCGCCTATGTAAGGCGGAATTGCTAATGGCAATAATAATGCCCATTTTAACGTTTTACGAAAAGGAAAATCATAGGCCGACACGAGCCAAGCCAGTGTCGTGCCAACCGCCACCGAAAACAACCCAGTCCATACCGCAATTGAAATCGTGTCTACAAAGTAGTCTTTTAACATAAATTCGCGAATATGGTCCCAGTTTTCACTTGCCGGTTGGAACACACGTACTAATAAAAAAAGTGTAGGCAATATAAGTATCGCAACGAGAAAAACAGCCGCCGCTCCCCATCCCGATGTTGTTGTTGGCCTTATGTGCTTAAACTTCATGGGCGATTCCTTCTTCTGCTATATTAGAATGACGTAATATTGCATTGATAATGTTTATCATCTTCAATTATGGCAGATATTTCTGAAAATGTCACGTGAAAATAAGAATCTTTCTCAATGTTTTTTATAGAAACATTTGGTTTTTTTGCCGAATCCTTTTGGCGGAAGCCGCAGCTCCTCTTATTCTTTTGTCCTTTCACAAGGGTGAACGTTGCTAAAATGCAAAAAACTGGACTGCATCACACAGCCCAGTTTTATCTAATTACTGCCACCCAGCTTCATTCATGAGCATTAATGCTTGTGTATTGTTTTCTCCGAGCTGTGTCAAATCGATATCCTGCTCTTCAAAGTCACCCCATGATTGTAAAAGCTCCGCTGGTTCTACGTTTGGATTGACAGGATACTCATAGTTCGCTTCGGAAAACTCGTCTTGTACTTCTTCGCTGGAAAGAAATTCAATAAGCTTTACAGCATTTTCTGGGTTTGGTGCATTCGCTGTTACACCTGCACCGCTGACGTTCACGTGAGTACCAGTTGTTTCTTGGTTCGGGAAGAAGATTTCCAGCTGTTCAGCAACATTCACTTCTTCTTCTTCTGCTGAGTTAAGCATCTTTCCAATGTAGTACGTGTTCATAATAGCTACGTCCCCTTCACCGGCAGCTAAAGCTTTCGCTTGATCCCTGTCGCCGCCTTTCGGTGTACGGGCAAAATTGTTTACAAGCCCCTCTGCCCATGCACTTGTTTCTTCTGTTCCGTTAATGGAAATAAGAGAAGCAACAAGCGATTGATTGTAAATATTGTCAGCTGGACGTACTAACACACGCCCTTCCCACTCTTCGTCTGCTAATGCTTCATACGTCGATAATTCCTCTTCGCTGACGCGGTCTGGGTGGTATACAATAACACGCGCTCTTTTTGTTAAACCAAACCATTGATTATCTGTATCACGAAAGTTTTCAGGAATGTTTTCATGAAGCACATCTGACTCCACTGACTGCAGCAAATCTGCTTCTTTTGCTCGGTGAAGCCGGCCAGCATCTGATGTGATGAAGACGTCTCCTTCTGTATTTTCTCCTTCACGTTCCAATCGTTCAATTAACTCATCTGCATTTCCAGATATCACATTCACTTCAATACCTGTTTCTTCTGTAAATTGATCATACAACGCGTCATCTGTGTCGTAGTGACGGCTTGTATATAAGTTCACTTCTTGACTGTCTTCGTTATCTGCTTCTTCTGCATTTTCCTCATTTGCCGTTTCTCCCTCTGTCTCTGCCTCTTCATTTTCTTCACCGCTTCCACAAGCAGCAAGAACGAGCATAAAAACAGCAAACAGCATAACGAGATACCAATTCGAACGTATTTTCATTTCTTTACCCCCATGACTATGTATAAGTGATAATGAATTTCATTATATATATATTCTTAATGAAAACCATTATCAAGTCAAGGTTTTTTTCAAAAAATTTGGTTATTATCATTAATCACTTATATTCTACGGCCAGCTGTACAGAAAGCTGTCTCAGCTGATCTAAATGCTTTTGGTCATAACGATTCCATGGACCGCTCGGCAGATGCTTGATAATGGCTTGAGCGGCTGCCCTTGTGTTCCTTGTTTGGATAGAAACTGCTGACGGGAGGCGTGTATAAAATCGCTGCTTTTTGGTATAAAAAACAGTATTTTTTTCTCTTTTTAACAGCGTGGAATGATGAATCGATAAGTAAAAATGACGGTCAGGAAAGCCAATTTTTTTATTCATTAATGCATATAAAAACATATCTCGTACTTCTTTTGCCTGCTGTATATTTTCCGATGCTTGAATAAAAGATTGGTATAAATCGCCATTAAGTACCACCAGCGGATATATTTTTTCCTTTTCTTCTGCCAATTTCCATCGTTTCATCTGTCTGCTGCATTCGCTCTGCCAACTACTAATTCCGCTACTGAGCTTTTTATGTTCATCGGTGATTACGTATGCACCGTATTTATCTCTTAATTCCAAAGCAGCGTTTGTTTTTTCCATCGCTTTTGCACTTTCCACACAAATAATGGTCATACAGCACCATCTCCTGTTTATCTGGATGGTATTTCGGTTTCACCGTTAGGTTCGCTTTTGTTATAACGATTTCCTTTCTCTATTTTTAAAGCGTGATTACCTTTTCACCTTTCCTGTTGCTCTGTTCCTTTACAAACTTCACCAAAAAAGAAAAAACAACCCTACATAAAGAACACTTGTTCTTATATAATTGAGAGAAGGAGGGATCACCCATGAACCCAAACAAATTAACGCCAGGATCCAACCTGCGCTGGGAATCCTCACGAATGATTTTACCAGAACACCGCGAAAAATGGCTGAACCATCAAAAACAACAAGCTAAACAAAAAAAACCCGAAATGGACCCGCAGCGCTGGGAAGAACTGGAGTGGATGCTTGGAGACGCTATGCGAAACGATGCCGTGCTTTGTTTTACTTATTGGCGGGATGGTTTTTTCCACAAAATCATTGGCCGCTGCTCTTATATTAATCATGTCCAAAAACAATTTCATCTGGCCACCGGCGATGGCACCGTCTATCTTCGTTTTGAAGACCTTGCTGATATCGCCTGTATCTAGTCCATAAAAATACGCCCCATGACAGCTTCAACTGCAAATGGGGCTTTATGACAGCCATTTGGCGTCTACCTTCTTAAAAAATAGTACGAAAAATCAACGTCATGGTCAAAATCAATCGGCTCGCCTTCACTATCTGTCATTCCATACCCAAACGTCCACTCATCATTGATACCGTCATCTTCTGCATCACCGAACATACCCTCATATTCAAGCGACGGGTCATACGTGTCTT
Organism: Alteribacillus persepolensis; assembly: GCF_900099605.1. Lineage (GTDB taxonomy): Bacteria > Bacillota > Bacilli > Bacillales > Marinococcaceae > Alteribacillus > Alteribacillus persepolensis. The sequence goes on from NZ_FNDK01000014.1 coordinate 40,384, forward strand.
GCGGTGCATCTGATGTGCCATACGCTCCTGCTAACTCCCAGCTTTCCTCCGCATCAAACCGGTCATTTTCCACGTCTTGTACCGTTGTATCAGTAAACCCGCCTTTCCCCGGAATCAAACGCTCTTCCTCTACAGGCCTGTCGTCAATGTTAGGCTCTTGATAAGAATGTTGAATGCACTGCAAAGCGGTTGGCTCTGACTCCAGCCGCTCCAGCGAAATATCTCTTCCACATTTTTCACACGTACCGTATGATCCTTCTTCCATGGCTTGCAGCGCTTTTTCAATACGTTCTTGCTCACGCCGAGAATGTTGATCTAGTGCCATATCTTTTTCTCTTTCATACAATTCTGTCCCATTGTCTGCCGGATGGTTATCGTAGTTCGACAATTCCCCGATCGATTCCCGGGCAAACTCTTCATCTAAACCGAAATGATCGTGATTATGCTGTTGAAGTTCATGCAAACGAGAGGTCAGCTGCTGTTTTAAGTCATGAAAAAATTCATTCGTTCTCACTTGTTTCTCCTCCTTTTCTCTCCCTCTTTACGTAGTATGCTCGAAAGAAAAGAACCGTTGCGGAACAGTTTCTGGTAATGGCTAAAAAGGTTTACGGTTCCTCTCATAATTTGTGCAGATAAGTAAATCCTAAAAGACGGAGGTGAAACGAATGACAACCTGCGATTGTGTTATTATCGGCGGAGGGTTAGCAGGATTGACAACGGCACTGGAAGTAGCTGAGGCTGGCCAAAAAGTCGTTGTACTCGAAGCAGACTCCGTCGTTGGAGGCCGTACAGCATCTTGGAACGAAGACGGCATGCATGTAGAATCAGGATTTCATCGCTATATCGGCTTTTACAGCCATCTGCCCCGTATCTTGAAAAAAGCAGGGGTGAAATTGGAAGACATTGTTACATGGGAAGAAAAAGTAGAAGTGCGTTCTCCTCGGAATCAGCAAACAGTGACGTTAGGAGTTGCCCCTTTATTTGGACCGTTGAAAATGCTTAAAACGATGACAGGAAACCACCCCTGTTTAGAAAATAAAGACATCGTGTCGACCATGCAGTTTTTTTTAAGCGGCTTAAAAGATTATTATCTTCATCCGTCAGCACTTGATCAATGGACGGTGCAGGAATATGCCAAAAAACACCGTCTCACTGAAGCCGCTTTTCATTATATTGTTATTCCACTGAGTACAGGGATTTATTTTCTTCCACCCGAACGATATTCTGCTTATAATTTTTTCGGCTTGTTCGCTGTTGGATTACCGCGCATGTTGAAAATGCGAATTGGGGCTTACTTAGGAGGCATGACAGAAGTGATGTGCAAGCCAATGGCCGAGAAAATTAAATCGTTAGGCGGCGCTGTACATACCAATCAAAAAGTGGAATCATTGCTTGTTACAGAAGACGGCCGTGCCGTAAATGGGGCCAAAACTAGTGATGGAAAAGAATGGAGAGGAGAACACACTGCGGTTGCTGTATCTTTGCACGCAGCGAAGCAATTGCTCAAATCCGATTTCTCCGCACACGAAAGCTTTCGGTCACTATTTGCATTGCCGACCATGGATGCGTGTACGTTTCAAATCGATATGAAAAAACCACTGCTGCCAAAAGATATTACAACGTTTGGTCCAGGAACATGTTTAGCAAGCTTTGCCGAACAGTCGCGCACAACGTTTCAAGATTCGAGCGGCAGACTCTCTATTATTTTAGCTCCTCCCGAACGTTTTACTGATTTATCCGGAGAAGAGACGCTGGATATCGTTCTCAAAGACTTACATGCCATTGGAACACCGCTCAACCGTGATGACATTATCACATACCGTAAAATAGTGCATCATCATGACTTCTACCATTTAGGTCCTGGACATCACAAAATGAGACCCTCACAAAAAACTCCCATCAAAGGCTTAACTTTGGCGGGAGATTATACGATGCAGCCGTTTTTTGCCACCATGGAAGGGGCTGTCTATTCAGGAAAATTAGCCGCTAACTGTATTACCGCAAAAAGTCGAATCTAAGCGCTGTGAAAGGCTCTAGGATACGAGCTTAACGTTTCACAGCCTTTTTCAGTGACGACAAAGCTTTCACTAATTTCTACGCCTAACTCCTCAAGCCAAATACCTGGAATAAGATGAAAAGCCATATTCGGCTTCAGGACGGTTTTGTCACCAGGGCGTAAAGATGCGGTGTGTTCCCCCCAGTCTGGCGGGTAGTTAATGCCAATCGAGTAGCCAATGCGAGAATCTTTACAGAAACCATGTCTCGCAATGACAGTCTGCCATTTTTGTTCTACTTCTTCACACGTGACACCTGGTTTAATATAGTTAAGTACCGTTTCCACACCTTCAATCACCGCTTGCGATAAACGGTTAAATTCTGGTTTCGGTTTGCCGGCTGTGACCGTTCTCGCTAACGGCGCGTGATAACGGCTGCAGCAGCCGGCTAATTCAATAATGAGCGGGTCACCGGCTTTAATGGTTTCATCGGTCCAGCTGACATGAGGTGCATACGTCAGCGCTCCTGCAGGAATCAGCGGCACGATGGAAGGATAATCTCCGCCAAACTGATCCGTTCCGCGTATTTGAGCGTGTGACACTGCCGCTGCCACATCACATACACGCGCTCCTTCTTTCACTGCTGCTACACCTGCTTCCATCGCGCGCGCTGCAATTTCCCCAGCTTTTTTCATATAGGCAATTTCACGGTTAGATTTGATTATGCGCACATTATTAACGAGCAGATTAGCGTCTATAAACGTCAGCCACGGACAACCAGTCTCTAACCGCTCCAGCGCACGAGGGGAAAAATAATATGCTTCCATTTCCACCCCCGCTCGTTTTACGTGTTTTTTGTGCTGAGTCATCCAAGCAGCTAAAACTTCCATCGGGTGTTTGACCGTGGAGTGTACGTATTCGTCACTGTACGACAACAGCCGGCATGGAGACAGCCAGGACGTTGCTCTGGCGCCATTTACATCTTGAGCTCTGCCAAACCAATACGGCTCTTCTTCTTCTAATAAAACAATAACCATTTGAGGAACATAAAACGACCAGCCATCATATCCAGTTAAATAATTCATATTTGCAGGATCACTTAAAAATAAAACGTCGATCCCCTTTTGTTCCATCTTCTCTTTTACTTTTTCCAGCCTGAGCGCGTACTCTTCCTTTGGAAACACTGTCAATGACCGCACAGCCGGTTCCCCCTTCATATCCAATCATAATAACCATCTGCCATAATATTCGTTTTCCAACGTACAAATAGTTGTAGACAGTGGTTTTATATCACTTTATTCTGACCATAAAGGAGTTCATAACCAAAAATTGAAATAAACCAAGGAAAATGAAGGCAGGAGGGGATATATTGAAAAACGTGACGCTTAAGGACGTTTGGGTGGCCAAAAAACGAATTCGCACCTCACTTGCTCCAACACCAATGATATATTCTCAACCTCTCACAGACCACACCGGCGTTCCCGTCTATGTAAAACTTGAAAACTTGCAGCCCACCGGTTCGTTTAAAATTCGTGGAGCAACGAACATGATCACCTCCCTCTCTTCCAGGCAAAAACAGCAAGGGGTTATTACCTTTTCTACCGGCAACCACGGATTTGCGGTGGCGTATGCTGCCAAACAGCTAAGCATTCCAGCAGTCGTATGTGTCTCCAGCCGCGTACCTAAAGCCAAGATTGATGCGCTAAAACAAAGCGGAGCAACACTTCACATTCACGGAGACAGTCAAGACGAGGCTCAAGAGGAATGCTTACGCCTGCAAAAACAAGACGGCTATACGCTGATTCCGCCATTTGATAATCCTGCTGTTATTGCTGGGCAAGGAACGATAGGGTTAGAGATTTTGGAGGACTTGCCTGATGTTCATACTGTTTTAGCTGGATTATCGGGTGGAGGACTTCTCTCTGGTATTGGTCTGACTCTGAAAGAAACAGACTCTCGTATACAAGTGATTGGCTTATCTGTTCAAAAAGGAGCCGCCATGGATGACAGCATTAAAGCAGGAAGACCTGTTGCTGTGCCGGAACACCCGACGTACGCAGACAGTCTGCTCGGCGGGATTGGGGTGAATAATCACTATACCATGCCAATGATCTCCCGATATGTCGATGAGCGTCTGCGTCTTCAAGAGCCGGCTATTGCAAAAGGGATGGCTTATTTGTATCAACACCACCGCATGGTCGTAGAAGGAGCAGCTGCTGTAGGTGCCGGTGCCTTATTAGAAAAAATGGTTATCCCACAAGGGCCTGTCGTTATTGTTGTTACTGGAAACAGTATTGACCCCTTATCCCATTACGACATTGTAGAGCCATATCTGCACTCGAAAACCTGACGTGTACAATTGCGACGCTGGCACAAGGCCAGCGTCTTTTTCTTTTCTCTCCCATGATGCCATTTTATGTTTTCTCTTCTCTCCCTTATCCATCGTTTGCATGCCTGCCCGCATACAAGGAAGCCATTTTATCTCTTTTGGTTTAAAAGTTGTGCAATCTACCCAAAATGGAGACAAAAGGTCAATCCGTAAGAAGCGGGAGGTGAAACGATGTGAATACAGCATTAAAAAGACATTCACAGCCAAAACTAAGTTGGTGGAGAAAACTTTTACGGTGTATGCTGCTTGCCGGTGTATTGTTTACAAGCTCAGCCCTTGTTATTGTTACGAGCGCAATAGTACTAGAAGCTCCCCCTATACAGGTGGACCAAACAACCGTTTTTTATGGGGCGGACCACTCTGTTATTGGCGAGAGCCATCATGGAAACAAACGCTATTGGATTGAGCTTGAAGATATCTCCCCGTCACTAATTGATGCAGTCATAAGCGTTGAGGACCGCGAATTTTATGAGCACAATGGCTTTGATATACCCAGGATTATGTCGGCCATAGCTGCAAACATTAAATCTGGATCCAAAGCGCAAGGAGCCAGCACTATCACTCAGCAGTATGCTCGAAATTTATTTTTAACACATGATAAAACATGGTCACGTAAGCTGGAAGAAGCTTTTTATGCCTTACGGCTCGAGACGCATTACGATAAAGAAGATATTTTAGAAGGTTACTTGAACACTATTTATTTCGGCCATGGAGCCTATGGAATTGAAGCAGCATCCAAGCTCTATTTTGATAAATCAGCTAGTCAATTAACACTGTCAGAAGCATCATTACTAGCAGGAATCCCCAAAGGTCCTTCCTATTATTCACCGTTTTCTTATCCAGATAGAGCAAAAGGACGGCAGCGTGTCGTTTTAGCATCCATGGAGGCGACAGGGGCTATTACAACAACAGAAAGACAACAGGCTGAACAAACAGAATGGGAACTAGAACCGCCCGGGCAGTTAGCAGATGAGCGTACCGGTCCTTATTTTCAAGATCATATTGAACAATTAATAGAATCGACCGACTTAAATCCTCAGCTGATGGAGCGTGGAGGACTGCATGTTTACACCACACTTGATCCTGAACTGCAGCAGTTAGCTGAAAAATGGGTAGAGTTGGAAACACCAAAAGATTCAGATATCCAAGCAGCACTAGCAGTCATAGATCCGCACAGCGGCGATGTGCGTGCACTAGTAGGCGGAAAAAACTATGAAGAAAGCACATATAACCGTGTGATTCATGCGAAAAGACAACCTGGTTCTGCTATTAAACCATTTTTATATTATGCTGCGTTAGAATCAGGATTTACACCGCTTACTTCCTTTCGCAGTGAGCCAACTGAGTTTCAAACAGGCACAGACGGAAATACGTATACGCCTGGAAACTACGGGGAAAAATACGCAAATGATTTTATTGATTTAGAAGAAGCTTTAGCAGTCTCTGATAATATTTATGCTATGAAAACGCACTTATTTCTTGGTCCTGACGCTCTCGTAAATACAGCAGAAAAGGTCGGCATCACAACAGAACTTGATCCTATTCCTTCGTTAGCACTCGGTACGCAAGGTGTACGCATTATAGATATGGCTGCCGGCTACAGTGCTTTAACGAATGGCGGCCAATCGGTAAAACCACGGTTTATTCAAAAGATTACCGATTCCCAAGGAAATGTATTAATGGAACAGAAACAAGAAACCAAACAAGTGCTTGATCCGAAAAAATCCTATGTACTAACAGATATGATGCAAAGTATGTTTGACCTTTCTTTAGACAGTTACACGTCTGCGACAGGGGCTTCCATCGCACATCTTATCGACCGGCCGCTGGCGGGAAAAAGTGGATCCACCGATTATGACAGCTGGATGGTGGGATCCTCTCCCCAATTAACAACAGCGGTTTGGGTTGGATATGACGACAACCGCGAAATGAATCACGCCCAGGAAGGCCAAGTTTCAAAACGCATTTGGGCTCAATTTATGAGGGAAGGCTTAGAGGATGAACTAAAGTTGGCCTTTTCTCCACCAGACGGCATAGTGAAAACAGACATTGACCCAGAAACAGGTTTATTAAGTTCAGAAGAATGCGGACCGTCCCGCACCATCGCATTTGAAGCCGGAACAGAACCAACGAAATCATGTACAGATGAAATGGAAAAAGAAGCACAAGACGGAGAACACCGCGACCAGCATGAAAACAAGCTGCCGGAAAAAGAAGAAAAGTTCTTTGACCGTCTTAAAAAATGGTTCGAATAAACCAAAACGTGCAAGAGCCTATATAGGCTCTTGCACGTTTTGGTGTCCTAGTTATGTTGTGTGTATATTTCTAGTGTATTGATATTTTTTCGAAAGAACAATATATCTATTCATTGTTTCAAAAATCGTTCACACTTTGTTAACATTTTGCACTGCTCTACTCTTCTACGGAAAGCAATTGATGCAGCTTTTCGCTGGAATTCTCCCACATGTCCTTATTAAATCCTTTTAAAAATGCACCCAAAATCTTTTTAGAGTGATCGTCCATATTGTCGACAATGATACGGCCCTTTAGTGATTTATCCATATTATTTACGTGCTCCGGCATGCTTTTATACCCTTTGCGAATCCGCTTATCTCCACGTTCAACCAGTATTTCACATGCTGTCACACCCGCATAAAAGGGATTGCCATTTTCATTGTGATCAATGGTGACCCACACCATCCAATACAAGCGGCCATCTGGGATTTCTTCTTTATCAGGATAAAATTTGACCCGCTTTTCTACTTCTGATCTGGCGTGTAATGCCCCCATGTCTACATAAGCGTCATCATCTTCTGGATCTACAATCACAGGTGACATATTATCTAAGCTTAGCGCCCCGACGCCGTATCCGCCGTGACCATCGGTCGAATCACCGCTCAATATATTAAAACCGCCGCCTTTTCTCTTTTTATCACCTTTATCAAACAAATCCATCGTTTATCGTCTCCTTTTCCAAGAAATAATTGGTGCCAAACACGGTGCGCTTCCCTGTCTAACATGTATTCAACCTCTTTGTCAGGATTTCCTGTCTTTATCATACCTTGTTCCATGCTTGTGTTTCAAAGTATCAATAAGCTCCCATGCTGCTTGAATGTCAATGGAAGAATAGTTCTGGCTTTTTTTTAACGTATGTACCTTGTTTTCTACTTCATTCTTTGGAAGTTCATCAAAATACAACATCGTTGATACTAGTTCTAGAAATTTAGAGCTGTATTCGTTTAATAGTTGAATGATGCCAAGCGCTTGTTCTTTTGGCCATGTCATTGGAAATTTTTCTAGAAAGCTTTCCCCATTTTCCGTTAATGTATAACGATATTGATAATATCCTGCCTTTTCTTCTTTTATTTCCGTCACTAACCCAAGACTGCACAACTCTTCAATTCTTAACGTCAGTTCCTCGGAGTACGGTCCATATATGTGAAAGGTGTATTTTTCCTGCAATGGCAAGTTCATTTTTTTCCCGATATACACAATCTTCTGGAGCTTCTTTCGACCAACAATTTCTCCCGCGTCATTCAACAGCGTCATAATTTTTGCGTGATCCGGCAGCACCCTTAGTCCTCCTTCACTTGAAACATCCCCATTTTTCCTTGTATCTCTTTATTTATTGTTTTGTATCTGTTTTCCCGTCATGAACTTGCAGTATGTCTTTGATTTGTTGTTTTTCGTTTTCATAACCAGGGGTATCAAGCCATTCTTTTGGATAATATAATTTATGATCTGTGCGTTTCTTTCCAGAAATCGCTTCAACAATGTCTGATTCCCTTGATAACTCACGCAGCTTCTTGTCCGGCGTCAATAAATGAATCGGCATTCGTTCTTCATCTTCTTCACCGGGCCGGTAAAAATCATACGGGAGATCAGAAGAAGAATCAATAACCAAATAATACTCCGGGTCCATTCCTGCTTTACGGAATAATTCCTGCAGTTTCAGCCATTCATTCATGACAAAATGCTGATCAAACTCTACGTATTTAAACAAATGTCTGTTCATAAACCGCTGACATAAATCACTTAGTGTGGCATCGTCTTCTTTTTGCCACATTTGGAAATAAAATAACGTCACCGATTCATCTAACTGTAAATAATCGTCTAATGACAGTTTTTTATCAAAAAAACCTTGGAAATGCAAAGGCGGCTGCTTAAAGGAATAGCCGCTTGCTTGTAAATGTTTCACACGCTGCAAAATCTTGCTCAATATTACTTCTGCACTTCTTGTAACAGGATGGAAATACACTTGCCAATACATTTGATAACGGCTCATAATATAGTCTTCCACCGCGTGCATCCCTGTATTTTTAATCACTACTTGATCTTCTCGCGGACGCATGACACGCAGAATTCTCTCCATATCAAAATGCCCGTAACTGACACCGGTATAAAACGCATCACGTTGTAAATAGTCCATCCGGTCCGCATCAATCTGACTCGAAATCATGCTGACAACTAATTTATTTGGATACGTTTTTTCAATCACATCCGCTACTTTTTGCGGGAAATCTTTTCCCATACGTGTCAGCACATGATGTACTTCGGTATCTCCTGTAATAATCTTTCTCGTCCACCACTCGTGATCAGTTTGAAACACTTTTTCAAAGGAGTGGGAAAATGGACCGTGGCCAATATCATGCAGAAGAGCGGCACTCAAACAAAGCAAACGCTCTTCATGCTGCCAATACGGCTTCCCTTCAAACACCTCAATAATGCGTCGCATAATTTCATAGACACCCAGTGAATGGTTAAAACGAGTGTGTTCAGCTCCATGAAAAGTCAAAAATGTCGTCCCAAGCTGGCGAATACGGCGCAAACGCTGAAATTCTTTTGTTCCAATCAAATCCCAAATTAATTCATCACGCACATGGATATAACGATGTACTGGGTCTTTAAATACTTTTTCTTCCTGCAGCTTGCGATTGCCTGTTTTCATGCCAGCTTTCGCTCCCTTTTATCATTCAGTTTTCCTCATTTACAACGTTGTTATTTCTCTTCATTATACCAACCTGCCTCTTTAATAAGCAAAAAGAAAACCGACACACCATTGATTTTTCATATTCCATTAAGAAAAACACAAGCGCCCTGACAAGATATCAGCCTTTTCTATCCATACGAAAACCCCGCTTCCCTTTAACATTAGGAAACGGGGCACTATTACTTATCGTAAACGCAAAAATGTTCAGATGACTCTGGTTCTACTGCGAAGGCGTTTCGACTGCTGATTCTTTGTTCTTTTCTGAACGGTCCACGATATATGCACACGTTGCGTCACCTGTAATATTTAAGGACGTGCGAAGCATATCTAATAACCGGTCTACACCAAGGATTAATGCAATTCCTTCAACCGGAAGACCTACTTGCTGCAGCACCATCGACAGCATGACTAAACCTACACCTGGCACACCAGCTGTACCAATACTTGCTAAAGTTGCCGTTAGAACAACCATGACCAGTTGTGAAAAAGCAAGGTCCATACCATATACTTGTGCAATAAAGATGGTTGCTACCGCCTGCATAATCGCTGTGCCGTCCATGTTAATTGTTGCTCCAAGCGGTTGAACAAAGCTGCTGACAGATCTGCTGATGCCCAAACGTTCCTGTGCCGTTTTCATCGATACCGGCAATGTTCCACTTGAACTGGACGTACTAAATGCCACCGTCATTGCAGGGAAAAAGTTTTTATAAAATTGAACAGGACTCGCTTTCCCTAACGCTTTAATGGCCAAGCTGTACGTAATGGCGGCGTGTACCACAAGGGCCAGTATCACGGTGAGCATGTACATTGCCATTTGCTCCAATCCGTCTATTCCCGCATCACCAATCGCAGAAGCAATTAAGGCAAAGGCCCCGTATGGCGCTGTAAACATAACAATGTTTACAAGAAACATCATTACTTCATTACCTTGTTCGAGCAGCTTTTGAATGCCGGCTGTTTTATCTCCTAGTTTAGCCAGCGCCACCCCTAGAAAAATAGCAATTGCAATAATTTGAAGCATATTTGCTTCAGCCATTGCGTTAACCGGATTGTCCGGAATGATATTTAACAACGTATCCATGATCGGAGGTGCTTCTTCTGCTTGATACTCCGCATTTCCTGTATTAAATGCCCCCTCTTGGCCCGGCTGAATAAAGCTGGCCAGTCCTAAACCAATAGTGAGTGCAACTGTCGTTGTTATAATGTAAAACGCTATCGTTTTTCCACCAATTCTGCCCAGCTGAACAGGATCTTTTAAACTTGCTGTTCCAAGAGCAATGGAAATAAAAACAATCGGTACAACAAGCATTTTGATTAAATTCAGAAAGATTTGTCCTACTGGCTGCAGAATGTATGTATCTGCCGCAGCAAAGATATTGTCTGGAACAAAATTTAAAATAAGACCAGCAATAACCCCTAGCACAAGGGCTGTCAAAATCTTTTTCGTTAAATTTTCCATATCAGCGCTCTCCTCTCTGGTGTTATCTCTGATGACTGTAGAGCGTCGTTCCCCCTTTAAAATTCAGCAAGTGAATTTGTTACATTTTTCAGTTTAGTGTGTTGTTGACTGTAAAACACGCCGCTGCCACTAAGACTTTAGATGCAAATGAAAATCTCGCTGCACGTGTACTAATTTTCTCTATATATTGACGATACAAAGGGCGGGACTCATGTTAACACGTTATGTACCCCTGTCAGCAGAACCAAGCTTATTCCCCGTGGAAACACATTATAAATAGGATTACGTGGCCCGTTGCACTCTTCGTTTGACTTTTTGAATAACTTGCTCTTCATCTAATGCTGCAAATGGACGATTATTTACAAACACAAACACTTTTTTACGACCTGGACCACAATAGGACTGACAGCCAATATCAATTGCAGCGTCTGGATCTATTTCTTTTAATTTTGGCAGCAGCGTCTTTAAATTAGTCGCTTGACAATCATCACATACACGAAACTCATTCACCATTTTTTTCACGTTCCTTTTTCAATGATTTCCTTGCCAAACAAGATAAAAGCTGCTTTTTGCGCAATTTACAGTATATCACACATCAAAGCGAACGCAACCAACTTGTATAGACATTTGTCCCAGCATGCTTTCATGCTATAATACAAAAGAGATTATGCAAAAAGAACGGAGCTATACATATGAACGTTAACGATATGCTTCCAGGAAAAACATGGCGCTGGCTGGATCATTCCAGCTCCGGCCTTCATATGAATCCTCTCCAATCGTTTGCTCTCGATGACACGTTATGTACCAGTATCGGAGAGGATACGTCTTCGTCGGTCATGCGCGCATGGGTTCACCAGCCAACCATTGTGTTAGGCATCCAAGACAGTCGTCTGCCGTATCTTCATGATGGCATAAAAGACATAAAAAAAGCCGGTTATCACGTCATCGTGCGCAATTCCGGCGGTTTAGCAGTGGTTCTGGATGAAGGAATTTTTAATCTTTCTCTTCTTTTTAAAGAAAACAAAACCATTTCCATTAACAGCGGATATGACTTTATGTGGAACGTCGTTCAAACGATGTTTTCAGATAAACCAGGTATGATTGATGCATACGAGATTCAAGGATCCTATTGTCCGGGCACCTATGATTTAAGCATAAACGGCAAAAAGTTTGCTGGGATATCACAAAGGAGAATCCGCGGAGGAGTCGCCGTCCAAATTTATATGGCTGTGTCTGGCAGCGGAGCCAAACGTGCTGCACTGCTGCAGCGCTTTTATGAATCTGCTGTCAAAAATGAACCGACACGATTTGAATATCCACACATCAATCCTGACGTTATGCGCTCTCTCGAAGAGTTGTACAGGGAATCATTGACGATACAAGATATTCTTTTGCGTTTGTTAACAACGTTCCAACAACACGGTGCTCATATACAGCCTTCTACCCTTTCATCTAAAGAAATACACCGTTTTGACTACCATTACCAACGAGTTATCGAGCGCAACAATAAAGCTTTAAACATACAAAAAAGCCGCTGAGATTCCAGTACCAGTCGGTTGTACGTTATACATGCAGATAAGCAGATGGGATGCTTTTTTGGCTGCTCCCTCGCCGATGATGGGAAAAGGAGAAGCCAAAAAGCCGTCCAGCCTGACAAAAAAAACAACAGCAGTCTCCCAATAACGTGGATCGAACCTAAAAAAACACCGGCGGACTGCCTCCGGCCGGTGTTTTTCATGCTGTATCTATATTAAGAGTGAAGAAGATGTGCGTGCTTCTCATTTATCGCCTGTTTTGCAGTGATTAGAGCCAATTTATATACATCGTCCGTGCTGCAGCCGCGTGACAAATCATTTACCGGCTTATTTAAACCTTGTAAAATCGGCCCAATCGCATCATATCCACCGAGACGCTGCGCGATTTTATAACCAAGATTTCCAGATTCCAGGCTTGGAAAAATAAACACATTCGCTTCTCCATGAAGCGGTGAATCCGGTGCCTTTTTCTCTGCCACTGCCGGTACAAATGCTGCGTCAAATTGAAATTCGCCATCAATGATTAAGTCAGGACGCTTTTCTTGAGCAGTTGTGGTCGCTTCAGAAACTTTTTGCGTTTCCATCGATGAAGCAGAACCTTTCGTAGAAAAGCTTAACATAGCTACTTTCGGATCAATATCAAACGTTTTCGCCGTTTCTGCAGTTGATATTGCAATTTCGGCCAGCTCATCGGCATCTGGAGAAATATTAATGGCGCAATCAGCAAAAACAAACTTCTTTTCATCTTTTACCATAATAAATACGCCCGATGTTTTTTGAATACCTGGTTTTGTTTTAATTATTTGCAAAGCCGGCCGTACTGTGTCTCCTGTGGAATGTGCCGCGCCGCTTACCAAACCATCCGCATAGTTCAAATAAACAAGCATCGTTCCAAAGTAATTTGAATCCATTAACTTCTCTCTAGCGCTTTCTTCCGTTTCTTTTCCTTTTCTTCTCTCCACAAAAGCCGTTACTAACGTATCAAAGTGAGCGTATGATGCGGGGTCATAAATATCTATTCCATCTAATGAAACAGCAAGAGACACTGCTTTTCTCTCTACCTCTTCTTTATTTCCAACGACAATTGGCTTGACCATTTTGTCCTGAGACAGCTGTGAAGCTGCTTTAATAATCCGGTCGTCTTCCCCTTCAGGAAAAACAATCGAAGGACAATCTGCTTTTACCTGGCTTTTTACAGCCTCAAACAGATCACTCACCGTTATACCTCCTTCATATTCTATAAAGCAAGATGCTTTATAACATGTACACATACCATGCAGTTTTATTTTCCCCAGCGAGAGTAGTATTTATCTATCGTGACGTTTATTGCTGCCTTTTTTCACCCCTAAGGATACTCCACTTTTTTCAAAAAATAAACCAACAAGTCTGAAATAGTAAAAATAGAAATTTTCTAAATGGTGAACGCTTACAATATCAAGGTTTATAAATCGTTTTCACATTTGTTTCATTCCTATCCCATAAAAACAAAAGTTATATTTATATACTTTTTTGTTCCACGTGAAACACTCGAAATAAATACAAAAATATGAGATGGATGAGTTTCTCTGTACATGTTTATGCTATAAAACAGAAGATGTAAGGAGGTATACATCATGGAAAAGGACAAACAGCAGAACGATTATTCCCTTCTAGAACCAATAACTATACGAGACACTAATATTCCCACTCGAGTTTTTTTGGATGCCCCTCACGCAGATCAGCTCGATAACACAAGTGACAAACTTGTGGACCAATATATTCACGCCCATAAGAGAGGTATTGGTCTGACTATATTTGGCCGAGCGTTAGTATCTGCCGACGATAACGAAGAGACTGGATTTCCAGTTATCACAGATGAGAAGTATGCTGATCGTTTCAAACACATCGCAGAGGCTGTCCATGAAAACAACGGAAAAATTGCACTGCAGCTTTTTCAAGCAGGGCGTTCGCTGCTTTCTCCATCCAACCAGCCCGATTCATACAAGGTCATGCCGGAACAGGATATATACCAATTGATTGAGGCGTTTGCGCATGGAGCAAAACGCGCGAAAGAGGCTGGCTTTGATGCCATCGAAATTGTGGGATCAAACGGATATCTTATTAACCAATTTTTATCTTCGTTATCGAACAAGCGACAGGACAAATGGGGAAGAACATATGAAAACCGCATGCATTTTCCATTGGCTATTGCACGACATATTCGAGAATATATCGGGGAAGATATGCCGGTCTTTTTCCGTCTTCCCGGTATTACGTTAAAAACTGATGATACAACGGCAGAAGATATCGTTCACCTTGCGAAACAGCTGAAATTTTCAGGCATTGATTTGTTAAATATTGATATTGGCTGGCATCGTGAAAATCAGCAAGAAGACACTCCCGATGTTCAACAATACGTTGAGTTAGCAAAACAAATAAAGTCATACGTCTCCATTTATGTTGGTATTACAAAAAAATTAGCTGATTTACAAAAAGCCGAAAAACTTGTTGATCAAGGCGTTGTTGATATGGTATGTGCCGAAGATTCGCTTACTGAAAAGCTCAGCACAAAACGCTCATGACATTGTTGTCTTAAAGAAAAAGCATCCTGAAACAAGGGCGTTTGACAGCAGTGCTGGACGGCTCTACGTTATATGTGCCTTACCAATTGGGCTCAGGCTAAAAATAAAAATGCCAACTTTCATCTTTATTATCAATGAAAAAAAGGATTATCAGGTCAAACGGTGTATTGTACCAGTAACAAGCATATATTCTAATGGAAAGGTTCATACAGAAGGGAGCTTTCTTTATACGTGGAAAAAACAACCGTCTTATATGAAAAAGAAGAACAGATAGCTCGTATTAGCCTTAACCGCCCCCATAACGGAAATACGTTAAATGTTTCCATGCATGAAGCATTGTATAACGCCCTGCTGCAAGCACACGAGGACGAAAGTGTTTACGTCATTCTGCTGCAAGGCACCAATCACGTATTTTGTACAGGGATATACGCAAAAGAGAAACAAAACAATGAACTGCAAATGATGTGGGTGCGCTTAATTACTGCCATCGCTTCTATTGAAAAACCTATTGTTGCCTATATGAATGGAAAAACATCAGGAGAGGGGATAAGCCTGGCACTAGCCTGTGACTTTCGTGTGGCCGAGTATGACACGAAAATTACGCTCGACTTTTTAAAACACCAAGCCGTCCCATATGGAGGAATCTCATATTACCTCCCTCGTCTCGTTGGGCTCAGTAAAGCGATGGAATTGGCCCTTGGTGAAACGATATCGGCTGAAGAAGCTTACCGCATTAACCTTATTACAAAAATTGGAAATCCAGATCAGTTAATACGTCTTTTGACCTCTATTCCTATACAATCCTTCGGGTACACGAGCCAAAACATGAAAGAAGGTTTCGAGAACAGTCTAGAGGATGTACTGGAAATGGAAGTAAAATCAAATCAGTAACCGACCGTAAAGGCTGTTAGAACCTCCCTGCCCTGTTTGCACTTTCTTTCCGTTCAAAAAACAGGTATGGTATAGTGGAAAATAAAGCATGTTTTATATTAAAGGAGTGATACATAATGAGTGAAGCATCACAAACACTCGACGGCTGGTTTTGTCTGCACGATTTACGTAAAATCGACTGGTCTGCTTGGAAACAAGTTCCTAGCGAAAAACGACAAAGCATGATTCATGAGTTGGTACAAATGCTTGAGTCATGGCAAAATGTAGAAGATGCTGAGGAAGGCAGCCACGCATTCTATACAGTTATCGGTCAAAAAGCAGACGTTATTATGATGATCCTTCGCCCGGACATGCAAACGTTACAGGAAGTCGAAACAGCGTTTAACAAATTAAAAATAGCTGATTACATGACTCCAGCGTATTCTTACGTCTCTGTTGTAGAGCTTGGCAATTATATGCCTCCAAAAGACGGAAGCGATCCGTTAGACAACCCAGAAATTCGTAATCGTATTTATCCTATTTTGCCAAAATGGAACCATATCTGTTTTTATCCGATGGATAAAAAACGGGAAGGCAATGACAATTGGTATTCTCTTCCGATGCAGGAACGCCGTGAATTAATGCGTGCTCACGGCATGACGGGACGCAAGTATGCCGGAAA
Source organism: Alteribacillus persepolensis (assembly GCF_900099605.1). GTDB lineage: Bacteria > Bacillota > Bacilli > Bacillales > Marinococcaceae > Alteribacillus > Alteribacillus persepolensis. The sequence continues at coordinate 56,864 of NZ_FNDK01000014.1, forward strand.
AATTAAACAAATCATTACAGGCTCCACTGGCCTTGACGATTGGGAATGGGGCGTTACGTTATTTGCACATGAAGCCCTTCAATTCAAAAAATTAATTTACGAAATGCGTTTTGACGAAGTCTCCGCACGCTATGGTGATTTTGGACAGTTTTTTGTCGGTAATATTTTACCGCCAGAAAAAATCGAAAACTTTTTGCACGTATAAATGTGCTGTAAAAAGCTGATTTTCTTTTGAAAGTCGGCTTTTTTTATGGGCATATGTCATTGTCAGCCATCATACATTGAACTAGTGTGAACCGCTCTCTATACAGCGGCAGCAAAAGAGCGTTATCTTATATGACCAGAGATAGACAAATAAGAAAGCAAACTTTATTTTAGCCATAATAATAAAGGAGGATTTTTTATGTATCATTATCACCCGTGGTATGGTTACCCTGTTCAAGGTTATGATGTCCCTTCTCCTTACGATGCAAGACAAAGTGGTGATGGGATGTACTGGTATGGAAACGGCATGAACGGGATGAACGGAATGAATGGAAACGGCATGAATGGGATGAATGGAAATGGCATGAATGGCAATGGAAATGGCATGAATGGAATGACTTGGACGAACGGTGTAGACGGCGATGATATGCTTCCACTCGAACAGTCTTACATCGAAAACATTTTACGTTTAAACCGGGGAAAACCAGCGACTGTCTATATGACATTTGAGAACAATCCTGACTGGCAGTCAAGGATCTTTTACGGCATTATCGATGAAGCAGGTCGTGACCATATTATTTTAAGAGATGAACGAAACAATAAATGGTATTTATTGTTAATGGTTTATTTAGACTACGTTGTCTTCGACGAAGAAATCGAATATCAGTATCCATTTGGCTGACCATTCTGACATGTAAAAAAGCCAGCCTCTCCTACTCTATCCTCCGTAGATGTTTACTTTCTTTTACGTTCGGTTATAGACAACTACAACGCTTTATAAAGCAGCTTGCCTCCCTTTGGATGGCGCTGCTTTTTCTTATTCGTCTCCATCACGCGTTTTACATCACGTTTAAAATTTTTTGCTTCCCCCTTGAAAGTCAAAGAAGGTCAAGTTATAATACACTTATAAAGTCAAAGATAGTCAAAGTCAAATTCCAAGCAAAAGATTTGAAACAATAACCGATTAGACGTTAAGATGCTTTTCCAAGTCAATAAAAGAAACCATTTAATTTATAGAAAACCGAATACGCGTATAAAGCAAAGGAGGTAAATGTAATATGCAACGATGTGAACATTGTAAACAACGCCAAGCACGAATTGAGTTAAATATGAATGTAAACGGATATCATCAAAAAATGCACTTGTGTGATGTTTGTTACCGGGAAGTTCGTCAAGACATGAAACAACCATCTGGTCTTGGCGGCTTTGGCGGACAGTCCCCGTTTGACCAAATGTTCCAAGACATGATGCATTCCCAAATGGGGGGTAAAGAAGAACAAGCCGGACAAGTACAGCAAGGAAATGGCAATGGCGGTTTGCTTGATGATCTTGGTAAAAACTTGTCCGATGCTGCTCGTGCAGGCATGATTGACCCGGTTATCGGAAGAGATAAAGAAGTAGAACGTGTTATTGAAACATTGAACCGCCGAAATAAAAACAATCCTGTTCTCATCGGGGAACCTGGTGTTGGTAAAACAGCGATCGCAGAAGGATTAGCACTTAAAATTTCAGAAGGAAACGTCCCAAACAAATTGAAGAATAAAGATATTTACTTGCTCGATGTTTCTTCTCTTGTGGCTAACACAGGAGTACGCGGTCAATTTGAAGAACGAATGAAACAGTTGTTAAAAGAACTGCAAGAACGCAGCAATGTGATTGTATTTATTGATGAAGTCCATCAAATTGTTGGAGCTGGTTCTGCGGAAGGCTCTTCTGATGCCGGAAATATTATGAAACCAGCACTCGCACGTGGTGAAATTCAAGTAATCGGTGCTACTACCTTAGCTGAGTACCGTAAAATTGAAAAAGACGCTGCCTTAGAACGCCGTTTCCAGCCAGTAATGGTGGATGAACCAAACCTGGAAGATGCAGCATCTATTCTAAAAGGACTACAAGAAAACTACGAAAAATACCATCAAGTGTCCTTTACAGATGAAGCAATAAAGGCATGTGTAAACTTGTCTAGCCGCTATATCCAAGACCGCTTTCTCCCAGACAAAGCAATTGATTTAATGGACGAAGCCGGTTCGAAAATCAATTTGATTCACAGCGAAGGTGACGAACAAGAAATCCAAAGTCGTCTAGAACAAATTGCAGCTGAGAAAGAAAAAGCAACTCAGCAAGAAGATTACGAACGTGCGGCCAAATTGCGTGATGAGGAAGCGAAACTGCAAAAACAACTCGAAGAAGCTGGACAAAGTGAACAACAATCAACGAACAAAGCAACCGTTGATGTTGATACCATTGAAAAAATTGTAGAGAACAAAACAGGTATTCCTGTGCGTCGTTTGCAACGAGACGAACAACAAAAAATGAAAGACTTGCCAGAACGGTTAAATGCTAGTGTTATCGGGCAAGAAAAAGCTGTACAGAAAGTTGCGCGTTCCATCCGCCGAAACCGTGCAGGTCTTCGTAAAGGTACGCGTCCAATCGGATCATTCCTCTTTGTAGGACCAACAGGTGTCGGTAAAACCGAGCTCTCCAAATCACTGGCAGAAGAAATGTTTGGAGACAGTGAAGCGATGATCCGCCTTGACATGAGTGAATATATGGAAAAACACTCCGTGTCTAAGCTGATTGGCTCCCCGCCTGGCTACGTTGGGCATGATGAGGCCGGACAGTTGACAGAGCAAGTGCGCCGCAAACCATACAGTATTATCTTGCTTGATGAAATTGAAAAAGCTCACCCTGACGTACAGCATATGTTCTTGCAAATCATGGAAGACGGACGTCTGACAGACAGTCAAGGCCGTACCGTCAGCTTTAAAGATACCGTCATTATTATGACTTCCAATGCCGGCTCCGGCATGAAAAAAGTGACCGTCGGCTTTGGTAATAAGGAAGAAGTAGAACCTGCTATTACTGAAACGCTGTCTGATTACTTTAAGCCAGAATTTCTAAACCGTTTTGACAGCATCGTTCCATTTAACGAGCTCACTAAAGAAGATCTTATCAGCATCGTCGACCTTATGCTTCAAGACATTATGGAAGCAGCAAATGAGCAAAACATGCACGTTGCTGTTACAGATGAAGCAAAAGAGCTGCTGGCTGAACTAGGATATGATCCAGCATTTGGTGCAAGACCGCTGCGCCGTGTCATCGAAGAAAAAGTCGAAGACGGCATTGCTGATCTTATGTTAGAAGAAGACAACCTGGAAAACATTCAGGTCGTTGCAAAAGATAATGATATTGTTGTCATCAAAGCGTAATGTTAACCTTTTCGATGCCCTTATACAGAGGGCATCTTTTTTTAGGTTTTATAAACATTGTCAGAGAAGATCTGTCGCTTTCCTTTCTAGCTATAACATTTCTTCCGGTTCGCTTGCTGCGGACCTATCATTCATCACTGACTTAAGATTTTCAGCCGCCGCTTGTTCCTTCCCTCATCTGAGCTCATCAACCGAAAAACATACTATATATAAACACCAACATTTCATTTTGAATCTCTTTTTATATGGCTCCACACAAACATGACAATGTTCCTCCACTATGAACTGGTACCGATTTTTCTTTTCTTAAACCGTCAAAAAACATCCATTGCCCTTTATGCAAACGCATGCTATGCTTTCTTTTGTATAAGAACATTGAAGTGTAAATAGAAAATGAGGTGATGACAACCGTGTTATCTTCATCATTAGGAAAACTACGGTTGGCGGGCGTGATAGAAGGAATATCATTTTTACTGCTTTTATTTATCGCTATGCCTTTAAAATATGGGGCTGGGTTAGATATGGCAGTAACCGTTGCCGGTTCCTTGCATGGAGCATTGTTTATTTTATATATTTTGTTTGTCCTAGTCGTGTGGATTCAGCGGCGTTGGTCGTTTCTTAGAGCTTTCATCGCTATGGCTGTTTCCGTTATACCATTTGGTCCATTTGTTTTTGATAAAAGTTTACGTCGTGAACAAGAAACAGGTGTTGTTCCTGATTCCTTTGCAAGCTGATGCAAGCTACAAGACTGGTCTTGCTGACCGGTCTTTTTCACACATATACCGCCTATATTAAGCATAATATGTAATAAAACATTAAAAGGACAACCATTATACATGTTTCACAAAAGGAGTTACATATGTTTGAATGGAAAAACATTTTACGAGGAATGGCGATGGGAGCAAGTGATCTTATCCCAGGTGTGAGCGGCGGTACCATTGCTTTAGTGCTTGGTATTTATCACCGTTTAATCGCAGCTATTAATCACTTTTTCAGCAGAAAGTGGAAAGAACAGCTTGGTTTTTTTATACCGCTTGGCATCGGTATTGGTATTGCTCTTATCAGTTTAAGTAACTTGCTCGAGTGGCTGCTGCAAACATATCCTGGTCCTACTTATTCCTTTTTTATGGGGCTTATTCTCGGTACCATACCCATTTTATTGAAGGAAGCTGATTATAAATATTCGTTTCGACCTTATCATTATGTCATTGTGGCAGCGGCTGCTGTATTTATTATATTAACAGGTATTTACAGCGGAGCGGAATCAGCCGGCCAAATCGTGCATACACTCACTGCATCAGACTATGTGTATTTGTTTTTCGCTGGATGGCTGGCAAGTTCGGCGATGATTCTTCCCGGTGTTAGCGGCTCCTTTGTTCTTCTTATTCTCGGTGCATATGAGACCATTATTCATGCTCTGACATCTCTTGATATTCCTATTATTATAACGGTCGGGTTCGGTGTTTTAGCAGGGATTACAATTATGAGTAAGTTTTTGCATTACTTGTTGTCCGTTTACCGTACCGGTACGTACGCTGTCATGAGCGGTTTCTTGATAGGGTCGCTGTTTGTCATTTTTCCTGGCTTAAGCGGGAGCGCTATTCTTCTTCTTATTAGTATAGGTGCATTTCTAGCTGGGTGGGCATTGACGCTGTTCTTGCAAAAACTAGAAACCCGTTAGATCTCTCATTTTTCAGGAGCAGATGGTTTTCCCAATATGTCATCAATACCGATGATTCACTCATGCTGACATGTTACCCTTTCCTATAAGCATAAACAAAGAAAAGCGCAAGCGCCTTGAAAGAAAGAGGGACGTTCGGCTGCGGGGAGGGAACTTCGATTCTGTTAAAAAAGCGGCTCTTTCACAGAGCCGCTTTTTGTTTACATTTTCAAAACCGCGATGACAAGCATGATCCAGCCGGCAATAAACGCTGTTCCGCCAATCGGAGTAATTGCTCCAAGCCAGCCTATCCCAGTAAATGCCATCGTATACAAACTTCCTGAAAACACAACAATTCCAAAGAACAACAACCAGCCCGACCAGGACAATGAAGTCGTCGCGCCTGCATACGCTGCTACTAATCCCACTGCTAACAGGCCAAGAGCATGCATGATGTGATATTGTACGGCTGTTTGATATACTTCCATCAGCCGTTCCGATAATCTGCCTTCTAATCCGTGAGCACCAAATGCACCAAAACCAACAGCTGCTGCGGCATTTAGTGCACCTAAAATGATAAAGACCTTCCACATATGTGTCACCGTTTCCTTTCCAAACTAAAACTCTAACAAGTTACCGCTGGCCGACGGTACGTCACCGTCTGATTGTACCGCTGAAGAGCGCCTGACGGCTGTTTTTTTAGATGTCTCCATATCCTTTGCAGATGCTGCTTGCACCTTTTGAACAGGAACGTGAGCTGTCTGGGTATTTTGTTGACCATTCTCCTGTCCCTTGGCTGCTAATATGATATCACAATAAGCTTTTAACACACGCGCGTGTGCTTGGGCTGCTGTGTTGTTTTGTTGTTCGACTTGTTCAGCAAGCTGAACTAATTCCTCTTCCATTTTTTCTACAACCGTTTGAGCGGCAATATTCATGTATGTTCACCTGCTTTGCACGTATTCCTTACAAAGTATAACACAGCGCACGATGTCTATGAACAGCAATCAACCTGGGTATTTTATAAACACCCAGGCAGCAGCATGCTGATTAATTGGTCATTCTCCTGTATCCATATGCCTCAATTTTAGGGAAATTTTCTTCATCTATCACCCAATAGTTTCCTTCATCGTCCTCTACCACCATTTCATGGTCCACTGCTTCTGACTTTGCTTCGTGCATCGTTTCAAACTTTTTTGCTGGAACTTGCATGTCATCAACAATGATGAAAGCCATGTTCATCACCTCCATTTGTTAAAAAAATTCCCGTCCATATGGAGGTCTAAACGATCAGCTTGGCATTTGTCATAAAATTGTAACGATACAGGCGTTATTTTTCTTTCCTATTGTTCATGTTATGTCCCCGTTTTGTTTATTCTTCTCTTGACACTAGATTGTTTTTTGGCTGATGAAAGGTTTCACGTAAATTGTTCGCGGCTTGCACATACTGTTTGGACACCGGCAATATTTACCCCTTGATCCATAAGAATTGTACTTTCTTTACAATGCTTTAAATCCTGTCAAGAAAGCATTCGTTGACTGCCTCGATTGCTTTTTGGAGAAATGAACTGCTGTTTTCAGCATATCGAATGTGACGCGCACTTAACGACGTTCATTCTTGTATGCTGCACTAAGGGAAAGCAGCCCGTATAACGGCGAATATGTTCCTTCCTCTCCGGTTTCCTCCTTTACCGCTGCTGTTTGTTTAAATGCACATAAACATCTTGCAGCGTTTCATATCCTTTTTTCTGTACGTCTTTCATGGAACGATTCCATAATTCTGCCGCTAGTAAAGCATCTTCAAGTGCATGATGGCGGTTTTGGACAGGAATATCATAATATTGGCAGCAACCTTCCAGCTCTACTGAGGAAACGTGAGGAGCAGCAATGTTAAATAAAAATGAGGTATCCAAAAGCCGGTGTTGAAACTGGCTACCCATTGCTTGAAACGTAGCGTGCTGAAGAAATCGTTGTTCGTGACGGGCGTGGTGAGCGACAAGAATATCTGTTTGAATAAATGCATAAAATTTCTGCAATGCTTCCGGCAACAGCGGCGCACTCTCCAGTTCTTCTTTTGTCAGTCCCGTCAATGCTGCTACTTCAGGAGATAATGATGCCGGTTCACACACTGGTGTATAAAACGTTTGTTCCTCTTTTACTTCCCCTTTTTGAATTTTAACCGCTCCCATGGATAGGATTTTATCCCCTCCGTCTGGATAAAACCCGGATGTCTCCAAGTCAAGTACTGCTATATTTAATGTATCTAATGGCTTAGATAACGGTTCGTCTGCTTTTAAGTCTTTTTGCAGCTGCCGCAAAAACGAAAGATGCTGCGGATTATTTTGATCCATCGAGGAAATAAACGGTGCTCCTAGCTTTCCAGAAACTTGTCTGACCCAGTGATACATGTGATTCATGACCATCATTTTTCACCTGATTCTATGACTTTTTTGGTTTGTTGAAACAGCTGTTTCCCTTGTTGTAAAGCTGTTTTTATCCGTTTTTTCCTGTCTTTTGATAGTGTCCGAACGGGTATATAATGAACATCTTCATAGGTGCGGTGGTGCTCCCAAAAGGAAGCTCGTAAGTTCAACAATGTATAAAAAGGTTGGATTTTTGCATGCACAAAGGGGTACTGAGCGGCAGTTTGCTTCATCCGTTCTAACGTAGAAGTTTCATGTATGCCTTCTTTCATAGCAAGTAATCTCATTGCGTGAATATATGGAAACAAACCAACATCTTTTATGTGCAAAAAACCTGTGTATGGACCTTTTTCTTCTGTTAATAGTTTTCCAAAAGCATTGGTTGCTTGCTGCAAACGAGATGTATTTTCAGCCAAACGTCCTAGCAAACACGGATTGCCTGCGATTTGTTGAAAAACATAACTCTTTACACGATTGAGAAGCATCCTTTCTCCGAGCAGTGCTCTAGCATCAATAAACGTTAATAAATGACGCAGTGTGGCCCATTCGTCTTTTTGTATCCAATCATCTATTTGCTCTTTCCACTCACCTGCGCTATGGCACCAACGCGGGTGAGAGGCCATCACCTTTCCTTCGCAGCGAGGATATCCAACAGCTGCCATTCCTTCTCGAATTTCTTCTCCTAATCTCAGAAAATACTCTTTATACATCATGTTGCTGCCCATAAAAATCAGGCCATGATCTTGATCACTCCAGATTGCTTGTTCACGTCGTCCTGCACTTCCCATCACAACAAAAGTAAAGGGAGCAGGAACCCTTCCCTGCTCCCTTTCTACTTTCTCTACGGCTAGAGATATCGTTTCTGTCATCCAACGGTCATGCGCATCATTCAAACGCTTTATATTATCTGCTGCTTGTTTGTATTCTCTTTCTCGATTCCAACGAATTTCGTCATACGTTTGATAAGAGGGCAAAGAACGAACATTTCTCATAACATCACGCACCTGTGTTAACTTTTTTCACGGAAGCAGAAATGCTTTCCGGATATCCATAGCTTCCATGTTCACTTATATCAAGACCCATAATTTCTTCTTCTTCGGATACACGAAGTCCTCCAATCAATGACCTCGTCACGAGCAGCAACACATATGATGCAATGAATGCAAACAGTCCGCATGCGGCAACGCTAATAAACTGAACACCAAGCTGTGTAAGACCTCCGCCATAGAACAGCCCTGCCTGTCCCCCGTTCATCGCTGCTAGTTCCGGAGTCGCAAAAAACCCTGTAGATAACGTTCCCCATATACCAGCTGCACCGTGTACTGACAAGGCAAAAATCGGGTCATCAATGCCTTTTTTCTCGAAAAACTTCATGCTGTAAAACACGGCCAATCCGCCGACAGCGCCAATAATAACAGCTGCCCATGGTTCAACAAATGCAGCGGATGCGGTGATTGCTACAAGCCCGGCTAGTGCCCCATTTAACATCGTTGGAACATCAGCTTTTCCAAGAGCTGCCCATGCAATCAATAATGCAGCAACAGCTCCAGCTGCCGCAGCTAGCTGCGTATTTAAAATGGCAAACCCGAAAAATGCATCATCTACGCCAAATGTACTTGCACCGTTAAAGCCAAACCAACCTACCCATAACAGCAAGACACCAAGTGCAGTATATACCTGGTTGTGACCCGCTAACTCATTAGGAGATCCATCTTTATTAAATTTACCTATACGTGGTTTTAAGAGCAGTGTTGCAGCGAATGCTGCCATCGCCCCTGTTAAGTGAACAACCGTTGAACCTGCAAAATCCTGTTTACCTAAAGCAGCAATCCAGCCAGACCCCCACACCCAGTGAGCAACAACAGGATACACAAAAGCAGAAAATAAAACCGCAAAGACAACATAAGCAGCAAGCTTTGCACGTTCAGCAAATCCCCCAAATGCAATCGTTAATGCAATCGCTGCAAATGCCAATTGAAAGATGAAATCGACCGAACCGGCTAATCCATCAAATATCGTTGTAAAATCACCGAAGAAAAAGTCTGAAACACCAATTACTCCGCCTGCGCTCGTCCCATAAACAAAACCATATCCTACCGCCCAAAACACAAGAGAGGCAATTCCTAATGTAAATATCGTTTTACCAGCAATATGGCCGGCGTTTTTCATCCTGGTCGAACCTGCCTCCAATAGAATAAATCCACCTTGCATTAAGATGACAAGAATAAATCCCATAATGACCCAAAGATTATTCATTAAAAATATCGGATCCATATTTGTTCCTCCCTCTTTTTGTCTTATATCATGATGTTAACTTAGTTAACATCTATAGTTAGTATTTATTTTACATGTTTTTATTTACACGACTACTTTGTTGTAAGAAAACCTGACATATAACTTTTGTAAATCGTTCTGCTGCATTGTATAGTGATGTGATGAATGAGCACTTGTTGTACAAACCGTATCTCTTTGATTTTTGTCTGCTTGCTGACTCGTGTTTCTCCTAAAAACACCTTTTTACCAGCGGCTGTCACCTTGACTGGATAAAACTCGGGTTGTCTTCTAGTCCTTCATGAAGGAAGCTGCCGTTTTTACCCTTTCATTCTTTACCAAAGATAAACGTTCCTAAAGTGCAAAAAAAGCAAGCAATGCTCTTAACCGAGCATTGCTTGCTTTTTCATACTTATTTCGCTGGCAGCTTGTATACACGGGCTTCAAACGGCCGAAGCAGTATAGACTGTTCCTTTTGATGAGGCAAAACATCATAATTACTCAATATTAATTGATGACTGGATAATTCATAACGTGAAACAACCCATTTCACCGATTCATGATGTAAATTCGTTATAACAACAGCTGTATGCTGATTGCTTTTCCTGCCATATGCAAAAACAGAAGGGTGTTGTTCATTGATAAGGAAAAACGTCCCGTACGTGAAAACTTGATAATCATCTTTTTTCATTTTTATTAATTGTTTGTAATACGATAAAATCGAGCTGCCGTCTTTTTGTTGTTTTTCTACATTGATGGTTTTGTAGTTAGCGTTTACTTGCAGCCACGGTTTCCCGCTAGTAAAACCAGCATGGGTGTCGCTAGACCATTGCATTGGTGTACGGCTGTTGTCGCGTGATGTGTGCGCAAGTAATTCCAACACATCCTGTTTATTTTCTCCTTGCCGTATTTTATCACGGTACATATTCTTTGCCGCCACATCGTCGTAATCTTCAATGGAAGCAAAGTTTGCATTGGTCATGCCGATTTCCTGCCCTTGGTAAATGAATGGAGTGCCTTGCATTAGAAAATACATCGTTGCAATAGCGGTGGCACTCTGCGTCCAATATTTTTCGTCATCTCCCCATGTTGATACAATTCTTGCTTGGTCGTGGTTTTCAACAAACAAAGCATTCCAGCCATTCTCCTCAAGGCCCTTTTGCCAACGTTCCATAATTGTTTTTAAGCGGCCGACATCAAGATTGTCAGGTTTTTTTGCATCCCATAACCCCAGATGTTCAAATTGAAAAATCATATCCATTTTTCCGTTCTTTCCGACCCAGTAATCTGCTTCTTCTGCACTGACACCGTTTGCTTCTCCTACTGTTACCACGTCGTAATTTCCATAGGTATTTGCTTTTAACTCCTCTAAAAACGCGTGAATACCTGGCTGGTTCATGTGCATATCAAAGGAGGACACATAGCGCTTTCGGTTTGGATTTGGCATATCCGGCAGGCCCGGCCGTTTTTTTATGTGACTAATTGCATCAATCCGAAACCCGTCGACTCCTTTTTCTAACCACCAATTAACAATATCATACAAGGCAAAGCGCACATCCTCGTTCTCCCAATTCAAATCCGGCTGCTTTGTTGAAAAGACATGGAGATAATATTGGTTCGTTTTTTCATCATACTCCCATGCTGAACCGCCAAAAATGCTTTCCCAATTATTCGGCTCAGCCCCATTTTTTCCATCTTTCCAAATATACCAATCCCGCTTTTCATGCTGTTTAGAAGAACGCGACTGTATAAACCAAGGATGTTCATCACTTGTATGATTCAACACAAGATCAATAATAAGTTTCATCCCTCGCTTATGCACTTCGTAAAGCAGCTCATCAAAATCTTGCATCGTTCCAAACTCATCCAAGATAGCTTTATAATCCGAAATATCATAGCCATTATCGGCTTTTGGCGACTGATACAGCGGACCTACCCAAACAATATCAACCCCCACATCTGATAAGTAATCCAACCTCTCTATTATTCCTCTTATATCACCAATCCCGTCACCATTGGTATCTTGAAAGCTTTGTGGATAGATTTGATATCCCACAGCCTCTTTCCACCATACACGTTCCATCTGCCACTCCCCCCTGTTTACCGCTGTCACTATTTACCTTTTCTATAGCATACACGTCTTTTAATGATCCAACTACAAAACAAAGTGATAATTAAAAATATTTTTACATAAGTTCCTGGCTTTGATTATTTATTTTTTGTGATTAATCATCATAAGAGAGCAGGATTACTGCCTCTCCTGCTCCGCTGCTCGATTTAGTATGTTAATTAATACAGGTAAAAATAAAAACAATGCGACAACCCGTATCATCTGCAAGCCGGCTACAAGTGTCGGCTCTAAGTGCAGAGCCATTGCGGTGGAACTCATCTCCGCCGCACCTGCTGGCACCGTGCTTAAAAGACTTGTCATATATGGTAATTCCGTCATCCACGTAAACAATCCAGCTAGCACTAAACTAAACAAAAAATATAAACCAAGCAAGATAACACTCAGCTTTCCGATATCCTTCAGTTTCAGAAATGTCGGCTTGTCAAACCGAATACCAACCATAATGCCAATCAGTGCCTGTCCAATTCCTCCTACATAAGAAGGCAGTGCTGCTTCACCATAGAGCACCCACTCACTTAATACAAATCCACTCATAATCCCATAAAACAGTGTACCCGCAGGTATTTTCCACCGTTGATACAGGCCAATGGTTACGAGCACACCAATGATAACGGCCGTCAAAACAGACACATCTATTGGTTCAACAATAAGTCCTGCATCGTTATTCTCTGCGCTGTCCTGATAAAAACGCCCAGCGACAAATGGAATTGTCAGCACAAAAAACGTAATTCGTGCCGTGTGAAAGGCTGCCACTACTCGATTATCTGCTCCGTAATCGCTGCTTAATGCAATAACTTCAGAAGCCCCTCCAGGCACGCAGCAAAAATAAGCTGTTAGTGGATCTAAGTATGTGAAACGATTCATCAGCCAGCCCAGTCCTGCCCCCGCGGCTAACGTTAAAAATAAAGAAAAAACAAGCGGGAAAAAATACTGGCCGATTAATTGAAATAACCCGATTTGCATCATAAATCCAATGTTCACTCCGACAAACGCAAGCACTGTTCGAAAAGGCCATCCCTCAAAGGCATAACGTTTAATAAATAATCCATACGTCATTCCTGTCAATAACCCGCCTAACAGCCAGCCGGCCGGCACACCAGCATATGAAAACATTCCTCCTATGCATAACGCCGCCAGTAAACAAATGATTTTTTCAAAAATCACATAGATTCCCTTCTTTCTTGCAAACGAACCACTTTGTTATAACTCCCTTCTGATGAAAGCAGAAGCTTTTGTTTTCCCCCTTTCCGCATGAAATATTTATAAACAACGTAGAAGACTGCTGTACTGACACAGCACAGCAGTCTTTATTGCAAACATTACTGATCATATGGAAATGTATCAGGATGAGGTCCAAAGCGTTGGTTTTCATTCATATCATTTAATGCTTTTACGTCCTCCGTATCAAGGGAAAAATCAAACACCTCGGCATTGGATCTGATGCGCTTTGGTGTTACTGATTTTGGAATGGTTACCACATTATTTTCTAAAGACCAGCGAATTAATACTTGAGCCGGTGTTTTTTGATGCTTTTCTGCAATTTGTTTCACCGGTTCTCTTTCTAATAATTCACCGTGTCCAAGTGGACGCCACGCTTCCAGCTGAATGTCATGCTGCTCACAAAACGCAAGCAGATCTTTTTGGAACAGCTGCGGATGAAATTCCACTTGGTTAATCATCGGTTTTACCTTTGCGTCCTTCATTAATTCATTTAAATGCTTTTCATGAAAGTTACTTACACCAATAGCTCTTACTTTTCCATCTTCATATAATTTTTCCATCGCAGCCCATGTTTCTTTATACTTGCCAGGTACAGGCCAGTGAATTAAATATAAATCGATAACATCAATTCCAAGTTTTTTGCACGAACGTTCATAAGCTTCCAGCGTTTCTTCATATCCTTGTTCATCATTCCACACTTTTGTCGTAATAAAAATATCTTCTCTAGCCACATGACTTTCTTTGACTGCTTCTCCGACACTTTCTTCATTATAGTAAAACGAAGCTGTATCAATACTGCGGTAGCCGCTTTCTAGAGCTGTCTTCACCGCTTGTTTCACTTCGTCTCCTGCCTCAGCTTTATATACACCTAATCCAACCCACGGCATGTCTACTCCGTTTGCTAATGTCGTTACAGAATCACTAATACTCATGAATGACTGCCTCCTCTAATATACTTACATAGTGCTGTTCATTACAGGGGGAATAGACCAATTCACTTCCGGCCTTCCTGCTTGCTGTAAAAATTGATTTGCCCGTGAAAACGGCCGGCTCCCAAAAAAACCCTTATGAGCTGAAAAAGGACTTGGATGGGGAGATTTTATCACTAGATGTTTGTCTGATGTAATTAAACTTTCTTTTTCTTGTGCGTTTCTTCCCCACAATATGAATACCACAGAATCTGTTTTCTCATTCACTTGATGAATCACTTCATGGGTAAAATGTTCCCAGCCCATTCCCCGGTGAGAATTAGGTTGTCCGCTTCGGACAGTGAGAACGGCATTTAGCAGTAAAACTCCTTCTTGTGCCCAGCTTGTTAAACAACCATGCTTTGGTATGTCTGCACCTAAGTCATCGTGTAATTCTTTGTATATGTTTTTTAAGGAAGGAGGGATGGTAACCTCAGGTTTTACCGAAAAACTCAACCCATGTGCTTGATTTGGTCCGTGGTACGGATCTTGTCCAAGGATAACAACCTTTGTATTCTCATAACTGGTGTGATGCAGCGCATTAAAAATATCAAACATATCGGGGTAAATCGTTTTTTCACGGTATTCTCGTTTTAGAAACTCTCTCAGCTTTAAATAATATTCTTTTTCAAATTCTTTATCTAACCGTTCTGCCCAGTCATTTTTTAATATTCCGATACTACCTTCCTCCCTTCATACTGTCCATTTGGTTCGTCACGCCGGCATAGGCTGTGGTACAATAACAAGTTGAAAAAGAGGTGAGTTGTAAATGGAAAATGGTACAAATCAATTACAAACAGCGTCTGTCAATGGTAAAGCTATTACTTCTCTTGTTCTAGGCATTGTATCACTGGTTATGGTTTTTCTTTTTGTTGTTATCAGCCCTATCTTATCAATTGTTGGGCTAGTATTTGGCATTATTGCGCTAAAAGAAATCAAACGCACGGAACAGAATGGCCGCGGACTTGCCATAGCAGGAAACATCTGCAGTGTGGTCGGCTTGATACTTTCTGTCATCATCATTGTTTTTCTCGTGATTGGCATCGTGTCATTTATGCAAATGGAAACGCCGCCAATGTAGTATCAAACAGGCACTGGATGCACAAAGCTCCGTGCCTCTTTTGGTTCTATAACATTTGTTTTGTTGGGGCTGTCACCATCATCCCCCTGGTTGACCGGCTTTTCAGACTCACTTGCTGCGGGCGGCGCTTTAAGCTCATCGGGCAGCACCAATGGATGATTAGCTGCTGTTTCCCCGCAGGCGTCTTACCTCCTCCCCATCAACCAGGTAATAACAAAAAAGTTACACTATACATTCGTCCAGCAGTTGTATGAGAACCTTTTTTTATGTGAATTGAAAAGATATGACATATTAGCATGAGCAATTTATTGACATCGTCAACATGTTGAAACAATTCGTATACGTGCCACGAGATCATTGCCTGCTGCATCAAACACTTGGTATCAGTCAAGTTTTTCTTTATTGCTTTTCATTAGCGTAAACCATGTGCACTTTTTCATAATCACGTTTTATGTAACATCACATCTTGTCATCGCTGAATGTATTTAGTTAGGGCAGAAAACAGTTCTGCATTAGCTCCTGCAACATACAATCCTTTGTCTTCTTCCTTCACCATTGTTTTCCCTCCTGCTTCGTTTAGAAGCAGCAGACCAGCTTCCACATCCCATACTTTTAATTTTAACTCCCAGTAACCATCAAGTCTTCCACAAGCTACTTGAGCTAAGTCCAGTGCAGCACTTCCTAGCCGGCGAAGACCTCCTATTTGAGGCACTAATTGATTGACGTGTGAAAGGTTATTATCTGTATCATTACCTTTATCATATGGAAATCCTGTTCCTAAAACCGCTTTTTCTAAACGAGATGTTTCGGACACATGAATGGAGCGCCCATTTAAAAAAGCACCTTTCCCTTTTACCGCCTCATATGTTTCACTTAACTTCGGCGCATGAATAATACCAGCTACTGTTTCACCTTGGCAGCGGATACCGATTGATATGCAAAAGAAGGGCAGCCCTTTCGCATAATTCACTGTTCCATCAATGGGATCTATGACCCATTCATATTCAGAAGATCCTTCATAGAAACCACTTTCTTCTGTTCGCATAACGTGACCGGGAAAATGCGTTTGAATCTTGTCCATTAAAAATTGTTCTGTCCAAACATCCATCTCTGTGACTAAATCAATCGCAGACGATTTGCTGTCCATTTTCATTGGACTTTCCAATCTTTCTAATTGCTTCTCGCCTGCCTCATGCGCCCATTCTTTTGCTGCACGAAGCATATGCATCCATTCTTCCATTTCGCCACACCCTTTCTCGTCATTTCTATCATATCGAATCTTAGTACTCTGCTCAAAATATTGTATAAAGATATTTTATTTTGTCTAATTATGATAAATTGTTAATAATACACGCAAGCTATGCTCATAACAGAAGGAGTTTACATATGTTGACATTTTTGTTAGAGACTCTTGAACAACTTGGACTTGTTGGTTTGTTTTTAGGAACCGCCATTGAGGCCATTTCCATTCCTTTTCCTGCTGCTATTGTTTTTTTAGTGTATGGTTACATCATGGATCCTTCTGGTATCGACTGGGTGATGCTTAGTATCGGATCCGCTGCTGTTTATACCGCAGTCAGCTATATTCCTTACGGTTTATCACTTCGCTTTGATTATTTACTGCAGCGTCGCGTCAACCAAGCGAAATCCAAACGCATGCATACATTCATGCAAAAATACCGTGAATGGACCATTGCAGCAGGCAGGGTGCTTGGGATGGGCTATATTGTTTATTTAGCTGCCTTTTACAAAATCACACCGTTTCGATACGGCTTTTTTACGTTCATTGGTGTCTTGCCGGTGGCTTTTCTTATGTTTTACTTAGGAAGCCTTGGCAACATAGAAGTTGTATACAACTGGTTTCAACGTGCTCAATCACTGATTATTGGTGTTATTGTCATCGGTGCAGGGATATACATTTTTTACCGATGGAGAACGAAAAAGAGATACCAGAGCCAGCAGCATTCTTAAAAGTTGTTCATAAAAAAAGCGCAAGCTCCTTAAAAGAAAGAAATTCAGCTAAGGGCAAAGAACTTTTATAAGGAACTTCTTTAAGTACTTCTACTAAGAACACACAGGTCCTGTGGCGGGTGTTGAAGTCACCACATCCTGTGGAAGCACGTCCTGTTGACAACGCCGAACGGACTCCCATCCTCCGAGCCAGCGGGCAAGTTCTGGGGGCTCGTCTATGGAAAGGTGAATTTTCCTTTCCAATTTTTCTTTCCATGGACGGAGATTGAAGGAACCTCGAGCGAGCAGGTGCTTGCGCTGGACCATGAAAACGCCAAACTTTTATACTTTCTTACCTTGTAAGAAAAGGTACAAACACCCTAAAGAAGAGCCCAAGTAAATCGGTACCTAATGTGAATACTCTTCCTCTTTTTTAATCACACGTCATATTTTTTATTTATGATACGGCGTTCCTCGGTTAATTTGAAAAGACCGGTAGATTTGTTCTAACAACATGACCCGCATCAGCTGATGAGGAAATGTCAGCGGGGAAAAGGACCATAAAAAATCAGCACGGTTTGCTACTTTCTCATCTAACCCCAACGATCCGCCAATAACAAACGCCATTTTACTTTTTCCGTGCAAGGCTAAATCTGCTACCTTCCCTGCCATTTTTTCCGATGTTATCATTGTGCCTTTTGGTTCTAAAGCAATGACATACATATTACTTGCTAATTTGCTTAAAATACGCTCTCCCTCTTTTTGTTTAACAAGCTGTTTTTCCTTTTCACTCGCTCCATCCGGTGTTTTTTCGTCCGCCACTTCGATCACTTGTGTTTTTGCTAACGGCTGCAATCTCTTTTGATATTCCTCCACTGCTTGTTTCAAATACTTCTCTTTTAGCTTCCCAACTGCAATAATGGTAATATTCACAATCCACACCCTCTATATGTACTTATCCACAATTTTTATCCACATATTCACAACCTTCACCATCAACCTTCGACAATTTTATACACAGCCTGGTTATCACAAAATGAACAAGTTGTGGACAAGTCCGCCTCTATTTTTTCTATAACAGGCGGTTCTCCATTTTTTTCAACCGCATCATCTAATGCGCGGTCACTGTGGTCTTCACAAGCATATATCATATAAGTTCCTCCTAACCTATAGCTTTTCATCATTCCTTTTATCCACATTTTAGCAATAATGATCCATTTTATCCAATAATGCTCTATGTATTAACATGTGTACAAAGAAAAACGCAAGCACCTTGAAAGAGGGATATTCGGCTAAGGTCAAAGGATTTCCTCTGCTGTGTTCGTCACGCAGCAGTCATCCCTTCCTGCAGAAAGTATATACTGTAGCAATTGAAACGAGCATGTTACGTTTATACCTGAACGTAAGCTGCTCTTGTACTGGATATAAAACATCTTACTGCACCTTTTCTGTTCATCACGCAAAAAACCACCAAGAGAGCGGTAATAGCTCCCTTGGTGGTTCGACATTCAACACGTATCCGTTAAAAATCTCTTTGAGCAGATAATGTCAGCTCTGTCGTTTGCTGTTCTCCATCTCTGTAAAAGGACACTTCCACCGTGTCACCAATTTCTACATCTCTATAGAGATAGGTGCGTAAATCATGCCCGTTACTAATATCTTGTCCGTCAACTGCTGTAATTACGTCATATTGCTGCAAACCTGCTTCTTGCGCCGGAGTGCCTTGAGCTACATTTGTAACAAACACTCCGCTGTCGACATCAGGTGGTAAATGTAACGTTTCCTGCCAATGATAACTTGGTATTTCGGACAAAGAACGAATACCAATTCCCATTTGCGGCCGTTCTACTTCTCCTTTTGTCTCAAGATCTTCTACTACTGGAACAGCCACTTCCGATGGAATAGCAAAACCAATTCCTTCTACAGATGACTGCGCAATCTTCATGGAGTTAATACCAATTAACTGGCCTTTTATGTTAACAAGAGCTCCTCCGCTGTTCCCTGGATTAATAGCGGCGTCTGTCTGCAACACTTCTGCGTTCCAATCAGGCCGGCCATCTCCTGTTAAATCCACTGGAATGCTGCGTTCAGTTGCACTAATAATCCCTTGTGTAACAGTGCCGGACAAATTAGCTCCAAGCGGATTCCCAATCGCAATAACAGGTTCGCCAACGTTAACATTTTCTGAATTTCCAAATTCAGCAACAGTGTCTACACCTTCTGCACTAATTCGCAATACCGCCAAGTCCGTTAAAACATCAGAACCAACAAGCTCCGCTTCTACTCGTCGTTCATCGGAAAGACTTACTTCTACTTGACTGGCACCCTCAATAACATGGTGATTGGTGACAACAAAAGCCGAGTCGCCTTCTACTTTATAAATAACACCCGAACCAGTACCTTGGTTTTGTGTTCCTTGCTCGTCTTGCCAAAACTCTGAACGCTGCAAGTTAAAAACACCGACGACTGCATCAGAAACATTATTTACCGCGTCTGTAATATCAGAATTAACATTTACACTTACATTCTGTTCGCCGGCAAACAGCTCATCGTTCTGCACAGTTTCTTCTTCTGCATTGTTTTCTTCTTGTCCACCAGCAGAACTGCTAAACCATCCATTTCCTGACAAAAACGGCATGGCCACCATGACAAGTACTGCACCAATAACAGCTCCAACAAAACCTGCTAATCCCGTGTTTCTACGACGCTTTCTTGATCGATTGTTTTCATTTTCCATATGATCATTATAATAGCCCATAACCTTCGACACCTTCCTGTTTATAAAAGTTCTCGCTCTTTGTACAAACTTCTTTCGCCAGATGGCGGCGTTATGTCATGGTTTTTCAGCACTGTATCTTTCCTTAACTGCTAGGTATATTTCCCCAAATGAAAACAATTTACGCATGATTATGGTTGTAACCTTATTTTATTGAAAAGCAAATCGTATCGTCCAGATACAAGGCAGATTTTGTTATTTTTACAACATTTCTCATATGTTTTTCCCTGTTGCATCTCCCGTTAAACCTGTCACTTCCACTTTTTAAACCGTTGTTAGGGATGTTGCTTTGCCCGGATCGGTATCATATAAATGAAAATCATATTCCACACCGCAGTCACGTTCTCTTAAAATCTGTGTCACAGTCATACGCGCTAAATCTTTCATGTTGTTGTCTTGACTTAAATGGGCTAAATACACACGTTTTGTTTTCTCTCCAACAACTTCTGCCAATGCTGACGCAGCATCTTCATTAGATACGTGGCCGGTGTCTCCTAATATCCTGCGTTTTACGTTCCAGGGATAGCGGCCCATGCGGAGCATATTCATGTCATGATTAGACTCGAAGATAAACATATCAGAGTTTTGTATTAATCCTTTTGTGTTCTCACTCACATACCCCATGTCTGTCGCTAGTGCCAGCTTTTTTCCGTTATGATGAAACACAAAAAACATAGGATCAGCCGCATCGTGTGAAACCGCAAATGGTTCCACATCAAGATCTGCAAATGTTTGCACGCTTCCGCGCTCCAATGCATATTTTTGTTCAGCTGGTATTGCTCCAATACTCTTTTCCATCGCCCCCCACGTCTTTTCATTTGCATAAATCGGCAAGCCGTATTTTCTAGCTAACACTCCAACACCTTTTATATGGTCACTGTGTTCATGGGTCACTAAAATGCCGTCTAACTGTTTTGGATCCCTATTAATTTGTTCAAATAACCCTTGTATCTTTTTCCCACTCAGACCAGCATCTACCAGCAGTCTTTGTTTCTCTGTTTCCACATATAATGCATTTCCTGTACTGCCGCTTGCAAGTACACTAAATGATAAAGCCATATCCGTCTCTCACTCCATGTATCTCTCGTGTTTAATTATTCTCAGCTTCCCCTGTGCCGGTGTCTGTTTTCTCTTCACTAGAATTATCATTTGATTCCTCATCCATATCTTGAATCGATCCATCAATGGCATGAATCAAATACGTTTTCTCTTCGTTTATTTCTATTCGATACATCGGGGCAAAGACCTGGTCTTCTCCCTCCGAGCTAAACAGGCTGTGGTAGCCTAGGTTCACTTTGCTTACATAATCATTAAACGACAGGATATTTTCTCTTAACAGCACGTCAATGGCTCTGTAAGGGGGGAGCATATCTTTTGCTTTCCCTTCTTCATCAAATATTAAATAGCTCTGCACATAACTTTCTATCTCATTGTCTTCATTAAAAAACAAGACGAGCTGGTCATCTCCATACGTATACACTGTTTGTTCTTCATACATTTGATTGAAAAACATTTGACGGTCATTGCTGTTCCATCTATCATACGTATATTCCTCGGCATTCCACACATATTCGTTCATAAATTGGGTAACGTCTTCTGTGACATCAGATGAAACTTCAAAAGGTTCTTCTAGTTTCACCTCAATAAACTTATCGCTGATGGCATGGACGTTCTCCTCACCTACTTTGTCAGTCACTTCTTCTTGTATATCAACAGACTTTCCAACAATGTGACTAATCTCACTTCTTTCATCTGGAAGATTCTCCGTCACTTGCACATTCATATTTGCTAATCTTTCCCGGACAGTTGCCTGTGCTCTCACATTCAGCTCACTCGCGTTCTTTTTTTCAATAAGTTGATAAAGCAAAAATGCATTAAGAAGGAGGAATGCTACAATGAAGATCATTTTTGTTCTACTCCAATCCATTTTCCCCCTCCTCTTCTGCTTCCTCCGGGTCAATTGGGTACCACGCATCGTCGTATTTCACATACCAGCTTGGCTCTAGACGGACAACCACATTATCAGTTTTCTCCATTTTGTAACCAACTCGTATGTTCTCAATAGACTCGGGATCAAATTGCTGTTCGGCAAATGCAATCACTTGCTCCCCTCGGGCAAGTTCCATGGATCCCCTAGCATTAATGGGACTGCCATCCAAATTAAATAATGGCCGTGAAAATTGAGAGACTTGTCCACCTGCTCTTGTAACATTAATGGAAGCCAAGTCTCTGCCCCTTGACTCAAACACAGGCAAACCAGCTACAATCATACGATAAGAGACATTCTCCTCTTGATTGCTGTATCCCCAATCATATAAATGATACGTATCTGTCCATCCGCCGCGAGAATTGATAAAGTCAAAGCCTGTTTCTACAACGTGCTGCTGAGACTCCTGAACATTTTCACTGTACACAGGGTTGATATATTGAAGATAGTGACCGTTATCTTCTAATGTCATCATCCGGTTTCCGTCCGTAAATGAGGCTTCTCGATTATCTTGATGATATTGTTTAACGTAATCTGTATCATTAAATAACAAACGCAAAAATACATTATAATTCATTTCTGAAAACGTATCTGAAAGAGTAGTGTACGTTACAGATTCTTCGGGTAAATAAATGAACTCCGTTAGAGACGAATTATTTTGTATTTCATACGAAAACACTGATGGATATTGGTCAATGCCTTCCAAGTATATATCCCTGAAATCGGACATGCTAAAATTTGTTTCTCCTTCTAGAATAATCTGTTCCCCATATGACACAAGCCTCACTACCAAGTTTTCGCTTTCGCCGCCGTTATCTACCAGTAAAATCCGGTCGACCATATCAATCGACAAATAAGGGATGTCATCTTCAATATTTAATACACTATTAACCACATCACCAGGAATGGCCGTTGGGTAAATAACTTCTGCTATTCGCTGCCCCTCATACATGTCATCTGCTTCCACGTTTTGATGCAGTGTAATATTTTCCACTCGGGCATCCAAAAAATCGTTATAAAATCTAGCAAATAGATTCTCATGTCCATCCAGGCTTACTTGATGGAGTCCATCGTGAAAAATAAGCTGCTCCGGCCAAATGACATCATTTAAAGCCAGCTCTTCTCCTGATGTTTCACTCGGCACATATCCCGACTCGTCTAAATAATCCAGGTTGGGCTGAAACGTCCAGAGTTGATATGTTAGTACAGCACTTGTCGCAATCAATATCGTTAATGTCCAGGATTTCACACGCTCAATCATTCATTAACACCCGCTTTTTCATTCACGGTATAAGGAAGTGTCACAGAAATCGTTGTTCCTTTTTTCCATTCACTGTCAACTGTAATATCTCCACCATGAGCCTGTACCAACTCTTTAGCAATCGCTAAGCCCAGTCCAGATCCGCCAAGATTCCGTGCTCTTGCTTTATCTACTCGGTAAAAACGATCAAAAATCTTCTCTTGACTTTCTTTTGGTATCCCTACACCTTGGTCGGTTATTTCTATATCAACAACCTGTGAACGCGTAAACATTTGTACCGAAATGATACCGCCATCAGGCGAGTACTTAACGGCATTTGAAACAATGTTATCAAACACTTGTGTCATCTTATCCTTATCCATCGAAACATACACCGCATGCTCTGGAATATTTTTAACAAAGTCAATGTTTCGATCTTTCGTCAACATTTCAAATCTCTCTGCAATGTGACGCAAGTGTGCACTAATATCGACAAACTCAAAGGTTAATTGTAAGTCATCACTATCCATTTTTGATAACTGCAGCAAATCATTCACAAGCCGGATCATACGTTCCGTTTCATTTTGTGTAACCGATAAGAAACGCGGACCTAATTGTTCATCTGACAATGCCCCATCTTCTAACGCTTCTAAATAACTGCGCATAGTTGTAAGTGGCGTTCGCAGTTCATGAGAAACATTCGCTACAAATTCACGGCGCTCCCGTTCTATTTTTTCTTGTTCTGTCACGTCATGCAATACAGTAATCAAGCCATTTACAGGACCATCTTCATTGCGAATGACAGAAAAATTAGCTTCAATCAAAAATTCATGGTTATCATCACTAACGTCTAGCAGGATTGCTTCATCGTAGTCATATAAATCACTCGGTGAAAGAGTTTCCGATAAGCGGAGCACTTCAGGAAGAGAGCTGCCAAGTACAAGATGAGAATCGACGCGCAGCAACTGTTCTGCTCGTTTATTCATTAAAATTATTCGTCCTAATTCATCTGTAGCAATCACTCCATCCGTCATATGCGTTAAGACAGAGCTTAATTTTTTGCGCTCTCCTTCTGTGTTGGCATGAGCATCTTTTAGATTCAATGTTAATGCATTAAACGACTCAGCTAACTGGCCAATTTCATCTTGGCCGTATACACGCACACGTCTGGAAAAATCTCCTTCTCCCATCACTTTAGCTTGTTTTTGCATGTCAACAATAGGTCTGGTAATCGTTTGTGATACCAGAACTCCCAGCACTGCAGTAATTACAAGCGCAATGACAGTACTTGTCACAAATATGCTATTAATTTCTTCCATCTCTTGATAAATATTTTCCATGGACGCTTCAATATAAATAGCTCCAATAACTTCTCCGTCCGCATCCACGGGTTGAGCAATAACCTGTATGCGATCTCCCGTTTCAAGATCTCTCAACATGGGACTATCTTCTTGTCCTAATAACGCTCGCTCTACACGGACATTGGTACTTTGCTGGCCAACAATATCCTGATTGCCCCAATCAGATGTGCCAAGTACTTCTCTATTTGGGCCAATAACTTGAACTTCTGAGTCTTCTATCGAGAAAAATTCCTGCAGAAGGTCCTGAATATCATCTTCAAGCGGCTCTTCTTCACTGTCACGATCCCGTGTCATTTCCTGTCTTACGTTGTACTCCAGCAAATCTGCTCGTTCCTTCAACATATCAAAATGATTATCTTCCAGCTGTGTTTCCAGCTCTCTCGTAAAAATCACACCAATTACTTGGATAGCTATAAAAATCAGCAGCATAAAAATAAAAATCATTTTGACATGAATCGATTTAAAAAAATCGATTATCTTCATTCTTACTTCTCCTGTTCAGGATGTTTTAAGTAATAACCGACCCCTCGTCTTGTCACAATCCACATTGGATAGCTTGGATTGTCCTCTACTTTTTCCCGGAGTCTTCTCACTGTCACGTCTACTGTTCTTACATCCCCAAAATAATCATAGCCCCAAACAGCTTGAAGTAAATGTTCCCTTGTCATCACTTGTCCAATGTGACGAGCTAAATAATGTATGAGTTCAAATTCGCGATGAGTCAAATCAACGGGCTGTCCCCTTTTGGAGACAAGATATGCATCAGGATCTATCGTTAAATCACCGACTTCAATTTTCTTTTGTTTCGATGCGTGGTCATCAGGAATAGACTGAAGTCTTCTTAAATTTGCTTTTACGCGTGCAATGAGCTCTCTCGTACTAAACGGCTTCGTGACGTAGTCATCGGCCCCTAATTCCAGACCGAGTACTTTATCAATTTCAGCATCTTTTGCTGTTAACATGATAATAGGCATATCATAGTTCTTTCGTATTTCACGGCATACTTCCATGCCATCTTTATGCGGAAGCATAATGTCTAATAAAACAATATCAGGCTGAAACGCATGAACCTTTTCCAACGCTTCGTTGCCGTCATACGCGACATCTACCTGGAACCCTTCTTTTTTTAGATTGAAATCTAATATATCAGCAATTGGTTGTTCATCGTCTACCACTAAAATTTTTTCATCCATTCCATAACCGCTCCATTTCTTTAGAGAATAAGTTGCTGGGATGAATTTGCTCACTATGTTTATTTTCATCTACGGATGCTCCGTGTATGTGTACAACCAGCAACAACGCACAGGATGAACCTATCCGTTCATTTCCGTTTTTCACGTTGTTTAAACCTCTTCTTATTGTAACATAGGCTGCTACAGACAGGTGATTACATATCATTTTCATTATTCAAAGAAAAGGGCAAGCGCCTTGAAAAAGGGACATTCGGCTACGGTGAACCGACCCGCGTCGTGTGCGTCTGAACGGCTGGGCGCTTGCGCTAAACCATGAAAACACCAAGCTTTTATACTATCTTACCTTTATACAAAAAACGCCTGGATCTCTATCCAGACGTTGTTATTGCTTTCAATGGTGGCTCGAGACGGAATCGAACCGCCGACACGAGGATTTTCAGTCCACTGCTCTACCGACTGAGCTATCGAGCCATGTAACAAAGCAATGTTCTATCATTTGTATTTCGACTTACATTTAGAAAATTTCCCATTTTAACAGTCCAAGATAACTTATTCCGTTATTTTATGTAATGGCGGGCCTGACGGGAATCGAACCCGCGATCTCCTGCGTGACAGGCAGGCATGTTAACCGCTACACCACAGGCCCTTTTTTGAAAAATAATCTGCGAATCTCTTCGTCAGCTTCAGTCTTTCAGTCAGGTCACGTACTGTTGTACGCTCCTTCC
>NZ_FNDK01000013.1 GCF_900099605.1 Alteribacillus persepolensis
CGATTATGAAGTAAATAAAAGCCTGATTTCTCCTTTAAATGTTGAGAAATTAGGCTTTTATTTAATTCCTCTTTAAATTTCAAATTCACCTAATGCTACCACTTAGAATAAAAAATTTATGATGAAAAATGATCGCTTGTAATACAATCCATCATTTTCTCCTGGTGACAGCTGCTCTGGAACTATCCAGAGATTCACTCCTTACGACAAATAATCTTGAAAATAATACGCCATTTATCACTAAAATTCACAGAATGCACTTATCAAATGCCAGGGAAAGTGTCTAAAACGTATCGTACTGATGGAAATAATACTTTTTACATTATATTGTGGTGATGGAGGAAGTTTGAAATAATGGATAAGAAGTATTAGAGTAGCTGTAGTTATGAAAGTGTCATCATGTAGAAGATGAGTTCTAAACTAAGAACTGAAGTATCAATCGAAGGAGTTTAAATAGCAATGATAGTTCCTATTCTTTATGAGGATAATCATTTACTTTTTGTCGAAAAGCCAGTGAATATACCAGTTCAAGAGGACCGTTCCAAAGATAAGGATTTACTCACTTTCTTGAAAGAAGATTTGAAAGTTCGTTATCAGAAACCGGGAAATGTTTATCTTGCACTGGTGCATCGTTTGGATCGTCCCGTCGGTGGAGCGATGGTGTTTGCAAAAACGTCAAAAGCAGCCTCTCGGTTATCTGATGCAATTCGAAGGAATGCTATTCAAAAGAATTATTTGGCTGTGGTACGAGGAAAACCACCGAAAAATCGTGATGTAATAGAAGATTACTTAATCAAGGACCGTCGGAAAAATAAAGTAAGTACTGCCCCTCCTCATCATAAAAACGCAAAAAAATCGGTATTGGAATATGAAATGATCGATAGCAGGAAAGATGTAAGTCTCCTCTCTATTCGGCTTCATACAGGAAGACCTCATCAAATACGTGTCCAGCTTGCTTCGCGCGGCTGCCCTCTTTACGGTGACCAAAAATATGGTAAAGACGTGAATCAGCCAGGCCAGCAAATCGCTTTATGGTCTCATACACTCGCTATAGAGCATCCGACAAAAAAAGAAGAAATAAAAATACATTCCAATCCGCCAAACGAATATCCATGGAACTTTTGACAGGGAAGGAAGTAAAGAAAAGACCTTAAAGTGGTACAGTTCACAGGTTCAGGGTCTTTTCTTTTTTTAACGGATTTCCAAAGGAAGCCCCCGCTTCAAACGCAGCGAAGCGGGGGGAGTTCACACAAGTGAGATGCTGCTATGTTCACCCAGGCCTTCATGCAGAAATTCCTATGGACAGCATGGTTCTAAGAGATGATAGGGTTGTGTTATTATGGGGAAAATAAGGAATCATCCTTATCGTAAAAGCGATGGATGATTTCTTTTTTTACGCTCTAATATCGTTTTTCTTAAACATGCATCAGAAAGGAGTAAGGTCATGAAAAACACTATCTATATCATTATCGGCACGCTGCTGTTTGCTATCGCTGTGACCCAGCTTGCGATGCCAAACTCTATTGCTGAAGGCGGCATTGTGGGCATAGCTTTACTTATTTACTACGGTATGGATATTTCACCCAGCATTTCCACTCCGATTATCTTTGTGCTGCTTTTGAGTATTGGTATACGCTACTTGCCGCGGCATATGGTGTATAAAACCATTTTTAACGTCGTGTTGTTTTCTGTATTTATTAGCATTTTTGAAGGGATGTATGCCCAGCCGATAGAAGATACGCTGCTTGCAGCGATTTTTGCCGGATTGATTACCGGAGTCGGCTTCGGATTTATTTATCAAGCGGGAAGTTCCGTTGGCGGGACGTCTATTGTAGCCCGTGTCTTTAACCAGCAGCTGGGCTGGGACTTAACCGGAACAACGCTTGTACTTGATGCAATCATCGTCATTGCCGGGATTTTCATTATCGGACCTGTGTACACGATGTATACACTAATTACATTGTACGTCGGCAAAGTTGTCACTGATTTTGTGCTTGGCGGCTTTGATTCAAAAAAGGCACTAAATGTCGTTTCACCGTACTCAGAAGAGATTTCCCAGCGGATTACAAGTGAACTTGCCTCTAGTGCGACTGTGTTTTACGGACGGGGAGAATACATGAAAGAGCGGCGTCGTGTTTTGTATATTGTGATTCATTCGCACCGTCTGCTGCGGCTGAAGCGGGTGATTAAAGAAGTGGACCCTGATGCGTTTATTGTGGTGCACAATGTCAAAGACGTTTCGGGCGGTTTTATCTCCGGTCCAACGCTAAAGTGACTGCTAAACGTTTACAAAATCTTTGTGATGGATGATTTTTATTTTGGGTTGGCTCGAATTACCTGCAGTAAAAAGCAATTATTGAAAGCAGAGGGAAGAAACGTGGAGAGATGCCTGACAAAGGGGATTTGACATGTCTTTTTGTTATATTTCCTCTATAAATGAAATGAAGAGAAAAAAACCAGTTGTTTCATGAGACGGTGATGGAAACAACTGGTTTTTTCTTTAGGTTACAATGTTTAAGGCAAATTCTAAATCTGCTTCTAGGTGCGCTTTCATTAAGTCGCCGGCTTTTTCAGGATTGTGATCAGCAATAGCCTGGCATATTTGTTCATGTTCTTCTACAAGAAATGGCCGTTTGTGGCTGACCACAGCTCGGCTGAACAAATAGATAATGGCTTGCATATGCTCTACGTTTTCAATCATGAGCGGGTTTCTGGATTCTTTCACGATAAGGTCATGAAACCTTTTATTTTGATAGATAATTTCTTCTGTGTCCGTGCTTGTTTTTGCTTGGTGCACACAGTCGCGCAGTTGTGAAATTTGCTCGTCAATCATGTAACGAGCTGCTTTTTTTGCCGAATAGCTTTCAATTAATATCCTCATTTCAAAGAGATAACGCATGTCCGTTTCAGTCGGCTTAAAAACTTTTTTGTTTTTAATTAAACCTTCTTGTTCCAGCCTCCGAATTGCTTCTCGCACCGGCGTCCGGCTTATCCCCATACTTTCAGCCAAATTCACTTCGGTTAGTTTAGTCCCGCCTTCGTACTCGCCATTTAGAATTTTGTCTCTGATTTGCGTATAAGCATGAAGCTGCGACGTCTTTTTTCCATTTTTGTTCATCCTCATTCTCCTGACTACCCGTGTATTTTTGTTTTTATTATACACAAAATTCACTGTCATCGTACAATCTATAAAATAATGTATGCAATTTGATATAAAAATGTATACAAAATCGCCATTTTGTATTAAAATATGAGTCAGAAAGCGTTAACAACTCAAGAAAAGGAGTTATGATTATGCAAATAGGTTTTATTGGTTTAGGTATTATGGGTAAGCCGATGGCATTAAATATTTTGCAAGCAGGCTATTCTTTGAAAGCGTTTGATATAAATGAAGCGGCAGCAAAAGCAGTCCAAGAGGCAGGAGCTGTGATGACTCATTCTAATGAAGAAACAGTAGAAGGCAGTGATGTCATTTTTACGATGCTGCCCACTGCCGCTATTATTGAAGATGTGTTGTTAAATCAACTTTTACCAGCAGTAAAAGAGGGAGCTATTGTTGTCGATATGAGTTCTGTTTCACCTGTTGATTCAAAGCGGTGGGCCGATGCATTAGCTGAAAAGCAAGTGGAATTTATCGATGCACCAGTCAGCGGAGGCGAACCAAAAGCAATTGACGGAACACTTTCTATCATGGCGGGTGGAAAGGAAGAAGCTTTTGAAAAAGTTCTTCCAGTATTAAAGACTGTAGGGGAAGATGTTGTTCGTGTAGGAGAAGCGGGAGCCGGTTCTACAACAAAGCTTGCTAATCAAATTCTTGTAAACGTTACAATGGCTGCGATGTCTGAAGCGGTGCTTCTTGCATCAAAAGCAGGCGTGGATATTGAAAAAATGTACGAGGCCATCCGTGGCGGGCTTGCTGGAAGCACTGTGCTGGATGCAAAAATACCGAAGATTCTTGAGCGTGATTTTGAAGCAGGCGGCCGTATCGATATTAATTTGAAAGATTTACGAAACGTATTATCGACTGGAAAAGAAATCGGTATGCCGCTGCCGTTAACTTCAGACGTAGCAGAAATGTTTGAGTCACTTGCTGCACATGGCAGACAAACCGATGACCACAGCGGTGTGCTGCAATACTATGAAACATTATCCAACTATCAAGTACCAAAAGGTGGGAAATCAGAATGACAAATGTAAAAGATTATATTCAGTCTTTGCCACAATACAACAAAGAAGAAGTGGATAAGCATTTTCAGGAACGATTCGACTCTTTTCGGCATAAGGTGATTGCTTTGGATGATGATCCGACTGGTGTACAAACCGTGCATAACATCCCGGTTTTTACAGATTGGTCGGAAGACACTATCGAGCAGGCTTTTGATGACCCAAGGCAGTTAGTGTTTATTTTGACAAATTCACGCTCTTTTTCAGAAGCAGAGACAAAACAAGTTCACCAAGATATAGCTGAGAGAATAGCTCGTATATCGCAAAAAAAGGACATGCCTTTTCTGCTTATCAGCCGTGGAGACTCTACGCTGCGCGGACATTATCCACTAGAGACCGAAGTATTGAAAGACACGTTAGAACAAAATCTAGATGAGGCAATAGACGGCGAAATTATCATGCCATTTTTCCGCCAAGGCGGCCGGCTGACGGTTCAAGATGTGCACTATATTCAGCAGGGAGATACGTTTACACCAGTAGGTGAATCGGAGTTTGCAAAAGATCGTATGTTTGGATTTCAAAGCAGCAGTTTGCCTGCTTATATTGAAGAAAAAACAAATGGTAGTTTTCCGAAAGAACAAGTAGAATGCGTAACATTAGAGGAATTACGAAACCTTGATATCGATGCCATTGAAGAAAAACTCCTTGGTTTAACAAACTTTCAGAAGCTAGTGGTGAACGCAATAGAAGATGAAGATATTCGAGTCTTTTGTATCGCTTTATATGGTGCATTGGCGAAAGGAAAGAACTTTTTATATCGGACAGCTGCTACATTCACGAAAGAAGTAGCTGATATTTCGGCCAAGCCGTATTTAAAAGCGGATACATTGTACCAAAAGTCAACAGAGCATGGCGGATTGATTGTAGTGGGGTCACACGTACAAAAGTCAACTGATCAACTGCACGTACTGCAGGAAAACAAACACATTCATTTTATCGAATTTAACTGTTTGACAGCCCAAGACAAAGAAGCATTTCAGCAAGAAAAAGAACGTGTGCAGCAAGAATTGGATCAACATATTGCAGATGGAACGACGGTATGTGTGTACACGTCTAGAGAACGTCTTGATTTAGGAGACGACCGCCGTGAGGAAGAATTAAAATTATCGGTGGACATTTCTAAAGCAGTAACAGAGTTTGTCAAGAAAAGTAAGTATGAGCCGAAATTTGTCATCGCAAAAGGCGGTATTACGTCAAGTGATGTTGGTACAAATGGCCTTGGTGTAACCAAAGCAGAAGTGCTAGGACAAATAGCTCCTGGTATTCCTGTATGGAAAACAGGAGAAGACAGCCGGTTTACTGGCATTCCATATATTATTTTTCCAGGCAACGTCGGCAGTGAAGATACATTAAAAGAAGTGGTTGAGATTTTAGACAACTAATTATAAGGAGGTTATTACAATGATGGAAGGGAATTTGCTCATATTTATTTTTATATTGTCTCTTGCAGCACTCTTTTTTCTCATTCTAAAGCTAAAAATAGATCCCTTTATTTCTCTGATTGTTGTGGCGTTTCTCACAGCGCTTGTCATCGGGTTTGCACCATCTGAAATACCAGTACTCATCACCGAAGGGTTTGGCAGTACACTCGTAGGTGTTGGGATATTAATCGGGCTTGGTGTGATTTTTGGTCAGCTTCTTGGTGCATCAGGAGCGATAGAAAAAATAGCCGAAGCTGTCTTGAAAGTATTTGGGATTAAGCGGTCCCCGGCTGGTTTATCCATCACAGGGGTCGCTGTCTCCATCCCCGTCTTTTTTGATGCCGCCTTCGTTATTTTGAGCGGGCTCGTAAAAAGTTTAACGAAGAAAACAGGTATTTCAATTGTGTCATTTGTAACCGCTTTAGGAGTAGGGTTGATTGTAGCGCATAGTATGATTGCTCCGACTCCCGGGCCAATGATTGTAGCGGAAAATACGGGAGCCGACCTTGGTTTGTTTATTGTTTACGGTTTGATTTGTGCGATTCCAGCGACACTTGTTGGCGGTTATATTTACGGGATGGCGATTGGAAAGAAAATTAAGCCTTCGATAGAAGACATTGAAGCACAGCTTCCTGAAAAACTAGATAAACCGAAAAAGGAAATTTCTACTGGATTATCATTTTTCTTGTTAGCGCTGCCAATTGCTTTAATTTTACTCAATACGATTAGCGGTTTATGGATTGCAGAAGGGTCGACAGCAGCGAGTATTCTTGGGTTTATTGGGGATAAAAACGTTGCGCTCCTCATAAGTGTACTCACCGCAATTGTTGTACTTCGGCCGTATATCAGCACACCTTATTCTCAACTGTATTCTGAAGCCATCAGTTCAGGCGGTATGATTATTCTTGTAACAGGTGCAGGTGGTGCATTTGGTGCTGTTATTAACGAAAGTGGAATTGGCGACTATCTTGTGGAGACGATGCAAAGCTGGAGTATTCCGGTTGTATTGTTAGTATTTATCTTCTCGCAAATTTTACGTGCGTCGTTAGGTTCTGCAACGGTAGCTCTTGTTACAACATCTACAATTATGGGACCGATGGCTGCTGACCTTGGTATTTCTCCAGTGCTTATGGGACTTGCGATTTGTGCCGGTGCGATTGGTCTTTCTCTTCCAAATGACTCTGGATTCTGGGTTGTTAACAAATTTGGAAGGCTGACCATCCCGCAAACCATTCAAGCATGGACGATTGGTGGTTTCATAGCTGGTTTAACTGCTCTTGCCATGGTATTAGTGCTCAGCCTCTTTAGCGGCATCCTCCCAGGTTTGTAATATGATAAGACAAGCGCAAGCGCCTTGAAAGAGGAACGTTCGGCTGTGGTGAAAGAACTTCTGTCAGGTGCTTGCGTTAAACCATGAAAAAGCCAAACTTTTATCCTTTCCTGCCTGATAAAAAAAACGAACCCGAACATCGTCTGATGTCACCCGGGTTCGTTTTTTTAGATTTTAAAAAGTGCAGCGCTGCGAAACGAACAAAATCTCACAAACTCGGCGGCGAGCCGAGTTTGTGAGAAGTTTTTAGTTATTAGCATGGTGATCTTCAATTTGTTTACGGATACGCTCTTCTTCTTGGCGTTTGCGAGTAGCTTTGTAATCGCGGCGTATCGTTTTTAATAAAGAAACAGCTGCAACGAAAAGAACAATGGAGAAAGGCAAGGCTCCTATTAATGACGCCGTTTGCAAACCGTCTAAGCCCGCGCTTATCATTAGTACAACTGCCAGTGATGCAATCAATGTTCCCCAGATGATTTTGACAATCAATGAAGGATTCGTATCTCCTTTAGACGTCATCATGCCTAACACGAACGTTGCGGAGTCAGCAGATGTTACCAGAAATGTAAACAGCAAGCCAATAG
The DNA here is from genome assembly GCF_900099605.1 of Alteribacillus persepolensis. GTDB lineage: Bacteria > Bacillota > Bacilli > Bacillales > Marinococcaceae > Alteribacillus > Alteribacillus persepolensis. Next base: position 7,560 of record NZ_FNDK01000013.1, read on the forward strand.
ACAAAATCGATAAAATCGTTCCTAACGGAATATTTTCAAGCATGGAAAAGAGAGCGGTCGTCGTATCTTCCGCTACTGCACCAGCGATATTTGTTCCTTGGAAAAGGTCTAGGTGTACCGCTGTTCCGCCAAAAATGCCGATCCATATAATCCCGATAAATGGAGGCGATACCATGACCCCCAGGACAAATTCCCGCACCGTCCGGCCTCGAGAAATTCGCGCGACAAACATCCCGACAAACGGAGACCATGCAATCGTCCACGCCCAGTAATAAATCGGCCAGTCTTGGACCCAAGTTGTTTGCGTATAGTGATCCATCCGCAAACTTGCTTGGAAAAAGTTTTGCAAGTAGTCTCCGATTCCCATTGTAATAGTTTCTAATAGAAAGCCGGTAGGCCCGATAATAAGCACGGCAATCATAAGTATTAGTGCAAGCCCGAGGTTGATGTTACTTAAATATTTAATCCCGCGGTCAAGCCCGGATAACGTAGACACCATAAAGAAAAGAAACATGGCAATAACAATGAGTATTTGTGTACCTGTACCAGATGAGAAATCAAAAACAAAACCAAGACCGCCGCTGATTTGCAAAACGCTTAAACCGAGTGTTGTTGCAACCCCCATGACAGTCGCAATGACTGCGATGATGTCAACAGCGTTTCGCAGTGGTTTTTTCCCCGTATCACCGATGACATAGTTCATCGTGTCACTCATTAAACTGCGCTCTTCTTGTCGGTAAATAAAATAAGAGATGGCTAAACCGACAAAAGTAAAGGATGCCCATTGGTGAATACCGTTGTTAAAAAACGCACTCCACATCGCTTCACGAGCTGCTTCGGCTGTACCTGCTTGAATGTCTCCTTCAAACGGTGGAGGAGATCCAAAGTGGGTCATTGGTTCTGCCACACCCCAAAAGACAATGCTGACCCCAAAACCACAGCTGAACAGCATAGCCAGCCAGGTGAATAAAGAATACTTGGGCTTTGTGTTATCACCGCCAAGCCGGATACTTCCGTACTTGCTGAATGCTAGATAAAAGTTGAAAACAATAAGTGCTAACACAAATACAAGGTAAAACCACCCAAACGTGCTGGCAATAGATCCATAAATCGTATTTGCTTGTGTCGCAAGCGCTTCTGGAGCCAGTGCTCCCCATAAGGCGAACACAAAAATGATAATAAACGAAATCCAAAAAACGCTGTTCATAAATTTCAGCTTTTTTTTCTTATTTTCCATCATGTACCGTCTCCCTTAACCCGAAAGATAAATTCTGGCGTTTTAACTATTAGTATGTATACCCAGAATAAAGAAAATGAATGTTAAGATTTGTCTTAAATGAAAATTTTTATGTAATGGATTGTAGCATATAAATAAAAGAAAGGAAAAGGTAATGATAAAAGATGAGAGGTAGATAAGTGCTGTATTATTGTTTGTGTTTTGAATCAAAAATATCTATCATATTTTAATAAAGAGCGTTGATACACCCAGCACTTTCCGTGAACTGTGCTTTCGGGCTGCTTTGCAAGATCGTCATGCAGGTGTTTATGTGTGTCAACGATTTTACATTCCCCCTATATAAGTGAAAATAATCATGAAGCCAAGGCGTAAAAAAGCTGCCAAAAGGGGGTTCACCCCTTTTGGCAGCTTTTTGCATTTAGTTCAAATTTTCTAGAATGTTTTCAATAACATGGCTGGAGTTTTGAGCAGCTTCTTCGACGAAATTTTCTTGAATGTCTGCTGCTTCTTCTCCGGCATCATCAGAGGCGGAACGGATGACAACGTATGGAATGTCATTTAAATAAGCGATTTGTCCAACAGCTGCGCCTTCCATTTCAACAACATAAGCATCAAAGGTGTCACGAATCCATTGTGATTTTTCTTCACTATGGATAAATTGATCACCGGTGGCTACGTTTTCTGTAAAAACATCAACATAATCAGGAAGGCCAGTGGTACCTTCTTCAGCAAGAGAAATCAATTCCTCATCTGCTTTAAAATATAAGACATCCATATCAGGGATTTGTCCTGGCTCGTAGCCTTTCGCTGTTTCATCCATATCGTGATGAACCGTTTGGGTAGAAATAACAATATCTCCAAGTCCTACATCAGGATGGATGCTGCCGGCAACGCCGGAATTAATTAATGTATCGACATTAAATTCACTGATAAGTGCTTGTGCTGCAACAGATGCATTTACTTTACCAATGCCAGATTGTACCAAAACAATGTTCTGATCTTTTAACGTCCCTTCGTAAAACGTCAAACCAGCAATATCATGCTCTTTCTCAATATCCATATTAGAGCGCAGTATATCAATTTCTACTTCCATTGGACCAATGATGCCTACTTTGCTTTCATCAGCAGCTTCTGCCTCGGTGTCTGTTTCTTCCCCAACGACTTGTTCCGGATCTTGGCTGCAGCCCGCCATGAAAAGAACAGCTGCAACAATGAGTAACCCCTGTTTCCAAAAAAATGAAATGTTCACTTTTTATCCCCCTTCAATGATGTAGTTCATCAAAATTTGCTTATTGCAAATTTAAATGCGAACATTTTTGATTTTTATTAATATAATGTCCGTTTTTAATTTTACATTAATCGCATGAAAATGCAACCTTCATTCGTTAATTTTTAGTGGATCAATAGAAATGTGGCTGAATGAGGATACATCAAACAATCCAGTATCGGTTAATTTGAGCGCTGGGATCACAGGAAGCGTTAAAAATGACAAAGTAAGGATAGGATCAAACGCATTAGAACAACCGATCACGGTGAGAGCATCATTCACCTCCCGAAGGTGCTTTCCAACCACTGCGCTGTCCGTTTCACTGGACATCAGCCCTGCTAACGGCAATGGAAGAGCAGCCAGCGTTTTTCCGCCTTGAACAACAGCTAATCCACCTTGCATGCCGCCTAGTACACGAACGGCTGTAATCATATCGTAATCATTCGTTCCGGCAGTCACTACATTGTGGGAGTCATGGGCAATGGTAGAGGCAATCGCACCATGTTGAATACCGAATCCCTTGACGATGCCAAGGCCAATATTGCCAGTGCCGGTGTGCCTTTCTAATACCGCTATCTTGAGTTGATCGCGCTCTATAGAAGGCGAAAAAGTTTGGTTTTGTACAGTGACGGTTTCAGTCACTTTGTTGGTAATTAAACGATTCGGATTTACTTCAATAATATGAGCGCGCTCTCCTGATAGTGGAATCGATAAATCTTGTTCTGTTAATGCTGGCACATGAACCGTTTGAGTTAGAGAAGACGGCGGCGTGACAGCTGCCAGCGGTTTCCCTGCATAGGTGCCGTTTTCTGCCTGCAGCTCGCCGGAGATATAGACCGCACGAATAGATACTTGTTCAAGATTATCCAGCAGCAAAAAATCAGCTTCATAACCTGGTGCAATCGCTCCTTTTGTTTTCAAGCCGTAGCACTCAGCTGCATTCAGTGAAGCCATTTGAACAGCTGTTAAAGGAGAGAGTCCATGTTCGATGGAAAGCCGTACATGGTGATCAATACTTCCATTTTCCTGCAAGTCATCTAAATGCTTGTCATCCGTACAGAACAAAAAACGACGGGCATTATGATCGTTTACTAATGGAAGAATGGAAGTGAGGTCTTTTGCTGCGGATCCTTCTCGCATCATGACGTACATGCCGAGGCGTAAGCGTTCACGTGCTTCATGAACAGTGCTGCATTCATGGTCCGTTTTAATGCCAGCGCTGCCGTATACATTCAGTGCATCATAGGATAGACCAGCAGCATGTCCATCAATATAATCACTGTTTGCTTGAGCCATCGTTAATTTATTCATCATAGATTCTTCCGTGTGTAAAACGGAAGGGTAATCCATAACTTCAGCAAGCCCATGAACCTGAGGATTATTAAAAAAAGGCTCTAAATCTTCAGCGTGTAAGGCAGCACCGTTGTGTTCAAATGGGGTTGCTGGCACACAGGAAGGCAGCATAAGGCGGATATCAAGTGGTGTATTTTTTGCGTCATCCAGCATAAACTGAATACCGCTTGTTCCTGCAACATTGGCAATTTCATGCGGGTCTGTAATAATGGTTGTAACACCGTGAGGGAGTACTGTTTGTGCAAAGACGGATGGAGCCACCATCGACGATTCAATGTGTACATGACCATCAATAAAAGAAGGGCAAAGGTAGCGGTTGTTGGCATCAATTCGTTTTGTACCATCGTATTTGCCTATGCCGGCAATGTATCCATCAGCTATGGCAACATCTTCGCCTTCTATGATGTCGTGATTAAAAACATCGATGATTCGGGCATTTTTGATAACGACGTCTGCTTGGACTCGTCCCGAAGCAACATCGATTCGTTTTTTTAATATCTCTTTTTGTGTTGGCATGTTCTCTCTCTCCTCCTTGTTCGTTATAAAAAAAACTCCAGGCCGGCCTGGAGTTTGACATACGAAGAGAGAAAGACTTGCTATATATGATATACGTGTGGTGTCTTTCTCTCTCGTAGTCAAACTATTTACGGTAGTTTGGTAGAAACTTATGGACCATATTTCCAAGATTATACGAGAGGGTTTTGTTTGAACTTGTATAAAAGATGTTTTTATATTTTAAATATAACGTAAAACATGTGTCAATAAGCAGTTTTGGAATTTGTCGAATTAAAACTAATTGTGTCTATATAATGGTATATAAAAATAAAAGTGATAAAAACGGAAAATAAAGTATATATTTAAGAGGTGCTTACAAAATCAGTAATATTTAATCATGTTTTGTGACAGCAGTACATAAGGAATAGAAGTGTTATCAGGAAGGAAGAAGGCAATGAATAATGCAGAGTTGAACCATTTATTAGAAGAGGTTTGCATACCGGTGTCTTCATGTGAAAGGATTGTTATTTGATACGCTGTTGATTACGTATAAGGGTGCAAACGATGCTCCGGCTTGACGAAAATAGAGAAGGCACCGGCAAAAATAAATTTTTTCCACGGCGTCGTACGGCCTCATGGCTATGCTGAGTACTATGCGGGGTGGATTCCTTATAATTAATAGGCGCGCATGTTTGGGGGTTATTTTGTATAGCGGTTTGCATACGAGGAAGCAACGAACGAATCAGGTTTCACACGTGCTTTCATTCCATGCACTTTTAAGCGTGCCATCATTTCTTCGACATATACGCGTGTTTTATTGCGTTTTCCTTTTCCAACATCTAAATGTCCTTCCATTGTGAATGAACTTCCTTCATCTATATAAGGTAAAATAAGGTTGTACAATCTTTCTTGCTTTTCTGGTGTAAACAGCTGGGCCACTTCTTCTGTTAACCACGTTTCCATGGATACTTTCTCGTGGAGATGTTCAAATCTTCTTTTTACATCATGTTTTTTCAAGCAGGCCCACACCCCGTGGCCTTCCCGCCGAATCACAATACCTGTCACAAAACGTGTTGATTTGCGGTGAACTTGTGAATCGGTGCCTATCATTAACCGGTATTGTGCCTGTGGATTTTGTTTGATAAAGGATTCAATACGTTCAAACACCTCGGTAAATGACATGTTTTTCTTTGATAAATTATGAAACCTCAAATTTGCGTTCATACATTTGTCCCCCTTTTATATAGATATAGAAAAAGATGTGAAACAGACCATGATTTTTATACTTGTACCAATATATGCATAGCCGGTTATTAGAGAAACGGCTTGTTTACAGGGATTGGGAAGATATTGACATGAGAAAAGTGATATGTAAAATAGAAGTAGAGAAATTAGCACTTGCTTGCATGGAGTGCTAAAAACGATAAAAGCAAAAGAAGGAAGGGGCTGTACCGTCATGGCAACAAAGCAGTTTCAAGCAGAGTCGAAGCGTTTGCTCGAAATGATGATTAATTCGATATATTCTCAAAAAGAAATTTTTCTTCGGGAATTAATTTCCAATGCGAGTGATGCAATTGATAAGATGTATTATAAAGCACTCACGGACGATTCCATCACATTTAATCAAGAGGACTACTACATAAAAGTGCACGCAGATAAGGACGATCGAACACTCACTATAGAAGATACGGGAATTGGAATGACGGAAGAGGAGTTAGAAAATAACCTTGGAGTCATTGCGAAAAGCGGTTCTCTGGCGTTTAAAAATGAAAATGAAATCAAAGATGGCCATGATATTATTGGCCAATTCGGGGTTGGGTTTTACTCGGCATTCATGGTAGCGGATATTGTGACGGTATACACCAAGTCTGCAGACAGCACGCAGGCATATAAATGGCAGTCAAATGGTGCGGACGGATATACGATTGAACCGGCTGAAAAAGCAGCAGCTGGTACGGAAGTCATTATTAAACTTCGCGAAAACACAGAAGATGAGAATTATGATGAGTTTTTGGAAGAACATCGGTTAAAGTCCATTGTCAAAAAGTATTCGGATTATATTCGTTACCCAATTAAAATGGATGTGACTGTACAAAAGCCAAAAGATGAAGAGGAAAAAGAGTTTGAAGACGTTCAAGAAGAACAAACTATCAACAGCATGGTTCCTATCTGGAGAAAGAACAAAAGCGAGCTGGAAACAGAAGATTATGAAGCGTTTTACGCAGAAAAGCATTACGGTTTTGACAAGCCATTAACTCATGTTCATTTAAGCGTAGACGGAGCGGTTCGCTATCAAGCGATTCTGTTTATCCCGGAAAACACGCCATTTGATTATTATACGAGAGAATATGAAAAGGGGCTGGAGCTTTACTCCAATGGCGTACTGATTATGGAAAAATGTGCAGACCTTCTGCCGGATTATTTCAGCTTCGTCAAAGGAATTGTTGACTCTGAAGATTTATCTCTGAATATTTCCAGAGAAATGCTGCAGCATGACCGGCAACTGAAAATGATCGCCAAAAACATTAAAAATAAAATTAAAAGCCAGTTGAAAACACTGTTAAAAGAGGACCGGGAAAAATACGAAACGTTTTTCAAGGCATTTGGCCGCCAGTTAAAATTCGGGGTGCAGATGGATTTTGGGAGCCATAAAGACGATTTGAAAGACTTGTTGCTATTCTACTCTTCAAAAGAAAAGAAACTGGTCACTTTATCAGAATATGTGTCGAGAATGCCGGAAGAGCAGCAGTATATTTACTATGCAACTGGTGAATCGTACGACCGTATTGAAAAGCTTCCACAAACAGAAATGGTGCTGGACAAAGGATATGAAATTTTATATCTTAATGAAGACATTGATGAATTTGCGATAAAGACATTAATGAGCTATGATGACAAGCCGTTTAAATCTGTTGCAAGCGGTGATTTAGGCATTGAATCTGATGAGGACCAAGAAAAGGAGAAAGAAGAACAGCAAGACAACAAAGAGTTGTTTGAAGAAATTAAAAACCTCTTATCGGATAAAGTGAAGGACGTACGTGCTTCGAAACGTTTAAAAACCCATCCGGTTTGCTTAGCAGCAGACGGAGAAGTTTCGATAGAAATGGAAAAAGTATTACAGCAAATGCCGGATAACCAGAGCATTAAAGCAGATAAAATTTTAGAAATTAACGTTAACCACGATATTTACGAGTCTCTAAAAAACGCGTATAACAGTGACAAGGACAAACTAAAGCTTTACACGAATCTTTTATACAATCAGGCACTTCTTATTGAAGGACTGCCTGTTGAAGACCCGGTAGCATTCACAAATGATATGTGTAAAGTGATGGCGTAAAAAGGCAGAAGAGACTATCTTTTAATAGGAAGAAAGCCAACTGTGACTGGGGAAAAGTCGCAGTTGGCTTCTTTTGTTTGCAGGCAGACATGATAGAAAGGCTGACAGGTGCTGTCGACGGATGCGGCGACCTTAGCTGGCTGCTTTTAGACTGTTTGTGAAAATGAATCAATATGGTGGGTTTATTTATTCCTTTAAAACCAGTTAATAGGCTCAGGTGCGGTGTTTTCAAACACATGTTTGACTTCCGTATATTCTTCAAGTCCTTGTTTACCCAGCTCTCTTCCAATACCAGAGGATTTGTAACCTCCCCATGGTGCTTGGGCAAAGTATGGGTGAAAGTCATTGATCCATACTGTTCCCATTCGCAGTTTACCCGATACTCGTTCAGCTTTTCTAATATCTGTCGTCCATACTGCTCCAGCGAGGCCATATTTGGAATCGTTCGCCAGATGAACTGCCTCTTCTTCCGTGTTGAAGCGCTCAATGGTTAATAATGGACCAAATGTTTCTTCCTGTACAATCCGCATGGATGTATCACAGTCTGCAAAAATGGTCGGTTCAAAGAAGAACCCGTCCTGCAGTTCATCTGCTTCTGGACGTTTGCCGCCGATAAGGAGATTCGCTCCTTCTTCGAGACCAATTTCTACATAGTTTTCTACTTTTTCACGGTGTTCTTTTGAGATAAGGGGACCGGATTGGGTAGACTCATCAAATCCGTTACCAAGTTTAATTTTTTTCGTTCGCTCCACCAATGCCTGAACAAAAGCATCATGAATCGTGTCTTGTACGATTAAGCGCGCTCCTGCAGAACATACTTGTCCGGCATGGAAAAATACAGCATTTAATGCCTGGTCTACGGCTGTATCAAAGTCAGCGTCACCAAATACAACATTCGGATTTTTGCCGCCCAGCTCAAGCGCGATCTTTTTAAAGTTTCCTGCGGCGGCTGTCATAATTTTGCGTCCTGTTTCGACACCGCCTGTGAAAGAAATAAGGTCAACCGCATGGCTTTCTGCTAAGAGCTGTCCAGTTTTTGGACCAGCGCCCAAAATTAAGTTAACTACTCCGGCAGGGATGCCTGCTTCTTCCATCAGTTCGGTTACTTTAATAGTAGTTAATGGGGTGATTTCACTCGGTTTTACAATGATCGTATTTCCAGCAGCCAAAGCTGGGGCTATTTTCCATGCTGCCTGTAAAAGCGGATAATTCCACGGCGTGATTTGTCCGCAGACGCCGACAGGCTCTCGCACGACTTTGCTGTTGGAAGCTGGAATAGGCGATTCAATAACTTCTCCGCCGTCTTTATCAGCCAGGCCACCGTAATAGCGGAAGACTTCCGCGATGTCGGACATGTCTTCAAGGCTTTCGGTAAGAGTCTTACCTGTGTCGAGCGTTTCAAGTTCCGCTAACTCCTGTTTGTCACGTTCAATTAATTCTGCGATTTTTAAAACGAATTTCCCGCGCTCGGCCGCTGGAGTGTGCGGCCATGTTCCTTCATCGAAGGCTTTTCTAGCTGCCTCGATTGCAGACTGCGTATCCGTCTCATCGCCTTCTGGTACTTCTGCAACTGTTTCTTGGTTAAATGGATTAATAATGGTACGCGTTTGGCCGCTGGCTGCAGCAACCCATTCTCCGTTTATAAACATTGTTTTTGGGCTCATGATATCCCTCTTTCCTTTGCAAAAAATTTAACTAAAAACGCTGGTGCTGTGAGGAGGCTGAACTTTGGTGTTAGGGTCGATATAATGTTTCGCCTGGCTGATTGCAGTTGGAGCTTCCCCGAATCCCGTGGCGATAAGCTTTACTTTTCCTTCGTAAGTGGCAATGTCACCAGCAGCGTAAATTCCTGGAATACTCGTTTCCATCTTCTGGTTTACCAAAATCGAATTCTTTTCAAGTTCAAGCCCCCATTCTTTAATTGCACCAAGGCTCGAGAGAAAGCCGTGGTTAACAATGAGGGAATCTACCTCTAAATTTTCGGACGCTTCACCTTTGTTTTCTTTTAATACAATGGATTGAATAAAGTCATTTTCCCCAACTAATTCATCAATGACCACTGGCGTTTTCACGTTAACCGTTGAGTCTTTCAATTGATTAACACTGTGTTCATGAGCTCTAAATTTATCTCTGCGGTGAACAAGGGTTACTTCATCCGCAATTCCTTCAAGCATAAGCGCCCAGTCTACCGCAGAATCTCCTCCGCCTGATACGCAAACGCGCTGGCCTTTAAACGATTGCAGATCGGTAATGGAGTAGAACAGGTTATTTCCTTCGAACCTTTGCGCTGTTTCATCTTTAAGGCGCCGAGGTTGGAAAGCTCCTGCTCCGCCTGTAATTAAAATAGTCTTAGCATAGTGAACAGCTTTTGTCGTTGTTACTTTGAAAAGCTGTTCTTCAAGTTTTTCAACATATTGAACGTTTTCTTCCAAGCATATTTCAGGATCAAATTGCTTTGCTTGTTCTTCGAGGTTATCTACCAAGTCTTTTGCTAATACTTTAGGGAAGCCGGCCACATCATAAATATATTTTTCAGGATAAAGAGCTGCCAGCTGTCCGCCGACCTGCGGCAGGCTGTCAATCAGTTTCACTGACATTTGGCGCATGCCGCCGTAAAAAGCAGCAAATAACCCGGTCGGGCCTCCTCCGACAATAATAGTGTCAACAACATTATCAGAATGGTTCACTACTCATCACCTTCTTGTCCTTTACTTGTATACAATAACGTCTTCGTTTTCTACTCGTACTTTAAAGCTGGCGAGCTTTTTGTTTGGATTAGCCAGCATTCTTCCTTCGTTTTTCATATCGAATTCTCTTCCGTGCCAAGGACAGCGGAGGATTTCGTCTTGGTGGCAGTAATGATAATCGCCAGGATTGCTCTCGTCTGTCGTTGCTCCGCAAAGAAGCCCTTTGCCAAGAGGAGCCCCTTGGTGGATACATTGATTCATAAAAGCATAAAAGTTATCATTTTGTGTTCGGCAGATGACAATATTCTGTTTGCCAAAATACGCTTCCCGTATTTCCCCAGGCTGTAACTCAGATGTCTTACAAACAACTTGTTCCTGCATGGTTATTCCTCCCTTTTATCAGGCAATTTTGGGTAAAACGCTCTTGCATTTTCAGAAAATATCTTCTCTTTAAGCTCAGGTTCCATATTAGGAAGAGCCCGGTAAGGAGAGTCATAGTCCCAATGAGGATAATCCGTTGAGAAACAGAGCATTTCATCCGTGCCCATTTGATCGATGAGTGACATAAATTCCTTTTTCGTCAATTCTTCAGCAGGCTGGGTCGTAATTCGTACGTGCTCTTTCATGATTTCACTTGGTTTTCGTGTAAGCCACGGCACTTCATGACGCAAGTCCCGAAACTGCTGATCCATCTTCCACATCAAATGAGGAATGTGGGTAAAACCGCCTTCTATCATCATCAGTCCGAGTTTGGGAAACTTCTCAAACACCCCGTTATAGATCATATTGGCGATTATTTTCATATGAGCAGTAGAGATTAATGTATGCCACTCAATAAAATATCTCGGCCATTTGCCATAATAGACAGGCGGCTCATTGTGATGCATGCCAATCATTAAATTGTGTTTCTCAGCTGCTTCAAAAATCGGGTGATAGTACGGATCTCCCCACATAATGTCATCAATCGGGAGTAAAATTTGCACCATTTTCGGATGAGATCCTACGCGTTCAATCTCTTTTACGGCTTCCTCACGATCCTGTGCTGCAATATGAACGGATCCATATAAACGTTCGTCTTTTTCGAGCCAATGCTCAATTTGCCAGTCATTATAAGCTGTTGCAAGGGCAGCTGCCATTTCGTACCAGCCGTGCATAGACGAAGGGGAAGGATCTAGGGCGCCAGTTAAAATGCCAAACTCATGACCGACATCATCTAACAGCTGTTCTTGCATAAATGCTAAGTCCGACCCGGCAGGGCGGCCGTCTGGGAGAATAGCGTCTGCACGGTCTACACCTGCTGTCGCCGGCTGCGTGTACGGCATGTGTTTTTCTTGAATCCAATGACAATTTTTCATGTAGTGTTTGAACGGCTCATCCAGATACTCAAGGATATCTTTATATTGAACTCTTTCGTGAATATCTGTATCTATTAGCGGAATTTGTTTCTTAGCCAATGAAAAATCCTCCTTCTCGTTTGTTCGCGACTAGTTAAAATCCTAACAAGATGTAAAAATAGCGCCAAATCCACTGAGAACGATTGAATATAAATTAGATTACTCAGTGAAGCTCAGTGAAACTCAGTGAAGCTCAGTGATAGATTTATAAAAAATGAATAAAAAAAATTTTATAAGATTTATATAGAGGATGAACGAACAGAAGGAGAAGGTTGGTGTGCCAAGGGATCAGTCTGTATGAAGCAAACGAGTTATCTGTTTTATGAGGTAATTTTTCTATCAGAAAAGTTTGCAATTCATTATTATCATATGTAAGATAAGAAACTGTTGCAAAAATCCATCTGTTAATCACTGCTGCTTCTAAAGAAAAATCATTTAGACGAGAGGTGAGGATATGAAAAACGCAACGGTCGTTTTTTGGTACAGTATAGTTATTTGTGGATTAGTTGTGTTGTGGGGAGGAGTAGCTCCGCAGCATCTTGAGAATGTTACGACGAACGTAACTGGTTTTATATCAACTCGGTTTGGCTGGTATTATTTATTAATCATCACCCTAATGCTCGGGTTTTGTGTTTACTTAATATTTTCACGGTTTAGTAAAATAAAATTAGGGGCAGATGGTGATAAACCAGAGTTTAGTCTTCCGACTTGGTTTGCGATGTTATTTAGTGCTGGAATGGGGATAGGGTTAATTTTTTGGACAACCGCCGAACCAATTTCTCATGCATTTATAAGCAGTCCTAATGCAGAAGAAGGCACGTCACAGGCTGTTAAAGAATCTCTCGAGTTTTCATTTTTCCACTGGGGGGTCCATGCATGGGCCGTATATGCTCTTGTCGCGCTGGCACTAGCTTATTTTAAATTCCATAAGGGATACCCAGGTTTGGTTAGTTCAACGCTCATTCCTTTATTTGGTGAAAAACGGATGAACGGGGGCGCTGGAAAATTAATAGACATCTTGGCTGTTTGTGCAACAGTTGTAGGTGTCGCTGCGACGCTTGGTTTTGGTTCAGCCCAAATCAATGAAGGACTGGCCTTTTTATTCAATACCCCTAGTAATTATGGATTTCAATTGCTCATTCTCATTATTGCTACGGTTTTATTTATCATTTCCGCTTGGTCAGGTCTCAGCAGAGGAATTAAGTATTTGAGTAATGTTAATATGATTCTAGGATTCGTACTAATGATTCTGCTGCTGGCTGTAGGGCCTACATTGTTAATTTTAAATATGTTTACAAATTCGGTAGGCGGCTACATTACAAACTTTTTCGAGATGAGTTTTCGAATGGAACCGTTAAACGAAGATAACAGAACGTGGATTGACAATTGGACCATTTTTTATTGGGCATGGTGGATTTCCTGGTCGCCGTTTGTCGGTATTTTTATTGCACGAATTTCAAGAGGACGTACTGTTAAAGAATTTATGCTCGGCGTCTTATTTGTTCCAGCTGTCGTGTGTTTTATCTTTTTTGCCGTATTTGGTGTATCGGCACTGGATGTTCAGCAGCAGGGACTTGCGAATTTGACACAATACTCGATGGAAACGACAACCTTTGCTATGCTTGAACATTATCCACTTGGTGTGATGTTGTCATTAATCACTATCGTTGTTATTGCTATATTCTTTATAACTTCTGCTGACTCAGCGACGTTTGTGTTAGGGATGCTGTCTACTTCAGGTTCATTAAACCCATCAAAAGCAGTGAAGATTATTTGGGGACTTTCTTTATCAGCGATGGCTGCTATTATCGTTTATTTTGGTGGAACAAGCGGTCTGCAAAATATGCTTATTGTTGCAGCATTTCCATTCTCGGTCGTCGTATTATTAATGGGCTATTCGTTTTATAAAGCGGCAAATCAGGAAATTGCAGCTGTGAAGAAGAAAAAAAGAAAACGAGAAGCCAAAAAAGCCAGCTAAATAGAGAAGAACGCCTCGTACTAGAATATTTGCAGATTTAGTACGAGGCGTTTTTTGCATTGATAAGAAAGAACAGAGTGTTGGTTCCATAAAACTTGTTGAAGGTTATCATCCTTTTTTCCTTCTGTCTGGAAATGAAGCGGATGTCGCTGGCTTGTTTCTCCGCTGCTGTTATAAAAAAAACAGTAACACAGGTCATGGCTGTAATCTGCGTTACGAAACTTGACATGTTTTGGTTATATTAACAATATCGTGTTAATACTTCCGAGGAATTTGTCTTTTGTTGTGTGTTAAAAATCGAGCTCTTGGGGAGAATCACCTTTGCGGTTCATGAGGCGGATGCTGTCTGGTTTAATTTCAAGCACAACATAATCAGGATCATTCGGTCCATCGAGCCAACGATTCATTGAATCATGCCATATTTTTTCTTTTAAGTAATCGTCCTCTCGAATAGCTGCTTTTCCAATAACCTCTACGTATGCGTCTCCAAAACCTTCACCATCATAGCCCAGGAGTACATGAACATGTGGATTTTCTTCAATGTCTTCGGCTTTAGGAGTTTCTTTATTCGTTGGTGTATAAAGAATGAAATTGTCATTAAAAAAAGTCATATAGCGTGAGCGCGGTTGATTTTGTTCAACCGTTGCTAATACACCGATTTTATGATTATCAAGCAAATCAATCACTTTTTCCTTAACATCAGGCTGATTCATATTGCACTCCTCCATTCTGTAGATAAACATAGCCTATTGGTAAGTATGCCCGCTTACAGCTAATAATAATAAGTGAATAACTGAAGAAAAGACCGGGCAAACTAAGAAATCCATGGGAATAAAAAGGAGGAGAGGCAAAGGTGGCAAAAAATAAAAAAAATAAAAATCACCAGTTCAAAGAGAATAAACATCATGGGGAACATCGCAACGGGCGGTTGAGCCAGTTTAAAAACCACAGTGTCCATGGCGGTGACGTACCAAACGAATATATAAATAAATAATGACAAATAAGCGGTGTGCATAATTTATGCACACCGCTCGTATATATACGTTTATTTAGACACCTTGTTCTACCATTGCGTCAGCAACTTTGAGAAAGCCGGCAATATTGGCTCCCAACACTAAATTGTCAGGTTCACCGTATTCTTCTGCAGCTTTGACACTGTTGCGGTAAATGGTTGTCATAATGTCTTTTAATTTTGCATCTACTTCAGCAAATGTCCAGGATAAACGCATGCTGTTTTGAGACATTTCAAGCGCCGATACAGCAACACCGCCAGCATTTACCGCTTTAGCAGGACCAAATAATACACCTTTGTCTTGGAAAATAGAAATGGCTTCTAGTGTACAAGGCATATTAGCACCTTCTCCAACTGCTTTCACGTCATTAGCCACTAGAATTTTGGCAGCATTTGCATCAATTTCATTTTGTGTTGCACAAGGCAAGGCAATATCACATGGAATCATCCAAATGTCTGTACAATTTTCATGATATTCAGCGTCTGGATGTTCTTCTACGTATTCTGAGATGCGTTTTCTTTCGACTTCTTTTAAACGACGAACCGTATCAATATCGATTCCGTTTTTGTCATAAATATAGCCATTTGAATCACTACATGCAACGACAGTTGCGCCTAATTCAGAAGCTTTTTCTATAGCGTAAATAGAGACGTTGCCGGACCCGGAAACCACAACAGTGCTTCCGTTAAACGTAAGGTTTTTGTCTTTTAGCATTTCCTCGACAAAATAAACCGTACCATAGCCTGTTGCCTCTTTTCGCGTGAGACTGCCGCCATAGTCAAGACCTTTTCCGGTTAACACGCCAGCTTCAAATCCTTTTTGCATTTTTTTGTACTGGCCGAACATATAACCTATTTCCCTTGGGCCAACACCAATATCGCCTGCTGGAACATCAATATCTGGGCCGATGTGCTTGGCGAGTTCAGTCATAAAGCTTTGTGTAAACCGCATAACTTCACCGTCGGATTTTCCTTTTGGATCAAAGTCAGATCCGCCTTTTCCACCGCCAATAGGAAGACCGGTAAGTGAGTTTTTGAAAATTTGTTCAAATCCTAAAAATTTGATAATGCTGGCATTTACAGATGGATGAAAACGCAATCCACCTTTGTATGGACCAATTGCACTATTAAATTGCACGCGAAAACCACGATTTACTTGTACTTTTCCTTCATCATCAACCCAAGGTACTTGAAACGAAATAACACGTTCTGGTTCTGCCATTCTTTCAAGAATACCGTGTTCCATGTATTTTGGGTTTTTGGCAAATACTGGAACTAATGAATCAAAAATTTCTTTTACTGCCTGGTGAAATTCCGTTTCATTGGGATTGCGTTGTTTAATCGTTTCAAACACTTGACTTATGTAGTTTTCAGCTGCTTGTGTATCTGTCTTTGTTTGGTTCACTACCATTGCCATCGTTTCTCCTATCCCTCCACAACGTTACTCATCTGTCTCTCACAGACTCAAATCAATTTATAAAATTATTAAAAAATTTGTTATGGAATATTCTATAATTCATTGCGGAAAAGAAACAATATAAATAATAGATGAATTTTATGCATTTTTGAGATGAGTCTAAAAAGAGGAACGGAGGGAAGGGGGGAGAAACTATTTAACTTTAGCTGAATAGTAGGCAGATGAGAATGCGCGGAAACGATATTTTTTATTGATTTCCTGTATGCGTTTTTGTCTGTTTTTTTCTGCAATATCAGGGTCTACATATTCTTCGCGCAACACTTGTTTTTGCCAGGAGTTCCAGTTTTTTTTAGACATAATGACCACCTTATTTGAATCTTTCTAATATTCTTGATATTACTGTGAGAGAGTAAATAACGTTTTGGATTTATTTAAGAATAACTTTAAAACTATTTAAGAGTAACGATGGCACGTTGTGTATTAATTGATTTACGTGTATTTTATTATGTAGCCAATCATCTAATCAATATGGATTACAGATAATATCAATAGCACAATGAGATGATTAAAAGGAGAGAAAAGAACGTTGGAATTGAGGCAGTTGAAATACTTTATGGAAGTAGCGAAACGAGAACATATGACAGAAGCAGCAGATAATTTGCATGTTGCTCAATCGGCTGTCAGCCGGCAAATTTATAATTTAGAAGCGGAGCTTGGAGTTGATTTATTTGTAAGACAAGGGCGGAGGGTTCGCCTGACGCCCATTGGAAGAATGTTTTTGGAAAGTTCACAGCAAGCGCTGAAAATGCTGGAAAGTGCTAAGCGTGAAGTGAAAGAACATTTGGACCCTACTAGAGGTACAATACGTATTACCTATCCAATTAGTATGGCAGCTTACACGCTGCCGACGGCAATATCATCGTTTCGGGAAGAATATCCGGATGCCAGATTTCAATTGAAACAAAATATTTATTTTGATGTAATCGATGAAGTTGCAAATGGAGAATTTAATATAGGATTGCTAGCTCCTGTTCCAGAAGATGACAAGAATATAAAAGGGTATACGCTGTTTACTGAAAATGTGATTGCACTGCTGCCGCAAAATCATAAGTATGCAAATAAAAAGAGTTTAAGGTTAACAGATCTAGCAGATGAACCTTTTATTGTACTGCCTGAAGGGGCATATTTTCGTGAACTTGTGATTGATGAATGCAAAAAACAAGGATTTACTCCAGAAATTGCTTTTGAAGGTGATGATGTTGATGCATTAAAAGGTTTAGTGTCTGCCGGGCTAGGCGTGGCTTTAATACCAGAAGTAACGCTAGTAGATACAACCCCTCGTTTTACAGTGAAAAAAATGATTGAAAATCCAGAAGTAACACGTACGATAGGGGTTATTACTCCTCAGGAGAGGCAGCTGCTTCCAACAGAACGTTTATTTTTTGAGTTTTTACAGTCGTTCTTTTCCAATATGGGAGGATATTAACTGTTTGTCGTGCTAATAAAATTATATATATATAATTTCTGTTGGTATATAAGAAAAATTTATGCACGTGCTGCTGTCATAATAGAACGTTGTCATGAATACATTGTTTGGGAACGCCTTCTCTGTTTTTGCTTTGCCGAGACGGACTAGCTGTTTTATGAACATGAAGTCTGCTAATAAATGGTATTGATTTTCTAATGAGCAGGAGGGACTTCCTTGGACTTTCGTTATTCTGATGAACAAATGATGGTTCGAAAAATGCTGAGGCAGTTTGTGGACAAAGAAATCATTCCACATATGAAAGAATGGGATGAAAAAGGCCATTTTGAAGCCTCTATTTTCACACGTTTGAAAGAGTTAGGCATGATGGGAATATGCATTCCTGAACAATACGGTGGAAGCGGCATGGATTATAATACGCTTGCGATTGCTTGTGAAGAATTAGAGCGAGGGGATACTGCTTACCGAACAGCAATATCCGTGCACACAGGCTTAAACAGCATGACACTCCTGCAGTGGGGCAGTGAGGAGCAGAAGCAGCGTTTTCTCATTCCGCAGGCAAAAGGTGAAAAAATCGGCGCTTTTGGCTTGACCGAGCCGAATGCTGGGTCAGATGTAGCGGCTATTCAAACGACAGCAGAAAAACAGGGTGACTTTTATGTTTTAAATGGAGCGAAAACGTGGATATCGCTTTGTGATTATGCGGATCATTTTCTTATCTTTGCCCACACTGATAAAGCAAAAAAGCACCGCGGCATCTCCGCATTTGTTGTAGAGCGGGACCGTGCTGGGTTTTCTTCAAAAGCCTTAAAAGGAAAGCTCGGAATAAGAGGCGGTAATACTGGAGAGATCTTTCTTGATGGAGTGAAAATCCCAAAAGAAAATCGCATCGGTAACGAAGGTGAAGGATTTAAAATTGCTATGTCCGCACTTGACAATGGCCGTTTTACCGTAGCTGCCGGGGCGTGTGGATTAATTATGGCTTGTTTAGAAGCAAGCGTGAACTATTGTCGTGAACGCAAAACATTTGGAAAAGAAATCGGAAAGCATCAGCTTGTCCAGCAAATGATTGCCAAAATGGAAGCGGGATTAGAGATGAGTCGTTTGCTTGTATATAAAGCGGGGGAGCTAAAAAATACCGGCAAACGAAACACAAAAGAAACGTCACTGGCGAAATGGCAGGCTTGTGATTTTGCTAATGAAGCTGCAAACGACGCTGTCCAAATCCATGGGGCGTATGGTTATTCCAATGAATATCCAGTGGAACGCTATTTACGAAATTCCAAAGCTCCGGTCATTTATGAGGGAACTCGTGAAATTCATACAATTATGCAGGCACGGTATGTGCTCGGATATAATCAAGACAAACCATTACGCAAAACGCTTCCAGCTTGGCCGTTTACAGATAAATGATTACAAACTGCTTTCAGGAGGGACGTTCTTTGATGCTGCCGTTAGATGGGATAAAAGTGCTGGATTTGTCACGTGTGCTTGCAGGGCCGCTTGGGTCGATGCAGCTGGCAGACCTCGGAGCAGAGGTGATTCGTATCGAAGCGCCAGCAGGCAAAGATGATATTCGACACTGGTGGCCGTTTGTTGGAGACGAAAGCACGTATTACCTTTTAGCTAATCGAAATAAAAAATCGGTTACTATAAACTTAAAATCAGATGAAGGCAAAGCATTGTTTAAGCAGTTAGCCAAAGATGCGGATGTTATTATTGAAAACTTTAAAACAGGAACGCTCAATCGGCTGGGCTTTGGTTACGACACGCTGCAAAAGTTAAAAAAGGACATCATTTTATGCTCTATCACTGGATATGGACAAACAGGTCCTTATAAACAGCTGCCAGGTTATGATCCGGTCATACAAGCGGCAGGGGGTCTGATGGATGTGACGGGCCAGCCCGATGGAGAAGCTACGAGAGTAGGTATTCCTGTAGTTGATATTATGACGTCGCATTACGTGGCAATTAGTGTTTTAGCGTCTTTGCGAAAGCGTGACTTGACGGGGGAAGGCGAGCATATTGACTTATCCCTTTTGGATGTGCAGGTAGCTTCGCTTGCAAATGTGGCAAGCAGTTATTTGCTTAAAGGCCATGTGTCCACACGAGTTGGCAACACCCATCACAATATTACGCCTTATGAAACATTTGATTGTGCAGATAGACCCATTATGGTAGCAGTCGGGAATGACCGTATGTTTCAGCAGTTGGCGCAAGTAATGGGGCATCCGGAATGGAAAGAAGATTCTCGCTTTCAAACGAATGAACAACGTATTGCCCATCGCAAAGAGCTTCGTGAATGCCTGGTGGAAGTGTTTGCAGAAAAAAGTGCAGCAGAGTGGGAAACAAGGTTATCATCTGCAATGATTCCGTGTGGACAAGTGAACAATGTCGAACAAGTATTCCAACACCCGCAAGTAAAAGCACGAGAAATGGTAGAGACGACAGTACATCCTAAACTCGGTGAAATCAACATCGTAAAAAATCCCATTCGTTTTAAGCATGCAAAACTGAAAGCCAGAATGCATCCGCCCTTATTAGGCGAGCAAACAGAAGCGGTGTTAAAAGATTACGGTGTATCAGAAGAAGCAATTGCGGAGCTGCAAGACAAAGGCGTCATATAATTATGTGAAGCGGCGTCCTTAGCTGGACAATAAAGAAAATACGGCTAGACTGGTGCTCATTCCTTCATGCAGGCGATATTTTCTGGTACGAGTGACGTATATAGGGCTTTTCAACGTGTTGAGAATGCCGGTCGTTCATCCATTCCAACACTTGATATTTTTCTAGTATAAAAAAACCGTCCTATTCGATAGGACGGTAAGGCGGTAATTACTTCCAAATATCCGCAGCAATGGAGACAACGTGACGAAGTTTCTCCCATTGTTCTTCTTCTGTAAGCAAGTTGCCTTCTTCTGTGGATGCAAAGCCGCACTGCGGGCTGACGTTCAGCTGCTCCAGCGGGACATATGTAGAAGCTTCTTCGATGCGGCGTTTTACGTCGTCGGCATTTTCTAATTCACCAGACTTGGATGTGATGAGCCCTAGTACAATTTGCAAATCTTTTCGTTTTACAAAACGAAGCGGCTCAAACCCACCGGCACGGTCGCTGTCATATTCTAAGAAAAAGCCATCAACATTCAGACCGTCAAACAAAATTTCAGCTACGGGCTCATAACCCCCTGATGAAATCCAGGTAGAGCGGAAATTGCCGCGGCAGATGTGCATAGTAATCTTCATGTCTGCTGGTTTGTTCTCAAGAGCTGTGTTGATAGTATATTGATACCATTTCTTTAGCTTTTCTGGATCCTGCCCTTTTTCTCGTATTTTTTCTAGCTGCTCATCGGAACAAAAATAAGCCCAAGATGTATCATCAAGCTGCAAATAACGGCAGCCCGCATCATAAAAAGCTTTTATTGCTTGCTGGTAAGCTTTAGCTAAGTCAGTAAAGAAAGCTTCTTCATTGTCTTGATACATATCAGCCTCCATTTCACCGCGAAAATGCAGCATGCTTGGGCTCGGAATAGTCATTTTAGCAGTGTAATCTCCTGCTGCTTTTTGTAAAAAGGAAAAATCTTCTAACATTGGGTGATTGCTAAAGCCAAGCTTCCCAGTAATTTTAATAGAATGAGATTTTGTTTTGGTTGCTTGGAACTGAATACCGCTGTCTGTGTCGTATCCTTGTACGCCATCTAAGTTTTCCAAGAAGTCAAAATGCCACCAGCTCCGGCGGAATTCTCCGTCTGTGACGGCTTGCAAGCCAACTTCTTTTTGTTTTCCTACAATTCGTGTGATTTCTTCATTTTCTATGTCACGCAGCTGCTGTCTGGTGATTTGCTGCTTCTCATACTGACCGCGTGCTTCTTTAATGCGATTAGAACGCAGCAAACTGCCAACGTGATCAGCGCGATAAGGCGGTTGAAGATTGTCTGTCATGAAATATTCCTTCTTTCTACATCGTGAT
This sequence comes from Alteribacillus persepolensis, assembly GCF_900099605.1. Lineage (GTDB taxonomy): Bacteria > Bacillota > Bacilli > Bacillales > Marinococcaceae > Alteribacillus > Alteribacillus persepolensis. The sequence goes on from NZ_FNDK01000013.1 coordinate 29,190, forward strand.
GTGAAAAGAGTAACAAAATATCCAGTACATGTAAAACGCTGCACTTTCCATCATTCTTTTTACCTAAAAAGTGGTAAGATAACCTTTTTATAGGTTTTATTTTCTAGAAAGCTGTACTGCCATACATCACTTTGGACAAGGAAAGATTAAATGAATATGCCTATGAAACAAATACAACAAAATAACCCCCATCCCGCCTTTTGCGGCGAAATGGGGGAAGATGGTTGAACAGGGGGACTGTGGAGGCATAATTTGTTTTATTGCAGGGCCTCTACGACTTTTTCTGCTGTACTTCTGCTTGACTGTGGATTTTGACCAGTGACGAGGCGACCATCAGCTACGGAGTAGTCTGTCCATTTCTCTCCTTGTTGGAAGTCAGCCCCTTTTTCACGCAGAGTAGATTCGAGCATGAATGGCATGTGCGTATCAAGCTGCATTTCTTTTTCTTCTTCATCGGTGAAAGCAGCTACTTTTTTACCGTCAACAATTGATGTGCCGTCTTGGTATGTTGCGTTGACGAAGCCGGCAGGACCGTGGCAAACAGCGCTAATCACCTTATTATTTTCCGCAAAGTGCTGCAGCACGTTTTGCAGCGTTTTATTTTCTGGGAAATCAAACATCGTTCCGTGGCCGCCCGGAAGGAAAATGGCGTCAAAGCCGTCCTTATCATCTTCGCTTAATGTTGCTGTGTCTTGTAATTCAGCTTCAGCACCTTTCCATTCAGCTTTGTCTTCTATACTGTTAGGATCAAGCGGTACTTCGCCGCCTTCGATGCTCGTTACTTTTACATCAAAGCCATTTTCTTTAAAAACGTTATATGGAACAGCAAATTCCTCGAGCCATAAACCGGTTTTGTGATCATCAGTAATCGTGGTGTGGTTCGTTACGACCATAAGAATACGTTTAGTCATGTTGCATGCCTCCTTTTCTTTTTGCAGAAACCATTTTATTATGATGTACAAATCGTTGTAAAAGATTCTGCTTCATAATGTGAAAAAGGAGGGACTGTCGGTGAAAGTAATTATTGTATCGGATACACATATCCCAAAAAAAGCCAAAGTGCTGCCCAATCGGCTGCTTCAGGAGTTAGAAGAAGCGGACTGTATCATTCATGCTGGAGACTGGCAGGCAAAAGAGGTATTTCATGAGCTGCAGCAATACGGCAAACTGTATGGTGTGTCTGGAAACGTAGACGGTGAAGACATCAAACAATTGATGCCGGAAAAACAAGTGGTAGAAGCTAACGGATGGAAAATCGGTATTGTGCATGGGCACGGAGATAAGAAAACGACAGAGAAACGCGCAGTTGAAGCATTTAACGAACATGTAGACATCATTGTCTTTGGCCACTCGCACTTGCCTGTATTGAAATTTACGGGCAAAACAATGTTATTTAATCCGGGATCTGTGACCGATAAGCGGAAATTGCCGTATTATTCATTTGGAAAGCTGATTTTAGACGACGAGATACATGCAGAGCATGTTTTCTTTAAAAATTAAAACGAAAACGTAAGCAGTAAACCTATCATTTAGTCTGCTTTCTTTCAGCGTGTGTTCATCATTGTTATTGTAGTATAAAAAACGGGGCTTCCATAATTAGCGCCCCGTTTTTGAAGAAGTATTTCCTGCTTATTAGTTTGATTCGCTAACAACGGTGAAACGTTCATTGATATGCTCTTCGTTTTCGATTTCATCGACAACCGCAATGGCATAATCGGCATAACTGATATAACTTTTTCCTTCATTATTTGTGATAAGGTGATCTTTGCCTTTTTTATACCTGCCGCTTCGCTGTCCTTCCGGGTCAAATTCAGCAGCAGGGCTTAAAAATGTCCAGCGGATAGAGGAAGTATTTTGCAAGGCTTCGAGGTTGCGCCCTTGTCCATTAGCTGTTGGTTTAATCGCATCAGGAAATGCAGGAGTGTCAATTAAGCGAGTGGTTTTTTCTTCATCTACATATAAGCTGCCAGCACCACCTACGACAAACAATCTTGTGTCGGTGCCTTGCAGGGCATCAATGAGCGTGTGGCCGGCATCCACATGTGGCTGCTCTTCTCCCAGCGGTGCGCCGAAACTATTAACCACTGCATCAAAACCAGCTATATCATCCGTACGAATATGAAAAATGTCTCGTTCGATAACAGGTATACTTTCCCTCACTTTCGCTGCGTCACGAACAATGGCGGTGACATCATGACCGCGGTTAAGGGCCTCTCTTACAATAAGTTGTCCTGCTTTTCCAGTTGCGCCAACAACTCCTATTTTCATTGTTATTCCTCCTATATCTTTGTTGTAACTGAAATTGTTACAAGTGAAGCGTGAAGAGACACCTTCTTTTAAGAAAAAAGGTGTTCTGTAATATCCTGCAGCGATTGATTGGCTAATTCGGTTTTCATTGCTTCTTCGACACGCACAAATGTATCATCTAATGTTTCTTGTATCCGCTTGCCTACAGGACAATTTGGATTAGGGTTTTCGTGAACAGAAAACAATGCATTGTCTGAAAAGACAGCTTCATATATATCCAGTAAACGGATAGAATCCGGCGGTCTGGCAATAACGGCACCTGCAGTTCCGGGTCTGGTATGAATGAGTCCTTTTTTTCTAAGTAACCCTGAAATTCGCCGGACAACGACCGGATTAGTGTTCACGCTTTGTGCGATAAATTCAGATGTTAATCTTTCGTGCGGATAAGCGGCAAGAAGCGATAAAATATGAATAGCTACACTTAAACGGCTGTTTATCATGATTGTTCCCCACCTTGTAACAAAAACAGTTACATTTTATACGATACAGAAAGCCATAATTATTGTCAAACGAATATGCAAAAAGCCAGCACCTGCGCTGGTGCCGGCTTACCATTACTATTTAGTGATATCTGCGACAATTTCATATGAACGCAGGCGTTTTTGATGCTCATATACTTGTGTATTAATCATGATTTCATCGGCTTGCGTGTCATGTAAAAATGTTTGCATTTTTTCTGCGACGGTATCAGGGCCGCCAAAAATGGAAGCGGAAAAACGCTGTTGAATGAGCATCTTTTCGTATTCTGTCGCAATGTCATCCATGTTTTCAATCGGCGGCTGCAACGGTTCTTCAACATTTCGCATTTGGTTTAATATACGCTGTTGATGGGTAGTGCTTAAGTATTCTGCTTCTTCATCTGTTTCTGCCGCGATAACATTTAGTCCAACCATAGCATATGGTTCTTCCAAAACATCAGATGGTGTAAAGGAGCGGCGGTACAAGTCGAGGGCAGGCAATGTATTTTCCGGTGAAAAGTGGCTGGCAAATGCAAATGGAAGTCCGAGCTGCCCGGCTAGTTGAGCGCTAAATCCACTTGAACCTAAGAGCCATACCGGTATGTCCAATCCTTGTCCCGGAATAGCACGCACCCGTTTCATCTTTTGGTTAGATAAAGGTTGTAAATAACTGCGCAATTCATCTAGAAGCTGAGGAAAATCACTTCCATCACTCCCTGTATGCCTGCGCAGGGCATGAGCAGTGAATTGATCGGTACCTGGTGCACGTCCTAAACCTAAGTCAATCCGTCCAGGATACAGCGTCTCAAGCGTTCCGAATTGTTCAGCAATGAGAAGGGGGGCATGATTTGGGAGCATAATGCCACCTGAGCCGACACGAATCGTAGAGGTATTCTCAGCAATATGTCCAATAAGCACGGACGTGGCAGAACTTCCGATAAACGGCATATTATGGTGTTCAGCCAGCCAATAGCGGCGGTATCCCCATTTTTCCGCATGCTGGGCTAAATCGCGCGTGTGATTGTAAGAGTCTCGGATGGTGTGTCCTGTCAAAATAGGAGATAAGTCTAAGACAGACAATGTTACGTCCTGCAATGTTTTATGGTTTGGCATCATTTCAACTTCCTTTTTATCGTTGTCTGTCGTTTATTCTAACAAGTGTTATGGATTTTCCAAAGCCATATGAATGGAAAAATGCGGAGAAGGTAGAGAAAAGCTCATACAATGATGTGAGAACGGTCATCAGCTGCAGTCCGTTGATAACCGTTCACAGCTATGATGAAAGAGCGAACGAAACAGGTTACGAAGAAAGTAATGAAAAAAGGTTTAAGAAGAGCTTGGCATGTTCGTTAATCGTTTTCGATATACGATTCGGCTAATCATAATGCTTATTTCATATAAACCTAATAAAGGAATAATAACTAGCACGTCGGACATAAAGTCAGGCGGAGTAATTAATACAGACAAAGCAACGAGTGCTAAATACGAGTATTTTCTTGCTTTTGCTAATTTGACTGGGTCGATAATACCCAGTTTTGTTAAAAACATAATAACCGCAGGCATTTCAAACAGAAAGCCAAATGGAACGGTAAGATGGAGCATAAATGTAAAGTATTTTTCGACTGTAAAGAAGGTAGCAAAATCATTACCGGCCAGTCCTTCTAAAAAAGAAACAACGAGAGGAAACAAAATAAAATATCCAAAACCAATACCTGCAAGAAACAAAAAAAACAAGGCAGGAATAAAACCAAGTGTCGTTTTTTGTTCGGTTTTTGTCAGTGCCGGCTGCACAAATTTCCATACTTGCAGTGCAGCAATAGGGAGGGTCACGGCGAGCGCAGAAGTGCCTGCAATCATCATGTATACCCACAAGATATCGGCTGGCCCAAGTAAAGCCAGCTGATCTTCTAAGTCTTTCACAAGAAAAAGATAGATATCACGTACAAAAATAAATGATACAACAAAGGCAATAAGAAAAGAGAACAACGTAATAAGTATTCTTTTGCGCAGTTCGCCTATATGGTCAACGATGTTCATTTCTTCAGACATAGTATGTAAAACTCCTTTCTGTGGTACATGCAAAAATGTAAGCAGGTAGAACCTGCCTACATTTTTTTACATTAACTTCCTGTTTTTTCTTCATTTTTTTCTACTGCCTGAAGGTTTCTTTCGGATGTTTTATTTTGTTCATCTCCATTGACAAGATCATTCGTTGCTTTCTTAAACTCTTTTAATGTACTTCCAAAAGCACGTCCAATTTCAGGAAGTTTTGACGGGCCAAAAATAATAAGCGCAATAACAAGTACGAGAATTAATCCGGGTATACCAATATTGGAAAGCATCGGTTTCCCTCCTTTTGTTTAATAGATGAGTATCGTTATGCAGCTCAACGCAGCAGTCCCTGTGCCATCTTTTTACACATGTCTGGTGTCTTTAAGTCATTTGCGTTGTACTAAAGAATAGGCATTCCATGGCGGTGGAAAGCAGCTGCTTCTAAAGCAGACAGACCTTTTCTTTCTGCGTATTCAGCTAATTTGTCGTCTATTTGAGGTGCATAAGCAGCAGGTGGTGCCGCATGTCCCATTTGACGTTGACGGCCTGCATTTCTGCGTCCAAACGGTCCCCAAATTGCAAACGTAATACCAGGGCTTTGGATATTTACAAAGAAAGTTCGTCCATCTGTGGAGAACGTAGGTCCGGCAAGTTCAGAACTATTCAGGCGGTTTTCTGCGAATGTATAGACTTCACCTTCTGGAGTCATACCAACGATACGGTCTGTACCGCCGCCATCTTCAGCAATCCACAAGTCTCCCCATGGTGTAATACAAATATTATCCGGCATTTCCAAGTCATTGCTGCTTGTGGACTCATAGAACAACTCTAATGTATTTGTAGCCGGGATGTAACGGTATACGCGGCCAAGGTTTTTATCCCCAGCAGATGTATCATCGAACCAGAATACACCGCCTGCGAAATAAGCTCCTTCTAAGCGGCTGAATTGAATACAGTCTTTTGCGATAGCATCATCACTTGGTTTTTCAGGATCCAAGTCTTTCCATACAATAGAAAAGTTTTGTCCGCTCTCAAAGTCTCCTGCAGAGGTAGAAGATGTTTCTTCGAGTGCAGCAGCTTGCAATCTTCCGCCTTTTTGCAGGGCACCAACCTTTTGACTGCGGTCGTTTGGAATAAAACGGTAAAAGAAGCTTGGGCTTGAATCTTCGGTTAAGTATACAATGCCTGTTTCCGGGTCAATAGCTGTTGCTTCATGAGAGAATGCACCCATGTCTCTAATTGGTGTTTTTGAAAGCTTTCCTTCTGGGTCATCCGGGTCCACTTCGAACACATAACCATGCCCGCGGTTGAGTGTTTCTTCACAAGTGAGCCACGTTCCCCAAGGCGTCGCACCGCCAGCGCAGTTTCGAATCGTTCCGGCAGATGTTACGTATTCTTCTTCAATTTTGCGGTTTGGTCCAACAACAAGTGCCGTAGTTCCCCCAGTTGCATCCTTATTATATGGATTTTTCCCTTCGACAGGGTGAGCATGGTTGCCGCTTAACTCATGGTTTCTTACAAGAACGGTCGAATTATGTTTGCCGGGGAAGGCTGCCATCCCATCGAACATTGCCGGAACAGGACGCCCATCACGGAGCTTGCCGCCTTCTTCGGAAATGATACGATACTGAAATCCCTTGGGAAGGTCTAAAATTCCGCCTGGGTCTTTTTGCAGCGGTCCAAATCCAGCTGTTGAAGCAATGTTGTTAGGAGCAGCAAGTGATGTTTGTTTTCCTCCAAACGAAAACAAGCCGGTTGTTCCTAGTGTGACTGCGAGCGTACTCATCCCGCCTGCTTTAATAAAATCACGACGATTCATGTGTTTATTCACGACAATAATTCCTCCCAAAATTGATTTTAGAGTGCCATCACTAAAGCAGCTCCAACTAAAAAATTACTAGATTAATGTTGATATATAGTGTAATGAATGTAAAAAATACTTAAATAGGTAATATAGGAAAAAAGATATAGGTATTCATGGAGGAAGGAAGGGGAGAAAGAGTATTTTGTAAAATAATAGATCTAAGAGATTGGGTAAAAAATAAATGAGTAGGTGGCAGGTAAGAGGACAATGGTTCAAATGTTATAAAGAGTATAAATTTTTTGTTTTCATTATGTGTATAAATCTTTATATTTTTCATGTCTTATTTACATATTCTTAAAACAGGAATATATGAAACGTGAAAAGACTTATTGGTGTGATAAGTGAAATTAGTAAACAAAAACGTAAAAGATATAAAGATGAAGGTAAATCCAAGACAGGTTGTTTAAAAACCATAGGGGATGAGCGTATACGGAAGCTCCGGCAAAAGTCCTTTCAGGGGCAGCCACATTTAATTGTTCGTTTGCTTGGTAAGGAATGTTAGCAGCTGCAGGCTGTCGACTGGGTACACTTATTAAATCTTTGGAGAATGTTTCATTTATCTGTTTTTCCGCTTATTGCAAGGACACCTGCGGTATGAATGACATTTGCTTAAACGAGAAGTGGACTTCGTTATTCGTTGAAAATGAGAGAATAATAGAAGCCTGCCTATACTACTTCGTTTTAAACACATAATCTATAAATAGAAAAGGAGGTGAATAGATTGAGTTATTATGGCAGGCGCGGTGACGTCTATAGTAGAAATGATAACGATAACTTCCTGAAAAGCGACAGCCGGTCAAAAAGTGAGAATGAAAACTTTTTAAAAGATAAAAACTATAACAATAATGAAGCGCGTGCAGTTATTGATAAGAGTGGTAATGCAAACGTTGATGTCCACGTAGACGCTGAGTCTTTCTCAAAAAGCCGTAACAAGGCACAGGCAGATGCTGATGCAGACCGAGGCGGTGGACGCAGAAAACGCTGCTGCTATTAAATAGTGTTTATAAGGGGGTGTGGTAATGAGAGAAGACAAAAGGGTGCACAGCATATCGCGTGTGGATAAAAGCGGCAATTCTGACGTTGATGTCACGGTAAACATCGATACGTCAGCACTGGCATATGCTTATGCGTGTATGATGTATGCAGAAGGGAAGCTGAATAAACGCCAGTTTGACCATATGGTAAGAGAAATGGACCAATTATATGACCGTAAGGAATACACGCGGCGCTTTCAAAAAGAAGAAACACGCAAGCCGGTACCGTGGTTATTTACGTAGACAGTGTCCGCCAGAAAACAGCTGCCCCCACAAGAGCAAGTAAATAAACCGGACGAACAACACTTGTTTTTCCCCTTATAAAATGAACGGTTAAAAACGAATGTTTTGATGAAAAAGTCCGCCCTCTCCGTTAAATAAATGAATCGGTTGTCAGCTTATATTTTACAGTACGTGCGCAGTTAGAAAAGAAAATATCCCCCATAGTATTCCCCTCCGTTAGAAGGAAAACTTCAAGCAACTGTTTTTAACGTTTGCTTGAAGTTTTTTGTTGCGTTTTATCATTATTTGGAACTGTTTTAAACGCTTTTATCTCTTTTAGAAGCCTTTGGTTGTGAATTGTTTGCTTTTCCATGTTTTTCCCTTCAAAATAATACATACCTTCTAACGAGAATGATATACCTTATATACTATTGTAAATACAAGGCACAGTATTTTTACTGCAATAGATAGCCAATGTTGCTTTGTATGAGGGGGGATGGCAGTGAAAGGTAAATATGTAATTCGTACAGTTGAAAATGCCATGCAAATACTGAGGCTGTTTACTTCGGAAAAACGAGAATGGACGTTGACAGAAATTGCGAAGAAAAAAGAAATGAATATTGCTAGTGCACAGCGCCTTGTAAAAACATTAGAAAATTATAAATATATAGAACGTTCATCTGAATCTAAAAAGTACAGGCTGGGATTATCAATCTTGCGATTATCAGGAATTGTAACGAGCACGATGGAAATTCATCAAGAAGCAAGGCCAATCGCTGAAGCGTTAGTAGAACAATTAGGAGAAGCAGTACACATAGGTGTGCTAGAGGGAAGTGAAACAGTTTATTTGGAAAAGATAGAAAGTCTTCATCCGGTTCGGCTTGCTTCTTACACCGGCAAGCAAAACCCTGGCTATTGTACGGGATGTGGAAAAGTGGTTTTAGCATATAAGGATGTTCGTGAACAAGAACGGATGATGCATGAGATGTCACAAAAGGGGTTCTATCCCTATGCATCCAACACCGTTACAACTATTAATCAATTATCAGAAGATTTGAAAGAAATTAAACGCCAAGGGCATGCCGTGTGTGTCAATGAATTTAGTGAAGGAATTACCAGTATTGCTGCACCTATCTATGATCATCGTGAAACAGTCATTGCAGCAATTAGTGTAACTGGTCCGCATAATCGTATAAATATTGCTGAAAGCATCAAAGAAGTCGTAAAGGCCGGAGAGCGTATATCAAAAAATTTAGGTTATATATTTTGATGCTGTGATTGGTAAGAACAAAATATTTGTAAAAGGGAGATGATAAGATGAAACAACAGCGGTACTCTTCACTGGAGAATGCATTGCGCCTTCTGGAACTATTTCGGGTTGAAGAATCAGAACTAGCGCTAAAAGTCATTGCCGATAAGCTTTCAATTGCTGAAAGTACAGCTCACCGGCTGCTTACTACACTAAAAGAAGAAGGTTTTGTTGCAAAAGATGATGTATACAATAATTATCGACTCGGGGTTTCTATTAGGGCACTAGAAGCTGTACTGATTAAGGATATAGAATTATACAATCAATCGCTGCCAATATTAAACGCATTAGCAGATAAAACAGGAGAAAACGCTTCAGTTTGTATCATATTTCGCGGCGAAACTTTGTATATAAACACAGTGGAATCACCTAATACTGTTTATGAAAATCTAACCTATCCAGGAAAATCTCAGTCTGTCCTGGATACAAGTGCAGGGAAAATCCTTATTTGCGAGTACAATGAATCACATATAAAAAAGGTGTTGAAGAATGTATCCCTGGAAAGTTATACGCAATATATATCAGAACAACCTGTGATTTGTGAACAAGGATATGCAGTTAGCTATAACAATTTTTCATCGGGATTAACATCGGTTGCTGTACCAGTAAAAAACCTTGAAGGCACTATTACAGCAGCTGTTGAACTGATTGGATTAGAACAACGTTTTAGCAGGGAAAAAATCCATTCCTATGTATTGAACGCAAAAGAAGCAGCTGTACAATTAAAAAAACAATTATTTCAAAAGAACAAACAGTCTTTTTTTATCGATAGAAAAATATAAAAATTCAAATAAAACATCGATGTCGTCAATATGCCGTGGATATTTACGTAAATGCAGTGAAGCAATTACCTGTGCTATCAGACTAGGGTAGCGCCAGGTTTTTTTCTGAAATTTTTTAAATTATCACATAGAAGAATTTAGTGTTTCCAGATGAAAAATAATGGTGTTAATATTTAGATAATTTAAAAAATAAATGCTGACATTCGGGAGGGAGAAAGCATGTTGTCGGAAAAAGCCAAAAAAGTTTTCGAAGAGCCTCAACTGCATGTAGAAGACATCCAGGCTGATAAGTTTCAGCAGCAAATCGATTATATATTTCAGCACTCTGAATTCTACCGCGAAAAGTTTCAAAAAGCAGGAATTGAGCGAGAAAATATTCAATCGCTTAACGACTTAAAAAAGCTTCCATTTACGTATAAAGACGAAATTAGAGCAAGCCAAAAAAAGGCACCTCCTCTGGGAACACACGCTGCAGCGGACATGGAAGATATTGTCCGTATCCATTCATCATCTGGAACAACGGGGCGTCCAACTTATACTGGTATTACAAGACAGGATTACGATGTTTGGACAGAAATGCTGGCAAGAGTTTGTTACACACATGGGATTCGGCAAGACAGTAAAGTTGTTTTTGCTATGGGTCTGTCGTTTTTTGTTGGAAGTGCAATGAAAGATGGAATTGAACGTCTTGGTGCCACCTTTATTCCTATTGGAACTGGGGCGTCGGACCGTGTTGTACGAAGCATTATCGATTTTCAAGCCGATGTATTATTTTGTACCCCGTCTTATGCAACATACTTAGCGGAGTTTGTGAAAAAGAATTACGGCATGCATCCGTCCGAGTTAGGTCTGAAGCTTATGTCTGTTGGTGGTGAGCCAGGTGGGGGACTTCCGGAAGTACGGAGAAAAATTGAATCAGAGTGGAATTGTAAAGTGATGGAGGCAATGGGAAATGCTGATATGGCACCAGTCTTGTTTAGTGAGTGTCCAGAACAGAAAGGGATGCATTTTATCGGGGCTGATAACGTTATTTGCGAAATCATTGATCCTGAAACTGGCGAAATTGTTCCTGAGAGTGACCACATGGAAGGAGAATTGGTATATACGGCAATTAATCGTGAATGTGTACCGCTGATCCGCTTTAGAACAAGAGACCTTGTTCAGGTAGATACCACACCATGTGCATGTGGAAAGAAGAGTTTTCGCCTGCGCTGTATCGGGCGGACTGATGATATGCTGATTATACGCGGGGTCAACGTGTTCCCATCTGCTATTAAAGACGTGGTGAACAGTTTTCGGCCAAAAACGACAGGAGAAATCAGGATTTTGCTTAAGGAAAAGCCGCCGTTGGTAAACCCGCCTCTGCCATTAAAAGTAGAAATTGCGAATGGTTTGTCGGAACGAGAACAAGAAGCTCTCCAAAAAGACGTCCAGGCAGCACTAAGATTCAAGCTATTTTTTACAGCTGAGGTGGAGCTGGTTTCAGAGGGTTCTCTGCCACGGTTTGAAATGAAAGCAAAACTAACAGAAAGGCTCTATTAAATACATGGTGATAGAAGGAGGATCTATATGGGAATAAAATTTGTTGACACAACGTTTCGAGATGGTTCACAAAGTCTCTGGGCCGCAGGGATGCCTCCAGGTATGATGGAAGCTATAGCAGAAGATGTGGGCAAGGCGGGATTTGATGTAGTAGAAGTGCCAGTCATGCCTATTAATTTCAAAAAAATTATACGAGATTTAAAGGAAGATCCTTGGGACATGGTTCATATGCTGGCGGAAAAAATGCCTGACGTAACCAAATCATTTATGGGGGAACCAGCTATATTTCCCTTTGAAATTATTGGAGCACCGAAAGAGGTAGTGAAATTATTTTATGAAAAAATTGTATCAACTGGTGTTTTAAATCGTGTACAAATTATGGCGAATATATTCGGCAATGTAGACAAGCTGTATCCATGGTATTTGCCATTTTTACGAAGCCAGGGGCTGCAAATTGCATTGGCATTGTCTTATACTATATCCCCGAGACACACCGATGAATATTATGCAGAAAAAACACGAGAATTAAGGGCAATGAAACCGGATGTCATTTATTTAAAAGATCAGGGTGGATTATTGACTGTTGACCGTTTACGCACATTGATGCCCGTCATTTTAGAAAATGCTGGCGGCATTCCGGTTGAAATTCATTCCCACGGAACCACTGGACTGGCAGAAGTCGTTTATTTAGAAGCTCTTCAAATGGGAGTGAAAATGGTCCACACAGGCATTCCACCCTTGGCTGATGGATCTGCGCAGCCGTCTGTATTGAGCGTAGCACAAAATGCAACGTATCTCGGTTATGAAAACAATCTTGATTTAGAGCGCATTCAAAGAGCTTCTGAGAGACTTTTGGAGATGGCAAAACAAGACGGCATGCCAATTGGTGCACCGCTAGGTTATGATTATTCACAATATGTTTATCAAATTCCAGGCGGCGTTATTTCAAATTTAAAACATCAATTAAAAGAACTCAAATTAGAAAATCGCTTGGATGAAGTATTAGAGGAAACTGTTCAAGTGCGTGAAGATCTTGGATATCCTGTAATGATTACACCATATTCTCAATTTGTTGTCAGCCAGGCGGCAATTAACGTAGCAACAGGAGAGCGTTATAAAGTTGTTATTGATGAAGTCATTCAATTTGCTAACGGTGTTTTCAGCGAAGATTCTGGTTACACGTGGATGGACCAAAATTTAAAAGATAAGATATTAGCTTCTCCTCGTGCAAAGGAATTGTCCACGGCGCATCAAGATGACACACCGCTTTCTAAAATCAGAGAACAGTTTGGCGGGCCGGATTTATCAGATGAAGAGTTTTTGCTTCGCTATATTATGAAAGGTACACAAGAAATAGAAGCGATGCGCCAAGCTGGCCCAGGAAGAAAATATTTGTCGGCATCAACGCCGTTAGTAACGCTGCTAGATCAATTACAGAAACAGCCAAGCATTACAAATATTCATGTGGTGAAAGAAAATAGCAAGTTGGTTCTTCGATAATTAATTATAGATATCCAAAGGAGGAAATATAAGATGAGCAATGATATTTTCAACACATTTAGTGAACATGATATCAATAGCCTAGCAGAAGTGATAGAGAAGTTAGAAAAGTCTCAGTTTGATTACTTGGAACTTGAAAACGATGGCATGAAAATTGTCATCGGTAAGAATAAATCCGCAAACAACGTTATGGATTTATCAGAAGTATCTGATAAGCAAGCGGTGGCAACTGTAGCGAAAGAAGAACAGAAAGAAACGGAACATCCGGCAGAAACTGTACAAAAAACAAGCTCGGCTTCATCTTCTGCAGCAGAAGAAAATTCGTTTGATGTAAAAGCAAAAGAAGACGAAGCATTAATCACAGCAAATACAGCCGGCCTTTTCTATGCGCAACCGGAACCTGGTGCACCACCTTATGTTCAAGTTGGTGATATGGTCGAAGAAGATTCTACGGTTGGCTTAGTGGAAATCATGAAAGTATACAGTGCGATTACAGCAGGGGTTTCTGGAGAAATCACTAAAATCCATGTAGAAAACCAAGAGCTCATTGAATATGGACAACCATTATTTACTGTAAAAACACATTAATCAGGGAGGCAATTGTATGGGGATTTCCCGACTCTTTATAGTCAATCGTGGAGAAATTGCTTTACGAATTATTCGCACGTGCCGTGTGATGGGGATTGAAGCCGTGTTGGCTGTTTCCGAAGCGGATAAAGACAGTTTGCCGGCAAGACTTGCCGATCGAACCGTAAGGGTTGGACCTGCCAGTGCTTCGGAAAGCTACTTGAATATCCCCGTGATTGTCACAACAGCGAAGGCAGTTGGGGCAGACGCAGTTCATCCGGGCTACGGTTTTTTATCCGAAGTACCTGAACTGGCGGAAAAATGTGAAGAGAACGGACTGATTTATGTCGGACCGCACCATGACCACATCAGAAAAATGGGGAATAAATTGGTTGCGCGTTCCCTTGCGATAGAGTGTGGTGTACCTGTCCTTCCGGGTTCAGAAAAAGTATCGAGTTTTGAAGAAGCGGAAACGGTTGTCGATGATATTGGATTACCGGTGATGCTGAAGGCTGCATCTGGTGGCGGTGGCCGCGGAATGAAAATCGTAACCAAAAAAGAAGAGGTAAAGAGCTTATTCGACTCAGCAGCTGCTGAAGCCCAGGCCGCATTTGGAGACGGCACTCTTTACGTCGAAAAATATATCGCTAATGCCCGCCACATTGAAGTGCAGGTCCTTGGCGATAAATATGGAAACGCCATCCATTTAGGAGAAAGAGATTGTTCCACCCAGCGCCGGCATCAGAAATTAGTGGAAGAAGCAATGGCTCCAAACATTTCGGAAGACCTGCGTCAGGACATTCGCAATTCGGCCGTTGCTTTGACAGAAAATATTTCCTATGAAAGTGTCGGCACCGTGGAATTTATCGTTGATCAAGACGAGGGAACGTTTTATTTCTTAGAAATGAACACAAGAATTCAGGTCGAGCATCCCGTGACAGAAATGGTGACTGGGATTGATTTGATTCAAGAACAGATTAAAGTAGCAAATGGGGAAAAGTTGTCTTTTTTACAGGAAGACATCGCCTTTCTTGGTCATGCTATTGAGTGCCGGGTCAATGCTGAATCTCCAGAAGAAGGATTCCGACCAACACCCGGATTGATTTCAGAATGGAACATCCCGCAAGGACCTGGGATAAGAGTAGATTCGCACTGCTATCAAGGATATATGGTACCTGTGTTTTATGATTCACTGATTGCAAAAGTAATCGTCTGCGGAAAAGACAGGCAAGATGCTATTTATCGTATGCTTGCTGCTTTAGAAGAATTCACCGTGGAGGGGGTTCAAACGACAATACCGTTTATAAAACAAATATTGCAAAGCAAAGATTTTTTAAGCGGGCATGTACACACTAGGATTTTAGAAACATTGGCTCTTGTTAAATAATTATACAAACGTACATGCTTAAGCTTTTTCCATACAATGAAACCTTCCTCCATGTCACCCCATCGGGTTAACAGTGGTAGCGGATGAATACAAAAATATCCATTGTTGTCCGTCAATACAGGTAGTAGATAAAAAGGAGCGGCAAACGATAAATCATACTTATCTTGCCGGCTCCTCTTTTATTTTTGCATAGATTAAATGGCGCAGCGATTAGGACCGACTTCCATTTCCCTGCGTTCATCCTGGTCTGGATCTATTTGTCCCATGTTAGTCTGTCGAATTTTTTCATGGCTGTTCGGCTGCGGCGGCAAGTTGTCTGTAACCAGATGTCGGAATTCTTTTTCGTCTTTTACTTGCAAGCGGTCATTTTTTTCATATAATGCACCGAGCTTTGCCTGAACGGTTCCATCTTCATTCATTTCCTGCATTTCCCCAAAATGAGCAGGGAGTACAATCAAGTCTTGAGCTAAATCTGGGTAACGCTCATAAAGAGTTTGGCGCAAGTCATCTACCCAATCCTCGGCTTTACCAGCGAGATCAGGCCGGCCAATCGAGTCAATAAAGAGAATGTCACCAGTCAATAAATATTGGCTGTCTACCAAAAAGCTGGTACTTCCTTTGGTGTGGCCAGGGGAATATACGGTAGAAATCGTTATATTATCTCCCACTGTAACCGTTGTATCATCTTCTAAAGGCTGATAATGAAATGTTAACCCTTCGTCATCTTTAGAAGGGAAAAAATAATTGGCTCCAGTCTTTTCCGCCAGTGCTTTTCCCCCTGAAATATGGTCAGCATGAAGATGTGTATCCAGCACATCAGTGATTACAGCTTGGTGTTGATCAGCGAATGTTTGAAAGATATCCGTCATTCTGGTTGGGTCAATGACTGCAGCTTCCTTGCCAGAAATAATCATATAGGAAAGGCAGCCTTTTCCAATACGAATAAATTGATACAACTCTCCGTTTTCACTAAGGTCTCCTACTTTTACTGGTTCAAGATGTTCACTCCAGGCTGTCATGCCGCCTTTGAGATAAGTAATGTCTGTGACACCAGCCTCTTTGAGTAAATTGACTGCTTTTTGTGAGGAAACCCCTTTGGCACATACAACGTACACAGGCTTATCATTTGGAAGTTGTGCTTTCACGTCCTCAACACCATTTTCCAATTGTTTAAATGGAATATTCAGGCTCTCTACGTTCCTTCCTTCAATCGACCAGTCGGTATAATCTTCTTCCTTGCGGATATCCAGCAAAAATACGTGTTCACCTCGAAGTATTATTTGTGCCAGCTCTTTCACGGTTAACGGCTGCATATTATCCCTCCGAATGTAAAAAGTGTCATTACCTGAGCTATAGTTTTCCCATTGTTTCTTCTTTCATGAGCTGTATCATGCTGTTATACACATACCCGCCTCCCTATGCCGTGAAACGTAAATAACTTGTAAGTAAACAAGACAGGTTGTCTCATAAGTATATAAATCCATTTGACGAATCTGCGATGCTGGAGCCATTTTAGGACGATGTTTGTTTTTTATCTGTCATAAAAGGTGAGAATATCAGTAAAAAGATGGTTTTGACATACGAACTTCGCACAAGCCACGCTTCTCTTATTTTTATCATGATGGTGGTATAGATGACTGGAAGGTTTGCGAAAAAATCACACACTTGACATATACCATATAGGGGTATATTGTGAAGGTGAAGGTAATAAGCAGTGGCTTTGGAGAAAAGTATGCTGTGTCCACATATACCTCTGGATCATGGAGTGATAAATAGTTCCGCCCATCTTTTGCAGAAGAGTTTGGACAGAGAGAAAGCGTGAAAAATAATAGATAACAAAACGAAAAGCTGACAAAGGAGGTAAAAGCAATGAGTGAAAAACAACAACATTCCACGCTTGGAATTACGGGGATGACATGTGCGGCTTGTTCGAATCGCATCGAAAAAGTATTAAATAAGATGGACGGAGTGAACGCACAAGTTAACTTAACAACGGAAAAAGCAAGTGTGGAATATAATTCAGAAGAAGCCTCCTTGGATGATATTACAGAAAAAATTGAAAAGCTGGGATACGGTGTGCAGACGGAAAAGACAGAGTTTGACGTCTCTGGCATGACGTGTGCAGCTTGTTCAAATCGTATTGAAAAAGTACTCAGCAAGCAGGAAGGCGTAAAAACGGCCAGTGTAAACTTAACGACAGAAAGTGCGGCAATTGAATATACCCCGGGGTTAATAGAAGAGAATGATCTTATCGGCAAAATTCAAAAGCTTGGTTATGACGCTAAGCCAAAAGCCGATAAAGAAACACAGCGAAACCAAAAAGAAAGACAACTGCAGCAAATGAAAACCAAACTAATGACATCAGCTGTTTTAACGGCTCCGTTGTTAGTGACTATGCTTGTTCATTTATTTGGCATGGAAATTCCAGCAATATTTATGAATCCGTGGTTTCAATTAGTGCTGGCTACTCCTGTTCAATTTATTATCGGCTGGCAGTTTTATGTTGGAGCTTATAAAAATTTGCGAAACAAAAGTGCCAATATGGATGTATTAGTCGCTTTAGGAACAAGCGCTGCTTACTTTTACAGCTTGTATGAGACGATACAAACAATTGGAAATCCAACCTATGTTCCGCATCTGTATTTTGAAACAAGTGCTGTTATTATTACGTTAATCTTATTCGGAAAGTATTTAGAGACTCGGGCAAAAAGCAGGACAACCGCAGCAATTTCCAAGCTGCTGCAAATGCAGGCAAAACAAGCACGTGTTATTCGTGACGGCAAGGAAGTGATGGTGCCGGTTGAAGAAGTCAAAGAAGGAGATGGCCTTGTCGTTAAACCTGGGGAAAAGATACCAGTTGACGGTGTTGTTGTAAAAGGTAAAACATCGGTGGATGAATCCATGATTACCGGAGAGTCGATTCCTATTGAGAAAGAAAAGGAAGCAAATGTGATTGGTGCTACCATGAATAAAAACGGGACGATTGAAATAAAAGCTACCAAAGTCGGTAAAGATACCGCTTTAGCCTCTATCGTGCAAGCGGTAGAAGATGCCCAAGGGTCGAAAGCTCCAATTCAGCGTATGACTGATGTCATTTCTGGTTATTTTGTTCCCATTGTTGTCGGCATTGCCGCGGCTACGTTTATGGTATGGATTGCTTTAGTATCTCCTGGCAATATGGAGGCTGCTCTCGTTGCAGCGATTGCAGTTCTTGTGATTGCCTGCCCATGTGCATTGGGACTGGCAACACCGACATCGATTATGGTGGGAACGGGAAAATCAGCAGAGAACGGTATTTTATTTAAAGGCGGAGAACATTTAGAGCGTACTCATCAACTCGATGCTGTCATCTTGGATAAAACGGGGACTCTTACCAAAGGGAAACCAGAAGTGACTGATTTTATAGGAGATGATACGTCCTTGCAGCTGCTTGCCAGTGCGGAAAAAGGTTCAGAACATCCTTTAGCAGAAGCGATTGCTGCGTACGCAACAGAAAAGCAGGTAGAGATTTTAGAGAACAACGACTTTCAGGCAGTACCCGGCCAAGGTATTATCGCATCCATTGAAGGAAAAGAAGTACTTGTTGGGAATCGAACATTAATGAAAGAAAAAAATGTGGACACAAAAGGAAAAGAAGCGGAATTAGCAGGCTATGAGGCGCAAGGAAAAACCGCAATGTTCATTGCCGTTAATGGAGAATATCACGGAATGGTCGCAGCAGCAGATACGTTAAAAGAAACAGCCAAAGAAGCCATTGAAGAGTTGAAAGAACAAGGGTTGGAAGTGATGATGTTAACCGGTGATAACGAACGAACGGCTCGTGCAATTGCAGAGCAGGCCGGCATCGACCAAGTATTTGCTGAAGTGCTTCCAGAAGAGAAAGCAGCTAAAGTGAAAGAAGTGCAAGAACAAGGCAAGAAAGTAGCCATGATTGGTGACGGGGTCAATGATGCTCCGGCTCTAGCGACGGCAGATATTGGCATGGCCATCGGGACAGGTACGGAAGTGGCCATCGAAGCAGCAGATGTCACTATTCTTGGCGGTGAGCTGCTGCTCATTCCAAAAGCGGTTAAACTAAGTAAATCCACCATCCGAAATATCCGCCAAAACTTGTTCTGGGCTTTTGCATATAACAGTGCAGGCATACCGATTGCCGCAGCCGGCCTCTTGGCACCATGGATTGCAGGTGCAGCGATGGCCTTTAGTTCGGTTAGTGTAGTTACAAACTCGCTGCGTTTAAAACGAGTGAAAGTATAAATGTACAGCTCCGTATAGCGTATAACGACCAGGCATAGCTGGTCTCCTTAAACACGGGAGACCGGCTTTTTTGCACGGGTGAAAAATAAAAACGGTCATTTTGCTTAGCTTGTACAAGGTTACCAGCACACCACGTGTGTTCGCTCAGCATTGCTGCAGGTTAAGGATGTCGTGATTTCTGTGGTACAGCACAAGTACCTTATAGAAGTTTCTTAACCTGAACCAAAGTTTTTTAGCTGGCTATACTAGTGTTCTTAGAATCTCCTATTGCAAACAAGTCGCAAGGTTATTAAGCCGGCGCCGTTCAAATGAATGAATATCAAGTATGTAACAGCTTGAAAGAGCAAAAGAATAGTAAGTCGTGAGGTGTCTCTAAAACAAGCATACTTTTGAAGCGTTATTGACATTGTATAAGAAAAAAGCTAGACTGAAAATTACTTGGGAGATGTTGGAATTATTTTTATCATTTGTGTCATCAATGTCAATTAAATACTGAATGAAAATAGGTGCAAGAGACAGCGAAATCCGCTGGATCTGCTGAAAAGGGAAGTCGGTGAGAATCCGGCACGGACCCGCCACTGTATTGGGTGTCAGCTGTTGTTAGTGACTCCTTTCAAGAACACCACTGGGCGCTTTGCCTGGGAAGGTTTGAAAAGGATGTGACCCTAAGTCAGGAGACCTGCCTATTTTAACATCACTGCTAGACCTACGGGATGATAGGGAGGTGGTCAGAATGCGTCAGTACGGCGTTTGTTGAGAAACGTGTATTTGTTAATGAATGAGAGATTCGTTATAAATGACAAGCATTTCTGTCCTCCTGTGTAGGAGGATGGAAATGCTTTTTTGTTTGTCTGGCATGACATAGAAATGATAAAGCATGATTGTCAACGGATGGCAGTGATGTATCAGGGGAAATCGCAGACATCGTTGAAGAATGGAATGTCAGCCAGTTGAAGCATCCATATTCGAGTTTACTAATAGAAACCGTGGAAGAAAAAAACTCGCTCTAAAAAGCTAAAAGATGCGGGTTAATGATTAAACAGAAAAGGAGAGGTTTACATTGAGTATTATAGAAGGACTGTATGCAAGGCGAGCTATTCGAAACTTTGATCATCGGGAAGTGGAACAAGAAAAAATTGAACGGCTGCTAGAAGTCGCAACTTTGGCTCCGAATGACCGGATGAGAGAGCCGTGGAGTTTTTATGTTATACGAGGAGAAGCCAAAGAAAAGTATGAACAAGTTGTATATGAATACTTACAAGAACGTTTTCCAACAAAACCAAAACTAATTGAAGGCTCCATGAAGTCTATCAAACAGACACCAGTCCTCCTTATTGTGACGTCTGATATTGCCTCTACAGAAGAAGATACAAAAGACAATGAATATGCTACTTGTTGTGCGATTCATTCCATGTGGCTGGCTGCCCAGGAATTAAACCTTGGATTTGTATGGAGAACAAGAGGAGTAGGACTTGTTCATGATAAGCGGTCTTATGAGTTTATCGGTGCTCCTGAAGGCAAAAAGATCATTGGCACCATTTGCTTAGGTTATCCGGATGCAGATCATTTGAATGACCAAAAAGAGAAGAAAAGGACTTCATTTCAAGAAAAAACCGTATGGTTGTAGGATCAGCATAGTTTATGGAAAAAATATTGATGGTAAAAAAACGAAAATATGAGTGACAGAAGAAATGGTCTTATGAGCATGTCAGGATCAAGTTATAAGAGAAGGTCAGCCAGCAGTTTACTGGTTGACCATTTTTTTATGGTTTCATATTCATTCTGTTTTAGGTTTAATCCAGGCTCCCGTTTTTTATGCTGCTGGTCTTTATTTTTTAAATACAATCTTCAGGTTGTTAATATTTGTGAAAAGATATTGAAAAGAAACAAAAAACATCACCTTTATGCTATGATGCGGTAATGTAAGGACTTTGTTAATAACTGAAAAGGGAAAGGTGATTCCAAGTGAAACGTTTTTTATTAAGCTGTGTTGTTGGCTTAGTTGCTTTTCCAACTGCAGCAGGAGCTCATACCCATCTTGAAAGTGCTGATCCTGAAGAAGGATCTATATTAGAAGAAACGACTACTATTACTCTTTCCTTTGACTCTATGGTTCAAGAAACGAACACTATGGTATTAATAGATGAAAGTGGAAACGAACTGGAATTAGATGAAATAAGACATAACCCTGAAGACACAATTGATGTTCAACTCCCCGAAGCTATGAATGAGGGAGAGTATACTCTGTTTTATAGTATTGTTGGAGAAGACGGCCATGTCATGGAAGACGAGCTGTCTTACACATATGAGGCTTCTGAAGAAGAATCTGAAAGTGGATCTGAATCAGAACGGGAGGAATCCATTTCATCGGAAGAAGCATCTCCTGAGGAAGAAGAGCAAGTCACTCAGCCAGAGGAAGCAGAGGATAATGGCAACGGAGTACTTTTGCCGGCTACCATAGGACTTATCGTCATAGCAGCAGGTTTTATCATTTTTTTCTCTAGGAAAAAACGTTCATGATTTTCGCGGTAAGTAATGGTTTATTGTACGTATGCTTTGCACTAGTTATTGGTCATTGTATACTCTCTATGCTTCCCGAGGACAAAAAACCTAGAGTCGTTGTACCAAAAAAATGGCAGGTTGGAAGCGTGCTGCTTATTCCAATGTTATCTCTTCCTCCAGTGCTGCATGTAACGTTAAACATGAATGAATACCGGGAAGAATCGTTTATTTCTAGTTTTATCTACGTGTTAATGGAAATAGAACTAGGCAGAGCTTGGACAGCGTTGCTGTTGTTGGTTATCATCTTTGCAGCTTTAATGTGGTTGCTGCCTAAAAGACGGGATGATTCATATGTGAACCTAGCAGGTCTGCTGCTCGTATTTGGAATGATTGTGACGCAGGGAGTAGTCGGTCATTCCGCTAACATGGCAAGTTATCCAGGTGCCACATCCCATATCCTGCATTTAATGGCTGTTAGTACGTGGGTTGGAATTTTAATGATTGTCAGTTGGTTTGCCGTAAATGATGAGAATTGGGAAGGATTTGTTGATTGGTTCACTCCAATTGCTGTTATATGTGTCATTGTTGTCAGTTTTTCAGGTGTGTTTATGACCTTTTTTCTTACGGAGAATATAATGAACTCTTGGATGCTGACATACGGGCAAGCGTTATTATTTAAACACTTACTGTTTATCCCATTGATGGTATACGCGTGTATAAATGGATTTTTGATGAGAAGAAAAGTAAAAAACACGCCAACTGTGTCCCCGCGCAGCTGGTGGCGGGCTGAAAGCTTGATTATAATGGCCGTATTTGTCATAACTGGTTTTATGAGTGAACAAGAACCACCACAAAATATAGCTCAAACATTAAATAGAGAAGGTTCTTCCATTTTATTCCAATCGTTAGTCACCTTTCCGGTCAATTCCGATACGGAACTGTTTTTTCACCTTCATTGGTTTAGCCTTTTGTTTTTTTTAATAGGAATTGTGTTTTTACTTCTAGTTATCTATGTTTTTTATAAGAATGATACGATTACAGGATCCATAGTGTTTGGGGTGCTGGCAGTTATTAGCATTTACTTTGGTATAATCAGCGGTGTAGAGGCGGCAACATACGTAGAAGAGACATCAGTAACTTCTTTGTTAAATAGTGGTTGGTAGTTACAGTGTTAGCTTTGCGGAATATAAACTGAAGCAAAAAACTAGAAATTAAGAAGCGTATATCAATTGACAGAAGAATGAGGAAAAGGGGATAAACTCATTAAAAGAAAAGAATAATGTTCGTCATCAGGCTTGTGTATGTAAGTAACCCTTCAACTAAAAAATGTAGTTGAAGGGTTTTTTACCTTTTTAAATGCCTTGTTAAAGGGGAGGGTGTTCATGCAAACATATGAAATGTGTAACAAGTGATAGACGGCGATGTCTGCGGGAAAAGCACGATCCAGCAATCACACGAGGATGGGCGGTTTATTACGTTTTGGGAAGGCAAGGCTGCGTTTGCCGCAAGCATCTACCGATAGTGCAGAAACAACAATAGAATGTAATAGAGTTTTTTAATAAAAAATTAATATAACGTTATTATAATGATTTTGATTGAGCGGAAAGGAGTTTACTGTGGAAGATATTTGGCAAATTGGTTCATTCATTATTCATAAGGAATGGGTTGCTGCTGGAGTTTCGCTGCTTTTAGCATTTGGGGTGCTGCGCTATATTGGCTGCTTTGCTAAAGATGATCATCGGAAAAAAGACGTGATTGGCAATATGTTATTTGTTTTTATTCTTGTTTATCAGTTATCATCGTTTCTTTTTCAAACATCGCTGGCGTTTCGTTATCCCATATCTGTATTAGCTTCACCTGGGACATGGAAAGAATGGACAGCTGGTTGGATTGCGGCAGGTATTTATTTAGCTGTTGCGTCAAGGAGTGAGAAAAAATTATATTTTGAAGCAGCTCTGTATTCGGTTCTTATCTATATATTAACGGAATTTTTCTTTTTGAGTTATCAAATATACAGTCAGACTGCGTCAGCCGCACTTGTGATGCATATGACGGCGGCGGGTCTTGTATTTTTAGCATTTTTGTTTCTCAAAAACAAATTGTCTTACGAATATCTTCTGTATATCCTTTTGTTTTTCTATGGGATGGTCATGAGCGCATACAGTTTCATCTTTCCGGCAAAAGCATTGTTCCTATATATGCCGGCGTGGTTTTTTGTTTGTGTGGCCTCAGTTGGAACAGCAGGCTTTCTGTCGGCTTGGATTAGAAGGGGAAAGGCGGTGGATAAAAAATGATGGAAACAGGAGACGTAACGATATGGCTGGCTTTTTGGGCTGGAGTTATTTCCTTTATATCACCTTGTACTTTGCCTTTGTTTCCTGCTTATCTTTCTTATATTACGGGGATAGGAGTAAAAGACTTACAAACACACCAAACAAAAGAGATACGGTTCAAAGTTCTGAGTCATTCCCTGTTTTTCTTAGGAGGTATTTCGCTCGTTTTTATTGGGCTTGGATTAGGAGCTTCTTATGCAGGCCAGTTTATTAATGATTTCCTGCGAGGAGACAGCGGCCAGCTCATTCAGCGAATCAGTGGTGTATTTATTGTTGTGATGGGTCTTTATATTATGGGATGGCTGAATATAAAGGCATTTGCGAAAGAAAAACGGTTTCGGTTTGCGAAAAAGCCGGCTGGTTATGCAGGAACAACACTGGTAGGAGTTGGTTTTGCGGCTGGATGGACCCCGTGTATCGGGCCAATTTTTGCTTCAATTTTGCTGCTTGCTGCTTCTAATCCATCTTCTGGCCTGTGGTATACCGGTTTTTATGTGATAGGCTTTTCTCTTCCTTTTATAACGTTAGGTTTTTTTGCAGGCACAACGAAATGGATTTTGAAATACTCGTCTGTGATGATGAAAGTGGGCGGAGGCATCTTAATTATCATGGGAATTTTATTGTACACTGGTGAATTAACGCGTTTATCGATTTATTTATTGAGGCTCGTAGAAGGTACATGGTTCGGACAATTAGGATAATAATAGAGGAGGTTCAGTAAGATGAGAACGGCTATTATTGGTGTTATACTAATAGCAATGTTAGGATGGGCGTTTTATGAAGCGCTCGTGACTGAAGAACAAGAGGGCGGGGCAACGTCTGAAACAACAGAGGAAGGAACAGGTCCTTCAGCGAATGAATTCGATATACAACAGGAAGATACAGAAGCTGATTCTCAAGGAGACTGGTTAAAAACAGGTGAAAAAGCGCCGGATTTTACCTTACAAACATTAGATGGAAAAGAAGTATCACTGTCTGATTACCGAGGGGAAAGGGTATTAATAAATTTTTGGGCAACCTGGTGCCCGCCGTGTCGTGCAGAAATGCCGGACATGCAAAAATTATACGAAGAGCATGATGTAAATATACTAGCTGTTAATTTAACGGAAACAGAACCTGGTGTTCAAAGTGTCGAAACGTTTGCGGAAGATTTTGAACTGACGTTTCCACTGCTGTTAGATGAAGAGATAGCGGTTGCAAACGCTTATGGTGTACAGCCGATTCCTTCCTCCTTTTTTATTGATCGTGAAGGAATAGTAAGACAAATTAGTTTAGGAGCCATGACGTATGATTATATGGTAAATGAGTGGAACGCTATGGATTAAGAGGTTGGTGTTGATAATGGGGGGAAGCATATGCAGCATACCGTACTAGTCGTAGAAGATGACCCGATGATCCGGGACTTAGTAAAAATATATTTGGAAAATGCGGGTTATCACGTAGTGACAGCCACAGACGGAGAAGAAGCGTTACAAATTATTCCCCGCTCCGATCCGTGCTTCATTATCTTGGACTTGATGCTTCCTAAGAAATCCGGCGAGGAAGTATGTCAATGGGTACGCGAACAAGGACTGGAGGTGGCGGTCTTAATGCTGACTGCCAAAGTAAGCAGCCGGGAAAAAATTGCAGGCTTAAAAATGGGCGCAGATGATTATGTCACGAAGCCATTTAGTCCAGAAGAATTGGTTGTTCGTGTAGAGACGATTCTTCGAAGAACCGGACATGCCTGCCAGAAAGTAACACATAATGGTTTAACTATTAAACCGAGAAAAGGAGAAGTAGAACTTTATGGTTCTGTTCTTTCTCTTACCAAAATTGAATTTACTCTGCTGTATCATTTTATGCGCCATCCCCACACCCTTTTTTCAAGGGAACAGTTATTGGAGCAAATTTATCCTTTGACAGAAAATATCGTACAAGATCGAACGATAGATGTTCACATTAAACATTTGCGTGAAAAAATAGAAGATGATCCGTCATCTCCTAAGAGGATTATAACGGTACGAGGAATGGGGTATAAGTTTGTCGTCTAAAAAATTATCTCTCGTCAGCCGGTTGACGCTTGGAAATATTCTTATCGTTAGTATAGTGCTTGGTTTAAGTGGATTTACGATGTACCAATTTGCCTGCCAGCTTGTTGGCGACATGAATGGAGTGAATCAAGCACAGCAGCAGTCCTTTAATCAGACGTTGTTTGGCTTTGTTGTTATGATTTTATTCTTTTCCATTATTTTTGGGGGGCTGTTTTATTTTTATTTTGTGAAAAAAGTCGTTACTCCCATTCAACGTCTTGCTGACTCAACAGAAGAGTTAATAAAAGGGGAATTTCCCACGATTCCAACAGAGAAGCACAACAATGAAATCAGCCGCTTAACGAGAAATTTTCAACGTTTATCCGACAAACTAAAAACATTGGAAGAGTCACGAGCACAAATTGTATCGACGACAGCACATGAGCTCAGAACACCTTTATCTAACATTAACGGCTATCTCGAAGGGTTAAAAAAAGGGGTAATAACCGGAAACGAGGCTTTGTATGATGCCTTACATAAAGAATCGGTCCGCCTCATTCATATGGTAGATGAGTTATATAAATTGTCAGAATGGGAAATTGAATCCACAGGCGGTTTGCAAAAAGAAAAGCTGAATATGAAGAGACTGATGGAGCAAGTCATCATCTTATTTCAATGGGAGCTCGAGGAGAAAGGGATTCATGTGGCAATGAATATGGAAACTGAACAGGTTTGGGGAGATCGAGAGCAGCTGCAGCAAGTACTGATCAACTTCATACAAAACGCAGTAGAGCACCAGCAAACCCCCTCCCCTATTTCCATTCAAGGCGTGAGAGAAGCTCACTATTACACTGTCTACGTAGAAGTAGAAGGAAAACCGATTTCCTCTCATGAGAAAAATAAAATTTTTGAACGTTATTTTTATAAAAAAGGAAAAAAACAAGCATCTTCTAGGGAGAAAGGAATCGGCCTTGCGATTGTAAAAGAAGTGATAGAAAAACACGGCGGTTTATTCGGGTTAGAAACCGATGGAACAAGCCATCAGTTCTGGTTTTCCCTTCCCATCACGAACGAATCATAAAAAGTCTGCATAGAGATGGCCAACAAGGCGGATCGTCTTGCGCTACGAGGTGTTTACATTGACATACATGCAGGCGTGCGGGGGAATCGGCTAAAAAAGAATCCCTGTAAAAATCACACACGTCCGGTATATGATGAAGAAGCCGCTGCATGTTGCACTCAGTATCAGTGTTCGTTAAAGGAATGGCTGGATGTTTACAAGAAGCGGCTTTTGCTCATGAAAAAGCTAAATGATTGACCGTTGAAAGCAGCGGATACGCCCCCTGTCCTTGTCCCTTTTTGGGGCAGCGTTCTAAACATGAGGAAAATTTTTAGCGGAGAGGGTTGACAAAATACTATAGGGGGTATAGTATAAAGACTGTAATTAAAAACAACAATATTTCGCATTGCTATAAATAAATAAAACGAAAAGGAGGGGAAGAGATGGAGTTTGATGAGCAAGTGAAGAATAGGATGAAACGGATTGAAGGACAAGTGAGAGGACTATCAAAAATGATAGAAGAGGAAAAAGAGTGCCGCGACATTGTTAATCAAGTAACAGCGGTAAGAAATGCATTGGATCGCACGGCTGCACTTATGGTCGGCCAAAATCTTGAGCATTGTATTCGAGAGCAGCAGGAAAACGGAGAAAACTCTGAGCAGCTTATTAAAGAAGCGGTGGATCTTTTAGTGAAAAGCCGGTAATAATATATTTTTTAATTATTTTAATACCATTACGGGTATATGTAATAATAGAGAGGAGAAGCTGATATGGCGGAAAACAAAAAAACAACCATTATTTTATTTAGTGGTGATTATGATAAAGCAATGGCTGCTTATATTATCGCTAATGGAGCAGCAGCCTATGGACATGACGTAACAATTTTCCATACTTTTTGGGGACTGAATGCATTGCGAAAAGAAAATCAAGTTCCTGTAAAAAAAGGATTCATGGAGAAAATGTTTGGGAAAATGATGCCTAGAGGCGTTGATAAAATGGGGCTTTCAAAGATGAACTATTTGGGAATGGGTCCTAAAATGATAAAGAAAGTGATGAAACAGCATAATGCTATGCCTCTTCCTCAATTGGTTGAAATGGCTCAAGAGCAGGATGTCAGTTTACTGGCGTGTACGATGACAATGGATTTGCTTGGGCTTAGAAAAGAGGAACTGATTGACGGTTTAGATTACGGAGGAGTAGCTGCCTATATTGGAGAATCGGAAGAAGCCAACATCACTTTGTTTATCTAATAATTTTTCGATATTTATATACCCTTACATGTATATGTATGGTAATAAAGGTTTCAAATGAGGGAAAGATAACCAAAAACGAGGAGGATGGATATTCATGAAAGAGATTCACACGAAAGAATTAGCAGAGAAAGTCAAACAAGGAGAAGACGTTAACGTAGTGGACGTTCGTGAAGATAATGAAGTCGCACAAGGGAAAATTCCTGGCGCCAAGCACATTCCGCTTGGAGAAGTCGAAGACCGGTTTCATGAGCTCGATCAAGACAAACATTATTATATGGTCTGCCGCTCTGGAGGGCGAAGCGGTAAAGCAAGTGAGTTCTTGATTGAAAAAGGCTATAACGTCACGAATGTCGATGGCGGCATGCTTGAGTGGGAAGATGAAGTAGAGAAATAGGAGGGATTTTTATGGATATCACAGCAAATGAAACGTTAGACGCAAAAGGATTGGCTTGTCCGATGCCAATTGTAAAGACAAAAAAAGCAATGACTGATTTAGAACCTGGCCAAGTGATGGAAGTGCAGGCGACAGATAAAGGATCAACTGCCGATTTGAAAGCTTGGGCGGAGAGTACCGGCCATCAATACCTTGGAACCGTAGAAGAAGGGGACGTCCTTAAACATTACGTTCGAAAAGCCAGCGAAGAGGAAGCAAAAGAAGACACTAAACATGAAGATGTGATTGACTTGGAAGAGCTTCGAAAAAAAATCGCCGGCAATGAAGATATTACGGTTCTTGATGTCCGGGAACCAGCAGAATATGCATTTGGCCATATTCCAGGGGCTGTTAATATCCCGCTTGGTGAATTGGATAACAGAATGGATGAAATCAACCAAGAGAATGATCTTCATGTTGTGTGCAGGACAGGAAATCGAAGTGACTTAGCATCTCAGAAGCTATCGGAAAAAGGCTTTAAAAACGTAAAGAATGTTGTCCCTGGTATGACTAAGTGGGATGGACCAACGGAAAAAAATCGTTAAAAATATGATCAGTACACAGGAGGAATTATAGATGGCAAATACAAAAGTAGCGGTTATTGCGGCAAATGGATCTTTATTTGATGCGTACAAGGTGTTTAATATCGCAAGCGCTGCTGCAGCGTCCGATGCAGAAGTAGGTATTTTCTTCACATTTGAAGGGTTGAATCTCATTCATAAAGAAGCCCACAAAGATCTTCCGCTTCCAGAAGGGAAAGAACATTTTCAAGAAGGATTTAAACAAGCAAACGTACCATCCATTGAAGAATTAGTGAGCATGGCTAAGGAAATGAATGTGAAGTTAATTGGCTGTCAAATGACGATGGATGTGATGAATTTAGAAAAAGAAGACTTTATTGAAGGGATTGAAGTTGGCGGTGCAGCTACATTTATGGAGTATGCAAAAGACGCCAATATCACATTGTCATTCTAAATAAGGAGGGAAACCGGAATGTCTAAAACGCTAAGTACAAAAGAGTTAGCAAAAAAGATTATCAATGATGAACAAACACTTATTTTAGATGTCCGCAATACCGATGAGTTTGATGACTGGAAAATCGAAGGCGGAAACGTAGAAGTTATCAATGAACCGTATTTTAACTTGCTGGATAGTGTGGATCCTGTTTCTGGTAAATTGCAAAAAGATCAAGAAGTGATCGTTGTATGCGCGAAAGGCGGATCTTCCGAAATGATTGCTGACATGCTGGAAGAAGACGGTTTTACAGATGTCTACAACTTAGAAGGCGGCATGAAAGCCTGGAGTGAACATTTAGAGCCAGTAAAAATTGGTGACTTAAGCGATGGCGGAAGCATTTATCAATTTATTCGTTTAGGAAAAGGCTGCTTGTCTTACTTCATTGAATCCAATGGAGAAGCTGCCGTTGTGGATGCCAATCGGATGACAGATGTATATGAGAAGTTTGCAGAAGAAAAAGGTGTTCAAATTAAATACGCTATTGACACACACTTGCATGCTGATCACATTTCCGGCGGACGGGAACTTGCCGAAAGAACAGGGGGGGTCTATTACCTTCCTGAAAAAGACGCGGCAGAGGTGACGTTTGAATATGCGGCTTTACAAGAAGGCAGTGATATCCATGTTGGAAACACATCCATTAACGTGCAGCCGCTGTATTCTCCAGGCCATACACTCGGAAGCACATCCTTAATTGTAGATAATCAGTATCTTTTAACAGGCGATATTTTGTTTGTAAAGTCAATCGGACGTCCGGATCTTGCCGGAAAAGCAGAGGACTGGGTAGGAGATCTGCGTGATACACTATACAGCCGTTACAAAGAACTTTCTGATGATTTGATTGTTCTGCCGGCCCACTACTCGTTTGCAGAAGAACTGGGAAAAGGCGGAAGTGTCTCTGCCCGTTTAGGAGATCTCTATCAGAGAAATGCTGGACTCAAAGTAGAAGATGAAAATGAATTTAGAAAAATGGTAACGGAAAATCTGCCGCCGCAGCCAAATGCATATGAAGATATTCGCAAAACAAACATGGGGAAAATCACCCCTGAAACAGAAGAACAAAAAGAAATGGAAATTGGACCAAACCGCTGTGCGGTGGAAGGATAATACATTTTAAGAGGAGGAATCATCATGGATGCAGCAAAAGTATTAGATGCGAAAGGATTGGCTTGTCCTATGCCAATTGTGAAGACGAAAAAAGCAATGGAAGAACTAAATATAGGAGACGTTCTAGAGGTTCATGCAACGGATAAGGGCGCAAAAAGTGATCTTGCTGCTTGGACAAAATCTAGTGGACATGAGCTACTGAAAGATACAGAGGAAGATGACGTACTAAAATTTTGGATTAAAAAAGCGTAAAGGAAGGCCCATGTTATATGGGCCCCTTTTCATGAAGGAGATAATTTGTTATGGAATACAGCATCTTATTTATTATCGTTCTTTTTCTTATCGGTTTTATTGGTTCTTTTATCTCCGGCATGGTAGGCATCGGCGGGTCTATTGTTAAATATCCAATGCTTTTATATATCCCGCCAATGTTTGGGCTGTCTGCTTTTACAGCTCACGAAGTATCTGGAATCAGTGCTGTACAGGTTCTGTTTGCAACGGTAGGCGGTGTATGGGCTTACCGCAAAGGTGGATATTTAAATAAAACACTGATTGCTTACATGGGAACAGCGATTTTATTAGGAAGTTTTATTGGTGGGTACGGTTCTGAACTCATGACAGAAAGTGCCATTAATGTAGTGTATGGCGTATTAGCTACCATTGCTGCTGTCATGATGTTTGTTCCGAAAAAAGGGCTGGATGATGTGTCTTTGCATCAAGTGACCTTTAATAAATGGCTGGCTGCTTTACTTGCCTTTATTGTCGGGATTGGAGCAGGAGTTGTTGGTGCTGCAGGAGCATTTATTTTGGTCCCTATTATGCTTGTGGTCCTTAAGATTCCAACGCGGATGACGATTGCATCCTCGCTTGCTGTCACCTTTATCTCATCGATTGGTGCAACAACAGGAAAATTGTTAACAGGACAAGTATTGTTCATTCCAGCTATCGTCATGATTGTGGCAAGTATCATTGCTTCGTCACTAGGAGCAAAGGCAGGTCAAAAAGTAAATACGAAACTTTTACAAGCCATACTGGCTGTTTTGATTTTAGGAACAGCGATTAATATTTGGATGGATGTGCTTGGATAACCAGTCAGAGCATATACGTGCAAGGAGAGGAGAAAACAATGGATATCATCCTGCAAGGAATCTTTATAGCGCTAATGCTGTGGTTTATCATAAGCCGGTTCGTCCCTGTTAAAGGGATAACTAATATTAATCCGGCAGAAGCCAAGAAACAGTTGAAAGGTAATAATACCCAAGGGATTGATGTTAGAACACCTGCTGAATATCAATCGCATCACAGTAAGTTGTTTCAAAACATTCCGCTTTCTAACTTATCCAGTAAATCAAAAGAGTTAGACCCAGAAAAAGAAATTATTGTGATTTGTCAAAGCGGAATGAGAAGTATGAAAGCTGCTAAGATGCTTAAAAAACAGGGATTTAAGCATATATACAATGTAAAAGGCGGAATGAGTGCCTGGCGGTAAAATTTTTAATATGTTTTATACCCTGGTGTGTATTTGTGGAGCCGCCAGGCTAAAGGAGGAGAAAAAATGTCGGAGAAACGATTCAACCCGGATAAAGCAGAATTGCTGTTGAGTGATGATAGAAAAGAACGTTTACGGCCGGATCACTTCGTGGACATGCATTTTCAACAAGAAGACGCCATTGCTGATGTAGGAGCTGGAAATGGTTTTTTTACATTGCCATTAGCGAAAAAAACAAATAACACAGTGTATGCGGTTGATATTGCACAGCAAATGCTTGATATGTTGAAAGAACGTGCCGGTCAAGAAGGGTGCAGCAATATTCAATATGTTATCAGTGATTTAGAAAACATCCGCTTAGAACAAAACTTGGTAAACAAGGTTCTAGCAGCATTTGTCATTCATGAAGTGGAAAGCATTGCTCAGGCACTTGCTGAAATGAAGCGTATTGTAAAACCTGGCGGAGAAATTGTGCTGATCGAATGGGAAGCAGTGGAAACCGAAGCAGGTCCTCCTCTTCATGAGCGTATTTCTTCTGCAAAAATGAAAGAAATACTGCAAGAAAATAATTTCGATGCCGAAATTATTCAAATCAACGAAGAGAATTATGCAGTGAAAGCCCGCCCGCTGTCCTAAAGAAAATGTTTCCTTGCCAAATCGATGAGGATGATAAGAAAGTCAATGAAAGACAAAAACCCGGCTGAGATGATCAGCTGGGTTTTTTATTAATGGAAAAATTTGATTCAGGTCATGGATTCTGTGTTCTCCTGATTTTTGTTGGTTTGTACACGAGGTTCTTGTATTCCAGGACGACCATTTTCTACGGTAAAACTAGCGAGTTTTTGAACTGGTGCACCTTTTTCGGTTACATAGGGAACAATAAGGTAATCCGTTGTCCATTGCTCCGGAGTGATAGAGCAACGAACATATCCGCGATGAGCATTGTAGAGTTTGACGTGTTCGTTATTTAGCCAGATAGGGGTGTAACCGTCTGTTTCAGATCCATCCATTCCTGAGGTGATGGAGCTGGTAACAAACTCTGCTCCTATATTAGGGGAATCAGGATGATGAAAGTTCTCTTTTAGGTTAGCAGCGACATGTCGGTGAACGTCTCCTGATAATACGATTGGATTTTTAACATTATGTTCCTTAATCGTTGAGAATATACGATTGCGGTTTGCAACAAAACCGTCCCACTGGTCCATGCTGAATTCTTTTCCAGGTCCTGTATTTCTATCAATTTGTGTCATCACTACTTGCTGGGCAAGAACATTCCATGTTGTTTGAGAATGTTTTAAGCTATTATACAACCACTGTTCTTGTTTTTCTCCGAGTATGGTTCTCTCTGGATCTAAGCGTTTCTTGGCATCGGGTCCGGAGACAAAAACGTTTGTATAATCATCTCGGTATTGGCGTGTGTCTAGCACGTGAAAGTTTGCCAGGTTTCCATAGGTTAGCTGTCGATACAGCTTCATGTCCGGCCCATTAGGCATTGAAGTGCTTCGAAGCGGCAAATTCTCATAGTAAGCTTGATAAGCGGCAGCACGCTGTTCAAGAAATTGTTGTTCGGCAGCCCCATATTGGGAATTTTCATCTGCATAATTGTTTTCTACCTCGTGGTCGTCCCAAGTCATGACCCACGGGAAAGCGGCATGAGCAGACTGCAGATCGGGGTCAGTTTTAAAGAGAGCATAACGAAGTCTGTATTGATCAAGTGTTACCACTTTAGCATTATGAGCATTGGACAGCTCTACAGGACGTACGAGATTATCGGAGTTGATAGCATACTCATAAATATAATCACCTAAAAAGAAGACAAGATCAAAATTCTCTTCTGCCATATGTTGATAGGCCGTGTAGTATCCGTGGTACCATGCTTGACAAGATGCTAAAGCAATGGAAAGAGAAGAAATAGGTGTTTTATCAGCGGGGGCTGTTTTTGTTCGGCCAATAGAGCTGATTTGTGGCCCGGCTTTAAACCGATAATAATAATGGCGCCATGGTTCCAGCCCATCTACTTCTACATGCACAGAATGGGCTAATTCTGGTAAAGCCAAGGCAGTGCCCTTTTTCACTACATGATGAAAGTTTTGATCCTTTGCGACTTCCCATTGAACAGGAACTTTTCTGTTAGGCATACCTCCTCGTCCATCTTCAGCTAATGGCTCTGGTGCTAACCTTGTCCATAATACGACACCATCGGGCAAGGGGTCTCCTGAGGCTACGCCTAGTGTAAACGGATTATTCTTAAATGGGGGAGTTTCACTGGGGTTGGCTAATATTTTTTCAGCCGGCATCAACCCCATGGCAATTAGAGATGCAAGAGAAAGACCAGATGTTTTAATAAAATCACGTCTACTTTGGTTTTGATAATCATACGTCATAACATTATCTCCTTTTCTATATTTGCAAGGATAAGAGGGGGTTATGCTGCTGCGCCAGGAAGAGAAGAATGTTCATTCGCTGCTTTTTAAAGACATGTCTCTAAGAAAAGATTCCCGCTGCCACTACAAATACTATTGAATACAATTGTCCCTCTTTGCTCTCAGTTAAAACTGTAAAGGAATTATATAAAGAGAAAATAAACAAAATTTAAAAATATTGTGATGCTAACGTAAATAATGTCAAGAAACAGGAGGAAAGAACAACATCTAACAGGAGGAAAGAGAAGATTTCTGTCAAAATATACAAGAAATAGTTAGGAAAAGTGGAAAAGACTCAGGTCTAAAGTTCCGTTAATAGTTGAAGAACGAGAATAGAAGAAGCTCGTTATCTAGCTGTTGGTTACAATACGTATAGAAAGAACGGAAATATACCAGGCTGTGCATAATCATAGGTATCTATTGCAAAGAAGCTGTTATAATGAAACAAAAAGGACGGAGAAGCGTGAAAAAACAAACAGAAACCATCAAACGGCGCTACAATCGCATTTCTAGTGTGTTTGATGTGATGGACCGAATGATTCGTGATAAATGGAGAAAAGAGTTGCTGCAGCAGGCCCGCGGCAAAATGTTAGAAGTGGGAGTAGGCACAGGTATTAACTTAAAATATTACCCAGATGACGTTCAAGTCACAGCGATTGACTTTAGTCCGGCTATGCTGCAAAAGGCACGTGACAAAGCCATGCACCTGCCGCAATCTATTCATCTGAAGGAAATGGATATCGAACAGCTCGCTTTTGATGACAACACATTTGATACAGTTGTTTCTACATGCGTATTTTGTTCGGTCCCCCAGCCGATTCAAGGGTTCAAAGAAATACGGAGGGTATTAAAGCCTGACGGAACAGCGATAATGCTTGAACACATGCGCAGTGATAATCAAATAGTCGGAAAAGTAATGGATCTTTTGAACCCTATCGGATTACACATTGTCGGGGCTAATATCAACCGTAAAACGATAGCAAACATAGAAAAGTCCGGGATGAACGTAGAAAAGCAGGAATTTTTAATGAGTTCGATCATGAGAAAGCTTGTCTTATCGCCAAACAAAGGGGAATAGTCTTTTTAATCCCCTTTGTTGCACCCTTGTTATACTGGAGACGCTATAAGAACTTTAATGAAACAGAATTGGGATATCCTTGTCATGGGATGTGGTGAGTCCTTTTTTTATGTTTTGTTTTTGAGTTAACTCTATCGTCTCTTGTAGGCACTTAGCAACTCTTAATAGTTTTATCAGTTAATCAAACGGAATAGTATGCTTGTTTTTTATTAAATCCATATGTATTTTTACTATTTCTGAATATTGGCTTAAATGCAGCATGTCAAAAACAGAAACTGCCCGAGATAGTTTTTGTAAGGCTTCTTCTTGTTTCCCTAGTCGGTGAAGGGATTCACCAAGCTGATAGTATAGTTCTCCAGCCAAATAAAAGTGCTCTTTATATATTGATAAGTTGAGCCCTTTGTTTGCATAATAAATAGATTCTTTATAATGCCCAGTATGATGAAAAGTCTTTGCTAGATTATAGTAGACACGTAAAAGAAGAGTAACGTTTTGGTCTCCTATTTTGTCTTTTATTAGAAGAAGAACATCATTTAATAGGCTTATACTTTCGGAATATGCCCTGTTCTCAGCATGTAATATAGCCAAACTAACAATAATACTCAGCTCTTGATCTGAAGCACTTCGCTTAGTAGAGTAGTTCGTGTATTCCAGTGCTGTGTCAATGAAAGATTTAGCCTCTTCTAGTTTGTCTTCTAAATAATATAAGCATAAGGCTTGATGCCAAATGAGAAATTGTTTTAATACGGGGGACGAGTTGAAAATTGGGTTATGCCTTTGTTGATTTATAATTTTTTGGACTTGTTGGTAGTCATCTATTCGTACAGCTTTGCGAATATCTTCTTTTATCCATTTAATCCCCTCATCTACTGGACTTTCTCCTTCATCAAAAAAGGCATGTAATGGAACCCCTAGCTTTTGAGCTAATTTAACATAAATATGTGTTGTTGCCTCGGTTTCTCCTTTTTCTATCCGGCTTAACATCGATTGCGAACAAATCCCAGAAGCCAAATCCACTTGACTGTATCCTTTCATTTGCCGTATTTCTTTTAATCTACTACCTGCCTTATTTGATTTCATTTACTTCCTCCCATATGAATATATTCATATGTAACTGTGCTACATAAAAAAGTATACATTATTTTCCATGGTTCGTAGTTTTACATATATATAACAGTATTTATGAAGGGTGCATGATTTCTATTTATTGCATAAAATTCAGATAGTTGTTGAAGGAGGTAATTCAATGAATAAAACAAAGTTAGCATTCTTTTTTCATACTGTTCGTTTTAATTCCTTGATTTTATCTAACTTTCCACAATCGTTTGCTTTTGGACACTTATCTGAAGGTGTAGTAGTGAAAGGCTTACCTTTTAAACATTAAATGTGTTGAATTCTTCTTCACTGTTATTTACTTCCAATTAATAAGCTAAAGAATGTAAACGAGTTTGTTAACTATATGAAGGAGGTGATACATATGGCACTTAAAGTAAAAGTTAAAAAGCTTGATAAGAAACCTGCTTTTGCAACTGCAGCTGTGAATACAACAATGTGCGGCTAATCTAAAGACGTTCACCTAGCTTTGCTAGGTGAACGCAAAAAATATTTAGGAGGCTTTACATATGAGCACATTCACCACTTCAGTTAAGTATCCTAGGTTGAGACATTGCACATTAATTGAAAAAGAAGACACAAACAGCATATTAATGATTGTAGGATCCAATTATTTTGAAATAGATGAAGAAATGGGGTCACGGGAGAAGTTTCTTGAGGTCAAAAGTTATTTTGACGGCAGGCATTCTATCAAAGAAATAAGCAATTTAACCGAGGTCTCGGAGGAAGACCTGATTTCTATTGTTACTGAATTTGAAGAAATGGGTCTCTTAAGATCAGAAGAATCTGTGCATCTAATAAAAAAAGAAGATTTTATTAATCAAATTGAAGAAAGTTGTATAATGTGGGCCCAACAAATTGGATACCATCGTTTGTTCGGTCAAATAGAAAGTGGTGAAGCCAGAAAAGAGGTTTTTCAAGGGTATATACTTGAAACATATCACTATGTAAAATCCGCAAGGAAACACATTTCTACGGCTTTGGCACATTGTACAAATGATCATCATGAAGAACTTTTAACAGATTTTTTTAATGATGAATACAATCATTATCCGTTAATGCTTGAGTCTCTAGAAAGAATGGGAATACCTAAGGATCGCGTTGAAAGTGCTCATCCTATTATTGGAACGATGTCTTTAATTAACATGTTATGTGAAATTGGAAGACAAAGTACATTGGCTTATATTGCCTGTACATCTTTATTTGAAGCAAGAGAAGAAGATTTTGAACAATCTAAAACGTCATTAGAACGATTAGCAGAAGCTGCAGGCTTTAAAGCATCTGATGTGGCTCCAGTCATTGAGCATATGCGAGGAGATGTGGAAGCTGATCATAATAGTTTATTAGAAGAAGCTTTAGCAGACATTGAATATATAAATGCAGAAGAAGCCCATTTTGCGGTTAATTGTCTTCATGATTTGAAACATTCTTTTGACCAGTTTCATGATCAAATTCTAGAGTATTACTCGGACATATCCAACTATATTCCACGGTTAAAAGTCGATTATTTCTCTCTATGAATAAAACAGATAACTCTACATCAATTTTTCTTCACTTGATGTAGAGTTCTTTATATTTTCAAGGAGCGCTTGTATATGCGTAATTTTTTATTGCTTTTTCACTCAACGATTTGGAATAAGAGCAACTTTATTAAGCTTTGGTTGGCACAGACCATCAGCTATTTGGGAGATCAAATATATTTACTGGCATTGCCATGGTTGGTCTACAATATTACGGGTTCTTCCAGTCATATGGCTATTGTTTATGGAATTGAAATGCTGCCGTATTTATTATTTAGTATTGTCGGCGGGGTTATTTCAGATCAATGGAATAAGAAATATTCATTAGTGATAGGTAATTTATGTGCTATTGTTCCACTAATTGCTGTATTCTTGCTTTATACCCAAGGTTTTTTGCAAATGTGGCACATATATATTGCAAGTTTTATATTATCCAGCTTAGTAGCTTTTACACTTCCTGCATTTGAATCTTTAATACCTGCACTGCTGAAAAAAGATGAATTGGTGCCAGCGAACTCATTAAGTGAACTAAGCTTATCTGGTTCTAGAATTGTTGGACCATTTATTTCAGGCGGTCTTATAGCTATGGTTGGAGTTGAAGCTGCACTTTTATTAAACGCTTTCTCCTATTTCGTTGCAGGTTGTTTAATATGTTTTGTTTCTTTCACTGTTAAAAACACCAGAAAGAACATAGAAGGAAATAAACTAAAAGAAACCCTGTCTCAATTGGTAGAAGGAATTATTTATGTTCCTAGGCATCATGTACTACGTTGGGGGATTATCATGAGTACTTGCGGCAACCTGATGTTTGGGGCATATGCTTCTGTTTTGATTTATTACATGCGTGATGAGTTAACGTTGAATTCCACAGCGGTAGGTACGGTGTTAACTTTTTCAAGTGTTATTTCTTTGCTGGCTGCAGGGTTATTATCTACTCTGGTGGGGAAGCACTTACCTAATGGGCTAGTCATGATACTATCTTTAGGATTACAGGGCGTCGGAGTCATATTTGTAAGTTTATCTAGTAACCTTTTGTTTTTATTGATGTCACAGGGGGTTTATACTGCTGCAGTTACTCTTTATACCATTAACTGGCGGACACTCCGACAGGCAATTACTCCAGAATCCAAGATCGGCAGAGTGTCCGGTGTATGCCGGGGAATAGCCTTTCTAGGCGCAAGTGCAGGTGGTTTTTTAACAGGCATTGTATTGACCATTCTTACGCCAAGCACACTTTTTCTTATTGAAGGTATATGTGTAATTGGATTAGCGTTCATAATCTTTGTGTCTTCAAAGGCGTTTAAAAGGGCTGGTCAGCCAGAAAAAAATATCAACCAATATACAGCTGTTAATTGATAGAAAAATATAAAAAAGATTGTTGTGCCGCACAAATGGCTTGCTGACTGTAACAAAAGAGTGGTGAGCCGACAAATATATGAAAGAACCATATGAAAAACTGGGTTTTGTCTTTATGAAAAAACAAGTCGGAAGCATATATATAAGGATGAAATAAATATCAAACGTGACAGGGAACGTAAAAGTTCAGGATAGAAAGGAGAGAGGAAATGGGAGTAATGAGCAGGCCGTCATCATTTAGAGCACTGATCAGTGCCAATTAAACATTAAGCAGATAATGACACGTCATGGTACTTTATTCCATCTTCGATTGATGATATATTTAATGGAAAACAATATTTTTGTTTTAAAACCATAAGCAGAAAAACGTATTAGGTTAAGAGTGGCATAATTATGACGTATTCGTCTTACAATATACAAACATCGTTTTTAGATAATTACACCAATTGTGATATTTGATGCCTGCATTTTTTCATGTCACCAATTTTTGTTTTGTATTCCTTTCACTTCAACGTTGTGTTGTGAATGGAAGATACAAGTTACTAGTATATACTCATGCAGGTGTTTTATGTAGGGAAATCGTTATTGGAGTTATTTTGTTGTCTCTCCTGCAACTGAATGGATAACTAGATAAGATAGCGATCAAATAAGTTGTGTCACATGATGTGAACCTTCAACCGCGTTTGGTAATTAACTGCAATCGAAGGAGGGACAAGATATGAAAGATGTTCGCCTAAAAGATCAATATGAGCGGCCGCTTCGTGATTTACGTATATCTGTGATTGACCAATGTAATTTTCGGTGTTCTTACTGTATGCCCAAGGAAATTTTTGGAGATGACTACCCGTTCATGAGTGAAGGGGAACTGCTTTCTTTTCAGGAAATTGTTGCCCTTGCCAAACAGTTTACAAAGCTGGGCGTGGAAAAAATACGAATAACGGGCGGAGAGCCTTTAATGAGAAAAAATGTCTCTCAATTAGTAGAACAACTGGCTGACCTAAAAGGTATTCATGACATTGGTATGACAACCAACGGTGTTTATCTCGTAAAACATGCTCAAGCCCTGAAGGAAGCAGGACTTAAAAGAGTAAATGTAAGTCTTGATGCGCTAAGTAATGCGGTGTTTCAAGAGATGACAGGAAGAAATACGAAGGTAGACGCAGTCTTGCGAGGAATAGACGCTGCCATACGAGCTGATTTAGAAGTGAAAGTAAACATGGTGGTAAAAAAAGGTGTAAATGACAATGAAATTACTCCTTTGGCAGCGTACTGCAAGAAAAAAGGAATCACTCTCCGTTTTATTGAATTTATGGATGTCGGCCAGACAAATGGCTGGAATTTTTCCAAAGTTGTCACTAAAAAAGAGATTTATGAACAACTGCAGCATATTGCGCCGCTTGTACCAATGGAAAAAGCCTATTTCGGGGAAGTCGCCTCGAGGTACCGTTATCAAGGGTCAAATGTAGAAGTGGGGTTTATTTCATCCATTTCTGAGACATTTTGTTCGAGCTGCACACGAGCAAGAATCTCAGCAGATGGAAAACTATTCACTTGTTTATTTGCTGAAACAGGATATGACTTAAGAAAATTGATACGTTCTACAGCATCGATGGATGATATCGGCAAGCATATAGAAGATATATGGAAGAGACGGACAGATCGTTACTCAGAGGAAAGAACAGAAGAAACAGCCAGAAACAGACGAAAAATTGAAATGTCCTATATTGGCGGATGAAGGAGAGGTGGCAGATGGAAGACAGATATGCCAGGCAGCAGCTTTTCTCCGGGATTGGAAAGGAAGGACAGAAGCACATTCGTGAGAAAAGTGTCTTGATTATTGGAGCCGGTGCATTGGGTGGTGCCAATGCAGAAATGCTTGTACGGGCAGGTGTCAGGAAAGTCACAATTGTAGACCGTGATTATGTGGATGCAAGCAATTTACATAGACAGCAGCTGTATACAGAACAAGATGCTAAAGATAACATTCCGAAAGCTATTGCAGCTGAACAGCGTCTGCGTGCTGTTAATACCGATACGGAAATAAAAGGGATTGCAATGGATGCAAAAGCAGATAATGTGGAAAGTCTGCTGGAAGATGTAGATCTTATCGTGGATGGCAGTGACAATTATGAAATACGTTTCATTATCAATGATTTGTCTCAAAAGCATCATATCCCGTGGATCATGGGGGCTTGCGCTGGAAGTAATGGAATGAGTTATACATTTCTCCCTGGGGAAACACCATGCCTTCAATGTGTTCTTCCTTCTATGCCCGATGTTGGAATGAGTTGTGAAACCTCAGGAATTATTGCACCTGCTGTTCAGATAACCGCATCGATACAAACAACAGAAGCTTTAAAGCTATTAGCAGGCCGTTGGAATGATTTGCGGAAGAAGCTGCTGCTGTTTGATGTATGGCAGGGGCAGCCGCTTTCTATCAATATGTTCCATGCTAAAAAGGCGGACTGTCCTTCCTGCGGAGAACAAAGAGATTATCCTTCTCTTCGTTATTCATTCGAAACAAAGCTCGAAGTCTTGTGTGGAAGAGACACCGTTCAAATTAGACCTTCCCATAAAAAGGAGTATGACTTTTCTTCCTTAGAAGGTGTATTGGAAAAACACGGCAAAGTCCGCCGTAATCCGTATGTGCTTACTTGCCTGTTACATGATTATCGTCTTGCTGTCTTTCAAGACGGCAGGGTGCTTGTGCATGGAACAAACGAGGTAGAAAAGGCGAAAACAATCTACCACCAGTTGTTAAGTTAAGAGAAAGGGAGCTGTCACATGGTTGAGAAAAGAACCCCCATCCCAGTAGAAGAAGCTGTACAAAAAGTGATGGAATCAGAGATTGTGCCAAAAACCAAATGGGTTTCTATTGAAAAAGCATACGGCCGCTACTTAGCAGAAGATGTAAAAGCAGATCATGATGTTCCTCCGTTTGATAAGTCGCCTTATGACGGGTTTGCCCTCAAAGCAGAGAATACCAAACAAGCCACAAGAGAACATCCGGTAACATTTGAAGTGGTCGGTGAAATAGGAGCAGGTTCGGTATTTGAAGGAGAAGTAGAGGATTTTCAAGCGGTGCGGATTATGACTGGTGCAAAAATTCCTGATGGTTGTGATTGTGTCATTATGCTGGAGCTGACAAAAGAAAAACGAAAAAACAATCAAGTATATATGGAAATAACACGGTCGTTAAAAAAAGGTGATAATATTTCCTTGCAAGGTGAAGATACGAAAAAAGGAAATTCATTAGTAAAAAAAGGAACGTTTATTAACCCAGGTGTTAGCGCGCTGCTCGCAACGTTTGGCTACAGCGACGTCCCGGTAGCTAAAAAGCCGGTTATCGGCCTGCTTGCCACGGGCAGTGAACTTCTTGATGTGTCTGAACCTCTTGAGCCGGGCAAAATACGTAACAGCAATGCATACATGGTTCTTGCCCAAATAGAAAAGGCGGGAGGAGAAGCTAAATATTTTGGAAAGTTCAGTGATGATTTTGAAGATTGTCTAGAAGCGGTAGAAAATGCTTTATCAGAAGTAGATATTTTAATTACAACAGGCGGCGTCTCCGTCGGGGATTACGATTACGTGCCAAAGATTTTAGAAAAACTAGGGGCTTCCGTGCTGTTTAATAAAATTGGAATGCGGCCTGGCAGCGTAACAACGGTG
Source organism: Alteribacillus persepolensis (assembly GCF_900099605.1). GTDB lineage: Bacteria > Bacillota > Bacilli > Bacillales > Marinococcaceae > Alteribacillus > Alteribacillus persepolensis. Next base: position 72,836 of record NZ_FNDK01000013.1, read on the forward strand.
GCTCGTTTAGGAAACAAGCTCTACTATGGACTTTCGGGAAATCCTTCGGCATGCTATGTTGGATTTGAATTATTTGTACGTCCTGTTATTCAAAAAAGCCTGTTTCATCCAAGACCGCACTTACGAAAAACGAAGGCTGTATTAGGTGCAGATTTTCCTAAGCCGAACCCGTTCACACGTTTTGTGAGGGCGAAATTAGAAGAACACAATGGTCGCTATACAGTGATTCCTTCAGGTCTGGATAAGTCAGGAGTTGTTACATCTTTAGCAGATGCTTCGGCTTTTATTGTCCTTGCCGGGGGAACGCGGGGATATGAAAAGGGTATGGAAGTGGATGTCCTTCTATTAGAAGACTGGATAGGCAGTGAATGGCCATGGAACAATATTGTCCCGTCATACAGGTAGTAGGCTGCAAAAACAGCGGGAAGACGACACTGATGAATCAATTAATTGCCCGAAGTGCTGCGAATGGGTATAAAACGGCAGCTATTAAACACCATGGCCATGGAGGGAAGCCGGCTGAAGAAGTGGCTGAAAAAGACAGCAGGCAGCACCTTGGGGCAGGTGCAGCAGCTGCAGCAGTAGAAGGGGAAGGATCAGTGCAAATACAAATCAATCAGGCGGGCTGGACATTAGAAGATACTATCGCTTTGTATCAGTTTTTCTCGCCTGACATGATTTTTGTAGAAGGATATAAACACGCTGGTTATCCGAAAGTGGTCCTATTGCGTGGACAAAGAGATGCAGCGCTTTTAAAAGAATTATCAAATATTTTTTGTGCGGTGACGTGGGAACCAATCGAAAAGGAAGATGCTTTTTCGATTCCTGTCTATACATTCTACGGTGAAGACGACTATGTAAAAAATATATGGAAAAAGGTGAAAGCGTATTATGGCAGATGATTTATTTGCAGTCACAGATAAGCCTGTATCCATCGGAGAAATAACACAAAAAGTGATACGACCTGAGTGCGGAGCCGTCACGACTTTTACAGGCACTGTACGTGAATTAACAAATGGCAAACGAACGTTGAGTTTGGAGTATCACGCGTATAAAAGCATGGCAGTGAAAATGCTTGAGCAGATTGGGCAAGAGATACAAGAAAAATGGCCGGATACGCTGGCAGCAATCACTCATAGAACCGGTCATCTTCAGATTTCTGATATTGCCGTTGTCATCGCTGTGTCCTCGCCGCACAGAAAAGCAGCTTATGAGGCCAATCAATATGCCATCGAACGAATTAAAGAGATTGTTCCTATATGGAAAAAGGAACATTGGGCAGATGGTACAAAGTGGGTTGGCGATCAATTAGAAACGACCGCTTATCCACAAGGGAAACCACCGAAAGGAGATGCCTTATGATAAAAGTTTTATTTTTTGCCCGTTTACAGGAAGAGATAGGAAAAGAGTCAATGGAAGTGGAAAAGGCAGGGGTGAGTGTTTCCGATTTGAAAAAATGGCTGGCAGCCACTCATCACCTGCCCCATATGACACAAACGATGGCGGCTATTAATGAAAACTACGCAAACGATGATGATATTGTAAATGAAGGCGACACTATTGCTTTTATTCCTCCAGTCAGCGGAGGATAGTTACAGACTGAGGTTCACCAGGGATATTATTCATGGATGAGCTGTGCCTGTTGCAGAAAAGAAACAAAAACACTCGTTACCCAGGCTGATAAGAAAGAAAGCCATGGACTTTTTGCAAAGAAACTTTTATTCAATGTTCAGAGAAGAAAGAGCATAAAATATGGCTGCCTGTAGAACAAAAGCTGCAGGCATTCCCATATGTAACGAAAGAGGTGTATAATAATTGAAAATATCTGGGATAGTCCTGGCAGGAGGGAAGTCTTCCCGGTATGGCAAGCCAAAAATGTTTGAGCGCTACAAGGGGAAACAATTATATGAATATAGTGTCGACGCTCTGCTTTGTAACGGCATTAAACCGGTTTATATTCTCACCAATGAAAATCTAGTCAATCATTTTCATAAAAAAGATATTCGTTTGTATGTGGACCCCAGGAAGTACGAAGGCCCGCTTGCAGCCCTTTATTATGGAATAAAAGAAATCAGGAGTACGTGGTTTTTTGTATTAGCAGCGGACATGCCGTTTGTAACAGCAGAATTTGTTCATGAATGGAAAGTAATGGCAGAAAAGATGGATACAGAATACGAAGCTGTAATTCCGGTTGCAAATAGAAAGCAGCCCCTTGCGGCTCTTTACCATAAAAGCTCTGTGCCGAAAATGAAAGAAGTTTTACAAGAAGGTCATCGCAGTATGTATCATTTGCTAAAAAAATTAAAAGTCGAAGAGAAACCGTTTGAAAAAAAAGTGTTTACTAATATTAACCGGCCATCTGACTGGAAAAGCCCAGTGGGAGAGAGCAAAAGAAAACAACCTTTTGTATTGGATTAAAAAGACTGCCGCATGTTTTATCTTCTACAGAGTCCAGCTGTGCAGAGAACGTGAATGAAAGCAGCAGGCAGTGTCACAGCCATGGATGTGCGGAATGCATGCATTGACTGTGACGGCGCTCTGCCTCTTTCCGTCATTTCCATGAAAACGTGCTTATTGCACTAAAGTTTTTTCACACAGCTTATTTCCCGGGTAAAGCATGATGTATAAGAAGCATTAATTAGTGTCTGTAATTCTATGCCAGTGGGAATAGATATTAAACGAATCTCCACGGATAAAACCAACAGCAGTAATATGAAGGTCTTCAGCGAGTTTAACCGCAAGGTCAGTGGGGGCAGATTTGGATAAAACAATTCCTACACCTATTTTTGAAGCTTTCGTTAATATTTCTGAAGACAGCCTTCCACTGAATACGAGCACTTTGTCTTTTACGGGGACATTATTTAACAGGCAATGACCATACAGTTTATCAAGCGCGTTATGTCTTCCTATATCTGCACGGTCTACGATAATATCTTGTGGTGAACAGATGGCTGCATTGTGCACCCCGCCTGTCCCTTTAAACGTCAGGCTGTTGTCTTGCATTTTTTTTATTAGGCGAATACATTGTTCTGTGGTCAGGGTAACATTGGTCATAGATGTTTTCGTCGTCCGGACATCATTTTGAAAATAAAACTGCCTGCTCTTCCCGCAGCAAGAACCAATAAACCGCTTCGAGTAATAAGATGGAGACTGCATTCGATTACTGCGGACTTGAACATAAGCAAAACCATTATCTGCATCAATATCTAGAGCTTCGATTTCTTCTTTAAATAAAATAATTCCTTCCGAGGCAAGAAACCCTACCACCAATTCTTCATAGTGACGAGGAGAACATACCATCGTAGCAAATTCTTCTTGATTAATATATATCGTTAGAGGATGTTCCGATACAATATCATCTTCCATCTCTTGAAAGTCCCCATGCTGAAAGGAAATCATTGACTTTCTCACGCTGATTTTTCGTTCCATATAGTCACTTCCTCTTTCCAGGTAATTGAAAAAAGCATAATGTTTTTTCGTTGAAAAAAATAAAAACATAATGTATATTTTAACAAGAAATCAAAAGAATTTAAATATTAATGAAAGTAAGTTGTTCGCTGTGCATTGCTTAATAAAGGAGTGAAAAAAATGGGGAAAACAAAACATACTGGACCAATAAAACTGGATAAAAAACCTGCTCCAAAACTATGGGCTGGGAAAACACCAATGGGACTGGGAAAAATAAAACCCCATCATATACGAGATACGATGAAAGTAGCTTGGGAAAATAAAGATAATGCCCTTTATGCTTACCGTATTTTAACACAAGGGGTATGTGATGGGTGTGCACTTGGTGTGTCCGGGCTACGTGATCAGACATTGGATGGACCTCACTTGTGCACGACACGTTTGAACGTTTTACGACTCAATACGCAGCCTGCAATGGACCCGAAATGGCTGGAAGATGTGGAGAAACTAAGAGAGATGAGCAGCACAGAACTTCGTCAGCTTGGACGTATTCCTTATCCTTTATCACGAAAAAAAGGAGAAAATAAGTTTACTAGAATCTCTTGGGATGATGCACTGAATCGTATTGCAGAGAAAATAAAAGATATCAGCCCACAACAATTAGCGTTTTATTTAACAGCGCGGGGCATTACGAATGAAGTCTATTATACTGCAGCAAAGACGGCTCGTTTTTTAGGAACAAACAATATCGACAACGCATCACGCATTTGCCATTCCCCTAGTAAAACGGCTTTAAAGAGATCACTTGGCATCGGCGCTTCTAGTTGTAATTATAAAGACTGGATTGGAAGTGATGTCCTCGTTTTTTGGGGAAGTGTTGCTGCTAATAACCAGCCTGTTTCAACGAAGTATATGTATGCTGCGAAAAAGGCCGGCACGAAAATTATTATGATCAATCCGTACCGCGAGCCGTCGATGGAAAAATACTGGATACCGTCTATCCCGGAAAGTGCGGTGTTTGGTACACAGATTGTAGATGATGTGTACCAGGTAAATATTGGTGGAGACATCGCCTTTATGAATGGCATCATGAAGCATTGGTTTGAGATGGAAGAACAAGAACCGGGATGCGCGATTGATCATGATTTTGTTAAGGAACACACAAATGGATTTGCTTCTCTCAAAAAGCATATCGCACAACAAAATTGGCAAGATCTCGAGCAGTCTTCTGGACTTTCTAAACAGCGCATGTATGAATTTGCAGAGCTGCTGGCACAATCGAAATCTGGCGTGTTTATCTGGAGCATGGGGCTCACTCAGCATCGGTTTGGGACAGATAATATCTCCCAAGTAGCAAATCTCGCTATGCTGCGCGGATTTATTGGAAGAGAGCATTGCGGTTTGATGCCGATTCGCGGCCACAGCGGTGTGCAAGGATCAGGAGAAATGGGGGCGGACCCGTTTGTTCTTCCTGGAGGCGACTTTACAGAAGAGAACGCCCAACGCTTGGAAGATATTTGGAACTTTGATATCCCGCGCTGGCAAGGAGATACCGTCGGGCAAACACTAGAAAATAGTTTGCTTCCTGAAGACCATGAGCGGAAATTAAAATTATTCTACACGAGTGGCGGCAACTTCCTTGAAACGATGCCTGATCCGGATTTCATTCAAAACGTGTTGGAAAATATTGATTTACGTGTGCATCAGGATATTATTTTTAACACGTCAACGCTGGCTGACGCCAAAGAAGAAGTCATCGTCCTGCCTGCCATGACCAGGTATGAGCAGGCGGGTGGGGGAACATCGACTAGCACAGAAAGAATGGTCTATTTTAGTCCGGAAATTAAAGGTCCTAGAATAGAAGAAGCTCGTTGTGAATGGGAAATATATATCGACTTAGCCGCACGTGTCTATCCGGATAGAAAACATCTCATAGAGTGGGAAGATGCCGAGCAAATAAGAGACGAAATTGCTGTTAGTAATCCTAACTATGATGGTATTCAGCATTTAAAAGAAAAAGGCGACGTGTTTCAATGGGGAGGCGCTTGGCTTTGTGAAAACGGGGAGTGTCCTACTCCTGATGGAAAAGGCAACCTTCTCAGCATTGATATACCAGAAAACCGCCGCACAGAAGGCAAATTCTATGTGACTTCAAGACGGGGAAAGCAATTTAATTCAATGATTTATAGTGAAAAAGATCCCTTTAATGCGGCACAACGATACGATATTTTTATCAGTGAACAAGATGCTGATACGTTAGGTATTCAAGAAGGAGAATCCATTGTTGCCTACAATCAATTCGGAACCTATCAAGGAACAGCAAAATTTGAAGATATCTCTGCAGGCAATATTGCTGTCTACTGGCCGGAAGGTAATATTCTCCTGCCGAAAGGGGTCTATGAAGACCACGCGCAAATTCCTGAATACAACACCGCTGTTATTGTGGAAAAAGCTGAAACCTTTCATGCTCAAAAAGACCAATCTTACGTGGAGAAAAGAGTAGAAGAATTGGAAATGAGTGTTGAATAGACTGTATATGAAGTGAAAACAAGCACTGCAAAGATAAAAGCAGTGCTTGTTTTTTTGATTCGAAGATAGGAAAGGATAAAAGTTTGGCGTTTTCATCGTCCAGCACAAGCGCCTGCTCTTTTCTTTGTATGTTAAATGCGGAGGCAGAAATTGTTATTGTGCTTCTTTTTACAGCCGTTTTGTTATTTTTGTATGTAAACAGCATAAAAAAAATAGCGGCTGCTTAAAGACTGGCAAGAGAACAAGATGATTATGCTTTCAAGCAGATTTTCACAATAAAAAAACGCCCTCGAACGATATAATCAAAATGTTAACCATGTTGACTTATGTGGTTAACGGTTGTAGAATATTTGTTAACTTTAATAATTAAATGGTTTACAAAAGGGGAGAGGTGAAAAATGCAGGCACAAACCTATTTTAGCGTGCGAATGAGAGCGTCTCAGAACGGATCTCATGAAGAAGAAGGAAAGCACATCTCTGGCGGGGAATGCATGGCAACATATCACGATATACCAAAAAAAGCTGATGCTTTGCTAGACAAAGCATTACATCATGCCAGGGGAAATCCAGATTTTATGCAGATTACAGTTGAAAAGATTTCTAGTTCTATTGAACAAACAGAACCCCTGTCCATATCGACACACGAAGCAGCCACAGCAGAAGAAGGGCAGTTATTGGCAAAAGAATTATTAAAAAGAGAGGGCGTACCGGTGGAGGTGATAGACAACGCATATAAACAAATGGCTGAAAATTCAGTTATTAGAGGGGCGATGCTGTTTGACATATGCACCGGTCAGCGTGTCGATGCTGGAAACGATAGAGGGATCCGTGTTTCTCGAATGGACTGGAATACGGATAACTTTGAAAAGTGGGCACAACATCACAAGCTGCCTAATAGTCCGAGGGTGCAAGAAGCTCTGACTCTTGCAACAAAAGTCAGCCAGCATCCCGGTTCGGTTGCTGAATTATGCTGGTCTGATGACCCTGACTATGTAACTGGGTATGTGGCTGGAAAAAAGGGTGGTTATCAACGGATTACAAAGCTTAAACAGGCTGGAGATGAAACAGGCTGTCGCGTCTTTTTTGTGAATGGAGAAGAACTGCATTCTTATGTTCACTACTTAGAAAAACAACCGATGTTTATTCAATGGAGGGACAATCAATGACACATGAGTTGGTGGAAAAAAGTAAAAAGTATCTTTGGTTACCTTTTACACAAATGAAGGATTATGACAAAGATCCTCTTATCATTGAAAGCGGGAACGGTACGAAAGTGAAAGACAGTGCCGGAAAAGAATATTACGATGGATTTTCATCGGTGTGGCTTAATGTTCATGGTCATCGAAAAAAAGAGCTGGATGAAGCGATAAAAAACCAACTGGAAAAAATCGCTCACTCTACTTTACTGGGAATGACAAATGTTCCAGCAACTGAACTGGCTGAAAAGCTGGTGCAGCTAACACCTGAAAAGCTGACGCGGGTCTTTTATTCAGACAGTGGTGCAGAAGCGATGGAGATTGCGCTGAAAATGGCATTTCAATATTGGCAAAACAAAGGCAAGACGAAGAAACAAAGCTTTATTGCGATGCACAACGGTTATCACGGAGATACGATTGGTGCAGTAAGTGTAGGTTCTGTTGATCTTTTCCACGATATATATGGTCCGCTCATGTTTAAAAGTTTGAAAGCACCTATACCTAATGTCTATCGTTCCGAAAGCGAAGATCCGATTCAATGCCGAGACGAATGCTTACATATTCTTGAGGATCTTCTAAAGGAAAAGCATGAAGAAATAGCCGCGCTTTCTATCGAATCGATGATTCAAGGAGCAGCTGGTATGGTCGTATACCCAGATGGGTTCTTAAAAGGTGTACGGGAACTTTGCAGCAAATATGATGTCTTAATGATTGTAGACGAAGTGGCAGCGGGATTTGGGCGTACGGGAAAAATGTTTGCTTGTGAACACGAAAATGTCCAGCCGGACTTAATGGCAGCAGGAAAAGGTATCACGGGAGGGTATTTACCTATTGCTGTCACGTTTACTACAGAAGAAATGTATGAAGCTTTTTATGATGACTATGAAAAATTGAAAACGTTCTTTCACGGGCATTCCTATACAGGAAATCAGCTGGGCTGTGCGGTAGCTCTGGAAAATTTACGCTTATTTGAGTCCGAAAACATTGTCGGACAAGCTGCTGAAAAAGCTGATTATCTTCGGGATATCTTACAGGAGTTATATTCGTTAGCTCATGTAGGTGACGTCAGACAGCTTGGGATGATGTGCGGAATTGAACTTGTTGCTTCTAAGGAAACGAAAGAACCGTTTCCATTTGAAAAGCGCGTCGGTTACCATGTGTCGTTGAAAATGAGAGAACTTGGCATGCTGACACGGCCTATGGGAGATGTCATCGTATTTATGCCGCCGCTTGTCAGTACAAAAGAGGAGCTGGCTGATATGACAGCTATTATGAAAGAAGCAATTACAGAGGTGACGGCTGTTGTTGTTTGATCAATGGCTGCGAGGAAGGCTTTATCAAACGAAAAGAGCCGGCTTGTATCGAACGATGCGAACAATGCACACAGCACCCGGATCTTCAGTGATAATAAATGGCCAGCAAAAGCTTGTATTTTCATCCAATGATTATGCAGGGCTGGCTAATCATAAAAAATTGATTGATGCCTCAAAAGAGGTGCTTAATGAATGTGGTTGTGGAAGCAGCGGTTCCCGTCTTATTACAGGAAATACTGCGTGGCATGAAAGGCTGGAAGATAAATTAGCAGCTTTCAAGAAAACGGAGGCAGCACTTCTGTTTTCAAGCGGATACTTAGCAAATATAGGTGTCTTGTCTTCGATACCGGAAAAAGGAGACGTTCTCTTAAGTGATGCGCTCAATCACGCCAGTATCATTGACGGCTGCCGTCTTTCGTCAGCAGAAACGGTCATTTATAACCATATAGACATGGATGACTTGGAAGAAAAACTAAAAGAAACACAATCGTACCGGCGTCGTTTTATCGTGACGGATGGTGTGTTTAGTATGGATGGCACCATTGCCCCGCTTGATCAAATGATGAAACTAGCGAAGCGTTATCAAGCATTCGTTATTGTCGATGATGCCCATGCCACAGGTGTGTTGGGAGAAAACGGCAGAGGAACGAGTGAATATTTTCATGTTGTGCCTGACGTTATGATGGGAACGCTCAGTAAAGCTTTGGGGAGCGAAGGCGGTTTTGTTGCTGGGTCACAGGAGTTGATTGAATTTCTGCTTAATCATGCAAGAACGTTCATTTTTCAAACTGCCCTGCCTCCAGCGAATTGTGCAGCATCGGTGGCTGCTATAGACCTTATCGAAACACAAACAGAACGGCGAAAGAAACTATTGTCTCATGTAAAAGAGATAAAAAGCTGTCTGTCACATATGGGATATACCGTTATCGGAGATCATACGCCGATTATTCCGGTCATTATCGGGGATGCACAAGACGCCGTTGTATTTGCAGACGAACTCATGGAAAAAGGTATTTATGCACCGGCCATTCGCCCGCCGACTGTAGCACCGAAAGAAAGCCGTATCCGCCTTACAGTGACAGCCAATCACCATTGGAGTGATATCCATTACTTAATAGACTGTTTTCGCCGCATTGGGAAGGAGTTGAATGTTATATCGTGAAAGGCTTTTTTATCACAGGAACAGATACAGACGTCGGAAAAACGATAATAGCCGGAGGGCTGGCAGCGGCTCTTTCAGCCAAAGAAGTGGATGTTGGGGTGTTTAAGCCAATGTTAAGCGGAATAGCAAGAGAAGCTTTGGAAAGTGATACATCTTTTTTAAAAGCTATGTCTAAAACATTTCTCTCTTTAGAGGAAATTACTCCATTTGTTTTTACAGAACCTGCTTCGCCGTATGTAGCAGCTAAACAAGAAGAGATAAGTGTGCGTCTAGAAGACGTGCTTAAGCATTGGGAAGCCATGAAAGACAAACATGATTGTTTCATTGTTGAAGGTGCAGGCGGTATTTCTGTGCCAATGGGCGAGAATTTCTTAGTCAGTGACATCATACATGCATTGCAATTACCTGTTATTATCGTCGCGCGCCCGGATCTTGGCACCATCAATCACACGTTTTTAACGGTTCACTATGCCAAAAGTATAGGCGCTAGAATAGCTGGAATTGTGATAAATGGAAAAAGAGAAGGGGCAGGACTTGCTGAACGTACCAACCCGACATTGATAGAAAAACTAACCGGGGTACCAGTTATCGGCATCACCCCGCAACAAAACGAAATAACGAAAGAGAATGTGCGTGACATGGTCATTGAACATGTTGATATCCCCTTTTTACTAAATGAGATGGAGGCGAATGTGTATGAATAAGTGGATGGAATATGCAAACCGCGTATTAGCTGGAGAAAAATTAACCAATACAGAGGCTCATGCGATTTTGGAATGTCCGGATGATGAGGTATTACTGTTGATGCATGCGGCTTTTCAAATCAGAAAACAATATTACGGCAAAAAAGTAAAGTTAAATATGATTATGAATGCAAAATCGGGGTTGTGTCCAGAAAATTGCGGCTATTGCGCACAGTCTTCGATTTCGACTGCACCCATAGATTCATACAGAATGGTAGAAAAGGACACCTTGTTAGAAGGCGCAAAGCGTGCACATGACTTGAACATCGGAACTTATTGTATTGTGGCCAGCGGCAGAGGCCCTTCGAATAAAGACGTTGATCATGTAGTAGATGCGGTAAAAGAGATCAAAGACAGCTATGGACTGAAAATCTGTGCTTGTCTCGGCTTGTTAAAACCAGACCAGGCTGAGCGGCTGAAAGAGGCTGGTGTGGACCGCTACAATCACAATGTAAATACATCAGCAAGTAATCATGACAATATCACGACATCCCATACGTATGATGACCGGATTGATACAGTACAAACCGTAAAAGACAAAGGAATGTCCCCGTGCTCTGGTGTGATTGTAGGAATGAAAGAGACAAAACAAGATGTTGTTGATATGGCAAACAGTTTAAAAGCACTGGATGCTGATTCGATTCCGGTGAATTTTTTACATGCGATTGACGGAACGCCTTTAGAAGGAGTTCGTGAATTAAATCCGCTTTATTGTTTGAAAGTGCTGGCACTGTTTCGCTTTATGAACCCAACAAAAGAAATTCGCATCTCCGGCGGACGAGAAGTGAACCTTCGTTCTTTGCAGCCGCTGGGACTTTATGCAGCAAACTCTATTTTCGTCGGGGATTATTTAACAACTGATGGACAAGAAGAAAGTGACGATCACAAAATGCTCGTTGATTTAGGATTTGAAATAGAGACGGTAGAGGAAATGAAAGAAAGCATGGCAGCAGAAAACCATTAAGAGAGGAGAATACAGCGTTGGTGAAAGCAACTGCAATTTCTTTGGCGTCACAGACGTTTGCAGAAAATCCGTATATGTTTTATGAACAGCTGCGCTCTACCCACCCGGTCACTTGGAATAATACTTTTCGCTACCCAGGTTGGTACGTAACAGGATATGAAGAGGCAAAAATCATTCTTAAAGACGCCCGCTTTAAAAATCGGATTCCTCTGCCGCAGTCATCAAAGAAATACGAAAGGTTAAAGAACGTTCAAAATGATATGATGTTGTTTCAAAATAACATGAATCATCAGCGGCTGCGCGGAATTGTAAGCAAGGTGTTTACACCTAAAGCGGCGGCATCTTGCCGTCCTTTAATCCAAGAGACGGCAGCAGATCTCTTGAATCAAGTGAAACAACAAAAACACATGGATATTATATCTGATTTTGCCTTTCCATTACCGAGCCTTGTTATCGCAAACATACTAGGAGTGCCGACCGAAGACCGCAGCCTGTTTAAAGAATGGACCAAACCTTTAATTGAATCGATTGATTTTACACGCTCTAAAAATGTATTAACTAACGGGAACGAAACAACCAAGCATGTATTGGATTATTTTCAAGACATGATTCAGCACAGAAAACGCCGGCCAAAAGATGACCTTATCAGTATGTTAATCAACGAGGAACAAGACGGGGAAAAGCTGACTGATAACGAACTGCTTGCTACCTGTATACTGCTGATGGCAGCAGGCCATGAAACCACAGTGAACCTAATCAGCAATACCATTCTTTGTTTCCTGCAACATCCTTTTCAACGAACAAAACTAATGGAAAATCCAGCCCTGTTGGAAACAGCAGTTGAAGAAAGTTTACGCTTGGAAAGCCCAACCCAGATGATTGCTCGTGTAGCATCAGAAGACATTGAAATAAGCGGAAGTCATATCCAATCAGGAGAACATGTCTATATTCTGCTCGGCGCTGTTAACAGGGATCCACGTGTATTTGAAAATCCGGATGCTTTTGATATTACCCGGCATCCTAACCCGCACCTTGCTTTTGGGTATGGCAGCCATTTTTGTTTGGGAGCACCACTTGCTCGATTGGAAGCGCAAATCGCTGTGAAGAGCCTGCTTGCGACATTCCCAGATTTGCGATTAGAAACAGAAAACGTCAGATGGCGAAAACTTGCTGGATTTCGCTCTCTGCAAGACCTTCCAGTGATATGGAATAAAATCGAAAATCATACTGCACGCAAGCAGTGACGATGCCATCATGAATATTATTTGTCGTTTAAATGAAGGAGGAAAAGACATTGGAATAGTGGCTGAAGAACCCTCAATGTCCTCCTGCAGCATATGATAAAGCAGTACGGCCATACTGAATGCAACAAAGGGTTTATTGCTGTTAAGGAAGCTGTCCATCCGCAAATAAGATATGTTCATATAAAGACTGTGTGATGACAGGATTCAAACATGATCGAGTTTGGTGTGTGATTGTTTTGTGTATGGCAACAAGAACAGGGGAACGTTTCTCCTAGATGAGGCATGAATAATTATATTGAGAAAAACTGTTGACATATTTTCTAAAGAATAGCTTGATTCTGATAGTTTGACGCGATTTACCTGGCATTGCGAATAAATTGCCCTGACATAATACTGTTTATTCTGCAATAATGAGTGTATAGCATATAAACATATCGATTCAGGGGTGATAAGATGGCTGAGATGGTAGAAGCCAACATGAATAGGAAAAGCCAAACAGAGAATAAGCCAATTCAAACAAATCTTGCAAAGCGTAAGGTGGCAGATTTACAAGGAATAGTGGAGTTTTTAAGACAGGAAAATATGCTTGTGCGCACGAAGTCTCCTGTTGATATAAAACATGAAATGGCTGGAATAGCAAACAACTATGAAGGGGGAAAAGCCGTATTTTTTGAAAACATCAATGAGTCAGAAGTTCCCTTGCTCACTGGCTTGTACTGGAATCGAAAACTATTAGCCAAAATACTGGATGTAACAGAAAAGAAGCTTCCTTTTCTCACAGCGCAAGCAATAGAACAATGGAGTAAACATCCTGTGGATCCTGTCGTCGTTGATCAAGGCCCTGCCAATGAAGTAGTGGTGGAAGATAAGGAGGATTTGCTGCGTGACATTCCCATTCCAACCCACGGATTAAAGGATGGAGGTCCATATTTGGATTCTTCTGTGTTAATCG
>NZ_FNDK01000054.1 GCF_900099605.1 Alteribacillus persepolensis
CGATCAAGGCAGTCATTTTACAAGCCCGACATACACCGATCTTCTTCATAGCCATGACATCAATATTAGTATGGATGGCAAGGGGCGGGCTTTGGACAATATTATCATTGAGCGCCTATGGAGAAGCTTGAAATATGAAGATATTTATTTAAAAGAGTACGAAACGCCCCGTGCTGTGCGACAAGGTATTCGTAATTACTTAACTTTTTATAATGAAGAAAGACCACATCAAGCCCTTGAAGATCAGCCGCCAGCTGAAATTTATCAGTAGTGGATCGTCTTCACCCTCTTCGTCATTGTCTTTATGTCGGAAGAACCCGTCAAGGGTTCGGCGTTGTCCTCGCTTACGCTCGCCCTTGACGGAACCTTCCCCCATAAAGGCGGCACGGTTAAGGGTGAACAAGATCGTTCTGTGATCTCCTTTTTTCTCCGATGGTAGCTTCTCTATCTCGAAAGGAGTCACACCTTATTTATTAAAAAAATCTGTCTTGACAAAGGGGTCCACCTTATTCCGGATACAATAACAATTAAACTTATAAAAAAACCGCTCCCAAGAGTAATGATTAGAGCCATTGCAGAAACTATCTTATTTTCCGTTTTCTTAAAAAAACCTATAAGCGATAAGATGAAAGCAATAACTATAATGACTATGATTAAAGGCATAGTGATAATGCCTTCCCAGTTTATGCTATAAAGTAAAGCAAAGAAAAACAGTACAGGAATAACACTTAACAACAGTGCACTATAACTTATCCAGCTGATTTTTTTAATTGTCTTAGCCATTTCTTGTCCCCCATCTGTCCTTACTAGTGACACAACTCTTACTCCACCCTTGCGCCCATTTGTATTAAAAAAATGATTAGTCTTCACTCGATTTTTTTAATGCTGGCAAATTTACAAGCCAATTAAAAAACGTAGCAGCGAATGAGATACCTATTATCTCCCATATGTTCTGATTATAAAAAGAAAGCGTGAGATTCAGTATCGATAAAAAAAACTAACATTGCTAGGAAAAATAAAATGTGTTTAAGCATTTATTCACCTCATTCAATCTAAGAAGAATGTGTTCTCCTCTGTTCAACAATCGTGACCCGTTACTTTAAGAAGTGATTATCGGGCTTTATTGACCTTTTTTGAATAGTCCTATCAGTAAAATAATGATACCAATAATTCCAACAATTAGATATAGATTCCAAACACCCCCAATTTCAACTGCTGTCAAGGGCTCTTCTTTTCATTGATACGAGAACCTCCATCGCTTTCGAGATAGTATTATTGTAAGCAAAAAAGTTTTTTATAAAAGAAGGATGCCACACAAAGTGCACGCAGGAGTTTATCATGCTGTTCTCGATTTTCTGTAACAGATTTAAAATAAATAAAAAACTGACAACCCTTTCCCGATTTGTGAATATTAATGATAAATGAAATTTGATTTCTCCTTTCAAGTGCTGAGAAACTAGGCTTTCATTACTTCGTAATCGCACCCTATTACTTAATAGTTAGAACTGAGATAATCATCATAGTAAGTAAATTCATCTGAAAAGCTAATCACGAAAATTAAGACACCCATCTTATTCAAGATTAGGCGCCCGTTTGTTTTTTTACGATTGTCCCTAAAACAAAGACATAACCCCAAAGAATAGTAAATTAATAACGAATAACACCGGAAAAACAAATAATGAAACCCTTCCGAATTTATCTTTTTTGCATAACGTAGCCCCTTTTAAAAGCAAAGATGCCATAAAATCTCATCTTATTCCGTTGCGCACTTCTCTCGACTGTTCATCTCGATTCTATACACCTTTTAGTTCAAATGTCCGTACAACGTTTAAATAATTCTTAAGCAACTTATCGTACTCAGGTGCATCAATAGCAATATCGAAGGTTACTTCGTATACATGCCCGTCAATCTCCTTTAAAAACCAATACTCTTCATAGCCATCGAAGTCCACACGTACGGCGGTTGTGAATATTCCTGTGTCGAAGTCTTCCTTCTCATGTAAATACGTAATCGACCGGGCCTGATCGTATTGGAATGCAACAAAATCATTCAGACTTTTGTTTCGCAATTCCTCTTCCCGATTTCTCGCATTCTCCTCTTGTTCGACTTGAATAACTAATTCTGAACTTCTCAGAGTAAAATGCTCCCGTTCTATACTTTCTTCATAAATGGTGTCAAAAGTATAACGATAGACGTGATATGCAGGAAATGAGTACCTGAATGTCGCAGCTTCCGGCAATTCGAAGGAATAGCCTACTTCTGGATAACTGCCTTGAAGATTCTCTCGAGGTCCATAGGACAAGTTTTTCGGTTCATCTAATACAGCTTCCTCACGAAAATCTTCTTTGCTGTAGGTGATTTTCCGTACGGACGTCAACATTGTTTCAAACAGTTCATCTTTTTTCTGCTTCGGAACAGAGATGACAGTACGGAGATAGGTATGTTCTAGTTCACCAATCAACTCATAATGGATGACACCTGGCTGTGGTTCACTTTCAATCATATAGGTGTAAGGTCCTAAATCATAATCATCCAAAGTGTGAACAGTGGGCTCACCCTCCATCCCTTCCATTTCTTTTATTCTTTTTATTCTTTCCACTGTTTTTTCCTTTAGTTCTTCCATATGGGCCTCAGCGTTTCCCTCAACTTCCTGTGTCACTGACTCGATAATCTCTTGAAACTCCGCTTCTGTCAGCTCTTCACCTAAAGAGAAATGTTCTTTTGTATAGACATACCGATTTTTATTCAGCGGTTTTATTTCAATCGTTGGCACCTCTTTCTCAAGTTGTTCGGAAGTCGTATCCAAGGTAAATTGAAAATTATCCGCTGATGGCTTATGCCAGAAGAACATTTTTTCTTCCGAAGACTCTGTTTCATATTTTGAGAGCCTTTCAAAAGAATCATCCACCGTCACCTGGTAAGAATGTGGGAGTAACCAATTGCCTTGAACATCTGTATTCTTTTCTTGTATGAAACCATAAGTTGTTTCTCCTGTATCATCTTTCGTTTCTCCAAGTTTATCAGTCTCTATTTGATCAGCTGTCGAGCAGGCATATAGAAATAATAACCCCAGCAGAATAAATCCTACTCTTTTCATCCTTACACTCCCACAAAAAATTTTTCTGGTTTTCAATATACATCCATTATATCTTTTATAAAAATCATATAAAATTCGATAAAGAGAATGTACTCACCAAAATTAGCAGTTCCCATCCTTTACCCACATCGTCAACTTCTTTTTCGCTCTTATATGCGATATCTCCGCTATTCCTTATTAGGGAAAAGCGTCCGTTAATTTAATAAGAACCATTAGGAAAAAAGGATATTTACTATTACTAAGGCTATTACAGAGAAGCCGTATAATGACCAAGCGATTCTCCTATTACTCTTAGGTGCCTCT
>NZ_FNDK01000012.1 GCF_900099605.1 Alteribacillus persepolensis
CAATCAATGTCAACAACTTTTTTGGTGTTTTTTCATGGTGGGCCTGAGTGGACTTGAACCACCGACCTCACGCTTATCAGGCGTGCGCTCTGACCAACTGAGCTACAGGCCCATTCTTCTTATTTATGCATAAAAAAAGACCATGCTTTTTCTATATGAAATTATAAGAAAATGAATGGAGCGGGTGATGGGAATCGAACCCACGACATCAGCTTGGAAGGCTGAGGTTTTACCACTAAACTACACCCGCATTATGGTCGGGAAGACAGGATTCGAACCTGCGACCCCTTGGTCCCAAACCAAGTGCTCTGCCAAGCTGAGCTACTTCCCGTACATTTCATAATTAGTAATTTGCTTTTTCATTTTTCTCTCATCTATAATTCCATACTTGGCAGCAAGCAATCTTTTATATAAATGGCGCGCCCGAGAGGAGTCGAACCCCTAACCTTCTGATCCGTAGTCAGACGCTCTATCCAATTGAGCTACGGGCGCCTATTAATGGTGCGGTCGAGAGGACTTGAACCTCCACGGGATTAACTCCCACTAGGCCCTCAACCTAGCGCGTCTGCCATTCCGCCACGACCGCGCAAACCAATTATTTCAATAAAATAAAATGGTGCGGGTGAAGGGACTCGAACCCCCACGTCAGAGACACTAGATCCTAAGTCTAGCGCGTCTGCCAATTCCGCCACACCCGCATTTTATGGCTGGCCCAGCTGGATTCGAACCAGCGCATCACGGAATCAAAATCCGTTGCCTTACCGCTTGGCTATGGGCCATCGTTTATTGTTTTGTTTTTTTATGGCGGGCCTGACGGGAATCGAACCCGCGATCTCCTGCGTGACAGGCAGGCATGTTAACCGCTACACCACAGGCCCTTTTATGTTATGTTAAGTCATCTTCTGCAATGTTTTCTTATGAATATTGTTCTATAAAACTATTTTGCATGGTGGAGGGTGACGGGTTCGAACCGCCGACCCCCTGCTTGTAAGGCAGATGCTCTCCCAGCTGAGCTAACCCTCCATGGTGACCCGTAGGGGATTCGAACCCCTGTTACCGCCGTGAAAGGGCGGTGTCTTAACCACTTGACCAACGGGCCGTTCCATTAATAATCATGGCGGAGAAGGAGGGATTTGAACCCTCGCGCCGCTTACACGACCTACTCCCTTAGCAGGGGAGCCCCTTCAGCCACTTGGGTACTTCTCCTAATGGCTCCACAGGCAGGATTCGAACCTGCGACCGATCGGTTAACAGCCGATAGCTCTACCACTGAGCTACTGTGGAATTTTTAAGTATTTTCGCTTTCGTTTTCAGCGACATTTTATATTTTAACGAATTCCTTTTTAAAAGTCAATAACTTTTTTATATCTTTTCATGTCGCTTTTCTTATTATGTTGTGTCCCTCTCTCAAGCGACTTTTATAATGTATCACAGGAAACAAAATGTGGTCAAGTGTTTCCCTATATTTTTTTTATTTTACCTCGGCATATTCCACAAACGTACTTTGCTGTATCCATTCTTCGATGCCTTCGGAACGTTTGTTCACATTCCAGGCATTGATAAAGGTGAATCGTCTTTCGCCGATTTTGCAGTTCTGGTATTGTTTTACAATGCCTTGCACCACCGACCTGTTCCAACAAATCCTTAAAGTTACGATCTTTATGCTGGTAGCCTTTGCCTTCTAGATGTAAATGATAATGACAAAGTTCATGCTTTAATATGGCCACCAGTTCTTCCCTTCCAAATCGTTCATAGTGTTTTGGATTAATTTCTATATGATGAGAATGAAGCAGATAACGCCCCCCAGTAGTTCTTAGTCTCCGGTTGAACACAGCTTTGTGCAAAAAGGGTTTAGCAAAATATTGTGTGGATATTTCCTTTGTCAGCTCGGTCAATGTTTCATCGTCCATCTCCGTCCCCTCCTTTTCAATGGAAAGTCTGACAAACTGTTGCGCATATACTGATTGTAACAGACAAAGTCCTTTGCTTTCACTTCAACATTACAGGGAGGTTGTGCCCCATGCCTGGCTGGTTCATGAGGCAGCTGAAAAAAGCTTTTTTTGAAAAAAACCGTCAGGAAATTCGGGTGTTAAATCAATGCTGGTTTGATTATCAATTCAAACAAAAAAAAGCAGGCCGGTAGCACACCGGCTGCTTTTTACGTTTGCTTCGCGGGCTGAATCATGGTTAAAGCAATTCTTCCCTTGTTAACATCCACATCTTCTATCCAAACATTTACAATATCTCCTACTGCTACTTCTTCCATTGGGTGTTTAATGAAACGTTCTGCCATTTTAGATATGTGCACCAGCCCATCTTGTTTTACGCCAATATCAACAAATGCCCCAAAATCAACCACATTTCTGACTGTCCCTTGCAGTTCCATGCCTTTTTCTAAGTCTTCCATACTCATAATACCTTTTTTTAATATTGGAAGCGGCAATTCATCCCTTGGATCGCGATTTGGGCGCTTTAAATCTTCTGCTATGTCTATAAGCGTTGGTACTCCAATGCCAAGTTCAGCAGCTGTCTGTTCTATGTCCAACGTTTTTAGTTTTTCCTTCATAGAAGCAGTGCCTGCTTCCTCCACATTGGCATCAATCATTTCTAACAACTGCATGGCAGCTCCATAACTTTCTGGGTGAATAGCGGTACGGTCCAAAGGCTCTTTCCCATCCAATATCCGCAAAAATCCCGCTGCCTGTTCAAATGTCTTTGCTCCTAACCTCGGTACTTGCTGCAACTCTTTCCGAGACTGGAACTGCCCCTTTTCATCTCTTGCTTTAATGATATTACTAGCGACAGACTTAGACAATCCAGCTACATACTGCAACAAGCTCGCTGAAGCACTATTTACATTAACTCCAACTTGGTTTACCGCTGTTTCTACAACAAACTTTAATGAATCATTCAATCTGGATTGAGAAACATCGTGCTGATACTGCCCTACTCCGACTGACTTCGGATCGATTTTCACCAGCTCCGCGAGAGGGTCTTGCAGCCGCCTTGCAATTGATACAGCACTGCGCTCTTCCACTTCCAGCTCAGGGAATTCTTCACGTCCTAATACAGAAGCGGAGTACACACTAGCCCCTGCCTCACTGATAATGAGATAAGATACATCTTTCGAAAGTTCTGTCATTACATCAGCGATAAATTCTTCTGTTTCTCTAGAAGCAGTTCCATTTCCAATAACAATAACGTCAAAATCGTACATTTTCAGCAGTCTTTTTATTAATGCTTTCGATTTTTCTACTTCTTTTTTCGGCGGCACTGGGTACATGACATCTGTATCCAGCAGCTTCCCAGTTTCACTTACAACTGCCAGCTTACACCCCGTTCGATACGCTGGGTCTACACCAAGAACTCTTTTCTCCCGCACTGGAGGCTGCAGCAGTAAATGGCGCAGGTTTTCAGAAAAAATGTGAATGGCTTGTTCTTCTGCTTTATCTGTTAATTCCTTGCGAATCTCTCTTTCTATCGCTGGTGCCAGCAGTCTTTTGTATGCATCTTGATAAGCTGATTCTAAGTAAGGCACAGCAGGTGAGCCAAAACGTTTAATGATATGCTTTTCAAGAAATGAATGAATCGCTTCCTCATTCATTTGAATAGAAATTCTCAGGATGTCTTCTTTTTCTCCACGATTCATTGCTAAAACACGGTGAGAAGGAATGCTTCGCAACGGCTCTTCGTACTCATAATACATTTCATAAATGCCTTGGTCATCCGCTTTATCCTTTTTCTTTTGAGACAACATCAATCCTTGTTGAAATGTCATCTTCCTTATACGCTTACGGACATCCGCATCGTCAGAGACCCACTCAGCAATAATATCCAAAGCCCCTTCTAAGGCTTTTTCTTTCGTTTCTACTTCCTTTTCTTCAGAAACATACTGTTTTGCTTCTTCTTCAATATCTGCCTTTCGCGGCTGAGAAAAAATGAGCGCAGCGAGCGGTTCTAACCCCTTTTCCTTCGCTTTTGTCGCTCGTGTTCTCCGCTTTTGACGATACGGCCGATATAAGTCTTCTACTTCCTGCAATTTCTCCGCAGATTCAATGGACTGTCTTAACTCTTTGGTTAACTTCCCTTGTTCATCGATTAAACGTAATACTTCTTGCTTTCTTCCATATAATTGCTTCCCATATTCCCATTGTTCATGCACGTTTCGTATTTGTACTTCATCAGCACCACCGCTCTGCTCTTTACGATACCTTGCTATAAACGGAACAGTATTTCCGTCTTCAAGCAGCTGAATAATGTTTTTCACAGAGGAAGCACTTAATGACAGCTGCTTTGTGATCATTCCTAGAAGTTGTTGTTTTGCTTGATCATCCATATGTTTTGCAAACTCCTTTGTGTTCATTATGTAAAACATAACCATCTATCAGCATATACTCTCTCACTATATCATAATCAAAAGCCTTTTCTTGTTCTACTTTACCACCCCTTCTTACAAATAAGAGCCGTATAAATGCCCTGACAAGTCGTTTCGTTTACCGGCTCCTCTTGGTCCCATAATGCGTTGAAGCTTTTTCTATCATACAAAAAAGAGCCTCTTTGGGCTCTTACATAATATATCCAGCAATAATGGTTGTATCGTCGTCCTCGTTTTGTGCTTTTTTAGACAATTGCTCAACAGAACGTTCAGGGGAAGGGGAGTACTTTAGCCATTGCTGATCAGATGAAGTCATCGTTATACCATCCGAGTGTAACAAAAACTGAAATCCTTTTTGTACGGGGAAATAATCAAGCCTGTATTGAAATTTGCGTCCCGCCATATAACCAGGTGCTGGAATAGGGCGAGAAGCCTCCCCGCTGCTGGTAATGAAATAGGTAGCAATGTTTCCAATATTGCCATACACCATTTCATTAGCAGCAAAATACACCTTTAAAATAGTTATAACCACGCCTCTTTCCCTTAGCAAAGCGCGATTGCACTTTTCTAACAGGCGCGGAACACTGTCCCCATGATATTGCTGGACAATATCCATCGTTTTTTTTGATGAGCGGTAAGCCATTTCTCCGCTACCAAGACCATCAGCCAGTGCACAAACAAAATAATCATCTGTCTCCACTGTTACATAAGCATCTCCGCACTGGTAATTGCCCTTTTTTCTCTTTTGAAACGCTGCAACGTCCACTTTGGCATGCGTTGGATTTTCAATCATATTAAAGACACTCCGATGGTTCCACTCTTATTGATTCTCGCAGCTTTTGTAATGCCCGCCGCTGTAAACGAGAGACGTGCATTTGAGAAATCCCTAACTTTTCTCCCGTTTCTTTTTGACTTAAGTTATCAAAATACGTACATTGCAGTATTTGTTTTTCCCGGTCATTTAATACTTTAAATGCTTTTTCTAACAACATCTGCTGGTCAGTCTTTTCATACCCTTCCTCTGTTGCTCCAACTAAATCCAACAATGTCACAGCACTGCCTTCCTGATCAGCTTCGATAGAGCGATCAACTGAAAGCGCCTGATAACTTTTCCCCATTTCCATTGTTTCGAGTACTTCTTCTTCACTAACGTCTAAGTATGACGAGATTTCTTCAACCTGCGGAGAACGCTGCAGCTGTGTTGTCAAATCTTCAACCGCTTTCTTGATTCGAGGGCCTAGTTCTTTAATTCGCCTGGGAACATGAACACTCCATGTTTTATCGCGGATAAACCGTTTAATTTCTCCAACAATGGTAGGCACAGCAAACGATTCAAAGCTGCGCTTGTACGTATCATCAAACCTTCTAAGCGCAGCCAACAGTCCAATCATACCAACTTGGTACAAATCATCATCATGGTCCTGTCCTCGCGAAAACTTTCGAGCTAGAGACTGAACAAGAGGTTCATAATGCTGTACTAGTTTTGTTTGTATTTCTTCTGATGGGTCCTGCTGGTATTGCTTAATCCATTCATACACTTCATGTTCTTCTTTATTGTTTTTGGGCGTTTGTTGGCGCTGGGACTCCATCGGCATTCTGTTCCACCTCATCTCTTTGCAGAAACTTTGTCATCACAATAGCAACACCAGCTTTTCCGTTAATTTCCACTTTATCCATCAGAGAATCAATAAGAAACAGCCCTAGCCCCCCTTCCTCCAATTCACCAATTGGTTTCGTACCATCTACAGGACCGAGGCCTTCTTTTAATTTCTCCAAATCGAAGCTTTGGCCGTTATCCGCAACGACAATAACCATTTTATCTGTATATAAGCTGCACCCTATCCCGATAAGCCCGCTGTCTTGATAGGCATGATCAACTACATTCGTACATGCTTCAGCTACTGCGATCTTTAAGTCTTCAATATCATCATAGGAATAACCAGCTCGGCTTGCAATTCCGGATACAGTTAAACGTACGACTCCTACATATTCAGCCTTTGCCGGGAGCTTCAATTCAATGTGATCTATTGGTTTCTCGCCCATCATTTAGCCTCCTCTCTTTCCTCACTGATGTCCATCACCTCATCTAAGCCTGTAATAGAGAATAAACGTTTCACCCGTGCATTAAGACCAATGAGCTTTAACGAACCTTCATTTGCGTTAACAGATTTAAGCGCACCAATAAAAATACCCAGACCTGTGCTGTCGATGTAATCCACATCAGCAAGGTCAACGATTACATTAGGAATATCTTTTTCTGTCAGCGGCTTTAGCGATTCCCGCAGCTGCGGTGCTGTATATGCATCAACTTCTCCGCCTACATAAAGAATATCTTGGCCGTTTTTTTCTTCCGTACGTATATCCAAATCCATTTTTATGCCTCCTATATCCATACGTTGCCCTCATGTTATATCAACGATACTGCTTTCAGTATGCTAACTTTCATTTTTCCTGTCATAAAGATGTGTTCAACTGGACAAAAACAGTCATCAAACACATACAATCTGCAAAACCGCTGTTATTAACGTACCCATATCTGTGTCGTTATTTGTTCTTTCCCTTGCGATATAAAAGTTAAACCTTTCTCCGTAAAATAATTAAGGAGAAGTCATCACGAAGCTGGAACCCTTGCAGTTTTTCTAATTGATAGAAGACATTATCAACAATTTCTTGTGCAGGCAGGTGTTTGTATTTGCGAATCAGCCGTGTCAGCTCTTCTCTTTCGATAAAGCCGTCATCCGTGCGACATTCTGTAACACCATCAGACAACAATACAATAAAATCACCAGGTTCCACTTTTTTATGGTACTCACGAAATGTAGTATCCCGCTTGATACCCAATACAAGTCCTTTTGCATACAGCTCTTCAAATGTATCTGTGTCATAATGATAATAAAACCCTGGTTCATGTCCTGCTCCAGAATAATAAAAATGGTGAACACGCGGATCATAAGACCCGTACATCATCGTAATAAACATATTGGAAGCTACATTCTGCTCAACGACTCGGTTTAAATTATCCAGCAAGGCTCCCGGCTGCAGCCTCTGTTCAGGCAGGCTGTCCATCGCATATTTAATCATAGACATACATAGTGCTGCTGGAACGCCTTTACCTATAATGTCAGCAATTGCTACTCCAATACAATCATTGTCATCTTTTATAAAATGATAATAATCACCGCTCATTTTTGAGGCCGGAACACTAATAACACCTACATCTAATGCGTCAACGCTGGGGATTTCTTTTGGTAAAAATGTTTGCTGCATACTCGCCGCAACATTAATTTCTGTTTCAAGCTCTTTCTGTTTATCTCTTAAGCTTTGATGTTCTCGATAAGCCATGCCATATCCCATCATTACTTCCAGCAAAAATTCAAACGAATCAAACACACCTTGGGGTAAATCAGGAAAATATTTTTCGAGTGCATCAAGGTGAAGACTGACCACTTCTTCTGGAGAGATTTGATTTTCCAGCACTTTTTTACTGAATTGTTGGGCATGATATAGTCCTGTTTCGTTCTTTTCTTCTAAATATTTCTTTAAAATCTTTGTGTATTGTTCCTGCATCAAGCTAAAAGAATCCGCCAACCTTCACCCTCCTTTAGCTATTCCATTTGATCGTCGTTATTTCCGTTCCTTCTCCGGCAATAGAATCAATATCAAACTCATCCATTAATCGTTTGACACCTGGCAGACCTGCACCTAAACCTCCAGACGTCGTAAAACCGTCTTCCATTACTTGGCGTATGTTTTTAATACCCGGACCTTCGTCTTTAGCTGTAATTTTAATACCCTTTTTCCTGCCAGTT
Source organism: Alteribacillus persepolensis (assembly GCF_900099605.1). GTDB lineage: Bacteria > Bacillota > Bacilli > Bacillales > Marinococcaceae > Alteribacillus > Alteribacillus persepolensis. The sequence goes on from NZ_FNDK01000012.1 coordinate 8,185, forward strand.
GACTGCATCCTTTCGACCGACTCTATAATAATTTCACCTTTTTCAGCATACAGATATATATTTCTTGCTAATTCAGAAATGGCAGTCGTAATTCGCGCCTGGTCGACACTGCTGAATCCAAGTTCTTTTGCTAAATTCCTTCCTGCTTGACGAGCAGAAACAATTCCCCATTCCGTATGAACTTCAACATTGGATTGGACACTCATCTTCACCCCTCCAATTCCTGTTGAAGTTTATCCAAACCTTGTTCTAAATCAAGAGCAGTCGGTACCTCGTCAAGCATAATTCCCATGTCAATTAGTGTGATAGCTACAGCTGGCTGAATGCCTGTCAGCACAACTTTCGCTCCCATTAAATTGGACATTTCAACAACATCTCCTAAAACTTTCGCTATAAAGGAGTCGATCATCTCTACCGAAGTTAAGTCGATCACTACTCCGGATGATCCTTCTTGATGTATTTTATTCAGTAAATCTTCTTGAAATTGCAGTGCTGTTTGATCATCTAATTCTACTTGAACAGAAATTAACAGATAATCATGCAGCTTCAAAATTGGTATACGCATACGGGTCCTCCCTCCGATTCTTGCTTGGCGTTAAATATCGACAATTTTACGCTGTGTCAGTTCTAAGCCTGTCTCAATTCCTTTACGAAGAGTACTCCTTGTCGGAAACTTCCCTAAATCAATCCCCAAGTTGACAATCGTTTGTGCAATTTCTGGACGAATACCAACCAAAATACACTCGGCACCTACAAGACGTACGGCCTCGGAGGCTTGAATAATATGATGAGCAACCATAGTGTCTACAACTGGCACTCCCGTGATGTCGATTAACACCACTTGTGAACGATGTTCAATAATACCCTCTAGCAAACTTTCCATAATAAGTTTCGCTCGCTCTGTATCAATCGTTCCAATTAACGGCATTACACTAATCTTTTCAAACACAGGAATCAGCGGCGCAGATAACTCCTTTAATGCCAACTTCTGCAGATGAAGTGTATTTTCCCACGATCCCGTGTATTCATCGACAAGCTGGTTAATGATTCCATCAATCCAGCTTTCTATCTCATAAAACGTTGTAAATACTGTTTTTGACTGCAGCGAATCATTGGAAGTCATTGTTTCAAGCAGCACTCGGCGAAAAGCCTGCATCCCTTGTGTGAAATAGCTGAGAGGCCATCCAGCATGAATCAGCCTCTCAGCAAAGAAACGCAATTTTTCTTTTGCTTCATTCTGATCTAACTCCAACGTATCTATAATTAAATGAATAAACTCTGCGTTCGTTTCATTGTACTTGTCATATGGCAACTGTCGTCCCATTTCATTCTCACTTACCCGCTGAACTTCTTCTTCCCAACGCTTCATAATTTCTTCGCGCTGGCTGTATATCATCTCTATGATGGATGGCTGCATCAACAATTCCTCCAAAAAAATTGTTATCAATTTAAACAAGTAGTTTAAAAGAATAAGAAAAAGGTAAAACGATAAAACACACTTGTTTATATTATTTCATTTCTTGCACACGGGCGCAAATATATATTCGATACGCAACAATTTTATATATTTTTATATCCTTTTTTGATATTCTTCACCAATAAACCTGCCCATCGAGTGCGAAACGAAATGAAGGCGCGTATGCATATTGATTTATAAAAAAGGTTCTATTAGTTACAGGAGGTTAGCATTATTACCCCTTCTGGCTGGGCGGGCCCTTTATGTTCACTTGTGCGGGCGGCATTTTCACTCCTCAGCAGCTTATCGACGCATGCGAAAATTTCATCCGCTGCTTTTTCATAGGCATCTCATCTGAGAGCCGTTCATAAGGACATAAATAGAAAAAACAAAGTATATCCCTTAATTTTTGATTTAAAACCTAAAAAAAAGGCTACCACTAATCAGCGGCAACCTTTCATCTGTATATTTCTTTTTAAAAGATAACATAAATAAGGAAAAATAATAGCACAAAACATGCTTCTACGTTTTGCGTGTACGGTTCATTACACTCCACTTACAAGGCGATCATCCAAAGAATTTTCCGCTTCTTCTTCTGCCAAAAAGGACTCAGCAGCGATATGCAAATTAATGCTGGCCATTTCCATGTAGCCTTGCTGCATGGACTCACGCACTTTCTTTCTTTGCCGCTCTTTTAAATAATATTCCGTCGCTTGGTGGATAAAATCATTGCGATCCACGTCATCATGCTCAATAATTCCGTCTAATTCACGCAATAAATATTCAGGGAGACTAACATTAATTTGCTTTGTGCTCTTCTGAGACACTCCACACACCTCCAGCATACGCCTATAACTATCTCAAATCATTTTACTCAATCATAGCATTTCGATATTATTTTTGCAAAGTATGTTTAAACATAGATACCGCTCATTTTTTGTCGATTCGCAGCGAAACCTTATACATACACGCGCGGAACTCTATTACTAATCATACATGGTATTTCGTACGTAATGGTTTCTAGGCGTTCTGCCGCTTCTAATACAGTGATTGCGCAGTCCCCTTGACTTCCAATTAATGTCACCTTCGTATCAACCGGCGTGTAGCCCGGCAGCTTTATCATCATCTGATCCATACAAACTCTCCCTACAATCGGAACTCTTTGGCCGTTCACCAATACTTCACCGCCCTTTGAAGCATGATACCTGTACCAGCCATCTGCATATCCAATCGGCACCGTCCCAATCCATTCCTCCTCTGTTGTTGTGTATGTCGCTCCATAGCTAATGCTTTCTCCAGGGGGAAGCTTTTTGATTTGGATAATTCGGCTGTGCAGAGAAAATGCTTCTTTTAGCGGAAAAGGGAGCTGATCACTAATATCCGCCGAAGGTGTCAGCCCATACATCGCAATCCCAAACCGGAACATGTTAAAACACTTGTCAGGAAAGCGCAGTCCAGCAGCACTATTGCCACAGTGAATGTAGCGCGGCGCCCCATGCTGTTCTTCGACCGTTTGCACCATTTCTAAAAAACGCTGATACTGCTTAAGAAAATAAGTGTGATTTTTTTCATCGGCCGTTGCAAAATGTGTAAAAAGACCTTCCACACGGATTCCCCGGTATTCTTTCAGTGTTTCTAAGAAATCAGACAGTTGCATGGTATTTGTCATACCTATACGTCCCATTCCTGTGTCTACTTTCAGATGAATATCTAATACATTGCCCGAAGACAAGCACTCCTCTGCTTGTTGAATCCATTCTTTTTGAAATGCTGTTAACCGAATCCGGTATTTAGCAGCCAACTCAGCGTCTTGCGGACGTGTCCGTCCTAAAACTAAGATCGGCGCCTCTATTCCCGCTTCTCTCAACTCCAATGCTTCTTCTAAAAGCGCTACACCTAGAAACGATGCTCCTGCCTCAAGAGCAGCTTTAGCCGTTGGCACTGCTCCATGACCGTATCCATCAGCTTTAACTACTGCCATGATGTGCATCGTCTGCTTGAACTGCGCTGCTGCATTAGATACGTTTTCTTTAATATTTTCTACATCTACCTCAACCCATGTATCTCGATATGATGATTGTTTGAAAGCCATTGTTTATCTTCTCCTAGTTGTTCTCCTGCTTTTAGCTACCGTTATTGTAGCACAAAAGAAAACCCCAAAAGAGGGGCCGATCTTTTGAGGCTTTATGCTTATTTAATGTTTTCACTTGTTTCATTCATTGAACGGGCAATTGCTGTCATTTCGTCTTGGCTTAAGTCATGAGAAGCAATGAAGTATTCTACACCATTATAGTGCCACGTGAGAGAATTCTCTGCTTGCGCTGCCACAGTGAACCCTAAATCAACCGGCTGACCGTTTCCTACATTAACACTTGCTGCAGCCTCTTCGGCTGTTTCAACCTGCTGCACAATGGTAAATGACTGGTCACCACTGTAAGACAGGACGACTTTCGGTCCATTTTCTGTCATCGTTTCTTCTTTATCGTTTAACGTAGAGCCTTGTGGCTGGTAGGAAGGATAGACTGCTTCGAAATTTTCTTGTGCTGCATTTTCTTCTTCATTGTTCTCATCATCTTCTGTAGAAACTGGCACATCTTCTTCCATCGCAGCCGCTGTCATGTTTTTATCTGTATCGAAATCATTGTCATCAAAGGAAGCATTTTCGTCAAACTCTGTAAACTCAACAGACACTAACAATTTATAATCAGCATCGTAAATCTTTACTGTTTTTGGCTCTAGCGACTTGGAATCAAGAACAATTTCTTGATGATGAAGATTTTTATTTTGGTAGTTTGTTTTTGTTTCAAACACATACGTACCTTCATGAATAGCAAAAGTGCGTTCTGCATCCATTAATATATCAGATATTAATGATTCATAGAGATATACTTGGCTGTTGTTATTAGGCCAATCGCTCTGGAACCGGAAACTCTTGTTCAATGCCGGCGTCAACACAAAAACCCCGTCATCGTTTCGAATAATCATCTGATTTTGTTCTTCATTATCATTTTTCAAATGCACTTTATAATATTTATTTTTTTCATTTTGCATGTGCCAGATATCCACATCATAGGTTCTGGGCTCTTCACCCGTCTCAAGTGTCATGGTTGCTTCACCTTTGTAACCATCCATATCTTGCAGCTTTTTATCCAAGTCTTGTACGACTTCTTCTTGTGACTTTTCACCACACGCTGTCATAACAACAGCCGTTATCACACATACAAACACGAGCAGAAATATTTTGCGCACGTTATCATTTCTCCTTTGTCCTAAAGATAACGACAAAGGAGGGAACCTTACAAAGAAGAAACTATGGTACGAAATGCAAGCGGCAGCTGGTGAATCAAATCAGATGATGCCATTGAAGTTGCGGTAAAACCTTTTTGCAACGCTAAATCAGCTGTTAAACCGTGTATATACACAGCATTGCAAAGCGCAGAGAAGACATCTCGGTGCTGAAGCATAAACCCTAAAGCAATTCCTGTTAAAATGTCACCCGTACCCCCTCGGGCCAGCGCTTCATTGCCAGTAGGGTTAATGGACTGTTCTCCTTCTGGAGAAGTGACAATCGTATACGGGCCCTTTAATACGACGTAACAGTTATATGCTCGGGCAAATTCTTTCGAAATAGAGAAACGGTGTTTATTTACTTCCTGGATAGACACATCAGCCAGACGTGCCATTTCTCCAGCATGGGGTGTTACAATAACAGGTTCTTCTCGTTGTTTCATTTCCTGTTTCAGCTCAGGCAAGTAATATAACGCATCAGCATCAAATAACAGCGGCGTCTTCACCTCAGCCAGCAGCTTTCTGATAAGTTGTTTTCCACCCCGCTCCCTTCCAAGGCCTGGACCAGCGGCTACCGCATCGTAATGGCCAAAAGTAAAGTCTGTTCCCATTACTTCTCCTGCAATATAGCCGTTTTTTTCCGGAAGGGGCAAGAACATCGTTTCTGGCACGCTGTTCGAAACAATTGATAGAATACTAGCCGGAAGTGCTGTTGTTAACAGACCAGCTCCACTGTAGATGCAAGCGGAAGCAGTCATACTTACCGCCCCTGGCATAGAAAACGACCCGCCAACAATGAGCCCTTTTCCGTGATCTCCTTTATGAGAAGATGGACTTCGTTCAGGAAGTGACAGGGCGACATCGCTCTTTGTCCAGATACTCCGCTTAGAATGAACGACACTCCAGGCAGATTGAGGAATCCCAATGTCTACAGCGGTTATGTCCCCATAATAAGACCGCGCCGGAAAAAGATAGGCACTGCACTTGGCCGATTGAAGCGTAATCGTCGCATCAGCTTGGACTGCCTCCTCCGCAACATCGCCTTCTCCCGCCGGCACACCGCTTGGAATATCAACAGCCGTGATAATGGAACCACTTTTGTTCAAACAATCGGCTGCTTCACTGTAAGGGTAACGCAATGCCCCGGTAGCACCGGTACCAAGCATAGCATCAACACACAAATCATACGCTTTTTCCATAAAAGCAAGAACGTCCCAGTTTTTCCCTTCATACCCGCAGCTCTCAAATAAACGTTTGTGGTACTTAGCAGCCCCTTTCCATTGTTCTTCTGCAGCTAATAACCAGACATCGACATGAAACCCCCTGTCTAACAGTGTCCTGGCAATAACAAAACCGTCACCACCGTTATTACCCTTTCCAACCAACACAGCAATCTTCTTTTTACAAAGACCGGCGTAAAGCTTTTCCAATTGTTCAACCCAAGCTCTGCCGGCGTTTTCCATTAAAACTTCTTCTCTCATCCCAATGTCTTCAATGGCAAAGCGATCCACCTGCCTCATTTCTTCACCGGTAACCACTTGCATGGCAGGTCCCTCCTAACCGCAATATATTTCTATGAGACAAACAGAAAAGATATGCAAACAAGCCGTCAACCTGTCCAACATTTACTTCTCTACAATAACTTGAGCGGCAGCAAAGTCATGACTGTGTGTGATGGATATATGCACTGTACTGTTTAGACCCTTCGCTTTTATGACCGGTTTGCCTAAAGAGTCATTATATACTTCTATATCTTGAAAACCGTATTCTTTAGAAATACCAGTGCCTGCCGCTTTTGCAAAAGCCTCCTTTGCTGCATAACGTCCAGCTGCAAACTCCACTTTTCTTTTGCCTTTCAGCATGTGCAACTGCTCACGCTCTGATGTCGTGAGAACTCTTTCCTCAAAGCGCCGGCTTTTATGTAACAAACGTTCAATTCGGTCTAATTCTACGACATCTAAGCCGATTCCTTTAATCATGTTTTATGTTCACCCTTTGTCCTGTGCACTGTCATTAGTACCTGTCCCATTCCATATGGTAAAATTATAAAGGATTATGCAGTTGCCAACAACTTGTTGACAATTGGCCAAAAAAGGGGGGAAACCATGTTTATTAGAAACGAAACCTTCTATTCTTTTCGGAAAAATTACCCCATTATTACCGGACTTATCGTTATACATCTTTTGCTTTTCTTATGGATGAACCTGTCCATTTGGACCAATGGATGGATCCCTTTTGGAATCGCGATTTTCCAATTAGGGGTAGGAAACAACGGCGCGATTGCAGCTGGGGAGTGGTGGCGGCTGATTACCCCGATATTCCTCCACCGCGATATGGGGCATGTGCTGTTTAATTCGTTTTCATTGGTTCTCTTCGGACCTGCTCTAGAAAAAATGCTTGGGAAAGTAAAGTTTATTACAGTGTACCTAACCACAGGCATTTTAGCTAACCTGGCCACCTTATTTTTAACCAGCCCCTTCTATTTACACCTCGGCGCCTCGGGTGCAATCTTTGGTTTGTTTGGCGTCTATTTGTACATGGTCATTAACCGCAAAGATTTAATCGATGCAGCCAATGCCCAAATCATTACCGTCATTCTCATCATTGGTGTCGTGATGACATTTATTAATCCAGGTATTAATATTGTGGCTCATTTGTTCGGCTTGATTGCCGGGGCTGCTATCGCCCCTGTCTTTTTGCGGAATGCCCGGCCTTTTTACATGCATACACAGGCACCCGTTCACGACGGCGACATTACGTTTAATCCGCACCGCTGGAATAAACGACGTTTCGTTTCAAAGCAAGTGATCGTACGGGTGTTAGGATGGGGATTTCTTCTCCTTGTTATCGTTGGCATTGTGTCACGCTTATTCTAAGCACCCTGCACACAGCTGACTCGCAATGCTTTGCATTTGCTGTCAGCTGTTTTTATTGTTTGCTTTTTTACCGAACGCCCTCTTTAAACAGCGACTTCCTTTTTTGATTAACCGCTGAGCGGTTTTTCCAAATAAAACGAAGGACTTCTTCTTTATTTAACACTGTTTCTGCTATATCACAATAATTGTCGCCTTTCCCATGAACAGACCAGCGATTATTGGTTTTCATCAATGTCCACCAGCCGCCGCGCTGCCTGTCGCGAAACACAAAGTAATGTTTTTGTCCTTGCTCATCATACTTCGCCATGTTTTCAAAGTCCGCAAGCATCTCTTCAATATCTTTCTTCCTTCTTATCGTAACAGCCATTGCTACCACCTAACTTGTCCATAATAATCACTTATGTGTTAGAAGATAGCAAATACAAGAAGCGAAACTTGTAAAAATACGAAGATAAGACAAAAATATTTTTCGACAAAAAAGCTGCCCTCTGTGATCTGCAGAGGAACAGCTTCTGTTTGTACAAAGGAAATTATCTGCTTTTTACCAATAAGCTTACCGCTTCTTTAATAGTATCTTCTGTATCTTCTCCTCGTTCAATTTGAGCACGCACACATTGCTCTAAATTTTCACTAACAACAACACCGATCGTTCTGTCCAAAGCGCTTCTTACCGCAGACATTTGGCTGACGATATCCTGGCACTCCTTCCCTTCTTCCATCATCTTTAAGACACCGCGCACCTGGCCTTCAATCCGCTTTAATCTATTTTTAACCTGATCATTGTAATCCACGGCAAACCACCCTCCAACATACCTTTTCGTGTATTATAATTATACAATAGTGTGAACCGCAAAAAAAGCGCGCAGCCCTTCCTTTCATCCTTCTATATAGTTTGGTGCAACTGGCACTTCCATTGGCTCTCCTGCAGGATAATCCTGTGCCAGTTCATTCTCCATGTCTGCCCCTAGAAAAGACACATGTTCAAAACCAAAATCCTCGGCAGCAAATAAAATTGCCTCTAGCATTGCTCGCGACCGCGGTGTGTCTGCAAGCGAAGTATCTTCAGAGAATACTACCTGTACGCTGCCACCCTCTTCACTGACATTCTCTATTGTAACACCTTCAGGAATAGCAGGGTCTACAGAACTGCTTTCTTCCGCTGTTTTCATATTCTCTAATACTTCTGCAAATGTAGGCTCTTTTTCATACTCCTCTGAAAGACCACTTGCATTTCCGCTTACAAGAAAGGACTCATTCTCACTAGTTGTATAAACATAATATCCTTGTTGTGTTTTTCTTTGTTCCACATTTTCCATCAAGCCGTATTTACCTAGTTCTACCCCTCTTTTTCCATTCGATTCTAAAACTAACTCATTTTCGTTCATAAAGCGCAGCGACTCCTCTAAACTTTTTACAACGACGTCACTTTCACTGCTGCTCATGGCCGACATGTCCCTTTCAAACATTGCTTCAAGCGGCCCTTCCTCATCTGGATGGTTGAGCCAGTCGACATCCTCCAAGGCAGACCGGTGCAGACCAATATTTGCAGCTGCATAGTCTTCTGATATCTCTTCAAAAGCTTCCATCATGTTCTCCTCTACTTTAATGATAAATGTTAATGGAACAACGACAGCAGTATCAGCATCATAAAACGGAACAGTAACTGTCTGTTCATCCTTTTGAAGATCATCTGTACGCACAGCTTCCGTGTACCGCTCAAACGCCATCGTCGTTTCACCGATTTCAACAGCAGGCTCCTGGCTGATTTCCGCTTGTTTGTTTACACTTTCTTCCTCTTCATCAGAGACAACCGGACCTTCCTCTCTTTCTGCTTGAAACGTTTCTTCTTGATTATTCTCACTTTCTTCTTGGACTGCCTCTTCATCAGCTTTATCACTTTCTTGAGCTTGCTGCTGATTCGCCGATTCTGGCTGTTTTGGCTGATCACTCGCCGTAAATGGCACTCTTTCCATAAACAATGCAGGAACCAGGAGGAAAAGAAGGAGTAGAGCTGCTGCCGATAACGATGGAACGAGCCATACCGGCCTGCGTTTTTTCTGTGGTGCATCGTCCCATTGTTTCCGTACCTTTTGATAGACTTCTGCCTTCGAGCGTGCATCTTGAATACGCGGCAATTGATGAATATAACGCTTTATCTGCTCTTCGCTCTCATCATGGTAGCGCTTTGTCATGATTGTCCCCTCCTTTCCTGCTTTTGTTCCAGCACGCTTTTTATTTTTTTTACCGCCCGGTGCTGTGTTGTTTTCACTTTACTGTCTGACCACCCTAATATATCAGCTGTTTCTTTTATGGAAAGAGATTCTAAATAGCGCAGAACAATCACTTGACGCTGATCTGGCGTGCACTGCTCCATCGCTTCGTAAACATGTTTGACTTCCTCCTTAGTGGATACAATTTCATCTGGCAAAGGGGCAGGATCTTTCACCTCATATTTAGCAAGCGGACCAATAAAACCCAGCCATTTCCGCTTTTTCCGATTTTGTTTCCGTATCCAGTCAATGCCAACATGACGAGCAATGGAATATAGCCACGTCTTTTCACTGCTTTTCCCTTCAAACGTATGAAAAGAATGAAATACTTTAATATATACTTCTTGAACGAGTTCTTCCGCCGCTTCTTTATCTCGGACCATATAAAATAAGTATCGAAACAGAGAGTGGTGATAGTTTTCATACAACCGTTCAAATTCATCTTGCACGATTAACACTCCCAGTAATATAGTCGATTTTTCCTCACGTCTGTTACAAAATAAACATGAATATGTAACAAAAAGAAAAGCCCCGACAAAAACGCCGTTGAGCTTTTCTTCTTTAATTACAAAAACAATGCATAAACCCAGTACAAAACACCGTACAAGACTACAAGTGTCACAATCAACGCAAGTAATCCCTTATTCGATAATTTTTTCACTCTATCACCTGCCGCCAAATCACTACCATCGTATTATACCACGTTTGTATACACCCAGGCACCCAAACACAGTTTACAATAAGAAAACTCAGCTAACAGCATAACTTTAGGCTCAAGTGCTTACATCATTGCAGGCACACCTGTATTCTCAATGTGTTTGTAACACCGATGATTCAGCTGCTCTAGAACGCGGCCTTTTACTGTTGGCATAAAAAAAGAAGCGCTTATGCAGCGCCTCTTTCCAGCTTACCAACCTGTATTATAACAATTACTCTATTGTTTCATGAACGTGATATGTTTTTTCATAAATGTGTTCAATATCTTCATCCGTCATCATAGAAAAGTCAAATTCTTCTGTTCTCCTCACTTTACCGATAAATGCAACCATGTTCTTTCGTTCTTTTCTCCTCATGTATACCTGCCCTCCTGTTTTATTACAGTTTTATTATTTTGTTTTATTATATAACAGAGCAAATTTGCTGTCAACGGAATTTTCAGAAATGTTTACTTTTTTACTATCTCCGCTAAATAAGGAAGAAAGACCTTTGACAACTTTTTCTACTTTTTCTACACTTTGTGTAACTGTTTCTTTCTACATACGACGATGAAAGTAAATGGATTCACAAACAGGGAAAGGAGAAGATCCATGAAACGGCTATTGTTTGTTTTTCTTACGGCCTTTTTAAGCATCGGCATGCTAGCTGCATGCGGACAAGGGGAAGACATGGAAGAAACGGAGGAGACGACAGGAACTGAAGAAACTTCAGAAAACGAGGAAGCAGCAGAAAATGAAGAAACGGTTGAAAATGAAGCTGATTCAGATGAGTCTTCAGATGAGTCCGATACAGAGAATACAGAAACAAATACACAAGAAGACACAGCAGAAAATGAGGAAACAACAGAATCTGAGGGTAGTACAGCGGATGAAACAGTGAATGAGACAGTCACTTTATATTTCTCAGATGATCAACTGTTAGAAACATATAAGGAAGAACAAGAAGTAGAAGCTGCATCCACAGAGGAATTGCCAGAAGCAGCATTGAACGCTTGGTTAGAAGGTTCAAATAGTGAAGAACTAATTAATCCATTAGCTGGGTTAGCCGAACAAGAAGTAGCGATTCAATCCGTAGAAGGAGAAAACGGAACAGCCGAAGTATCCTTCTCAGACGCTATTCTAGATGTCAACGCAGGTTCAAGCGTTGAAATGGCTGTTACAGATCAAATTGCTTTGATAATGGAACAGTTTGGATATAATGAAACGAAAATATTGGTTGAAGGGCAAGAAGAACCAACATTGTTTGGACATATGGACGCAACGGAACCAATTTCCGCTCCAAATCCTGACGATTATGAACCCGTAGAATAATCCCTTCAACAATAACCAGCCTCTTTCATGTTCTAATTTTTAAATATAAGGATATCTTCGGTTTTGTTACGGTTTGGCCGCTTTAACTTAATCGGAAGATATCCTTTTTTTGTGGAAAAACCATGAGACACCTGCGGAAAAAAGCAAGAACTAACGCTTCGGCAGTAAAAAAGCGCAGCTTGACCTGATGTTGTACTTGTACCGGAGTGGTGCCAACGAATATATGTTAATCCATCCTTTGACGCAGAAAACCCTTACAGCAGTGCGGGCCTTCTTCATTTACGGAGCGTTCTTTTTTTATATTCCTTCTCTTATACATGCTTTCCCTTCGAAACGAATAAATACATGATCCATTTCTGCCCTTTACAGTAAATACTTAGTGTATATTACATATTGATAATATTTGTTATCTCTTTTTAATAAACATGAATAACCCCTGTACACCTAAGGATTGCAGCTTCCTTTTTCTTCGTTGGATGCTATTTCCTAAAGAAAATCATTTCCTCCCTTGATATTCTATCGATGTAAAAAACAGAAAAAGGAGGTCACTTACTTTGTTTAAAGTAATAAAAACAGTGGCTGTTGGACTTTTCGCACTGATATCTTTTCAATTTTCCACAGATATTACCAAAGCCTATACTGTCAATAAAGGAGATACATTGTGGTCTATCGGTGTGGAACACGGTGTGTCTGTGTTAGATTTAAAAGAAATCAATAAGAAAAACACAATGCATGTTCGTGAAGGGGAGTACCTTCATATCCCTGAGAGTATTACTTCTTCTGAAAGAGACCTGCTCGAAAGACTGGTTAGCTCAGAAGCAGAAGGTGAGTCATATGCAGGAAAAGTAGCTGTGGCAACCGTTGTCTTAAATCGTGTGAGCAGCAGCGAGTTTCCAAACACAATTAACGAGGTTATTTATGACGTATCAGCGACAGGCAACCCTTCATTCAGTCCAGTTATGGACGGCTCTATCCACGAACCAGCCGATGCACAATCAAAAAAAGCCGTAAAAGAAGCACTAGCTTTTGAAGGAATGGGCAGTGGATCCCTTTTCTTTTATAACCCTGCGATTGCTACAAATCACTGGATTTCCACAAGAGAAACAACATCTGTTATCGGCAACCACGTGTTTGCTAAGTAGCACAACTTCTGCTTACGGTATGATATCACGCCGTAAGCAGTTTTTTTGTTTCATTTGATGCTGTATGAGAAGTTCATACTAGAAAACGAAATCCCCTCTTTTCCCATCAAATTCTCTTTCTGTTCCTCTATGCATAACGATTGTGTTAGAATATAGAAAGTAAAGAGGTGAGGAATATGGATTATTCAAAAATGTGTCCCAAATACGAAGCAGCAATGGAACTGCTTGGTAAAAAATGGACTGGCCTCATCATTCGCGTACTGTTAGATGGTCCTAAACGATTCAAAGATATAAAAGCACAAATCCCAGATATGAGTGATAGAATATTAACAGAACGTATGAAAGAGTTAGAGGAAAGTGACATTGTCGAGCGCACTGTCTACCCTGAAAAACCAGTCCGTATTGAATACAGTTTGACGACAAAAGGAAACGATTTATCCCCCGTGATTGAATCTATTCAAGAATGGGGGGAAAAATGGATGTAGATACATCCTTCATTCAACCTTTATGGGTTGTATGAAAAAGAAAGGAAGTTTTAATAAATGGCTGCAGTGCACACATTTTCACGCCGAGAAGAAATGGCAAATGCTGCGACACACGCTGTTGGTATTCTGTTAAGCGTAACAGCACTTGCTTTACTCATTGTTTTTGCAAGCCTCTACGCCACCCCGCTTCACATTGTCAGTGTTTCCATTTATGGGGCCACGATGGTGTTGTTGTATGTCTCCTCCACTCTGCTGCACGCTTTGAAAGATGGCAGAGCTAAGAACCTTTTTGAAATATTTGACCACGCCTCTATTTATTTGTTTATTGCCGGCACTTACACTCCAATACTGTTTCACGCTCTTGACGGAGCATTAAGCTGGACGTTGTTTGGAATTGTGTGGGGCCTTGCGCTTTTTGGCGTCGGTTTTAAAGCTTTTTTCGTTAAAAAATTTATGTTTCTGTCCACTCTGTTTTATATTTTAATGGGCTGGATTATCGTGATTGCATGGGAGCCTCTCATGAATACTCTCCCAAGTGGTGGTATCACATTTCTTGTCATTGGCGGTCTGTTTTACACAGTAGGTACCATTTTTTATGTATGGAGGCACTTCCCCTATCACCACGCTGTGTGGCATATTTTCGTGCTGGCTGGATCAGTCATGCATTTCTTTGCCATTTTCTTTTATGTGCTGCCGCTGTAGCGTGTAAGAAAAGTTCAAGAGCCTTGAAAAACGCCAATGTTTATCTTTTTCTGTCAGTACAAAAAAGCAGCAACACATATCGTGTTTGCTGCTTTTTTCATGCCTTTATTTTGTAATAAACATTTGTGTCCAATAATGCCCATAGCTTCCGCCTTCAACGTGTCCGACACCAATATGAGTGAAGTCGCCATTAAGAATATTTTCGCGGTGGCCCTGGGAATCCATCCAGCCTTGCACTACTTGTTCTGGCGTTGTTTGACCAGCAGCAATATTCTCTCCTGCACCGCGGTAATCAATGCCATATGCATCCATCATATCAAATGGGCTGCCGTGGTTTGGACTATTGTGAGAGAAATAGCCTGCATCTCTCATATCCTTCGACTTATCTTCTGCTACAACAGAAAGTTCACTGTCTGCTTGCAGAGGTTCGAGCCCATGCTTTTCCCGCTCTTTATTCGTTAGACGAATTACTTCCTGTTCAAATGAACTGTCTGTATCTGCCTCATCTGCTGATGAAGAATCTTGATCAGAAGCTGAGTAATTGTTTGATTCGTCAGCTGGAGTTTCCTGAGCAGTCTCTGGCGTTTCCTGCTCGACATCAGATGAAGGTTGTGGTGTTTGCTGCTCAGGAGCTTGATGCGTTTCAAAGAAAGTTTGAATATCAAACCCATCTAACTCCTGGGCAATTTTATTCCATTCTATGCTTTCCAGTGATTGTGACGGACTTTCCTGTGCTTGACCTGACACCGCTGCCGGAAATGCAATAAGTGCAACGGCAAAGGATATAATAAATTTTTTCATTCCTTAACACCTCCGCCCTTTATTATGGCATATCTCTGAAACTTCGAAAGGGGGAGGGAAAAATATAGTAATAACTGAGAAAGTTTACATTAGTCCATAAGACCTATTTTACCTCCTTCATATTTTTCCTATATCGCTTTTTCTTTTGCATAAAGTAACTTATACACCGGCTAAAGGCTTTCTGCCATTATCCATACAAGGACTTTAAGCCTGCATCATGTAATCATAATGTAAAAAACACGGAAAGCCTTTGAAATCAAATGCATCCACAGAATGATACAACGATGGGACTGTATCAAAAGGTAAAAAAATGACCCTTTGACAGCCCCTCTCGTGAACGATCCGCCATTCTAAAGCGTAAAAAAAGAAAAGCCCTGCCCTTAGCAGTGCTTTTCACGATAAGTACTATTATTCAATCGGCTCTTCTTCGATTCCACCGCCATCATCCATACCCGGTTCTTCCTCTACATCCCCACAAGCAGCCAATACACTTGTTGCTAAAATACCAGTTAAACATGCGTAAAGAAGTTTTTTGCTCATGCCAGCTTCCTCCTTTTCTTACGATAGAAATATTTTGTCTCTTTCTTGCTGTAGTTTTACTGTACCACATACATTTTCCAATAAATATAATTATTGGAAAATTATAGATTTTTCAATAATTGTCTCACATTGTCCTAAATTTTTTTATAAGAAAAGACACATACTATGTTTACACATAAAAGAAATCGGGAAATACATTGATGATTTGTACCTAGAAATATAATTCCATACATACTACGAAAATGAATTGAGGGGTTGAAATAAAATGGACAGCCAAAACCTGCACACCATTCAGAAAATTGGAGAGTATCTTCTTCAACACCCACACACTTTAAGTGAAAAAATGGAGCAGCACAAACCAAGTAAACTGCATGCAGCATTTAACACAAATACTAATGATGTAAAGGACTTGCTGGAAGAACTATTTATAACAATTGGAAAAGGCGCAGTGGAGTCTTTTACCAATACCGATACTCTCCATGCTTCCGTTGAAGAATGGGGAAAGAAAACCGCTGATTATTGCATTAAAAACGATGTCAGCATTTCCAGTGCTTTAACGATTATGCCTCCATATAGAGATATTTTCATGGATATTACCGAAAAACAATGCAATGAAGATCAACGTACTATTCGTGATGCATTTGACATTTACAGCCAGTTTGAAACATTTTTAGATGAAGCAATTTATTCTTTCAGCCATTCATTTTTACATGAACATATTATTGAGTTAAACCACGCCAAAACACAGATGCAAGAAATTTCGGTACCGGTTGTGCCTATCAAACAAGAAACGGCTGTATTACCTTTGATTGGTGATATGGACGATGAACGTTCCGAATTTCTGCAAAGACGAACACTCGAGCGAGCAACAGAATTAGAACTTTCCTATCTCATTATTGATTTATCAGGTATTAATACAATCAACACTTGGTTTGCTCAACATTTAAACCAATTAATTGATGCATTGAAACTTTTAGGCATTGATACAAGTATTTCTGGCATGCGCCCTGAACTATCACAGACAATTGTCCAGCTGGGTATTTCCTTCAAGCACGTTACTAAATACTTGACGCTTGAACAAGCACTGCTACAACACTCTGCATATTCCATCTAATGCAGCCTTCCTGCCAGCTTTATGCTGGCAGGTTTATTTGTGTAAACCTCTTGTTTCGTTTATGATTGAAATGGTTAGAGCAACTTACGCAAAAGAAAGGGTTATATAGATGAGTAAGCTGACTGAAGAAATTCAATCTCGAAAGACCTTCGCTATTATTTCACACCCTGATGCCGGGAAAACGACATTAACAGAGAAGCTGCTGTATTTTGGCGGAGCGATTCATGAAGCCGGCACTGTCAAGGGAAAGAAAAACACGAAACATGCAACGAGTGACTGGATGGAGATCGAAAAGCAGCGCGGTATTTCTGTAACCAGTTCCGTCATGGAGTTTCACTATAAAGACCATCAAATCAATATTTTAGATACTCCTGGACACGAAGATTTTAGTGAGGACACGTATCGGACTTTAACAGCAGCTGATTCTGCTACCATGCTGATTGATGCGGCCAAGGGCGTCGAAGCTCAGACAAAAAAGTTGTTTAAAGTCTGCAGCATGCGAGGCATTCCTATCTTCACATTCATAAATAAACTTGACCGGCAGGGCAGAGACCCATTTGAATTGATGGAAGAAATGGAGAACCTGCTTGGTATCCGCTCCTATCCCATGAACTGGCCAATCGGAATGGGGATGGATTTTTACGGCATATATGACAGACACTCTAAGAAAATTGAACTGTATGATGCTGACAACCCTTCTAATGTTGAAATAAAACAAACAACCGGGCCAGACGATCCTGCCTTAGATGATTGGATTGAACCAACGCTTCTGGCCCAATTCCGTGAAGAAATCGAATTGTTAGATGTCGCAGGCGATGCCTATGACGAAGCAAAAATAAAAAATGGTGAATTAACACCTGTATTTTTCGGAAGCGCCATTTCTAATTTCGGTGTTCAAAATTTTCTAGAACACTTTTTACATCTAGCCCCTGCTCCAGTTGGCCGTAAAAGTGATAAAGGCTTTATTGAACCAGCACAGCCCGGCTTTTCTGGGTTTGTCTTTAAAATTCAAGCGAACATGAACCCAAAACACCGAGATCGCATTGCTTTTTTACGAATTACTTCTGGCAAGTATACACAAGGAATGCACGTCAGCCACGTGAGACAGAATAAAACTATGCGGCTTGCACAACCGACGCAGTTTTTAGCTCAAGACCGTAACATCGTTACAGAAGCGTATGCTGGTGACATTATCGGCCTTTATGACCCGGGCACGTTTCGTATTGGTGACACGCTCGCAGAAGATGACCACTTTCAATTTGATGAAATGCCTCACTTTTCCCCAGAACATTTCGCTGCCATTTCTGTCAAAGATGCCATGAAGCATAAGTCATTTGAAAAAGGGCTGCAGCAATTAACGGAAGAAGGGGCTGTACAATTATTTCACACCTACAATAAGTATCCAGAACAGCAAATTATTGGGGTGGTCGGTGTCTTGCAGTTTGAAGTCATGGAATATCGCTTAAAAAATGAGTACAATGCAGATATTCGCTTAGAAAACCTGCCTTTCTCCATCGCCAGGTGGGTGAATGGCGAGAGTGATGCGATGGAAACGTTCAAAAAACGCCAGCGCAACTTAACATTAGATAGAGATAACCGAATCGTTGCTTTGTTCGAGAATGAATTTCAAATGAACATGACAAAAGACAAATACCCACAGCTTATGTTCTATGAAAACTCTTATATGAAATAAACAAACTGCGGCCTAGATGGCTGCAGTTTGTTCCTATGGTGTATCTGGCAACTCTGTTAGAAAACGGCCAAAAAGCAATAAAACAATAAGAAATCCCCAAATCATGGCATTGTTAAACGTAGTACCATCAAATGCCGACACATCCCGGCTCATTAGCGTATCACCCTTCCTTTCCTAAATGATTCTTTATAGCTTCCATGACATCATCTATCGTTATATCATCATTTTCCTTTAAAAAATCTGCCATTTTATCTGCTTTTTCTTTTGGGGAGACCCTCTTGTATTCCCCAAGAAGTGTCACTTGAATAATAGGATAACCACGATACACTTGTACAGATTCTACTTTTAACCGCCCGGTCAACAGCAAAACTGCGGCAATCACATCCAAGTTGCTTCCATTTAATAAATCATTAACAGTATACGGGGGCAGTGACGATTGACTGTTGCGGTCCTTGTTGTTTTTAAACATTGATATGCACCCCCATTTTCACATTATGTACGTATCACAAAGAAGGTGCAGAGCCTAAGAACATTTCCTTAACTTAAGATAGAACGCTACCTATTGCTGTTTTTTCGTGTTACTCTATTGTAAATGAGTTTAAACACATGCATGCTGCCAAAACTTATATTGCACATACAGAGGTGACAACAATGAATACAGTTGCAATCGATATGGACGGAACTCTTTTACATTCCGAAGGTTTTGTTTCACAAGAAAACGCCCAAGCGCTGAAAACTTTACAAGCACAAGGACATAAAGTCGTTATTGCCACGGGACGCGGCCATAAAGATGTGAATCGTCTTCTTCAAGCAGTCAATATTACTCCCGATGGCATTGTTTCGTTAAACGGAGCCAGGGTGTTCTGGAAAGGCAAACTAATTCACGAGTCTCATATGGATCGCGATGATGCCGTACATCTAGCAGAGTGGTTAACCGACCGTCAATATTACTTTCACGTTTATACGAACCATGGTATGTATTCCCCTTCTCGTTCGTGGGAATTTTTTATGAACGATTTAGATATCTATACACAAGATAAAGAAGGCGGAGAAGAGATAAAAGAAGCTATTCGCCGTAAAGCTGACGGCCACCACCGTCAAGCTCATATGAATGAACTTCATTCTGCCGAAATGATACGTGAGGATGATCTCACTGTTTATAAATTTCTTATCGTTTCCATGCTTGAAGAGAAATTAGCTGTCTGCCGCAAAACATGGGGAGATAAACCAAGTATGTTAATCACTTCTTCGGGAAGAGACAACCTTGAAATAATGCACCCCCATACACAAAAAGGAAAAGGGCTGCTGCATTTGTTAAAACATGCAGATCTTGATCTGTCTACAACATTTGCGATTGGAGATAATTATAATGACTTGCCGCTTTTTAATGCAGCTGCGGTCAGTATTGCAATGGGCAATGCAGAATCAGATGTAAAACATGTAGCCACACATGAAACCACAAACCACGATAATCATGGCGTGGCTGAAGCCATTCATCATATTATTTTACGTTCCACTGCTCATAACACGTAACTTGTTTCCACAAAAATACAGTTGCTTTACGCTTAACCTGCTGCTATAATAGCCGTTGTTCTGTGCAGACACGTCATTACAATATAATAAAAACCTCTAGATGAGGTAGAGGCGCAAATGTCAAGAGTATGTTTTCGGAGTTGACAACGAAGATGAAAACAAAAAGGGGTATTTGCCGAAGCTCGTGGGAATGTCACTTCTCATGAGCTGGGACTGCATTGAATAAATGCAGGACTGTCACGATGGATTCGTCGTGGAGGGCTACTTTGTATTTCGGAATGACCGTTCTCTACCTGCCTGCGATAGAATCAGGCAGGTTTTTTGTATGGGATCGTTCGTTTTTTGAAGGAGTTTCTATCTCTTTTGTTGAGGTTCATTGCCCTTTCCCCTATCTGGCTGAGAGGCTGTTTAGACTCAACTGCTTCTGGCAGCATTTTCACTTCGCCTTGCCAGCTCATCACTGCTGTTGTTTCCCGCAAGCGTCTGCTCTGATGGCTGCCGAAAAACACATCGGGTGCTGACCGCAGCACTTAACGTGGAAACTGAAAGAATGGGAAAAATAAAACTATAGTCATTGGAATATGATAAAAAGCCTGTTTTTTTCATGCGCACGAAAAAAATAAACGAAGAAAGGAGTTTTATGGATAATGAATGAACCATCCGTATGGTCCCTCTTGCCTCCTATTCTCGCGTTGGTTATGATTATCGCAACGAGAAAAGTTCTCCCTTCATTAGGGGCCGGTATCATCATTGGTGCACTCATACTCACAGATTGGTCCTTCAGCGAAAGTGCTGCTCTGATTTGGGAAATATTCGCAGGCATCTTTGTAGTCGAAGGTGCTTTAAATGATTGGGAATTATACATTATTTTCTTTTTACTGATTCTCGGTGTCATGGCCGCACTCATCAGCTTTTCAGGAGGCAGCCGCGCTTTTGGCGAATGGGCTCTTACACGTGTAAAAACAAGAGTTGGCGCACAGCTTGCCACGCTGTTATTTGGTATTCTGGTCTTTATTGATGATTATTTTAACAGCTTAACAGTCGGTCAAGTGAGCCGTCCGGTCACAGACAGACAGCGTATCTCTCGGGCGAAACTGGCCTATATCGTCGATTCTGTTGCTGCACCAATTTGTGTCATCGCACCGCTGTCCAGCTGGGGGGCTTACATCATTACGATTATTGCAGACATCCTAAAAACACATGGTTTGACGCAGCTTGGAGGTCTGCAGGCATTTCTCTACATGGTGCCAATGAATTTTTATGCTGTGACAGCCCTGATGTTTGTATTTCTCGTTATTATTTGGAAGTTAGATTTCGGACCGATGCGTACACATGAACAAAGAGCCGTCACGAAACATCAACTGCTTGATCCAAACCGCAGCGGTGTACCTGGTGAACAATCCAAATCATTGCCAACCCATAACGGCAAGGTACGTGACCTCGTCCTGCCAATTTTAGTCTTAATTGTCAGCACGGTGTTCTTTATGATTATTACTGGTGTTCATGCTGCAGATGAAGTGACTGCGTTATCAGTATTTGCTGAAACTGACGTTGCCAGCTCTCTTGTCTATGGAGGTTTGATTGGTCTTTTGGTCACTATATTATTAACCATAACAAAGCAGCCATCTGCTACAAACTTCACCAAAACAATCGGCGCTGGAATCCAATCCATGCTGCCTGCGATTTATATCTTAATTCTCGCATGGATTATTGTCAGCATCATTGATCAACTGGGAACCGGCACGTATTTAGCAACATTTATCGACGGCACAATTCCTTTGTTTTTACTGCCTGCTTTACTGTTTATCCTTGCAGGTTTTATGGCTTTTTCTACCGGCACATCATGGGGTACTTTTTCCATCCTGCTCCCAATTGCCGGCGAAATTGCTGCTACACTGGATATATCATTAATGCTGCCAATGCTTGCCGCGGTGTTAGCCGGCTCGATTTTGGGTGACCATTGCTCCCCAATTTCTGACACGACGATCTTGTCTTCTACTGGAGCAGGGAGCCATCATATTGACCACGTCATTACACAACTTCCATATGCCCTGCTTTCTGGTATCGGTGCATTGATCGGTTTTTTACTGCTTGGCGCAACAGGAAGCACGCTTTTAGGATTAATGACTGCAGTGATTATTACATTAGTAATTGCACTCATTGTAAAAGCTCGTATTCAACCCATTGGTGAATGAAGAAACGGATAAAACATGCACGTTTGTCATATAATAGCCCAAAGCTTCTCTGCTTTGGGCTATTTCGCGTTTAAAATGTGATCCAAAAAGGAACAAGAATCATACACACATAAGAATCGTCATCATTGCACAGGAGGTGAAATACATGGAAGTACTGTTTATTGTCGTTGTTATTATTATTGTTGCTGTGTATTTTTCTCCCTTCTTTTTAGAAAGTCTGCAAGCATCTTTTCCATACTTTAATACTATTATGAGGGTTCGCTATACTATTATCTTTGGTGGAATTGGGTTATTGTATGGCATTGCAGGGAATGTTCTAGATATTACAGATATCTTTTTTGGCATGATTGCAGGGAGTTTTGTGGACTATCTTTTGATCGGCAGCCAAAAAAATCACACATCGCGGGAAACGTAGCTTGCTGCTGGCTGCGGCCACTGCTTCTGTTTACCTTTTCATTCAGTACTTCTCCCCATAAAAACGCTCTCTTTGTCGTATACGACAAAGAGAGCGTTTTTATTTACTGGCTCGTTTCTTCTACTTAACAATCATCACAGGACATTGCACACGCTTGGCTACCTTGTGGCTGACACTGCCCAACACCATCGTTTGCAATTGATTTAAGCCGCGGCTCCCTACAACGAGGCAGTCATAGTCACCATCATTAGCGAACTTTACAATTGTTGGACCTGGCTCCCCGTGCTTCACATGTACCTTATAGGAAAAGTTATGTTCTTTTAGCTTTTCTTCAACCGGAGCTAGTTTCTCTTTTCTTTTGGAATGAATGAGATTTGTGTTGCCGTAATGCAGCACATCTGTTTTCGATTTATCACCATCAACAACATAAATCACGTCAATATGCGGACGGTCCCCTTTGTTTGCTAATGCAATAGCATGATCTGCAGAACGAAGGGAATGGTCTGACCCGTCAGCTGCCAATAAAACCTTTTGATACATATCTTTACTCCCCCTTTTGATTATGGAAAAAGTGCGCCGTTTTCTGGCGCACTTTCCTTTCTTTTAGTGGCCTGATGACAAGCCCTGTAGTTTATTCATCAGCTGTGTGCTCTCTTTGTTTAGGCCGCTAAGTGACACTTTCACGTCTTTTTGTTCAAATTTCGCCCGGACTTTCTCAACTGCTTCCACAGCAGAATCGTCCCAGATGTGAGCATTAGATAAATCAATATTCACTTCTTGTACTCCATCTGCCTGGTAATCAAAACTCTTCGTAAAATCAGTTACCGACGCAAAGAATAATTGACCGTCCACATAATAAATTTTCTCCGAAGCTGACCGCCCCATCTTTTCCGTTACTTTCACTTTCGAAATTTTGGCGGCAAAGAAAATCGCACTTAAAACAACGCCTGCTAAAACTCCTTTTGACAGATCATGTGTGATGACAACCGTAGCCACTGTAACGACCATAACCGTCGTATCACTTTTCGGCACTTTCGTCATCATTTTTACAGAATTCCAGTCAAATGTGCTAATTGATACCATAATCATTACGCCGGCAAGAGCTGCCATTGGTATCTGCACAACTAAATCACCTAATACAAGAATCAAAAACATTAAAAACACACCAGCAACAAGAGACGATAAACGCCCGCTGCCGCCAGACTTAACGTTAATAACCGACTGTCCAATCATTGCACAGCCTGCCATGCCGCCTAAAAAGCCAGTCGCTACATTCGCATACCCTTGTCCGCGGCATTCTTTATCTTTATTGCTTTCTGTATCCGTCATGTCATCAACAATCGTCGCCGTTAACATCGACTCAAGCAAACCAACGATGGACAAGGCAAGAGCATACGGAAAAATAATCGTTAATGTCTCAAGCGTCAGCGGTATTTCAGGTATGAGAAACACAGGCAGTGTATCAGGTAAAGCGCCCATATCTCCTACCGTACGGACATCTGCACCAATAAAAATAGCTAACGCACTAACGATAATAATAGCAATCAGCGTAGATGGCACAGCTTTCGTCAGCTTAGGCATCATATAAATAATGAACAATGTCAAGCCGACCAGCGCATACATCATCCATCCTTCGCCTTCAAAATGCTCGATTTGCGACATAAAAATCAAAATAGCGAGTGCATTAACAAATCCAACCATTACCGACCTGGGAATAAACTTCATTAATCTGGATAACTTACTAAAACCAAATAAAATTTGAATAATACCGGTTAAAATCGTTGTCGCCAATAAATATTCCAATCCGTGGTTTGCTACAAGCGTTACCATAAGCAGCGCCATCGCTCCTGTGGCAGCTGATATCATACCTGGTCTGCCGCCCATAAAAGCAATGACAACAGCCATACTAAACGAGGCATACAAACCTACCATCGGATCCAGGCCGGCAATAATGGAAAAAGCAATCGCCTCTGGTATTAGTGCCAAGGCAACAACTATACCCGCCAACACGTCTCCGCGGACATTGCCGAACCATTCATTTTTCAATTTTGCAATATTCACTATTTTTTTCCCCTTCTTTCTAGTTTTTAGTTATTGTGCGGGATATCGATCCGTTCTCTCTTTTGTCATGCCCCGCACCTTTTTTGCTGTAAAAGTTGGCTTTTGCTCTATCAAAAGCCGGCGTTATGAACAAAGTGGATTTTATCATACATTTTTCCTATCCACCAAACCGCATGTAAGCGTTAATCATTTATTATTTTCTCTTCTTTTCTATTTTTTTCGCCTCTCTTCTCTATTAACTGTCTTTTTTTAAAAGAATCAAGCTTGTATTATCTTTGTTTATCTATGGTTTTTGTGTATGTATGATAAAATAATGGTTATGCATGAAACGCGAAGGAGGATCCACCTTGCGCTACTTAACAAAAGCAGAAATACAGGATTTAGCCGGAAAAACAATTTTTTTAAGGGGACTGCATTACTATGAAAGCGGCAATGTATCACAGCTTTCGTTCAATACGGCTGGATCTTTCACAAAAATAAAAGCTGTTGTTGCAGGCACTTTGTCTTACCACGTGCAGCTATTGTTTCATGAAGACGGAGAGCTGCAAGAAGGTTCCTGCAGCTGTCCAGCTTATCAAGAAGGCATGGATGTATGTAAACATATGGCTGCTGTTTTGCTTTCTTTAGCTCCAACTGAACAAAAAGCGACCCACAAAAATAGACAACACCGACAAAAAGTGAATAAACCAGCACCGGAAAGTGAAACAGAAAAAACAGCTTCCTTAAGAAAGCTGTTCGTCGATTACTTTGCAGGGCGTATGCAAACCGTAGAATCAGTTGGAGAAGTACTGGAAACGGAGTTCACGCTGGCATTTCATACCGATTATTACCAGCCACAGGAACAGTTTTTCACTATTGAACTGCGGATTGGAACGGACAAATTATATGTCGTAAAAGATATTGAGGCCTTATTAACTGCTATGCGGCAGCGATCTTTGCTTCCTTTCACCAAAAAGTTTACGTTTGATCCAACATACCATTACTTTGAGGAAGCTGATTTGCGCGCGTTAAGGGAAATAGAATCGATCATTCGAAATCAGCGCTGGTCAGGCAGACAGACAAGCTTTTTTTACACAGAGAAACAATCGCCGTCAGAAATTACGGTGCCTCCTGTTGCTGCCGAGAATATGCTGCGTGCATTATCTGATTGCTCCAACGCTTATATTAAACCGGCTGTTGGGAACCGTGTACCGTTTGTGATAAAGAAAGAGTGGCCGGGATCATTTGCATTGCACCAAACGAATCGTTACTACTACTTGTCGTATTCTTCTTTTGAATATCCACCGAAAAAGATTAGTTTAACTCCTTTTTATATTTGGAATGATCGTTTGTATGAAACAAATGAAAACGACCAACAAACCATGTTGTTGTTTCATATGCTGATGGATACACCAAATGGACGTCTTCCTTTAGAAAAAGGGGAGCTCGAGCAAGTGTATGCAAACGTTATCGAGTCGTTAAACACTCAAAACAGACTGATCATAAATAATGAGATTACAGACCAAGTCGAGCAGCATGCCCTGCACCGCAAAGTATACCTTGAAAGAAAAAACGAAGCCCTGTTGGCAGAGCCGCTGTTCACTTATGGACCGCATACATTGCATGCTGTAACAGAAGAAAGAAACACCCCTGAAAAGGAAGCGTTTATTGCACGTGAAACAAAAAAAGAAGAAGAGTTATTACAAGTCATTGAATCCGCTGGTTTCCATTGGAATGGAGAAGCATTGTCGTTAACTGACGAAGAAACCATTTTTACGTTTTTCTCTACTACACTGCCAGAGTTAAAAGACATAGCTGATGTGTTTATGACAAAAGACGTGGAACAGTTGATTGTGCCGGCAGCATCAATTTCTATTGAGTCTTCTCTTGATGAGTCTTTGGGCTGGCTGGACGTTTCATTTCAAACAGATGATTTAAATGAAGACGACTTGTACGATTTAATGATGTCATTAAAGGAAAAAAAACGCTATCACAAAACATCCGACGGACGCTTTATCTCTCTTCATCATGACTTCCTGCAAAACATTCAAGCGATGTTTGATGACACGAACACATCACCAGAAGACTTGGAAAATAACCGGCTTCGCCTGCCTGCATATAAAGCGTTTCAAGTGGATAAGTACGTTAACACAGGCAGACAATGGCACAAAGACGAAAGTGTGGAGCGGTTATTAACGGACATCCGCTCTCCAGAAACGTTTCAAGCACCGCTGCCTGCCTCTTTAACAGGTGTACTGCGTGATTATCAGGAAAAAGGCTTTCATTGGTTTAAAGCTTTAACCACATATGGATTTGGCGGAATATTAGCCGATGATATGGGGCTTGGAAAAACATTGCAAACATTAACATACATTTTATCAGAGAGACAAGAACGTCCTGATGCTCCGCCATTTTTAGTGATTGCTCCCTCTTCTCTTGTATATAATTGGGAAAAAGAGGCACATACGTTCACTCCAGAATTAAATGTACAAATTATTCATGGTTCAAAGGCAGCTCGACAACAACAGATAGAATCTATTGAGCAAAATACAGATATCTGTATCACTTCGTACCCACTCGTACGAAGAGATATTGATTTATATGAAAATGTCACGTTTCATGGACTTATACTCGATGAAGCACAAGCATTAAAAAACTATACTTCCAAAACATTTAGAGCGGTTCGAAACATCCAAACAGAAAAAGCATTTGCGTTAAGCGGCACCCCGATTGAAAACAAAATTGATGAATTATGGTCACTTTTTGCCATCCTAATGCCAGGATTGTTTCCAGATGTCCAGTCGTTCAAAGCACTGTCTCCTGACACCATCAGGCATCGTGTGTCTCCATTCATCCTTCGGCGTACAAAATCAGAAGTATTGACCGAACTTCCTGACAAAATTGAGACAACGATCCACTGTGATTTGACCAAAACACAGCGTGAAACATATGTCGCTTATTTAAACCGCATCAAAGAAGAAACAGCTGCACAGCTTCAAACGGGAACGTTTCAACAAAACCGGATGAACATTCTTTCTAATTTAACAAGACTGCGGCAATTATGCTGCCACCCTGGCATGTTTTTAGAAGAATATAATGGCGGGTCTGGTAAGTTAGAAGAGCTGATGAACTTTATGAAAGACGCTCATGAAAATGAACAACGCGTCCTCATCTTTTCGCAATTCACCAGTATGCTCTCCATCATTCGTGATGCATTCGATAAAAAAGGGATATCTTATTATTATCTCGATGGACAAACACCAAGCCACGAACGCCTTCATATGACTGATCAGTTTAATGAAGGGAAAAAAGAAGCGTTTCTTATTTCCTTGAAGGCCGGTGGAACAGGCTTGAACCTAACTGGAGCCGACACCGTTATTTTATTTGATTTGTGGTGGAATCCAGCTGTTGAAAACCAGGCGGCCGACCGTGCCCATCGTATCGGCCAAACCGATACGGTCCAAGTGATGAAGATGATTGCCCAAGGTACGATTGAAGAAAAAATCCAATCATTACAAGAAAAGAAAAAAGCATTATTTGATCAAGTTATTCAATCTGGTGAAACGAATTTATCTTCCCTTTCTGAAGAAGATATTCGAGAAATACTAGAGTTATAAACGTGAAGGTGTACTAAAAAGAAACTGGGACACAAGTATAGAAACCATATAATAATCCGAACGATTTATGAAAAAGTCAGTTCGGATTATTTGTTTATCACAGGAATGTCTATCGTTGCTCCGGCAACATATGCCGCATTCCGCGGGCACGGCCTAAGCTAGCTTGGTAAAGAACAGGCCTTGACCAAGTCGATCTTCTTGCTTCGACGCACAGGACGTGCTGGTGTCGGCGCTGGCCGCACGATGCGGCTGGTCTTAGCCGGCTTCCTGCAAGAGTCTTCGTATGTTGACGACGCTTGCTTAAAATATGCTTTCCTATCTTATTGTCCGGCTGTTGAGTAACCTGTTTTAGATTTGACCCAGTCTCTGGGTTTATCCATGATATGTCAGCAAAAGTCGTTTTTTCTAATTAGATATCTATCGATGGGAAAAGAAATTCTTCTTTTACTTGCCCTAACGCCGTACGTGAAGAAACATCTTCTTCCATTAGAGGCAGATATATTTTTTGCTGTTTGGGAAATGTGTGCTGTATTTGTTCCATGTAATACTGCTCCTGCTTTCTGCGTTTCTCAATGAAAACACTGTCTCCAGCGTGCGGCGGCATGCATTTATTCACGACCAGTGCATTCACGTCCAGACGGGCTTGATGTAAAAGTGCAAGCGCTCGTTTTGTTTCTGCAATTGGCAGCTTTTCTGGGACGAGCACATACACATAAGCTGTTCTTTTTTTATCCATTAGTACTTTTCGCGCTTTAGAGAAGCGATCTTTTCTATTCATTAACACCCGGTAAATAGGGTCATCGACTGGTTCTCCGTCATGAAGCCATTGTGAATAGTTTTCATTCACAGCTTGTCTTCTCTGCAGCATCCCCTCAATCCAAGCTTCCATCATTTCAGGGAGCGACAACAGCCGAACGGTATGGCCGGTCGGCGCTGTATCAAATACAATCATATCAAAGTGTGCCACTTCTTCTATGACAATTTGTACTAACCGATCAAATAATGCCGCTTCCTCAGACCCTGGTGATACCGCAGCCATGTCAATTTGCCGGTTCACCTCTTCTGCCATATGTGATTTGACGAGTCCTTGTAAATTACCTTTTACTTCGTTGATATAGCGCTTGGACTCCTTTTCCGAACTAACTTCCATTCCCCATAAATTGTGGGCAAGCTGCTTTTTATCATCACCAATCGTTGTATGAAATAAATCACTAAGGTTATGGGCCGGATCCGTTGACACAAGCAAGGTACGTTTTCCTCGTTCAGCCGCTGCAAGAGCAAATGCAGATGAGGATGTCGATTTTCCAACGCCGCCTTTTCCACCAAAAAACACAATATCGTAACGCAACAACTTGTCCATTTTTTGCACCTCTTTTCACACGCGGTGATATCTGCTGTTTTTATTTTCTACTAACAACAGCGGATACCAGACAATGGTGATTTATCCATTCCCATTCGTAAATGCCAGTCATGGAACCGCTCAATCATTTCTGGATACAATTCAAGTGTATAGTAAGAAACCGGGTTGGGCAGGCCAAGCAATTCTGAAAAACAGAGGAGCAGAAACAAATCATCTTCATCCCGGATTTCGCGTTTTATTTCAGCTTGGTGAGGAAGACGCAATACCTCATCATAAAACTCCAGCAATTTTTTTACACTCCATTTTTTATCAGCCATATTCTCCCCCTCCGTTCTTTGTTTGGTTAAAAGCAGGAAAGGGGATGCACCACAACTTTTGCAGGCAATCCCCCTTCGTTTTTGTTTCGCTACATTCACACCGAATCTATTCTTCGCTGTCCGGCTCTGTATGAGGCGGTTCTTTTCTAAACAAAGCAATTGCCTCAAGCAGGATCCATACAGCAAAAGCTAAGATAACCGCACCTAGTACAAATAAAAGAATTTGTGCATCTCCATCACCTAGCCAAGACCATTCAAAGATTATCTGTGTGACCATAGCCCATAAGGTCATAAAGAGCAGGAATACCATCGGAATGAAAGTAAATAAGAAATTTCGCCCTTTTCTGCGCAGCCAAATTGAAATAAGCAGTAAACTTATTCCGGCTAAAAGCTGGTTCGATGTTCCAAATAATGGCCATAATAAATAACCACCAGACCCAAACCCGCGGTCACCGGGCAGTAAAACAAGCAGCGCACTTGCCCCGACTGCAACGCTTGTCGCAACGTGTTTTTTCGTGAGAACCGGTGCTTTATATTCCTGTCCAAGCTCCGATATGATATAGCGCATAAGACGAACCGAGGTATCGAGTGTTGTCGCTGCAAAGCTGACTACAATCACAGCTACAATCGTCTCCGCCACACCTGCAGGCAGTCCAAGCCCCGTCGCGAGCTGACCAGCACCTCCAACAAAATGTGTTAATCCATCTGCATTCGCTGTGTTGAAACTGTCATACATAGCTAAAAACTCATCTTGTGTAGCAAAAAATGTAGTGACAGCCAGTATGGTAACAAGCGCAAGTGTCCCTTCTCCTACAGCGCCAAAATAACCAACAAAGCGAGCATCGGTTTCTTTGTTCAATTGTTTAGACGAGGTTCCAGACGATACAAGTCCATGGAACCCGGAAATGGCTCCGCACGCTATCGTAATAAATAACAGCGGAAACCACGATACATCCGTTACCTCACGCGTTGCCGGTGCTGTTACTTCAGGTGCCGGCCAAGTGAAAAGCAGCCCCAGATACAGTATGGCTAAACCTACGACAAGCTGGTGGGAATTAATATAATCACGCGGCTGCAGCAGCTTCCAAACCGGCAAAGTGGAAGCAATATAAACATACACCATAAGAACGACTATCCAAATGAGAAAGGCAGAAGATACCGCATCTAAGCCAAACACGCCCTCTGCGTCTTCTCCTCCAAAATAACTGACCAAATCAATTTGCAAAGCAGGAATGGTACTGGCCAGAACTGCCGCTGCATACATAACGGCCAGCGCAACTACTGAAGGCAGCAGCATGCTTCTTCCCTTTTTATTCACAGCATAGCCAATCCAAACAGCAAGCGGAATTTGAATAAATACAGCCAATACACTTGCCGGAAACGTAATAAACAGATTAGAAATAACCCAGGCAAACACTGCGTTTACCATTAATACAAGAATGAGAATGATAAATAAAAATAACAGTTTCGCACGTCTTCCAATAATTCTTTCAGCAAGTGTCCCAATGGACTGTCCTTTATTTCGGACAGACAAAACAAGCGTGCCAAAGTCATGAACACCCGCTGCAAAAACAGTCCCTAAAACAACCCATAAAAAAGCTGGCAGCCATCCCCAGTACACAGCAACAGCAGGGCCTACAATCGGGGCTGCACCAGCTACCGATGTAAAATGATGCCCCCAAAGCACCCACTTATTCGTTGGGACAAAGTCAACGCCATCCCGAAATTGATGCGCCGGAGTTGTGTAATTAGGATCAAGCCTGTAAATACGCTCTGCAATAAATTTTGAATAATAACGATAGCCTAAAGCAAATACTACAATTCCAATAACTGCTAGTACAACAGCAGGCACCGTCATCCCTCCTCTAATGCTTTAATGATAACGAGAAATCGGTTACAAAAATTCCCTCCTTTTATTTGCTATATGATGTATGGATAATAAAAATTATAAAAGAAAATCCGAAAGTTTGCGAATAAACAATAAATTTATCGTTGATAAAGCAGACAGCTATTTTCATTGTTTGCAAACAATCGATTATGTGCTACATTATAAACAAATACAAATGTTCCACTAGAGGTGTCTTGTGACTGAGAGAGACAAGTGTCTCAACTCTTAGAACCTGATCTGGCTAAGACCAGCGTAGGGAAGTGGCGTGACAAGGTGCATAGTATATTCATTGTATGTTTACTGCCGTCCCCCCTCTTCCCCAGTGGAATAGAAAGGGGATTTTTTTGTGCAAGATAATCGTTTAGTCGTCATGCTTGAAATTGCATTTATGACAGGACTGGCCATTATTTTCAGTTATATTGAAATCAGCGCTCCTTGGGCAATGGGTGGATCCATCTCATTTATTATGATTCCTATTTTCATTATCGCCTTTAGACGGGGATGGAAAGCAGGTGTCACGACAGGGTTTCTCACTGGCATATTACAAATGTTATTCGGAGCGATTATCGTTCACCCTATACAATTCATTATAGAATACCCAGTTGCTTATGCTGTACTCGGCTTGGCTGGTTTATTTGTCAAAGGCGATCACTTTAAAAAAGCCGTCCCTGCAGCACTCATTACTTTAGGTGTTGCTTTTGGAACATTACTCCGCTTCATTGATCATTTCGGTGCGGGTTTAATCTGGTTTGGGGAGTATGCTCCTGCAGGAATGCCAGTAGCTGTCTACTCTGCTGTTTACAATGCTTCTTACTTAGTGCCAGAGATGCTGATTACCATTGTCGTTGTTATCCTTATTTCAAAGTACAGGCCGCAATTTTTCTATGAAGCAAGGCGCATGCAATCCGCTGCATAGCACACGGTATATTTCTCCGTTGCCCATACATTGTGAATGGGAACGGAGTTTTTTTATATACATATAGAGAAGCATGATTTTGATACAAAGGAGAACTTTCATGAAAAAAAGAGACATTGATACCAGGGTCATACACGGCCGTTCGTTGGCACCACCGCCACATGGGAGCTTGTCCCCGCCTCTATTTCAAACATCCACTTTTTCTTTTTCCAGCGCTGAAGAAGGGGCACAACGCTTTGCGGGGGAGCAGGAAGGATTTGTCTATTCGCGATTAGGAAATCCTACTGTTCAAGAACTCGAGGAAAAAATAGCCGATGTAGAAAATGGCGAAGCAGGACTGGCATGCAGCTCAGGCATGGCTGCTATTTCTGCTGTTCTTACTTCCACCGCTTCATCCGGTGATCATGTACTCGTTTCAGAGGGTATATATGGCTGCACCTATGGTTTTTTCCAGCTGATGAAAGAACGTTATCATGTTGATTACACATTATTAAACATGGAAGATGAACAAACAATCGAACAAGAAATCCGACCAAATACGAAAGCGATCTATGTAGAAACACCGATTAACCCAACGATGAAACTAGTTGATTTAGACATGATTCATCGTATTGCCAAAAAGTACAACCTCTTCTATATTGTCGATAATACATTTTCTTCTCCTATCTTGCAGCGTCCGCTTGAACACGGAGCTGACGTCGTGCTGCATAGTGCCACCAAATACATCGGCGGTCATGGTGATGTGATTGCCGGTCTTGCAGTCGGGAAAAATGACTTTATCTCTCACGTTCGCAAAGCATCATTAAAAGATATGGGAGGAATTTTATCACCATTTGATGCTTGGCTTTTGTTAAGGGGCATCAAGACATTGTCCCTTCGAATGCAGCGTCACACTGATAATGCAAAGTTATTATCTAAAAAATTAAAAGATCATGATAAAGTAAAAAAAATATACTACCCTGGTGATACTGGCTTTGCCCAACACGTATTGGCAGCTAAACAAATGGACGATTTTGGAGGACTCATTAGTTTTGAATTAAAAGGTGGAAAAAAAGCTGCGGCATCATTTATGAACCAGCTAAAAATGATAAAGATTGCTGTTAGCTTAGGGGACGCTGAAACGTTAATTCAACACCCTGCAACGATGACTCATGCGGTGGTGCCTGAGTCAGTCAGAAAAGAAATGGGCATCAGCGACTCTTTGTTACGTCTCTCTGTTGGATTAGAATCAGCAAAAGACATTTGGGCAGACATAGAACAAGCGCTGACCACCTTATAAATTTCTGCTTATTACCAGTTAAAGAAATACTTTAAAGCTAACGTTATTGCTGTATAGCCAAGAGATCCCGCCAAAAAGGTCTTGAAATGAGCATTTTCTTCTGAAGGCAGTTCTTTTTTTAATACGTTTAAAATCATCGCTCCGGATATAAAAGCAAATACCATTGCCAGCATATAGGAAGGAAGCGGCGCAAATACCCCAGTGATCCATCCAAAGGCAATTCCGACAGCAAGCACGTACCGTCCCAGCGATTCATAACGCTTGCTGTCCTCCCGCCACAAATCATGTGACACTGCCATAAAGTGCATTCCAACCGCCACTCCATAAAAAACAGCTTCGATCCCCTCAATATCTGAAGCAAAAATAATGTAGGAAATTAACATATTGTAAACTGCGAAAAACATAATTTGAATCCAGAAAAAATGTCCCTCTCCTTCTAAGTGTGTGTGCTGGGCCCGTTCAGCTGCTTTGTGCACCCCATAGAAAATTAACAAGCCAAACAGTCCTAATATGTATAACTCCGATTCCATCGTTAAGCCTTGCGTTTCTGCAAAACGCGCTTGTTCTTTATGCAGTGACGGAAGCACATAGACAAACACGTAGGAGACCGCTACACCTCCCGAAAAAGACAGCCACTTAAAACGCCCTACAGCTGAAGAGGAAATAAGTTTATTAGCAAATAACTGTACGCATAGATATACAACCACCAGCAATAGTGAATCCAATGTCATATTCAGCTCTCCTTTGAAATACTCTTCTATGTTAGAGTTTCCCTGGATAACAAAAGAAAAAACCAACATAACATTCAACTTGTTTATTCTGCATATAAAAGCTGCCATACGATCATTCGCATGGCAGCACTGCTTTAACTGAAATGTAAATATACTTCTTTATTTTTCACTTCGACGGGATATGTTTTTACACAACCTTCATCCGGCTCTTGCACCATCCCGGTCTTTACACTGATTTTCCAATCATGAAGCGGGCAAAACACGTGATCCCCACTGACAATTCCTTGTGAAAGCGGCCCTTTTTTATGGGGGCAGCTGTTTTGAAGGGCATTTATATGACCTTTATTTGTTTTAAACACAGCAATTGATTCACCGTTTACCATCACTTCTTTCGGTACACCTTCGATAAGGTCATCCACACGGCATAGGAACACTTGCTTTTCTGTTTTGGTCGTTGGCATACTCTCACTTCCCTTTTGTCCAAGAATTATCGCACAACCTCTAACTGTTTCTTTTCAAACAATTCTTTTTGCTTCGCCTCATTTTCAGAGATTTCAGTCCATGGATCCTCTGGCAGCGCACGCAGCGCTTTTTCCATATTTTCAATAAGCTGCTTGCGTTTTTCTGTATCATCTAATACGACCGAGCGGATATGGTCCAGTCCTACTCGTTCCACCCAATGCGAGGTTCTTTCTAGGTAACGGGCATCTTCACGATAATACTGTAAAAAGGCACTGATATGGTGAAGCAATTCTTCTCCTGTTTCTACTTTACAGAACAAGTCACCACCTCTTAAATCCACACCGCCGTTCCCGCCGACATACATTTCCCAAGCCCCTTCGACGCCAACAATGCCGATATCCTTAATACCGGACTCTGCACAGTTTCTCGGACAAGCCGACACAGCCATCTTTACTTTGTGAGGTGTGTTCAAACGTTCGTATTTCTTTTCAATTTGAATTCCCATTCCAATAGAGTCCTGTGTTCCAAAACGGCAGAAATCCTCACCCACGCAAGTTTTTACTGTCCTAATTGATTTAGCGTACGCATATCCTGAATTCATGCCTAACTCTTCCCAA
Source organism: Alteribacillus persepolensis (assembly GCF_900099605.1). Taxonomy (GTDB): domain Bacteria; phylum Bacillota; class Bacilli; order Bacillales; family Marinococcaceae; genus Alteribacillus; species Alteribacillus persepolensis. Next base: position 43,949 of record NZ_FNDK01000012.1, read on the forward strand.
ACAGAAGGTAAATCTTCTTTATTCACGCCAAGCATATCAATTCGTTGGCCCCCCGTAACTTTTAACATCGGCACATCATATTTTTCGGCCGTGTCGGCAATTTTTCGAAGCTGGTCAGGGTCAGTTACCCCGCCGTACATACGCGGAACAACAGAATACGTACCATCATTTTGGATATTGGCATGCATTCGTTCATTGATAAAGCGGGATGTATAATCATCTTCGTATTCTTCCGGCTGGTTTAAGCCAAGATAATAGTTAATAGCCGGACGGCACTTCGAGCAGCCTTCTTCTGTCTCCCAGCCAAGTACATTCATCACTTCTCTTGTAAACGATAATTGTTTATCTTTGATCACTTCAGAAACTTCGTCGTGAGAAAGATCAGTACATCCACATATCGGCTCTTTTTGACTTGCGACAGCTTCATCTCCCAGTGTTGCAGAAAGCAAATCAGATACAAGCGGTTTACAGCCCCCGCATGAGCGGCCGGCGTTGGTGTGCTTTGTCACATCAGCAACAGTCGCAAGCCCGTCATTGCGGATTGCTTCGACTATTTCTCCTTTACAAACCCCGTTACAGTCACAAATCTGCTCATCTGCTGCCATTGACACAACAGAGCTTTCATCACTAGCGCCGTCAGCATTCTCGGATGGAAGAATGACCGCTTTGTTCATACCAGAAATGTCCTGCTCTTTTTTCATCATATCTAATAAACGAGGGGAATCAGATGTGTCTCCAAATAAAACAGCACCAACGACTGTATCATCTTGTACTACAACTTTCTTATATATGCCTTCAAACTCATCATGCACTCTGATAGCACGTGTCTGTTCATTATCTTGGAAGTGCCCGGCTGAAAATACATCCACACCAGAAACTTTCAGCTTGGTGTACGTGAGTGATCCTTTGTACCCCTCTGTCTCTTGATTACACAAATGATCAGCCAGCACGCTGCCTTGCTCATATAAAGGGGCAACTAAGCCATAAGCAATACCATTGTGTTCAGCACATTCTCCCACGGCATAAATATCTTTTGCACTCGTTTCCATGAAGTCATTCACCACAATGGCACGTTCTGTTTGCAGTCCCGCTTCACTCGCCAACTCAATATTAGGCCTGATTCCAACAGCCATAACGACTAAATCTGCTTCTAGGAAAGTACCGTCTTTAAACGTGACACCTTCTACTCTTTCTTTTCCATTTATCATTTCTGTGTGTTTATTCATGTGAAAGCGCATGCCTTGTGCTTCTAATTCACGCTTTAGCATATCCGATGCCGGTGCATCGAGTTGTCGTTCCATTAAATAATCAAAAATATGGACCACATCAGTTTCCATATTTAAGTTCAACAACCCGCGGGCTGCTTCAAGACCTAATAAACCACCGCCAATTACAACCGCTTTTTTATAATGCTTTGACGTTTCGACCATGGTTTCACAGTCTTTAATATCTCGAAAAGCAATCACCCCTTCTTTATCTGCACCTGGCAGCGGAAGCATAAATGGATTAGAGCCCGTGGCAAAAATTAAGTGGTCATAGTGACAAACAACGCCATTTTTGCTTTCTATTTTTTTGCGGCGCTTGTCTACTTTCACAACTGGATCGCCTGTATACAGGGTAATGCCATTTTTTTCATACCAATCATAATCATTTAAAATAATATCTTCGACACTGCTGTCTCCTTGTAATACAGAGGAAAGAGCAATTCGGTTATAGTTAGGATGCGGCTCTTCCCCAAATATTGTAATTTCAAATCGTTCAGGATCTCTTTTTAGTATTTCTTCGATGGCACGAATACCTGCCATTCCATTTCCGATAAGTACTAACTGTTCTTTTTGCATATTGTTCTCCCACTCCCTTTTTCTTGCTATACAATATTTCGAATTGGCTCATCCAGCAAAGATTCCATGAACATACTTGTATCAGCAAAAGGCGGCAGTACAATGCTTGGTACATATCCATGACCATGCATAACCGCTTCCGCTTCTTTTCCTGCACATATAAAGGATGGAACCCTGTCTATTTCTATTTGGAATTCCTTTATCCAATTCATGACTATTTGTGCTGACGTATGACCGTGCAGCAATACATGTGCAGTGTGGCCTTCTTCTAGCAGACGCCAAACAGCTTCCCGGCCACTATGTGACAAGTCGGTTGTTCCTAACACATACACATCGGCTCCTTCTTCTTTTAAGGCATGCATGTGTGCTTTCATATCTACATCATCTGACATTCCAATGATTCCATAACCTGTTAACGGCTTCTGCTCCACCCATTGCAGCGAATCATGCAGTTTTGTCACATCTCCTACAACAATCACAGCGGGGTTCTGCATGCCTCTCTCTTTCACTTTTGCTGCTATTTTATTTAAAGGGGCGGTTATCGAGCGCTGTCTGCCGTACGTTCCCCACTCCGTGACAAGGGTGCTTGTCTGTTCCGGCTTCCCATGTTTCACAAGTTCGTTTGCGATATAAGAAAGATTTTTCACCCCCATGTAAAATACGATCGTATCAACACCTTTCGCTAATTTCTCCCATTCGATTTCTGGTTTGCCATCCCGGCTTTTGCTGTGTCCTGTTACAATGGCAAAAGATCGGGAATGCTCTCGGTGCGTCAGCGGCACTCCAGTGTAAATAGCAGCTGCGCTTCCAGCTGTGATTCCTGGAACAATTTCATAGGGGATATGGTGTTTTGATACCGCTTCTGCCTCTTCACCAACTCTTCCAAATACAGCAGGGTCTCCTCCTTTTAAACGAACGACTGTTTTTCCTTTTTTCGCTTGTATAACCAGCTCTTTCTGAATGTCGTGTTGACGCAGCGTATGTTGACACGGTTGTTTCCCGCAATAAATGAACGTTGCTTTACGATTTGCTTCTAATAATAAGGACGGGTGACTGAGACGGTCATAAACGATGACTTGCGCCGATTGCAGTGCTTTTAATCCTTTTAACGTAATTAATTCCGGATCGCCAGGGCCGGCCCCCACAAAATAAATTTTTCCCGCTTTCGCTTTCATTCGTGTCGCCACCTTTTAAAAAGTCTGTATCAATGTAAGTTAATTTCATTTTAATAGCTGTCATGCTTTTTGTATCGAAGCATGTGAGATTAGTTAACATTATTTTTGCAGCAATGTGCCAAACCAGGTATGATGCTGCAAAATCCTTATATCTTGCATTCCTTAGAAAAAATCAGCCTGCCGACAGACCTTTTGTTTAAACGCATAAACAAGCTGCCTTAGTCGTTCTGACAACAACGAAGACAGCTTGTTTCTTTCATATGTCCGGCATGCACTAACAGCTGCCGCTTACCACTTTTATACGGTAAAAACTTTCCGTCCATTGTTATAGCAACTCGATCACCGTTTGGGTCTTCTTTTTTCTCTATATCTATTTTAAAATCAATAGCACTCATAATGCCGTCCCAAATTATTCATGGATTATTGCTTTTAACGTCGTGCCATACACTTGTGTTATTTCATGAAACCGATATATAAGTGGATTAACGGGCACTGCCCCCCCAATGATCCTTTTGTTGGTATTTCGGTTAAGAATGAGAAGACATCGTCGTTATCAATATGTAAACAATGCACCAAAGAGACTGCCTCTTCTTTACTCATAGCAGCTTGTCCTTGGATTGCTGCTACCCATACTTTATTTCTTCCAACAACTTCAGCAAGATGCTCATACGCAACATGCTGTGATTTCTTGGCTTCCCATATCACATCTGCTGCATGCTTTCTTTCTTCTGACGTTTTGCTATAGCCCATTGTGTATTCCTCCCCATATTTTTTACTGTGCTTTTTTCAAATCCTTAACCGCTGTTGTTTGCACTTCTGCTTGCTTTCCATGTGTAACATACAGCGCTCCTCCTGCGAACACTGCTGCACTCACGAGGTTGCCTAAAAGAACCGGTATCTGATTCCACAACCACCAATCAGCTATCGTAACGTTTGCACCGAGCATCATGCCCGCTGGAATAACAAACATATTAACGACAGCATGTTCAAACCCTTGGCCAAAAAAGATAACAATCGGCAGCCACATCGCTGCAATTTTTCCAATCGTTGATTTGGATGTCATCGCCATCACAGCACCTAGCGCCACCATCCAATTACAAAGAACTGCTTTTACAAATACCGTACCCATTCCGGCACTTCCAAGGGCAGCGTATGCAATTGTTTTTGCTTCGGCTGTCGAAACAAGCTGATCTGCCATAGCACTTGTCCCTGTTCCAAATTGGGTAGTGGCGGCGGCATACAATGCTGCGTAAAGAATACTTCCGATCAAATGGCCGATAATCACCCAAAACCAGTTATAAAGCATACTGAATCGAGAAATTTCGCCATGCATGTTAGCGACAGGAAGCAGTGCAAAATTCCCCGTCACTAATTCCAAACCGAGCAAAATAATCATGACAAAACCGACCGGAAAGATAATTGCTCCTAACATGTCCATTCCTGTTTGCAGATTGGCTGTAAATGCTAATGTCGTGGCGTACCCTAAAAAGACACCAGCTAATCCTCCTCGAATCAATAAATCCTTCACAGAAAGACCGGCCTTTGCCTTTCCTGCTTGTATCATGCTCTCTATCACTTGCCGAGGCTGTATGCTATCCATAAACGTCCCCTTCCTATCGATTGTTATAGCTAGTATAAAAAATAACTGCATCGTTTCACTTTATTTTTGTTAAGAAACTTCACACACTTTTTGAAACATATCGTTTCCCTGGCATTTGCTTCATGACATGAAGGTTTTATTATCCTCTCTCTTTTTCCTTGATGGACTCATACACTTTTGTTTTTCTTTTTAGTGATGATATACGCACAGTTGGAATAAATTTTAGATATATCGCAATCCTAAAACACAAGGAGGCGGAAAATGGCTGGATACTTGAAGCGTGTGATGGAAAAAACAAAAATGACGTTACAACAAGCTACCATGCTGTTTAAAGAAAAGGTGTATGATATCACAGGGACCACAACGGCTACGATTGATCAGTTATCTGCCTATATTCAGCGTCACCCTGACGTACAAATATCTAAAAGAACGTTGTTGGGAATGACATTTACGTTCTATCATTTACAAGTAGAAGGAATTCATTTTTATGTTGAAATGAGGGATGGATACCTTTTACAAATGGATGTCTATACATCGGAGCATGATATTGTTTCTTACCGCTCTTATCGTGATCAGCATGTAAAAAACATTCCTATCAAATTTCCTTAACTTACTGCATGCACCAATAAAGAAAAGCGCAAGTGCCTTGAAAGAGGGACGTTCAGCTATGGGGAAGGAATTTCTGTAAGGAACCTCGGTAAGGTGCATCGGTAAGGTACTCCGGTAAGGTACTTCTACTAAGAACGCACACTTCCTGTGTGCAACGTAGAAGTCACCACATCCTGTGGAAGCACGTCCTGTGGCAACGCTGAACCGATCCACATCGTGTGCGCCTGAGCGAGCAGACGCTTGCGCTGGACCATGAAAGCGCCAAATTTTTATACTTTTTATCTATTAAAAAACCAGTTAACCTGACGTTCATTTCAGGTTAACTGGTTTTTTAATAGACGTGCCGCTTGTTTAGGATCTTCATCCATACTAATGGATGAAATAACAGAAACACCATCTGCTCCGGCACGGATAACTTCTGAAGCATTTTCTTTTTTTATACCGCCAATCCCTACAACAGGCAGGTCAATACCATTTTCTCGCAACTCTGTAATCGCACCTGGACCAATGGGGGACTTAGCGTCTGCTTTTGTGGTTGTCGAGAACATAGGTCCTGTTCCAATATAGTCCGCCCCTTGTTTTTGAGCTTGCGCCGCTTCATTAACTGTCTTGGCAGATACTCCCACAATCATATAATCTGGACATTTTTTCCTGACTGCCTCGATTGACTCGTCATCTTGGCCGACATGAATTCCATCTGCCTGTAATTCCAAAGCAAGCTCTATATCGTCATTTACGATAAAAGGAACACCATGCTTCCGGCAAATTGCTTGCATATCCCGAGCAGCCTGTTCTTTTTCCGCCCCTTCTAACGCCCCTTGGCCTTTTTCACGAAACTGAAAGCACGTCACTCCTCCTTCAATCGCGTTTGTTAACACACGAAGCGGTGAACCTGCACTATTGTTTGTACCCATAATAAAATAAAGCAGCAGCTGTTCTCTATTCATGCAAAGCACCCCCGCGATTCACAATTTCTCTTTCTATATGGAGCTGCTGTTTAAAATCGATTTCATCTATACGATAAAGCGCGTTCAATAGCTGTATTTGAAATGTACCAGGGCCTTGTCCATTTGTATATGCACTTGCTTTTTGCGCAGCAATGCCGTAATAACCTAATGCTGACGCAGCACCTTCCGTTAACTTGTCGGACACGCTGAGAAATGCAGCTATAACGGAACTAGCCAAACAACCTGTTCCAGTAACTTTAGACAGCATGGAATTCCCATTATAAATGGTATACACATCGTGTTTATCAGCAACAGCATCTCTTTCACCAGTTACCGCTATCGCAGATGCTTGAACGTTTTTAGCAGCATAAACAGCAATGGACTCTACGTTATACTCTCCTCTTGATGCATCTACACCGCGAATATCACTGTCCAACCCTGCTATCGCAGAAATTTCTGCTGCATTTCCGCGAACGAGAGTAATCTTTAATTCATTTAACAGTTTATGAGCTGCATTGGTTCGATATATTGTTGCCCCTGCTCCTACTGGGTCCAAAACAACCGGTATTCCTTTTTCATTGGCTGCCCGTCCGGCCTTGGCCATCGCTTCTATCTGTGCATCATTCAACGTACCAAGATTTAACACAAGTGCATCAGCCTGTTTTGCCATTTCATCTGCTTCTTGTTCTGCATTAGCCATCACCGGACTTGCCCCCATCGCTAATAACCCATTGGCTGTGAAATTAGCAACTACTGTATTTGTAATATTGTGCACTAACGGCTTTTGTTCTCTTACTTGCTCTAACAGCCGACTGGCCTGTTTACTTCTCAAGGCAGCTCCTCCCTTAAACCATAATATCTTCTTTGCTTAGTCGAGACGCCCAATGATTAATTGGACCATTGCCTTTACCTATCTCAAGCGTATCCATGATTGCTTTGGATATAAACGCCTTACTGTTTGAAACCGCCGTTTTAATAGAATTTTTTCTCGCTAATTCCGCTGCGATAGATGCAGACAGACTGCAGCCTGTACCATGCGTATGATTTGTATCTGTTCTTGGTGCATGCAAGTATTCAATGCCATCCTCGCTGTACAGCACATCTGTTGCATCACCTGTTAAATGCCCGCCTTTGACAACAGCGGCAGATGCCCCCATCTCATCTACCAGCGTCTTCGCCGCATCTTCAGCTGTTTCTATATTCTCAATACTTAAGCCTGTTAACACCTCTGCCTCTTGACGGTTCGGTGTAATAACAGCCGAAAGCGGTAATAAACGCTTTTTCATTAAATCCAATGACTCTTGTTCCATGAGAGAATCACCACTTGTTGCTACCATTACTGGGTCAATGACTAATGGCACATCGTTTTCCTGTTCTAACAAATCCGCTACTCTCTCTATCATTTCAGGAGTGGCTATCATGCCTGTTTTGACAGCTCCAGGACGTATATCTTCAAAAACTGCTCTGATCTGTTGTTCTACCATGTCGACAGGCACATGCCATACATCCTGTACACCTTTTGTATTTTGTGCCACAACAGATGTCACCACCGCCATCCCATAGGCTTTACGTTCTTGGAATGTCTTTAAGTCAGCATGAATTCCTGCACCACCCGTTGGATCTGTGCCGGCAATCGATAATACACTTGGTACATTGCGCATAGTTTTTCCCCCATATGTTTAAAAGTATGGTGTTCTAATACGGTATTTTCCTAAAAACACTCTGCAAAAAAGATTCTGCTGCAAATGCTGGGTTGAATAGATGTGTGCTTTTTTGCACGTTAGGAAAAGTTCCCTTAAAAAACAGAAACGGCAACAAATAAAAAAACCGCTCCCTGAAAGAGAGCGGTTCATGCCTTATACCTGCTATACCATGTTCTCGCTCCACTTTCCTACGATGGTGCTAACCATTTCAGGTTCAAAGGGACCGATGCAGCAAATAAATGTGCATCATCTCAGCTATCATACAGCGCCCCTAGTGGATGTTTATTCAGTTAATTTTATAGTACCCAACCTACTGTACCTCTGTCAAACACTATGACTCGTTGTTATTGTCATGATGGCCCTTGTTTTTATCATCTTTATCTTGATCATCATGCTTGGATTTTTGAACAATATTTTCAAGCAAGTGAAGAATATCATCTTTTGTTAACGAATCAATCTCTTTATTTTCCCGTGTGGCTTCGTTTTTACTTTCTTCTGCTTCATTCCTTTGTTCTTGACTGTTCTCATCCAGTGGCTGCTCTGTTTCCTGTATTGAGGAATCGTTTTGCGGCTCAGAAGTGAGCAGACGGGTATGTGTTTGCCGTCTTTCATCATCTTCATCGAGCTCATAAGCATAAATAACTCTTCCTTGCGGAGTAACATAGCGTTTATTCATGTGCCTTGTGTCTTTATCCATAAAGCTGTACAGGACAGGGATGACAAATAGCGTCAAAAATGTGCTGCTAATAAGTCCGCCAATCACCGCAATACCCATCGGCTGCTGAATTTCTGTTCCTTCTCCCATACCAAGCGCTAACGGAACAACACCTAAAATAGTGGTAATGGCTGTCATTAATATCGGACGTGTCCGTTTTTTCACACCTTCAATGATCGCTTCTCTTGTTGGAAGCCCTCTTTCTTTCGACTGATTAATGTAGTCAACTAAAACAATAGCGTTGTTTACAACAATACCAGCCAACACAATTAAGCCAATAAATACTGTTACGCTCAAAGGTGTCTGGGTGATCGTCAGAGCAAGCATCACACCAATGATGACAAGCGGAACACTAAACATCACGACAAATGGATATTTAAACGATTCAAACTGCCCCGCCATGACGAGGTAGATAAATAATAAAGCTAGTATAAACGCAAACACCAAGCTGTTTAATGCATCTTCAAGCAGCTCTTGTTCACCTGAAAAAGCATAACTGGTGCTGTCTTGTATATCCGCTTCCTCGATAATGTTTTCAATGAGATTAGACATGTCATTTAGATTCGTGTCACTCGTGTAGGAAACCGTAAATTCTACACTTCGCTCTTGATCAAGACGATTAATAACCGCTGGGCCTTCTGCTTCATCTACAACAGCAAGGTCATTTAATTCAATGTATTCTCCTTCATCGTTTGGAATTAGCAGCGTCTCTAAATCTTCTTTGTCAGCCAATGATTCATCAGAATATTGAACAACGACATCATAGTTTTCATTGCTGTCAGTTTGTATTGACGTCGCAGTCTCCCCACGGGTTACTTGATGAACCGTTTCAGCAACCTGCGCTGGAGCGAAACCGTTGTTACGTGCTGCTTCTTCATCAATACGCACTTGCAGCTCAGGTGCCCGTTCTTCCATCGATGTTTCAACGCTTCTTACATAACGTTCATTGTTGAGTTCTTCTTCTACCTCAGCTACCGCTTCTTCTAACGCAGCGGTATCGTTATCACTCATCGTAAACACAATAGAATTTGCCTCGCCGCCGCCCACAGCAGCTTGTGTAGATAAGGATATGTCTGCATTCTGGTCAACGCCTTGGACATCTCCTTCTATATCTTCAACAAAATCAATCGTGCTTTGATTTCTGTCTTGAAGATCAGTCATCGTCACAAACATTTGTGCTTCGTGTGACCCGGATGGACCACCCATCCCAGCTGTATCTTCAGATGAGCCAACAACAGACATATAATCTGCTACAACGGATTCATCATCTAATATTTCTTCGATTCCCTCAACAACTTCGGCTGTTTTATCAAGGTTGGTGCCGTGTTCCATTTCTATATCCACCATAAAATACCCTTCATCTGTCGCTGGCAGAAAGTTAATTCCTGTCGCAGCAATACCGGCACCTCCAACAGCCAGTAAAACAAATGTTATAAATAAAGTCATAAAACGATGACCGAGCACCCAGGATATGGAACGGCCTATCCCCTTCATAAAAGCAGAATTCTGCCGTTTACGTTCTTGGTTTCCCCGCGGCGCAGTCAGCATACGGCTTGACATCATCGGCACGACTGTGACTGCCACTAGAAGCGACGCCAAAAGACTAAACGCTACAGCTAAAGCAAACTCGGTAAAAATATTACCGACAATACCACTAATAAATACAATCGGCAAGAAGACAGACACTGTCGTTAACGTCGAAGCAGTAATGGCTCCACCGACTTCTTTTGTCCCTTCTGCCGCCGCTTCTTTCGCGGTTTTCCCCATGGATAAGTGCCGGTAAATGTTTTCGATAACAACAATTGCATTATCCACTAACATCCCTATTCCAAGTGCCAAACCACCCAATGTCATTAAATTCAAACTAACATCAGTGAAGTATAAGAAGCCAAAAGTGACAATCACCGAAAATGGAATCGCTGTACCAATAATCAAGGGCGTTTTCCAATTCCGCAAGAAGAAAAACAAAACAGCCATGGCAAATATACCGCCAAGCACAAGCGCCTGAGATACACTGTTAATCGATAATTGGATATATTCACCCTCGTCATAAAAGGAAACGACAGATAAATGATCATACTCTTCTTCTCCAAGCAAAGTTTCCATCTCATCATTAAATGCTTGGGAAACTTGAGCAGTATTAGCATCTGTTTCCTTTATTACTGTCATCTGCAGAGCCGGCTGCTGATTGGCTCTAGTGATAGCATCTGTTTCTCCTGTTGTTTCTGCTACTTCAGCTATATCAGAAAGAACAAGCTCTTCACCATTTTGCGGATTTGCGCCAATAACAATATTAGCTAAATCTTCTTCACCAGACAACGAGCTGATCGCACGCGTTGTCAACTGCCGGTCACCCGTTTCCACGGTGCCGCCTGGAAGCGTGAGATTATGTGATTGGATTGTTTGAACAATCTCCTCTTGTGTTAACTGATTTGCTTCTAGTTCTTCCTGGTCTAACCGTACTTCAAACTGTTCCGTGACTTGACCGGAAGTATCCACATTGGCAATCCCGTCAATTCTCTCCAACTCTGTTTGAAATTCATCGACATCCCCCTGGAAACCTTGGACATCTTGATTGTTAGACGTTACTGCCATCTGTGCCATCCCCATCATCGACGGATCGAACTTTAAAAAGCTCGGGGAGTTGGCATCATCTGAAATATTCGCCTGGTTCATGGACGTAATAATGTCTTGTTCCACTTCATCAATCGTAGAATCCCATGAAAATTCCAGTAAAACAAGGGCCATGCCTTCCTCAGATGTTGAAGTCATCGTACTTAAACCCGGCAATGTGGACAGCTCTTCTTCCAGCGGTTTCGTTACTTTATCTTCCACTTCTTCAGGACTAGCCCCCGGATAACTAGACACAACTGCCCCAACAGGAGGGTTGATTTCTGGAAATAGTTGAAGAGGAAGATTTGTTAATGAAACTCCCCCTAGCAAAATAAATAAAATCATGCCTACAATCGTTAATTTAGGCCGCCTAATGGATACATTAGTGAGTTTCAATTTGGCTCCTTCCTCCTTTTCTCTACTCTCCAAGCATATAGCTTAACCATTTATCCATAAACCTTTATTTTAAATCATTCAACTGTTTAAAAACTAAACTATTCAATAATCTAAAATATATAACGCTCTTCGTCAAGTTTTCCGTTTATTGTTGCCAATATCGTCACTTTTTATATAAAAAACGGGACTTGCTGTTCATTCGAAAAACTCAGATTGTCGCCAAGCCTGTCAACACATACGATGACCTTGCTGCACGTATACTGCTGTTAAAATGTTATCCTTTCTTGTCCATGTAAAAAAGCTGCATCTTCCATCTTTTCGATGAAAAAATGCAGCTTTCCATTATACATCTTTCGTTGTTTCTCCTTGTTGAATAATACGGTCCAATGCAACAATAACGTCTCTTACTTTTTTTATATCCTCTAGTGGTAACTGGGCAATATAATCTTGAATAATCGACCTTTCAAATGCCTGGAATTGTCTTTTGAGTTCTATTCCCGTTTCCCCCAACCTCATTGTAATTTCGCGGCGATTATTTTCATTGATTGAACGAATCAGCAAGTCTTCTTTTTCAAGTTTGTTCATGGCCTGACTTACCGCACTCTTTGATATACCGAGACGCTCTGCCATTTCACTCATTGTGATGTTTTCTTGACGAATAAAAAGAATCATAATAGACTCCTGGCGAGTGGTTAACTGCAATTCACTTAACAGCGGCATTTTCGGTTGTAAGTGCTTGGATATGTTTTCAATAGCATCAATGGACTCCAAGAAAACTTGTTTATACTCATCCATACTCACGGTATTCATCTCCTGCCTTACTTTGGCTGTTTAAAGCACTGCCTTTTTTAATCCTTTATTTAAAAAGGCTCCTATGGCACCGCTGTATTCACCATGGTCAAGAAACAGTGCTTTTTTGCCTCTTAATTCTGTGTAGCCTTGGACAATATCTCTTAATGTATCATGTTGAGAAAAGGTAGATCCGATATAAACAACGGTGTCCGTCTTTAATCGTTCGGCGGCTTGTACACTCATTGTTGTGATGGTTTCTCCAATCATTCGCACGACTGCAGCAATATAATCTTCTTGTGAAAAGGACTGTTCTTTCATATTTGAAACGTTACCAAAATTGCTGGCCGTTAAGTCACCTGATATTGGCGGATTTTCATGCGAATAGATATCGCGTACAGTAACGTTTAGTGACGCACCATTTCCTTGTTTGCCTAATGTTAAAATGGTGTCATAGTTATCTTCTCCAGTCAGCAAATAAGAAAGGCCCAGCAATGTGCCGCCTCCCATGCCGCTTCCTCCAATGCGCTCATACGAGTCACCTTCTACCACATGGATGGACGTTCCGGTACCGACATTTGTCACCATAAAGCGCGAACCAGCTTCTCCATACTGGCCATTTTCCTCTAATAAATGTCTTACTCCTTCACATGTTGCTTCAAACTCATTTATTTTCTTAACCGGGAACACAGATTTTTGTGTGAATAAACCAGCCTTCCCGCCCGTAATATGTATGACAGGGTTATGAAATCGTCCCTGAATCCATTGGTCTACATCTTCTAACCGTGTGGTAGGCACTTTTTTATATCGCCATTCTCCCTCGAGTCGATAGACAATTTTTGACAGGGTGCCCCCAACGTCCACACCTAGATACTCTTTGTTCATCGAATTGACGAACCCCTTTCATCCCAGCTTTTACAATACAATGCATTTTATACTTACTAGTTTCCCTTATTTTATACCATGTTGCAAAAGAACAAAATACGCAGACGAAAAATCTCTTTTTTGTTATACTGTGTTAATCAAGAGATTTACTAATTTCATTGGTCATGACAAACATATTTACTTGTTTATTCATGACAGTTAGGCAGGGAACAACATGGATGTCTTTTCATTGTTAATGGGTTTTCTGTTTCTTTTAAACGTTATATTTGCTTCTGTGATTATCTTCCTTGAACGAAAAGATGCGACATCAACGTGGGCTTGGCTGATGGTTTTGTTGTTCATCCCATTTCTCGGATTTATTCTCTATTTAATACTCGGTCAAAACATGAGCAGAAAACGCCTCTTTGATTGGGAAGATATCAAAAAAATTGGCATTGAAAATCTAATTAATGAGCAGATTGAATCTTTGCGCGAACAACGCTTTCAATTTACCGATCCTAATTCTAGAGAGTACAGGGATCTTATTTATATGCAGCTTGTCAATAATGATGCCCTGCTGACACAGGATAATGCTGTTGATTTGTTTACCGACGGTGCCGCTAAATTCCAGCAGCTGTTTGAAGATATTGAAAAAGCAACCGATCATATACATCTTCAATATTACATTTTAAGGTACGACAGCCTGGGCGCTAAACTTTTGCAAGCATTGACGGAAAAGGCAAAAGAAGGAGTAAAAGTACGTGTTCTGTATGATGATATGGGGTCGCGCGGTCTTTCCAAAAAAGTATTTCGACCGCTGCTCGAGGCTGGCGGAGCAGTTGAAATTTTTTTCCCTAAACGAATACCATTGATTAATCTTCGTTTAAATTATCGCAATCACCGGAAATTAGTCATCATTGACGGAAAAATTGGTTATGTCGGCGGATTTAACATTGGGGATGAATACCTTGGTCTCAATCCCAAATTCGGTTATTGGCGAGATACCCACCTGCGCCTGCAAGGGCAGGTCGTCAAAGCTGTCCAAACACGATTTATACTTGACTGGAACCAAGCGACCCACCACCATCACGTTCACTACGATAAGCGTTACTTTCCAACACTTGAACCGGCGGGCGACTTATCAGCACAAATTGTTTCAAGTGGACCAGATTCCGAGTGGGAACAAATAAAAAATGGCTATATTAAAATGATTACATCAGCTAAAGAGTCTGTGTACATTCAAACACCTTACTTTATCCCGGACCAAAGCCTAATGGATGCCTTGCAAATTGCTGCTCTATCTGGAAAAGACGTCCGCATCATGATTCCCGACAAACCGGACCATCCATTTGTTTACTGGGCAACATTGTCTCACATAGGAGAACTATTAAAAACCGGCGCCAGGGTTTTCATCTATAAAAATGGATTTATCCATGCCAAAACGATTGTAGTAGATGGGAAAGTTAGTTCTGTTGGCACAGCAAACATTGATGTCCGAAGTTTTCGATTAAATTTTGAAGTAAATGCTTTCTTGTACCACCAACCAACTGCACAACGACTAGCCATGATTTATGAACAAGATATGACACATTCAAACGAACTTACTTTATCAGAATACAAACAACGCTCTTTATGGATACGTTTCAAAGAATCCATTTCACATTTATTGTCACCTATTTTATAATTTCCGTTTTTTCAAGCGGATTTGTCTCATAAGCGGGATCAGCTTTATTTTTGGTGAACATCAGCTGAAATACATATACAGACTCCCTGCGGAAACAGAAGTGTATTTCAGCTGTAAAAATCTTTTGGAACAGCCCCGTTTTTAATGCTTAGAATGAAACATAAGAGCAGCAATATTTCTCGCTGCCCCAGTCACATATTCTTTCCCATTAGCCATTGCCTCCTCTGTACTTATTGGCCCAGGAGCGATACTAAACACCGCCGTGATACCTTCATGATAAACAGCTTCATACCCAGGCCCTAACTGTCCGCACAAAGCAATGACCGGTACATCCGAGCAGCTTTTTGCAGCTTTTGCTACGCCTACCGGTGTTTTTCCATAAATCGTCTGCTTGTCGATTCTCCCTTCACCAGTAATGACGAGATCAGCTCCTTTTACTCTTTTATAAAAGTTCGTTTCTTGTAAAACGATATCTATGCCAGGTTTAAGTGATGCTTGTAAAAAAGCCACTAGCCCTGCACCCAAACCGCCTGCTGCACCAGCTCCCGCCAACGTTTCAACCTCTGCTCCCAACTTATGTCGAATCACAGACGCATAATGATGCAAAGCGTCATCTAACACGTGCACCATTTCTTTGCTCGCTCCTTTTTGCGGTCCATACACAACACTGGCACCATTTTCACCTGTTAGTGGATTATTAACATCACAAGCAGCCACAATTTCCGTTTGAAAAAGGCGTTCATCCACGCCTGAAAGGTCGATGGAGTGCAGCTGCAGGAGTGCTTCACCACCACGTGGGATTTCTTGTTTCTTATCATCAAGCAGTTTTCCTCCAAGTGCTTGAATCATTCCTGCGCCTCCATCATTTGTAGCACTTCCTCCAATACCTAAAATAATTTTTTTTGCGCCCTCGTTTAATGCTGCCTTGATTAATTCACCCGTACCATACGTCGTTGCTTTTAATGGGTTGCGAACAGATGGTGCCACCAGGCCAATCCCAGACGCTTCTGCCATTTCCAAAACCGCAGTGCGCGTATCGGAAATAAAAGCATATGATGCCTCTACTTTATCACCCAGCGGCCCAGTTACGACTGTTTTATGTATCGTCCCGCCAAGGGCGTCTGCCATGGAACGTGTCGTTCCCTCTCCTCCGTCCGCCATCGGAATAATCTCTAGAGTGATATTGTTTCCTAAACATTTATACAGCCCTTCTTTTATGCATGATGCAGTCTCCATGGCTGTCATACTCTCTTTAAATGAGTCTGGTGCTATAACAATTTTCACGCGGATCTCCCCTTTTTTTCTGTTTTTCACATGAAAAAGAAACCTCGGACGCATCCAAGGTTTAGCCATCATACAATTCATTTTTATGTCGGCGCAGCACTTCTTCAAATAAATATTTTTTCTCAGGGAGCGGGAGCATACAAAATTCTTCTTTCACACTATCTTCTCCGCCTAGTCCAATGATGGACTGACAAAATCCACATCCTTTGCTTTTATGAACAGCTGGATTTTCATTAGGGTACCAGTCATCTTTTTCTTCAACAAAGTATCCGTTCATGGTATATTGCGTTCCATCTGCAAGTTCCATTGTCATCGTTAACATACTGCCTTTTTTCCAGGTTCCTTCTCTTTCATAATCACGCACCGGAGTATCTGTGTTGATTTCAATTTTTGACTGTTTGACCTGCAAATACTCGGGGAGTTCTTCTTCTCGTAAATCACGCCATCCCGGTGTTTCCTGACCTGTATCTCTCAAATATTTAATGTGTTCTTTGTAGCGGGAAAGATACAGATGGATTGGTTCTTGATTCATTGTTTATCCCCCTTGCTGCCGCTTTGCGGAAGGAATATAGCGAAACATGTTCTTTATTATTTTTCTAGATTTCTTTCTGAAACACCTTTCGCTCTCTACATTTTTTACATATTATCAAAAAATGGAATATTCACATGTAAATCACATAGTATATTCACCATAAACCATCTGTCTTTTTTATGCAAAAATGATTGACGCTATTTTTATTTTCCGATATTCTTTCCTTAGGGAAAAAAAATAGCCTTTGGCAAAAATAAAATTTTTTTGCAGTATTTTTTGCCCGAGGGAAACCTTTTTTACTAATGTTAACTATTGAATTAAAAAACGGCACAAGTTCCCCAAAACAAGGAGGTTGGGATGAAGTGTAAAGAAAACTTGGCCAGCTTCAATCTTAAGCGCAAATGATGACTTCGCTGTACGTATACCGGTTTTTTCAACGTATTGACGGCATCGATGGTTCGCCTGCACTTAACACAGTACACTTTCCTATCAGTACAAGAAAAGTACAATATAACAGGCACTTCATGTGCCTATGCGACATACAGTAACATAAACTAACCATGTTCTAGAAAGCGAACGACCATGAAGCTTCTAGATTTTTCTTCTCTTATTTTTTGCCTAAGAGAAACTTTTGTGTATATGACAAAAAAGGAGGAATGACACATATGCGCCGTTGCTTTTTTTTCGCAGCGTGGACGATGTTAAGTTTATTATTGGCTTGTGGACAGGAAGCCGCTCAAACTGACACAACCGACGACACCATTCATATCGTCGCCACTACTTCTCAAATTGGAGACATAGCTAAGAATGTGGGCGGAGAACATGCAGAGGTAAACACTTTGATGGGGCCCGGAGTAGACCCGCACCTCTATCAAGCAACACAGCAGGATATGAATACATTAAGCGAAGCCGATATTATTTTTTATAACGGCCATCATTTAGAAGGCAATTTACAGGAGATATTTCATGAAATGAGTAACACGACACCTGTATATGCTGTCGCAGAAAATACTCCTCGTGATTTGCTGCTCTCTGAAGAAAACAGTGATGCCGTCGATCCTCACCTTTGGTTTGATCCAAATCGTTGGAAATACGCAGTCGAAGCAGTACAAGACGGCCTGGTGGCTCTTGATGCTAACAACAAAGATGCTTATGCGGAGAACACCCAAGAGTATATCGAGATGTTAGAAGAGTTAGACACATACGCTAAAGAACAACTGGCTGCCGTCTCACCTGAAAGTCGTGTATTAGTCACTGCACATGATGCATTTGGTTACTTCGGTGATGCATACGATTTTGACGTAGAAGGACTGCAAGGATTAAGCACAGACGCCGAATACAGTGTTCGTGATGTCAACCACTTAGTTCGACTGCTCACCAACCGGAACATAAAAGCTGTCTTTGTGGAGTCCAGTGTATCTGAAAGAGCTGTAAACGCCGTCATAGAAGGTGCTCGCAAAGAGGGACATGAGGTTGAAATTGGGGGTGAACTGTATTCGGATGCCATGGGGGAAGAAGGCACCGATGAAGGGACATATGAAGGAATGTTTATTTCTAATATAGACACTATCGTATCTTCTCTTCAATAATAATGATTCGAATGAAAGGAGAAAACCATTGAAAACGGCTGTTAACGTGGAAAAAATAACTGTTGCCTATAAAAAAACACCTGTCTTGCAAGATGTCACATTTTCCATTCCCGAAGGCCAGTTAGTAGGTATTATTGGTCCGAATGGCGCTGGCAAATCTACCCTTTTAAAATCGATACTTCAACTCGTGCCGAAAACAGCTGGCGACGTATCGATTAAAGGAAAGACCGTTCAACAGCAACGTAAATTGATTGGTTATGTCCCGCAGCGCGGCGATGTTGACTGGGATTTTCCCACGAATGCGTTAGACGTGGTATTAATGGGACGATATGGGCACATTGGCTGGTTCAAACGACCGAAAAAAAAAGATAAGGAGCATGCGTTGTCCTGCTTGGATAAGGTTGGCATGAAAGCTTATGCCGATCGACAAATCAGCCAGCTTTCCGGCGGGCAACAGCAGCGTGTCTTTCTTGCCCGGGCTTTGGCACAAGATGCATCTATTTATTTCATGGATGAACCATTTGCTGGTGTCGACGCTGCGACAGAACGTGCCATTATTGCATTGTTAAATGAATTAAAAAAGCAAGGAAAAACCGTCTTGGTAGTTCACCATGACTTGCAGACAGCAGAAGAATACTTTGATTGGCTGCTGCTGTTAAATAAACACTTGATTGCTTCTGGACCAGTTTCTAAAACGTTTACCACCGATTTGTTGCAAAAAACATACGGGGGAAAGCTCGCTTTCCTATCTTCTTCATAATCAACCAGGAGGATACGCAGTATGCAAGAATGGAGTCAATTATTAACAAGTGCAAACCTGCAATGGGTTTTATTAGGGACATTGTTTCTTGGAATGGCAAGTGGTGTCGTTGGCAGCTTTGTCTTACTCAGAAAAGAAAGTCTAGTCGGTGATGCGATGGCACACGCTGCGCTTCCCGGTATTTGTCTAGGTTTTTTGCTGTATGGCAGAGAATTATTTGCGCTCATGGCTGGGGCTGCTTTAACAGGACTCTTGGCCATTTACGCAATACGGGCAATAACTGCCCATTCCAAACTAAAACAAGATGCTGCTATTGGGATTGTATTATCAGTATTTTTTGGTTTTGGTATTGTACTTTTAACCTACATTACAAACGGTTCAGCAGGAAACAAAGCTGGATTAGACGAATTTATTTTCGGGCAGGCAGCTTCGCTGGTATTTCAAGACGTACAGATTTTGCTTGGAACAGCCATTGTATTACTCATGATTGCGCTGTTATTTTTTAAGGAATTGAAGCTGCTTACGTTTGACCCCTTATTTGCCGGGGGCATAGGCTTGCCTGTTTCCTTCTTGCACGGCCTGCTCAGTTCCATGGTCGTTCTGATCGTTATTACTGGCATTCAAGCTGTAGGTGTTGTATTGATGGCCGCACTGCTCATCACACCAGCCATTGCCGCCAGGTATTGGACAGAAAAACTTGGAATTATGGCTATGTTGGCAGGTATCATTGGAGGAGTTTCAGGAGTATTTGGGGCAATGACAAGCGCTGTCGTCCCAGGCCTTCCTACTGGTCCTGTCATTGTGGTATGCGCAACGATTGTCTTTGTATGTTCCTTTTTATTTGCTCCAGCACGAGGGCTTGTCTTCCACTGGTTAAAAAATAAAAAAAGAGATCAAGCCATTTGGCAAGAACAAGTGCTTCGCTCTATCTATGAATTGCTGGAAACCCGTTATAAAGAACATTCTACTTCGCTCGTTTTCACGAAAAAAGAACTTTCTTACTTTACCCATTTACCGCCGAAACGGGTGATGAAGGCCTTTCACGACTTACAAAAGCAGGCGTTTATAGGGAACATGAACGACGGCTATTTTTATTTAACAGATGCCGGATTTCAAAAAGCTTATCAGTCTACTCTTCAATACCGTGTGGAAAATGTCTATCTTATGTACGAATCACAACTCGGCACACCTCCATTTGGTACAGAAGACCGTGATGAAAGTGAAACTGCGTTAGACACAATGAATACGGAGCTGCGTCATTTGCTGAAGAAAGAAAACCTAGAACCCATCTCCTTTCAAGTCTATAAAACTACTTTTAAACCTTATCAAAATGATATTTAACATCCGGAGGGGACAACATGAGTTATGACATGTGGATTATTCTCACAGGAGCTTTAGTCGGTGCAGCTTGCGGTATCATTGGCACGTTTTTGGTTCTTCGTAAAATGGCCATGATTGCAGATGCCATCAGCCATACCGTTCTGTTAGGAATTGTTGGGGCATTTCTTGTATCCCAAACATTAGAGGGCCCCTTCATGCTTATTGGTGCGGTCATTACAGGCTTATTGACAACCTTTTTTATTCAAGTGCTGGACTCATCCGGAGTGCAAACCGATGCTGCCATTGGTGTCGTGTTTACCGCACTCTTTTCTGTGGGCGTTATTTTAGTGTCGTTATTCGCTAGAAATGTTCACTTGGATGTTGATCATGTGCTCATGGGGGATATTACGTTTATACCCTTTCACACTATAGAGTGGAACGGCATGACACTTGGTCCCAAAGCCTTTTGGCTGATTGCGGTTGTGCTTGTTATCGATATTGTCTTTATTACCGTTATGTATAAAGAACTCAAAATCACATCATTCGATCCAGCTATGGCTTTTGCTCTTGGTCTCCCGGTAACTGCACTGCATTATTTGTTTATGTCGATGGTTTCCATCACAACGGTCGCCTCTTTCGACAGTGTTGGCGCTATTCTTGTTGTCGCCATGCTGATTGTTCCACCTTCTACCGCCTACCTTTTAACCGATAGGTTATTGTTCATGATTCTGTACAGCGCCGCTATTGGTGCAGCATCTGCGGTGATTGGCTACTATATCGCGCAATGGTTAAATGTATCGATAGCCGGAAGCATGGCCTCTACTACTGGAATTCTTTTTCTTTTAGCCTTTTTATTTGCTCCACAACACGGCATCATTGCCAAACGCCTAGCCCGGCGTCTGTCAGTAACTGAAAGCTGACAAAGAGGAGGGCGTTAGTTGAAAAAGCTCCCTTCTCCGCAGTAAGTTCCCTAAAAAATACATTTCGCTTTCCCAGGCAGCGCTGCAGCGCTTTTGCTTCCTCGCAAGCAAAAAAGATAATCCCTGCTGCGGCAGCACGGAACGAATCCGCCTGGATGCTTGGGAGAGACTAAAAAAGCCAACCTTTATACTTTCCTGTCAATACAAAAAATCACATGTGAATGGTATGGCAAACCCACATGTGATTTCTTCGCTGTTCATTATTTTGCCTGGCTTGAGAGTGAACCTGCTAAAATAAGCAAAAGAGGGAATTTCTCCTAACAGCACAGATGGTTCATAAATCCTGCTTATCAGCGGTACATTTGATTGCTTGTCCGACGGGAAAAGCAGGAAGTTCTGATAATCAAAGACAAAACCATTGAATCTATCTCTTCTTTCCTTGCGGCACCTTTATTTTTCTTTAAATACCAAAAACTTCATCATAAAAAAGCTCGCTGTAAATGACAAAAACATCGCCAGTCCCTTTGCCGTGTTATATCGTAGCCAGCGCGGAACTTCCAGTACTTGAAATAACTGCTGCGCCCCTAAAAAAACAAGATTATTTACACCAAGACTAATAATCCCTTGCAAGATAAAGAACAGACGCTGCCTTCCGCTCCCTTGAGCCGAATGACGAAATGTGACATGAGCATTCCAGTAGTAGCTGTTTGCCACGGCTAACGAATAGGCAATCGTATTGAACAGAGCAAGCAGTCCCCGGTCGTCAGTTGGAAATAAGATTAACAGCAAATTTAAAACGCCAATATCAATTCCCGCATTAGCAAGGCCGATCACGCTAAACTGCATGAACTGAAGCGGCCCTTTCACTCGTTTCTGTCTCTTCATGCTATCCCTTCTGTTATGGCTGCAGCCTTGTGGCCGGTGATGATTACGTAAGCTGTTGTTTTGACTGCGTACTTGTTTTGCTTTCTCCATGAATTCCCGCTAATTCCTCATATAATGTTAGAAGCTGTTCTGACGCTTTTGCCCACCCTAACTCTTGAATATCTTCTCTAGCATTAACGGCAAGACGCTTGCGCAGCATTTCATCTTCAAATCGTCTGATTGTTTTCGTGAAATCTCCTTCTATTTGAGCGTCATACAACAAACCTGTTTTTCCGTCTTCTATCTGTTCACATGTCGGTCCGCTTTTGGCCGCAACAATTGGCAGCCCCGATGCCATGGCTTCTAAAATAACCAGTCCCAACGTTTCCGTTGTTGACGGAAATACAAATACATCTGCCGAAGCATAAGCTTTTGCTAAGTCTTGTCCGTGCATAAATCCAGTGAAAACAGTCTTTGTTCCTGCAAAGTGCTGTTTCAGTGCCTCTCGATGAGGCCCATCTCCAACAATAGCCAAGCTGAACTCATCCGATTCATCCAGTACATGCTTTAATTTCTCTATTTCCTTTTCAGGCGCAAGCCGTCCCACATACAAAAGCAGTTTTTGCTGCGGCCTGCCAGCGGTCAATCTATTACGAACCGCAGCATCATCATTGTCGGGATGAAACATAGCAGTATCAACACCGCGGTGCCAAACATGCACATTAAAGAAATCGTGTTCATTCAGCTCTTCTTCTACCGTTTTTGATGTACACAAGTTCAAGTCTGCTTGATTATGGAGCTTGCGAAAATACCACCATATCAACCCTTTAAAAGGAGACAAATGATAATAGTCCAAATATTTCGCAACGTTTGTATGATACGAAGCAAGCAATGGATAATGAAGCTTCTTGGCAGCTCTCACTCCTGAAAATCCGATCAAAGCTGGATTAACTACGTGAACAATGTCAGGCTGATATTCCTCAATATATCGTTTCACGAGAGGATGAGGGAGGGCGAATTGTTTCGAGCGGTAAAAAGGAAGAGTACGCGCTGGCACTCCTTTTATTTCGGCTCCCTCAAATTCATATACACCCAAGTCAGGAGCTATCACACGCACATCATGTCCTTTCTGAAGCAGCCACCGAATGCATGCCGTCAGCCTGGTGACAATGCCATCTGTTGAAGGAAGAAACGTTTCTGTTACGATAGCGATTTTCATCGGTACACTCCCTGTTTCTTTTTTCTAGTAGTCCTGGTTTCATTCATGCTGCCCACATCCAGCACATAAGAAAATATTGCTTCCTTGCAGCATGGAAAAGGACTTCCCCTTCACAACACGGTCTTTGTGCTTTCCATGTGTTCTCATTGTACCCAATTTCATCACGTGACAATCACAAGCTGTTTCTACCATACCGTAACAACATGAACATTCATTCCTGCCGTTTAATCACTTATATGTCGTGACATAAGCACAGCTCATCATAAATCACGATGCTAGACACTGCCTGACAGCATGAGCAAATACCCCTGGCTGTTCTGCCATCTGATTACTTTCTTAAAGCAGGCACAATGAATGAAATATCTATCACCTAAGCCAGTCTCGCAATGTGTGAAATCAAGGCACTTCTTTTGTTTTGCTATTGATGTCATAGCATTTGATTGCCTTTACTTCTTTACTAAGTATCCATCGCAGACGCACCATGACCTTGTTTGCACAGACAAAGAACGACAGCCGCAACCTCCATCTTTGTCAGCCGCATTCATAGCCGCATCATGGCCTTCATCTTTGATATGGATGTCATATATCCCACTGTTGGTCTCTATCCATCATTCTATTCTGTTTCTTCATTAATAGATGAAACCATAAAAGAACGTATCATGTTCTATCTAGTTTCGCAAACCAAATCCTATTGCAATATGTGTGCTGCACGGTAAGAAACGATGATTATCACTCATCCCCTGAAAATTGTAGCATATCCGTTTTATCAACATAGCTTATTCATGATTTTTTACAAAATTTAAATATTCCCTTCTGATCAAAGAACGACGAAAAGAGCGGTACATATGGGTGTCCGCTCTTCTCTCCTTCTAACCGCCTATATACTTTTGATAAAAGGTACGTGCTGCTTCTTTCTCATTTATTCCGTGTATAATGGCTCGGCCATCTTTAAATATCACAACGCGTTTGCCTTCCACGTTTAAAACAAGTAAGTAGTTGTTATCTATTGCTACGTTGGAAGCATATCTTTTTTTCAAATCAGGCAAAGAAAGGTATTGCTGCTTGGCTGGTCGAACTTGTACAGCATCACGTCCGCACAACACTTCCGTTTTAGATCGGTTTCTATAATCTAAAAACGGATGCGACGCATCTTTTCCACAAGACGGACAGTCCGTTTTCTTTAAGCTGCTCACATCCAGCGAAGAAGATTCATTGTCCCATAGGTTAAACGATACAAGTTTTCGATGTAAGGAAGACCAACTTTCCGTTAAAATTTTTAATGCTTCTGTCGTTTGATACACACTTACCATTTGTACAGCTGGAGCAATGACACCAACCGTGTCACATGTCTCCCCATCTAACGGAATGTCTTCTGTTAAGCAATGTAAACACGGCGTTTCATGAGGAATCACTGTATAACTAATTCCATAACTGCCGACACAAGCCCCATAAATCCACGGAAGGTTGTGTTTTTGACACAAATCGTTAATAAGCATTCTTGTATCAAAATTATCCAAAGCATCGATCATTAAATCCGCCGGGAGTAAGTCTTCTAACGCAGCAGCATCTGCTTCCCCGGTAACACACGTTATTTCTACTTCACTGTTTATCATCACCAGCCGCTGTTTAGCAGCTTGTGCTTTAGGAATATGCTTGTCAGCGTCTGCTTCTGTATACAGCTGTTGTCGATGAAGATTACTAAATTCTACGAAATCTCTATCTATCATCGAAACTTTTCCAACACCTGCACGAACGAGCGTTTCTGCTGCCGCACTTCCTAGTGCCCCTGCACCAACAATGACCACGTGTTTAGACGACAACAATTGCTGGCCTTTCTTTCCAATACCATAAAAGCGCTCCTGCCTGTCATAGCGGTGGTCTATCAAAGCTGACCAAGCCCTTCAAGCGGACTGCTGGCCTGGGCATACCACTTTTTATCCATTCGTCCAGCCTCGTATCCTAAACGTCCCGCATGGACAGCATAATTCATTGCCTGCGCCATTTTAATCGGATCTTCTGCTTTAGATACTGCCGTATTTAACAGAATACCATCGGCTCCCAGCTCCATGGCATAAGAAGCGTCCTTGGGACTGCCGATTCCGGCATCTACAATAACTGGCACATCACTTTGTTCTATAATATGGGCCAAATTATATGGATTGATAATACCAAGACCGGTGCCAATTGGTGAAGCTCCAGGCATGATTGCGTGAGCTCCTAATTCTTGCAGGCGCCGAGCTAACACAACGTCATCAGAAGTATACACAAGCACGACAAATCCTTCTTTTAGCAGCATCTCCGCAGCTTTTAACGTTTCAACCGGATCTGGCAGCAATGTTTTATCACAGCCGATCACTTCAACTTTAATCATATCGCACATGCCCGCTGCCTGAGCCATTTTAGCAATACGCACCGCTTCTTCCGCTGTTTTTGCACCAGCCGTGTTGGGCAGCAGCTTAAATCCATTAAGATTCATATTTTCAAAGGGATCTGGCTGGCTGTCATCAAATATATTCATTCGTTTTACCGCGAATGTGAGAACTTCTGTCTCTGACACTTCTACTGCTTGCTTTTGTACGTCACCATCACTGTATTTTCCTGTACCTAAAAACAATCGGGAATGAAACGTATAAGGTCCTATCTGTAACATTTTATTATCCTCCTCCTACAAAATGAACAATCTCCAGCCTATCGCCGTCTTGGACAAGTTCTTCTCCATGCTGACCACTTTTTAAAATATTTCCATTTCGTTCAATGACTACTTTTTTATGAGCGATATCCAAATGCTGCAACAGTAATGACACTGTATTGGCTTGATCTGGCATTTCTTTTTCCGCACCATTAATAATGAGTTTCAACGACATTCTCCTTTCTATTTGATGTTGAAAATCGAAGAGGGGAAAATGCTTCTTCCCAGCCTTCCTTTGTATTTGTCCTATTTAGAAGGTCAGCCATCCATTTGCCTGTTATCGCAGACAACAAAATACCATTTCTGTAATGGCCAGCTGCTGCCCACAGGCCTTCTAGTGATGTTTCCCCTAAACATGGCAATCCATCTTTTGTCTGCGGCCTAATACCGCTCCACGCGCCCCTCCACTCAGCTCTCTGCAAGTCTGGCACGAGTGAAACAGCTTTTTCTAATAATGTCTGTACAGCGTGTGCCTGGACCTTTTTATCCATCGTGCCTTCTTGTTCGGTTGCTCCAATAATGCAGGACCCGTCTGCTTTCGGTACGATGTAGAAGTCTGCAGCATGAATGGTATTGGTAATCACTGGTTTCTCAGGCATCACAGCCAAAGCTTCACCTTTTACTGGAACCATTGCAGGAATATGAGCTTCTGCTCCTGGAAGAACATTCGACCACACTCCGCCTGCCAACACGATATGGTCCGCGTACAAATTTCCTGCCGATGTCTGCACTCCGACGGCTGTGTTGTTCTGTATTAATAACTGTAAGGCCTGAGTATATTCGTAAATATCCGCTCCATTTAAACTGGCTGCTCTAGCAAACGCCTTGGTTAATTCGTATGCTTTTACTTGTCCATCTAAAGGAATTGAAAGTGCGCCTTTCACGTCTCCTTGAATGGCCGGTTCTTTTTCATATACATTTTTTTGTTCTAACCAGTCTGCCTGCTCGCCCGCTTGCTGTTGAAAAGACAATACATCATACAAATGGCCCGCTTCTTCTTCGGTCTGTGCTATTTTCAGCATACCATTTTTTACAAAAGATACAGAAATTCCTGAATCTTCTTCTAACTCAGGGACCAGCTCAAAAAACAGCTGCCGGCTGGCTCGGGCAAAATCAAAAAAGGGACCTTGTTTCTTTATTTCCACTTGTGCCCCCAGCATGCCAGCGGCTGCTCGAGACGCTTCGGCTCCTACTCTTGTTTTTTCTAAGACAGCGACACTGCATTTCTTTTTTGCCAGTTGATAGGCAATAGAGCAGCCATTTACGCCGCCTCCGATAACGAGAACATCATACGTTGTTTTCATAACCCGCCCCCTCTTTTAATGCTTTCTTATATGCTTGAGCCTGCTTTAGTGGATTGCTTGCCTCATAAATACCAGACATCACCGCTATCCCCTGTGCTCCTTGCTCTATACATTGCGGCACATTGATTGGTGTGATTCCCCCTATAGCAATCACCGGACAAGAGACAGACTCAGCAACTGCTTGCAGCAGGTGCAGCCCTCGTGGTGCAGCACCAGGCTTACTCTTCGTAGCGAAAATGTGTCCATAAAACAAATAGTCTGCACCGGCAGCGGCTTTATCCAGCGCACTTTGTTTACTGTGGACTGAAACACCTACCCTGCTTCTCTGGTATATAAAAGGATAAAAGGAATACTTTTCTGGAAAATGGATTCCTCCTAACTGATATTGAGCAGCTATCTGCGGCCTGCTGTTCACGATAATTTTATCTGCTGGCACACCTTCTGTCAGTAATTGGCTGACCGCATACCTGACTTGGTTTTCATCCCAGCTCTTTTCACGAATATGCAAAAAATCGACCTCGTCCTTGATAAGAACAGACCGCTCTAACCACTCCGCCAAAGACTGGCGTCCTGTCGAAACAGCATGTAAAAATCGTTTCATGATGCTCTCCTTTTTCATTTACCTGTTTATTAGGAAAAGGACATTTGCTTTCGTCTGACAAAAAGAACGCTTATCTCAAGTACGCTAGCGGCGAATATAAAAAACCGCTTTCCTAAAAAAAAGGAAAGCGGCTGGCGTCAAATATATTACAACCATTCGCTCCACTTTCCTCCGCTGGTGTCAGCCAGTTCAGGTTCTGAGGGTTTTAAAGGTTCACTTTAATCTCAGCCTTTCTATAAGGCACCCCTAGTGGTAAAAATATCATTTTAAAAAATTGTAAAACATGCACACGACAATTGTCAATCCATTTTTTAACAGCCGGTGCTCATCGAACCAACAGGTGGATATTATTATTTCACTGTAACTAACTTGTCCACATGTTCGTGCAAATCCTCACCATTTTCAATGTGTATCGTAATAAAATAGTCCCCTGGACTTTCGAAGGTGTGTACAGCAGTATACATGTCACCGCTTTCTTCAGTATCGAGCCACTGTCTCGTGTCATCACCTTTTTGCCAGATTTCAAGCCGGACTCTCGCATCTTCAATGGGACTGCCTTCATTTGCCACTTGAAACGTTAGTTCAAGTTCCTCCTCTGCCTGTAACGATGATGGTGAAACTAGTTCGGCTGTGACGGGAGCACCATGCTCATGTCCTGCATGTATATCTTCTTCTTTAACTTCTGCATCCTCTATCTTTCCTGATTCGCTGACGATAATTTCTTCTGTCGGCATACTGTGCATTCCTCTAGCTGTCACGTGTGCTGTCACATAATACGTACCAGTTTCTGCAAATGCATGTTCAATCACATATTGATGATTGGCTGGCTCTTCTGCTGGTATTTCTTCGCTTTCTGCCTTCTGTTCTTCTTTCCAGATTTCAAATAGTACTTCATCTGCATCTGTAACTGTTTCTCCTGCTTGGGTGACAGATGCACCAATTTCAACGCTCTCCTCTGGACTTACCGCTTCATCCATATCAATTTCTACGTCTATCGGCTCGCTGGACTGTTGAATGTCGTTCGTTTCCTCTGTATCACCATCTGTTTGCCCGCAAGCACCAATGAACAGCACAGCCCCTAAAAAAACACTTATTTTTTTCAACCTTTTCACCTCTTTTATCATTCGTACGCATGTCACACTCCGAGAATAAACAGCAGCAGCCATAACGACGGAACACTTAATACCGTCGTCACTAACGTAATACTTGATACAAGAGTCGGACTCGCTTCAAATTGCACCGCAATCATTGCAATCGTTGCAGCAGTAGGCATCGCTGTAGCTACAATCAGTACTGTGCTTAATGTGGAATTGGTTTGTAAGAGAACAGTGATGCCATAGGCAACAAATGGAGAAACCACCAGCCTTAGCATTGTACCAATACTAACGAGCTTCCATTCCATGGATTTAATAGATATTCTTGCCAGCTGCATCCCTAAAATAACCATGACCACAGGAATCGCGGCATTGGCCAGCATATCAACAGCATCCATGTATGTACCTTGAATATCAACAGGAAGTCTTTGCAGCAGCACCCCTAAAACCATGGCATAAAATGCTGGCATCTTCAGCACGACATAAAAAGCATCTTTTGCCGTTAAACTGCTTCGATTGGCTAAATAAACCCCTACTGTGCTCATTAATATAGATTGTACTACCATAAAAATGATGGAGTATGCAAAAGCTGTCTCTCCAAAAGCAAACAAAATTAATGGAGCCCCGTAATTCCCAGAATTCATGAAGGTTACCGCAAGCTCCATCCCGCTCGTATCTTTGTCATTCCATTTCAACACAAATGACAGCAAACGGTTAATGAGCAGCATAACAAGTAAAAACAAAAGCGCAAATACAGCAATTTTAAACAAGTCAACATCCAGCTCGGTTGTATAAAACGTTTGAAACACAAGAGCTGGTGTCAAGATGTAAAGTGCAACCGAAGACACGGCACGCACGTCTACTTTTTGTTTTTTCTCCAGCCAAAACCCTGTTAAGAAAATCAGGATAATTGGTATTAAAACGTTCATTAAAATTTCCATTCCTTATCACCTTCACATGCCTGTTACCAACTACATCTATGTAGATAACTAGAAAAACCCGGCGTATTGCCGAGCCCTACTCTCTTGTTTGGCAGCCTGTTTTTCAGTACTTTTTCGATAACAAAAGAAAAGAAAGCAAACGCGCTGAACGTTTCGCCTTCTTTTTTTATTTTATCACAATGTGTATATAGAACGAGAAAAAATTAATACTTATGCTTTAACATTTTGCGTAACTTGTTTTTCTCTTTACGAGACACGAGAATATATAAAAAATCGTCTTCCTTAATTTCTGTTTCACCATACGGGGTAACTAAGTTTTCGTCCCGAACAATCGCACTAACCAGCACAGAGTCTGGGAATTCAATATCTTGCAGCTTTTGCCCTACGATTGGTGTATTCTCATCCGTTTTGAATTCAATAATTTCGGCATTAGCCTTTCCAATCGATATTAATTCTAACGAATGATGCGGCGTTTCTTTCTTCGGACCAGATAAACCTAATTTTTTAGCAACAAAAGAAAGTGATGATCCTTGAATAAGAGCTGATGTTAACACAATAAAGAAAACAACGTTAAAAATCATTTGTCCGCTTTCTACATCCGCCGAAATCGCAAATGTTGCTAAAACGATCGGAACTGCACCGCGAAGACCTGCCCAAGACAAGAAAATTTTCTCGTTAAGCGTGTATTTCATACCGATGGTTGACAAAAATGTCGCAACCGGACGGGCCACTAGAATTAAGACAGCCGATAATAACAAGCCGCTTCCAATAACAGACGCTGACAAAATTTGCTCTGGGAACGCTAAAAGACCTAAGATAATAAACATTAATATTTGAGCCATCCAAGCAAACCCTTCGTTAAACCGGAAAATGGAATGGCGGTACGTTAATTCCGAATTACCGATAATAAGTGCAGCTACATAAACTGCTAAAAATCCACTCGCATTTAACAAAGACGCGGCACTGTACGTTAACAGTGCAAAAGAAAGCGTAAAGATAGGATACAGCCCACTCGAATCCAGATTGATGTGATTAATAGATATGGAAGCAACTTTTCCAAGAAGAAGGCCAATAACTAATCCGATCCCCATTTGCCAGAAAAACGAACTAAACAACAGCCAGTAATTCGGTTCTGTTAATGTAATGAGTTCAATAAACGTCAACGTTAAAAACACAGCCATCGGATCGTTTGTCCCTGATTCTGCCTCCATCGTAGCCCCGACTTTTGTGCTTATATTCCTCTCTTTTAAAGAAGCAAATACGGCCGCCGCATCGGTTGAACCAACAATTGCGCCTAATAAAAGTGCCTCTATCCAAGGTAAACCAACAATATAATGTGCGGTAAAACCTACAATAAGTGATGTTAACAGCACTCCTGCTGTGGCCAGAGAAACAGACGGCCACACAACTTGGCGGATGGTCGACCATTTTGTTTGCATACCGCCTTCAAACAAAATGATGACAAGAGCGATAATCCCGACGAGTTGAGCCTGCTCTGCATTATCAAAATAAATAATACCCAGCCCATCACTTCCAATGAGCATGCCGACTAATATAAACAACACAAGCGAAGGCATGCCAAGCCGGGAGGAAAACTTGGTGACACTTACACCAACGATCAAAAGGAGAGCAGCCAATAATACAAAATAATCTATATCAAAACTACCAACAAACAATAAACATCCTCCTCTCTATAAATGGACATCTAGATGAGGTTTGACTTCTTCTTTATTAATACCGATATACCGCAATGTTTCAGCCGGTGTGCTGTGAAAAAACCGCTTTTGTATCAATGATAGTGCAATACCTTTTTTATAAGCGTGGTAACCAAAGGTTTTACGAAGTGTATGGGGGCCGATTTTTTCTTTCAGCCTGGCATTAACTGCTGCTTGATTCATGACGCGGTATGCTTGCTGCCTGCTAATAGCCGTATGTTTTCTTGAGGACTGGAACAAATATTGCTCTAATGCAGGACGTTCATTCTCATAATGCCATTCTAGTGCTTGTTTGACTTTTCCATTTAAATAAACATCTTGTTTCGATAGTGATAAAAATGATTTCGGCTCCCCGTTTTCTTCATACGCGTCTTTAACTAGAACGGACAACAGCTCGCTGATTCGCAGTCCTGTATTAATACCCATCACAAATAACAAATAATTTCTGCTGGACTGCTTTTTTAGCTCGTGCTTTAACATATCGATAACTTCTGTATCCGTTATCGGTTTAACATACTCCATTCCAGCCATCTCCTTAGTTACAAAAACCATTATATATCTCATATTATGTCACCTTATATTGTAACATAACCTGTTTTAAAAGTCTGAAAATACGCATGAAGACTTAAATCTGCATCATGATTGACCGGGTTGTCCCATAAAATAAGAGAGTTAAAGATGAGGTGTATGTATATGAAATTTTCAATCCAACAATGGAAGGCCTTTTTCTTTTTAATCATGGTCTTTATGAACTTAGCCGTTACGTTTGCCTTTATTTATATTATTTTAGAAGTCACTGGTATGGGGCATGTTATTGACCATTATGATCAACACCATAATCTTTCCATTGTTACATTTGTGTGGAAATCCATTTATTTTAGTGTCATCACTATGGCCGCGGTTGGCTATGGTGATGTAACCCCTGTCGGCTACTCTCAAGCGGTTGCTACGTTTCAGTCCATCATCGGTTACTTGTTCCCCATCATACTCGTGTTTATTCTTTCATCAAAAGACACACCGTAATTGATATTTGATGGAATACGTATTTCTTGAGATAGTTATAGCAGGAGGGAACATACACGATGAAGACAAAAAAATTATCCTATACCGCACTTTTTATCGCTCTTGCTACTGTCACCAGCCCCTTTGTATCTATTCCTATCGGGTTTGCCAGGATTTTTCCTGTACAGCATTTTGTTAATGTTCTATCCGCTGTGCTGCTTGGGCCAGGGTATGCTGTCATGCAGGCATTGGGGACATCCATATTACGAAACCTATTTGGCACAGGTACTATTTTCGCTTTTCCCGGAAGCGTTGTTGGAGCATTATGTGCGGGTGTTATGTATCGCTATACGAAAAAATTAGCACTCACAAGTGCTGGAGAGATGATTGGCACAGGTATTATCGGAGCATTATTAACATATCCTCTGGCACTCCTTCTTCTTGGAGAAACAACCGCTCTGTTTGCGTTTGTCCCTTCGTTTCTACTAAGTGCCATTGCAGGCGGCCTTCTTGCTTATGGTTTGTTAAAAACATTTGAACAACGCGGCATTTTAGAACGTTTCCGTTCATGAAACGATAAATCCCCCCTTGTAAAACGACCAAAAAACGAATATTATAGAGAATGGCTTTTTAAAAGTTCGTTTTTACAAGGTGGTCAACAATGTTAGAAAAACTTTTTAGACTTCGACAAAACCATACCAACGTAAAGACGGAACTGCTGGCTGGATTAACGACGTTTTTAACAATGGCTTATGTTATTGTTGTAAACCCAGTTATCTTGTCTGATGCTGGTGTTCCGTTTGAACATGTCTTTATGGCAACGATTATCGCAACAGTCATTGGGACCTTATGGATGGCATTGTTTGCTAATTATCCAATCGCCATTGCACCTGGCATGGGATTAAACGCGTACTTTGCTTATTCGGTTGTTGGTGCTAATGATCAAATTAGTTATGAAATTGCGTTTGGCGCTGTATTTGTTTCGGGGATTTTGTTCATCCTCCTGTCTCTTACACCGTTTCGAGAAAAGTTAATTGAGGCTATTCCTGACAATTTAAAGTACGGGATTACTGCAGGTATCGGCCTATTCATCGCTTTTATCGGCCTTCGAATGAGTGGGTTAATTGTTGGTGATCCTGAAAATTTGGTAGGGCTTGGCAATTTGCAATCCCCTCAAGTTATTTTAACGCTAATCGGTCTAGGAATTACGATTGCTTTAATGGCCATGAATATCAACAGTGCATTGTTTTTAGGAATGTTGATTACAGGCATTCTCGCCTTTTTCACTGGCCATTTAAGTTTTGAAGAAGGATTTGCTTCGCCCCCTCCTAATCCAGAATGGTTTATTTTTGGCTCTCCTATCCAAGCTTTTATTGATGTCTTTCAATATGGCTTATATGCGGTAGTATTTTCATTTTTGCTCGTGACCATATTTGATACAACCGGTACGATGATTGGAGTAGCTGAACAAGCAGGCCTCATGAAAGGGAACAAAATGCCTCGCGTCCGCCAGGCGCTTCTTGCCGATTCCGTCGCTAAAACGGCCGGGTCCATTTTTGGAACAAGTCCGACCAGTGCATACGTTGAATCATCTTCAGGGGTCGCAGTAGGCGGCAGAACAGGATTAACTACTGCCACCGTTGCACTGTTATTCGTGTTATCTGTCTTTTTCAGCCCAGCCATCAGTGCTGTTTCAGGGCTCCCGGCAATCACGTCTCCAGTGCTTATTATCGTGGGAAGCCTCATGTTAGGAGCGGTATCTAATATCAAATGGGACTCCTTCGACGAAGCCTTCCCAGCTTTTCTCGTCATTATTACAATGCCTTTAACGTCAAGCATTGCTACTGGTATTGCGTTTGGATTTATATCTCATCCACTCGTGAAACTGGCTCAAGGCAAAGGAAAAACCGTACATCCGCTTATCTATGTTTTTGCTGTGTTATTCTTATTACAGTTAATATACTTCCCGCATTAAGGAAGAATAAAATGCCAAAGGGTGGATGTTTATGACAGAATTCACGCACTTTAATGACCAAGGCAGAGCTAAAATGGTTGATACGACAGATAAACAAGAGACAGTGCGAGTGGCTAAAGCTCGCTCAAGTGTCACCGTATCAAAACAAGTATATGATCAGATCATAGAAGGAACGAATAAAAAAGGAGACGTTTTTGCTGTTTCACAAGTTGCTGGTATTATGGGGGCCAAAAATACGCCAGATATTATTCCGATGTGCCATCCTTTGTTGTTAAACGGTGTGGATATTACATTTGAATGGGAAATCACTGAAGACAAGCAATATACCATCATTATCACTTCTGAAGTGAAAGTAAAAGGCAGTACAGGAGTAGAAATGGAAGCTTTAACTGCAGCCTCTGCTGCTGCATTAACTATTTACGATATGTGTAAAGCAGTTGATAAAGGGATGGTTATTGGTCCCACTTACTTATTAAAAAAAACCGGAGGCAAAAACGGTAATTATGAAAGAGAATAGCGAAAAACCAGAGCGTATCCACTGGATAGCTCTGGTTTTTCATGGCTCCATAAAGGTTGCTTGGAGGGACTCCATCTCTCCCTTTTTGACTGGATGCTCGACTGGGACGGGCAGCGCTTTCGTTGCTGCTCTTCCTGCAGACACCGTGCCTGATTGCCATTAAAGAAGGGACAGCCGGAAAAACACGATACACCCATCCAAACGTTCGCCAAAGAACCTTTTTATTTATCCAATGACGTTAAAACCTAAAAGCAGCACAACAATAATTAACACAATACAAGCAGCCCATAGACCACCTTGCGGTTCGCCTCTTTTCTTACGCGCCACAAGCATCTCCATGACTGCAATTAAAAGAATCGCAAGCACCCCTTTTAAAATATATAAAAGTGGAAAACCATAAAAGACAAGCATACCTGCACCAGAAATAATCATAATAAGTGCAAATAAACGCTGCAGCATTAACGTAATTTTTTGTTTAGCAAAAAGATAGCTAATCACAAAAAACAAAATGAGAAAAAACCATGATCCGGCATGGGATTCATAAAAAATGCTTTCCATCTCCTTCATTCTCCTTTTCATATGAAATGGTCTCTCTTCCCAATATATAGAAAGTCCTCTCCACCTGCAACATCAGCAAACGTTTGTTAATAGAAGTATCACTTTTTAGTATCGCGTCGCTTTTTCAAAGCGCTGCTTTCCTGCATCCATCATTCGGTTATCTTTTAGTAACACTGGTGTGAATGGCACTATTCTCCTTTTATAATTACCGCTACATTGCACAAGCTAAACGGTGTCGGTTTCTTTATATAATCATTCATGAAACCGTACAAAAAGGAGAGCTGTAATGATCTCATGGAGGAGGATAATCATGGGTATTTTAAGTGGTAATCAGTCTGACGAGCCAATGCATTACGGGGAAGTTTTTAGTCTTTGGACGTATTTAACCGGCCTTAAGGGAGCCATTTCCAGTTATCAAACGTATATGAACCACGTTGGAGATGCAGACTTGTTCAAGCTGATCGAAGACATGGTTGATAATGCCCGCACAGAAGAAATTGAAATTGAAAAAGTGCTAAAAGAAAATGGAGTGGGGATGCCACCATCACCACCAGAGCGCGCTTATACCCATCCAGAAGATATACCGGTTGGAGCGCGTTTCAATGACCCTGAAATCTCCGCCATGATAAGCAAAGATATCGCCACAGGACTCGTGGCATGCAGCCAAATTATTGGCGAAAGCACTCGTGAAGATATTGCGATGTTATTTGGCCAATATCACACCAATAAAGCACAAACGGGTGCAAAACTGCTCAGAATGAACAAAGAAAAAGGCTGGCTCGTTCTGCCTCCGCTTCACATGAACGCATCTGTCACTGTTTAAGGACAAGGAGGAGGATCTCTCCTCCTCTTTATTGAAATTTCTCGTTGTTTTCTACATCATGTTTTTTATTCGTCGTTTCTCGAAAGACATTATGCGGATTTTCTGTCTCTTGCAGTGTTTTTCCTAAGAGCTGCTCCACGTCTTCCACTGTAGCCGGTCGTTTTGTCGGCATCCATTCATAACCCAGTTGCCCATTAGGCTCTAACGTTGCTGTTTTTAAGTCAGCTGCATTCGTAATGCCTTGCTGCCTCAACCTCAGCTCTAGCTGATCCACAGTAAACCGCAGCTTTTTTAAAGTATCGTACTGAATGTTTCCGTCTTGTATAACCACTTGCGCTTTTCCAGTTAAGATCCCTTCGATGGTATTAAATTTAACTTGTAAATACTCCATCAGTAATAAAAACCCGATAAAAATAGCCGATGATGCAATCGTTTTCCAGATCGATGTTTCCACGATTGGCTGGATAATTAATGATCCTATTGAAATCATAATGACTGTCTGAGCCACTGTCATTTGACTAATGGACTTTCGGCCTGCCACACGCAGTAACAATAATCCCCCTAACACCAGCACTATTGATTCCCAAATAAAATCCATTCTATCAACCTTCCCACACTATTTTGTCTTATTATGTGAAAAGGCTCAAAGAACATTCCCTGTTGAAGTGTCCATAAAAAGATTGTTCTGCAAACATTGCTGCCGGGCTTCTGACGGGAATTTTTTGCTCATTGGCCTCCGGACAGCGGCTCTGTTTCCCGGCACTTCTCTCTCCATGTAGGAGACAGCTGCTCTTGTCCTTTCCCAATATTAACCTCTTTTTGAAAGTGATGCTAAAAGGTTTCAACACAGCCATTGAACTTTACATCAATCTTTGCTGTGTACTACCCTCACAAGGTATCTAATATTTTTCTTTGCGTGGAAACGTGATAAACTTTTTAATGGTTTAGAGTTATTATGATTTGGAGGTCATAAACGTGAGCCGATTAAAAGACACCGGGTTTGCCTATTACGATTTAAAAAAACAGCTGCAATATGAAGATTTAGAAAAAGATTTACAACAGCTGACCCTTGCGTTTGATCATTTACCTATAGATGAATACGCTCCTCATTTAAACCGCTACCGCCGGTATGCTAGAGCAATTATTATGCCTAAAACATATGACATTCAATGGCTTCCTGAATCCACTGTTAACAAGAAATCATACTATGAATATTTTCAGGGAAGCTTTAATCCTGAATACACAGGGGAATATCGACGCTTTCCGTCGCTGAAAAAAGAAACGATGAATAACCGTCTGTTAGAGAAAATCATACGCTTTGATTTCAAGGAAACATTTTGGATGCGAGAAGATGCCTTAATGCCTTTCCATGCAGGTGTGCATTTTGTAAAATTGCAAGTGGATGATGAGGGAGAAGAAGCTGTATCGTCCCCGAATAATCTTCATCAAGACGGAGAACCGTTCACATTTGCGCACTTAATCAAACGGCACAATATTCAAGGCGGCTGGAATGCTATTTCTCATCCTGCCAATCGTGGAAAAATGCCTGAAGATATTAATAAAGCCGATATGAAAGCTTCCTTTTATTTAGAAGAACCATTGGAATCATACGGCGTATACGACCCGCTTGTTACTCATTATGTCAGCAAAGTAAAAACAGGAGAAAAGCAAGGACCTGGCGAACGCTGTGCAATTTTGATTGATTTTCAGCCAACAGTCATTGCTAATCCAGATGAAGTTCGAAGCATGCGCGGCAATACAACAGAGATGGTATTTGTATAATCAACAAAAGAGCTGCATCCAAGAGAAAACACCTCTAGGAGCGCTCTTTTTGACACTATACATATTAGTATGTGCCGTTAACACGTGGAAACTCCGCGCACACATGCCAAAAGGCTGCCGCCTGCACCTAATGGATGATGCCAGCCCGGTTTTCTTGATGCAGTGTTTCTATTAATTGACGGAGCTGAGTGATATAAGTTCATAATGCAGAGTCGTGCATCCCGTAGCCCATTCCATTTTTGTAATAATCGCTTTTCCAAATGGCGCCTTTTCCTCATTCGTTTGAATAGGCAGCATCGTATCGAGCGGGAACATATGATACCCCTCTTTTACTAAGCGAAACGAACGCTCCCCTAATCGCTCGGCCTTTTTATGCGTAACAATCTCCCAGTTCATTTCTATCGAAAAGCTCATTATATTCCCTTCTTTCTTACACTGATAGGATTTAGAAAAATCAGTATAAGTGCAGGCGAGGCAACTTGCAAGTCTCACAGTGCGGGAGCCTGTTCGGCTTTGTCCTAGTATGTGACATCCTTAGCCAAACTTCCTTCTTACAGGGCGCTAGTCAAGTTTTCTTTATCCAACAACGGTATGTTCAATGAATCTTCATCACTTATATATATTCCATATCTCTTTCTACATTCCTGCCCCCTTTTATACCGGCCTCGCAAAGACCTTTGTTGTTCATGTAAGCAACGATAGAGGACAGAGCTTGTAAAAAGGCGCAAGCTGCATATTATGCGAAACAAGCGTCCGTTACATTTCGAAAAAAAAGAGCCGCGCAGTGCAGCCCGCTTTCATCGATAGCTTCGTCCTAACACCAGCTGTACCAGACAATAGAATCTTTATAAAAGCAAATACGCAAGAAACACACCAATTACCCCGAACATAAAGGCAAATGGGAGATTCCACACCGTCAGCTGGTAAGGGTTGCGTTTTGTATATTGACTCATCATCGTGATAGGAACGTTAAACGTACCTGCCGCATCATTTGCCAGCGTAGCGGTAATCATCACAATCGAAATGCTGACTGGATTAACTTGTCCAAGCAGCGGCTCTACTAATAAGCCCTGCAAGCTAATCGTAACAAGTGGATGAATGCCTGCAAACGCTAGACCAAGTGCACTTACCTGCAGCAAGAAAAACAGCAAAATCGGTTGAGTTCCCAATGTGGAAAAAATTTGACGAAACACTGTAAACAAATCTGCTTCATGAACGACTTCATTAAAAAAGCCTAACGTTAAAAATAACAGCATAAAGTTTTGCATTGTCTTCATTTGCTGAGGCCAAGTAAGAATATTATAACGCCAAAATGTTTTGCTGCGCTTGATAAAAGCTGCCCATATCAACGTATACGGAAGAATAATAACAATAATGGCTTCAAAAAAATCAATCGCAAACAAAAGTGAAAACAATGCTGCTGTACTAATGAATAAGATAAGAAATAAAGCCATTTGTCCAAGCTTTTTTATTTCTGTTCGTGTTATCACATCTCCCTGCTTGGACGTAGTGTCAAAGCTGTACTTCCGGTATTTTACTGCAGTCGACAGCCAGTCAAGCATGAGCATAAATAATGAAAAACTGAGCAGCCAAGGCAGCACCGTCAAATAAGATACACTGGTAATACTTAAAACGAGTGCAATGTATACTTCAATGGGACTCCATACATTGACGCTGGCAATGGAACGAAGCATGGACTGTGTAGCGAAGCGGTGGAAGATGTCTTCAGAAAATCCGTGCAAACGCTTTTGTACGAAACGGTAAACAACTGGAATAGCCGATAAAAAAATAAATAAACCTAACACATAATGTGTAAAGGACGTCCGGCGGTAAAACTGTCCTAAGTGTCGAGTGTTGGATTGCAGCAATCGATACAGCGCTCTCTCATAGCGGCCAACAATCATAAAATGCTGAATAAAAGGAATCATATACAGCAGAGACAAAAGCAAAGCCATGGATGTAAAATAAGCCGGCAGTTCCTGAAGCGGCAAATCATTTATCACAAATAAACAAACGGAAACACTAAAAAAAACAAGGGACAGCACTTGATACGTGCGGTTTGCTCCCGTAAATGATAAAACAAGAGCAAACATCCCGGCACAACCCATGACATAGCGCAGCCCTTCACCA
This sequence comes from Alteribacillus persepolensis, assembly GCF_900099605.1. GTDB lineage: Bacteria > Bacillota > Bacilli > Bacillales > Marinococcaceae > Alteribacillus > Alteribacillus persepolensis. The sequence continues at coordinate 84,504 of NZ_FNDK01000012.1, forward strand.
CCTGCAAAAATATGCATCACATATAAAATCACATATACTGTATAGATAAGTAATCGAACATCTTGCATGGTATTGCCTCACTCTACGCAGTAATACATTTTCTGTTATCGTATCACATTTGTTTTTGCCTTTTGACAAACTTTTGTTTTCTTGAGAATACAGCAAGTAAAATAGCAGAGAATACAAGAGTAATTCCGATATTTTGCCAAATGCTTAACATATCACCAAAAACCACTACTCCTACCGCCACCGCAACAACGAGTTCCATAGTCGATAATATGGCTGCGTGGCTGGATTCGATATATTTTAAACCAGCCGTGTAGAGAATGTAGGCGGATATAGTGGATACAAACACACTTAACAACGCGTTCACCCATGCCATTGGTTCTGTCTTAAAAGGTTCGAGGTGGTGTGTAATGCCGCTAATGGGAAAGAGAAACACTGCTCCGCAAAGCATCGAATAAGCAGTGATGGTAACAGAATGATACTTTTGGCTGACGAATTTACCAATAATACTGTATAAAGCACAAAAAAATCCCGCAGCTACACCAATGAATAGTATAGAAAATGTAATATTCATCTCCCCATTTGGAAGCAGACCTGCTACCAAGCTGCATCCGATAAGCGTCAGAATGGTAGCTGCTGTTTTGTTTTTCGTAATTGGTTCACGAAATACAAATCGTGAAATTACAGCTACGAAGATGGGACTTGTATAAAGTAATACAACGGCAATAGAGAGAGTAGACCGCTCCATCACGGTAAAATAGCACCAATTAAACAGCGCGATACTCACCACACCTAAACCAATAAAATGAGGAATATCGCGAATGTAAATCTTTAACAAGTATGGCCGAATCACACCAATCAAACAAAACATGATGAATGCAGATAACGTCATACGAATCGTCACTACGTGCAAAGGCGATAGACCAAATGCATAAAGATTTTGGACAAACAAACCTGTCAGTCCCCAAAATGAAGCTCCAAGTGCTGTGATACCATAGGCCGTCATCGTGCTACGCATTCTCATCACCCTCTTACCGTCGTTTTATACGGGTTGGGCTGTACCCTTGCCTGAGCAGAAGCAATATAATTTTCTCATGTTCACCTGTGCCTGACCACCGCCTTGCCATATTATATAGAAATAGTTTTGACCTTTTTCGACCAACAAAAAATACAAATTACTTTATTTCTTCATTGACACATTACAAAAAAGTGTTTACATTTTAACCAATTCCATCTTGCAGGTGACGGTACAGCCGACACATAATACTTGATTTATGGAAGCAGTTGATTTACATTACTAACTACGTGAAGGGGGTCTTATAGATGGAAAACAATGAAAAGGAATCCTTGTTTGAAAAAGGAGAACTATTGTTATATGACAACAAAGAATGCAGAGTGATTGCAGAATACGAACGAACTATATGTGTTGAATTTACACATTACCCTTTCGCAGGGGAGGAAGAAGAATACCCTTACCCACGTGTCATTCTTCTCAAAAACGAAGTTCAGCGGCCTTCCTGACAGCTGTCTTGCTTTTGAGGCATAACACACTCAGCTGACCGCTCCATAAAGAAATAGCCATCTAAGGCAGAAGCACAAAAAAAGCCGGCTTGAACGCCGGCTTTTTTTAATTCGCAAATACGTGGTTACCGATTTGTTTTTGTGTTGTGCGTGTAAAAATCCACTCCGAGGTGGCTAAGACCGGATTATAATAATAATGGGCACCTTGTGACGGATCAGTCCCTTGCCATGCGTCCTTTACTGCCCGGTAAGCTTCTGCATTGGGCTCTAAATGATACTGGCCATCTGCCACAGCTGTAAAAGCATTCTTTTCTTTAATAACCCCTTCGACTGTTCCTGGAAACTCAGGAGATTGTAAACGATTTTTAATAACAGCTGCCACAGCAACTTGTCCATTAAAAGATTCTCCTCGTGCTTCCCCATGTACTACCTTGGCTATTTTTCTTACATCTTCTAATTGTTGGGTAGTATTTGTTCCCGCTATTCCATCAATCAGAAGTCCAAAATCCCGTTGAAACTGTTTGATCGCTTCTGTCGTCAACGGACCATAATACCCTGTTGCATTACTATGTAAGTAACCCATATTGATAAGTGTCTGCTGCAGTTCTACCACCTCTTTTCCCCGGTCTTCCTTTTTTAGTACACTGCTTTCGCCTTGCATACGTTCAGTCGAAAGAATAAAACACATGAGTGCAGACATAAGAACGACTGAACAGTACCTCGCTTTTTTTCTCATATAAAACCTCCTTTTTTCTTTCATCCCCTTTCTTTCGACTTTTAAACGTATTTTCCTGCTATCTAGAAGAATATCCCACCTAAATCACAATCACGATAAAAAAACATCAGCCTTCCCGCCTATAATGGCAGCTCTTTTCATGAAAAAAGAACCAAGCTCGTCACAAAGAACTCAGCTCTTTCATTACTACTTCGCTTGCTTTGATTCCTTTTTCATCTTTGATTTCTCTTGTTTCAATGCTTTAAACAACGCCACAATCATGAGTAACGTAATAATGGAAAACGGGAATGCAGCAACAATCATTGTGTTTTCCAATGCTTGCAAACCACCTGAATACAAAAGAATAACCGCTGTTGCTGATAACATAATCCCCCACGTGAATTTTACTTTCGTAGCTGGATTTAAAGACCCATTCGATGTTTGCATACCGAGCACAAATGTTGCTGAATCAGCTGATGTGATGAAAAAGGTGGAGATTAATGTAATAGCCACGATAGACATCACAATTCCAAAAGGAAAGTGCTCAAATGTCCCAAACAATGCTTCTTCCGTTGCTAATTCTGAAATTGCAGCCGTTCCTTCTGTCTCTAGCAAAATCGATGCTCCACCAAAGATAGAAAACCATAAAAATCCGACAACAGAAGGAACAATTAATACGCCAGTTGTGAATTCACGCAGCGTGCGTCCTTTTGATACCCTTGCAATAAAGGTCCCGACAAACGGCGACCATGCAATCCACCATGCCCAGTAAAAAATCGTCCAGCTGTTAATCCACTCTCTTGCATCCTCTTCTAAAGGGGCAATTCGAAAGCTCATACTCGGCAGTGTCTGCACATATTTACCTAACGTATGAGTGAAAAGATTTAAAGAAAATAACGTTGGACCAACGATGAGCATAAATAAAAATAACAAAAATGCTAATATCATGTTTACGTTACTCAAAATACGAATTCCTTTATTTAGACCTGTCGAGGCCGACAATAAAAACAAGAAGGTGACGATGGCAATAATAACAAATTGCATCCAAAATGAGTTGGGAAGGCCTGTCAAAAAGGCAAGTCCGCCATTAATCTGTACAGCTCCAAACCCAAGCGTTGTTGCTACCCCGGATACAGTGGCCGTAACAGCCAAAATATCAATCGCTTTCCCAAGGCCTCCCTCTGTATTCATAATAGGGCTTAATGTGGCACTAATCATACCAGGTGCGTCTCGTCTGAATTTAAAATAAGCTAAGCAGATCGCAATAATGGCATAAATCGCCCATGCGTGAACGCCCCAGTGAAAATACGTAAACCGCATTGCTTCTAATATAGCTTCATCTGTGCCTTCTGTTACTGTTGGGGAATTCGTTGCATAGTGATAAACAGGTTCAGCAGCACCCCAAAAGACAAGGCCAATCCCCATGCCGGCACTAAACAACATGGCAAACCATGAAGGAAGGCTGTACTCTGGTTTGTCATCCGGCTTTCCGAGTTTAATCTTGCCATAGGGGCTAATAATAAAATAAAGACAAACAACGACAAAGACAGAAACGACAATCAGGTAATACCATCCGAAGCGATTTGCGATAAATCCTTGCGCCGCTGATGTTATATTTTCTAATGCATCTGGTGCAATCACACCAATAAGTATAGCAATTAACAGAATGCCTATTGTTACTTTAAAAACAGTACCTGTTTTTCCTACTTCCATCATACCAACTCCTCTTTTCGGTATGACTTAGTATGGAATTTTCCCACGTTTTTATCCATTTGGTATCAGCACTTTTACATGACTTATCTGTTTCTCATCGTTTAAAATAAGAAAAGTGCCTTGAAAGAAGGAAATTCGGCTAAAAGCATCACATCCTGTGGCAACACCGAAGGAGGAAACAGGTTTTCCACTATGCAGAACGTGCCAGCGCCTGCTTGTGCCAGACATAAAAACACCAACTTTTATCCTTTCTTATCCTTTAAACAAAACTGCAGCTAGAGGAGGAAAAACGATGAATATATCCGCTTTCAGTAAGATGGAAGAACGGCTTGCCGCCTTAAGAAAGACTGCTTCTTCTTTTTCCGAAAAAGCAGACATACATGATAAACACGGAACGTTTCCGAAAGAAAACATTCAAGCGTTAAAAGATATCGGCTACACATCGTTAACTGTCCCGAAACGCTTTGGCGGAAAAGACATTTCATTAACGGAACTAGTAAAATCACAGGAAATCATTGCGGAATACGATGGTTCCACCGCTTTATCCATTGGTTGGCACATGGGTATTGTGAAAAATATAAATGAGCAGAAAATATGGCCTGAATCACTATATCAAGACTTTTGTCAAGAAGTTCTGGAAAATGGGACATTATTAAATAACACCGCAACAGAACCGGCTACGGGAAGCCCCACACGCGGTGGAAAACCAGAAACAACAGCTGTTCAAGACAAAAACGGCTGGAAAATAACCGGGCGAAAAACATTTACAACCATGGCACCAGTGCTTGATTATTTTGTCGTCAGCGCTACCATTCCTGCAGAAGATAAAGTAGGAAATTTCCTTATTCCTAGAAACAGCAGAGGACTGTCTATTGAAGAAACGTGGGACTCTATTGCCATGAGAGGCACAGGCAGCCATGATCTTGTTTTAAAAGATGTCTATGTTTTAAGTGACGCTCTTGTGCATTACGTCACACCAGGAGACAAAAAGGCTGCCGGATGGCTTTTACACATTCCAGCCTGCTATCTTGGCATTGCCAAAGCTGCACAAAAGCACGCTGTTCAATTTGCAACAAGCTATTCTCCTAACAGTATTGACGGCACTATCTCCGAACTACCTAATGTAAAACAGAAATTAGGCGAAATGGAATTACTTGTACAAAAGAACAGTCATTTTTTGTATAGCGTCGCCCGACAATGGGATGAATCAACGGACAAGGAACAACAAAAAATGAAACCAGAATTAGGAGCTGTAAAATACAGTGTCGTTAACGATGCTGTAACGATAGTCGATACAGCAATGAGGGTTGTCGGTGCAAGAAGTTTATCTGAGAAAAACCCGCTGCAGCGCTATTACCGAGACGTTAGAGCCGGCCTCCATAACCCGCCAATGGATGATATGACTATTATGCTGCTTGCTGCCGATTCCATAAACAGAGCTGGAACTTCGTCTTAACGGATCCAGCTCCGTTTTCCTTTCTCTTATTAAACAAGTTTTAAAGCACCTGATTTTCATCCATGAATGACAACCAAAACCGTCGTTTGTCTAATTCTACCAGCAGTTATATATCAAGCTTCTTGTTTATGTCTTCTCATGATGTGGAACAAATAAAACAGTTCCATTTCCCGGGATATCTAAAGGAGGAAGCAGATATGAATATCAGACAACAACAAACAGATGGCCAGCCCCCTCAGACACAGCCAAGACAGCCTGGTATTGAGTCTAAAATGAATCCTTTGCCCGTTCAGCCAAAAGAATACAAAGGCAGCGGTAAACTAAAAGGACAGACTGCATTAATTACGGGAGGAGACAGCGGAATTGGGCGTGCTGTTTCTATCGTTTATGCGAAAGAAGGAGCCAACGTTGCTATTGCTTACTTAGACGAACATGAAGATGCAAAAGAAACGAAAAAACTGGTGGAAGCAGAAGGAGCTAAATGTCTGCTTCTTTCTGGCGATCTAAAAAAAGAAGCTTTTTGTCAAAGTATTGTCCAAAAAACTGCAGATGAATTTGGGCGATTAGATATTGTAGTGAACAATGCGGCTGTACAATATGTAAGAGATGACATCTTTGGTGTGTCAGCCGAACAGTTAGAAGAAACATTTCAAACCAACTTTTATTCTTACTTTTACGTTACCAAAGCAGCCATCCCTCATTTAAAGGAAGGCAGTTCCATTATTAATACTACCTCGATTAATGCCTACCGCGGCCATCCAAACCTTATCGACTACTCAGCAACAAAAGGAGCTATTGTAGCTTTTACAAGAAGTCTTGCAGAACCTCTGGCAAAGCAGGGTATCCGCATTAACATGGTCGCACCAGGGCCTGTTTGGACTCCATTAATTCCATCCACCTTCCCAGCAGAAGAAGTAGCAAATTTTGGCACAACTGGTCCAATGGGCCGGCCTGGGCAACCATCGGAACATGCCGGTGCATATGTGTTTCTTGCTTCTGAGGAATCTTCCTATATGACCGGTCAGTCTATTCACATTAATGGCGGTGAATTTATCTCTTCTTAGAGGGTATACACAGGTTATTAGAAAACAACGCAGCTTGCCGCTCCCCCTTTCATCCTTTAGAAGTACAGGTAGAAGCTTTGTTGCAATACACCAATCATCAACATGATGTTGATGAGGTTAGTGACTCATCCATACGACAAGAAAAAGCAGTTGTCATTTCTTATGACGACTGCTTTTATCTGGATTCTCATACAAATGTTGTACGAATAGATGGTGGACTTTGTTACATTTTAGAAACGCTCATCTTTGCTCAAAGGTGAACGGATCAGAAAAACGGCGGCATCCAATGTAAGGGCTTGGCAGCAAGTAATAACTTTTCCGAATGTGGTGAGCTTTTCTATACTGTTTTGTCCGTTTCTTGCTTCCATCCTCCACTAATCTCATTCCCACGACATGAGAAAACGATGAAACATCCGTCATTTTCCTATTTCACACGCTGACGTTCTGTTTTCATTCCATACTCCTGTGCTTTTGCTCTGCTGACCTTAACTTTTCTCGTTTTGGTAGTGAGCAGCACACCGCTTATCACCACGAGAGCTCCAAATACTTGAATCATCGTGATATCTTCACCAAGAAAAAGGAGTGACCCTAGAATTGTGAAGACAGGCAGTAAATTAAGAAACACAGATGCCTGTGACGGCCCAACTTCTTCCACGCCTTTATTCCACAGTATTAACGCAATGAGTGACGGAAAGATACCCAGATATAATAAACCTAATAAATGGTTAAATTGAAAAACTGCCGGAAATCCCCCTATTATCCATTCCGTGGCCGCAATCGGAAACAGCACAACATTGGCCGCAGCAAGCATGACCAGTAAACTTCCGTATATAGGAAATTTCGTCATATGAAACTTAACTAAGATAGAATAAGCAACCCACGTTAACACGGCTGCAACCATAATGATGTCGCCTGCATTAAATGCAAAGCCGCGAATGACCTGCCAGGATCCTTCCGTTATCACCCAAACAGCACCACTAACGGATAAAATCACGCCCAGCCACTGCACACCTAATAGCTTCTCCTTTAAAAATATCATGCTGAATAAAATAGTCACTACTGGGATGGCAGATTCCATAATTGCTACATTTGTTGAACTTGTAAATTGCAAAGCCGCATAAATAAATGAATTAAAAAAAGCCACGCCAGTAAGGGCTAGACCTAATAACGGCTTCCACTCGTGTTGAAAAACATGCCGATGCTCTTTCGCTTGTTTAAAACCAATGGGAAGCACTATCAAAAAAGCGATAAACACACGAAAAAAAGCAATCGTGTAAGGGGGCAATTCATTAATCGCTTTTCCCACAATAATATTACCGGAAAATATGATAACGGTAAGAAATAAAAATACATATGCTTTCATACAAACAACTCTCCCTTTGTCATCGCTGCCCTTTCATCTTACACCTCTCTTTCCTATCATTGCACCCACTATCTTTTCAAACAAACTTAAAAAACATCACGTCAAAACCGAAGTAATAAGTATACGTACAGTAAAATGGAATAAAAACAGGAGGCGTGTGACCGTGAAACGCTTATTGCCTTTTTCAAAACAAAAACAGAAAGCATCATTTTCTCTAAGCAGTGACAGTACAGATATTATCCTCACCCTTGACGAGCACAACGATTTAAAAAAACAACTGAACATTATTCAGTTCACAAAAGACGATTTACGTATTATCAAAAGTTTAGAACCACTGGTTACAGATAATATCGAAGAAATTACAGATGAATTCTACAGCACCATTACTGACCAACCGGTCTTGCTTAATATTATTGAACGTCACACTAGCGTTGAACGACTTAAAAAAACATTTACTACACATATTAAGGAAATGTTTTATGGCCAAATAAATAAGACTTATGTAGAAAAAAGGAAACAAATTGCCTATGCTCATGTTCGCATTGGTCTCCCAACCAAATGGTACATGGCTTCGTTTGAAAAACTGTACCATTCTTTGATTCACGTTTATACCTCTGCCATCGAAGATCCGGACGATATCGTTTGTGCGATTACAACAACGAGCAAGTTATTAAACTTTGAACAGCAAATTGTGCTAGAAGAATACGAAAACGAACATGAACGTATACGGCAGGAACAAGAGGCAGCGAAAGAAGAATTACATCACCACGTCAGCGAAACGGCCGGCGAATTATCCTCTATTTCTTCCCACACAAGTGAATCCGTAGTGAGCTTGAAAACACAATCAAGCGAAACAGCAGCACTTGCCAAAAAAGGTACGGAGCTTGCCTTACACTCAAAAAGCCTTGCCGATAACGGCAAACAGCAATTACAGTCTGTTCGCCAAAACATGAATGATGTGGTGAGCAGCGTTGAACGTATTAGCCGTCACGTACAAAAGTTAAATAGTATTTCTAATCAAATGAATGAAGTGATTGACTTAGTTGATAAAGTTTCTGAACAAACGAATTTACTGGCTCTAAATGCTTCCATTGAAGCAACTCGGGCAGGAGAACACGGCAAGGGGTTTGCGGTAGTAGCAAGAGAAATTCGAAAACTTTCCACACAAACGAAGTCATCAACCAAACGAATCGCTGAATTAATTGAAAATGCTTACGAACAAAATATACGAGTAACCTCCTCCGTCGATACCATTCAAGAACTTGTACAACAGGGTTCTGGAGGTATCGACCACACCGACAAACACTTTAACGATATTGTAGCGGCTATGACAGATACCAAAGAACAAAATGATAGTATTGAACATGCACTAAAAACACTGCTTCATTCCGTGGAATCGATTGAAAAAGCCTCCAAAGAAGCGGCAGCTGCAGCCAGTCAATTAGATTCAGAAACAGATATGATTTAACGGATTCCCAAAGGAAATCTCCCTCTTCAAGCGCAGCTAAGTGGCGGGCAGTTCACTGTTAACTGCACGTTATGCTTTTACAGAAGAAACTGCCTCAAAAATAATATACAACCTAAAGAATGGAAGAAAGCAAAGCGCAAGTGTCTTGAAAGAGAGACGTTCGGTTAAGGTGAAGGAGCTTCTGTAAGGTACTTCACCTTAGCACGCACACGTCCTCTGGCAACGCCGAACCGGTCCACGTCGTGTGTGCCTGAGCGAGCAGGGCTTGCGCTGGACAATGAAAACGCCAACCTTTTATACCTTCCTATTCTTTAAAGAAAAAACCCAAGAACGTTGGTTGACCAACATTCTTGGGTTTTGATTCAGGCACACCTTTCATTACAATGACCTTGTAAGACGGCTGCTTATTCATTATGCAAAAATGCTAATGCATTTGTAACTTTCCCGTATTCTGAGGCATGCGGCCTGTCATTCCTATCACCGTACCCTTCTGCCAACATGCGATTACGATTTAAGCAAAGCTTTGACATTTTAGGCTTAAAAAGATCAAATAACTCAAAACGATCCGCAAGCTCAGGGAACTGCTCCTGATAATGTAAAATCTCTTTTCTTACATAAAACCAAAAATCTTTCTCCGTTACGAGTCCTTTCCTTGCCAGCAAATCGGCCAAGTATCGATAGTGGCAAATGAACAACCCAGTAAAAATAAATTGTGTCAATCCTTCTGGCGGTTCACTTCTCAATACATTTTTCACATTGCTGTCTATACCTTGCAACTCCGGCAGCGGCTGATCACTGATATTTACGTCATCTACAAAGTCTTTCATAACCAAACGCTTCGGCTGCCCATTTTCTAATACAAGCACTGTGTTTTGTCCATGCGGAGAGAACACAATACCATACTGATACAAGTAATGAAGAAGCGGCGGTAAAATCGCGGCATGCAGTTGTTTCACCCATTCTGCAGCAGAAAGGCCGGACTGCTGTATCCAATGTTCAGTCAGCGTATCACCGTTTTGGTCTTCATACAGCAGTGCCGCCAACGTTATCGGCTGTTCATTGCCAGCCACTACATTATATATACTTTCACGCCAAATAACACCAAGCATTTCTTTGTACTGATAAGGGATGCCCTCTACCTTGTCATATGCCGGATGAGTTACGTGTACGCTGGCCTCTTCTCCAAGCAAATGGAGGCGGCATGTATTTTTCAAATAATGATCGTTTTCCCAAATGGTTTTAATGAAGTTCGTCACTCGCGGCGCAATCACCGTTCGCTCCCCTGGCAGCCCTCTGTAGACTAATGTGTTTAAAATGCTTATCGGCAATTTTACGTGGTATTTTTTTTGATCTGTTTTATTGACAAACGTGCGAATGGATTGCTGCGGGAGATATTCGTCCTCCCCCTTTCCTAGCGGAATAATGCTTTTGTCAGCAATTTCTTCAGCAAAACGCTGTATAATAACATTTTCCCACTGCCAAGGATGAACAGGAAGAAAATAGAACTGATTCACATCACGATTTGTTTGACATGCAAGGGTCCGGCACGCTTCATTCCAAAGCGCCTCCCCCATCTCCTCTTTCACAAATGAAAAATTCATATTTTCCAAATGCTGGCCTTGTGCAATATCTTTATGTACAGCAATCCAATACAGAGACACAGGTTTCTTCTGCTCTGGTGCAAATTGAAGATAGTCAGAATAGTTAAACCCTAACCTCCCTTTATTATAGGTAATCCATGGATGTCCGGTCATTTCGCCTTCAAGATCCATGTAATCCATTTTTTCTACCTGCCGGACAGTTCTTTCATTTTTTAAAAAATGGCAATCTGCCAGTAATGTTTGTTCATATTCTTTTAGAAGGTGGCCGACTGTTACACTGTCCATAGCTAAAACTGGCTGTAATTCCAAAAGAAATTCTCTAGCACTTACAGATTCTCTTTGATTGGATACTTTTTTGACAATAGAATTACTATACACTGTATAACTATCAAACAGTCGTTTTTCTGCCCGAAACCGATAGAAAATATTTGGTGAGAGCACCAGTTCAAACTCTATTTGTTTTCCGTTTTTTGTAACTTCTTCAGGTTGAATCATATCTTCATAAATGAACTCCTGCATCATTTTTGCTACGAGTCTCTGGTTAGCTGTTTCCCACGCTTCTGACGTTAGTGACTGCGCTATTTCTGCTGTATGCTTCACGTACGTTCTCTCCTTTTTTATCCAAATTGTTGAAATACGTTATGGTCGTTTATCGAAAATAATTCCCGGCCTGTTATCTCATTAATAATGACAGCATTTCGATACGCGCCCAGTCCTAAATCGGGGGCACCGGGACCATGCGTATGAATTTCTCCGTTCTGCACAAATAAACGCTCTCCGCTGTTTGTTGACGAACGCAAACATATTTCATAATTTCTGCTGACAACAAACCTTTCTTTATCGTCGAGTTCCATGTATTGTTTTACTCTTTCTAAACACGGTGGAAACGCTGGTGTATAGCCTGTTCCCAAGATGAGCGTGTCAGTATCTATGGAAAACGTTTCATTTTTCTCCCATTGCCTGAATGTCAGTGTATAATGCGATGCGTGATTTGTTACTTTTTCTAGTTCACTTATAGGTTTTAAATAAACATTTGCCTTTTCTCCTCCAATCGTCTGCTCATACAGCAAGTCATAGATATCTGCGATTGTTTCAACACTCATTCCTTTATAAAGAAGGTCCTGCCGTGGCAGCAGTTCATCTTTTTGTTTTTGAGGCAGAGAATAGAAATAATCGGTGTAATCTGGAGAAAAATGTTCTAGTCCTAGTTTTGAATACTCCATTGGGAAAAATCCCCGAGAACGAGTGAGCCAATGCAGTGTTTGAGACGATGGTTTGTTTTTCAATATTTCATAGACGACTTCACCTGCGCTTTGGCCTGAACCAATCACCGTAACAGCAGAAGCTTGTTTGATATTCTCTTTGTTTTGTTTAAATTGTGCCGTGTGAAATATATCTTTGGATGGTGTTAATCCGCTCACATCTGGATAAGATGGATTCGTGCCTACACCCATTACCAAGTTTTTCGTTTCATATGTCTCCCATTTCAATGTATTCTGATCACGTACATGTACCACCCAGTGTCCTTCTGCTTTCTCTACTGTTTCTACTCTTTTTCCAAAGCGGCAGCTGGACAGCTTACTTGCAGCCCACTTGCAGTAATGGTTATATTCCTTGCGCGGGATATGAAAATGTTCATAGAAATAAAATGGATATAGCCGATTATGTTCATGTAAATATTCTAAGTAGCTATAAGGATTTTTAGGATCAGCCATCGTTACGAGGTCTGCCATAAACGGCACTTGCAGCGTTGTCCCGTCAAGCAGCATACCAGGATGCCAATTAAATTCTGTCTGCTGCTCAAAAAAAATTGCCTGCACATCTGAAACGCCGTCCACTAAAGCCGCCAGCCCCAAATTGAAAGGGCCAATTCCTACACCTATGACATCAAATTGGTTATGAGTCAATGTTTTCTCCTCCTCTCCTGTGGTAGTGAACCATGAGAAGACCTGTTTTATCCGGGAGATCAATCGGCTTAACTGGCTGAAAACCGCATTTCAAAAACACATGGATCATTTTTTTATTTTCGATATCCGGCTCTGCCAAAACTTTCTCTACTTTCTCATCTTGATATATAACGTTCAGCATCTGCTCTACCATCGGCTCTGCTAAACCTCTCCCCAAATATGACTCCGGTCCAAACAATAAATGAATGCCTTTATCATGCGCAGCCGCATCGTAATAACGTCCGATAATGTCATCTTTAGCTTCATATGTTTCCCAATAACTCATAGGAACGTTTTCTATCACGCCTATCCACATACGTTGATGGGCATCATTTATTGATCTGTCTACATGAGATAAAAATGTATCCCACGGCAGGTTAAGCTGCCAGAAAGGAATCACATGTTCTTTATGCATCCAGGTATATAAACGTTCAACATCCTCTTCCATAGAAAACTCCCGAAATGTAACAAAACGACCGTCCGGCAGCACGCTTCTATGCTCTAATGCTTGTCTCATTTGTTCCAACAGACTGCACCTCCCGCGACACCAATGGATTATGAACAGCTGTGTATACAGACTGAGAAGCTAACGAACCAACTAACTCATCCATGTTATGCACTCGAGTTAACAAGTTAGCTTTCGAAGGAAGTGTTTTTTGATGAAGTAATGTCTGCACCAGCTCAGATTGCGATTGGTCTGCTAGTGGCAGCATATTCATCAATTCTTGACGAAGCTGGTATAAAAGTACCTCTTCTTGCACCAGGCCGCTGGCTCCAAAAGCATTGATTAATCCGAATAAATGATTAAAAAAGATATAGTAGCGCAACCGCTCATCAATCAGCTCATCCGTACAGACCGTATCGCTTTTATCTTTAATATCCGGCACCATTCTTTGCAAGTAGTCCAGTTTAGACTCCGCAAAATAATAGCCTTGATTATCCCGATAATAAAACATGCATGGATATCCTTCGCGCATTTTTAACACAGCGTTTTGCTGATGAGCTTCTAGTCCAATACCATGAATAAAATACAGCCAAAGCAGCGGCTTTATCGAAATGTCCAGATACTGTTGAAACCAATCGACACTCACCTGCTCTGTTTTTCTGTTTTCTTTTGCAGCTATCCTTTCTATAATGCGCTGCAGATGATTCGATTCTTCAGGCAGTGCGTCCTGGCATAATCCTGCTATTAAAGTCGTTTCTTCAGAGTCAGATTGAAATGGATTTTCTCGTATAACAACCTCAAAACCGCTCTCTTTCTCACCCTTTAAGGCAAGATAGGCAGGATCTCGGATAACATAAAATTCAGGGAAAAATGTTTTTAACTGCGTGCCGATTTCACTGTCAAGAATATCGTTAACCACCCGCCCTCTCGTTAATTCCTTTTTTTTATTGACACGCAGCGAATTTGTCACTTTAACTGGTATCGAGAGTTTCCACATGTAGTCAGCTTTTTCGTTATATACTGTTCGAATAGATGAAGTAGCTGACACCTCCTCTCCCATCATTCCCAAATCGATGAAAAGCTCTTCCTTTATCAGCTTTCTGACTCCGTTATCTTCTAATAAGTGTTTTGCTTGCAGCGGATGTAGCGGAAAAAGATAAAATTCTTCCATATGACGAATCGCTTCCCGTTCTTGGTTAGAAAGCAGTGCCCACGCAGCACTGACTGCTTCGTCCCCCTCCACTTCAGCCAACGACTCATGCACTAAAAAATAATGCAGCGGAAACTTCCCTTTGGTTTCAGGAGAGTAAAGACACGTATTTTTTTCATCCATTCCTTGCCGGCTTTTAGGAGTCGGATGCAAGAGATGTCCGAATAAAAGAGATTGTTCTGAGTCAAGAAAATGTCGTTTAGGACAATACAAACTGCTGCGCTCCCCTTGTCTTTCATCTAAAAATAATTCCATATTTTCAACGCTCAACAACACACGCTTCATCAATTCTTGTACAGCGGCATGTTCTGCATTTTGAGAATCCAGTGAAAGTTCCTTTGCCAGTAAACTTGCTAATATGACAACATCAGCTTTGTGCCACTTCGCATCTTGATTCAACCGATACAAAATAGGAAAAGAATAAAGATGACGTTCGGTTATAGAGTAATATTTTAACGGTGCTTTTATCTCTGCCCCTTGTCTTGGAAGCGGGATGTGCAGGGTCCCGGACTTTACGAGACCGCTGCTCGTTTCTCTGACATAACAATTCAAAAAACATTCCATCGCTTTTTGCTGCGCAGTTTCTCTGTTATTCATCTTTCAAACTCCTTTCTTCTAAAAATTTTCCTTTTTCAATAACGGAGGCTATCACTTTCTTTCTTGCGGCTATCTCGGCATCAGGATGTAAAATCGTTATTTTTAAATATTGCCTGTTTTGTACTTTTGTCTTTGACAAAGCCGCTTCTCCATTGAAAAACAACTCTTCCTTGATACGGCGGTTAATCTCATCTGTTTTCTCTGTTGATATATTACTGGTTGGTACATATCGAAACACAATCGTGCTAATCGAAGGAGGGACAGCTGCTTCTAAGTTGTTATACTTGCTGATTTCTTCATATAAACGATTTGTTATGTCTACCAGCTCATCAATCCATTGCCCGAGTGTATTTATCCCAACGTGTTTAAACGTCATTAACAATTTCAACGCATCAAACCTTCTTGATGTCTGCACAGATTTTCCTACTAAATGCAGATTCCCCGCTGTTTCATCTTCTTTTGGGTTTAAATAAACGGCTTGTTGATTATTTACCGCTAAATGTTCTGCTTGTTTGACGAGGAAAACACCGCAGCTTACCGATTGAAAAAGCATTTTATGAAAATCTACCGCAACGGAATCTGCCCGTTCGATTCCTTTCAGCCGATGAGCATGCTTTTGACTGAAGAACAATCCTCCGCCATAAGCTGCATCAACGTGATACCACATGTTTTCCGCTGCTGCGATGTCAGCGATCTCATGTAATGAATCAATGCTTCCAAAATCCGTATTGCCAGCCGTTGCAACAACAACGATAGGAAGCAGCCCGTCCTTTTTCAGAAGCTCTATGCTTTTTTTCAAGGAGGGAATATCTATTTCTTTTTTTTGATTCGTTGGCACGGTAACGACCGCTTTCTCTCCTAATCCTAGCTGTGCAGCTGATTTTTTCACCGTAAAGTGAGCCTCTTCTGAACAAAGAAGACGAAACCGGCTTGCCTCTTTCGGCAGTCCCGATAGTTGAACAGAGTGCGAAAGGTAGTTTTTGCACCATATATCCCGTGCTAATTGAAGCCCCATGTAATTGGACTGCGTTCCTCCACTAGTAAACACACCGTCACCTGTTTCCGGCATTCCAGCAGTATCGAGCAAGTATTTTATGAGACGTTCCTCTATGTAAGTAGCAGCCGGACTTTGATCCCATGAATCCATCGACTGATTTAAAGCACTGATGATTAAGTCTGCTGCCACCGACGGCAGCACTGCCGGACACTGCAGGTGTGCCATGCATTTCGGGTGATACACATTGACAGCAGGGTCGACAGCATATTTTTTAATATCTTGTAAAACTTGCTCCCATACTTGGCCATTTACTGAACTCAATTCCAAATGCTTAAGACGGCTGTGCATTTGTTCTGGTGTCAGACCAATATAAGGCTGGCTTAATTCTTCCAATGTATCGGTTAACATTTGAACAGTCATGTCTACCTTTTTTTGAAAAGTTTCGTTTGTCGAAGTATTCATCCCTATAAAAAAATGCTCCAATGACTTTTCTGGTGCGATACTGCTTTCTGCCAAAACCATAAGAAAGACCCTCCACTCCTTTTTGATATTGATAATTATTCTCAATAATGTTATAAAAAAATAACACCTAGTAAAGTTTTAAGTGTCGAAATAATTGATAATGAATTTCAATTTCAATTATGACTATACGGCATATATTTACACACAGTCAATCACTTTTATAGAAATTAGGAATAATTTATTAATTATTCTCACTTTTTATGTCTGGCTTATACTTTCTCCTCTCTATTAAAAGCGGAATAATGTATGTACTATAATACAAATAACCCTGTGTACTTTTTGGTATATTGTACTAGTTCTTTTTCATCAAAAATCGCAGAAATAAATATGTAAAACAGCTAAAAAGAAAAGTCTGCTTTATTACGGGGAATCCTTTCTTTATATGAAGGCGGTTAAAACATGTTACAATGCTGTCAAGTTTCCTCTCTCAAGATTTTCCCACAAAAGCTTCTGTCGCTATTTACTGGATGGAAGCAAATCGAAGAAATGGAGGACGTATGATGGAGTTAAAAGGTGTTCACCATTTATCAGCAATCACAGCTGACGCAAAAAAGAATTTGCATTTTTACACGAACGTAATGGGACTTCGCCTCGTCAAAAAGACGGTTAATCAAGATGACACATCCGTATACCATTTATTTTATGGAGACGAACGCGGCAATCCTGGAACGGAGCTGACTTTTTTTGAAATACCAATGGCTGCCGCAAATAAACCAGGAACCAGCAGTATATCGGCAACTTCTTTACGTGTCCCAAACAATGAAGCACTACAATATTGGAAAAACAGATTAGACAAACACGGTATTAAACACGAGGAGATGGCGGAAAGAGGTGGAAGAAACTCGATTGCGTTTCAAGACTTCGAGGGGCAGCGGCTTGTTCTCGTATCCGATGAGACAGACCGAGGTGTGCCAGGCGGTACTCCGTGGGAAAAAGCCCCCGTTCCCCAAGCATATGGTATAACTGGCCTTGGACCTGTCAAGTTAACTGTACAAAACGCGAATCCTACGGCAAATGTATTAACAAACGTCATGGGTTTTCGCAAAAAAGGATCTTACTCTCCAGAGCACCAAGGACAGCCAGAGATTATTGTTTATGAAACCGGTGAAGGTGGAAGCGGAGCTGAAATTCATATAGAAGAACGCCCTGATCTTCCGCTAGAACGCCAAGGCAGAGGCGGCGTACACCACGTTGCTTTTCGGGTGGAAGATGCAGAAGAATTAGAAAAGTGGATACAGCACATTGATAAGGCCGGTTTGCCAAACTCTGGTTTTGTAGAAAGATACT
This sequence comes from Alteribacillus persepolensis, assembly GCF_900099605.1. Taxonomy (GTDB): domain Bacteria; phylum Bacillota; class Bacilli; order Bacillales; family Marinococcaceae; genus Alteribacillus; species Alteribacillus persepolensis. The sequence goes on from NZ_FNDK01000012.1 coordinate 102,415, forward strand.
ATTTTCGTTCGTTGTACTTTCGTGAACCTAATGGCATTCTGTTTGAAATTGCTACTGACGGTCCTGGCTTTGACGGTGACGAAGACCTTGAGCATTTAGGCGAGTCTCTGGCTCTGCCCCCTTATCTTGAACCACAACGTGAGCACATTGAAGCAGCTTTAAAACCGCTGGATTACTACCCAAACAAATAGAACAAAAATAACAAGTGTTAACAAACATACGCAGGCCATGCACCAAAGAGGCTTTTCTCTAAACAAGAGACATTGGCTTGTTCAAATTTTAGCAGCTGCCCTGTTTTCCAACGGGACAGCTGCTTCACTGTGCGTTATGCTTCTTTTTCCCGTACAGCAATTGTACACCTTGATATGCATATAAGCTTGTCAGTTTCATCCACTATTTTGATTTCCCACACTTGCGTGGTGCGGCCTCTATGCACAGGCGTACCTAGCGCTTTCACCATTCCCTCTTTTTTTCCTCGAAGGTGATTTGCATTAATTTCAAGCCCAACGACGTAGTGTGTTTCTTTGTTAATAAGATTCCATGCACCTAAGCTTGCAACGGATTCAGCAAGTACTGCCGAGGCCCCGCCGTGCAATATGCCCATTGGCTGGCGTGTATTATTATCTACCGGCATCGTTGCTACTGCCCGGTTTTCACTTAACTCGACAACGTCAATTCCAAGTGTCTCTAGCATTGTATTCTTTACGTATTCATCAGGAATCATTGGTTCTTCTCCTTTTCTAACTGTTATGAAAAAAGTATATCATAAACAGCAGCAAACCAATGAATCACGCCCTCCTTAGAAAAGCTCAGCGAAAAATTTCTTTTGTGTGCTGGAGAATATGGCGATACTATAGAAAGAGAATATTATCCAAGGGAGGAAGGTTACACCTTTGTTTACATTTCAAAACGTAACATATAAAAATATTTTAAAAATACCTGACTTGACAATAAAAGAATCTTCTATTACATGTCTTGTCGGTGAAAGCGGCACAGGAAAATCCACACTTTTAAAATTCATGAATCATATGTTGTCTCCGTCGAGTGGAACAGTGACGTATAAAGACACTCCTATCACTGACATTGACCCGATTGAATTGAGAAGAGACGTATCCATGCTTTCTCAAACACCTGTCCTGTTTGGGGAAACAGTGAAAGACAACGTGGAGGCTGGTCTCCTTTTTGCAAACAAACCTTTCGTTGATGAGACAACACTGCAAGAAGCCATTCATTACTTTTACTTAAAGAAGCCATTAGATGAAAAAGCTGACACATTGTCAGGCGGAGAACAACAGCGGCTCGCTTTAGCTAGAATGAAGGTTCTTGATTCACCTGTTTTTTTACTTGATGAACCAACGTCAGCGCTCGATGAAGATTTGGAACATGATGTAATGGAACGTTTCATTGAATACGCAAGAAACCAAGACAAAACCGTTATTTTTGTGACGCATGCCAAAACGATTGCAAAAGCTTTTGCAGATGAAATTATCGATATTACACCATTCTCTTTGAAAGGGAGTGCCGCTGATGAACGATAACATTATTGATCTGACACTTTGGCAGCTGTTATCTGCTTATATTTTTATTATCATCTTGCTTATCATTGTCAAATTAAGAAAAATCCCTAGAGACAAAGAAATATTGATAGCAACACTTCGCATGACATTTCAGCTGTTAATTGTGGGTTACATATTGATGTATTTATTCGACAATCCTCATCCTCTGCTGACAACAGCCGTCGTTGTTATTATGGTGACATTTGCGATATGGAATATTTTCAAACGTGTCCACGGTAAATTGAATCGAAAGATGAAACAGGTCATTGCTGTTTCTATGGCTGCCGGCACCCTGTCGAGTCTCATTTATTTCAACTTTGTCGTTATTCAATTTTCTCCTTGGTATGAGCCGCGCTATTTCATCCCTATTGCCGGCATGATTATCGGAAATTCTATGACAGGTATAACACTTGGTGTGCAAACATTAGTTGAAGGAATGAACGACCAAAAAAGCCGCGTGGAAGGAGCATTAATGCTGGGGGCTACACCAAAAGAAGCAACTCGTAAAATGGTCAATCAGGCGTTTGATTCTGCTATTTTACCAACAATTAACTCCATGGTTGGAACCGGTATTGTCTTCCTGCCAGGGATGATGACTGGACAAATATTAGCTGGTGTCAATCCTGTTACTGCTATTGAATATCAAATTGCTATTCTTTTAGGTATTACAGGAGCTGTTGCGCTTACCGTCATTATATTTGTTCAAAACGGATACAAAGTATTTTTCAATAACAATAAACAAATTCTCTAAATATCACTCATAAAGAAAAATTGGCTAGTATTCTAAAAGAAGGGAGCACAGCTAAAAAGTGGCATGTCCTGTGACAGTGCCACGCTGACTCCCATCCTAAGGGCTCATGAACAGCTTAATTGCACACACGAATTTCATCAACAAGTTGACACCTTCGCGATCATGCCAACATGTTATGCTTTCCTGTCAATCTATATACAAAAACAGCTTGGAACGAAACACCAAGCTGTTTTTGTATACTATGTCCTTTGTATTAATTATCTACCTTTAATTTATACCGCTGAATTTTTCCAGTTGCCGTTTTAGGAAGTTCATCAACAAATTCAACTTCCCTTGGATACTTATATGGTGCTAAATTTTGTTTGACATACAACTTTAACGTCTCTTTTAATTCATCGCTTGCTTCGTCCTTATTTTTCAATACGACGTATGCTTTCGGATAAACAAGGTTATTTTCATATTTCGCTCCAACAACAGCTGTTTCCAATACATCTTCACGCGTTAAAAGAGTGGATTCTATTTCAATTGGAGAAACCCAGATGCCGCCGACTTTTAACATATCATCAGAACGGCCGGAATACCAAAAGTATCCTTCCTCGTCCTGATAGTACTTATCACCGGTAAACATCCACTCTCCTTGAAATTTATTGTAATTCTCCATAAGGTTTAACCAGTATCCGGATGTTATGCTTTCCCCTTTTATTAATAAATCACCGATTTCATTAGGCGGGAGTTTCCTTCCAGTTTCATCTACAATTTTAGCATCATATCCCGAAACAATCGTGCCTGTGCTTCCCGGCTTTACATTATCCTCTCTATTGGATAAATAGATGTGAAGAGCTTCCGTTGAACCAATACCATCAAGTATGTTTAGATTAAATAACTCTTTCCACTTCTTCACGTACTCCGCAGGCAGCGGTTCACCTGCCGACACACATACACGGATCGATGACAAATCAGGCAGCCGGTCATGTTCAGAAACGTAGTTAATCATGGCACCATACAGTGTAGGCACACCAAAAAATATGGTAGGCTTTTTGGTCTCAATCGTTTCAAATACTCGTTCTGGTGTTGGCCTTTCCTGCAAGAAAATCGTTGTTGCACCAGCACCGAATGGAAAATAAAGACCATTCCCCAATCCATAAGCAAAGAATAATTTAGACGCTGAAAACGTGCGGTCTTCGTTTTTAATATTCAAAATATTGCTTGCATAATTTTCATACGCTGCTTCCATACTTCGCTGCCGGTGAATAACACCCTTTGGATTTCCTGTACTTCCGGAGCTGTACAGCCAGAAAGCAACGTCTTCTGCTGTTGTATACACTGGCTTTAAATCAGTAGAGGCAGCATTGCCGACAAACTCATGAAAATTAATAACATCTGTTCTCGTCGAATTCCCCGATTGTATAACAATCACATGCTTGAGAAAGAGAAAACGATCTCGATATGGTTCGATTCTTTCCCAAATGTCTTCATGCACAACAAATACCTTTGCTCGGCTGTTGTTTAAAAAGTATTCATAATCATGGGGCTGCATCATGGTGTTTACAGGTATTGGCACCGCGCCAATTTTTATCGACCCAAAAAAAGCAGTAACAAATTCCGGCGAGTCATGAGCAGCTATTAAAACTCGATTTTCTGATTCCACATTAATATTAAACAAAGCATTCCCAAATTGATTAACCTTTTCAAAAACTTCCTGATATGTTAGCGTTTGGTCATCGCAGACAACCGCCGTTTTATGTTTATTACTGCTATTGGCATTTTCATCAATAAACCGGAGTGCCGCGTTATATTGCTTCTTCAGCCCCCGGATATCCTCCAACTGTTCAATCATGATAAACCCCCTCATGAAAACGGATACAATATATTTTGTTAAGCAGAGGCTAAAGTCATATTCGCTTTAGCCTCTGCCAAAACCCTTGAAAGCAGACGCCTTATTTTCCACTCCAGTTTGCTTCACGCTTGTCTAAGAAAGCACTGAGACCTTCTTGCGCATCATCGGAGCGGAACAATAGGTTTTGCAGCTCCCCTTCGTAGCGAACAGCAACGTTTAGCGGCATTTCTTTACCATTCATGATGGACAGTTTAATGTTGGATGCTGCATATGTTGCTTTGCTTGCAATGTTTTCTGCATATGCAAGCGTCTTTTCACGTGTTTCTGCCTGCGGGAATACTCGGTCTACCAAGTTAATATCCAGCGCTTCTTGCGGAGACATGGTCTCTCCTGTAATGTTTAAGTCCAGCGCTTTGGAATGGCCTACTTGACGAAGCAGACGCTGTGTGCCGCCTGTACCAGCCAATACACCTAAGCTGATTTCTGGAAGACCAATTTGCCCCGCTTCATCTCCCATAAAGCGCAAGTCACATGCCAGCGCCATTTCCAAACCGCCGCCTACGGTATGTCCTTCCAGACATGCAATCCAGATTTGCGGTGAACGTGCAATCTTATCCAGCGTCTCGTTACAGAATAAGCAGAATTGTGTTTTAAAACGCGGATCTGCTGACTTTAAGAAGCTTACATCTGCCCCAGCAGAGAAGAACTTCGGCATATCACTCATCAAAATAGCTACTTTAATGTCACTGTCGAAACGAATGTCATCAATCGCTGCATTTAACTCTTTGTAATATTCCAAATCATACGAATTTGATTTGTTGACGTGAATGTGTACCTCCGCGATTCCATTTGCCTTTTTAACTGT
>NZ_FNDK01000011.1 GCF_900099605.1 Alteribacillus persepolensis
GGATTGGAATTAATCCGGGATATGTACGATAACCATCCGATGGGGGTTGTCCTTATAGGGATGCCAGGTCTTGAACGTCAATTGATGCGCTATCCACAGTTATATTCCCGGATTGGATTTGCCCATGAATTTAAAAAACTAAGCAAGGAAGAAATGACCTTTATTTTAAAACACAAATGGCAAGAACTTGGCTTGCAAATTAACCTTGAAGATTTTACTGATTACGAGGCTTTTACGGCTGTGGTACGGATAACGGGTGGGAATTTTCGTCTTATTCAACGTCTCTTTACACAGATTGAACGTGTTATGACGATTAATCAAGTTGAGAAAATATCCAAAGAAGTGGTTGAAGTAGCAAGAGAAAGCCTTGTTATTGGTCATAAATAAGCAGTGGTCATCATTCGATTACTGCTTATTTTATGGGCTTCATACGACAAATAATTCTCAAAAAAAGCCGCCATATAGCTCTAAAATTCACATGCATTCCGTTTTATAAACATAAGAAAAACGGTGGTTGAGAAACCCACTCAGCCACTGTCCTTATCACCGTAGACGTTGCTGCTTTAGAACGCATCTGGCTGCAGACGGGACGCTTTCCGCGGGCATGACCTCAGCCTGCTCGAACGGTACCCGTCCTGCGAGGTCTTCGCCCCATGCTATTCCCGAGTCGTCCGTCTTGCGCTCCTGCTTCCGGACAGCGTATGGACGAAAAATCTTTCAAATAACAATCAAAATATATACTTTCCCGCCTTCTGATAAAACGGCTTCAGCTCCTACAGAATACAGAGCTCAAGCCGCTTCAATCATTTTTATTATTTCCACTTTCTGCTTTACAAGTATATATTCCCTTTACCATATATCCACTGACTGCTGCTTTTATTTCACCTTCCTTGCAACCGGTTACATCAAGTGACACGCTTGAAATGATAGTTCTTAATTTATCTTTTTTTCAGGCGCCAAACCTTTTGTTTCTAACTCGCTTTTGTTTCTAGAAAGCCAGATTTCTTCAATTTCTTCAAGTGATTTATTCTTTGTTTCAGGAACAAACTTCAACACAAAGAAAAAGGCGATTGTACTAATGAGACCGTAAATAAGGAAGGCTCCTGCCCCTAAGGCATCGTTTAATGGAGGGAATGTAGATGAAGCTATTAAATTCGCCCCCCATACTAACGTGACAGCAACAGCAACCGCCTGCCCCCTAATTCTATTAGGGAACAACTCTGAGAGTACAACCCACGTAATAGGTCCCCAAGTCATCTGAAATGCAGCAACAAATCCTAAAATAAATATGAGTGTGCTTATCCCTTGAATACCTGCAAAGAAAAGTGCCGCTACTGCAGTTAAACAAATCGCACATCCTGCCGAACCGAACAGGAGTAAAAACTTTCTTCCTTTTTCCTCAACCCATTTTATAGCCAGGAATGAAACAAGGACACCTATAGCTCCAATAAATATTGTTTGAAACATGGATGTTGACGCATCAGCACCAAGATTTGCAAAAATTCGCGGTGCATAATACATAATAATATTTATGCCTATGAATTGTTGCAAAACAGCCACTGCAAAACCTACAAACAAAACTAGTTTTCCATAATAGAAGAGGCTTACTTTTTCTGTTGAAGTGTTTAAAGAATGTTTGATTTGTTGAAGGGTTTCACCAGCTATTTGTTTAGATCCATTGATTTTTTCTAATAAGTTATATGCTTTATCATAGTCGTGTTTCAAAGCCATATATCTAGGTGTTTCCGGAATAAATAGAAGTAAAATGAAAAATACTGCAGCCGGAATCAACTCTGAAGCAAACATATATCTCCAGCCAATATCATTGATCCACTCACCAGTTTTACCTAATACGATGAACCAAGTGACAACATATACAACCGTCTGGCCAATCACAACAGACATATTATAAGTGACGACCATTTTTCCTCTGATATTTGGAGGACTCATTTCACTAATATACACTGGTGCTATGGCTGAAGCTAAACCTACTCCAATACCACCTAATATTCGATAAAGGTTAAAAGTGATCAATAATGCTAAACTAGGCTCACCTGCAGTGAAGAACAGAATCTCTGGGTAAGCTGAACCTAGTGCCGATAGGAAAAATAAAACAGCAGCAATAATGAGTGTATTACGTCGTCCTATCGAATTGGCTATCACTCCGGAAATGACTGCTCCAATAATACATCCCGCCAATGCACTAGATACAGTCAGCCCATGAATAAATGAACTTAATCCTAAGCTGTCTACTAGATATAATTGTATGGACTGCTCTGCTCCTGCAATAACTGCTGTATCGTAGCCAAAAAGAAGTCCACCTAAAGAAGCGACTAGTCCTACAAATAGAATATAATATCGCTGGTGTTTCATACGTTCATTCCTCCTTTATGAAATGAAAAGTGCTTTTATAAAGATAGTAGAAACGAGAAAGGCACATATGTATGCACCTTTGAGCCAAATACCAGCGGGCAGTAATTCTTTGTGATAACCCATAGTTTCGGTACAACATGAACTGGATGTCCACTTAAGAACAAACAATCATTGTAATCGTTTTCAATTATTCCTAAAAAAAATCTTTTCGTAATGTGTAATTATTCTTTTTCCTTTCAACTATTTTAAAAATATTCGAAAAATAACGAGCGTAAAGTTTTACAGATTGGTAAACTCACGATTCCATAGCTGCACAAAAAGTTATATAACTGTCCCAATCATCGTTTGTCTTAACGACTTAGAAAAACTATGCTTCGAATATGCCAAGGATAATAAACACATTGCAAAACTTTTATCAAGCTTCAGCCGTTGGTGTCTTTGTTTTTTCTGTCACTTTCTCATTCAACATAAAAAAGGGGATATGACAGGACGGTTATAAGTCCTCCTTTCCAAGAAGACAAAACACCATGTCTTCTATTACCCATCACAAATGTAATCCTTTTCTTGTTTTTTCATGTTCTGACGATATCTGCAAGCATTCAGATGAAATGATACCACTTCACTTATGAAAAACGAAAAATAACCACCCATGGGAAACGAAAAGGAATGAAGCATAATATCAATTCCTTCGAGCTTATGGTAAGACGTCTCCGCTTAAGCTCAGCTCCTTTTCTCAATATATTTAAATTGTAAGAAATAACAGACGATTCGTATTTGAATTTTAAAGACTTTATTTTGTATTTTAAAGACACAGCACAAAATGAGACCTGTCACTATTACAATGAATATGAAATCCATTACATGTTGAAACATCGGGGAATAATAAGCAGCAACTGCACTCCCGCAGCCGTTTGCACTTTTAAGAAAAGCTGCGGGCTTACCTGTACAAGATGAATATTTTTGTCTCTTCTGATGATTATCATTTGAAGCAGCAAGCCCTTACTTTCAGTCAATTTGACATTATGGCTTGTCACTGAAGAAAAACGGTGGTTGAGAAATCCACTCAACCACCTTCCTTGTCACCGTAGAAGCTGCTGCTTTAGAACACATCTGCTGCAGCTGGGGCGCTTTACGCGGGCATGACCTCAGTCTGCGGAAAGCGAGTATATTTCGGCTGCGCTGCCGAAAAACTGACTTATGGGACAGCCCCATGCTTTCATCCTCCTCGCTTTATTTCTTTCAGAGGTTGTCATGGGGAAATTGCAAAAACTTAAAACTCATTCAAAATCTACCCAAACTGCCCCATTGTCAGCAGAGCGCACACAATTTTCAACCCAGCGGACCCCCTCTAGTCCAGCATCAATATCAGGATATACTAAATGACGTAACGTTTCTTCATCACCACGTTCCTTCGCATCAACAGCCATGGCAAACTTGAGATAAATGTTTGCCCAAGACTCGGACAGCCCTTCAGCATGTAATGCACCCAGCCTTTCATCTGCCTGACAATTCTCATCCAGGTATGGCATGGCACGTACCAATGTTTGGGCAGGTTCCCCTTGAATTTCATACCTTAATTCATTTGGTTTGCTGTCCCACCATTCTAAACTTGCCTTTGATCCTACGATACGAATTCTTTGAGCATCCATACACCCAGCGTTAATCGATGAAGTCCACATCGTTCCTACTGCTCCATTATCATAGTGCATGATTACGTGAGCATTATCTTCTAGCGGGGCACGGCTGCCAACAAAACTCTGGCGGTCACACAATAACTTTTTCACTTTCATATGAGGCAAAATCAGTTGCGACATGTAATACGTATGAGTGGATAAATCTCCTAAAACAAAGCTGGGTCCCGCCACTTTCGGATCCACGCGCCATTTTTGCGCAGAATTTGATTTATCTCCTTCATCTGCTGCATTAAAACCGTGCGTATATTGTAAATCCACAACACGTACATCCCCAATTTTGCCTTGTTCAATCATTGCCCGCATTTGCAACAAAAGCTGATGTCCAGAGAAACCGTATGTAACTCCAACAATTTTCTCTTTTTCTTCTGCTAACTCTTTCACAAATTGTGCTTCCTCCGTCGTGAAAAACAATGGCTTCTCACAAATAACATGCAGTCCTGCTTCTAATGCTGCTTTACAAATTTCAAAGTGAGTTGCATTTGGCGTAGCAATCGAGACAACTTCAATCCCATCCTCTCTTCTGGCTTCTTCAGCAAACATCGTTTCATAGTCGGGATACAAACGATCTTTTAAAACCCCAATATTTACTCCAAAATCTCTGCCTCGTTCAAAATCAATATCAAATGCACCCGCTACCAATTCAAAAGCAGTGTTATCTCGGAGCGCCCCAGTACGATGTTTGTAACCTACCTGGCCTGTACGTCCGCCTCCAACCATTGCCCAGCGCAGCGGTCTTGAAATCTTTCTTTCTCCATTTAGCATCGTGAAACCCCTCCCTAATGATTCATAAATTTTTCACGTAAACCACTTTCTAATTATTAGAATATTGAAAATACTAAACCTGAAGAAATTTCACTTTACAATAGTCTTAGATTTTTTAAACGTTCTTGGCAATGCTTCTTTCAAAACGTCCATTGACTTTATTACACCAGTAAGCGGATCCATCGTTACGTCTTCCATTTCAAGAACAATCGGTCCCTCATAACCGCTCATTTTAACGACTGTAAAAAATTCTTTCCAAAAGCCAACATCATGACCGTGTCCGAGGGCTACGTAGTTCCATGACCGATTAACAAAACTCTTCATCGGTTTCACGTCAATAAGGCCATGAATATCATGAATTCCTCTTTCGATGCGCACATCTTTGGCGTGAACGTGATATATCGCGCTTCCTAACTCTCTTACAGCTGCAATAGGATCGCCTCCCATCCAAAATAAATGGCTTGGATCAAAGTTCATTCCAATCATATCGCCAATTTCATTTCTTAATTTAAAAAGTGTTTCTGGATTATGAACTAAATTAAAACCTAGATTTTCAATCGCAATCTTTTGAACACCATGTTTTTTTGCGGCATGCACAGCCTTTTCCCAATAAGGAAAAGCAACTTCATTCCATTGCCAATCCAGCGTCTGAAAGTGCGGCGGCAATATAGGGTGAGTAATCCAATTTGGTGTCACATCACCCGGTCCGCCGCTAGGACAGCCAGACATCATCACAACTGTTTCCACGCCTAATAATCCTGCCAGCCTAAATGTTTTTTCTACGACGGTTTGATGGGCTTTTCCACGTTCGGTAGGCTCCAATTGATTACCTGAACAGTTTAGAGCCGCGATTTCAAGTCCTCTTCTTTTTATAGCATCTAAAAAGAACCGACGTTTTTCGGTGCTTTCTAACAAGATATCTACGTCAATATGCGGAGCACTTGACCAATTGCCACACCCCAGCTCTAATGTTTCAATTCCTTGTTCCACACATGTATCCAGCATTTCTTCAAAGCTTGCGTCTTCTAAAATATCTGTTACTAGACCAACTTTTAGCATAGTACCCCTCCTTGACATAGGTTCATTTCCATTCATCCTGCGCTGTCTTCTGAATAGGTGTTTAGTATTCAAAGACAGGCAGCACCTCTCCCCCCTTTCCATGTAATCGTTTTCTTTTTTGCGGTAAATCAGACTTCCTGGCATTCAATGATAGTTACATTGTAAAATGCGATAAATAATTTGTATTTGGACGATGAAGACGTTGTTTTGGATTTTTGGGCCTGGTTGTACACGAAAAACACCAACCCTGAACATCATGAAATCAATGACAAAATGATCAGAAACGGATACAGCATTATTTATTTCTTTGGCAGCCATTTATACTATGAAGACAATAGCTGCTGCTTCTTATATTTTGATGAAAAACAAACCTGCTTCAAACACGACAATTATTAATATTCGGTAAACCTGTTCGTTTTCACATTGGAATAAAGCATACGAAAACGCCCTGGCGGATTGCGCATTTTAGAAGTAAACACACGAGTAAAATAGTGCACAGTAGAAAAGCCGCTTTCTTCAGCAATCTCACTAACAGATAAATTAGTTGATTTAAGCAATGCTACCGCTCTTTTTATCCTTTCATTTTGAACAAAATCAGAGTAGCTCACGCCTATTTCCGATGCAAATAGGCGTGTTAAATGTCTCCTGGATATATGAAAATGATCGGCTACATCTGTCATTTTTAAAGTTTCCGATACATTATCACGAATATAGAAGATAACTTGTTTGAGAAGCTGAGAAGAGGATGCCGGCGATTTCTTCCGTGCTTTTCCTTTTGAATTGGGAGCAAAAGTGTGAACAAGAGAAAAAATCAAAGCAGCTGCTAGGTGGAAGAGAGAGTCTTTTAAAAAACTATATTTTGGACCTGCTGCTTGGATGAGCAAAGCTTTCCATAAAAGTACAGAGGCCGTTTCCTCTCCTGCGTTTAAGATGACCCTTGGACATTGCTTAGCATCCTCTATCAGCCTGCTCCATTCATCACTTGACTCTGATGCAACCAATTCAAATGCAACAAATAAAAGGAATATTCCACTGTCACTCTTTATCTGATGGGAAACATCCGGCCTGGAAAGAAACACCGAGTTTCTTTGAAGCGAGTAGGTATCACCTCCATCAATATACGCTCCCTCTCCTTCGACAACATAGCATGCTTCAAAAAAAGAGTGCTTATGCCGCAGCGTATTGTAATGATTCGGCACACCTCCCCAATAGTAAATGTTAAACACAGCTCCATTTCGCTGTACACGATGTACACATTCATTCAAAAAGATTTTTCCTGACATCAATTCTTTTTGTATCAACAAACCACCCCCAACTATATTTGCTCATTGTTAAAAAGAATGAGTTTGTTATTTTGTGAAAACAGCTGTCAGACTTCAGCGTTTGTAAAACATTTTTACAGAATAAACAAAAGAAGGGACTATTCCTTTTTTACAGGAAAGCCCCAGCACTTCATTATTATTATTCATATGAAATACTCTCTGCCCGCTTAGCTTGTTTTATTACTTCTTCCTGCATTAATAGAATCGTTTTCTTTTATATTTTTGTAAACATCTAACATCACAGAAAATAACTGCTGCATGGTATTTGATTGATAAAGGGACTGCATTTTTTCAATGTATATTTAAAATAGTTTATATTTCAAATAATTCTAATATTGCAGAAGCTGACATACGTACTTTGAGACTCCCACGTCTAAAGACGCAAGCCCCAAACCTTACGGGGTAACGGGTGGGATTCTTGAGTGACTAAGCGTTCGCAGTCCATTTCTGTTTTGAACAGTCCTCAAGGTGAGGGCGTCTCATTGCCCCTCCTCAGACAGTGCGTATAGCATCTTAGGCTGAGTAACAAATCCTCTTGGATACCATATGTGCTCTGTGTGTTCTGCTAATATTACACGAAGAAGCTGCAAAAGCCAGTTTAATAGTCTGTAAACTCTTGTGTTTTTAAGTTTGTATAAAGAGAGCGGAAACGCCCCGGTGGATCGCGCATAATCGACGTGAACACACGAGTAAAGTAGTGAACGGATGAATAGCCAGTCTTTTCTGCTATTTCATGCGTAGATAAATCCGTTGTTTTCAGTAATGTTGCTGCTTTCTTTATTCTTTCATTTTGAATAAAGTCGGAATAACTTACCCCTGCCTCTGAAACAAACAAACGAGATAAATGGCGACTCGATATATGGAAGTGGCCGGCTACATCTTTTAACTTTAAAGAACCCGACAAGTTATCACGTATATAGACAATAACTTGTTTGAGAAGTTGGGAAGCTGGCGCGGGCAGATCTTGCCGCTTTTCTCCTTGCGAAATCGGAACAAAGGAGTAAAGGATAGAAAAAATTAAATTTGCTGCTAAGTGCTTTAATCCCTCTTTTACAAAGCCCTGGTCCGGTTTTGCCGCTTGGATAAGCAATGCCTTCCATAGAAGGACAGGTACTGTCTCCTCTTCTGCTTCTAATATGACTCTTGGACATTGCTTGGCACTCTCAATGTTTGAAATCCACTGGTCACTCGATTCCGATTCCATCAATTCAAATGCAACCACTAAGAGAAACAGGCCGCTCTCACTCTTTATTTGATGCGAAACATCTGGTCTTGAAAGAAACATCGTGTTTTTTTGAAGGGGGTAAATGTCATTTCCATCAATATATGACCCTTCTCCTTCAACGACATAACACACTTCAAAAAAAGAGTGTTTATGGCGCAATGTATTATAATGATTGGGCATGGCCCCCCAATAATGAATGTTAAACACAGCGCCATTCTGTTCCAAGCGATGGACCGATTCATTTAAAATGATTTTTCCTGATACAAAATTTTTCAGTTCCATAAAACCCCATCCCTCTGCTTGGAAGCTTCTCAGTCCGAGTACTGCAAGTTCTCATCTCTCTCGGCTTATTTTAACAACAACCGTTTCCAAAAAACAAACATGGCTGCCCGGCCGTCTGCCCGACAATCTGCCTTTTTACATAGACACTTTCACCTATTCATAGAGTGCTTTTCTACATTTATTTTGCCACAGCTTGCGAAGCTTTTCCACTTGTCCCAAATTCCCTTATTTTCTCTTTCACCGATGTTTCCACGGCTTCAATCGCAGGTGACAAAATCAACCGAGGCTCATACACATTTTCATCCTCTGCCAATTTGTTTCGAACCGCTTTGGTCCACGCTTGAATGTTTTCGGTGTTCACATTAATCTTAGCATGTCCTAAGGTAATAGCCCGTTGAATGTGATGGGTTGGAATGCCTGTTCCACCGTGCAGAACAAGTGGTACTTGAGTGCGTTCTGAAATCTCTTTCATCTGTTCAAACCCCAGCTTCGGCTCTCCTTTGTAAGGACCATGTACGGAGCCAAGCGCAGCAGCAAGTGCATCAATCTTTGTTTCTTCTACTAAACGAATGCACTCTTTAACATCCGCATACTGCACACTTCCGGCAAGGCCGTCTTCTTGGCCGCCTACCGTTCCCACTTCTGCCTCCACAGACACCCCGCGAGAGTTTGCATAATCTGCAACTTCTTTTGTCATGTTAATATTTTTTTCAATTGGATAGTGAGACCCATCAATCATCACGGATGTGAACCCTGCATCCATCGCTTGTTTACAACGTATGACGCTTTGTCCGTGATCTAGATGGAGAGCGACTGGCACTGTAATATCTAAAGCATTATACAGCGTTTTCACCATTGCAGCGATATTTTTAAATCCACCGAGAAAATCTACCATACGGTCTGATGCAGCAATGATCATCGGCGATTTTTCTTCTTGGGCAACGCGTAAAAAAGCTGAAATAAACTCTAAATTGTTAATGTTGTACTGTCCTACAGCATAGCCTGCTTGCTTTGCTTCCGTTAACATTTCTTTCATTGATACTAATGTCATTACACACACTCCTTATGATTGTTTATATACATCTTAACATCTTTTGATAACTTTTGATTATTTTTTGATAAAACAAATACCTTTAATTATTAATTTATGATATGATAAAAGAGAAATAGCATATTATCTATTTTCTTTTTTTGTAACAAATTTATTTTTTCTGGTTAACTAATGGCGAAAAGATAGAACGAGCAAAACGAACCAGCATGTACAAATAACTTGGACACTATTGCACAAATGCAATAAGAGTCAACTATTTTTATTCAGGGGGAGTTATTATGCCACTACTACGATTTGACATAATAGAAGGCCGTAGTGACGAAGAGCTGAGAAAGCTGTTAGACGCTGCCCACACTGCTATGATAGAAGCGTTTGATGTACCAGATACTGACCGCTACCAAATGGTGCACCAGCATAAACCAGCTGAAATGATCATTAAGGACACAGGACTTGGCCTTGTGCGCACCGATAATGTCGTAGTCATCAGCATAGTCAGCAAAACAAGAACACAAGAGAAAAAACAGAAACTCTACCGTTTGATGGTAGAAAAGCTAGCAAGAGAATGCGGATTGGCGCAAGAAGATATTATGATAAACATAGCAGAAAATAACGATGCCGATTGGAGTTTTGGCAATGGAGAAGCACAGTTTTTAACTGGGAAGCTGTAACAGAATGAAAGAAGAACATACACGAAGGGAGGAAATGAATTTATGCGTTTGAAACATAAAACCGCTCTTATTACCGGCGGGAGCAGCGGTATTGGCGGAGCAATTGCCGCAGCGTTTGCAAAAGAAGGTGCTTCTGTGATGGTGGCAGCAAGAACAGAAGAAGCCTTGAGAAAAAAAGCACAAGAACTTACCAAATGGAACGGCTCCATCAACTACATCGCTGGAGATGTGTCAAATGAAAGAGATGTAAAACACATCGTGCAAACAACAAAAAAACTATTTGGAAGTATTGATATTCTTGTGAATGCTGCCGGAATAACGATGGTTTCTCCTTCTGAAGAGTTACATATCAATGAATGGAACAAATGCATGGACATTAACGCTACCGGAACTTTTCTAATGTCCCAAGAAACTGGCAGGCAAATGATAGAGCAGCACACGGGCGGCAAAATTATTAATATTACGTCCATCGCAGCCCATGCAGGTATCCCGCAACGTGCAGCATATGCTGCCAGTAAAGGAGCAGTACGCCAGCTAACAGAAACATTAGCCCTGGAGTGGGGAAAGTACAACATTCAAGTGAATGCTATTAGTCCTGGATATGTTCAGACACCGCTTTTCAATGAATTAGCGGAAAAAGGGGAGCACAATGTAACACAATTGGAAAACCGCATTCCACTCGGAAGGTTAGCTTATCCCGAAGATATCGCCGGCCCTGCCACGTTTCTTGCTTCTAGTGAGTCTGATTACGTAACAGGTGTTATTCTTAAAACAGACGGCGGCTGGCTCGTTAACGGCCATTTATCTGCACACTAAGAAAAGCGCAAACGTCTTAAAAGAAGAAAGTTCAGCCAAGGTAAAAAATCCTGCTAAGTTTATGAATATCCTATTCCAGACACAGAAGCCACCGCCTCCTGCATAAGTATTCCCGAACTACCCCCTTCCTGTCGAAGCCCGCGACCTGCCCCGTTGCACGTATATGACTTTCCTTTACATGTTGACAACACCAATCCTTTACTCCATGCGGCTACCCATACAGCCCTTTTTCCGATTTTATAAGGTTTGTTGTTTGGATGAACGTAGACCCTCTCGTATGAATGGCTCTTCAGGTTCGCTGGCCGCGGGCAAGGCTTCAGCTAACCGACGGGAGATCACCGTCGGGTGGATCTTCAGCTCTTGCTTCGACGCACAGGACGTGCTAGTGTCGGCGTTAGCCACACGATGTGGCTGGTCTTAGCCGACGCCCCGCAGTCACCTCCCCCGATAGCCATTCAGGATAGGAGAACGAAAAAACACTCCAACATTCTTTTTTCATGTACCAAAGAAAAGCAAGCGCCTTAAAAGAGAGACGTTCGGCGACGGTGAAGGAACTTCTGTTCTGTAAGGTACTTCTACTAAAAACGCACACGTCCTGCGGCGGGCGTTGAATTCACCACATCCTGTGGAAGGACTTCCTGTGACAACACCGAATGGACCCCCATCCTGGGAGCCCGCGACAAGTCCTGGATCTTTCGCACAGAGCCCGGAGTCGAAAGGAAAGACAGAGGATGTTCAACTAAAACCACCACGTCCTGTGGCAACGCTGAACCGACCCACGTCGTGTGCGCCTGAGCGGGCAGGCGCTTTTTCTAGACCATGAAAACGCCAAACTTTTATACGTTCTTACCTTACAAAAAAGCCATGGTCACCGTCTCTCTGGATGGCGCCCATAGCTTTTCCGTTTAGAGGCTTTTGATACAGACCCTTTTTGCGTTTTCTATACGACGGCTTGCACTTTTTTTAATACATCTATAGACGTATCTTTCGCCGTCTTAATAACCTCATCTGGATCGAGTTTATAATATTCAGGGCGGAATAATTCAACAGAAACCGCTCCATCAAACCCTTTTTCTATCACAGTTGAAATAATGCCTTCTAGGTCAATCACTCCATGTCCCGGCCATACGCGATCTTCATCTGTCAAAAAGCCAATCGGAAAATCTTCGGTGTCATCAATGTGAAGGATAAAGATGTTATCTGCCTCTGCCTTTTTTAAATCTTCCATATTTGAACCCATTGCATGAAAATGGAAGCAGTCAAGAACAAGACCCACATTATCACGGCCGACGGTTTCTACAATGTCATTTGCTTGAGCAAATGTATTGATTGTACATTGCGGGTGACCGACAAACTCGAGCGCCACTTTTACACCATATGGTTTTGCAAGATCAGAAAGTTCGGTTAACACTTCGACGGCACTATGTTTAATGTCTTCTTTTAAAATTTTCGTTTCTGTTACGAGAGGCACTGCTACAATATACGCTGCTCCAATTTTCTCTGCTTTCTCTAACATGTCTTTAAACTCTTCCATGTTCGTTTGATGAGCCTCTTTTGAGCGATTATTAAAAAAGACAAGCGCATTCATTGCAAGCGGTTTTACGTGGCTGGATTGAAAGAAATCTGCTAAATCGTCTATGGAATGGTTGTCTAAGTACTCTGGAAGCTTATCCATCGTACGGATTTCAATATAGTCATAGCCATGCTTTTCACATAGTTCCAAATCTTTTTCCAGATGGGAGTTTTCTAATGTCGTTGCTTGGTTATAACAGAGTTTCATACCTTCTCCTCCTGTTTCTTTTGTTGATAAAAATCAGGACGTTCTGGAAGTTCAATAGGTTCTGCCTGACCGGATTGCTGTGCTTTCACACCAGCATCCCCTGTTACAGCAGCAATGTATCCATCCCATGCAGACGGCCCTTGCGGCTGTCCCTCCCTGCGAACAGCATCAATAAAGTCTTGGAATTCATTATTAAAAGCATCGTTAAAGCGGCTCTGCCAATCCTGCAAAATACCTGAGCCCAGGACTCCGTCTTTGCGGTATTGGGCTGTAGCTACCTCTGGAAGTTTTACAATTCCTTCTTCTCCAATGACTTCACATTGGATGTCATAACCAAACTGGCAATTTACAAAGATTTCTGCATGGATGATGATTCCCGTCTTTGTTTCTAATGTGACAATTTGAGGATCTTTTAAATGCTCTAATGCATTTTTTGTTTTCTTTGGATAAGTAACTTGTATCGATTTGTAATCGTCACCAACAAGCCAGTGAAGTGTATCAATTTCATGGATAAGAGTATCTAAAATCGCCATGTCCTGGGTATAACTTTCTCCTACTTCCCGATTGCGGTGAGCACAGCGAATCATGAGCGGCTCTCCGATAAAGTTATTATCAATCGCTTCTTTCATCTGACGATAACCACTGTCGTAACGACGCATAAAACCGACTTGAACGAGGCGTTTGCCATGTTTTTGCTCAGCTTCTACAATGCGCATACAACCTTCCGCCGTTGTAGCAAGCGGCTTCTCTACAAATACAAATTTTCCTGCTTCAACTGCCTTAAGAACTGTACTTTCATGAGCAGGTCCCCAGCTTGTAACAAGTACAGCTTCTACGTTTTCATCTTTTAAAAGCGCGGTATCATCTTCATATATGCTTGCACGCAAGTTAAAGTCTTCCACAGCCTTTTTGGCAGCGTCCTGATTGACATCCGTAACAGCAGCAATTTCCGCTCCTGACACAACTTTTGTTATTCTCTGTATATGTTCGCGTCCAATCGCTCCAGTTCCCACAACTCCAAACCCTAATGTCATGTCATATCCCTCGCTTCTACTGAATTTCAGAGACTCATGAGAACAGCTGCATGTGTACTGCAGCTGTTCTGCTGTTATTTGTTGATAAGACTTTTGTTCAAAAGATTTTTATCTATATACTCTCTTGCAATTAACGCATATTCTAGTGGATGGGCTTTTGCCGGGTCCTGCTCGGCCTCGATGACAATCCATCCTTTATAGTCATGTTTTAACAGCTCCTCATATACGTCAACAAAATCAAGGTCCCCATCACCAGGAACGGTAAACATCCCAGCTAAAAACGCATCAAGAAAAGACTGTCCTTTTTGCTCGCACTGCTCCATTACTTCCTTTCGGACATCTTTATAGTGCACATGCGCAATCCGATGAATATGCTTGCGCAAAAGCGGCACATACTCTTTATCGGATACGTAAATGTGGCCTGTGTCATATAATAAATGCACTTTAGCAGGGTCGGTGTTTTCCATCAGACGGTCCACTTCTTCCATTGTTTGTACAGTCGTTCCCATATGATGATGAAAAGCAAGCTTCAAGCCGTATCGGTTTGCAATACCCCCAAGAATATCGAGTCCGCTTGTCAATTGATTCCACTCTTCATCTGTAAAATAAGGCTTCTTGGAAAAAACATTTTTTTCTTCTTTTTGAATGCTGTACGTTTGCTCAGAAACAACCGCTATGGCCGCTCCCACTTCTTTTAAGTAAGCGCAATGTCTCTCAAACGCTTTTGCTGTTTCCTCCACTCCATCTTGAACAATAAAACTAGAAAACCATTTTCCTGCAATTTTTAAGTTGCGCAGACGCAATTCTTTATTCAACACATCCGCTTCCGGGAAAAATCCTCCGACTTCTGTGCCATCAAACCCCGCAACGTAAATGTCACCCAATAAATGGGACAGTGTGTTTTCTTTTCCAATGTCAGGGATATCATCATTGCGCCAGCCAATCGGTGCTATCCCCCATTGAATATCTTGATGACCCATAAGCGCCTCCCCCTTTACCATTAGTACTTCTTTGCTGTCTCAAGCATTTTTTCTTTAAATGCGTAAGCCTCTTGAATGCTTTCTCTCTCTGATACTTCTGCTACTCCAAGGTTCCACCAGCTTCCCTTATAACCATCTGTCATCGTCTTTGGCAGAACTTTCATTTCAATTAATGTAGAACAGTCTTGTTTTTTTGCATCTTCTATAGCTGCTTTTAATTCTTCTTCTGTGTTGGCGCGGTACACTTTAGCACCGTATCCTTCCGCTACTTTTGCATAATCGATGTTTACAATATCATGATTGGCCGTACGGAATTCACAGTGATAGCTGCCTCCGCCATGATCCATTTGCAAGTTGTTAATACAACCGTATCCCGCGTTATCAAAGAGAAGGATATTTATTTTTTCATGATACTGCAATGACGTAATAAACTCGGAATGAAGCATGAGAAAGCTTCCATCTCCAACCGCTGCATATACTTCTTTATCCGGTTCTGCAAGTTTCACTCCTAATGCTCCGGAAATCTCGTACCCCATACAAGAGTAACCATACTCTAAGTGATATGTGTTTGGTGTATTTGTCTCCCACAGACGCTGCAAATCACCTGGCAGCGACCCTGCTGCACATACCACAACAGCATCTTCATCTACCGCTTGATTGGCTGTCAGCAAGGCATTCGTTTGCGGAAACTCTGTACCCAATGTATCAGCGTATTCATTCATTATTTCTTGAGAAAAGTGGCCTTTGATCTCCGGGTCAAAGTTTTCTCGATTGAATGTAATAGAACGCAGCCGCTCACGTTCACGCGTCCACTCTTGTTTGCGTTCTTGAATGGATGATCCGTGCTGGCTTTTATATCCTTCTAACAGCGGCATCAGCTGTTCCAATGTGGTACGGGCATCGGCAACGACTTGGAACGCATCAAGCTTATAGGCTTGCATCCTGCTAACATTAATGTTTAGAAATGCAGCTTTTTTAAAATCAAATACTGTTTTGGACGATGTGGCAAAGTCTGTATAACGAGTGCCGATGCCAATCACCAAATCGGCTTCCTGCGCTGCTTGATTAGCTGCTCTTGTGCCGGTAATGCCAAGTCCGCCCAAGTTATTTTTAAATGAATGCTCCACGGCCGATTTGCCTGCCTGCGTTTCAGCTAGCGGAATATCATATTCCTTTGAGAACGCCGTCAGAGCCTCACGGGCTTCTGAATATTTCACTCCGCCGCCGGCAACAATGAGCGGTTTTTTACTCGCTTTAATCTTTTCAACAGCTCCCTGTAACTCACGCTCTGTCGGCAGCGGCCGATCCACATAATGGATGCGCTTTTGGAAAAACTCTTCATCAAAGTCAAATGCTTCTCCCTCTACATCCTGAGAAATACATACTGTCGCAGGACCCGCTTTCGCTGGATCGGTCATTACTTCAAACGCACGAATTAAGCTTGACATTAACTGTTCCGGCCGCTGCACCCGGTCCCAATAGCGAGACACTGGCTGCAATGCATCATTTGTTGTAATAGCCATGCTGTGTTCTTGTTCCACTTGCTGCAAGACAGGGTCTGGCTGCCTTGTCGCATATGTGTCTGCCGGAAGAAGCAGTACAGGAATGTTGTTGGCAAGTGCGGTTGCTGCCGCTGTTGTTAAGTTCGCAGATCCAGGACCGCTGGATGATGTTAATGCAAAAATTTTTTTACGAAGCTTTTGCTTGCTGTAAGCGATTGCTGCGTGCGCCATGCCCTGTTCATTTTTTCCTTGAATGACCTTCAAATGGCCCGAATCTTGTTCTAATGCTTGCCCAATCCCTAATACATTCCCATGTCCGAAAACGTTAAAAACCCCTTCGACAAACGGAAATTCTTCACCATCTGCATGAATATACTGGTGATTTAAAAATTTAACCAGCGCTTGTGCTGTTGTTAATCGAATCGTTCCCATTACATGTCGCCCCTAGCTTTTAATAGTGTTATTTTCTTCAATTAATGCTTCAATTTCTTCAACCGCCGGCATCGCTTCTGAAGAACTGTGCTTGCTGACGACAATTGATGCCGAGGCACTTCCATACTTCAACGCTGTCTCAATATCTTTTCCGCAAACAAGAGCATAAAGAAAAGCGGAAGCATAAGAGTCACCAGCTCCAAATGTTTTTAACACTTTTGTTTTGTACGCTCTTCCCCGATACGTTTCACCAGAACGAGTGTAAGCATAAGAACCGTCTACACCATGCTTAATGACTACAAGCTCTGGCTCATGTTGGAAAAGGTAATCAACCGTCGCTTGGTTTTCTCCTTTACCCAATCGGTGTTCCATGACATCGTATTCCTCGCGAGTACCAACTACAATGTCTGCCTTTTCAGCAACTAATGAATAATACACTGCTGTTTCTTCTGCCGACTTCCATGTGTAAGGACGGTAATCTAGTTCAAACACCACTTTAATACCATTTTTCTTCGCCAGATGTACCGCTTTTAGCGCTGCTTCTCGAGATGGACTTTGAGCAAGTGCGGTGCCAGAGATTAACAGTAATTTCGTTCGTTTAATATAGTCTTCATGAACCTCCGCTGGTTCTAGATATAAATCTGCTGCTTCTTCACGATACATGAGAATGCTGCATTCTTCCGGGCTTAATATCTCAGTGAACGTCAATCCCGTTTTCCGCCCCTCTGTATCGACAACCATGCTGGATGTGTCAATGCCCTGTCCATTCATGTACTGCTCAATAAAACGTCCGTGCTGATCATCTGGAATTTTACCAATAAATCCAGCTTTCAACCCAAGCTTAGAACTTCCAATCGCAATATTTGCAGGAGAGCCTCCTACATATTTTTTGAAAGTCATTGTCTCTTCCATTGGACGATTATATTCGACAGCATTCAAATCCACACATGCCCGGCCAACCGCAATAACATCAAATTCTTTGTCCGCTGCAAGTGAAATGTTCATAGAATCACTCTCCCCTTTTTCTCTTTTCATGCCTTTGAATGACACACGATTTATTTAATGATCCATTTGTGATCCGGATCGTTATGAAACTTCCAAATGCGTTTGGGTCCTGCCATTACATTTAAATAATAAGACGTATACCCTTCTGGTACACCAACTGGATGATAGCCTTTTGGCACAATCACCATGTCTCCATTTTCAACCGTCATTGTTTCATCTAACGAGCGGTCATCTGTGTATACACGTTGAAAAACAAAGCCTTGACCAGGGTCTTGTTCATGATAATACGTTTCTTCTAGCATCGATTCTTCTGGAAGATTGTCTTGATCATGTTTATGAGGCGGATAACTGGACCAGTTTCCACTCTCTGTAAACACCTCTACAACAAGAAGACTGTTTGCTGCTGGGTGGTCATCAGGCAATATATTATGAACCATTCGCTTGTTGCTGCCTTGCCCGCGATGCTCTGCGCCAATGTCATCTGCTTTGATAAGCTTCGTTGGCAATTGTTTTTCCGATCGAGAGTAGCACAGGGCAACCCGCGCCTTGGATTCTGCCTTTACCTCAAATGACTGGTCATTAGAAATATACACACTGTCGGTTGGCTTTTTTTCAAATACCGATGCACGAGTCCCAATGTTTTCAAATGTTTCCACTCCATCAGTAACGGTAATCTTTCCTGTTAGAGCGACAACACAAACTTCCTGTTTCGCTAATGCCTCTTTGTATAAGGCACCTGGTTCTACGTCAATCATTTTAAAATGAACGTACTCCAGATCGGAGTTATTGGATGTAATATCATGAACGAGTGATACACCATTTTCCAACTGTTGACGCACTGGTTTCTTTAACAAATGACTCATCTATAAAAGCCTCCTCAAACGAACTGATTTTGAAATCGATTTCATTATATTTAAAAATAAATAATGTGCATAGAAAATGACGATAGTTTTAATCAAAACCACAGCTTGCTGCCCATACACACCTGCTGTTTCACGCTCATCATGATTTCTGTTTTTAGAATAATATGAATAATAGCTTCAGTCAATAAAACTTTTGAAAATTTTGATTATATTTTGATAAATGTATGATGACTAATTATTATTTATGCCAATGTTAATAACAACTGTACAATAATCGAAGCAGCAGCTGGTATCATTAAAAGATAAGCGCCTCCCATTCACTGCAACGTACGCTGAAAAAGACAGAGGAGCTTCTTACATTTTGTAATCGATTTCAACAAACACATTGTGTACCTACCATTATTCTTCTTTATGTATCTTACTCTACAACAATCTCCCCTGCATGTAAACGCTTTTATCCAAAAATGCTCTTTATCTCCCAGCTGCAATGAACAGCCGGGAGAAAAGGAAAATGGCGGTTTTTATCGGAAAACACGATCAATATGGGCAACTTCGTCATCTGTTAAAGCAACATCTAACGTTTTTAAATTATCCAATACTTGTTCGGAACGCTTCGCTCCTGGAATTAAGACATCTATTGCATCACGAGTTAAGTACCATGCAAGCACAACGTGAACGACATCTACTCCTTTACTTTCAGCGATTGGGCGCAGCTTGTCCACTTTCGCTAAATTGTTCTTGAATTCTTCCCCTTGGAGGTGAGGAAAATCTGCGCGAAGATCATCAAACGTCATATCGCTTGTATATTTGCCGGCTAAAATACCTGCTGCCAATGGGAAAAACGGAATGAAGGAAATATTATTCTCTTTGCAGTATGGAAGAAAATCTTCTTCTGCTTCACGCTGAATAAGGTTATAATTGCCTTGGTACACATCTACGTGTCCATCTTTATTTGCTTCTTTTAATTGTTCGATGGAGAAGTTAGACACACCAATACTTCGGATTTTTCCTTCTTCTTTTAACTCTTGTAATGCTGCAACCGCTTTGTCTTTCGGTGTTTCTTCATCTGGAAAATGAATGTAATAAAGATCGATGTATTCTGTTTGTAAGCGGTGAAGGCTTTCTTCTACTGATTGACGCAAAAACTCTGGAGAATTATCCATAACTTCTTTTCCATCAACAAACTTTTGTGCCCCTTTTGTCGCTAAAACGATTTCATCTCTTTTTCCAGATTCTTTTACAACCTCTCCTACTAACTCCTCAGAACGTTTTGGACCGTAAATAAATGCGGTATCTAAAAAATTAATTCCATTATCAATAGCAGTGCGAACAAGATCTTTTCCCTGTTCTTCATCCAAATGATTATACAAATTATGTCCGCCGACAGCGTTCGTCCCCAGCCCCACCGGATTTACATACAAACCTGATTTCCCTAATTCTGCTTGTTTTGCCACTTATACCGTCCTCCATTCACTCATTGATGAAATATTTATCTTACAGTTTCAAATAGTAAAAGAAGCTCTTCCAATTTTCAAACATAAACGGTTCCATTTTTCAAAAAACCTTTCATTATTTTGTTTGTATTCGTCTGCATTGGTTAAAATAGAGTGCAGACAACACCGAAAACGGTTTCATTTTTCTTGAAATTCATTACAAGAATGATTAAGATGATGGATAGCCCTTTTTTTTTAATAAGTAAAACCATCAGGAAGAGAGTAGGAATAGAAAATGAAAATGAGCGATGTGGCAAAGATGGCAAATGTCTCTCCTGCTACCGTATCCCGTGTGTTAAGCAATCCAGAATTGGTGAGCAAAAAAACAAGAGACAAAGTGCTAGAAGTCATTAATCAAGTAAATTACCAGCCTCATATCGTCGCCAGACAATTTCGAACGAAGGAAACAAAAACGATTCTTGCTGTTGTTCCAGATATTACGAGTGCTTTCTTTTCTGAAGTACTGCGGGGAATTGAACATACTGCCATCCGCGAAGGATATCAAGTCATTTTAGGTGATACTGAAAACAGCGTAGAACGAGAAAATGATTATATTAATTTGTTATTGCAAAAACAAGTAGATGGCATGCTCCTTCTTACCGCGCGGCTCGAAAAAGAAAAGCTTGAAGAGCTGGCCGAACACTTTCCAATTGTCCTTGCTTGTGAATACATTGATGGGTTAAATGTGCCAACTGTTTCGATTGATAATATCAGTGCGGCTAGAAAAGCAACGGAACATTTAATCAAGCTCGGCCATGAAAGAGTTGCCCATATTTGCGGTCCTATGAATGTAATTTTAGGACGTGACCGTTTAAGAGGATTTAGACAAGCAATGATGAGTCATGATTTAGATGTTGACCCGTCTTATATTCAAGAAGGCGGAAATGAATCATTGGAGTCAGGGTACAACCAAATGATGAAGCTGCTTGCTTTAGAAACCCCCCCTACTGGTGTTTTCGTTTACAACGATGAGATGGCCATGGGAGCAATGAAAGCTGTAAAAAACAGCGGCCTTCGTATACCGGAAGACATTGCAATAGTCGGATTCGATAATCTAAAAATGGCAAGTGTTGTAGAACCCCACTTAACCTCTATTGACCAGCCTAAATACAAAATCGGCCAAAAAGCAATGAGCATTTTAATCCAGAAGATTAATAAAGAAAAAATCACAAAACAATCTTTCGTGATGAAAGACCACCTTTTTATCCGTCAATCATGTGGTGGTCAATCATTTGTGTCATCATCCGAGCAGAAAACTTAAGTCGCTCCCGCTTAACAACCTCATCATCTATTTGGAGCGGGAGCCTTCTCGTCTGATAAAACAATAAAAAACATCCATCTTTTATTTATTAACACTGCCTTGTTAACAGTAATTCTCGAGGCTTTCCTTTTTTATTCGCCATTTGTATTCTGAAAAATTTTAAAAATAGCGTTTACAAACGAAAAAATATCACTTACACTTACACCATAAAATGAAATCGATTTCTTTTATTAGCAGCAATGTCTAGTTTTCTAACTTGACATGAAAGAATATATGCTGATGAGAGGAGTAATGAAGATGGCGAATACAACCGAAGCAGTACAGCATCTGAAAAACTATGTAGGAGGGCAGTGGATTGAAGCCACATCAGGACGATCTGAAGAAGTTCCTAATCCTGCTACTGGCGAAACGATTGCACATGTGCCTATTTCGAGCCGTGAAGATTTGAATAAAGCGGTAGAAGCAGCACAAGAAGCGTTTCAAATGTGGAGTAATACAGCGGTGCCAAAACGTGCTCGCATTCTTTTCAAGTATCAGCAGCTTCTAGTAGAAAACTGGGATGAGCTGGCTCGTCTTGTCACTCTTGAAAACGGTAAAAGTTACAGTGAGGCTTACGGGGAAGTACAACGAGGTATCGAATGTGTCGAATTCGCAGCAGGAGCGCCTTCTCTCATGATGGGAAAACAACTCCCAGATATTGCAACAGACATGGAATCAGGCATGTATCGTTATCCGATTGGTGTTATTGGAGGCATCACGCCATTTAACTTCCCGATGATGGTGCCTTGCTGGATGTTCCCGCTCGCCATTGCTTGTGGTAATACATTTGTATTGAAACCGTCTGAACGTACACCCGTTTTAGCCAATCGCCTGGTAGAGCTCTTTAGTGAAGCTGGACTTCCAGATGGCGTGTTAAATATCGTTCATGGTGCACATGATGTTGTAAACGGACTGCTTGAAAACCCAGACGTCAAAGGAATTTCTTTCGTCGGTTCTCAACCTGTTGCAGAATACGTGTATAAAAAAGGAGCAGAACACGGCAAACGTGTCCAAGCACTTGCTGGAGCGAAAAACCACTCCATTGTCCTTCCAGATGCCGATATCGATAATGCCGTCTCTCAAATTGCCAGTGCTGCATACGGGTCTGCCGGAGAAAGATGTATGGCTGCAGCCGTTGCCGTGGCTGTTGGTGATGCTGCCGATGAATTCGTGGAAAGACTGAAAAAAGAAGTGGACAGTATCACCATCGGAAACGGCCTGGACGAAGGCGTCTTCCTCGGTCCCGTCATTCGTCAATCACATAAAGAAAAAACAGAAAACTACATTAAAATCGGTCAAGATGAAGGGGCAACTCTTGCCTATGACGGCCGTGACAAGACCGTTAAGCTTGACGACGGCTACTTTGTCGGGCCGGTTATCTTTGATAATGTCACAACCGACATGACGATTTGGAAAGAAGAGATCTTTGCACCGGTACTTTCTGTCGTCCGCGTAGATACGTTAGACGAAGCTATTGAGCTGACAAATAAATCCGAGTTTGCAAACGGAGCTTGCATTTATACCGATAGCGGCCGTGCCGTACGTCAATTCCGTCAAAACATCGATGCCGGCATGCTTGGAGTAAACATTGGTGTACCCGCACCAATGGCATTTTTCCCATTCTCGGGCTGGAAAAACTCTTTCTATGGTGATTTGCACGCAAACGGAACCGACGGTGTTGAATTCTACACTCGTAAGAAAATGCTTACCGCCCGCTGGTAAGAAAAAACATCAAAACTCTGCTTAATAGTTCTTTAGAAAAACCTGGCTTGCCGTCCAACTCTTATGATGGAAACCGCAGCTTTCCTTATATTTTAAAGTTAAACATTCTAAGTACTGCTCTCCTTTGAGCTAAAAATCACACAGGTTCATACACCCTTTTCCTTACACCGCTTATCAAGCCTAACAAAAGGAATAGGATGCACTTTCAGGTGTATCCTCCTTTTTTCCATGTTTTCTAAACGTCTGCACTTTTAAGGAGGAATGATTTTATGAGACTAACATTAGACCCACATATGTTTAGACACTTACCCCTTCCCAAAATGGTCGACAAAGTTGCTGAATTGGGATATGAATATATTGAACTTTCTCCGCGTGATGATTTTCTGCCTTTCTATAAGTACCCGCGCGTCGATAAAGCACGTATCAAAGAATTAAAACAAGCATGCCGTGATACTGGCGTGAAACTGTCTTCTATTTTGCCGATGCAGCACTGGGCCGGACCAGATGAAGAAGACCGCCAAGCTGCTGTGCGCAACTGGAAGCGTGCAATTGAGATCGCCGTGGAACTGGATGTCGATGTCGTCAACACTGAATTCACAGGCCGCAATGATATGCCGTACAAATGTGAACAACAATTTGTAAAGTCTATGGACGAACTCATTCCTTTCTTTGAAAAAGAAGGACTGAATTTGCATATTCAAGCCCATCCGTATGACTTTATTGAAGATAATTACGTGGCTGTCGATATGCTTCGTGCGTTTGATAAAGATTGGATCGGCTATTTCTATTCCGTGCCGCACACGTTTTTCTACGACGACGGCAAAGGTAACATCCCTGCTATGCTTGATTACGCCGGTGACAAACTGCGTCACATTAACGTAGCAGATACCTTTAACCATAAAGCATCTTCTTGCTTGCGTTACGTCGTCAACCCTCCTGGTGTTCACGCCACTGTACACCAGCACTTAGATATCGGTAAAGGCGACATCCCTTGGGACGTATTGTTTAACAAGCTTCGTGAAATGGACTTCGATGGAATTGTGACAGCTGCCGTATTCGGAGAAGAACATCGTGCCGAAGAATCAAGCAGATTTATGCTAGAGCGTCTGACAGAGGAACTGATTCATAAAAAAGAAACTGTCAACAAATAGCAACACCTTCAAACTGCTGCCACAAAAGGAAACTCTTTTGCGGCAGCTTTTACTGATTGCCAGGCATCACGTGTGTAATAGTTAGACAGCCTTTGAGGAACAGCTGTCTAACATTTTTTCTCAAACAATAATATATCTATATTGCGTCCTTAGTCTCCTGCCACAACTTCTTGCAGTGCGTCCCTCCCCTAGTCTCTTCCGCTGGTAACCTATGTTCCTGTCAGGGCAGCAAAGAATTCCTGTGTTAAAATAGAGTTTCATAAAATGAAAACCATACCTTAAGCAGGAGTGAACAATACATGGATAAAAAAGATATAGCCGATATCCGCAGACAATTGATTGTCGACAATGATTTACTGAAAATCTCCGACATTTTTAACGTCTACATCATGAAAGATACAACCGACATTTACCACCACCAAAGCCAGCCATTTGATATGCTCGATCGCGACCAGCAGGAACTTTTCATGAATAATTTCAAAAAGCTCCTCACCGGCCAGCTGGATGAAAAGCTATTTGAACTAAAATTTAAACATGATGCAGAAAATAACAGTCAACTCATTCTTCATAAAGGACTCTTAAGCAGTGATGTAGAGAGCTGGAAAGAACAGATGCTTCTGATGACGGAAAAAATGATGAAAGACCATCCGTATGAACAGGATATTGTCATTTCTTTCATTCGCGCGGAATACTTAAAACCAACGAAAAAGCGAAACGAAGAAACAGAAGAAAGCGAGCGGGATGCGGTATATTCAAATCCGTTTATTCTTTGCAGCATGAATAAAACAGAAGAGCCAAAAAAAGAAATACAGTTCGATTATATAGAGAAGGAATTCAAGTATAAAGTTGAGACAGATCCAGTAATTGATCTGAAAAAACCGATGGCAGGATTTCTGTTTCCAACCGTTACAGACGGTGCTTCCGATGTCAATCACGTGCTCTATGCCGCCAGCAAAGCCAACGAGCCAGATTACCATTTTATCGAAGAAGTACTGAACGGAGAAGAAATCATGACCGCTAAAGAAGATAAAGCCGCATTTGAGGAAGTTATCAAAGATGTGGTAGGAGAGCAGCTGACCCCTTCCACCCTTGCCAATGTATATGGGGAAATCAACCGTGTCGTTGAAGAAAATGAAGAAGATACTCCGCCAACACTTGACTACAAAGACGTCGAGCAAGTTCTTCACCAAAGCGGGGAACAAGTCGACACAGATACAGTAAAAACTGCTTTTCAACGCGTTATGGATAACGAAAGCTATGAATTAAAGGCCAGCAGCATCGTCCCGAAATACACATCAAAATCGATTAAAATTAATACCAAAGTCGCCACTATTTCTATCAGCCCGCAAGATTTGCAGCACGTAAGACAAGTCAACTATAACGGAAAACGCTGCATTATGATTGAAGTGGAAGAAGATGCAGAAATTGATGGATTTAAAATGCTGCCGGAAGCTTTTGGCGAATCTTTGTCATAAGCCAGCATACAAAATAAGGCTCTGCACTGTATATCAACGTTTGAACAACATAAAGGGGCAGGAGTTTTTCGCTCCTGCCCCGGCATTTGATCTAAAACCAAAAATGGAAATAAAAGATACTTTCCGCAGCACCCGTGTCTCTGCACCTTACTCTATCAACCATCATCCCTGCATAACAATGCTTTCTACTAAACTTGTGCAGCATTCTTTGATGGTAAGCCTATCATTTCTCTTGCCTCATCTGGTGTTGCTACTTCTCGTCCATTTGCTCCCTCTGTTTGAATAAGCCTGCCCGGCACCACGCTGATGTATCTCTAAATTTTTGTATTTTCGTCGAACTTTATTGTTGATCTACTTCTTTATTTCAAGTAACGCAACATTTTCTACATGCGTCGTCTGCGGGAACATGTCGACAGGCTGAATCTCTGTAACCTTATAACCGTTCTTTACCAAATACTTTAAATCACGTGCCTGTGTTTCCGGGTTACAGGAGATATATACGACCCGCTTCGGCTTGAGTTTAACCAAGCTAGACAAGAAGGCTTCATCGCTCCCGCTTCTAGGCGGGTCCATAAACACCACATCTGCATTTTCACCACGTCCCGCCATCTGTACCATGAACTCTCCAGCGTCGCCTTGATAGAACCGTACATTTTTTGCGCCGTTACGCTTTGAGTTACGAATGGCATCACGAACCGCATCTTTATTAAGCTCCACGCCAATCACCTTGCCAGCTCTCTTGCCTGCAACCAGTCCAATCGTACCGATTCCGCAGTATGCGTCTATTATGGTTTGCTCTCCAGTTAACTCTGCCATTTCAATAGCCCTTGTATACAGCTTTTCTGTCTGGACTGGATTAATCTGATAGAAGGACTTCGCTGAAATTTCGAATTCCAATCCACAGAGGGTATCTGTTATGGTTCCTTTTCCATATAGCACTTTTTCCTGATTACCAAGCACCATGCTGTCATTTCTGTCATTTATATTCAGCAGTATGGTCGTAATTTCCGGATGAGTCTTTCTTAGTGCTTTAATGAAATGATTCTTCCCCTTAAACACTGGTGATGCAGCTACCAGTACCACCATGATTTCACCGCTCATTTTCCCCACCCTTATCAATACGTGCCGCAAAAAACCCTGCCCAGTGTCTTCATTGTACGGCTGCATTTTAAAGGATTTCATCATCCCCTTGATGGTTTGAATAATCTCATCCGCTTTTGGATCATGGATGATGGACCTTTCCATTGGTATGATCTGATGAGAATTTTCGGCGTATAATCCACTAATAATCTGTCGCTTTTTATTCAAACCGAATGTCATAACATTTTTGTTCCGGTAATCATACGGATGATCCATGGTTATGATGGGATTTGGTTTTCCAAAAGGCTTCATTCGTTCATCTATGACTTGCTGTTTGAAACGCTTTTGGGCCTGATCGTTCATGTGGTGAATCTGACATCCTACACTCTCGTGATAATAAGCAAATGGCGGATAGGCACGGTCTTCTGAAGGGTTTATCACCCGTTTCAGCTCCGTGTTGAAAAAGCGTCCTTTTTTAGAAACGATTACTTCGGCTGTTTCACCAGGCAACAGATTCGCTACCTCCAGCTGCTTCCCTTCCCACTCGATAACCCCTTTACCCTCACTTGTCAGGCCTGAACAAGTCACCTCTGCGATTACACTTTTCTTGCCATGCTGGCGCTTATCGGCTGCAGGAGGCTTGCCTTTGGATTTTTGGTTTTTCCGGTTTTTATTTGGCGGGAGTTGTTTGCTATTCTGTTTTTCAGATTGATATTGTTTATTTCTGGATTTTTTATATCCACGATTCTTTTGTTTAGTCATAATGCACTACCCAACTTTTCTTTTTCTTTGATTGACATCCCATTATAGAAAGGAGCTCTTAAGTTTTTCATCCTAAAACTGCAATGGAACATTCGCTCATGTAACCAACACTTTATTATTCCAGAAGCTGCTATTTCCACAAATGTGTATTCAAATGGCAAGACTTTATTATGTGTTTATACATTTAAAACTACTTTAGCCACACACTCCACATGCGTCGTCTGCGGAAACATGTCGACAGGCTGCACTTCTTTCGTTTCATAGCCGCCTTCTTCTAGCTTTTTCAAATC
The DNA here is from genome assembly GCF_900099605.1 of Alteribacillus persepolensis. Classification (GTDB taxonomy): domain Bacteria; phylum Bacillota; class Bacilli; order Bacillales; family Marinococcaceae; genus Alteribacillus; species Alteribacillus persepolensis. The sequence goes on from NZ_FNDK01000011.1 coordinate 28,122, forward strand.
CCTCGCCAATGTCGCTGGGTTGCACGAGACGTAAACGATGCGCTGCGGCTGCATCTTAAGCATCGTCTCCAACAGCGTTTCGTCACAGCCTTTGCGCGGTGGGTCCACCACGAAGACGTCTGGATGAATGCCATGTGCTTGATGCCACCATGGAATGACGCTTTCGGCTTCTCCTACCGCAAAGTCTACATTCTCCATCTTGTTCAAGCGTGCATTGCGTTTGGCGTCTGCTACAGCTTCAGGGACAGATTCCACCCCGTAGACATGCTTGGCGTTTTTCGCTAAAAACAGCGATATCGTGCCGATGCCGCAGTAGGCATCAATAACTGTTTCGTTCCCGCGTAAACGGGCGTACTCGAGCGCTTTGTCATACAGCACTTTTGTTTGTGCTGGATTTACTTGGTAAAAAGATCGTGCGGAAATCGCGAATGTCACGTCGCCAATATGGTCATAAATGTACTCTTCTCCCCATAACACACGAGTTTTGTCTCCGAAAATAACATTCGTTCGTTTCGTATTAATGTTTTGTACAATAGATGCAACGTTTGGAATTCCCTGACGGATGTCTTCAATCAGCTTCTTTTTATGCGGAAGTTCTTCTCCGTTTGTAATGAAAATAACCATGAGCTGACCGGTCGTTTTTGCGTAGCGGGTGACAACATGGCGCAGAGTGCCGCGGTGTTTTTCTTCATCATACGCTTTAATATTATATTTATCCGCGATTTCTTTCACTGCTTGCACCGAATCATCATTTTCTTTTTGCTGAATAATGCACGCTTCCATATCAATAATCCGGTGGGAACGTTTTTGATAAAACCCTGCTTTTAAATGACCGTCGTTTCTTGTGCCAATCGGTACTTGCGCTTTATTGCGGTAACGCCATGGATCCTCCATCCCAAGGGTTGGATGGACCTCTACTTCTTTCAAACCGCCGATTTTCGACAGTGCATCCTGGACTTGCTTTTGTTTATAACGCAGCTGTGCGTCGTAACTCATATGCTGAATCTGGCAGCCGCCGCATTGATAATAAATGGGACAAGGCGGATCTGTACGTTCTTCACTTTCTTCTAACCTCTCTACCAGTTTTCCGAACCCATATCCTTTTTTCGTTTTAATGACTTTAATCTTCGCTTTTTCGCCAGGAATACCATATGGCACAAATAGCGGATATCCATCGACTTTAGCAACACCTGCTCCGTCATGGGTTAAATCTTCGAATGATGCGGTTATCGTTTCATTTTTTTGCACTGGTGCATGTACTGTTTGTTTCTTTTTCATCATCGTAACCCTTTCTTTCTCCGTTCTATTCTAATATGTGCCATTGTATCACACCTTCCCGATTTTACACGCCTTGCCTTTTCTCCTCTTATTGTTTCCTTCATATTCTTGTTTCTATAATGTGTAAATCGTCTAACATAATCTCCTCTATTTTCTATCTTTTGATGGAATTGATTATTTTCTAACTAATGGTAAAATTATGAATAGTATTCTTATACAAACTAATATAAGGGGGTGAAAAGGTCTTTTGAATGAGGCTTGGGTGCCTCGTTAATATCGGCAGTCTTCTTAAATATAGAAAGGAGATAGGAATATGCGTTATAATGCACCAAATACTTCTGAAAGTCTCGTACATTTTAATGATCGATATGATAATTTTATTGGAGGAGAATACCGCCCGCCGGTAAACGGGGAGTATTTTGACAATGTCACTCCAGTCACTGGAGAAGTATTTTGTCAAATGGCCCGCTCCACAAAAGAAGACGTAGAATTGGCGGTGGATGCCGCTCATCAAGCAAAGGATGCTTGGGGACGAACGTCTCCTGCCGAGCGCGGCAATATATTAAATAAAATTGCTGATCGTATAGAAGAAAATAAAGAAACGCTGGCTGTTGCAGAAACATGGGAAAACGGAAAAGCTATTCGTGAGACACTCAACGCAGATATTCCGCTCGCTGTTGATCATTTTCGTTATTTTGCCGGAGTTATTCGCACCCAAGAAGGTACCATAAGCCAGATTAATGATGACACGGTTGCCTACCACTTTCATGAACCGCTCGGTGTTGTCGGCCAAATTATTCCGTGGAACTTCCCGCTGTTAATGGCTACATGGAAGATTGCCCCTGCTCTTGCAGCCGGTAACTGTATTGTATTAAAACCCGCAGAGCAAACACCTGCTTCTATTCATGTCTTGCTTGACCTCATCAAAGACCTTCTTCCACCTGGTGTTATAAATATCATCAACGGCTTTGGCGTAGAAGCTGGTAAACCACTTGCGTCAAACAGCCGCATTTCCAAAGTTGCTTTCACCGGTGAAACAACAACCGGACGTTTAATTATGCAATATGCATCCGAAAATATTATCCCGGTTACGCTTGAACTCGGCGGCAAATCACCAAATATTTTCTTTGAAGATGTGATGAGAGAAGACGATAAGTTTCTCGATAAAGCTATTGAAGGTTTGGTGATGTTTGCGCTTAACCAAGGAGAAGTATGTACATGCCCTTCCCGTGCACTCATCCATGAGTCTATTTATGACCGCTTCATGGAACGAGCATTAAAACGTGTAGAAGCGATTAAGACAGGACACCCGCTTGATACTGAAACGATGATGGGGGCACAGGCTTCCCAAGAACAAATGGAAAAGATTATGTCATACCTTGACATTGGCAAACAAGAAGGTGCCCAAGTACTCGCTGGCGGCGGCAAAAATGAATTGAACGGCGACCTTGCCAATGGATATTATGTACAGCCGACAATTTTTAAAGGCACAAACGATATGCGTATCTTCCAAGAAGAAATCTTCGGACCAGTGCTCGCCGTTACAACCTTTAAAACAAAAGAAGAAGCACTATCCGTTGCCAATGACACGTTATATGGTTTAGGTGCAGGTGTGTGGACACGTGATATTAACACGGCGTATCGTTTCGGCCGTGAAATTCAAGCCGGACGCGTATGGACTAATTGTTATCACGATTATCCAGCACATGCTGCGTTTGGCGGCTACAAAAAGTCGGGTATCGGCCGTGAAAATCATAAGATGATGCTTGATCATTACCAGCAAACCAAGAATTTATTGATAAGTTACAGCGATGAAGCATTAGGTTTCTTTTAAACTATAGGTCAATGTTTCCTAATTGTCTCTTTTTTTCTAATGTATATAAAGGAGTGACTTTTCGTTGAAAGTACAACGAGTAACAGCGACGGACGCAGCGCTCTCCTTCATTGACAAATTATCCAAACGGCACGGACCGTTAATGTTTCATCAATCTGGCGGCTGTTGTGATGGCAGCTCTCCCATGTGTTTTCAGGAAGGGGAATTTCGCATAGGAGAGAGTGACGTTCATTTAGGTAACATCGGCGGTATGCCCTTTTATATGTCTAAAGATCAGTATGACTATTGGAAGCACACACAACTGATTATTGATGTGGTGGATGGCCGCGGCGGTATGTTCTCACTTGAAGGGCCGGAAGGAAAACGCTTTTTAACACGTTCTCGTGTCTATACCGATGAGGAACGCCAAATCCTTCAAGAAGATAGTCAGTAGCTAAACATCAAGGCGCTCTTTGAAAGAGCGCCTTTTATGTATATTTTCTCTGTCACACACTCATCCTATACATACGTCAAATGTTCGCTCTTTTTTCATTGATTTTTTTCAAAAACCATACTATTCTATTTAAATAGGGAAGTGTTTGTTAAGTTAGAAGAAAGGGGTTAAGATGATGCACTGGTTCATTATTTTCAGTATTATCGCTTCCGTTGCCGCAGGAGCTTGGTCGATTTATAACATTACACGTGGATATTAATCAGCTACATACCACGCGCGCTGCCGGCCAGCGCGTTTTTCCGTTGAGGAGGGAATTTTTTGAAAAGACGATCCACCGCTGCTCTTATGTTAAGCAGTTACCTTTTCTTCTTCCCCCACGTGGATACATGGGCGCTTGACCACCACAGCGAGACAGACACCGTACCTGCATCTGATAACTGGAATACATTATGGGAAGAAGCACAAGAAGAAGCAGCGCAACAGGATAGGGATACACGTTCTCAAGCAGAAAAACTGAAGGGTTTTGATAAAAACTTTCACACTGTCGATCATCCTCTGTTTGAACCACTGAATGACAATTTCACATTTTCCTTTCTGCCGTTTTCATCCATCGAAGAGCATCTGCTGCAACATTCCAGTAAACGAACGTTTTCTTTCGATATAAATAAAACAATAAATAACGATCGATTTAATTCTTTTCAACAAACGTGGGAGGATTTTGGCGCTGCATTTTCTGATACATATGACCAGCAGCAACAAGACACATTTGAGCGGGACGAAGCATTTGACAGTCAAACAGGAGTGTATGAACGCGTGAACGAATAAAGGAGCCGCAAATACAGGCTCCTCTTTTGTTACACCGATAGGAAAGTGTAACATTTTAACACGGGTAAATCATCGAAGTTGTCAACATGTTGAGGAAATCAGTACACGTACAACGAGGCAATCACCTGCACCTAATACCTAAAGGCTTGGGCTAGCCAAATGTTCCTTATTACTTATTTGGATGCAGATTGCCTGCCTCACTGGCGTAACCCAACTTCCTGCGTTCAGCGGCATGATCAGGTTTACCGATATTTTCCTTACAAAAAATAAGCCCCCAAAACATCATGAGGCAAGCTAGCGCATTAAATGGTGCTGCAGTTGCACTAAAAAGTTTCTTTGGTGTTCACCATGCTCACCCCAATGTGAGCAGCGACAATTCTTTCAAAGCTTTATCAATGAATCATAAAAAACCCGAATAAAGCACTGTTTTTAACACGTACCGTATTCGGGGTCCCCTTCTTTACCATCATTCTTTTTTCTTATTCATAGACTTTTAGTTCGTTATACAACGTATCTCGTTCAACTGGAATCCGATTGGCTTCCTTGACAAGATACACCAGCTCATCTCTTGTCAATCCTTTTGGTGACAGTGCACCTGCTGAATGGCTGATGCGCTCTTCTACCAGCGTGCCGTGTATGTCGGAGGCGCCAAAGTTTAAAGCAAGCTGAGCCACTTGCGTACCTAATGTAATAAAATACGATTTGATGTGCTGAAAATTATCGAGCATTAAACGGCTGATGGCAATCGTTTTTAAATCTTCGACTGCACTTGTGCGCTTCGTTATTTTGGAATCTACTTTTTTCGGCTGAACTGCTAACGGAATGAAAACCAAAAAGCCATTTGTTTCATCTTGCAGCTCACGCAAGTAAACCATATGCTGCAAACGCTCTTCTAACGTTTCAATCGACCCGTATAACATCGTTGCGTGGGTGGGAATTCCCAAAGAATGCGCGTTGCGGTGCACATCAAGCCATTGCTCTGTTGTTGCCTTGTTGACACTCATTTTCTTTCGGTATCTCTCTGATAAAATTTCTGCACCGCCGCCCGTTAATGAAGACAAGCCTGCATCTTTTAATTGACTAAGTACTTCTTTGTAACTAAGGCCGCTTTGACGGGAGAAAAATTCGATTTCTGCTCCTGTGTAGGCTTTAATGGTAACATTCGGAAAGTGCTCTTTTAACGTTTTAATACTTTCCACGTAATAATCAAACGGCACTTCTGTGTTATGTCCACCTGTAATATGGAACTCTTTTACATTAGGTGTAATATGTTCATTTACAAATTCCACCATTTCCATCGGGCTCTTTGTATAGGCACCCTCTTGGCCAGGCTTTCGCTTGAAATGGCAAAATGCGCATGTTGCTTCACACACGTTCGTAAAATAAAGGCTCATATTTTCTACAAAATATGTTTTCTTGCCGTTCTTTCTTAAATTGGCTTGATTAGCCAGTTCTCCAATCGTTAATAAATCATCGGAGTTATATAAAAATAAGCCATCTTCCATGGATAAACGTTCGTTGTTTTCCACTTTCTCTTTAATGCTGTTCAGGCGGGAAGTGGTATCAGTTTGGATGAGCAAAATAAAGACCTCCTAGTTGATGATAAAACCAAACATGCCAAATAAAAAGGCTCTGTTTGTGCCTTATGCTTATTATAAACAAAGTATGTCACGTATTAAATACACTTTTTGAGCCAGAGGATGGCGCTGTCCTTCTTCCTTTCCCATAAGAAAACCTCTAAAACAGATCAAGTATATACTGTTTGCTGACCGTTTTAGAGGTTTCATTGTTTTCTATTTTATCACAAATATGTTTAAATAGCTTCCCCTCCGCTTGTTTCTGCCATCATTTACGGAACTGCAGCCTCATTAACATGCCGGTGCGGCTGCCATCGTCACATGCGCAAATGACACCCAAAACTATTACTTTCCTGAATGGGAAAACGTTGTTATTTTCCCATCCAGGAAATACCTCCCTCTCTTCGTATCTCCTGTGAGCCGCCTCATAACACGTCTCTCTTTTTCAGGCGAATAAACACAGGAGCGTTACGTAAGCAAAGTGTACATGTAAATGTTGATATATCATATTCTGAACTAGAGTGAAAATGGCGTTTTGTATCAACTGCTAATGACTAATGTTTTCTAAGAAAATCGTCATGTTTCTTATTCATCACGTTTTGTGTGCTACAGCTGCTCCATATGCTTATTCGTTTTATGATTTTCTCCATGGTCTTGTTTTTTAGAAAAATAACTTCTTGTTATTTCTTTTACTTTACCGCTTAATAGCATAACTGCAATCATATTCGGCACGACCACAAAAACCATGGCAATATCGAGCAAAGACCATACAAATAGTAAATTGCTTGCCGCTCCCACTAAAATGGAACTGATAAAAACATACCGAAAGACAATCGAAGCCTTATAACCAAATAAATATTCTGCCTGCTTTTCACCAAAATAAATAACCATCAGCATTGTCGTCAACGCAAAAACAAACAAGGTGACGGAAATAATAAGACCTGCTGCACTTTGGCCAAACACTTCAGCAAGTGCAAGCATTGTCATGTTCTCCGCTCTGTCTGGTCCAACTGCGGTCCATACGTCTGTAGTAAGAATGACAAGGGCAGTGATAGTACAGACCACCATCGTATCGATAAACACTTCAAATACTCCCCAAAACCCTTGTGTGGCCGGGTTTTTATTCTGTGCTCCAGCATGAGCAATTGCCGCACTCCCCATTCCTGCTTCATTAGAGTACAAACCGCGTGCAACGCCCCATCGTATAACTGCCGCAAGCGCTGCTCCTGCAAATCCTCCAACAGCAGATATTGGCGCAAATGCGTGTTGAAAGATTAAATAAAACGCATGGGGAACAGCATCGATATGAAATAAAAGAACGATTATTGCAGCCCCCATGTAAACAAGTACCATTGACGGTACCGCCCGCTCAGCAAACGTGCCAATCGTCTTAATGCCGCCTGCCATAACTAGTATAATAAGAACGCTTACAACAATGCCAGTAACGATAGAGGGGATTTGAAAAGAACCTTCTAATACGCCAGCAAGTGAATTTGCTTGCACAGAAGCACTTGAAAATACGACAAATAATTGAGCTCCAGCAAGCAGAACCGCCAGCCATTTCCAGCCCAAGCCTTTATCAATATAATACATCGGTCCTCCCACATACGCTCCTGCTTTATTTACCGTCCGATATTTTACACCAAGCACTACTTCTGAATACTTAGTTGCCATACCAATCAGCGCAATCAGCCACATCCAAAACACAGCACCTGGACCTCCAAATGCAATCGCTACTGGAACGCCAATAATATTTGCCGCTCCAATCGTTGAGGCCATAGCACCTGCCACAGCCTGAAATGGCGTAACCGTCCCTTCTCCATCACCTTTTTTAAACATCGTTCTAAATGTGAATGTCATCATGTGTGGAAAATGTTTAAATTGGAAAAATCGTAATTTAATAGTAAGAAAAATCCCCCCTCCGATTAAAAATATCATCAGGGGAACTGCTAACATATCAGCAATTTTTGCATTCAACTCTATTAGTCTTTCCACGAATACACCACTTTCTTTTCAACATTTTCCTGATTATGATTGTGCCTTCTCTCGCTGTTTTTGATAAACGAGCGCACCGCTCATATATGTTTTTTCAACAGAAATGCTATCAATATCGTCTGGTTTAACAGCAAAAATATCTTGGTCTAACACGATAAAATCAGCGTAATTTCCTTCTTTTAGTTCACCAACGTTTGGGATTTGTGTAATCTCTTTTGCTCCCTTCGTGTAAAGTTTAATAGCTGTCTCAAGGTCAATGCGCTCATTTTGGCCGGTATCTGTACCATTATGGGCGTAACGCGTAACAGCCGATTTAATGCCTACAAATGGATTTACAGGCTCTGCCCACGGTGTTGCCGGTGCATCAGAAGAAAGTGCTGTCGGGATGCCTTTTTCAAGCATCGTGCGAATAGGATACGTCCGCTTCGTTCTTTCAGTGCCCAAGTTATGCAAATAACTTTCAATTTCTGCATATAAGAAGATAGGCTGCGGAACAAAGCCAATGCTTGATTCTGATGCCTTTTGCAACGCTTCTTTCGTTGGCATTGAAGCGTGTTCTATCCGTACCGACACACCATCTTTAACCCAGCTTTCAACGCCATAAAACGTGTTAACAATTAAGTCAATCGCTTGCTCTCCCATCGCATGGACAACTAGCTGTACACCATGCTTTTTCGCTTCTTGTGCTGCATCTAACAATTCTTGCTCAGATGTTATCGGAATGCCTTCATTTTCTTCGTTGTTTATATATCCTGGTTTGACCCAAGCTGTTTGGCCGGAAATACTTCCATCAGAAAACACTTTAATCCCGCCAATATGAATATCTCGTTCTTTGTTTGTATTCTCTTCATTTAAAACCGAACTCTGTTGTAAGTCCGACCATTTGTAATAAATAACGGTCCGTTGTTTCAATCCTTTTTCGTGTGCTTTTTCATACATCTCTAAATAATCTATCGGGGTTGTTTTTGCCATCAATTCAGTAATACCGGTAATTCCATATGACAAAAATGTGTCGCTTAAATCAGCAAGTTTTTCCGCATCTTCTTCCATTGTCGCCACAGGCATCACATCATGGAGTAAGTCTTTAGCATTTTCCTTTAAAACACCGGTAGGCTCTCCATTTTCATCACGTTCAATTTCACCGCCATCCGGATCTTTCGTATCACGGTCAATTCCAGCTAATTCTAATGCACAGCTGTTCACAACGACAATGTGAGCACAGGTGCGTGTTGCTACTACCGGGGAATCGGAAACTGCTTCGTCCAAATCCCAGCGATTCGGCCCGCGATTTTCTTTTAGCTTCCCCTCGTCAAATCCCCACGACTCAATCCATTCTCCCTTTTGTTGTTGTTCTCTGCGCTTTCTCAACTCATTCTTCAAGTCTTCTAGTGACTTTACAACAGGAGGCGTTGCCGGAACTTGTTTTGCAGCGTACGCCAAGTACAGCGGATGCAGATGAGCGTCAATCATGCCTGGCAGCACACGTCTGCCTTCTAAATCGATTGTTTCGGCCTTTTCTGCTCCTGTTATATCTTCTTCATTTCCAACCCAGTCTACTTTCCCATCTCGTACAATCATGGCACTGGCATAAGGTTGATTTGAATTGGATGTAAAAATACGTCCATTGACGAATAAGCACGTTTTGCTTGTCATATTACAGACATCCTTTCTTTAGATCGTTTGCTTGTCTCATATTCTACAATGCAATTTTTGTACCGATTAAACGTACCCTTCATGACAACACTGGCATTATCAGCCTGCAAACAAATACAACGGGCTGCTATTTGTCGCGTCACACCGGAGAAAGACGGGAACCTTCCTGCCTTCCTCACCTGTAAAAATTTTTTCCTTTCCTAATAAAACAGTCATGACTCGTTCAAAAACTTGTGTACAGCGTTTACAAAAATTTTCATGCCATGTTCTAGAGCTTGTTCATCAAATGTAAATTTTGGATGGTGATGTGGATATACAATCCCTTTTTCTTCATTTCGAGCTCCTACTTTAAAATAGGTTCCTGGCGCTTCGTTTGAAAATGCAGAGAAATCTTCTGCTATCATTTGCGGCTTCTCATGTATGATCGTATCTTCCCCATACAATTCAGTGATGGTGTCTTCTACCACTTTCGTTACGTATTCATCATTTTGAATCGAGGCATATCCATTTTTATATTCCATCGTATAAGCAGCACCGTGAGCTTCCGTCACACCTTTAATAACCCGGTGCATCAACTGCTCGATTTGTTTTCGATATTTTGGATCAAACGTGCGGACAATTCCGCTGAACTTGACAGAGTCAGCAACAATATTTCCTGCCTCTCCAGCATGAAACTCCCCAATTGTTAAGACAGCGCTGTCAATTGGATCGATGTTTCGGGAAACAATTTGCTGCAAGTTCGACACTACTTGAGCCCCTACAGCAATGCTGTCCACTGTATCATGCGGAAGCGCTCCATGACCGCCCTTTCCTTGAATCGTCACCCAAAAACCATCCGCCGCTGCTGTCATCGGGCCATAGGTAACCGCTGTTTGTCCTACATCTATGGTAGAGGCAACATGTGCACCAATAACATAGTCAACACCTTCCATAGCTCCGGCCTCCACCATTTCTTTTCCACCGCCTGGAAACGCTTCTTCTGCATGTTCAAACAAAAAGCGGACTTCCCCATTAATCTCTTCCTGATAACGTGATAAGATTTTTGCGGTCCCAAGCAGCATGGCCGCGTGCCCGTCGTGGCCGCACGCATGCATTACACCTTCACGTTCAGAAGCATAATCAAATGTACTTTCTTCTGCAATTGGCAAAGCATCGATATCTGCACGAATAGCTAATGTTTTTCCGTCTTCCTTTCCTATTAACCGTGCCATAACACTCGTTGGAGTTGGCCGGCTGACCTCTAAATTTCCAAATGACTGCAATGTGTCATAGATATATTGAGATGTTTCTTCTTCTTGAAAAGACAACTCTGGATAACGATGAAAATGACGTCTCCAGTCCACGACTTGCTGCTGCATCTCTTTTACTTCTTGATTTAATTTTGTGTTATCCATCACAATCATCTCTCCCCTGCATTCACTAATAAATTTTTACTCTTTTAAAATAATGCAAATTTCATGCCTAATTTCTGAATCATGTCACCATAAATGTTCTTTCCCGCGACATTCGCATTCATTTCACTTATCTATGTTTCCCCTCAAAAAAACTTTAGAGGAATACGAATGCCTTGTTACGCATACACAGATTTCCTTGCTATGTTAATGACACTTAGGCTTTGTCTATGCTGCTTTTTCTGTTCATACAAAAAAAGAGAGGGGAAAAATTCCACCTCTTCGTAAAAATATTTTTACCTCAACTCATATTTATCCATTTTATATTTTAATGATTGTTTCGAAATTCTTAATTGTCTCGCTGTTTCAGCGATAACTCCACCGCACTTCTCTAGCGTTTCCACAATAATGCTTTTTTCATATTCTTCTACCGCCTCTTTTATCGATGTAACATTCGTTGTTCTCTTTGCAGAGGCCGTCGAGGGTGCTTGCTGCTGTTTCATTCGATCAGGAATGTCATCCATCGTAATTTCGTGACTGCTTACATGGTTATAAGCTGTCTCTATTGCATTTTTCAGTTCTCTCACATTTCCAGGCCAATGGTAGTTTTTAAAACACTCCAATACTTCCGGCTGAATGCTGTCGACATACGTATTCATGTGATGATTATAAAAACGGATATAAGATGCTACTAGTATTTCAATATCTTCTTTTCGTTCTGCTAAATCAGGAAGGTTTAACTGCACCACACTTAATCGATAAAATAAATCTTCTCGAAGCTTTTTTTCTTGAACCAGCTTGTCAGGATCTTCATTGGTGGCAGATATCACGCGAATATCGAGTGATATATTACTTTTCCCTCCAATACGCCGTATCGTTTTTTCTTCAATTGCTTTTAACAGCTTTACCTGCAGGGGCATGTCCAGAGAGTTGATTTCGTCTAAAAACAACGTTCCCCCATCCGCTTGTTCAAACAGTCCAGGACGATCTTCGGCTCCTGTAAATCCGCCTTTTTTTGTTCCAAACAACGTGCTCTCCAATAAATTGGGCGGAACAGAGCTGCAATTAAATGATATAAACGGCTGCGCATAACGAGAGCTGAGATTGTGAATCGATTGAGCAACGACTTCTTTTCCAGTCCCTGTCCTTCCATACAGCAAAACAGTAGAGTTCGTACGAGAAATATTTCGTAATTTTTCTTTTATTTTTTTCATTTTCGGGTGCTCTGTGACAATATCATCAATAGTATATATCGTATTGTTTTTCCGGTATACTTTGTGTTTGGCAAATTGGTCAAGATGATGAATATTTTCTTTGGTAAACGAACGTGTTGAAAACTCGATCGCAGCAACTATTTGTCCATCTTCCTTCACAGGGTACGTTGAACTAATGGAGAAAACGGTATCTCCTTTTTTTGTTGTCATTTCCTGTTTGACATGAATTAGCGGGACACCGCTGCTTAACACTTGCATAACCGTACTGTTCTCTTCATTCAAATCTTTGTACAGTTCGGTCACTCGTTTTCCCATGAATTCTTCAGGACGAACACCTAACTGCATGAGAACATTCAAATCAGCTGTATCGTAAAACATGATAAAACCATTTTTGTCAACAACTAAAATGTTATCGTAATCGGCTAACTGCTCGATGGTGTCTACATCAATATGCATTCAAACACCCCCTGCCTTCTTCTCATGCTTTCATATTTTATCAAAGACTAACTTAAAAAAGAAGCAGTAACCCCTCTTACTTCCATCAGCGCCTCTTCATAACACCAGCATATACCTTATATAAGGTATATGCCGGATGCAGCTATTCGTTATATGTTTGTTCCAGGCTTTACGTCTTCTGGAATCGGGCACATATACGATTGTCCATTCGTTGCTTTCTTGAAATCTTCTTTCGCTTGATCTATCAAATGTGGATGCAGCAGCATATCAACAGCGGTAGAAGCCATCACTTTACCTGCATGTAACATCCCTTTTTTTCCAATAGAAGAGCCGGCCTGTGACACGGCTTGCCAACTATGAAGGGCTGTTCCATTGGCCATACACGTCGCCGCACACTGTACAGTTGGAGCAACCCAGCTGACATCAGCTACATCTGTGGATCCGGTAGATAAAACCATGTCGCTTTGCGGGATAATAGTGTCTGTTAAGTCAACATTTTCTAACCCTTTTCCCCATACACTGTTTTTCTCTCCTTCATGAAGTGTTGTCCGTATGTCTTTCGCTAACTGATACTCCTCTTCATCAAAAACAGGAGCTTGAAGTTTTTCATAATTTCTTGCCATCACCGCATCTAATGTTTCATTCGGAAGTAAATCAGACGTACCGCTGTCAAATACGACTTCTAGTTCCGTTTCTGTCATTTGTGCTGCACCTGCCGCAATTTTTTTCACACGTTGATAAATTTCTTCTACTTGTGCGACTTTCGGTGCTCTTAATAAATACAGAACTTCCGCTTCGGATTGCACAACATTTGGGGAAGAACCGCCAGTTTTTGTGACTGCATAATGCATACGAGCTTCAGGCACCACATGCTCTCGTAAGTAATTCACTCCAATATTCATCAGCTCTACCGCATCCAATGCACTTCTTCCTAAGTGTGGTGCCGCAGCTGCGTGAGCAGAACGTCCTTTAAAATGAAAATACACTTGGTATGTGGCTAAAATGTTCATTTTAATTACGCCGTTTATAGGAGCTGGATGCCAAGTGACAGCAGCATCTACATCATCGAATACCCCGTCTCTTACCATAAACACTTTGCCATCGCCGCTTTCTTCCGCAGGACAACCGTAATAGCGTATTGTTCCTTTCAATTCATGCTTGTCCATATATGCTTTTACCGCTATTGCAGCAGCAAACGAACCGACTCCTAGCAAGTTATGACCACAGCCATGACCGTTGCCGCCTTCTTGCACCGGCTTTTTTTCAGCAATTCCTCTCTCTTGGCTTAATCCTGCGAGTGCATCATATTCTCCTAACACAGCGACCACCGGATTACCATATCCATATTCAGCAATAAATGCTGTATCCATCCCGGCAATATCTTTTTGAATACGAAATCCCTCTTCTTCCAATCGTTTCATCAACACCGCTGCAGACTGATGTTCGAAAAAGCTCGTTTCCGCAAAGTCCCAAATATTGTCACTCACGTCGATAAAAATATCCCGATATTGTTCAATGATGTCGTTGATTTCTTTCGTATGTTCCATTTCTTTATCACTCCAATACTGAAAATATCCTTATTCTCTATAACGTTATGTCCAGATGAACAGGTGGACTATCGTAACAAAAACAGCTCCAAGGGCGTAATGAATAATAATCAATGGCCATATAAATTTTATCCACTTTATCCACGATATTCCTGACATCGCTAGTGCCGCTAGCAAAAGACCGCTTGTCGGAGAAAAGATGTTGGAAATTCCATCTCCCATTTGAAACGCAAGTACAGCTGTTTGCCGTTGAACATCAATTAAATCCGCCAACGGGGCGATAATCGGCATACTTAAAGCAGCTTGTCCGCTTCCCGAGGAGACAATAAAATTTAGTAAACTTTGAGCAATAAAAATGCCAAATGCAGCAATACTAGACGGCCACTCCGATAGGGCATTGACCATAGAATACAAAATAGTGTCGATTGTGCTGCTGTTCTCTAGTATAACAACAGCTCCATAAGCAAATCCGACGACGAGCGCCCCAACTACAATCTCCTGGCACCCTTCTGCAAAAGATTTGGCTATTTTATTAACATTCATTCCGTTAATAATCCCCATCACAACAGCCATAATGACAAACACCGCCGAAATTTCTGTTAAATACCAGCCAAACTTTATGACACCAAATGCCAGCACAACAAGTGTTGTTAACAGAACAGCAAGTACGGCCGTTTGGCGTTTCGTCAGCTTATGATGGTGATTGTCATTCATGTCTATATCCCATTGTTTATCTTCTTCATACGTGATACTAAGCGTATGATCATTGCGTACTTTCTTGGCGTAACGCATGACGTACCAAATACTTACGAGCATAAACACAATCCAAAAAACAATTCGTACACCCATGCCAGAAAACAGCGGGAGTTCTGCAATTCCTTGTGCCACCCCAATCGTAAAAGGGTTCATAAATGCAGCCGTAAATCCAGAAGCAACGCCAACAAGCACCATTGCCGCACCTACTACTGAATCAAATCCCATTTTTAAAGCAATCGGTATCATAATCATAATAAAAGGAAGCATCTCTTCGAATACACCGACTGATGCTCCGGCTACTCCAAAAAAGAGCATGACACAAGGAATAACAAATAATTCTCTCCCAACCAATTGCTTTGACATACTGCCAAATGCGCCTTCAATAGCTTTTGTTTCACGAAATACATGAAAAGATCCTCCGACAACAAAAATAAAGAAGATTATCATTGCTGCCTCAACCATCCCTAAATGTATTGCTTGAAACAAATCAAAGAAAACAGGCGGGTTTGGTTCAACCGATGTATACGTGCCATCCACAACTACACTTTGACCATCTTCATTTATCGTTCGTTCATATTCTCCAGGCGGGATAAAATAAGAAATAATCGCGACTAACACAATTATCCCAAATAGTATTAAAAACGTGTGAGGGGGTTCTTTGCTTTTATGAGACGGAACATGATTTGTTTGTGGTACAGTTTTCGCTTTCATTTTTCATCTCCTTTTCACTTCTCTATCATTTTATTGAAAACGGATTCAAATCAGGTTATAAAAAGCACTTCACAATGAAAGCAAGCTCAAAGCCGGTGCGGCCTTGAGCTTTAACTTCTCGTTGTCCTCTTGCTGCCCTTACAGCATTTGACTGATTGTTTTCGGATGCAAATACTGAAGAAGATGGTCTGGCCCGCCTGCTTTCGCGTCTGTTCCAGACATTTTAAATCCTCCGAATGGGTGATAACCAACAATCGCCCCTGTACAGTTACGGTTGAAATACAAGTTGCCAACGTGAAAGTGGTGTTTTGCTTTTTCAAGATGTTCACTATTGTTGGAAATGACAGCACCAGTAAGTCCGTATTCTGTGTTGTTAGCAATATCTAGTGCTTCATCATAATTTTTCGCTTTGGCAAATGCTACGACTGGACCAAAAATTTCTTCCTGCATAATACGTGCATCTGGTGCTGCGTCCGCAAATATAGTCGGATTAATGAAATAACCTTTTGAGTTATCGGCATCTCCGCCAGTGATAAGGCGGCCTTCTTCTTTGCCAATTTCAATATAGCCGGTAATCTTATCAAATGCTTTTTGATTCACGACCGGTCCCATATAGGTATCTTTCGAAGCAGGATCACCAACAATCAACGCTTTTGTGCGCTCTCCCACGCGTTCTACTACTTCGTCATACACGTCTTCATGCACAATAACACGGGAGCCGGCAGAACATTTTTGACCAGAGAAACCGAACGCAGATTGAATAATCGCATCCACAGCAGTGTCGAGATTTGCTTCATTATCAACCACAACGGTATCTTTACCGCCCATTTCAGCAATAACACGCTTTAAGTGCTGCTGCCCTTCTTGTACAACAGCTGCGCGCTCATAAATGCGAAGCCCCGTTGCTCTAGAACCAGTAAATGTAATAATGGATGTTTTCGGATGATCCACGAGGTAGTCACCAATTTCAGAAGGCTCACCAGGTACAAAGTTAATAACGCCTTTAGGTGCACCAGCCTCTTCTAAAATCTCTACAAATTTAGCCGCAATCACTGGTGTAGGCTCAGCTGGTTTAAGAAGAACGGTGTTTCCGGTCACAAGCGGGGCCACCGTCGTACCGACCATAATTGCACCTGCAAAGTTCCAAGGCGGAATTGTAACAGCTGCCCCCATCGGTTGATACACATACTGATTGAACTCACCATCACGGCTGTTGATCGGCTTGCCTTGTTTGAGCTCAATCATTTGACGAGCGTAGTATTCCAAAAAGTCAATTGCTTCAGCTATATCAGCATCTGCTTCTTTCCATGGTTTACCTGCTTCTTTGACGAGCAGTGCAGAAAACTCATGCTTGCGGCGGCGCATGATCGCAGCAGCACGGAATAAAACTTCTGCTCTTGCTGTTGGATTGGTGTGTCTCCATGTTTCAAAAGCGCGAGTCGCAGCATCGAATGCTTTGTCTACTAATTCCGGCGTTGCTTTTGATACCGTACCAATTATTTCTTCTTTATTTGCCGGATTGTAAGAAACCAATTTATCATCGGTTGTTACTTTTTCTCCATCAATAAGAAGCGGGTAATCGTCTCCCAGATAGCCTTCTACTTTCTCTAACGCTTGTTGAAAATCTTTAATATTTTCTTCTTTTGTAAAATCCGTAAATGGTTCATGTCGATAAGCTGTATACATCATTCATTCTCCTTTCTGTTATTACGCACTCAATACAGATTCAATTTTTTCAATAGCCCAATCCAAGTCTTCTTCAGAAATAACCAACGGCGGCGCAAAACGAATAACCGTTTCATGCGTTTCTTTACAGAGCAGGCCTTTTTCTTTCAATGCCTCACAATATGGACGGGCAGCTTCTGTCAGCTCTACACCGATGAAAAGACCTTTCCCTCGCACTTCTTTTATTTTTGGATTATGAATCTTGTTGAGCCGTTCTTTGAAATAGCGCCCTAGTTTTGCAGAACGTTCCACCAGCTTCTCGTCTTCTAGCACTTCAAGCGCTGCTATGGAAACAGCAGATGCAATGGGATTTCCTCCAAATGTGGAGCCGTGCGAACCAGGATTAAACACGCTTAGAACACTCTCATTTGCAGCAATGCACGAAATTGGGAACACACCACCTCCAAGTGCTTTACCAAGAATATAAAGGTCCGGTTCAACATCTTCCCAGTCACAAGCAAATGTTTTACCAGTACGTCCCAGACCACTCTGAATTTCATCTGCAACAAACAACACGTTGTTTTCTTTACATATGTGACTCGCTTCTTTCAAGAAGCCTTCCGGGGGAATAACAATCCCTACTTCCCCTTGAATGGGTTCCATGATAAAGCCAACCGTATTTGGCGTAATAGCAGCTTTCAATGCTTCGATATCACCATAAGGAATAACTTTAATACCTGGAAGCATTGGTCCAAAACCGCGCTTGTACTCTGCCTCAGAAGACAAAGAAACAGCGGACATCGTTCTTCCGTGGAAATTCCCTTCACAAGCAATAATTTCTGCCTTGCCTTCGTCAATGTCCTTATTCTCATACCCCCAGCGGCGAATAGCTTTAATCGCTGTTTCTACCGCTTCAGCACCTGTATTCATCGGAAGAACCATATCTTTGTTTGTGAGATTGCTGACTTTTTCGTAAAATGCACCTAGTTTATCATTGTGGAACGCACGAGAGGTGAGCGTCACTTTATCTGCCTGGTCTTTCAGTGCCTGAATAATTTTTGGATGGCGATGCCCTTGGTTTAATGCAGAATACGCACTCAGCATATCGATATATCTGTTCCCCTCAGGGTCTTCTACCCATACACCTTCTGCTTTAGATATAACAATTGGCAGAGGGTGATAGTTTCTCGCACCATGTTTTTCTGTCTGTTTAATAATTGAAGTACTCGGTGTTAACGTCATGACTTCACTCCTTCTCCCTTCCATGAAATGTCACACTAATATAATGCAAAATGCATGCCAACATAAAAATCACAACGTGTCCCTTTTTTATATCAAATAGGCGAAAAAATATTTTTCCTATGCCAAAAAATTATTGATATTAGAAAAAATATTTTGCTCAAATGAAAAATAAGAATTCTTCTCTCATCAGAATATGGGACAGCAAAACGAATCATTCCAGAAAACCACGCCGTAAAAAAAGAGATTCCTTTTTAGGAACCTCTTCTTCGGCGGCACTTATACTCTTACTTTTTTAATTCCTAATTTTTTCAAACGGTACTGTAAACTCTGCCTGCTTAACCCAAGCACTTCCGCTGCCTTTTTCACTTGGTAATCGTGATTTTCTAACACTTTTTTCACATACGCTTTTTCTTTATCAAACAAATAGTCTTTTAAGGTGCGGTTCTCTTCCTGTATTTCAGCATCTTCCACAAAGGTGTTGTTTTGGACATTCGGCTTTTCTATAGTTATACGTTTCCGTAAATGCAGGGGAAGGTGGGATTCTTCCATAACTTCTTCATCGGTAATCATATTCATCGCACCTTCAATTACATGCTCGACCTCCCTCACGTTCCCCGGCCAATGATACTCTTCAAAAAAGCGGCGCACCTCGTCACTAATTTCTTTCACATTTAATTGAAACAATTCGTTGTATGACTGTATAAAATAATCACTTAGCTCTTTTATATCATCTTTTCTATCGCGAAGCGGCGGTATAAATATAGAAACCACACTCAGCCGGTAATACAAGTCTTTCCTAAGTCTTCCTTCCGTAACAGCATCAATGGGATCTTCATTCATGGTAGCAATTAAACGAATATCGGTTTCTCTTTCTTTTGTATCCCCTACCCGGCGAATCGTTTTTTCTTGAATCGCCCTCAGGAGTTTCGACTGCAGGTTAGGACTAAGTGAGTTTATTTCATCGAGAAGAAGCGTTCCTCCTTCCGCTTGTTCAAATAAACCAGGACGATCTTCAGACCCTGTAAACGCGCCTTTCTTCGTCCCAAATAAAATCCCTTCAATCAAACTATCCGGCAGCGCTGCACAGTTTTGACTGATGAATGGACCGGGCGAGCGGCTGCTGCCATTGTGGATGCTTTGCGCAAAAATTTCTTTCCCTGTTCCAGTTTCTCCTATAATGAGAACCGAAGAGCTTGTCCGTGTCGCCCGTTTCGCATGTTCAATCACTTCTTTCATTTCAGCGCTTCTTCCAATAACACTGTCAAATGAATATTTTCGATTGCCGCGCTTCATATTTTCCTGTACCATCCGCTCTAGTTTTGTAATATCTTTTGTTATTTCCAGCGCCCCAACAATCGTTCCGTTTTCCTTCACCGGAAATGTATTATTAATTGTTGTTATTTCAATTCCTTTGTTATTTAAGTACGACTGTTTTACATTCCGTGACTCCATACCTTCAGATAATGCCCGTTCCAACGTGCTTTCTTGTCCCTTATTGAACTTAAAGACATCGGAAATATGTTTGTGCAGTACTTCTTGCGGATTCATGTTTTCAATTTCTGACATTTTATTATTATAAATAATTGTTTTCCCCAATGCATCCACTGCATGCACGCCAACATCAATGTGATTCATCACGTTTTCATAAATCATGTCTTGATGCTTTCCCTGTATATCCATCACCGCTGCCTCCTTTTCACCTGCCAAAAAATTATTTTTCTTTTGATAATTTATTTTTCTTTATCCTAGCAAATCCTCTCTTATACTGCAAAATATATTTTCGTCCGTTGTGATAGTTAAGGGATTTTTTGTTCTTGATAAAAGTTGGCACGATTTTTGAATATGTAATGGAGGAAACACTATTTTGAAGGAGGCAGCACATATGGCTACCATTCCCAATCACCAACAGTCTTCCACTACTTTATTATTGGAATCTGCTCAACATACAATGCGAGAAGCTACCGAAAAACTTGGCTATCCAGAGGAAATGTTCGAGTTACTAAAAGAACCGATTCGTCTGACAACAATTCGTATCCCTGTTCGAATGGACAATGGCCGCACAAAAGTTTTCACTGGTTACCGCGCCCAGCACAACGATGCCGTTGGTCCAACCAAAGGCGGTGTACGTTTCCACCCTTCTGTAACAGAAGAAGAGGTGAAGTCACTTGCGCTTTGGATGAGCTTAAAATGCGGCATTAATGATTTACCGTATGGCGGTGGAAAAGGCGGTATCATCTGTGATCCAAGACAAATGTCTTTTGGGGAACTTGAACGTCTCAGCCGTGGTTACGTACGCGCGATTAGTCAAGTCGTCGGACCAACCAAAGATATTCCAGCTCCAGATGTATACACCAACTCTCAAATTATGGCGTGGATGATGGATGAATACAGCCGCATCAGGGAATTTGATTCCCCTGGATTTATTACGGGGAAGCCTGTTGTACTAGGTGGTTCCCAAGGCCGCGAAACCGCAACTGCCCGAGGGGTTATCACCTGTATTGAAGAAGCGGTTCGAGTACGCAATAAAAGCTTAGAAGACGCCCGGATTATCATTCAGGGGTTTGGTAATGCGGGAAGCTATATCGCGACGTTCTTGCATAACAAAGGAGCAAAAGTGATTGGCATCAGTGACGTTCTCGGTGCGTTATATGATCCAGATGGATTGGACATTCCATCATTAAGCGAACGAAGAGACAGTTTTGGCATGGTGACCAATCAATTTCAACATACGATTACCAATGAAGAGTTAATGGAAAAAGAATGTGATATTCTCATTCCTGCTGCTATTTCCAACCAAATTACCGCTCGAAATGCGGATCGTATTCAAGCGAAAGTCGTTGTCGAAGCAGCGAACGGCCCGACCACTGCACAAGCTACGAAAATACTAACGGATAACGATATTCTATTAATTCCAGATGTGCTCGCAAGTTCTGGCGGAGTGATTGTCTCCTATTTTGAGTGGGTTCAAAATAACCAAGGCTATTACTGGCCTGAAGATGAAATAGATGAAAAACTGCATACTAAAATGGTGCAGTCCTTTCATAAAGTATATAAAGCTGCAACTCGCTATAAGACGGATATGCGGACGGCTGCCTATATCGCAGGTACTAGAAAAATGGCCGAAGCCAGCCGCTTCCGTGGATGGGTATAAATAAACAGAAGGAGGATTTCACAATGTTTCAAAAAATACATGAAGTGTCATCTTTTGAACAAGGAAAAATAGCAGAAGTGTACGTGAAGCCATTGGAATACGTGTATGAATGGGAACCACTATTTACTATCCAAACAGAAAACGGCAGTCTTGCGAAAGTACATGTCGGTGCAAGTGGAATCATTAAAGATATACATGTCACAGCTGGAGAAACAATAAAAGCCGACACGGTTTTGGCCGTCATTGAAGATGACTTAAAACTTTCCGGAAGTGATTAAGGGAAAGGAGGAGAAGCCATGAATATCTCACGAAATTTTTTCCTCTTTCTTTCGGAAAACAAACTGTTAAACCATGCCGCAAAAAAATGGGGGCTGCGCCTTGGTGCCTCAAAAGTAGTAGCTGGTACAACGATTGAAAGTGCGATGAAAACAATAGCGGGACTAAACGAAGCGGGGCTGGCTTGTACCGTCGATCGCTTAGGTGAATTTGTCACAGACAAACAAGAAGCATTGGAGGCTGGTCAATATTGTATCAACACCTTGCATGCTATTCATGAGTGGAAGGTGGATTGCCATCTTTCCTTAAAGTTAACGCAGCTTGGGCTCGATATTGATAAAAATTTATGCATGAACAATATGCGAAGTATTGTCCAAACCGCTAACCAATACGACATATACGTCAACATTGATATGGAAGACTACAGCCGCTATCAAACAACACTTGACATACTGTTTGCGCTCAGAAAAGAGTTTGATAACGTTGGAACAGTGATTCAATCCTATTTATACCGGGCAAATGAAGATATCGACCACCTGCAGGGTGTTCCTCTCCGTCTTGTTAAAGGGGCGTATAAAGAATCGGCGGATGTTGCTATGCAAGAGAAAGCCGACATTGATAAAAATTTTTTGCATTTGATAAAAAAACACCTTTCTCACGGCAGTTACACCGCCATTGCTACGCATGACCATGAAATTATAGAACAAGTAAAAGCGTTTGTCCATGAGAATCAGATTGCTTACCATTCATTTGAATTCCAAATGCTGTACGGGTTTCGCCATGATCTCCAGCAGCAGCTGGCTAACGAAGGATACCGCGTTTGTTCTTATGTGCCATTTGGAAACGACTGGTACGGTTATTTCATGCGCCGGCTCGCAGAACGGCCGCAAAATATAAAACTTGCTGTGAAAAGCATGCTTTCTAACTCATAAGAATTCCCTTTACTACTAATGAAACGGAGGTCAATGAGATCGATGACGACAAAAGTAAGAAAAGAACTCAAAAAAGAGAAAATGATCAAAGTTGCTTGTCAGCACATTGGTGAATTTACTACAAAAGACCATTGGGATGAATATGCGAAAGAAAAAGCGCTGCCAAGCTCCAATACGTATCACCGTAACTTTGGTTCATGGACAAAAGCAAAGGAAACGATTAAAACATCTTTTATAGAAAATATTCATAAGAAAGAAAGCTAATAATCTAGTCATCTCTCTATTCATTTCCGTGATACCACATATCATACGTTCAGGCTTGTCTGCTTCAACAGCCTGAACGTTGTTATGGGCAAAGCATCTCTACGTGATGATGCAGGTTTACAAATTCGGCTGGCAGTTTGCCGCCGTATTCTCCATCTAAATTCAACTGCATGTCCCCATCTACTTGGATTTTGATTCTATTCGCTTGTACATATAACACTTTTTCATGGTGAAGATGCTCTCCTTGTAATGCTTGGGTACCGATTCGAACGAGCTCAGGCACGTTTGTTTTTTTTATAATAATCATATCAAACATACCATCGTTATATTTTGCATTTGGCAAGAGTTTCTCAAAGCCTCCAACCGAATTTGTATTTGCGATTAAAAACATCATAATATCGCCTTCAAATAACTTTCCATCATACTCGATTCGTACATTTTTCGGTTTAAGAGACCCCAGCTTTTCAACACCCTTTACATAGTAAGCAAACTGACCCATCATCGTCTTTAATTTGCTGGGCGTGTCGTACGTTAATTCCGTTAATTTTCCGCCTGCAGCAATATTAATAAAATATTGATGATTCACTTTCCCAATATCGATCCAAGAACTCTTCTCCCCACACAATACGTCACAAATTTTCTCGATGCTGTAACCGCTGATACCAAGCGCCCGTGCTAAATCATTTGTAGTACCAGCCGGTATCAAGCCAAGCTTCGGACGTTCTTCTAGTTTAGCTAAACCATTTACAACTTCAAAGATAGTACCGTCTCCACCTGCTGCTATCACAACTTCAAAACCAGCCAATCCAGCGCGCTTTGCCTCCTCTTTCGCATCCCCTTCTCTTTTTGTCATGTGTGCAGACGTTTCATAACCTGATGTTTCCAGTCGATCTAAAATATAAGGCAGCTGCTTTTTCATTTGTTCTCGTCCCGATGTTGGATTGTATATAACGCGTGCACGTCTCATTATGATATCTCCCAACATATTGTTTTTTATTACTATACCACATTCATGAAAAACCGGCTTCTTCTACCTATAACAATATATTGATTTATTGTCTATGATCCAGCACTTCACAGCAGGCATCCCCCGCACGGAACTGCTCCTACTTAACAACCTTGCAGTCCGCTTGAAGCGGGAGTCTTCTTGCTTAATAATGATAAACCCCCTCCTATGGTGTTAGCCAATGGGAGGGGGTTCGTTATTTATTGTTCATCGATTCCTTCAAGAATTAACTTATTCACTAACTGCGGATTTGCTTTTCCTTTTGTTTCTTTCATAACTTGGCCAACTAAAAAGCCAAGTGCCTTGTCTTTTCCATTTTTATAGTCTTCAATCGACTGTGGATTGTTTTCAAGAATACCGGCTACAATTTTCTTCAGTTCACCTTCATCGGAGATTTGGACAAGCCCTTTATCTTTAACAATTTTCTCCGGATCGCCGCCTTCTTTCATTACATCAGCGAAGACTTTTTTGGCAATTTTACTAGAAATTGTTCCTTCTTCAATTAAACGGATGAGTTTAGCAAGACTTTCAGGCGTCAGCGCCACATCTTCAAGTTCCAAGCCTTCTGCATTCAAGTACCCGTTTACTTCCCCCATCAGCCAGTTCGCAGCTTGCTTTGCATCAGCACCCTGGTCAATGGTTTCTTGGAAGAAATCAGACATATCTTTTGATTGTGTAATAACACCAGCATCATATTCCGGAAGACCATATTCTTCTACATAGCGTTTTTTACGTGCATCCGGCAGCTCTGGAATATCGGCTTTTACTTTCGCTTTCCAGTCCTCGTCAATATAAAGGGAAACAAGATCTGGTTCAGGGAAATAACGATAATCATCTGAACCTTCTTTGACACGCATTAAGACAGTTTCTTTCTTTGCGTCATCCCACCGTCTTGTTTCTTGCAAAATTTCTCCGCCTGAAAGCAGCTCTTGTTCTTGGCGCTTTTCTTCATAGGCCAACCCTTTTTGTACATTGGCAAATGAGTTTAAGTTTTTCAACTCCGTTTTCGTGCCAAACTCTTTTTGGCCTGCAGGTTTTAGCGAAATGTTGGCATCACAACGAAGTGAGCCTTCTTCCATCTTACAGTCGGACACTTCTGTGTACTGTAAAACCGCTTTTAACTTTTCTAAATAGGCATACGCTTCTTCCGGCGTCTCAATATCAGGCTCCGATACAATTTCAATTAACGGTGTCCCAACACGGTTAAAATCAACGAGGGAGTGCTCTCCGTAATCATCGTGTGTCAGCTTCCCAGCATCTTCTTCCATATGAATACGGGTAATCCCAATCTTCTTTTTATATCCTTCTACCTCAATTTCAATCCAGCCGTTTTCACCGATCGGCTTATCAAATTGTGAGATTTGATAAGCTTTTGGATTATCCGGATAGAAATAGTTTTTACGATCAAACTTCGTTTCTTCCGCAATTTCACAGTTTAACGCTAGCGCTGCTTTCATCGCATACTCTACAGCCTGCTCGTTCAACACTGGCAGTACCCCGGGATGCCCGAGACAGACAGGGCATGTATGTGTGTTTGGCGGTGCACCAAACTCTGTGGAACAATTACAGAAAATCTTTGTGTTTGTTTTTAATTCAGAGTGAACTTCCAAACCTATTACTGTATCAAATTTCATCGTTTTCCCCCCTTACAGTTCCGGCTTTGCTTTATGATGTTCAGTTGCTTGTTCGTATGCATGAGCTACACGATACACCGTGCCTTCTGCAAACGGCTTAGAAATGATTTGCAATCCTACTGGAAGCCCTTCGGAAAAGCCGCATGGAACAGAAATCGCTGGCACGCCCGCAAGGTTCACTGGAATCGTTAAAATGTCGTTTGCATACATCGTTAACGGATCATTAATCTTTTCACCGACTTTAAATGCAGTAGTAGGTGCTGTAGGACCGATGACGACATCATAATCGTTTAAAATTTGGTCAAAGTCTTGCTTAATCAACGTACGTACTTTTTGTGCTTTCTTGTAATAGGCATCATAATAACCGGAGCTGAGTGCAAAGGTTCCCAGCATAATACGGCGCTTCACCTCATCACCAAAACCTTGGCTCCGTGTTTCTTTGTACATATCGATTAAATTGTTCGCATTTTCACTGCGAACACCGTAGCGAACACCATCAAAACGTGCTAAGTTCGCTGATGCTTCCGAAGAAGCTAATAAGTAATAAGCAGCAACTGCATATTGAGAATGTGGAAGAGACACTTCTTCCCACGTTGCTCCTTGATCTTCTAACACTTTTAAAGCATCCAGCACGTGCTTTTTCACATCTTCATGAACACCTTCACCAAGGTATTCTTTAGGTACAGCAATGCGCAGCCCTTTCACGTCCTGTTTTAACGAAGAAAGATAATCAGGTACTTCTACATCTGCAGAAGTGGAATCTTTCCTACAATGACCTGCGATTTCGCGCAGAACATATGCGTTATCTTCTACAGTACGTGTCAATGGACCAATTTGATCCAAGGACGAAGCAAACGCAACTAATCCAAAGCGGGATACACGTCCGTATGTTGGTTTTAAGCCGACCACACCGCAATAAGAGGCTGGTTGACGAATAGAGCCGCCCGTATCAGATCCAAGGGCAAAAGCTACTTCGCCAGCTGCAACGGCGGCCGCAGAACCACCGCTTGACCCACCGGGAACGTACTCTACATTCCACGGATTTCGTGTTGTTTGAAATCCTGAGTTTTCATTGGAAGAACCCATCGCAAATTCGTCCATATTCAATTTGCCAACAGTAACTGTTTCTTGAGCATGAAGCTTATCCATCACTGTTGCATTATGGACTGGTTCAAAATTAGCTAAAAGCTGGCTTGCACAAGTCGTGCGCAGTCCATTTGTTACAATATTATCCTTAATGCCAGCCGGCAGGCCAAATAACACATTATTGGCTTCATCATTTTGAATCGCTTGATCTAACTTTTCTGCGTGCTGCCTCGCCTCTTCTTCATTCAATGTCAAAAATGCTTGAACTTTCTCATCTACTTCTTTAATACGTTCATAAGAAGCATCAACGAGCTCCGTGACTTTTACGTCTTTATCTTTAAGCTTTTTATGTATCGATGAAAAGCTTTCTTCTAATATAGACATGTATCTTTCCCTCCTTTACTCTAAAACAGACGGTACTTTTACTTGTCCGTCTTCTTGATCCGGCGCGTTTTTCAACGCTTCTTCCCGTTCTAATGACGGGCGCTGTTCATCTTCACGCAGCACGTTATGAATGTCCAAAACGTGTGTTGTCGGTTCAACATTGTCAGTATCTAGCTCATTCAGCTGTTCAGCAAAGCCGATAATAGCATCTAATTGTTCTGTGAAAGTTTCTACTTCCTTTTCTGTTACCGAAAGGCGCGCTAAATGTGCCACATGCTTTACTTGCTCTTTTGTAATTCTTTCCACTTCCGTCACCTCCACTTATTCGTCCTTTCACAATATATTGATGATACCAAATAAGACCGCTGCGGGCAACGTATCAACGCCTGGACGCTCATTCACCTACGCTTAATATACGTGAATAAAAGGGTCTTCTCCTGCATCTCTGACAACTAATGCTTCTTGACCGTCTGTCGATGTAATATTCACTTCTATGTCCAGCTCATTCGGAAAACGCTGTTCCAAACGATCTGTCACGTGTTGTGTCAGTGCAATAATTTCTGTCTTACTGTTAAACGTAATCGGAATGTTTACCGTGAGGCTTCTTAACTCCCCATTTTGATAATATCCTTCCCCAACAACACCAACATAGTTTTCAAAGAAATCATTGATTTCATTTCGAAATTGGTTAAATGCTTCTGCATCTTCTCTTTGTTCTTCTGTCGCTGTACTTGATGGAAATAAATAATGTTTTTCATTAATGGACTGCCAATTCCCTACATCTTCTTCAGGATTAGCTTTTGCAGTTGCTATAAACTCCCCGGGAACCGCCGATTCTCTTGGTGCTTCACGAAATATTGCAAATACAATTGGGACCTGTGACAACGCTCCATCAGCCCGGTCTGTATCTCTTAACCGTTCTAACACTTCTTGAGCAATCTGCTTTCCTTCTTCTAAACTGGTGTTTTCATCAATTTCTTCATTCAGCCACGGCCCATATGTTCCATCCTCATGTTCTTGTCGAAAATAATAAACACTGTTCATGGAAATACCGATAACAACACCCCCGACTTGGAGGTTGCCTTCTGCGTTTTCAAAAACATAGTTGTGTTCGAGAATATTGGAAAGAACTCTTGGCTGCGACCTTTCTCGTTCTTCAAAACTATCACCGCTGCCTAACGGAGGGTTCAATCCAGTTGGATTTCCTTCTTCCTCCTCTGCAGGTTCCTCATATCTCATCAGCCAGTTGTTCAATTCTGTTCGGTTAATAAATTGTCCTTCGCGGAAAAAATAATCATCTTGATTGAATTCTTCTAACGCAACCTCTTGCAAACCTACTTCCAGTCTTTCTAAATCCATGCGATTATAAACAACAGCTGTGTTATATCCTCTCGTTGTCCCATGTATGTACTTGCCATCTTGCAAAATGCTTCGGTAATACTGGTTTAAGCTTGGTATTTCCGGACTTACTTTTACTTCTGTATCTTCTATATGTTCTTCTTCATCCATTTCTATTCCATCATCAGGCTCCATACCAGGCAGACAGCCAGATAACAATACGAGCGCGGACAACGCAGAAACTCCCGTTTTTTTCCACATGTATCTCTCTCCTCGTTTCCCCGGGAACGAATACTTTTAACAAGCGTACATATCATCCCATTCAAGTTCCATCATAGAATGACAAAGGCATATTCTCAAGTGAAAAAAATAATAATCTTCCCAGCTTTTTTCACTGTTTTTCATACAATGACAAAGGAGACAGGCTGCGCTGCCTCTCTCCCGCCTTACATATTTTCACCATTGACCGCCTCTAAAAACTGTTCTTCGTTCCAGATATCAACGGCAAGTTGTTGAGCTTTGTCTAATTTGGAACCAGCATCTGCACCAGCAACGAGTACATCCGTATTTTTACTAACGCTGCCTGTTACTTTTCCTCCAAGAGCTTCGATTTTCTCTTTTGCTTCTTTTCTCGTGATGTTCTCTAATGTTCCTGTCAGGACAACTGTTTTGCCAGAGAAAGCAGAATTGTCGGCGGCTTCATCTCTTTTTATGCCTTTATATTCCATATTCACACCAAGTTCCGCTAGTTCATCCAGCAGTTCTGCAGCTTCCGGCTTGTTGAAATAGCTGACGATGGAGTCTGCCATTTTTTCTCCAATTTCATAAATAGCAATGAATTCTTCATACGAAGCATGATGCAGCCGCTCCATTGTTTTAAAATGCTCTGCCAGCGTTCTAGCTGCTTTTGCTCCGACAAAACGAATTCCCAGTCCGAAAATCAGTTTCTCCAAAGAATTTTCTTTTGAAGCTTCAATCGCTTGCAGCAAGTTTTGAACAGATTTTTCTCCCATCCGTTCTAATGTTAAAAGTTCTTCTCTTTCCAGCTTGTATAAATCTGCAATACCAGCGACAAGACGGTGGGCAAATAACTGTTGAATGACTTTTTCCCCCAGCCCGTCAATATTCATGGCATCCCGGGAAACAAAATGAATTAACCCTTCTTGTATTTGCGCTGGACACTGAGGGTTAATGCAGCGAAGTGCGACTTCTTCTTCCAGCCGGACTAGTTCGCTGTCACAGGCCGGACATATGGTTGGCATCTCAAAGTCTTTTTCATCGCCTTCACGCAGCTCATCAAGCACTCTTACTACTTCTGGAATAATGTCTCCTGCTTTTTTTATGACAACTTTATCACCAATTTTAAGATCCTTCTCTCGAATTAAATCCTCATTATGCAGCGATGCACGCTTTACAGTCGTTCCCGCAACTTGCACGGCTTCTAGTTGAGCTGTAGGAGTAACAACACCTGTCCTTCCAACAGAAAGCGTAATGCCGGTTAATGTCGTTACTTTTTCTTCTGCCGGAAACTTATACGCTATCGCCCAGCGCGGACTTTTAGCCGTAAAGCCCAGCTCTTCTTGCTGATGAAGCCGATCAACTTTAATAACGATCCCGTCAATCTCATACGAAAGATCGTTTCGGCGATCAATCCAACTGTTTATATATTCTATAACCTCTTCTGCGCCCGGACAATGTTGTGTGTTTGGATTTGTTTTAAACCCTAACTCTTTCATGTATGAAATCGCCCCGTAATGGGTTTGAATGTCTGCTCCGTCCACATCAGCTATCGAGTATAAGAAAATATCAAGGTTTCTTTTCGCAGCTACTTTAGGATCAAGCTGTCTTAATGACCCTGCCGCTGCATTTCTAGGGTTGGCAAACAAAGCTTCACCGGCGTCTTCTTTTGCGGCGTTCAGCTTTTCAAACGAACGTTTTGGCATAAACACTTCTCCGCGCACTTCAATATCCACCGGTTGTGAAAGACGCAGAGGAATAGAGCCAACCGTCTGCAAGTTCTTTGTAATATCTTCTCCTGTTGTACCGTCTCCGCGCGTGGCCCCTCGAACAAAACGCCCATTTTCATATGTAAGCGATACAGCCAGCCCATCGATTTTCAACTCGCACGTATACTGCACATCATCTCCTGCTGCTTGACGAACACGGCGGTCAAAATCATATATATCCTGCTCATTAAATGCATTTCCAAGACTCATCATCGGTATAGTATGCTGTACTTTTTCAAATGCATCCAGCGGCTTACCGCCAATACGAACCGTAGGAGAATCACTTTGTTTTAACTCTGGAAACTCCTCTTCCAGCCAAATGAGCTCCTGCATTTTTTCATCATACTCAGCATCAGGGACGAGCGGGTCGTCAAGTACGTAATAATGATACCCGTACTTTTCTAACAGTTGCCGTAACTCTTCAACCCGCTTTGTCGCATCGTTTTGATTCATCGCCCGTCTTCCTTTCTGCCATCTTCTTAAACCTTTGTAATTGGAGCAAATTTGGCATACAGCCGTTTCACACCTTCTGTTGGAAAAGCTACGTCTAATTCAACGTCTTCTCCTTCTCCTTTCGTGCTGACTACGGTGCCAATCCCCCATTTTTTGTGCTCTGCTTTGTCTCCAACTTGCCACTCAAAGCTGCTTCCGCCTGTGTTGGCAGCAATCGTTCGCCCGCGTGAAGGCGCAGCAGCAGCTTTTCGCTTTCTCTCAAACGGTGACATCTTCTTATCAAGGCTCGTTTTCATCCAGTCCGGCTTACTGTCTTCCTCTTCTGCGCCATCCAGCACACCTTCTGGTAATTCTTGAATAAACCGGGACTTCGGATTGGCTTGCGTCCGCCCGTACAGCTGGCGCATATGCGCATGGGTAAGGTATAACTCCTGCTCGGCTCTTGTAATTCCGACATAAGCCAGGCGCCTCTCTTCTTCCATTTCTTCGTTTTCAAATAGAGAACGGCTGTGTGGGAAAACACCTTCTTCCATACCAATCAAAAAAACAATAGGAAACTCGAGACCTTTGGCAGCATGCAGTGTCATCATGGTTACTGCACTCGTATTGTCGTCTTCCTCTTGATTGATATCCGACACTAAGGCAAGGTCAGTCAAAAACGCAATCAATGATTTATCTTCATTTCTTTTTTCGAAGTCTTTTGTAACGGATATAAACTCGTCAATATTTTCCAGTCTGCTTTGCGATTCAAGCGACTTATCTTCTTTTAAGGCATCGCGGTAACCTGTTTTTTCAAGCAGCTCTTCCACTAATTCGGTCACAGACAAATACTCTTGCAGTGCAATCCAACGGCCAAGCTGTTCGGAGAATTCGATAAGTTTTTTAGTAGGTCTTGCACTCAGCCCTATTTGGTCTGCTTCCTGCAGAGCCCTAAACATGGAAATGCCGTGATTATTCGCATATGCTGCGATTTTATCGACCGTTGTCGCTCCAATACCACGCTTTGGTACGTTAATAATACGGTCAAGGCTGATATCATCATCTGGATTGGCAACCACCCGTAAATAAGCCAGGACATCTTTAATTTCTTTTCGATCATAGAACTTTGTACCGCCGATCATATTATATTGAATGTTTGATTTTAGAAACATTTCCTCTATCACACGGGACTGGGCATTCGTTCTATACAACACGGCAATGTTGGAATAATCGTACCCGTTTTTGTCGACTGCTTCTTTGATTTTCTCCACAACATACACCGACTCGTCCCGCTCATCAGCAGCCTGAAAGTAATGAATATTGCTTCCCTCATTATTATCTGTCCATAACTTTTTCGGCTTACGGCCGCTGTTGTTTTTAATAACTTCGTTTGCTGCTTGTAATATTTTCTTTGTCGAACGATAATTTTGTTCCAAAAGAATCGTTCGGCATTCTTCATAATCTTTTTCAAAAGAAAGGATGTTTTGTATATCTGCACCGCGCCATTTATAGATTGACTGATCTGAATCTCCCACCACGCATAAGTTTCGGTGAGACTCTGCAAGCAAATTGACCAGTACGTACTGCGCTCTGTTTGTATCTTGGTACTCATCCACATGAATATATTGAAATTTCCGCTGATAAAATTCTAAAACTTCCGGAACCTGCCTAAACAATGTGATCGTCATCATAATTAAGTCATCGAAATCTAAGGCATGGTTTGTTCGCAGCCGGCGCTGGTATTCCTTATACACGTCTGCCGCTGTTTCTTCTACCGGACCATATGCTCTTTCTGCAAACTTTTTTGGTGTCTCCAACACATTTTTGGCAGATGAAATCATGCCGAGCATCGTTCGTGCATCAAATTTTTTAGAATCGATGTTTTGATCTTTTAAAATTTGTTTAATCACAGAGAGCTGGTCTGTCGCATCAAGAATCGAAAAGTTACGGTTTAACCCTATCCGGTCAATGTCCCGCCGTAAAATTCGTACACACATAGAATGAAATGTGGACATCCAAATATCTTCAGCGACCGGACCAACTAATCCAGACACACGCTCTTTCATTTCACGAGCCGCTTTATTTGTAAACGTAATGGCTAAAATCGAATAAGGCGGAATACCTTTTTCGCGGATTAAATACGCAATCCGATGTGTTAAAACACGTGTTTTGCCACTGCCAGCACCCGCCATGACTAACAAGGGACCTTCTGTATGCTGGACAGCTTCTTTTTGCTCTTCATTCATGCCTTGAAGCATTTTTTCAATAATTTGTCGTTGCATATAGGAAACACCACCCAAAACATATGTTCGAATATATTATACGTTTTTTCTACTATTTCTTCCATTGTTTTTTACCGCATCTACCGTTTGCAGCGCTTTTTTTATGTCCGTGTAAACCACATTCCCTACAACAACAGTATCTGCATAAGCCGCCATTTCTTCAGCTTGTTCCGGCGTCTCGATGCCGCCGCCGTAAAATAACTGAGCATGCTGCAATGTCAGTTTCGCTGCTTTAACAAATTCTTTATCGCCATACATACCGCTGTATTCGAGATAAAAGATAGGCAGATGAAACAATGTATCTGCTAGCATCGCGGCTGCTTCGACATCATCTTTGTCTAAGTTCGTGTCTGCGTTCGTCAATTTGGCTGCCTTTGATTCACTGTTTAATATACAGTAACCTTCCGTTATAATCTCGTCTGCATTCATAATTGGCCCAAATTCTTTCAATGCTTGACGATGCAGGCCTGTAATCCACCGGGAATCTTCTGCGTTCAATACAGTCGGAATAAAAAAGTAGTCAAATCCAGGTGTAATACTTTCTAAGTTGGAAACTTCAAGAGTACACGCGACGGAGTAACGACGTATCCGTGCCAAGAGCGATAATGTATTGTCTAATGTTACATCATCACTTCCTCCAACAATTACTGCATCTGTTCCCGATTCACAGACAGCTTCCAAATCTTCATCGCTTAATTCTTTCGCTGGATCAAGTTTAAATACGTGTTCCCACTCTGTATATGCTTGCATTGTTATCCTCCAACATCCATAAAATCACCTTGCGATTCTTCTTCAACGTTAGATTATAGCAGACATATTCCATCTGCCTCAAAAAAGATAAAGGACGTATTTTCCCCACCAGTAATAAGCATACAAAAACTACTCTCTCGGCAACAAGCACCAAAAGAGTAGCTTCGCATTATTTTTGAGGTTCCTGTTTCTCTTGTTCATACACACGATCTAACGTCATTTGATAACTGTCATTGCCGTAATTCAAACAACGTTTCACTCTTGATATCGTCGCGGTACTTGCTCCAGTTTCTGTTTCAATCTTATGATACGTATAACCGTGCTGAAGCATCCTTGCCACTTCAAGCCGCTGCGCCAAGGATTGTATTTCGTTTATCGTGCAAAGATCATCAAAAAACTCATAACATTCTTCTACATCACGAAGAGATAAAATAGCTTTAAACAATTGATCTAACTCTTTTCCTCTTAACTTATCAATTTGCAATGATGCCACACCTCATTTCCATCCATTTTTAGTCTATGCCAACGTCTTCCAGCACCGTGGCAGATGGAACGACATTAACCCACGTTTGTCCTGGGATGAGTGGAATTTCTTCGCCATCTTTTTTTGGAACAATACGACCATCGTCATTCACCCACGTCACTGCCAGACGCTCTCCGTGTTGAAAAAGGACACCATCTCCGCCGCTTTGTAAATCGATGTAGCGGCGTCCCTTATCATCAATAACCCGGTGGGAGGCTTGTATCACTAATACATTTTCCGGAGATACTCGTTCATTTTCCAGCTCATCCATTGTCGGTTCTTGATCGCTTGAACGCTCGTATGCTTGTTTTTCATCGTTATAAGTAAAAGAGACAAAATACTTATCGCGATACGATATGTCTATGTCTCCCTCCTGCTTTGTAAAAGCAGGATGTTCATTGGTGTCGTTGAAAGTTAATGGGTCGACTTCATCTTTTAATTCGTATCCTTTGTTATTTAATCCTTCTAACATGTTTCTAAACGTAATATAAGAATTGTGCGGTCGATTACGTTCAGCTGAACGTTCAAACAATGTACCATCGTGATACAATCCATTCAAAAACTCCACCCTGCCGTTTTGCAGCATTTGTTCTGCTTCCGGGCTCCATCCATGTGTCACAAAAAATGCATCGTGTGCTTCTGCTATATCAACAAAATATCCACGTGCACTGCGAACAGGACCAATCTTCTCTGGCTGTTCACTATGATAAATTGCCAAAAAACGTGTCAGATCGCCTTCTGTTAAAATCTCATAGACAATGTCTGCTTTACTCAATCCACTCTGTGGACGAGCATCCCAATGATTGTTAACCATCACTGCAATAGGCTTGTATGGCGATACATCATTCGTTGGCTCACCTGTGAGTGGATGAATGTCTTCATAAGCTTGAGATTCTTCTGCGTCTTCCTTTCGTTCTGGCTCCTGTTCTGCCACTTCTGTTTCCTCTGTATGACCGGGGTCATCTACTGGTTCCGCTGTATTTTCTTCATTTTCAGCACAAGCAGCCAATAACATCACACCAACAAAGGTCAATAATCTCCAATTCTTCATTTTCCCCAAACCTTTTTAAACGTAATCTGTACCAGCACTCCCTGCATTTTCGTGCTGGTACGTTTATTATAGTTTAACATGAATTACTTTTACAGTTTAACGCATAATTGAAGGAAAGAGTACCGTTTTCTTGTGAACATCAAAAATTCCTTTTTGTGTTACTCGAATGTACGGAAGGTGTGTCGAGGAGAAGAATAACATACTGTAAATAGGATCATCATGAGGATAACCTCGCTCTTTTAACGCGGCATCAATGCGCTCATGCTTTTGTATGACATCTTCCATTGAATCCAGAGACATCGCTCCAAATAATTGCAGCGGCATACTTTCTATCACATTACCGTCTTCCACGATAAAAATACCGCCACTATGCTTTTTAACTTCTTCAAAAGCCCGCTTCATATCACGTTTATTTTTGCCAATTAATACGATGTCACCTGTATTAGAAAACGTGGTGGCTAAACCGCCGAGCGTTGTTGCAAACCCTTTTATTACGGTATTAATTCGCCATTTCCCATGACGGTCCAGCATAACAAAAAAGCATTCATCGTGATTAGTGGAAAGATGCTCATTGGTAACATCTACATTAATTTGATATGGCTTTAAAATAACGGAGTTTGCTAATTCAATCCCCATCGGCATTGAAAAGTGCAAATCGTCTTCTGTTAAATCCCAATTGATTTCAAACGGCTCTACGCCATAGTCTTCCCACTCAAATGTTTTTTCCGGGTAGTCGCTTTCTCCATCTTTATACACCCATTGACCGTTTGCTAACACAGCTTCAGGCACAGGCTGATATATATCGTTTAAAATATTTAAATGAGCAATACGCCCTGGTGCTATCAAACCAATATAGTCATCTAAACCATAATGCTTGGCAGCATTGTAGCTTCCCATTTCATAAGCATCAATGACAGGAACGCCTCGTTCTAACGCGATGGCTATTGTTTTATCAATCACACCTTGTTTGTAAAACATTGGTGTCGAACCGTCTGTATTAAAATTAAAACGGCGAAAATCTGTAATACCAGCTTCTAGCAGATCATCAAGAATACGAGGTAAATCCGGCCGAATGGATGAATAACGAAGAGATGTCGTCATACCTGCATCTAACCGGCGTAATGCTTCTTCTCCGTTCATGGCCTCGTGATCTCCAGTGACACCTAACAGAGCCATCTGAGTCAGCGTTCGGTAAGAAGACCCAGGAAAGTGCCCTTCAATCGGTTTGTTTAATTCTTTTGTATACTGCATCCAATGCAGCAAGGTTTCATCACCTGTCATTACTTTTGGCCAAGCGGTCAACTCCCCGCCTTGCACAACAAGCGGATGTTCAAGCCATGCTTTCATATTAGACGGCACAAACAAGGAATCTTCATCTTCTAACTCGGTTTGTGCATCATAACGCCCCCACCAAAACATCGATGTTGGTAATGTGTTCATTTCCTCAATAAGTGTAAGCGCTTTCTTTTTATTAATATTTAAATAAAAGAACATGTTGTCGTTAATCAGTGTGGTTGTTCCCCGAACGGATGCATATTCCGCTAATGTATGGGGATTATATAAGAAGAACGGATGAGCATGAGGTTCGATGTAACCGGGTACAATGTATTTTCCCGTACAATCAATAATCTCAGTCCCTTCCGTTTTTTGCGGCCATTCCGTTCCTGTATAGACAATCCTATCATTATATATCCAAATATGACCACGAAGCCACGCTTTCCTCGCGCTGCTTAAGTATGTTGCATCTTTTAAGACAATCGTTGGTGCCACCTGACCGCGAATAACGGAAAGCTGGCGTCTTAATGTTTGTTTATTCCAACGGAAAAGCTGAGTTCCCATAGTCGTCACCTGCTTTCTAGTCCTTTGCCTGATTAAATTGTGCTTTATCCGTAATATTGTTTGTCAATGTTTTCCTATCTTATCATATTTTCATCCATTACTCCATGAAAGTAAATGACAAGATTGTTAAGTTTTTTTAAAGGAGGCACAGCATGAAACAAAATATCGGCACGTTAAATGCTTTAGTCCGAATTACTTGTGGTTTAACGATGTTGGCTTGGTCTACAGCCGAATTAACCGATTTCCGCAAAAACAGCGGCAGACAGTTGTTTATTGCTGCAATGGGAGCAATGAAAGTGGCTGAAGGAATTACTCGCTTCTGCCCGCTTACAAAAATGGTTACCGACAGTGTTTCCAACACTGCAAATA
Organism: Alteribacillus persepolensis; assembly: GCF_900099605.1. Classification (GTDB taxonomy): domain Bacteria; phylum Bacillota; class Bacilli; order Bacillales; family Marinococcaceae; genus Alteribacillus; species Alteribacillus persepolensis. The sequence continues at coordinate 66,022 of NZ_FNDK01000011.1, forward strand.
AAGAGTCGCAAGAAGATCCATCTATGAATGAGCTTTAATATCTAATTCTGTATTGTAACAAGTCTTCCTTCATCATACGATGGTTTATGTATATTTTTCTTACAAACAATTTTATTTTTTTATAAAAAAACCGGTTCGTTAAGGTGACCGACCTTAACTCGAACCGGTTCATTTCACATCGTCACGTTATAACGTTTCACGTTTCATGGCCTTGTCGCCAATATCTTTTCGGTAAAACAAGTTTGTTGTGTCTAACTGTGCCAGCTTTTCATATACAGCTGCTTGTGCTTGTTGTAATGTCTCAGCTTTTTCAGCCAAGAGCAGCACGCGTCCGCCAGCTGTGACAAGATGTTTATCCTGCTCGCTCACTCCGGCAAAATACAAATAATCAGCTTGCGGCATCTTTTTTATTGGCTGGTACTTTTCATAGGATCCCGGATACCCTTTTGATGCTGCTACAACGCCTAGTACTGCTTCATCTGACCATTCTAAATGCGGCTTTTCTCCGTGCAGCAGATCAGATATCACTTGAAAAAGATCTGATTGAAGCCGCGGCAGCACAACCTGTGCTTCTGGATCACCGAAGCGTGCATTAAATTCAATTACTTTCGGCCCTTCGTTTGTCATCATCAAGCCCGCATACAAAATACCTGTAAAGGAACGCTCCTCTTCTTTTAGTCCAGAAGCTGCCGGCTGCAATACTTCTATAACAGCACGGCGGATATCATCGTCTGTAAACTGCGGGACTGGGCTGTATGCTCCCATCCCCCCCGTATTTGGCCCTTTATCGTTATCATAAGCACGCTTGTGATCTTGGGCACCGACCATCGGAACAACCGTGTCTCCGTGCACAAAAGCCATCAGTGATAACTCTTCTCCTTCTAAATACTCTTCTAATACTACCTCTGAGCCAGCCTCGCCAAATTTATTATCTTTTAGCACGTCAAAAAGTGCATCGAACGCTTCTTCTGTAGTGAATGCAACCGTTACACCTTTTCCTGCTGCCAGCCCATCTGCTTTAATAACAATCGGCGTGCCTTTTCTCTCTACATACTCCTTCGCCTCATCATAGTTCGAAAACACTGCATAAGAACCAGTTGGAATGTGATGACGCTGCATAAATGCTTTAGCATACGACTTACTGCCTTCAATTAATGCTGCAGCTTTTGTCGGACCAAACACGTTTAAACCGGCTTGCTGGAATTTATCCACAATTCCCTCTAACAGAGGAGCTTCTGGGCCAACAACGGTAAGAGCAATATTGTTTTCTTTGGCGAAATGAATCAGCTGGTCATGGTCAGTTTCTTTTATGTCCACACACTCTGCTGATGGTTTGATACCCGGATTTCCTGGCGCCGCGTACACGTTTGTGACCTGTTTACTTTCTGCTAACTTTGCCGCAATAGCATGCTCTCTGCCCCCGCTTCCAATAACAAGCACTTTCATTTGTTTACGTCCTCCTTTTCCCCTCACAACAAATGGCATTAATGTTTAAAATGGCGCATTCCTGTAAAGACCATCGCTATTCCAAGCTCGTTTGCTTTTTCAATCGACTCTTCATCACGGATAGACCCACCTGGCTGGATAATTGCACTGATACCAGCTTTTCCGGCTTCTTCTACAGTGTCTTTCATAGGAAAGAAAGCATCGGAACCCATTGCTGCACCATCGGCTTTCTCACCCGCTTGTTCGATTGCAATTTTAGCCGATCCAACGCGGTTCATTTGACCAGCTCCAACACCAACCGTCATGTCGTCTTTTGCCAGTAAAATGGCATTGGACTTTACGTGCTTTACTACCTTCCAAGCAAGCTTTAAATCCTGCCACTCTTGTTCCGTTGGTTCGCGTTCTGTTACTACGCGTACATCCGCATCCAAAAAGCCTTTTCGGTCCTCTTCTTGAAACAAAGCCCCTCCGTGTACCGATGTGATTTTTGAACGTTCTTGTGGTTCTTCATCCAGCGATACCGTAAGCAAACGCAAGTTTTTCTTTTCTGTTAAGATATCCAATGCTTCTGCTGAAAAAGCAGGTGCAATAATAATTTCTAGAAAAATTTCCTTCATTTTTCGTGCTGTTTCTGAATCCACTTCTTTATTTAAAGCAATGATTCCGCCAAAAATAGACACTGAATCAGCTTCAAATGCTTTTTCGTATGCTTCAAGAATATTCTCTCCGACGCCAACACCACAAGGGTTCATATGTTTAATGGCAACAGCTGCCGGCTCATTGAATTCTTTGACAATAGATAAAGCTGCTTCGGCGTCATTGATATTGTTATAAGACAATTCTTTGCCGTGAAGCTGCATCGCATTGGCAATCGAGCTTACTGGTCCAATTGGCTCACGGTAAAAAGCTGCCTGCTGGTGAGGATTTTCTCCGTAGCGGAGATCTTGTTTCTTTTCATACGTCACGGTATATGTTTCAGGGTACAATTCGCCTGTTTGTTCCGTAAGATAATTAGCAATTAATGCGTCATACGACGCTGTGTGGCGGAACACTTTCGCTGCCAGCCGTTGTTTCGTCTCTAACGTCACATCCCCATTTTCCTGCCATTCCTCTAACACTGTCTCATAATCACCTGGGTCTGTAATAACCGTTACATGTTTATGGTTTTTGGCTGCAGCCCGCAGCATGCTCGGCCCGCCGATATCAATGTTTTCAATAGCCTCTTCAAATGTTGTCTCCGGCTTTTCAATTGTCTGTTTAAAAGGGTAAAGGTTCACCACAACAAGGTCGATTGGTGCAATTCCTTGTTCTTCTAACTGTTGTGTATGCTCTTCTTTATCACGCATCGCAAGCAGGCCGCTATGTATGTTAGGGTGGAGAGTTTTCACCCGGCCATCAAGAATTTCCGGAAAACCAGTTACCTCGGAAATGCCTGTAACACGGACTCCACCTTCTTGTAATACTCGACTCGTACCGCCTGTCGAAATAATTTCTACTCCTTTTTCTTCTAGCTTTTTGGCAAAAGGAAGAATACCTTCCTTATTGGAGACACTAATTAATGCTCGTTTGATGCTCATGTCGATTTTGACTCCCTTCCGATGTTCGTTTCTCGATTAAACGCTGGATAGTATCAGGGTATAAACGGTGCTCCACAGCTTGTATTGCCTTTGTGAGCGATGCCAGCGAATCGGTATCTTTTATGTCTACAGACTCTTGGGCAATAATCGGTCCCGTATCCATTCCCTCATCTACCATATGAACGGTCACACCTGTCACTTTAACATTTGCGTGCCAAGCTTGTTCAATGGCATTTTTTCCAGGGAAAGCAGGCAATAGAGAAGGATGGATATTAAATATACAACCCTCATATGTCTGAAGCAGTATCGGGCCAATCAACCGCATGTACCCGGCTAATATAATTATATCAATTTCTTTTTCGTGAAGATGCTTTACGATTTCATTTTCAAATGCGCGTTTGTTTTGATATTCTTTCGGCCGAAAAGTGAATACGGAGATCCCAAGCGTTTTCGCTCGCTCAACAGCATATGCTTCCGGTTTATCCGAGACAAGCAGGGAGATTTCAGCTTGCAGGCGGTCTTCTTCGATGGCATCTGCTATCGCTTGGAAATTAGATCCGCTGCCTGATGCAAAAACAGCTAGTTTCATGAGAGACTCCCCCTCTTTATTGTCAACCCGCCTGCAGTTGTCACCGTCCCTATGATATACGCCGCTTCACCTTGTTCTTTGAGTCTTTTTACAGCCGTTTCTGCTTCACTGGCATCAACAGCAGCTGCCAAACCAATTCCCATGTTAAACGTGCCGTACATATCTTCTTCAGAAAGGCGGCCATGCTCTTTAATAAATGAAAAGACAGGAGGACAATCCCACTGTGCCGGGGCCACTTCCGCTCCTAAACCTTTCGGGAGCATACGTGGAATATTTTCATAAAATCCGCCTCCGGTAATATGTGCCATCCCCTTTATCTTTACGCTCTTCTTTAATGTTTCAATAGCTTTTACATAGATACGCGTCGGCTCCAACAACACTTCTCCTAAAGGGGAATCAAATGGAGCATACGTCTCTTGTAAATCCAGGCCTGCTTGTTCTAACAGTACTTTACGTACTAAGGAGAACCCGTTGCTGTGAATACCAGAAGAAGAAACACCGATAATAATATCGCCGGGCTTAATATTTTCCCCAGTGATAATATCATGTTTTTCACACGCACCAACTGTAAATCCTGCCAAGTCATACTCGTCTTCACCATACATACCCGGCATCTCGGCAGTTTCTCCGCCAATTAATGCACATCCTGCTTCTTCACAACCAGAAGCAACTCCTTTTACAATGGCTTCGATTTTTTCTGGTTTGGCTTTTCCAAGTGCCAAATAGTCCAGAAAATATAAAGGTTCTGCCCCTTGCACTGCAATGTCATTCACACACATGGCTACCGCGTCAGTACCAATTGTATCATGCTTGTTCACCGCAAATGCCAGCATCAGCTTTGTACCAACACCATCGGTTCCCGAAATAAGTACGGGTTCTTTATAAGGAAGCGAGGATATATCAAACATTGCGCCAAATCCTCCCAATCCCCCCAACACTTCTGGTCTCATTGTGCGGTTTGTATGCTTTTTCATTCGATCTACCGCTTCATAGCCGGCTTCAACGTTGACCCCGGCTTTTTTGTATGCCTCAGACATCCAACATGAGCCTCCTCATTTTTGCTTTAATGGTTCGTCACTTTATCGTGGGGATGAAGCGTATCTTCATAGATTTCGGTCGGGTAGTTCCCCGTAAAACAAGCCAAACATTGCCCGCAATTGGCATCTTGATACTTTCTGCCGATCCCGCTTAACATACCATCAATACTAAGAAATGCTAACGAGTCCGCTCCCATTTTTTCACGCATTTCTTCTATCGAATGATTAGCAGCAATCAATTCTGATTTTGTGGATGTATCAATGCCATAAAAACAAGGGTGTGTAATAGGCGGAGAGCTAATACGCACATGCACTTCAAGAGCGCCTGCTTCTTTTAACATCCGCACAATGCGCCGGCTCGTTGTCCCTCGTACGATCGAATCGTCCACCATCACTACACGCTTTCCTTCCACTACACCGCGCACTGGAGAAAGTTTCATTTTCACCCCTTGTTCACGCAGCTCTTGGGATGGCTGAATAAAAGTGCGCCCTACGTATCTGTTTTTAATCATCCCTAATTCATAAGGAATACCTGCTTGTTCCGCATATCCGATTGCAGCAGAAATCGAAGAATCGGGGACACCCGTAACGACATCGGCCTCGATTGGCGCTTCCTCTGCCAGCTGCTTGCCCAAATTTTTCCGGGCCGTGTGTACATTAATTTGGTCAAGGTTCGAATCAGGACGAGAAAAATAGACATACTCCATGCTGCACAACCGACGCGGAGCAGCGTTGGCAAATAATTGCGAATGCATGCCATTTTCGTCAAATGTGATAATTTCTCCAGGCTGCACTTCTCTTTCATACACGGCACCAACCACGTCAAATGCACATGTTTCGGACGCTACCACATATGCATCACCTAATCGTCCAATCGACAAAGGGCGCAGCCCATTTGGATCTTGGGCGACCATCAGTTTCTCTTCCGTCATAACCGCAAATGCATAGGCTCCCTTTAGCATCGATAAAGCATTGGTTACTTTATCTTCCAAACGAGGATACACACTGCGTTTAATTAAATGCGCAAGCACTTCTGTATCCGAAGTCGATTGAAAAATACTTCCTTGGCTTTCAAGCTGATGCTTCACACCGTGTGCATTCACGAGGTTTCCATTGTGAGCAACCGCAAGACTATCCATTTGAGAGCGGAACAACAGCGGCTGGCAATTGTCGATACCCCCGCCGCCAGCCGTTGCATAGCGCACGTGTCCAATAGAAGCATTACCATGCAGCTCGTCCAATTCACCTTCTTTAAACGCTTCTGTAACCAAGCCGAGTCCTTTGTGTATAGACAATTGCTCACCGTCACTTACGACAATTCCTGCCCCTTCTTGGCCGCGGTGCTGCAAACTGTGCAAACCATAGTACGTAATTTGAGCGGCATCTTTATGGCCCCACACTGCAAAAACACCACATTCTTCATTTAATCCTTTGATTTCACCAAACATGGAATAGCTCCTTTCCAGGCGCTTTCTAGTTCTTCCGCTTCCGCCTGAAGCACAATTTTTCCGGCTGGACTGTAAATCGTCAATGCTTCTTCCTCTGTCACGATTCCTAGTTCACGTGCTTCTGGCACGATTTCTTCAAATGCTTTTTGCTTGTCTTTTGGCACCGTTACAAGAAAACGTGATTGAGTTTCTGAAAACAGCTCTGCGACAGCATCTTCATCCACTGTCATTTGTGCACCAACACCTGATCCGATTAGACTTTCAGCTGCTGCTACTGCCAAACCACCTTCCGCTATATCATGAGCAGAAGCTACTGAACGTTGCTGAATGGCTTGCAGAAGCTGCGTTTGCCGCAATTTTTCCGTTTCTAAATCAATGAACGGTGCTCTTCCTGAAATGTCTCCCTCTAGCATTTTCTGCAGTTCACTGCCGCCAAACTCAGGTTTTGCTTCTCCGATAACATAAATAATATCGCCAGCATGCTTAAATTCCTGTGTGGTGATGTGATCTAAGTTTTCGATAAGCCCTACCATTCCTACAACAGGAGTTGGATAGACAGCTCCATCTTTTGTCTCGTTATAAAGCGAAACATTTCCGCCAATAACAGGTGTATTCAATTCTTCACATGCCGTGCTCATTCCATCCGTTGACTTTTCAAGCTGCCAGTAGATTTCTGGATTTTCAGGGCTGCCATAATTCAGACAATCGGTAAGACCAAGCGGAACACCGCCTGAGCAAACGATGTTTCGCGCTGCTTCTGCAACCGCGATTTTCCCTCCAGCTTCAGGATCTAAATAGATGTAGCGGCTATTTGAATCCGTAGACATTGCCAACGCTTTGTTTTTGCCGCGTACCCGCAGCACAGCCGCATCGGAACCTGGATGCACAACCGTGTTGGTTTGTACCATATAGTCGTATTGATCGTACACCCATTCTTTGCTTGCAATGGTTGGCTGCTGCAGCAGATCAAGCAGCGTCTTCTTCATATCATCTAGATGAAAAATCGTCTCTTCAATTTGTTGATTCACTTTATATGCAGCATGTTCTGTAGAAGGCGGATGATACACAGGAGCTTCTTCTGCCAGCGCATCAACAGGTACATCAGCAACCATTTCTCCTTTATGGTTTAAACGAAGGCGTTTCTCCTCTGTGACATGTCCTACTTCTGCACAAATCAGTCCCCACTTGTCACAAATATCTTTTATTTCTTGTTCGCGTCCTTTTTCAACAACAAGCAGCATTCTCTCTTGTGATTCAGACAGCATCATTTCATAAGGAGTCATATTTTTTTCGCGCTGCGGTACTTTATCTAAATCCATTTCAATACCTGAACCTGCTTTACTAGCCATTTCTGCAGATGATGATGTTAAGCCGGCCGCTCCCATATCCTGAATTCCAACTAATGCATCAGACTGAACGAGTTCAAGACATGCTTCAAGCAGCAGTTTCTCCATGAAAGGGTCACCCACTTGAACAGACGGACGCTTCGATTCTGACTCTTCGCTTAACTCTTCCGAAGCAAATGTTGCTCCGTGAATACCGTCTTTCCCGGTGCTTGCACCAACATACATAACCGTATTTCCGGCTCCTTTAGCCTGGCCTTTTTGAATATCTTTATGGTCAATTAATCCAACACACATGGCATTAACAAGCGGGTTCCCTTCATAACACGGGTCAAATTGCACTTCACCTCCGACGGTAGGAACGCCGACGCAGTTCCCGTATCCGGCAATACCAGCTACTACTTCTTCAAACAGATATCGCACCCGAGGGGATGTCAGCTCCCCGAAGCGAAGCGAGTTTAATAAAGCGACTGGTTTGGCCCCCATGGAAAACACGTCACGCAAAATGCCGCCCACACCGGTTGCAGCTCCTTGGTACGGCTCAATCGCTGATGGATGGTTGTGGCTTTCAATTTTAAACACAACTGCCTGCTCATCGCCAATATCAATAATACCGGCTCCTTCACCTGGCCCTTGCAGAACCTTCTCACCATGAACCGGGAATTTTTTCAGTAATACTTTTGAATGTTTGTAGCTGCAATGCTCTGACCACATGACCGAAAACAAACCTGTTTCAGTATAGTTTGGTGTCCGGCCTAATATCTGCTCAGCCATCGTAAATTCTTCGTCTGTTAATCCCATCTCTTGGTATATTTTGTCAGATTTAATTTTCTCCGGGGACGGTTCAAGAAGTAAGGACATGAGATTCCCTCCAGTGATTCAGTATCGATTGGAAAAGCTTTAATCCGTCGTCGCTTCCTAATAGATTCGCTGTCGCACGCTCTGGATGCGGCATCATCCCCAATACGTTTCCTTTTTCATTTATGATGCCGGCAATCCCTGCCACAGACCCATTTATGTCATCTTGATAGGTGAACACAATCTGGTCATTTGCTTTTAACTGCTCAAGCGTTTTCTCATCACAAAAATAGTTGCCTTCCCCATGAGCGACGGGAACTGTGATTGTCTCGCTGCTTTCGTAAGCTTTCGTAAAACCGGTGCTATTGTTTTCAACACGTAATTGAACCGGGCGGCAGATAAATTTCAGGTTTTTGTTTCGCTGCATGGCTCCTGGCAGAAGCCCTGCCTCAAGCAGCACTTGAAAGCCATTACACACACCAAGTACCGGCTTGCCTTTCTCAGCTTCTTCGATAACACTTTCCATGACTGGAGCAAAACGTGCGATAGCACCGGAGCGTAAGTAGTCTCCATAAGAAAAGCCTCCGGGGAGCAAGACAGCATCATAATCAGCGACACTTTCTTCGGTGTACCACACTTTGTCAACTTCTTCTTTCAGGCCTTCTTGGATAGCGTAAACCATATCATCGTCACAATTGGATCCGGGAAAAACAATGACTGCAAACTTCATTAGGAAACAGCCTCCCCAATGGTGTATGTGTAATCTTCAATCACTGGGTTAGAGAGCAATTTTTCACACATCTCTTTCACACGCTCTTCAAGGTTTTCTGTCTCCTCTACCTCCAGCTCGATGTATTTGCCTGTTTGTACGCTTTTCACCTCGTTGTAATTCATTGTATGGAGCGAGTGAGTGATAGCACTGCCTTGCGGGTCAAGCACCCCTGCTTTTAATGTGACATACACTTGCACTTTAACCATGTACAGCCCCTCCCAGTCTTTTTAAAATTTCGGTATAACCTTCTTCTAACGAACCTAATCCAAACCGAAAGACGTCTTTATCAAACTTTTCTTTGGTGGCTTTGTCCCACAAACGGCACGTATCCGGAGAAATTTCATCAGCTAAAAGTACTTGCTTATCCGCTGTTCTACCAAATTCTAATTTGAAATCAACAAGCAGCAAACCACAGCTGTCAAAATGTTCTTTCAATGTTTCATTGACTGCAAGTGCTTGCTTTTTCAACTGTTCTACTTCTTGCGGCTGCGCTGCCTTAAGAATACGAATATGGTCATTATTAATCAGCGGATCGCCTAACTCATCATCTTTATAGTAAAACTCTACGATGGCTTGATCTAACACGGTTCCTTCTTTGAGCCCTGTGCGTTTTTGAAGGCTGCCCGCCACAATATTTCTGACAACCACTTCAAGCGGAATAATCTCCGTTTCTTGAACAAGCTGTTCGGTACTTGATAGTTTTTTCAGAAAGTGGCTGTTGATGCCAGAATCCTCTAACTTTTGAAATAATAATGACGATATTTCATTATTCAGCTGCCCTTTCCCTGTTATCACTTCTTTTTTTTCACCGTTAAACGCCGTGGCGTCATCTTTGTATTCCACCCATAAAACGCGCGGCTCATCCGTTTTGTATAACTTTTTTGCTTTTCCTTCGTACAGCAGCTTTTCTTTTTGCACTCGCAAAGCCTCCTTTATGAAATACAATTGGGTATAAAGGGGCGTGGCGGCCCCCTTACTATTTATTCCAAGCCCGCTCTTTGAAAAATTTCATCCACACGTTTTAGGTGGTGATTATAATCAAAGCAATCATCAATTTCGCGAGAGCTTAATGTTTCAGTAATGCGAGATTCTTGTTCGATGAGTGTACGGAACGGAATTCCTTTCTCCCACGCTTCCATTGCTTTTGGCTGAACCAAATCATATGCTTCTTCTCGGACCATGCCTTTGTTAATCAACGTCAGCAGCACACGCTGCGAGTAGATGAGGCCGTAAGTCCGCTCCATATTCGCTTTCATATTTTCTTCAAACACAGTCAAATTTTTTACAATGCTGCCGAAACGGTTGAGCATATAATTCAACGCAATCGTCGCATCAGGGAAGATAATACGCTCAGCAGAGGAATGAGAGATGTCACGCTCATGCCAGAGCGGCACGTTTTCATAAGCGGTCAGCATATGGCCGCGAATCACCCGTGAAATACCGGTCATGTTTTCTGACCCGACTGGGTTGCGCTTGTGCGGCATGGCCGAAGAACCCTTTTGTCCTTTGGCGAAAAACTCTTCCACTTCGCGCGTTTCACTTTTTTGCAGTCCTCTGATTTCAACGGCCATCTTTTCAATCGAGGTCGCAATTAAAGCAATTGTGCTCATATACTGAGCATGGCGGTCTCTTTGCAAAGTCTGCGTGGAAACAGGGGCAGGTTCAAGCCCTAGCTTTTCACAAACGTATGATTCTATATAGGGAGGAATATTAGCAAACGTCCCAACAGCACCAGATAACTTTCCGAAACGCACATTTTCTTTTGCTGCTTTAAATCTCTCAAGGTTGCGCTGCATTTCCTGGTACCAAAGCGCTAACTTCAATCCAAATGTCGTTGGTTCTGCGTGCACACCATGTGTTCGTCCCATCATCACCGTGTACTTATGTTCTTGTGCTTTTTCCTTTAAAATAGAGAGGAAACGTTCTAAATCTTTTTCTAAAATATCATTAGCTTGTTTGAGCAAATATGAAAGGGCGGTGTCTACAACATCCGTTGACGTCAGCCCATAATGCACCCATTTTCTCTCTTCGCCGAGGGTCTCTGAAACGGCTCTAGTAAAAGCAACAACATCGTGTTTCGTTTCGGCTTCGATTTCTTTAATACGCTCTACATCAAAGCCAGCGTTTTCCCGGATCTTTTTTACATCTTCTTTTGGTATATCACCAAGTTCTGCCCATGCTTCACAAGCAGAAACTTCTACTTCAAGCCATGCTTGAAAACGATTTTCCTCTGTCCATATTGCTCCCATCTCTGGGCGGGTGTAGCGTTCGATCATCACAGTTCCTCCACTCTATCGATTATTTCTGATAAGAAGCTTGTTGTTCCCAAATATCGTTTATTTTTGCAAGTGCCTCTTCGGTATTGTCTGCCAGTACCGTCCAGTGCCCCATCTTCCGTCCTTGTTTTGCTTCATCCTTACCGTAAATATGGACATGCCCGCGTTCGCTGAAACGCGTGATGTTTTCCATAACATAAGGGATGTGCTGTCCGAGAATATTGGTCATCACAACAGGCTTTAAAAGGCCGGTAGAACCTAATGGCCAGCCGCACACAGCACGAACATGTTGTTCAAATTGAGATGTTTCGCACGCTTCAATCGTGTAATGACCAGAATTATGCGGTCGCGGCGCCAGTTCATTCACAAAAATATCGCCATTCTCCAAGACAAACATTTCGACCGCCAATGTTCCAACGAGATCCAATTCTTCCGCTAATGTATCAGCAATTTGGCGTGCTTTCTCTTCAGTCTCTGTTTGGATTCTTGCCGGGACAATCGTTTGGTGTAATATATTGTTCACATGAATATTTTCGCCAACTGGAAACGTGGATGTTTCTCCATTTGTGCTTCGTGTCACAATAACTGAAATTTCTTTTTCAAACGGAACCCATGCCTCTAACACCAAATCGTTTTCACTGCCGTTTAATGTTTGAAAAGCTTCTTCCGCGCTTGTCTGCTCTTGAATGACCACTTGTCCTTTTCCGTCATAACCACCTTGGCACGTTTTTAATACAGCAGGCCTGCCCAGTTCTTCTAACGCTTGCTGCAGCGAATCCACTGAATCAACTGGTTTGTAAGGGGACACACGCACACCAGCTTGTTCAATCGCCGTTTTCTCCCGCACACGGTGCTGAGTGGTGTACAGTAAGCTGCCACCTTGCGGAAGGTAGAGCGTCTCTTCAAGAAAACGAGCCGTTTTTGCGTCAATATTTTCAAATTCATACGTCAAGACATCACAATGTTTTGCCAGCTCTTTTGCACCTTCACGATCGTCATAAGCAGCTTCTACTTCTACATCCGCCACTTGGCCAGTTGGAGAATTCAGCTTTGGTTCCAAAACAGCGATTCGAAATCCCATCGTTTTGGCTGCTATTGCCATCATACGGCCAAGCTGTCCGCCTCCTAAAATACCAATCGTTTTTCCAGGTGAAAGCAATCTGCTCATGACAAATCCCCCGTTTCCATCACTTTTTGACGAAGCATTTCTCTTCGCTGTTCCAGTTTGTCTCTGACACTATCATCAAATGCGCTGATCATTTGTGCTGCTAACAGCCCTGCATTCGTTGCTCCGGCTTTTCCGATCGCGACAGTAGCGACAGGTACGCCTCCTGGCATTTGAACAATCGATAACAGTGAATCCATACCGTTTAACGCTTTCGATTGTACCGGCACACCAATAACAGGAAGTGTCGTCTTTGCAGCAATCATACCCGGAAGATGTGCAGCACCGCCTGCTCCAGCTATAATTGCTTTCAAACCTTTATTCCTGGCACTTTCAGCATACTCAAACATGAGATCTGGGGTACGGTGCGCTGAAACAACTTGTTTCTCATACGTTACATCTAATTCGTCGAGCACGTCACAAGCATGTTTCATCGTTTCCCAGTCAGAAGTGCTTCCCATGATAACTCCTACTTGTGGTTGCATGACTTCCTCTCCTTTTATTTGCGCAATAGAAAACCCCGGTCGACAGTTTCCTATGAGGGAAAGCTGTCAGCCGCCGGGGTCCTGCTGAATCGTCGCTAACACGTCAAGCAAGCTGATCGCTTGTCTTGATACCGGTGCTCACTTCTCTTTCCCTCATAGTCCAGCAATTTACGGTTGCCGGGTAGAAACTTTTCAGGCCATATTCCTGAGATTATATGAGGTATGTATTGATTTCGTTTATTACATGTATAGCTTAACAAGTTGTTATGAAATCTGTCAAACAAAAATCGAACATTAAAACTTATAAAAAGTTTAATGTTCGGTTATTTAAGCTTCGTCTCAAATATTATTTGTTGTTTCACTGGTATTTTTTCTATTTTTCCGTTTTTATTCACTTCTTGAAAAACAGGTTTTTCCATCCGGCGAACAGGCATATACCCTTCTTCAAATATACGAGAGAGACATGCATCAATGGTCTCATCTTCTTTTACTTCAAACCTCTTTTTCTTTGGCTTCTTCGTCACACGTGTGCATCCTTTCTATCGTGATAATTATCGTCTTACCCCTTTTACCCAGAACCCTCCAAAAAAAGCTTTTGGTTCATGGGATATAATGAAAGCTTTAGGATCTAAACTTTTGATAACATTATATAAGTCGGGTTCTGAACGCCTCGAGGTTAGAATTTGCATCATCAGTCGTTCTCCTTCTCTTCCATACGCTACCCAGTTAGTTACTCCATAGCCTCTATTACGCAAAGCATTAGGAATGTCCGGCTCATATTCCTTTGTAATTACGTTTACTGTGATATAACCCAAGGCAAGTTTCTCTTCAATTTTCATTCCTACAACAACACCCGTTCCATAACCAATCGCATACGCTACCAAATTAAGGACATGATCCAGATTGTCCAGCACCAGCCCCAATCCTAATACGTACACCACAATTTCAATCATGCCCACCGCTCCAGCAGCATAGTGCTGCCCTTTTAATGTAAAAATCATCCGCAGCGTAAATAGAGTGACGTAGACAATGTTGACCGAAAAAATAACGAGCAGCATTGTCCACGCATTACCAAGGAGAACATCGAGCATATCACACCGCTTCCTTCCCCGCTAAAAGCGCATTCATGGTGAATTCGGGAAAAATATACCATGATTTTATGCACGTGAGAAGTACTAATCATTCGTCATTTTTTGTAGCATGTCGAGTGCTTTATTTTCCGCTGGAATACGTACAAACAACAACAGCAAAGCGTTTAATACCGTAAACAATATCGCGGTAATAAACGCCTCGAATAAAAGCGGCAGAATAATAATTTCAAGTGCTACAATCACATAGTTGGGATGGGGAATATACCGATAAGGGCCGGAGCGAACTTTTTCAGCACCTGGAAGAACGATGATTTTTGTGTTCCAGTACACACCAAGAGAGCGAAGTGTCCATACGCGAAGCATCTGAACAATAACAAATAACAGCAAAAACACTGGCCAGATTGCAATAAGTTCCATCTCCCGCCATACGTTCTCCATAAATAGTGAAATAAAAAAACACACGTGAAGCAACACAATCCATTTATAATGCTCCGCCCCTGCTTCAAATGCTCCGTTTGCTTTCATCATTTTTTCATTGCGGCGGGCATAAATGACCTCAGCTATCCGCTGTACAATAACGACACTTACTAACAAAAGAAAAAGTGTCATGTCAGATCCTCCCACTCAATCCACACCATTTCCGAACTAAACCCCGGACCAAGCGCTGTAACAAGCCCGCTTTCACCAGGTTGAGGACCCTCTTCCATCACCTTTTTCAACACATATAAAACCGTCGGAGAAGACATGTTTCCTTGCTGAGCTAACACATCTCTAGCCGGCCGCGTCTTGTCTTTGGTAAATCCAAGAGCTCTTTCATATGCCTCAAGCACTTTTTTGCCGCCAGGATGCGCAACAAAATGTGTAATATCAAGCAGTTTTTTGTCGAGCCTATCTAAAAACGTACTGACGTTTGGCTTTAACCAGTTTTCAATAATTGTTGGAATGTCCCGGGAAAACACGACATGCAGCCCCTCATTTTTGACATCCCAGCCCATTACGTCTTCAGAATGAGGCATCAGCATAGACATCGTATCTACTGTTCGCGGAAGCAGACTATCGTGGCTTTTACCTTCTCCGGTCATGAGCACACAAGCGGCACCGTCAGCAAACAGCGAGGTTCCAACCAAATTGCTCTTTGATGTGTCATTGTGCTGAAACGTTAGACTGCACAACTCAAGACACAACACAAGCACCCTGGCTGAAGGATATGCAAGCAGAAATTCATGAGCCCGGCTCAAACCAGCTGCTCCCCCAGCACATCCTAACCCCCAAATCGGAATTCGTTTTATATGCGGCGGCAGATCCAATTCGTTAATAATACGGGCATCAATGGTAGGAGTAGCAATCCCCGAACTAGAAATAAAAAAAAGAGCATCAATGTCCGTTTTTGGTGTGCCGGTCTTTTCTAAACAACGCTCCACAGCTTGACTTCCCATTCGGACTGCTTCTTGGATATACCGGTCATTCTTTTCTTCAAAATCATGAGATTGACGAAACCACGTCAGCGGTGCTGAAAAGTAGCGGTTTTCAATATTAGCATTGCCAAACACTTTTAAAAGCCGGTTAATATCAGCAAAATGGTCATTAAACAATTCACGAACGACACTAACCGTTTCCTCCTGGGAGACAGAATAAGGAGCATTTTCTGTTTCAATATGTTGTATAAAGGGCATCATTTCACCTTCTCCTTTATTCATCTCCCTTAGTTTTTCCGTTTTTGTAAAATTTTACTCTTTCATGCAGTCAGAAAAAAGCTTCAGCTGTTTCCAATGTCCATTAATACCTCTTTTAAAACAATGACTCCTCTTAGGCAGTCCGCTAAAGATGTCAGCTCTTCAGGCGTGTGGCTTTTTCCATCACGGCTCGGGACAAAAATTAAACCGCTGGGAACATATTTCCCAAGAATCATGGCATCATGACTCGCACCGCTCGGCAAAGATTGATAGGATAATTGATGCTTGTCTGCTCCTTTTTTAATACTCGTTTGAATCCACTTCGGCACAGGAACAGGAGCAATTTGCAACTGAGTATGATACTCCGTTTGCAAGCCTCGTTTTTTCGCAATGCGCTCCGCTTCCTCCTTGACTTTATGTAATACATCATCTCGAACAGACTCATCAATATCACGCACGTCAACAGTCATCTCCGCTTTTCCAGCAATCACATTTGCTCCGTTTGGATAAAGCTGCAATTTCCCCACTGTAGCGACAGCAGTCGAGCTTATTTCCCGGGGAATACCTTCTATCGACACGATCAGCTCTGCCGCCCCCGCTGCTGCGTCATGACGCATCGTCATAGGTGTATTTCCTGCATGATCTGTATCTCCGGTAAATATAATATCCAGCCAACAAGGACCGGCAATACCATTCACAACTCCAATATTATGCTGATTTCTTTCTAATTGTTTTCCCTGCTCAATATGTAACTCCAAAAAAGCACAAACATCTTCTTTTGGATATGTACATTCCTTTATTTTATTTGGTGCATAGCCTTGTATCTTCATTGCTTCGGCCATGCTCATGCCATTTTCATCTCGCAATTGAAACATTTCTTCTTTGTCTACTTCGCCCATCGCTGTCCGGCTTCCGTAAAGACCACTGCCAAACCGGGCCCCCTCTTCGTCGACAAATACAACCAGCTCAAGTGTCCGGTCTAATTTCCCTTGTTCCTTCACAATTGCCTCTATCGCCATTAATGAACTAATGCATCCTAATACTCCATCAAACACACCGCCGTTTGGTACAGAATCCAAATGAGACCCAGTTAATACGGCACTCTTGGACGGATTCTCCCCCTCTAATCTGCCGTACATATTACCAACGGCATCTTCTCTCACCTCAAGGCCCGCTTGCTCCATCCATGAACGAAAAAGTGCTTTAGCCTCGGCTTCTTCATCTGTATATACAAAACGAGTGACACCGCCATCCTCCGTTCTTCCGATACTCGCCAATTGATCTACCCTTTCTGCCAGCACGTCTGGATTAATCAATGTGCTGAGCTCCTTCGGTATAGATGTTTGTTTAAACGCCTCTAAGGAGAAAATATTCATGCCAGCAAACTCCTTTTTCATAAAGATTATAAGACAGAAAGGAGAAGACCGTATATATCGCGGTACCTTCCCCTTTGCCGTTTTTACAGGCGAACGATTTTTCTTCCACGCACTTTGGCCTGAAGAATTTGTTCTAAGGTATCCGGAAGCTCATCTAATGTGACTTCACTCGCAATGGTCTCGAGCATATCCGTTACATTCAGATCTTTTGACAGCCGATCCCACACTTGCTTTCTTCGCTCCATTGGACAATATACAGAATCAATACCTACTAAATTAGCTCCCCGAATGATAAACGGATAGACTGTTGTAGGAACTTTGGTACCACCGGTTAAGCCGCTGACTGCAGCTGTGCCGCCGTACTCTAATGTACTTAATGCATACGCCAGCGTTTCTCCACCGACCGGATCCACCACACCAGCCCAGCGCCGTTTATCGATTGGCCGAATCTTTTCTGGCTGCAATTCTTCTCGCGGCAACACTTGGTCAGCTCCAATACGTTTTAAATAATCATGTTCTGCCTGCTTTCCTGTACTCGCAGCTACTGTGTACCCTAATTGATCCAGCATTGCAACCGCCATGCTTCCTACCCCGCCTGTTGCTCCGGTAACCAGCACGGTTCCTTTTTCAGGCATAACCCCCTCTTCTTCTAAACGAATCACAGATAATGCAGCTGTAAAACCTGCCGTGCCATAAATCATTGCCTCTTTAAGGCCTAAGTTCTCAGGCAGCGGAACGACCCAGTCAGCTGGCACTCTCGCATATTCAGCAAAACCGCCAAAATGAGAAGTGCCAAGTTCATAACTTGTTACAATGACATAATCTCCTTTAGTAAAACGCGCATCATTCGACTCTTCGACTACACCAGACAAGTCAATGCCAGGAACCATTGGGTACTCTCCTACTACAGGACTGTTATCCAATACAGCCATTCCATCCTTATAATTCACGCTGGAATAGTGAACATTAACAAGCACCTCTCCATCTGGCAAGTCATCCAGAGATAACGTGCGAATCTGTTTGTTCACTGTATGATCTTGTTTTTTCTCTACCATAAGTGCTTTAAAATCTGTCATTCTTGCGCCTCCTTCACTTTAAACAGTTTGTCCATTTTTCATGATTGTTCTTCAACAAAACCATTCTTCGACAAATATTTATTTATATCCTTTTTTCCATCAACATACGGGTGGATTGTTGATATTTGGCCATACTGAAAATGACATCTATTTCTATCATACAACACAAGAGAGCGGGTGGTTCAAGCTTGAGGCATTTCTTCGAAGGTATCAGGCCAATAAACTTACTCATTATTACATTGGGAACCATCATATTTGGTTTTGGATTAATTCACTTCAACCTACAAAATGGCTTGGCCCATGGAGGTTTCACCGGCCTTACTTTAATTATTTATTATCTGATGGGTATGCCTCCTTCTGTCTCGAACATCCTGCTTAATGTTCCGTTGTTTTTTATCGGGTACAAGCTTTTAGGGCGCAAACTATTTCTTTACAGTATATTTGGAACTTTGATGCTGTCGCTGTCACTTCACTTCTTTGAAAACTACTGGCACATGAATGTCAATCTTGAAAACGACATGATTCTTGTTTCTTTATTTGCCGGTGTCTTTGCCGGAACTGGATTAGGAATTATTTTTCGAGCAGGTGGAACAACAGGCGGCGTTGATATTTTAGCTCGCCTCGCTGAAAAGTATCTCGGATTAGCCATAGGTACTTTTATGTTTTCGTTCGATGCTTTTGTGATTATGTTTTCGCTCATTTTATTAACATTACCAGAAGCTATGTATACGCTGGTCGCCGTGTTTATCGCCAGCCGCGTTATTGACTTTATTATCGAAGGTGCAAATGCCGGTAAGTCGGCTATGATTATTTCTAACCACACCGATGCCATTTCAGATGCAATCATCAAACGGATGCACCGAGGGTCCACGGTTTTAACAGGAAGAGGCAGCTTCACCCGGGATGAACGCAATGTTTTGTATTGTGTGGTAAACAAAAACCAATTAATCCAACTAAAAAATATCATTCACGATGTAGACCCGTATGCATTCGTGACGGTTCATGACGTTAAAGAAGTTGCAGGAGAAGGCTTCACATTTGAAAAAAACAGCCCTCCCTCGTAATCCAGCGGCATAAAAAAGAGCATGCCTTGACCTTATCAAAAAGGTTCTCATACAAATGCTGGAGTGCACAGATGTATTTTGCATGGCAGGAGTCTCCCCCCTTTAGTACAAGGTGCCAAAGACAAGAAAAACAGCAGCTAACGTTCTGGAAGCCCCCCTTATGAGCTTCAAGCATTGTTCCCAGCAAGCGTGCCTGAAGAGCCAGCCAGAAAGAAGAGATGGCGGGATCGTTACAGAACTAAAAAAGAGACACACAGCAGAGAGGAGGCTGTGTGTCTCTTTTCATCCTGTTATTCTCCTAGAAAACCGAAATACAGAATGAAAACAATAAACAAAACATACATAACCGGGTGTACTTCTTTGGATTTTCCTTTTAAAATCATCGTAATTGGATAGAAAATAAAACCTAAGGCAATACCTGTAGCAATACTGTAGGTTAATGGCATGGCAATAACCGTTAAAAATGCTGGAATCGCAACCTCTAGCTTATCCCACTCAATCAATCGTAACGAGGAAGCCATGAGCACCCCTACAATAATGAGAGCAGGAGCCGTCACTTGTTCGGTGACAACAACCAACAGCGGCGAAAAGAACATAGAGAGCAAAAACAAACCAGCTGTCACTACCGAAGTAAAACCAGTTCTTCCACCAGCTGCAACACCTGAAGACGATTCGATAAATGCTGTCGTGGTCGACGTACCCAATACCGCACCAATAGAGGTGGCTGTCGAATCAGATAACAACGCTCTGCCTGCACGCGGCAGTTTGTTGTCTTTTACATAACCAGCTTGATTGGCAACGGCAAAGAGCGTACCAGCTGTGTCAAAAAAGTCAACAAACAAAAACGTTAAAACGACAATAATCATTTGCACAATTAATTGGCTTGTCCATTCCACTTCGCCTAGAATAGTAAATGCAGAACCAAACGTTGGCGCTAAACTTGGAACAGACCCTACAACAGCATCCGGCAAACCAATCAAACCAGTCACAACACCAGCAATGGCTGTAATGACCAAACCGTAGAAAATACCGCCTTTCAAACCTAAAACCATTAATACCGCTGTCACAATCAGTCCAAAGCATGCCAGCAGCGTCGTTGGCGAAGTCATATTCCCAAGTGTCACTGCTGTAGATTCGTCTGGCACAACAATTCCGGCATTAAGCAGACCGACAAAAGCAATAAACAGTCCAATACCGGCTGCAACCGCATATTTCAGCTGCGCGGGGATAGCGTTAATGATTTTCTCACGAATACCTAACAACGTAATAAAAATAAAGATAATACCGGACAAAAGCACACCAAATAACGCCAGCTGCCACTCTACACCAATCCCTAACACAACGGTGTAAGCAAAGAAAGCATTTAACCCCATCCCTGGAGCAAGCGCAATCGGATACCTTGCAATAATCCCCATAATCAGCGTACCAATCGCAGCAGAAAGCGCAGTTGCTGTAAATACAGCCCCCTCATCCATACCAGCATCAGCTAAGATGAGCGGATTAACAAACAATATATATGCCATCGATAAAAACGTAGTGAGACCAGCGATACTCTCCTGTTTATAACTTGTCTTCCACCTGTCAAATTGAAAATAGCCCTTCACGATAAGCTCCTCCTCTTAGTAGTCTCCGTAATACGATTAGCAGCTTGCAGAAGAAAATAAAAAAGCTCTAGGCAGCAACTACTACCTAGAGCTTTATATACAAAAAATCTCCTTTTAGAATATCACAACATGATTATTCCAAACTGCAGATTTTTCGTAGTCAAGCTATTTACGGTAGCCTGTAGAGACTCACGGACCGTATTTCCGTGATTATACGAAAAAAGCTTATGCATTACTTTGTAACTATTTAGCAGTGTACCAAGTGCACAAACAGAAGTCAAGCAATAACCGAACATTGAAATAAAATATTTTAATTTTGTTCGTTTTTCGCTTATTCCCATTCAATAGTCGCTGGCGGTTTGGAGGTAATATCATAGACAACGCGATTGACATGCTGGACCTCGTTTACGATACGGGTTGAAATTTTTTCTAACACGTCATAAGGAATCCGCGCCCAGTCCGATGTCATACCGTCAACAGACGTGACTGCGCGGATGCCGACCGTGTAATCATATGTCCGTGCATCCCCCATCACTCCAACGCTTCGCATGTCAGGAAGAGCGGTGAAATACTGCCAAATCTCCGTTTCCAATCCGGCATTTTTAATTTCTTCACGCAATATTGCATCTGATTCCCGAACAATTTCGAGTTTCTCGTCTGTAATTTCGCCAAGTACTCGTATGCCAAGTCCAGGTCCTGGAAAAGGCTGACGCCAAACAATTTCATCAGGAACACCAAGTTCTGTGCCAAGCTTTCGCACTTCATCTTTAAACAAGGTGTTGAGCGGTTCAATTAAGTCAAACTGCATATCTTCAGGAAGTCCGCCGACGTTATGGTGGGACTTAATTGTCTGAGCTGTGTCCGTGCCGCTTTCAATAATATCGGTATAGAGCGTGCCTTGTGCTAAAAAGTCCATATTTGTTAATTTACCGGCTTCTTCTTCAAATAAGTAAATAAATTCATTCCCAATAATTTTGCGTTTCTCTTCAGGATCTGAAATACCATCAAGTTTACGAAGGAAACGGTCTTGCGCATCGATTTTAATAATATTCATGTTAAAATCTTCACCAAATGTTTGCATCACTGTTTCGCCTTCATTTTTGCGAAGAAGTCCATGATCAATAAACATACACGTGAGCTGATCGCCAATCGCTTTATGAATTAACGCCGCAACAACCGACGAATCTACCCCGCCGCTTAACGCGCAAAGTACATTTCTATCTCCTACTTGTTCCCGAATAACTTCCACCTGTTCATCGATGAAATTACTCATTGTCCAGTCTCCAGCACATCCACAAATCTCAAATGCAAAGTTTTTCAACAAAGCATCTCCATGCTGCGTATGACGTACTTCCGGATGAAATTGAACACCGTACATACGACGAGCGCTGTCACTCATTGCTGCCACTGGACAAGATGGATTTGTTGCATCTACCTCAAAGCCCTCTGGCGGGGCAACAATTAAATCACCGTGGCTCATCCAGACAGATTGCTCTTTAGGAAGATCACGGTAAAGTTTTGAGTCATTTTCTACGGTAATGATTGCTTTTCCGTACTCTCGGTGGTTAGCCGCTTCTACCTTCCCACCGAAATGATGCGTAAGAAGCTGCATCCCATAGCAAATGCCTAAAATTGGAATGCCCAAGTCAAAAATCTCTGGATCACAAGCAGGCGCTCCATCCGCGTAAGCACTGTTTGGCCCCCCGGAAAAAATAATACCTGCTGGATTTAATGCTTTGATTTGCTCGGCATTAATCGTATTGGGATGAAGTTCACTATAAACCCCCAAATCCCTAATTCTTCGAGTAATAAGCTGGTTATACTGACCTCCAAAGTCAAGCACTACAATCATTTCATGTTCTTGTTCCATGCTCATTCCACCTCGGTTCATATCAAGATACTTAAAAAGATTTCACTGCCTTCATAAAAATCAATCGGTCATAAACGGACAAGTTAACCGTCATAAAAAAATCCGCATCTGCTTCGCATATGTATAGGCACTTACGAAGGCAGACCCGGCTTCATACTTCATCCGTATTAAAGATCATGGAAC
The DNA here is from genome assembly GCF_900099605.1 of Alteribacillus persepolensis. Taxonomy (GTDB): domain Bacteria; phylum Bacillota; class Bacilli; order Bacillales; family Marinococcaceae; genus Alteribacillus; species Alteribacillus persepolensis. The sequence goes on from NZ_FNDK01000011.1 coordinate 88,895, forward strand.
TGCCTTCGTAGTCCAGTCATTTACGGTGACCGGGTAGAGACTTCCGGGCCGATTCCCGGGTATATACGAAGAGATATTCACCTTTAAAACATGCCTACCATTCTAGCAGTCGCAAAATGGGCGGTCAAGCGTTTATACGATTCACCATGTTTTCCCAAACAGAGAAGACTGCCGGCCAATCTGCTTGGTTCGTCTGCTTCCCATAATGAATTTTTTCATATATGATAGTAAGGTTTATCATATCTGTTGTATTAAAGTCCCCATCCAGCCGATGCGCATACTCTCTTAATGTTTCACTTTGTTTTCGTTTGTAGCCGGCAGCCTCTAACAACCATAACAACGCATGAAAAGCACGTGTGAAAGCGGCAGCATTATTCATCTGTTTAAAGCGAACAAGCAAAAAAGCTTTAAGGAAACGAAAACGGTAATAAAACAGTACCAAACCGCCAATAAGCAGTATGCCACCAACGATATAAGGCCATACCGTGTAGTTAGAACTGGCTGCAGCTGCCTCTTCTTGTTCTGTGTCGGTACTTTCTTCTGTTTCCTCTTCTTCCTCTTCTTCTTGTGTGTCACTCTCTGCTTCATTTGTTTCATTCACATAATCAGCGTGAGAACCAAAACCACGCGTCGGTTCAAATGGAACCCAGCCTACGTCAGGAAAATACACTTCCACCCAGGAATGGGCGTGTGCATTCGTAACTTCTTGCACCTGCCGATCTCCATTTTGCTCTAAAGAATCTCCTTTTGTAAAACCTTTCACCCAGCGAGTTGGTATATCCAGCGTCCGTAACATAACCGCCATGCTGGTGGAGAAATTATCACAATAACCGCGCTGTGTTTCAAACAAAAATTGCTCCACATAATCTTCTTCCTCTGATGGAACAGCAATATTCACTGTATCATAGACAAAATCAGGACCATGAAAATATTCTTCAATCGCGCGCACTTTGTCATAACGATTGTCAGCGTCACTCGTTAATGCTTCCGCAAGTTCTCCGATAGCCGTCGGAAGGTCATCTGGCAGCTGTAAATAATGACTTGTAATTTCGACAGGATCTTGACTTCCAGACGCTTGCAGCATGTCTTCTGAGAATTGCGGCTCTTCGTATGTCACGGTGTACACCGCTGGCTCATAAGACGCTTCGTTCACAACGATGTTAGCCCGGCCGGAATGAACCCCCACTTGAACATCAGCTTCTTCCTGGCCGGGAATGCGCACGGATTTGAGGGAACCAGGATAAAACACAAAATCATAGGCTCTATTTTGAGCCATATCAATCTCGATTGTTTTTTCTTCCGTTTTTACCTCTTCTGCATAAAGCATGCTTTCGTGCGCTGTATCGTTTGGCACATCTGATACCCAGCCATGACCTGTATAGATATTTTTAGCCTCTCCGCGAAAATAACCGTCACTATCACCGGTTGCGACAAAAACGGGAGAGTCATCCATCTCAAATCCACCGCCAAGACGCTCGTCATCATCACCATAGCCAATTTTTCGCACGTTGTTTGCTCCATACCCATTTTCATTCCCTAATCCTGTCTGTGACTCTAAAAACGGAACAGGATCCGGCCACTGCGGTGCAGATTTTGGAGCAGCAATACCAACCCCTGCCGCAATAATTAAGAGTGCAGCAGAAGCTAGCAGCCACCGCAGCCACATTCCCTTTTTTCGTCCTTCTGGAAAGAACAGTGTCAGTCTGTCCCACTGCAGCAAAGCCATTAAGACAAATCCAAGCACAAAAATACGAACTATCGCTTGCGCACCATCATAGGGAAGAAATGTATCCATCACTGCTATGTAGATAACTGTAAAAATAAAAAAGAATAAAATTCGCCGCGCCTGCACGATCCAAAAGTAGATAAGATAACTCATAATCGCTAGCAAACAAAAGAACAACATGCTGCGAAAAAAATCCGTCAGCATATGCCATTGTCCGTTAACAATGAAATGAACGTTTTGCGTAACATTGCCAATCAACACGTCCCACCATGCCGGGCTGAAAAATACAGAGTCCAAAAAGATTAGGTGCAGACTAAATAATGTCCCAGCCGTCATAAGAAACAACGTCATCCACCAAGAAAATCCTAAAAATACAACAAGAAAGAAAAAAGCAGCCCCAGCCATAAAAACAGGAACAAACGCTGTTTTAGACACTTCTGGAAGCGGAATGAGCCACTCCATTAACAATAAGTACGCAAGCATATATAACAGAAAGAGCCGGGGTGTGCGATGCGTTGTATTCATATCATCCCCCCTGTATTAAAGCGTAATATAAAGCGCTTCTCCTTGCTTTTTCCATACAGCCCACTCCACCCTCGTTCTTTTCAACTGCGATATCTGCTCTTCACTGATGGCGCGGTTTGCCTCCAATGAACGCGAAGCCACCACAAGCCTCTGACAAAACGGCACCAAGCGTTTTAGCTCTTCTACCCGCTCGAGAGTCAACTGCGGACATACATAAACAACAGTGTGACGAGCAAACCGGCTGGACAAATATAAGTGATCACTTTCTCTTTCCGCCTTTTCCATCTGCGCCAACTCCATGTACATCCGTTGCACATCACTTTTCCGTCCATCTGACCCCAGTACTGTATCTGGTCTGGCTGTGGTTGTAAAATCGACGGGGACTCCTTCCTTATAACACGCGTGAAGAAATGCAGACGTAAACTCAACCGCTTCTTCAAACGGCGGCGTGTGATGAGCTGTCATGTCATTTTCAAACATGACAGCATATTTTTTCCCTGCTTGCCACTCAAACTCTTTCGTTACTAATGCGGCCGTTCGTGCAGATACTTTCCAATCAATACTCGTCATTTTATCACCCGGAACATACTCTCTTACCCCGGCCGCTGAAAAAGTTTCTTCTTCTGATTTTGCTGCTGACGAGGCATTTTCAAGCATGTTCTGCTTTTTATCTATTTGCCGCCATACAAGCGGCCGAAGTACTGGAAGCACCGTCACGGTATCACGTTCTGCGACCAGCCGTTCTTTTTCGAAAAAACCAAATAAATCCCCTGTTTGCACGTGAAGCTCAGAAAAAGCATACGCTCCGCGCTGCGCTCCTTTTAATTCATACGTGTAACGCAGCTGTTTTTGCCAAGAGAAAAAAAACATGCGGCCCAAGTCTTGCTGACGACGGATTTCTAAACCGCGCGGGACTTCATCATAGACCGTTAAAAACAAAAATGGAAATCGCGTTTTCTTTGTAATAAAAATCTCTACGGTCATCGTGTCATTATGCGTCAGCAGCGTTCTAGGGATACGCCGCTCCATTTGAATCGAACGCAGCGGGTATAATAAAAAAACTGCGTTGCCTGCCACGACAGTAAGCACAGCATAAAACAGAAACCAGCTGACAAACCCGCCTTGAAACATCGCATATACAAACAAAACCGCTGCAAGAAATCCAATAAAAATAACTTTACTGATGGTTTTTAACAGCATCCACTTTTGCATGCATTAACGCACCGCTTCCTTTTTTGATAACGGAACACGCAATGTCTGTAGAATTTCTTTAATAATCGTCTCTCCAGACTTTTCGGTCATTTGTATATCCGAACGCAGAAGAAGCCGGTGAGAAAGGACAAATGGGGCTAAGTATTTCACATCATCAGGGATGACATAATCACGTTCCTTCACATAAGCATACGCTTGTGCTGCCTTCATTAATGCAATCGTCCCGCGTGGACTTACCCCTAAATGAATATCCCGGTGTGTTCTCGTTTCTGTTACGACAGATAAAATATATTGTTGTATCGTATCTTCTACGTGTACATGATGAACTTCTTTATGCATCAAATAAATATCTTCCAAGGCAAGAACTGCTTGTAAATCATCGATAGGGTGATGTTTTGCTGTACGATTTAGTATTTCTAACTCTTCCTCGTAGCTTGGGTAGCCCATTTTCAGTTTTAATAAAAAACGATCCAGCTGTGCTTCCGGAAGAGGATACGTCCCGCTGTATTCAACGGGGTTTTGGGTTGCCATCACAAAAAACAGGTCTTGCAGCGCACGTGTTTTTCCATCAACGGTTACATGGTTCTCTTCTAACGCCTCTAACAACGCAGATTGGGTCTTTGGCGATGTTCGATTAATTTCATCAGCTAGAATAATATTTCCCATAATCGGCCCTGGACGAAATTCAAACTCTAACGATTTCTGGTTGAAAATAGACACACCTGTTACATCCGAAGGCAATAAATCAGGTGTGAACTGGATTCTATTAAATTCAGCGCCAACCGAGCGGGCAATGGCTTTTACCATCATTGTTTTCCCCACTCCTGGAACATCTTCTAGCAGCACATGTCCCCTGGCTAAAAGGGCTGTCAAACTCAACTCTATTTCTTCGCGTTTTCCTACCACAACACGTTCTACATTCTCTATCACCGCTTTTAATGCCGAACGACCTTCACTCACAATCGAATTCCTCCAATAACCTGCTGCATCATGTCTTCATGTTTTCATATTATCATATCTGCATGCGCTTTTGGTAAAGCTCAAGGCAATCGCTAGCTTGGCATATTTTGTTTTCATCATAAAGAAAACAGACAAAAACACCCCTTTATTTATAAACACGACAAGATAATGAACCACAATGAACATAACAACAAACATGTTGTTAAATAATGATGGATTCCATGCATGTGCTGCTTATAGAAACGTCAAACAGAAACACCTTCACTGCAATGACTCAGCTCACGTATGTACCAGAAAACAATCGGCCGTGTACCACCCTGAAAAAAGCAAAACACAGACCAACCGTGAAACATATGGCACGGTTGGTCTGTGCAAAAGAATAGTTTCTCTTCGTCTTGTTTCATTGATGCTGTTCACTTTTAAAACAGCGATGAAAAAAAGCAGAACTCTTCTAAAAAAGGAAATTCGGCTAAGGATAAGGCACTTCTGTCTGACAACCCACTAGTGTTACGAGTACTTGCCTTTCTTTTCTATAAGTCTTGTACCATTGCCTTGCCTTCCATTTCACCTCGATAATTTCTCCATTCTTTACAGCCGCCGTTTCAACAATTCTGAACAAAGGAAACGCTGCCTTATGAAAGAGCCGCTAACACTGTTTTCTTAAAGCTGTTGTACACGTAATTCCACAGCGAATCATCTTCGGCATACCGTTTTTTCAAGGTCGAATACACCTGCTTTTGTTTCTCTTCAAAAGAAGGATCATCCTTTGGCGGCAGGGAGTGACGCATATCATTTACTAGCTGCTGCACTTCCGGTGCACGCGGTCCCCACTTGCCAATCAACTCCCCTTGGTCATTTAATACAAAAATGATAGGTATCGCCCGCCCGCCGTTTGTTAAATGACGGTCAATCAGCTCCGTGTTTTCATCTCGCAGTACGACACGCATATCTATATCAGCTGCTTCCGCTATTTTGCGAATCACTGGGATAATCATCATCGCATCGCCGCACCAGTCTTCTGTCACAGCTAAAAAATGCAAAGAATGCTGTTTGAACTCTGCCATAAATCCATCTTTTGGCAGCACAAACTGTTGATACACATAGAAGCTTTCTTCTTTTAATGTGCTCATGTTCTCCATATAACCCTGAACCGTCTGCCCCTCTAAAAAGTATTGTTCTTCGGTTTTCATCTGCTCCCTCTTTTCTTTTACAATTATAGTAATTATATATTTACCCGTTTTGACAAAAACTTAACTGCCTCTTTCATTTTTAGTCGTTCAAGCAGCATATCCGAATTAAAGAAGCAAAACAGCTCCCCATAAGTTCTAATAGCTCATGAGAAGCTTTTTCATTATCTAATCACTTCACACAAATATAAAACGCTTACAAATTATTTGTATGAAACATTCATTCTTATAATAAGTGACAGTTATTTATGTAGACAAATCTTTTAAATATCGTCTGGATAAGCTATTTAGATAACTCTTTTTAAAGAGCCAATCATATCTTGCAGCACGTTGATGTGTATCGGTTAGCTGAATCCTTGCCCGCGGCAAGCGAACCTGAAGAACCATTCAGGATGATAGAAGATGGTGTAAGACTTATAGATGAAGAGGGGCTGTCAAAGGGGCATTTTTTTATGACCCCTTGATACATCCCCTGAAAAGTAATGCTTATGAAAACAAGCTCCCGCTTCTTTCATGCCTTTATTTTATTTTCACTGCTCGCATTGGTTCATACGGAGATATATCTATCTCCATGTTTTCTCCTGTTATCAATGAAGCTGCTAGACAGCCAACATACGGACCCATCGTTAAGCCGGAAGCACCTAACCCATTTGCCATAACCATATTACGAAACGGCTGCACCGTTCCAAGAAGCGGTGATTGATCAACTCCCATTGGTCTAAAGCCAATTCTTACCTCCTGCAATGTACCTTCACCAAGACCAGGGGCAACCTCTAATGCCTCATTCACCACTTCCGAAACTCCTCCTGCTGTTAAACGATAATCAAAACCAGAACCTGTTTCTCTTGTGGCTCCAGCTACTACTCTTGAGTCATCAAAAGCTAACATATAATGACTCGTTGGAGGCAAGATGATCGGCCAATTAGAAGTATCTTCATCTTGCAGCTTGATATGAGCAATCTGCCCGCGCTGCGGCTCGAGCTTACATTCGAGTCCAAGAGGCTTTAATAATGAAGGAGCCCATGCGCCTGCCGCAATAAGAACAGAATCAGCAGAGAATTCCTGCCCATTAACCGACGCACCTGTCAGCTGCTCCTTTTTCACGAGTAACTCTGCTTCCCCTTGGACGAATACTGCCCCATGTTTTTGTGCAGCACGATTTATCGCATCTCTCAGCTGCTTTCCATCGACACGTGCACCTCCTGAAATAAAAATAGATTCCAGCCTCTCATTTAACAGAGGAAACCGTTCACGTGACTGGGTAGAATCCAGCCTTGTTATGTCTCCTATTTCAGGTGCCTTCTTCTTTTTATCTCTTATTTTATGTTCGATTTGGTCAAGTTCTTCAGGGTTGGAACGGACACACAAAGCACCAACCTTTTTATATCCAACATTCTGTTCTCCATCTTCTTGCAGCTGAGATATAAGTTCCGGATAAAACGCCGCCCCTCTTTTTGCCATTTCGTACCACTTTTCATCTTCCGCTTTAGAAGACGCCCATGGACATACAATGCCTGCACCAGCAGCTGTAGCATTACCTTGGTGTTCTTTATCAATCACGATAACATCAATATTTCTTTTGGCTAAATGATAGGCTGCACTAGCTCCAACAATCCCGCTGCCAATGACGATAACTTTCATAAACACACTCCCTTTTCCCATAATGACTAAAAAATAACGACAGAACAAAAGTTTATACAACTCTATAATTTTATAATTATTATAAGAACTTCGAATTTCTATCAAAGCCGCTATACGTTCCTATCCATGCAAGTAAAAAAATAAAGCTTCTCACAAGTAAAAAAATCACGAGAAACTTTGATACTACCCTATTAAATTCCTTGTTTCATCATACAAATGACGTGTTGTCGTGCTTGTTATGTAGTATTATGCATTAAAGAAATTATAATTGTCTGTCTCGTCTTCTGCCGCTATTTGTGCAGGTTCTTGTTGATGATGTTTCAATTCTAACAGCTTAAAGCCATCAACAACCCGTTTACAATATGTTTTTGTATTGCTTTTCCATGACCAATATGCTAAATATGTCAGTAAACCGCCTACGATGACTTCTAACACGACAACTAATAAGACTTGCCCATCTAAAAAGCCCCTCAAATGAATAATTGTAAATAAAACCGACAGGGATGTAAGCACACCAAAGTTAAAGCTGGCTGTTCTAGTGATTCTAATTTTCGTTCTGATATAATCTAATTGCCGCCTTTGGTTATCATCTTTGGTCAACATAATTAACTTTCTGCCTGATTGGGATTGATCGGTAATATATTTATTTCTCAACTTTTTCTCTTGCCTATCAAAAATTTTGTCGTCTACTACATTATCAATTAAAAGACCTAACGTATAAATGGTTGGCAAAAGAAAAATGAAATGAGAAATAAGCCCCCCATTCATAATAAAAGACTGGATAGTGTTAAGATCAATAAGTTGAAATCCTGTAATGATAAGGACAAACAAGAGTAAAGATAGAAAAAAATGAAAGCCATTAATAATATGTTCGATAAACATCGTCGTTGTTTTTGCCATTCTCTTCCCTCCTATGCGTCTTCTGTATTATTTTTTCGGTCTCTTCATGTATTATATAGGAAGAAGCAGACATTTTTAACTGCAACTTTTTTTGAATGACACTTATTCATGTGGAGGTGAATGGCATGCCGTATGAAAAAGAACAAGAATTTTTAGACCGCTTTCATTTTGATCCGAAACCGAGGAGAGTTATTTCCCCCTTAACGGACGGTAAATCAGCCGCTCAAGTCTATATCGTACGAATGAAAAGAAGTACCGCTGTTGTGAAAATAGAAAAACAAAAAAACAATGAAGCCATAGAAGCTGAAATACATAATAAAGCTAGAAATGTGATCGCTAATAGAAATAATTTAGCATCATTCATTCCAGAAATTATTGATTATAAAACAGTAGATGATTGGCATGGTGTGTTATATCAATTTGCGGGAAACAGCAAAAGTTACACAATCAATAGTGCTTTAATGGAAGAGAATGATGAATATCTTGAATCCGTCATGCCACTGCTTTCAAAGTTCATCTATAATTGGAACGAGGAACACGATGACAAGAGCATGAAACCTTTTCATTTAGTAAAACAAACAATGGGTTATCGTTTTATGGACGACAAACTATTAAATGCCTTTTCTGAATTGAACGTCAGCACGGATGATAACTTCATTACATTTCATGAGTCAGGTATGATCTTTCCAAATCCTGCTAAATTTTTTACACACGAATCCTTATGGCAAGATACCTGGATTGAATGCACCATTGCTGATAGTCACGGTGACTTTCACGGCAATAATATTATTGTTTTAAATGAACAGTCGTTTTCCGTTATTGATTTTGCAGAATATCAGACTGACACTAATATCTTTTATGATGAAAGATATTTAGAGCTGCACGTACTAATGGATTCTTTATCCTTTCAGACGGAAGGAGAAAGACAGTTTTGGCACCAATTATGTTCTGGATTAACCGGAAAACTACATGAAGACCCCTATATCCCAAACATGAAAGGAAGCCTTATTCTACGAACATTTTTTACCGCCATCCGTCGAGCACTTCGTGATGAGTTTGCCGATGAACACTTCTTGTCTTTATGTGAACCGTCTTACTATTTAGCAGGTGTGGCTGCTGGTTTAAATGTCGTTCGCAAAACGCCTGATCCCTTGAAAAAATTCGCCGCGTTTATTTATACCGCTTATAATTTACAAGCTGCCATTACGCATGAAGAGGTTGACTTAGACTTGCCGAATGAACAGGGAACACCGCTGCACTGGCCGAAACCGTTATCAGCAAGTGATTATCTTTTAGAAGAAGATATATACAGCAAAAAAGTGAATCGCCTGTTCGATATAATCAACAATCGCGACCTTACCTTCGCCGTTCAGCCTATTGTTCATTTACAAACAGGTAAAGTCGAGGCGGTGGAGTTTTTATGCCGTGATCCAAAGGAAATACTGATGCCTGATGAGATTTTTCAAATAGCTAGAAATCAGCATAAACTATCTTCTCTAACCATACTGGGGTGTGAGAAGTTAGTCACAAAAGTGGATGCTGTGAAACCTTTTATTCATAAAGGAATATTTGTCAATCTAGAGGCAGATTTAACATTACCCGTATTAGAACAGTCCATCAAAAAGTTATTAAGCAGCAAAGAGCAAGTGGTCATTGAAGTTACCGAGTATGAACGTAAAGCACTGGCCTACGTTTGGCGTGGTATGGCGGATGAAGAGGGTTTTTCCATCGCCATTGATGACTTTGGAAGAAAGCAATCTTCAATGGAAGAAGTTTCAACAATGAAACCTGATTATATTAAAGTGGTCATAGACGATATTAATACATATGGCCCAGCAGCAATAAAACATTACATGGAACAACACAAAGAAAGCAGTTCATATCCTTTTGAACAGCTCGAGTTTGTTGTGGAAAAAATCGAACACGCCGATCACATTAAACAAGCTGTAAACGCAGGTATGCAGTATGGACAAGGTTACTATTTTTCGCGTCCTTGTTTGATTGATGAGGTGCCTGTGGAAGAATGGCTGGAAGGTTTTTATTCAAAGTTAATACCGTCAACATCATAAGAAAAGCGCAGGGCAGCCTGCGCCCCTGAGTCGAAAAGGAAAAAGCCTCAAACAGATGGGACTTAGACATGAAACACGCTGACTTTTATATTGTCTTATCTTTTAATAAAAACGATAGGTTGTGGTCACGATGGATTTATTACAAGTTGATACAATAAATGCAGCTATTCACTTGGCTGCGAAAGCTCATCGCAGCCAAGTCCGAAAAGGAAATCAATTACCATATATTACCCACTCATACGCTGTCGGTTTACTTCTTAGTCAATCAGGCTGCAGCAAAGATGTTATCGCAGCAGGCATTTTGCACGATACGATAGAAGATACTCCTATTACGAAAAGTGATTTACGAACAGAATTTGGCAAGCATGTGACTGCTATTGTCGATGGGTGTACAGAGGATAAATCATTGACGTGGGAAGAGAGAAAACAACACACACTTGATTTTTTGCGTACAGCTTCACTTGAAGTCTGTATGGTTATATGTGCAGACAAATTACATAACATCAGAGAAACCGTTAGAGATTTTGAGCAGGTTGGTGAAGAGATCTGGAACCAATTTAACAGAGGAAAAGGGAAGCAGAAATGGTATTATGAAAATCTTGTCGATGTTTTAGGTGAGCGTCTCGAGACATTTCCGTTGTACCCTTTGCTCGCAGAAGAGGTGGACAAGCTCTTCCATACGTCTTAAATCAACACCAAACGGAGTATGGAGGGAGGAGAACTGGTTTCTTATCGAACACACCAAGTATATGTCTTCGCAAACGATTGATTGGACACGCAGTGATATGCCCTGTTTTACTATAGGCGCCGTATACAGACTTTCTATCACATCAGCGAAGACACTCCTCCTTCTCGTTTCTCCTGCTTAGCCATGATGACCATCCCTCTACTTCTCCCTACAAAAATACCAACCACTCTAGTACGGCGACGGACCGACAATAACTATTAAATTTCACAACGCCCTCCTATCTATCATAATGTATTTACTCTAATATCTCACAAAAATACTTATCCCTTATGCTTCAGACTTTTATAATCCAAATTCCTCTCCACGATCATCCACCTATGTATTTAAGCGGTAAATGGTACATGACTTTCGGTAAGAACTTCTTCTCCAGCTGGTTCCTCTCATGGGAAAGAGCGGGGCAGGGTGTATGAATAAACACTCCTTTTACTCTATGGCTATTTACCATTTTGATGGAGCGGGCTTCTTATCTTACCCTTACACCTGTTGCATAGCATAACTAGCTGATTCACACTCATTCATTTGAACATTCAAACCGATTCGTGCGTTGTTTTATCTAAATATCTTGTATAGTATTAAATCAAGATATTTCAAAATTATTCATCTATTTGCCTTGATGGTAAAAACCTAAATGAATGGACGTTTTTCTATCCAAAAGATAGCTCCATTTCTAAGGCTTGCTCTTCACAAAACAAAAATAGAATTCTTCTCATCCTAAGGAGATAAAACGATAGGAGGGAAAATCATCATGGAATTTCACTATAAGAGGACACAATCCGACGTCATGTCCGATCACCTAATTATTGTAGAAGACGATGTTCATACAAAAACAAGTTATCTTATGGGGAACGGCAGTGCAATCACTCCTGATGACATTAATTTTATGATTAAACATGGCAAAGGGCTCGTATATGCGTGTATTTCGGAAAAAACTGCAAAGATCTTAAAATTACCTTACATGGACAGATTCGGTGGTGCAAAAGATTCGCTGAAAAACTCCTCTATTTCTATTGATTATAAAACAACAACAACCGGCATATCTGCTGCTGAACGTGCAACCACGATTAAGCATCTAAGTGTGGAGGCAACACCTGATGATTTCAAACGACCTGGTCACGTTTTCCCTTTAGTATATAAGCAGGATGGTTTATTGGAAAATACCGGTATAGCAGAGGCAGCGTATGAATTAACCCAAATGATAACCAGTCACTTAAATACAAACACCACGCCTGTTCTATGCGAGATATTAAACACCCATGGTCATATCGCAAGCTCTAGAGAAGTTCAACAGTTAGCATCTCAACACAAGTTAACGATTATCACTGTGAGCGAAATTATAAATCTTTATCTCCAAAAGCGTAAGTGGCTGAAAATTATCGATACGACCACCATACAAATGAACAACCGGACATTAGATATATACAAAGTTGACAACCTTCTTTACCCTTCCCAATTCAATGTATATGTTGACTCTACAGTAAAACAACTTCACCATTTCTCCTTTCATAAAGAGTGCCTGTGGGGGGACGTGCTGGACATAAAAGATAAATGCAGCTGTCTTTGCCATTTAAAGGAGCATTTAGTCAACTTAGTTCATGAGAAAGAGGATTGTGTCGTTTATCAACGACACACAACCGACAAGGCATCAATTCCTGCACATTATGAAATTGTTATCAAACAACAAATGAAACATCTCATTCAACAAGAAAGAAAGCTCCATTCTCTTGAACAATCGATGACTGTCTAATACTCACAACTCGACTGCTTACCAGAACCAAAAGACAACACAAGAGGGGGTCGACAAAGACTGCCTCTATTTGGGTTAGTACCTTTTGTCCACGGCTTAATTAGACAGCCGAAGATTCCACCGTCCTTAATCGAATAACAGGAAAAACCAGCTGTGATCATTATTCGTTTCAGCTGGTTTTTCATTCATTTGCTTTTCAATATTAGATTATCCATTACGTTTCAAACTTTCAACTATCCTTCCTAGTTATTCATTACTGTATTTTTCTATCAAGTTCTGCATTTTTTCATAATACTCGTCTGCAGGATAACCTTCACTGTTCAACTCTTCTATATGATTCTGCTGCACTTCTTGCAATTGTTTATCCCACACCTCTTTCTCACTATCCGTTAATTCAACAATTTCATGATTATGATTATCTTCGCTCCACTCTACAGCATCCTGAACATGTTGATCCAAATATTGACCAGTAAATTCTGTCATTTCACTATTCAATTCATCAATTACATTCTGAACATCCTCAGGAAGGTTTTCCCATTTATCTTTTGACATCACCGCAAAGAAAGTATACACACCAAGAGGGTAATCGGTTGTGTAACCTACCATTTCAGCTAATTTAGTATCTTTTAGGACTTCTCTGGATGACACTGTCCCATCAACAACACCAGTTTGAAGGGCTTCTGGAACCTCTGCTTGTGTCATTCCAACTGGCGACGCACCTAGAGCCTCTAATACCGGTATCATTTCTCCTCCCACGCGCAGTTGTTTGCCATTTATATCATCCAAAGAGGTAATTGGCTCCGTACTTTGAATAAAGGAAGGCTCTGTAGCGAAAGTTGTGATGATTTTAAAATCCTCCAATGTTTCTGGAGGATACTCTTGCGTAAGATCCGCAATTACCTTACTAGCTAACTCAGCATCTGTAAAATCAGAGGAAAAATAGGACATAGAAAGCATAGGGAAGCGTCCAGGTTCATAAGCTGTAGTCGTCAGACCAATATCCGCTGTACCATTTTCCACTCCTTCAAATGTATTGTTCGCTTCTAACAATGTCCCTCCAGGAAAAAGTTCCACTTCAACTTTTCCTTCCGTTCTTTCTTCTAAACGTTCTTTCCACTCCTTCATCTGTACGGCCGGGAATGTGGATTCAGGGGCAAAGAAAGCATAGGATAAAGTAATTGTCTCCTCTTGACCCGCTTCGGTATCAGTAGTGTTTTCACTACAGGCTGCTAATATGAGAATAAAAAACGTTAATAATAATATTTTTTTCATCTGCACACTCCTTACACTCGTTATAAATGTTTCCAGCAAGAGATAACATTCCGTAACTTTTCTATATCAGACAAATTCAGTGACGCTGGTCAATTTTTTAAAGGGAATATCCTGACAGCAATTTCAGGAATTCCCTTCCCTCTTTTCAGATCAAGTTACTATACTGTTTCCCTTGTAGGTATACCGTTACGACCTGGAAATTCAGGAGCAAGCTCTCGAGCATTTGGCATTTTAAGCCAAAGTCTTAATAGGTGACGTTTAAGTGCTGGATCATCATAATCTTCAAAATGAGTGCGTGAGTGCAAAACCGTATAATTGTTTGCAAATTGAATATCCCCAGGTTCTAACATCATATCTAAACGGTTTCTTTCATCATGAAGCAAGGAATCAATAATATTGAAAGCTTCTAATTCTACATTTGATAGTTGAATCCCCCTTATCTCCTGGCCGAGCTCAATATATTTTCGCATATAACGACAACTTAACTTCCCCTTGTAATAACTAAAAATCGGCGATAAACTTGGCAATTCTTCACCTAAGTGAGCAAAGTAGACTGGGCGATAAAGAATACCTAGGTATTCCGGATAATTTTCCAAAATTTCATTGTACAAATGAACCGCACTTACCAAACTGCTTAGCCCACCAGCTTTTGCTTTTCGAAGGGAAAGCAAGCCAACGACGTCGGACAAATCTGTGTGATATGGAAGATATGAGTTTGTTTGATATACTCTAGTATTCTTGTCATTAGCATCACCTGCAGCAACAACATTTCCCAACAGATCACCTTTTGGATTCTGTGTCACCGGTCTGCCCATGTGTAGACCCAGACCATAATAGATGATACTTGCTTCTTCATCGGTATACCTTTCTATCGGCAGCCCGCGCAGCAATAAAAAACCTCTACCATTTTCTAATTCGTTGACAAAATAAGAAACTTCATCAGAAAGCTTGTCAATCGGAAAGTCTTCTTTAGTGAAATTAGGCGCTCTCAATCCCTTTTGTTTAATGTGGTGAAGGGCTTTCTCGAGTGCAACAATCGTCTTGTCTGATAAGTAATAAATCCAGCTATCACTCCCTGCTAATTCGCTTCCTTTCCATGCTGCTGGTCCTTCAATTTTTTCTTTTCTAATTACCCCCATAAAAATCTCTCCTTTAAAAATATTAATAATTATAAATATTTTCTAAATGTATATATTTATAAGCAATATATACTGTACTTACCTAGGGAATCTGAACCTACGTACAACTTCTCTCATATTAATAACCACTTCCGCGGTGTTACATCTTCTTCTCTTTCAACAGAGCGGCACTTTAAAAGTTAGACTTAATTTAAAAGATCTGGCTGTTCCTTAACAATCCGGTCATATAATAAATTGAACTGAGCC
Source organism: Alteribacillus persepolensis (assembly GCF_900099605.1). Lineage (GTDB taxonomy): Bacteria > Bacillota > Bacilli > Bacillales > Marinococcaceae > Alteribacillus > Alteribacillus persepolensis. Next base: position 104,264 of record NZ_FNDK01000011.1, read on the forward strand.
TCTCCAGCCCACGGCGCTCCCACTTGCTGTGAAGTAAGTTTTGCTTTTTCATGATCAATAAGTTTTGGTTTCCCCACAGACTCAGCCATCAATTGAGATTGACAGCACCTTTCCATGCTAATGTACCACCAGGCAGCTTCCTCTACCGATTGACCAACGGTAAGCAGACCATGGTTACCAAGAATAACTCCTTTACGGTTCCCTAACGTTTCAACAATCTTCTGACCTTCCTCACCTTCGTATACAACACCATTATAATCAGCTATTATCGAATGATCCTCGTAAAAGGCACATGCATCCTGATTAATCGGATCTAATAACCTGCCCAAGGTTGACCATGTCTTTCCGTACAGGCCATGCGTATGCGCTGCAGCATCAACATCCGGTCTCGCTTTATGAATAGGAGTATGAATAGCTAACGCTGCTTTATTTACAGCCGTTGTTTTTCCTTCTACAACCTCCCCTTCTTCATTCACAAGAACTAAGTCGGATGTTTGGATCAAGCTAAAATGAACGGCAAACGGGTTTACCCAAAAATAATCTGTGTATTCAGGGTCTCGCACCGTTATATGCCCTGCTAACCCTTCATCAAACCCAAATTTCGAAAACAGACGAAAAGCTCCAGCTAATCTATTTTTTCTATGCAGGCGCTCTTCTTCCACAGTCTTAAATTTAGGAGCTGTTACTAGTTCCTCATTTCCCATCAGTAATCTCCCTTCCTTATTTAAAATATTTTGTACTGCAATCATCGTTTTATTTTTGCTTAACTGGTTGTCCAATGAACCCAAGGTGCTTAAGGATATCCATAAATTTTCGAAGAGTTTCCATTTGATACTCATCTATATCCTTACCTTCAAATGAGTAAAAACCTTTTCCGGTTTTCATACCAATTTCCCCGTCAGCCATTTTATGATTAATAATCTCCGGAGGGATAAAACGGTCATCATTCAAAGAATCATGCAAGTAGTTGCTGGCATGATATAGTGTATCTGCTCCTCCCCAATCAATAAATTCTAGTAAACCCAGTATGGCAAATCGCAGCCCAAAGCCTATGCGGGAAGCTTTATCAATATCTTCCACAGATGCTACTCCTTCTTCAACCAGGCGAGAGGCCTCGTTCATGGCGAGCGCTTGAATTCGCGGAACAATAAATCCTGGTGAAGGCTGACATTGGACAGGCATCTTCCCCACTTTCTCTAGCAATTGAAACATGTCAGTAATTGATTCTTCGCTCGTCTCATCCCCTGGACTAACTTCTATTAGAGGGATTAAATAAGCTGGGTTTAACCAATGAGTGTTCATGAACCTTTCTTTGTTAACAACAAAATTTGATAATTCATTTACTGAAAAAGAAGAAGTTGTAGAAGCAATAAGTGACTTTTCAGACAACTGGGAAGTTAGCTGTTTTAATACTTTTTCTTTTACCTCTATTAATTCAGGTACGGCTTCAAATAATATGTCTGCCTGTTTCCATCTGTTTTCGCCCGGATCACTGATTGGACTTACCTTCACTCGATTCATAACGGCTGGTATAGAATGTTGGGGTACAACTCCTCCGTCTGCCAAGATTTCCAATTGCCTCTTTATTTCTCGAATAGTTTCTGTTTTAAGTTGGTTAAATTGCTCTTTGTTTCTTTCTTTAATATCTAAAATAGTCACATCGTATCCTTGGTAGACGAAAGTTACGGCAATTCCTCTGCCCATCCGTCCTGCACCTGCTATTGCTATACATTTTCTATTTTGCTTCATACTGTATAATCCCTTTTTCCAAAGTTTCCTTCAATTGTTCGACCGATATATTAGTTAAACCCAAGTTTTCCATTGTTCTCCCATTTCTGCGCAAATCTTCCCCAGTAATGCTCGATGCAATGGCTAATAACCCCGCAGCCGTCGGGACCTTGACATTTAACCATTCTCCGACCGATACTAAAAACGCCAGTCCACAAGCAATATCTTCCGTCATATATCGGTGGTTTTGTAGATCTAACGGTTCATACCAGTCTTCTCCATCTACCAGTTCTTCATGGGCGCCGTTTCCATACATCCATTCGTCTCCGCCTTCATTATAATGATCAGCAAGCGGAAAATGAGGAGCGTGGTATCCAAGTGCTTCCCTCACGCGAATTCTCTCTGCATCTAAACTATCATGCACCTTTCTAATAGATGAATGTGTCCCTTCATCATGTATATCCCACCTGTCAAAATGTTCGATAGGACCAGCATTCATGAGGATCAGTGGAGGATGGATAATAGGCCCGGCATTCATTAAAGCTCCATCAAGTGCATCCTGAACCGGTTCAATGGAAGGATAAGCTTTTTGCAAAATCTTAAAAGCAAATTCCGAACGTTCACTTGGAAAAACCCCAGTTGGTAAACGTGCAGCTCTTCCTGACAATGACACCGTTTCTTCATCATACTTTCTGGCTAAATAAGGAAGTGTTCCCGTCTCAGCAAAAATAACATTGGCACTGCACCCCTGATTCGCCAATTCTTTGGACATAGTATAACTGCCGAACGTTCCAGGTGGGAGGAATATTACTTGATCGTCTTCAAGTACCGTTGAAAGTTGTTGGGCGAGCGATTGCTGCGAAAAAGCTGGAAGTGGGATGACAATCAATTGTACTCCCTGAACCGCTTCTTTCAAATTTGCCGTTGCCAATGTTAATGGAACATCTCTTGTTCCTTTTGAATCCTTGACACTAATGGCTCCTCTATTCATTACAGCAGCAAAAGCGTCACCATTTCTTCGCCACATTCGTACATTGTGTCCCTTTTCTGTCAAATCTACTGCAGCTGCATAAGAACCATTACCTCCACCAAGTACTGCTATTTCCATTTGTATCCCTCCATTATCGCTATTTAGAATATTTATCAATCAACTCATATAATCGTTCTTGATACTCTGAACCAGGCAACCCCTCTTTATTTACTTCTTCTACTTTTTTATCCTGAATTTCTTCAAGTGCGGTATCCCAACGCGCCTTCTCTTTTTCATTTAATTTTACAACTTCCAAATTTTCTGATTTTTTACTCCATTCCATTGCCTCTTCAACGTGCTCATCTAAATACTGACCAGTAAAAACACTCATTTCCTGATTAAGCTCGTCAATAACCTCCTTCACGTTATCAGGGAGACTCTGCCATTTTTCTTTGTTCATCACGGCAACAAATGACGTGATAGTTAACGGATAATCGGTGACATATTTTGCTGATTCGGATACCTTGAAATCTTTTAATACTTCACGCGAGGAAACGTTACCTTCTATCACTCCTGTTTGTAACGCTTCTGTCACTTCAGCCTGACTCATTCCTACTGGTGCTGCCCCTAGTGCTTCCATGACTGGGGTTAAGCCCCCAGAAATTCTTAACTGTTTTCCTTGAAGTTCTTCCAAGCTGGCAATCGGATCAATGCTCTGAATATAGGATGGTTCAGTAGCAAACGATGTGATAATTTTAAAATTCTCCAGTTCCTTTGGAGGATACTCCTCTATTAAGTCATGAACAACTTGACTTGCTACTTTTGAGCTGGGGTAGCCAGACGGCAAGTCTGATATTTCCATTAAAGGAAATCGGCCCGGTTCATAGGAAGTAGCTGTAAGTCCGATATCTGCAGTTCCATTGCTGACACCTTCAAACATATTATTAGCTTCAAGAAGAGAACCGCCAAAAAACATTTCTACTTCAACTTGTCCAGCTGTTCGCTCTTCCAGTTCTTCCGCCCACTTTTTCATTTGTACAGCTGGAAATGTTGTATCGGGCGCAAAAAATGCATATGTCAGATTTACTTTTTCTGTCGTTTCTGTGGCCGATGTCTCCTGTTGCTTTCCTTCATTTCCACCGCAGGCAGCTAAGATGGTTCCAACAACTAACATCATAGTCAAAACCCAGATTTTTTTCGCTACCATCAATCCTCACCGACCTTCCTTCAGTTATATGATTATCCCTGTCGTGTATCTGTCCAGCAAACTTTCTGTACACCTTGTAAAGTTAAGTTATAGTCAGCAGGGTGAAAACCACTCCACCTCCTCACCTAAAATGAATGTCATTACAACCTGTTCCCTGCTTCAAGGTGCTGCTTGTGTACCAGCATTACAATGCATTAAACCAATACCAAAACGATGGAAGGGAATAAGATTAATATCCCAACAAACACGACATAAGTAACAAAGAAATAAGTCGTTCCTTTAAATACAGTGGTTATCGGTGTGCTCGGAGTCAGGCCTTGAACGATATAGGCATTGATGCCAACCGGCGGCGTAATAGCTCCTAAACTGGTAACCACGCAAATGATGACAGCAAACCATACTGGGTCATAACCTAACGCTAGGACTGTCGGATAAAAAATAGGGATAGAAACGATTAGAAACCCAAGTGCATCCATGATAGCACCACCTATAACATAAATAGCCAATACAGCTATTAAAATGATAATAGACGGCACCGCTAAAGCACTCACCCATTCAGCTACAGCAAAAGGCAATCTTGTAATAGTTAAAAAACGCCCAAAGACCATAGCGCCTACCATTAACATGAGTACCATTCCAGAGGTTTTCAGAGTTCCAACCATCGCTTGTTTAAATCGTTCCCATGTTAATTTCCTCATGGCAAAAGATAGAAGAAAGGCTCCAAATGCTCCAAAGGCTCCTGATTCTGTTGGAGTGAACCACCCCAAATACAATCCACCGATAACGAACATAAAAAGCAATGCAATCGGAATAATACCTTTCAATGAACGCAGCCTTTCCGCCATAGTAGAGCGTTCTCCCGAAGGTCCATAGTCCGGATGTATCTGACACAAATAAATAATCGTTGCGATAAGCAGAGCAGTTAGAAATACACCTGGAATAATACTTGCTATAAACAAATCGCGAATTGACAACTCCATTTGTAACGCAATAATGATAAGTACGGTACTTGGCGGGATGATTATACCAAGAGTTCCTCCTGTTGCTATACTCCCTGTACTCAATGCTTCATTATATTTATATTTCTTTAACTCAGGTAACGACATTGTCCCCATTGTTGCAGCTGTTGCTGAGTTCGAACCACTAATCGATGCAAAACCTGCACTGGCTAAAATAGTTGTACCCGCCATGCCTCCACGCAAGTGTCCAATCCATTTGTATGCTGCATCAAAAAGGTTTTTTGTCACTCCCGTACGAAAAATAATTTCCCCCATTAAAATATACAGTGGAATGACACTCAAAGAATAACTTGAGAATTGATTCCATAAATCAGCACTTAAAAGATTCAAGGCAGCACTAGAAGAAGAGAATATCCACACCCCGGCAAAGCCGACAACAAACATGGCGAAACTAATTGGCATTCTCAGAAACACCAAAACAAACAAAACACCTACTCCTACTAAAGCTAAGACATTAGCATCCATCAGATCTCCCCTTTCCAGATCATCCATATTTCTTTCACGACAGCTAACAGCAGACCGAGAAATCCAATGGAGCAGCAGACCACTATAGGATAAAAAGGTATGCGCATTGTTTCAGAAACAATCCCATTTTCCATTAACTCCAATCCATATATAGTCAACTGCCAGCCAGCAATGATAAAGAATATAATACTTACTACATTTACAGCTGTATGAGTAATACGTTGGAGGAGCTGTGGAAATTTGCTAAACAGCAAATCAATGAAAACGTGACCCTTATGAAGCTGGACAAAACCTAAGGAAAAAATAGCAGTAATTGCAGCAAGCCAGCTTACCATTTCTACTGTTCCAGCGACAGGATCAGAAAACAACCGCTTCACTGAGTTGAAAACAACCAGCAGCATCATAAGAATTAGAGCCGTCCCAGCTATGGAAGCTAATAATTGGTTAAATTTGTCTACTAATTTGAAAAAAATGTTCCTTTCTCTGTTTACTTCTTGCTTTTTCTCACTTATCAGGGGCGTTTGAGACTCTAGTGAAACATTATATTTTTCTTCCAACACCTTCCCTCCCTTCTTATGATCTTTATTCGCCTTTTTCGTTATATTTTTCAATCAATGATTTCATTTGCTCATAATATTCTTTTGCTGGATAACCCTCACTGGCTACCTCTTCTACATAGTTTTGCTGCATCTCCCCGAGCTTCTCATCCCACTTCTCTCTATCTGTTAACTCTACAATTTCATGTTCATGATTTTCCTTACTCCACTCAATCGACTCCTGAACATGATTATCTAAATAATTTCCGGTAAATTCAGTCATTTCTTGATTCAATTCATCAATAACTTCTTGTACATCGCTTGGGAGACTTTCCCATCTGTCTTTGTTCATAACAGCTACAAATGTATTCAACGCTAATGGATAATTAGTAGTATATCCAACCATCTCGGCCAACTTAGAATCTTTTAGTATTTCTCGCGAAGATACATATCCATCCACAATACCAGTTTGCAGCGCTTCCGGAACTTCCGCCTGACTCATTCCTACCGGTGCTGCTCCTAATTCTTCCATAATAGGTGTTAGTGCTCCGGCAATACGGAGCTGTTGTCCATCCAGGTCTTCTAATGACGTAATTGGCTTATTGCTTTGGATATATGCAGGTTCTGTAGCAAAAGACGTAATAATTTTGAAATCGTTGAGAGCTTCTGGAGGATATTGACTCACGAGATCCGCTACTACTTTACTAGCTGACAACGCACTGTTGTACCCAGAAGGCATATCTGATATAGATAGAAGCGGGAATCGCCCCGGCTCATAAGAAGTCGAGGTAAGTCCAATGTCTGCTGTCCCGCTTTCTACGCCATCATACATGTTATTGGCCTCTAATAGAGAACCGCCCGGAAACAGTTCCACTTCCACTTTTCCATCTGTTCTCTCCTCCAAACGATTCTTCCACTCTTCCATCTGTACAGCAGGAAATGTATTTGCAGGGGCAAAAAATGCATACGTCAGTTTTATTGTCTCCCCATCCTGACCTCCCGCATCTGTGTCATTACCTCCACAAGCTGCCAGCAGACAAACGGTTATTAAAGTCAACAGACTTAAACTTAACATTTTCTTCATGATGTTCACTCCTTGTCATTGAGTTCTTCCTCCATAACAGGTGGAATTGCACCTTGGAGGGTGCTGTTCTACCTCAAGATGCAATTCACCAACTATTGTGGTTACATGCTCTTCCATACAATGCGGTTATTGTTTTTCTAATAAAAAGAACGGACGGCCGATTGATGCATCCAGACGAAAATAGCGGTCTAATCCTGCAGCACGGAAAGAGTGCAGCATATCTGTAACCGTTTGCAAATCTGGAATGTTATAAAGAAAACAAGCATGCCATTGATGAGGTCCTGCTTGACCGGCAGTCATAATGTCTCTGTCAAATGTCGCCAGCAGTTCAGAGCCGTTTCCCTTCCATTC
>NZ_FNDK01000050.1 GCF_900099605.1 Alteribacillus persepolensis
GCTGAAAGGGAAAGCGGCACATGCATTTGAAGGAAAAGGAGCGGATATTACATGGGTAAAATAAACACGATTCAAGGAGCCATTGCAACCGAGCAGCTTGGCATCACGGCGATGCATGAACATATCGGATTTGGTCTGCCTGGATGTGACTTGGACACCAAGTGGTGGGAAGCCCGTCCGAAAATGCTCGAGGTGACGATTGACAAGCTGCGCCGCTTCCGTGAGCTGGGAGGTCAGACCATTGTTGATTGTACAGGAATTGGAACGGGACGTAATATCCCTTACTGGCAAGTCGTATCCCAGACCACAGGCGTGAACATCGTGGCCTGTACCGGCTTTGTTGCTGGGGACACCGTTCTTCCATACTTCCGGGATAAGTCGGTTGAATATTTAGCCGATTTATTCTATCACGAAATTACCGTCGGCATAGCAGGAACGAATGTCAAAGCAGGCGCCGTCAAAGTAGGTGTCAGCCGCGGCGGCTTGAGTGAATTGGATGAGCGTGTGTACCGTGCAGCAGCAAGAGCAGCACGTGTCACTGGTGTCCCGATTGCTACACATCTTTCAACGAACGCTGATCGCCAAATGGATTTATTTGAGATGGAAGGCCTGCCTCTAAACAGAGTACTTATTGGCCATGCCGATGCCGGTGTGGATCCGGATTGGAAGCGTGACCTCAGAGTAGCTAAACGAGATGCATTCGTAGGATATGACACGATCGGTTACGATACCGAGAAGGGAACACCGGAACTTTCAGCACCGTATTGGTCACGGCCTCGGGAAGAACGTCTCCGTCATGTCGTTGATTTCCTCGAATCAGGGTATGCACATCGTGTGGTCATTTCAGCGGATGCGAACTGCTGGCCGTTGGGATGGGCGTCACCACCGCACTCTGTGGCTGAGCTTTTGGAAGTATTCGTACCCGACCTTAAGGCTCGAGGTGTGAGCGATGAGACGATTGAACAGCTTCTCATCCATACCCCAGCTCATCTGTTAACTATGCAGGATCCAAAACCTAGGCCAGAGCAAGTGCCGGCGGAAACGAGAAAGTATGTGAAGTAATAGTACACAGAAATTCACCTTTATATTGTTTGACTGAGATTCGACAAGGGGGGACAAGATGGACAATTCTTGGCGTATTCCTCCCTTTTTATGGCATATAGATGTGTCGAAGAGCAGTCTAGCTGGAGTGAATTATCTGACTATTAAAACAATGTAGAGAGGTTATAAAAATGAAGAGCAAGGGGGACAAAGATGAGTGCAACGAATCTATCGGAAGTTGTAGGTCGCAGCAAGTTTTCTAAATTGCATACATCTATTTTGCTATGGTGCGTCATCATTATTCTTGTTGATGGATACGATATTACAATGTTTGGGACATCTTTACCGCGATTGATGGAAGATTGGAACCTTACAGCGGTACAAGCTGGCACGATTGGAAGTTATGGACCGTTAGGGATGCTTATTGGCTCTCTCATTTTAGGTCCGCTAGCGGACAAATTTGGAAGAAAATCAATGATCATCACATGCGTCATTCTTTTTAGTTTATTTACTCTGCTCTGCGGTCTTGCTCCCAATCCTGCTGTATTTGCCGGGTTTCGGTTTATTGCAGGTTTAGGCATGGGCGGCCTGATGCCAAATGTTCTGGCATATATTTCGGAATATGCACCAAAAAAGCTGAAAGGAACCTTGCCGACCCTTGTTCTAATTGGAGTACCAGTCGGCAATATGCTGGCTGCCGGAGCAGGTATTGTATTAATCCCAGAGTTTGGGTGGCGGTCAATATACATTAGTGGAGGAGTCTGTCTTCTCTTGATTCCATTTTTGATGAAACAGCTTCCAGAATCTCCTCGTTTTCTTTTAGCCAGGAAAAAGAACGATGAACTTTATAATGTTCTTCAAAAGATTGATCCTTCTATCAAGCGAGAGGAAGTTGACAGCTTGACAATAGAAAAAGCCAAGAAACAATCCATTGATGTAAAGGGGTTGTTTCAAGAAGGACGAGCATTCAGCACTGTGATGTTTTGGGTTGCACTATTTTTAACAACGGTGGTTACTTGGGGGCTGAACACATGGTTAGCTGAGTTTATGGTACAAGCAGGCTATCCTTTAACTTCTAGCCTCATGTTTATGATGGTGTATTTTGGTGGCGCGATTGTTGGTACCATTCTTGGTGCTTGGCTGGCTGCACGTATTGGCTTAAAAATGACAACGGTTTCGCTATACTTAGTTGGTGCAGCGACTTTGATGATGCTAGTATTGCAGCCGGGAGCTATATTATTTTACACGCTCATCTTCTTAGCAGGAATTGGAACCATTGGGCCGCAATCGGCTGCGTTCTCTTTTGTAACGAACTATTATCCGGAAAAAATTCGATCTACAGGGGTTGGAATAGCGCTAGGCTTTAATAAAATAGGCGGCTTCTTTGGTCCTATTTATGGCAGCATGTTAGTAACACTTAACTTGTCTTTGGAAGGAAACTTCCTGGCTTTTGCAATTCCTTGTGTCTTGACAGGAGTTCTATTATTTATGGTTCGGACAAAAATTCATACAAAAGCAGAAAATATACCATCTCAATCAAGCAAAGCTAGTGTTTGAAAACGAACTTTTGCCAAATGATTATTTATAATCCTGCTATCCTTCTGGAAGGGAGAACGGTGACGATTATATTTAAAAAATAGGCTAAATCGTCCTGTTCAGGCTTCAGTAAGTCAATGATTGTGCACTAACCATTGAGATTTTTTAAGAATACAGCAGAACGAGTAATGCTTTACTCTATGAAAAAATATAAACTCTCCACGGATGCAATGGCATGATGGAGAGTTCTTTTTTGTGTGTCATAATACATAGGAAGTGGCTGAAATACCAGCAGGAAGAAGGTATTTACAACTTCGTGCCCAAACGTTATATGTGACAGAACGATTCATAGTATTGAATTTAGTATAACAATAGAATAATATGTAGTTAAAACATATTAAACTTTAAAAATGGCGCTTTGAAAGGACGGTATAGCTCTTGTCGTGTCTGAAAGCAAGCAGATACCATGTTAATGCTGGCAGGAAATATCGCCTGAGGTTTCGATAGTGCGATCCTAGACGTAATAAAGCTATTATCACTGTTTTCACTTTCAACCTAATCCTCACTCATTGGTCGATGAACACAGATTGCTAGCTCAATCAGTTTGAAGGGAAATGACTGCACGATGACAGAGTGATGACAAGCCACATTGACAGCGTGGAGAACGTGTATTAGGCGTGCGATTTTGGAGTGGCGGAGCAAGGGGCATTCGTGGGATATGTATGACACCATCAGCTTTGACACCGAGAATGAGAAACCTGAGCTTTCGGCGCTATTTTATTCACGACCATGACGTGAAAAGATACTCAGAGATTGCAGGAGGATGATTCACATGACGAAGTATGCCCGGACTATCGATCGTAATTCCTCGGTTCCACTCTATAAACAGATTAAAGAGATTCTGATTGAGGAACTGCGGGCTGCCAGTAATGAGCCCGTCCGTCCCATCAGCACGGAAGAGGAACTTGTTCGCCGGTTTCACGTGAGTCGGGCCCCTGTCCGTCAGGCGTTGAAGGATCTCGCGAATGAGGGGTATGTGTACCGGGAGCGCGCCAAAGGAACTTTCCCGGTACGGGATTTGCCGATACGCCCTCCGGGACTACAGCTTGGGGGACTAGTCGGTTATCTGCGTGAACAGGGGCTCGAAACCGATTCGCAAGTATTGGATGTAGGACGTGTTCAACCCCCAGAGAACGTACGTTCTGTTCTTGGTCTTAATCAACAGGATAAGGTTCTAAAGGTTTCCCGGCTTATTTTCGTTCAAGAAAAGCCGCTTGTGTGGACACAAACATACCTGAACGTACCGGAGGATTTTGAACCAAGTGCCCGGGAGCTGGAAGAATCGGAAAGTGTTTTCCTGCTACTTGAGCGCAGCCACGGGATTTCCTTGTCTCGGGGAGAGCACCAAATTTGGGCAACAGGTGCAGCGGTGAAGGAGGCACAGACTTTGCGTGTTGATGCTGGAGATCCAATTCTTATGGGAGAGACGAAAATGTACACGCGTGACGATCATCTCATCGGTTGGAGAAAAGCTGCCCATAGAGCTGATGATTACAAGTATTCCTTTACTGTACACCGATGAAATAGTGGCAGTGAAGTGGATGCTAAGAAAGTAAAGATGAATGAAATTACTGGGGTGGTATGGGTCCGATTGTATCGGGCCCATGCTTTTTGTCTGGATAGAAAAAGATAACAGGCCAGAACATGGCAAGGGGGATTGACTAGTCTGAAACTTCTAAAACATTTATTGACTTTTGGTATAACAATATATTAATATTAAAATATGAAAAGTTACAAATGTTTAAACAATACTCCTTAAGATAGTGAATCAATCCCTTTGATCCAAAAGTAGAAAAGGATTGCTTTCTAGGGAGTTAGAAATTCGTCATATCTCGAGGAGATTTCAGAAGATTAATCTTAGTTATGATAAAGCTTTACCATTTCTTTTCTTGACCTACGTCTTTCTTTCAACGAAGGGAAAGAGCAGAAACAGGCGGGAAATGAAATTGGTAAATAATGGGAGGTTGAAATGATGACAGAAGATTTCACGAAAAAGCAGGAAGATGTTGTGCATACAGTGCTGGGCCCGGTAGCTGCTGAGGAGTTGGGAGTTGTCCTTCCTCACGAGGCTCTTCTTTCTATGGTGCCTGGGGCGGAGATAGCACCGGAAATCGATACGGATGAAAGCAAACAATTTGAGACGTTAAGACGTGTCCTGATCGAGTACCGCCGTCTTGGCGGAAAAACAATTGTGGACCGCGGCGGCATGTTCAAAGGACGCAATGTCTTGTTGTATCGAGCGCTTTCGAGGGAGACGGGCGTGCACCTTGTGGCATCGACAGGACTTGGGCCGGCATCGATGGTAGGGTCCTATTTCACAACACAGCAGACAGATCCGCCCGGCCCGATGCCTCTG
>NZ_FNDK01000005.1 GCF_900099605.1 Alteribacillus persepolensis
GGTCTTCCGTCGGTTAGCTGAAGCCTTGCCCGCGGCAAGCGAACCTGAAGAGCCATCAATACTAGAGGGATAAGTTATTCCAAACAACAAACCTTATAGAACCGAAAAAAGGGCTGTCAAAAGGTCATTTTTCATGACCTTTTGATACAGCCCCGAAGTTATGCATCAAAAACGTTATGTCATTGGACTAACAGATGGCTGCTTTGCCATTTACTTTTCCTCTCCGTTTATCGATAACACGTATTCTGCGAGAGCTTCTTGCTCTTGTTTGGAAAATCCAGCTTCCTCATCTACCCAAAACTCGTGGCCTGTGCCTTCTATATTAATGTCTTGCAGGTCAGATGAAGACCGATTAGCTTCAATTACCTTTTGGCGCAAGTTGCGGTCGATGACTGCTAGCATACTGTTAAAAGGATCAGGGCTGGTATGATTTAAAAGTGTGCCTGGAATGCCAAGTTCTTTTTCTTTATTTGGACCGACAGCAATACCGCCATCATGAAAATACGGTGCTTGCCAGTAAACGCCGGCCAGTCCCTTCACTTTGTAGCCGCCATTGGAACCATTATGAGCAAAACCAAGATCTTTTTGATTGCGATTGATATGATTAGTAGGAGCTTTGAGTACTTTTGCGTTTTCAGGAACCGGCACAGGTGTGTCGGGCGAATAAATGAGTGGGTTTTCCCACAGCTTTTGTGTTGCCTGCAATGCTTTGGCCCGAGATGGCTGGGTGCCGATGTCTTCAACTGGAATAATACGGTTATTTGTTTTAAAGCGGCCCGCATGACAAGAGATACAGCCAGCTTCTTCAAACACTCCTCGTCCTTTTGCAAGGACAGCATCGCTCACATTTCGTTGAGGCTTTGGGGCAACGAGTGTGTTTTGAAAAGCAGACATGGCATTGTTCTGTTCATTCACGCCGTGTCCAGCGGATGATGCCAGGTATCCTTGCGGTGAGAGCACAGACACTTTTGGAAATGTCGGAAGTTTTACTGTTTCATTAACACCTGGCTGTCCTGGGTGTGGGTCTGCTTTCTTAAAAAACTCGGATGGCAGCTCGTTCGATGATGGATTATAACGAAAGTCTTCATTTGCCGCATTTTGCAGCAGCGTCCCTGTATAGACTTCTGGATCAATGTTAAACAGTTCTTTACTAATTTGTGATTGAGCAATGGTATCAGCCCCTTGTGCTTGGACATTGTTGTTTAATGTCGTCAAACCGCGAAACGTTCCGGCCATTCCCATTCCCGACCAGCTGTAGGGGTGATCGCCAAATGTAAAGGAATCGCTCACTTGTGTGGGATTGGCTTTCATATCAATCGTAGCGTCAAAAAAACCAGGCGGCCATTTCATGAGTGTTTTATCCACTGCGTTTTCCAGCGATTCTATATCTGGAAGTTTCTCTTTTTCACCGGCTGTTGTTTTTACTTCAGGATTATTTTCTCTAATAAAATTCTCCAAGTTTTCTATATCCGTATGCGTGAAGTAAGAAGCACTATTAGAAGCAAGTGCCATTAACATGCCTGTGTTGACATCGGTATTGGTTGCCCCTTCTACTACTTTCCCGCCACTATTCATATCTACCCGCGCATGACAAAGAGCGCAGCTAATTCCAGCTTTGACACGTCCGCGTTCTACTGTTATTGGCATCCCTAATGGCATCATCGCTCCCTTTGGAATATCTAAGCCAGTATCAATCACCGTTCCTTTTTCTAATGTCTTCTCGCCAATCGTAACAGTTTCGGGGAGCTCAACTTGTAAATTGTCTGTCGGCTGGCCGCCAAGTTTTACAATAGCCTTCATAAAGTCAAATATGGATAGAGGACCATCGAGTATCCCCATGATGTCTGTTAAGAACACTTCATTGCCGAATGTTTCTTCATAAAATGTCGTTCGTCCAAGCTGCAGTAAGTCCTTATCAACCGAAATGGCGCCATTTTCTTTTGCTAAGTATTCACGCCCTTTTTCTGTTTGAAGAAGGCGCTCGGCTTCTTTTTCCGACACTGCCTCCCCCCAAACGTCATATGCTTCTTCTGCGCGGCCGTCTGTATAACGCTGGTCTGCCTGAAGAATTTTATTTTCAGATGGCGTGTATCCGATCGTAAACTCCCCTAAAGCAAAGAAGCCTCCAGCTGTTACAACGACGGCAACCGCTGTGATGATGGTCCATTTTAGAAACCTCTTCATTTGAAAAAACCCCTTGAACAGTTTGTCAAGGTTACTTTTCCTCTCATGGTAAGGAATATGAATTATTCTGTGACAAAGAAAATAACAGACGTCAAAAAAGAAGAGAAGGATAATATATTGTCGAATTTTTAAATATTTGATACTATTATGAAATCGCTTGTGTTTCTCCTGATGTAGGAAGTGCAGCGCCGCGAAAGGAATAAGGGATAAGAAAAAGAGAATATCCCGATTTCTTGTTTATGCTTTTCTTATATGGCAGGGGGAACAATCATAGACAATAGGCAAGGGGAGGATGTTATGAAAAAATGGTTTTCTTTATATGTGTTAGTGCTTAGTATGCTTGTTTTAGGAGCATGTGCAAGTACGGATTCTTCGGAAGAAGCCGATGCTTCTGCTTATCCCAAGCGAGATATTAGCGGTATTATTCAATGGGGTGAAGGTGGTTCGATGGATATTATCTCACGCACCATCGCCCCTATTGCCGAAGAAGAAATGGGTACAAGTTTAGTCATGGAAAATCGTGAAGGTGCAAGCGGGGCGATTGGAGCACAATATGTGTATGACCAGCCTGCCGATGGATACACGTTATTGTTTGGAGCGGAAAACCCAAACCTTTATCAAGTACTTGATATTTCAGAAAGAGATTACATGAATGATTTCACTCCTGTAACCATTATGAGTCAAAGCTATGCGGGTGTGATTGTGCGGGCAGATTCAGAATTTAACACATTAGAACAACTGGTTGATTACGCCAAAGAAAATCCAAATGATTTAACGATGGGAACTTCTGGTGAAGGCGGTTTGCCGCAAGTGGCCACAGCGATGTTAACAGCAGAACTCGATACACAGTTTAATCGTGTCCCGTATGATGGGGAAGGCCCAATTGCCAATGCGTTATTAGGCGGTGAAGTCGATGCTTCCATTGTAACGGTATCGGCTGCACAAGAATATGTCGAATCAGGGGATTTTCGGATGTTGGCAGTCGTACACGATGAGCAGCTGGAAGCGACTGGAGATACTCCGCCTATTACCGATATTTATCCGCAGTTTGAAAAATATTTGCCGTGGGGGCCATTTCAAGGAGTATTTGTAAAAAAAGAAACGCCTGACGACATTGTTGATGCGTTAACCGAAAGTTTCACACAAGCACAGCAAGATGAAGAGTTTCAACGCCAGCTCAAAGATTTGGGGATGCAACCGTTAAACTTAAGTGGAGAAGAAGCAATCGAATTTGTAAATAAAAATCGATCGACTTCAACGTGGATGCTTCATGACGCAGGAGTTACTGAACACTCACCAGAAGAGTTTGACATTCCGCGTGTCGAGGAATAAGTAATATAGGGTTAAGCAGTGTAAGCGGACAGAAGGGAATAAACCTTTGTCCGCATTTTTTTCTGTTGTTCTGCCGATTTCATGATACGATAGAGTAAAAGTGAAAAAGGAGGATATGTTAGCGTGAATATTGTTATGCATGGCGCTGGAGCATTAGGCGCATATTTTGGAGGAAGGCTGCTTGAAGGTGGTTACAACGTTTCATTTTTTGTAAGAGAAAGACGAGCCGCTCAATTACAGCAGGAAGGATTAAAAATTACAAGCGGCGCAGGCGATATGGAAACAAAAGACGTGGAAGTTTACACCTCACCAGAGGATGTTTCAAAGGCAGATGTCGTTATTCTTGCAGTGAAAGGTTACCATTTAGAAGAGGCGGTTCAACAAGTAACCGATATTGTGAATAAAACGGGAGCTTACGTACTGCCATTGTTAAATGGAATCGAACAATTAGAAAGACTGCAGAAAGCTGTAGGTAAAGAAAAGGTATTAGGCGGCTTTGCGTCCATTATTGCAACACTGAATGAAAAAGGCCATGTGGAGCATACTGGTGCGGGCAGTGCCATTAAATTTGGTGCGCTTCATCCGGACCAACATGAAATATGTACAAAATTAGAAGAAATACATAGCCATGTAAAAACAAATGTCTTACGGGATGAAGAGATTTTAAAAAGCATGTGGAAAAAGTACATTTTAATCACTGCATTTTCCGGCATCACTAGTGCTATGCAGCTGCCTGCCGGCTACATTGCTAAGCATGAAGCGTCGTACCGTACAGCTCGAAATGTATTGTATGAGATGAAAATGCTTGCAGAACAAGAAGGCATAGCTATGGGAGAAGAAGATATTGAACCAATGGCAATGAAACTTAGGTCATTCCCGCCTCAAGCGACGGCATCGATGCATCAAGATATGCGAAAGGGGCTGCCGCTTGAAGTGGAGCACTTGCATGGTGGAGCACTTCGTATTGCAGCAAAACATCAAGTGGCTGCTCCTGTTATTGAAACGTTATATGGTGTCTTAAAGCCATACGAAAACGGAAGGCCAGAATAAAAAGCAAAAGGACAGAAGCATACACATGCTTCTGTCCTTTTTTGAGAGATAGGAAAATATAAAAGTTTGGCGTGTTCATGGTCAGCGCAAGCGCCTGCTCACTCAGGCGCACACGACGTGGGTCGGTTCAGCGTTGCCACAGGACGTGGTGGTTTTAGCTGAACATCCTCTGTCTTTCCTTTTGACTCCAGGCCCTGCGCGAAAGATCCAAGACTTGCCCGCGGGCTCCCAGGATAGGAGTCGGTTCGGCGTTGTCACAGGATGTACTTCCACAGGACGTGGTGACTTCTACGTTGCACAAAGGATGTGTGCGTTTTTAGTAGAAGTTCCTTCACCGTAGCCGAACGTCCCCTTTTTCACGGCGGTTGCGCTTTTCTTTGTCTAGCACAAGCGCCTACTCGCTCGAGGTTCTTTCGGTCCGACTATGGAAAGCAAAAGACCGGCTTTCCATGTGTCGGCCCTCCAAGACTTGTCACTCGTGAGCCAGGCGCTTGCGCTTTGCTTTCATAAGGACTCAGTGAAAGCCAAGTTTTTTAACAGACAGTTACTGCGGCGGTTGCTGCTGGATAGACTGTTGAGCAGCTTGCTGATCGTATTGGATTTGTTCATTTAAATTATACGGATGATAATAACCATTTTTTATCATATAATTTGTCACTTGTTCATGAAACGTTACGGCTTGTTGCAGCTGTTCAGACAGTACTTGTCTTACATCTGGAGATGCCGCTTCTGTAATAGCATATGCGTAATTGCGAACGCCTGTTTTGGCCGCGAGAAGCAAATCCGTTGCCGCAGCCTGGTCATTCATGTTTTGCATGGCCAACGCTCCTATCTTTGTAATAGTTGTTCTAACTGGGCAATGTCTTCTGTCGAAGATTGGATATCTTGAGTTAATAACTGTTGCAGTTCTGTATCTTGTACTTGGTTTTGCATCATTCTTGCTTTATTTAAGCAGTTTGTTTTAAACATAAGCATTTCGTGCAATTCTGCTTTTTCGTGGATACCTAACCCTGTTGATGATTGCATGGATGTCACCTCCGCTACATAGCTTACCAGTCTCTTAGCGAATCATGACGGCGAAAAGAGAATCTTTATTGCCAATGTTTACTTGGTTCTCATGTGCGGATATTTTAAGATAATCAGAAACAGTGTAATAATGGCATAAAAACAGCTGATAATGACCCATTCAGGTATAAACGCTGGTAAAAGCAGAGCAACAGCCAAATAGATGAAAAGCGGAAGTGTACAAAGAAACGCAGATGTTTTCCACAATAGACGGTATGCTAGTTTCCGTCTCGTTACACCACAGAATAACAGGCCAAATGAAGCCAGTACACTAATGCATAAAATCACACCAAACAAGAACAACGTAAAATAAATGCCGAAATAATACACAATGGCTATCGCCGTCGGTAAGCTTTGAAATTCATGATGATCTTGAGTAAAGAAATGAAAACTATAAGCAACAGAGGCGAACACCGTAAGAACCGTCAATAATACAATGGCATCGATAATGGGGATTCGATTTAAAAAGAATACTGCATCTTTTTTCGGCAAGGCAAAGCTGTTTTTTACAATATGTATCCATTTTTTCATTAAAAAGTATCTCCTTTGTCAGTTCATACGTTTATATGGTAAAGGATGATATGTTCCTTTGTACAGGCTAAACTGCTGCTGCAAAGACAAAAAGCTTCCCACTGTGTTATATATAGAGTGTAGACAACGTTATATTGGCTAAAGGAGCGGATAAGAATGAAAGGCGTTACTGTGAAACAACCAGGGGGAGCAGAACAGCTGGATTACAGAGAATTCCCTCTTCCAGAGCCGCAGGCAGGAGAGCTTCTCATACGGGTTCATGCAGCAGCGGTAAATCGAACGGATATTGTAACCCGTGAAGGAAGAATGGATTATGCTAAAAACCCTGTTTTAGGGGTAGAGGTAGCAGGTATTGTGGAAAATGCGAATGGGCATGAGACGTTTCAAAAAGGGGATCGTGTCATGGGATTGGTAAATGGCGGCGGGTACGCAGAATATGCGGTGATGCCAGCAGATAGAGCGATGATGATACCTGAACCATTTTCGTTTGAACAAGCAGCTGCGATTCCGGAAGTGTTTTTAACGGCGTATCAAACACTGTATTGGATTGGAAAGCTGCAGCAAAAAGAAACCGTTTTAATTCATGCTGGAGCAAGCGGAGTAGGAACAGCTGCGATTCAGCTCGCAAAACAATACACTGGCGCAACGGTCATCGTTACGGCTGGTTCTGAGGAGAAATTGAACTATTGCAAAAATTTAGGAGCAGACGTGGCCATTAATTATAAGGAACAGTCTTTTAATGAAGAAGTGAAAAAAGCTACAAACGGACAAGGTGCAGATCTTATACTAGATTTCATTGGTGCTTCGTATTGGGAAAAAAATATGGAAAGCATTAAAACAGATGGACGCTGGGTACTTATTGGTGTTCTCAGTGGAAGAAACATAGAAAACATGAATTTATTTCAATTGATGGCAAAACGAGTTCAATTAACGGGAACGCTGCTGACTCCAAGAAGTGATGCATACAAAGCAGAACTAACAAAAGATTTTTCCGAAGCCATCTTTCCTTATTTTCAAGAGAAGAAAGTTGCTCCAATTGTAGACAAAGTCTTTTCAGTTACGCAGGCAAGTGAAGCACATCGGTATATGGAAGACAATAAGAATATCGGTAAAATTGTTTTACAAGTACCATAAAGGGGGATTACATGGACCATTTTATGGAGCGGGCGGTTGATTTAGCTCTTGCCAATGTTAAAGACGGCGGACAGCCATTTGGTGCTGTCCTCGTAAAAAGCGATGAAGTCATCGCAGAAGGTGTGAATGAATTACACAAAGTACATGATGTGAGCGGTCACGCAGAAATGCTTGCAATTCGGCGCGCACAAGAGAAGCTGAAGACGAATGATTTATCGGATTGTGTGATGTATGCCAGTGGCGAACCATGTTCGATGTGTTTAACAGCGATGTATTTTGCCGGCATTGACACAACATATTATTGTCAGTCTGTCGAAGACGCGGTGGATGCAGGACTTGGGAAATCAGCGTTTATTTATGAAGAGCTGCAAAAGCCAAAGGCGGCAAGGTTTCTTGTCATGAAGCAGATACCGCTTAAACAAAGCCAAGACAATCCGATGAAGCAGTGGGAACGCCAAAGGTGAATGAATAGAAATGGTTATCTAGGCTGTTGCGTCTCCAACAGCCTTTCTTCCACAAGGTGTGATGGCTTCAACGCCCAACACAGGACGTGTGCGTTCTTAGTAGAAGTTCCTTGCAGCAGATCCCTTCCCCTTAGCCGAACTTCCCTTTTTCAGGGCGCTTGTGCTGTTCTTACCAAGTTAGCTGAGACCGTGCCCGCGGAACGCGACGTATTTTGACGGAACAACGATAGAAATTACTGTAATAAACAAATAATCCGAACTGATTTTTAAATAATCGTTCGGATTATTCTATGGTTCTATACTTTTGTCTCAGCCTCTTAACTATTTTCATCCTGTTGTAATCAGGTGAAACAATGATAAGAGAGTGCCAAATAGATGTGGATAACATGTTAGCTGGGAAGGTCAAAGTCAACAACAATAATATCTTCTAGGCCGGTTTCTTTTAAATAAGCGATAATTTCTTGGTGTTTCGGGTGCGGTTCATAGCGCTCTAAGGCTTCCCTGCTATCAAACCGAACTGTTAGCCCCAGTTCATAGCCTTTACTGCGATTAGAAAAGTTGCGTCCTTGTTGGATATCGACAATACCTGGTATATGATTCTTTAAATCAAGTGTCCTATCAATAACTTCATCGATTTCTTTTGCCGGGGGGGCTTCTGTAAACTTAACGAGCACAATGTGTTCAACCAAGAATACCGACTCCTATCTGCTGTTTAATGTTTGTCGGTCGAAACCAGCAATTTTCTTATACTTCTTCGCTATATCTTCGAGCTCTTGCTGAGAAATGATACCATGTAAATCAGTAAAACCTTGCGGAGCACGATCTTCTACGATTTGCATGACGCTTTCTGGTCCATTTTGACGATTGCTTCGTACGATAGATGCCGTAGGTTCCATTCTTTCTTGTTCATAAGCGCGCAATGCAAGTTCCACGCTGGGTTGTTCGGCAAAGGCTTGTCCTAATGCGTCCGCATCTAAAATTGCTTGTGACGCTCCATTAGAGCCAATTGGATACATCGGATGTGCTGCATCGCCAAGTAATGTGACTCTTCCAAATGTCCATTGGGAAAGAGGGTCACGGTCTACCATTGGAAATTCAAAAACAGAATCAGTTTCTTCAATGAGTTTTGGAATATCAAGCCAGCCGAAATTCCATTTTGAAAATGACGGAGCAAATACCTCTTTTTCAACTTTTCGATTCCAGTCACTGCGAGGAGGCGTGCCGCCTTCAACAGAAAGTTCTGCAATCCAGTTAATAAGGGAACGACCTCTAGAAGCGGTCTTCGGACAAACAGGATAAGCAACAAACTTTTGGTTTTGATACCCTGCCATAAACATTGATCGTCCCGTTAAAAATGGATCCGACTCTGTAAGGCCGCGCCATAAAATGCGTCCGCTGAATTTAGGCAGCCCTTCATTTGGATAAAAGTTCTGACGCACCGCTGAGTGGATACCATCTGCAGCGATGAGAAAATCTGCTTGATAGCTACCAATCTTATCTCCTGTTTTCTTATTTTCAAAATGAACTTCTACGAATTGATCATGCTGTTCAAAAGAAGAAAGATGATGTCCAGTGAGGATTGCTTCTTCCCCTAATTCTTCTTTGGCGGCTTCAAGCAAGAGCATTAAAAGGCGTCCTCGGTGAATAGAGTACTGAGGCCAATTGTAGCCTGCATCTAATCCTCTTGGTTCTTGCCAAATTTGTTGTCCATATTTGTTGAAGTAAATCAGTTCAGCTGTGGGGATGCCTGTGTCAGCAAGTTTCTTATCCAATCCTAATTCTGTAAGTACGCGCACGGCATGTGGCAGAAGGTTAATGCCAACACCTAAGGCTTTAATATTCTCGACGCTTTCAAACACACGTACATAAACACCTTCACGATGAAGTTTTAAAGCAGTAACTAAACCACCAATGCCGCCGCCAGCAATAATAGCAGATGTATTCAACCGTATCTCCTCCATGTACGCTTTATTCTTTAGAACATCCGTTATAGTCATCTTTTCATAAGACTATGTTCTTTTTATCTATCAATATAGGAACTAATCTTAACTAATTATCTCATAAACAAACACTTTTTCAATGAAAAGCATCAACGTTTTAGCATAATAAATCATGAAAAAGAGATGGTATAGGATAGTGAGGACAAAAAATATACATTTCTATGTGCAACAGCGGCATCAGACGTTACAGATAGTGACAGAGGACAAAGCAAAAAAGTAAGATAGATGACTTTTCGAATTGTCTGCGTTACGCTAATAGTATGAATATTTAGGAGAGGAAGGATAGGCATGGAAAAAACGTACATTGATGCGAATCAACAGATTGGCGGCTGGTTTGTCCAACCGAATCAATCACAACCTTCTCCAGCTATTGTATTAATGCCAGCTGTACACGGGTTGACTAGCTACATAGAAGAGACTATTCACCGATTAGCAAGACATGGCTATACGGTTTTTGCTTTAGATTATTATACAACGCTCGGCCAGCCGCAGCTGAACAGTCCGGAAGATGTACAAAAAACATTGGCCGGCATTAGTGACAACCAAGTGATGGAAGACGCTCAAGCTGTTGTAAATTACTTAAAAGAACAGCCAAATGTAAAAGAGAAAGAGATAGGTGTGATGGGATTTTGTGTAGGCGGGAAATTTGCTTACTTAGCAGGCTGTGAGGTGGATGGTGTGAAAGCTGCTGTCAATTTTTATGGCATGATTCACGTTTTAGAAACGGACAACCATCCAGTTTCTCCCATTAAAAAAGCGGGAAATCTCAATGTTCCTTTGCTTGGGCACTACGGTACAACGGATCACCTTATTCCGAAAGAACATGTATTAGAGTATGACAAAGAACTGCAAAATAACCACAAACATTACGAAATAAGGCTGTACCAAGGAGCAGGCCATGCGTTTCATGACCACACACGTCCAAACTACCGTGCTGTTGCTGCAAAAGAAGCATGGACGCACACCTTGCACTTCTTTGACTTTCATTTAAAAGGAATATATTTGTAAGCATATATGGAAAAAGCATCTGCCTCATAGTCTGTGCAGATGCTTTTTTATGCCTATTTATGCCTTTTTTGCTCTATCGTCCCTGTCTTCGTTTGGAAAAAACGTGTTAACTTTCCTGCCATAAATGCTTCTTTTACATCGAGTGTGTGCCAAAATATGTAACAGAAAAATGGTTTGGGGAGGAGAGGTACCATGAAAAAGAGGATCAAGGGTCAAACTTCTGCGCTTGTGTTTTCGACATTTGCGATGATTATTTCGTTTGCAGTTTGGTCTGTGATTGCACCCATAGCAACGGATATTCAAGAGTTGTATGACTTAAGCGAACTGCAAAAAAGTTTGCTCGTTGTAACGCCTGTGATATTAGGTTCGATTATGAGAATACCAATGGGAGTGCTGACGGATCAACATGGTGGAAAAAAAGTATATACACTTACGATGTTGGCACTTGTACTTCCGATGTTTGCAGCTGGTTTTACTACGTCTTATTCTATCTTACTGTTCTTTACGTTTCTGATTGGCATGGCTGGAACAACGTTTGCGATTGCAGTAACGTACGTTACGCGCTGGTTTTCACCAGAAAAACAAGGGCTTGCTTTAGGTATAACCGGAATGGGGAACTTAGGGACAGCGGTAGCAAGTTTTACAGTTCCGTCTATTTACTCTAATTTTGGTCTGGAATGGGTGTATTGGACGTTTGCTATCGCAATCGGGATGATGGCCTGCATGTTTTGGTTAGGCACGAAAGAATTGCCGAAACCAAAACAGGTAAACACGCTAAAGCAATCGATGTCGGTCATTACGTTGAGGCAAACGTGGGTGTTATCGCTTTTCTACTTTCTCACCTTTGGAGGGTTTATCGCTTTTAGTTTATATTTACCGGCGATTGTACAAGAAACCTATGGATTTTCTGCTGTTCATGCTGGTTTCATTGTTGCAGGATTTGTCGTCGTGGCCACATGTATCCGACCCCTGGGCGGGTATTTAGCAGACGTTTTTAAACCGTTAAGAGTATTAAAATGGTTGTTTGTCGGTATCATTGTCTTTGCTTCTTTTATGGCTTTTACAGGTAGTTCTTTTCCTCTCTTTAGTCTTAGTTGCGCTGTAATGGCTGCTTTGCTTGGAGCTGGGAATGGCGCGGTGTTTAAGCTGGTGCCAGAAGTATCCCCAATAAACACTGGTGCGGTGACAGGAATTGTCAGCGCTGTTGGCGGGATTGGCGGCTTTTTTCCACCAGTTGCATTAGGAGTAATTAAAGGAATGACGGGAGGGTATGGATTCGGATTTCTTCTGCTGGCTGTCTTTACCGCAGGCTGTCTTCTCGTCATTCCATATATATCTCGAACAAGAAATATAAAAGAAGCCCACATAATGTATTAATAATAAACGTTTTGATTAGGGAAAAAACGACAATGTATACAAATTTATTCCTTGATATGGAGGGTTGGAAGTGAAAAAGCTCATTTTAATTGGGAATGGCATGGCAGGAATGAATGCGTTGGAAAAAATCATCAAATCTGCTCCAGAAGCGTTTGAAATAACGGTATTTGGAAAGGAAAGGCATCCTAATTACAATCGCATCATGCTTTCTTCCGTTCTGCAAGGAGAAGCAGACATGAATGATATTTCCATACATCCTCGCAGTTGGTATAAGAGAAATCGCATTACCTTATATACAGGAGAAACAGTTATTGAGATAAATAAAGAGAAACAACAAGTCACAACAGACAAAGGGACGGTGGCCGCTTATGACAAGCTTATTATAGCAACTGGTTCAAACCCATTTATTCTTCCCATACCAGGAGCAGATAAAGATGGAGTGGTTGCGTTTCGAACGCTAGATGATTGTGAGTACATGATAAAAGCGGCTGAAACGAAAAAGACAGCCGTTGTCATAGGGGGAGGCTTGTTAGGACTTGAGGCAGCAAGAGGGCTGCTGACTCTTGGTATGGATGTGTATGTGGTACACAGAAGTCATTATCTTATGAACAAACAGCTGGACCATAAAGCAGCAGCTTTACTCCAACAAGAATTATCGGAGAAAGGCATGAACTTTTTGCTAAATAAAGAGACGGTCGAGATTTCCGGTGGAGATCAAGCAGAGTGCGTCTATTTTCAAGATGGAAGCAGCATAGATACTGATCTTGTTGTCATGTCAGCTGGTATTGTTCCTAATACAGAGCTTGCTAAAGAAAGTGGGATTGAAACAAACAGAGGCATTGTCGTCAATGACGTGATGGAGACAAGTGCACCAAACGTTTTTTCAGTCGGAGAGTGTGCAGAACATCAAGGCATTACCTACGGGCTCGTCAAACCCCTATACGAACAAGCGGATATACTGGCAGGCTATATCACTGGTACAAGCAGCAGAACGTATGAAGGCTCTCTTACACATGCTCGATTGAAAATTTCGGGGATTGATGTTTTTTCTATAGGACGTCTTGAAGCATCAGAAACAACAGAGGTACTTGAAATACATGATGAGACCGAGAAATTGTATAAAAAAGTGATCTTACAAGATGAGATTATTGTTGGTGCTATTCTTTACGGGGATGTCGAGCAGGAATCTACTTTGCTCTCATTAGTCTCGAAACAAAAACCGATGTCCGATGAGGAAAAGCACGCTATTTTATTTGCTGCCGGACAAGAGGAAAGCATCGTAAAGACACTGCCTCACACGTCTCATGTGTGTAACTGCAATAATGTTTCTAAAGGAGAAGTCATTCAATCCGTTGTTGATAACAACTTAATGACATCTGATCAAGTGAAAGAATTCACAGGCGCTTCCAGCTCGTGCGGAGGATGCAAGCCGCTTGTAAAAGAGTTGCTTTCCTATATTCAAAGCAATGAATTTGATGACATTCCAAAAAAGACAACAATATGTACGTGTACGGATAAAACCGAACAAGAAGTCGTTTATGCCATTCAAGAAAAGAACCTTCGGACAGTGGAAGATGTAATAACGGTTTTGCAATGGCAAAACAAACAAGGATGCAATAACTGCATTCCCGCTCTTCAATATTATTTAACCATGATTTATCCACATTACAAAAGAAATCAGGAAACGTTCACTCTAGAGGATGACGGGACGTACACATTTAGTCTGCAGCACTATGGAGGGATAACAGCCCCAGACGAATTATTAAACATAGCAGAAGCTGCGAAGAAGTTGAACGTTCCTTCTATACGCTTGATGCCGAACCAGCGCATGCAGCTAGCAGGGATTAAAAAAGAAATGCTCCCTGATATAAGAGAAGCCTTTCACGTAGAAAATGTATCCACTCTAGTATACAGACTTGAATCCGTTCAAGTGTACCCTTCACGAGGAAATTGTGCCTGCAGCAAGTCGACAGCACAGCATTTAGCGATTAACTTCGAGAAACAATGCATCCACCTCCAGACTCCTTGGTTTGTAGATATGCGAATTACGACATGTGCTCGTGACTGTGTGGAAGTAAGAAAAGCAGATATTGGACTTTTAGGAATAAAAAATGGGTGGGAGATATATGTAGCAGCGGGCAGAACTCAGGAGCGAAATGAGCTGTTGTATGTCACCCGTACAAAAGAAGAAGCAATAGATATGGTCAAAGCGATCTTTCAATATTACCGTGAGGGAGCTGAGTTTAAAGAATCGATAGGAGACTGGGCGAAAAGGGTCACGTTTATTCATTTGCGTGAAGTGCTTTTTGATACAGAAACGATGCAGCTGCTGCTTCAGCGGTTGGAAGATCACGTGAGCAATGTAGGTGCAGCATCAGTAGCTACATAGCCAAAATTACTGGAAAGGAGGGCTCTCAAATGACACAGTTAATGTTGAATTACTTCAGAGAAAAGCAGCAGGAAGTCCAATCGGAAAAAATATATAATACCCAATGCCCGTTTTGCAGCATGCAATGCAAAAAGCAAGTCATTGAACAAACAAGCGTTAAAAGAAAAACATATGTTACAAAAGGAATCGATAATCCAACAACGCACGGGCGGCTATGTGTAAAAGGAAAGAATGCTTATCAACACGCAGTTCATAAAGATCGCATTCTTTCTCCGATGTTAAAAGTGAACGGAGAGTTTGTGCCCGTCAGCTGGGACAAAGCTCTTGCTGTCATTAAAGAAAAATTTCAGTCCATTCAGAAAGAGCATGGCAATGATGCTCTTTCGGTGTATGGAAGTGCGTCGATTACAAATGAAGAGGCATACTTGCTGGGGAAATTTGCTCGTGTTGGTTTGCAAACAAAATACATTGATTATAACGGCAGGTTTTGCATGTCCTCTGCAGCAACAGCTGCGAAGACAGTGTTCGGATTGGACCGAGGACTGACGAATGCATTAACAGAGATTCCTAAAGCGAGGTGCATTATTCTTTCCGGGACCAACATTGCTGAATGCCAGCCGACAATTATGCCTTATTTTGAAGAAGCAAAGGAGAATGGTTCCTATATTATTGTTATTGATCCAAGAAAGACAGAAACAGCAAAGATCGCTGATTTACATTTGCAAGTGAAGCCAGGACAAGATGCGGCCTTAGCTAACGGAATATTAAAGATGATGTTCGAAGAAAATGTAGTAAATAAATCATTTATAGAGGAAAGAACAACAGGCTTTCGTGAGCTTAAGAGATATATAGAAAACATCGATGTTAATGAGACAGTAAGGCAAACAGGCGTAGCGCGAAAAGATATGGAGAAAACAGCGAAGGTATTTGGAAAGTCAGACACTGGCATGATTTTTACAGCGAGAGGAATCGAACAGCAAACAGACGGACATATGGCTGTACGTAATTTCCTAAACCTCTTGCTTGTTACGGGAAAAATAGGCAAGGAGGGCTCTGGGTATGGAGCCATTACTGGCCAGGGAAACGGGCAAGGAGGGCGTGAACATGGACAAAAGTCTGATCAACTGCCTGGTTACCGTTCCATTGATAACATCGATCACCGCCGTTACATTGCAGACGTTTGGGGAATAGAGGAAGCAGATCTCCCTGAGAAAGGCGTATCTGCCTATGAAATGATGGAAAAAATACACAATCGTGATATCAAGGGAATGCTGTTAATGTGTTCGAATCCGGTAGTGTCAAACCCAAATGCAGAATATGTCAAAGAAGCTCTAGCCTCGCTGGACTTTTTCGTTGCGGTTGACCTATTTATCTCTGAATCTGCAAAACTGGCAGATCTTATTTTGCCCGCGACATCTTATTTAGAAGATGAAGGCACAATGACGAATATGGAAGGCCGGGTTACATTACGGGAAGCAAACAAAAAACCGCCTGGGCAAACGCGTCACGATTGGCAGATTATTTGCGATATTGCACAAGTACTAGGAAAAGGGAAATATTTTCAGTACGAGTCTGCAGAGGATATCTTTCACGAGTTAAGAGAAGCGAGCAAGGGAGGTGCCGCTGATTATTACGGTCTCACATATGAACGTCTTCGTAAAGAACAAGGCGTTTTATGGCCGTGCCCGAGTGTTGGCCATAAAGGCACGACAAGGTTGTTTGAAAAATCATTTGCCCGCCCTGATGGAAAAGCAGTAATAACAGTGGTGCCTAATAAGCCCGAGGTACCAAAAGAACAGCCGTCAGAAGATTTTCCACTCTTTTTAACAACAGGACGCGTCATGTCACACTATTTAACAGGTGTCCAAACGAGAAAGAGTACAAATCTAGCGGCGCGTTTTTTTGAATCTTTTATGGAAATCCATCCAGAAACAGCAGCGAAACACCACATACCCGAAGATGAATTAGTAGAGGTGATATCCAAAAAGGGAAAAATTATTGTTCGAAGCCGATTGTCAGAGGCAATTCGAAAAGATACAGTGTTTGTGCCATTTCATTGGGCAGATACACAAAACGTAAACATGTTAATTGCAAAAAATTTAGATCCGCATTGCCGTATGCCCGGATATAAAATGTCTGCTGTACGAGTTCAACCGTATACCTTGGGAACTGAAAGCATGGCGTCAGAAGAAAGAACCAAATAGCTTTTATGAATCACATGTCCAAATGGAAAATATGCGCCAATTACTGCTCGTATGGTGAAGAGCAAAGTATGACTGCCATTATTGAACGTGTTGTATAGAAGAATAAAAATTGGAAGAATGGTCCTTCTGCATGCACTGGTTGCAGCAACATTATGTACGATTCAAATATGTAATACAGCCGCATTTTTAAAAGAAAGAATGCGGCTTTTAAAACATACCTGAAATGACGTTTTACCGTTTGAATTATTTAAGCGAAACTTCATACTCTGCTGTTGCTTCCCTTAGGCCGTCAATAAATTGATCAAATATTTCGGTGGTGTTTTCACGATTTTTTCGCGACCAGTCATGATTTTCAAAAAAAGATTTACGTAATCCCGCGGTTAGTTCTATCTGGACACCCTTTTTTAATTGATTATCGTTCACGATATTTTTGATACTCATTCCTGCTATGTCATCGGGGGCATCTTCGACATGAAAGCCGCGCTTTTGAAGAGAGTGGCGTATTTTTTCTTTATAATCTCGATTTCGCCCGCCTAAATAAACAATGGACTCCTCTTCAGCGTAACCATGAATGGTTAAAGCGCTTACAGAATTTTGAGCCATTTCTCGTCCTATCGGTTCATCAAAATCTTTAGAATTGATATGCAAAATCAAGTTGTTTGATGGTTTTATGCCTTCAAATAAATAATAGGAATAGTTTATTTGATTAGCTAAATTTTTTACTGCTTCGGAAGTACCAGGTTCAATTCCGCCACCATGAATAGCCAGAATGGAGATGTCGCTGTTTCGTTTTTCATAGTTTATTTCATAGTCTTCATTCAATACTTCGTGTTTTGCTAATTGTTCATAAGAATCGTAATAGTCGGTGCTTGCTTGAGATAAAGAATGGACTGGTATAAAAAATACAGCAGCAGAGAAAAAAAGGGGGGCCAGCCATTTAAATATATTATTCATAATTTAACCTCCTTCCCCTACAATATGCAGAATAATCAGAAAAATTTCGAGGTTGTATTACCTAAAAAACATTATTCTTTGATGCAAGCAAAAGTGATGAGATACATCGTACAGCACTCAAAACTTTTGACGAAAGGCGTTTTGAAACGTATACACCTTTTTGCAAGGAATTATGGGGGAGGGGATAATTTATTCATTCATCACAATTTAGCATGTTTATAGGACTATATACACTATTTTTAATAATTCCTTTGTCATACTATGTTCTAATTTTTCTCCAGATAAATAGAAAATATCGGATATCCAGTTTTTTCTTTCATCATACTATTTTACTATGATTGTATAAAAGTATATTCGTTTCATGTATAGTCATCGTTTTTCACATTGGTGTATTTTTTCAAAGATGGTTGAAGCAAATATTTAAGACAAGAACAAGGAGTGATTTGATGCCAAAGTTCCTCACCTTTCCCATTTTTCTGTTGATGTTGTCCGGAATCTTTCTCGACAACGCAGCTGCTCAAGAAGAGGACTCTGCAGCAGAATTAGCTGTTGACATGGTAGGTTCCAATGACCAGGATTTTCTAACATCAGAGCTTGTCCAGTATGTATTTGAAGAATCCAAAGGAATTTACTTGCCACGCTATGCTCGAGAACAGAAAGGTTTAGGAAGGGAAGTAGAACGGAGTGAAGTACAGGCTGGAGACGTTGTTTTTTTTCAGGGATCGTCGTTAATGTCTGGCATTTATATCGATAATGGACGTTTCGTTATTGTAACAAGCGACGGCATTACAGAACGAAATCTTGATAAAAGCAGTTATTGGTCAGATGCTTACGTTGGGGCCAACCGGTATCCAGAAGAAGAGTTTACCGTTGATGATCCTGCCGCCCAGTTAGCAATCAATAGTACAGGTGAAAACAATAAGGACTTTATCACTTCAGAACTTGTACAATTTATTTATGATAAGACTAAGAATATATCTCTGCCAAGGTCTGCAAGTGACCAATGGCTCCTCGGTGAGAATATAGAACAAGAACATCTGCAGCCCGGGGATGTGGTATTTTTTCAGGGAACGTACTTAATGTCTGGGATTTATATCGACAACGGCCGGTTTGTTATCGTTACAAGTAGTGGTATTTCTGAAAGAGACATGAAGACGAGTGATTATTGGTCTAGCACGTATGTTGGAGCAAAAAGATACATAACAGAAACACCAGTTCCCGCTCGAGCAGGCAATGACATTGTCGAACAGGCAAGGTCTCTTATTGGAAGCCCTTATAACCAGAACGGTGAAGATCCTGAGAACGGGTTTAGTACGGGTACTCTCGTACATTATGTTTACCAAGAAGTAACCGGAAGCTGGCTTTCTAAAAGGCCTGCCGGATTATATGATGCCGGGAAAAAAATTAATCAAGATGAGCTTCAGCCGGGAGATATAGTATTTTTTAAAGGTAGTGAAGGCTTAATTTCTGGTATTTACACGGGAGATCGTCAATTTATTATCGCATCCTCCTCTGGGGTGAGAGAGCGTCATTTAGATTATCACACGTATTATGCAGAGCGGTATGCAGGCGCTGTTCGCTATCCCGATGAGTTGTTAAAAAAGTCTGATCCATCCACCTATGCTGATCATGAAAATCCTGTCATACGAGAAGCAATCAAGTATATGGGAACCCCGTATTTAATGACAGGCAGCACACATGATGCATTTGATTGCTCTTTTTTAATTCAAACTGTGTTTAGAGATGCTGCGGATGTATATCTGCCGCGGATCAGTTACAAACAATGGGAAGTTGGAAAAACGATTCTGGAAGCTGGAACAGATATATATTCTATTGAACTCGATAATCATATCAAGCCCGGCGATGTTCTTTATTTTTCGGGCACCTGGCAGGAGGACATCTCTCACACTGCCGTTTATCTTGGTGATGACCACATCATTCATGCCACTGGAGAAGAAGGAGAAACGACCATTTCGTATATGAATGAGTATTGGAAAGAGCACTTCACCGGGGTGAAACGCTTTGATGATTTAACGATTCAATATGATGATGGAGCGGTGTTTGAAGCCTATCAGCTACTTGGTACAGAGTATCACCTTGGAGGGGCGTCACCAGAACAAGGGTTTGATACAGGCGGCCTCGTTCAGTATGTATATAACGAGGGCTTAAACATCGATTTGCCGCGCTACGGAGACGAGCAATGGCAAGAAGGCACGGAAGTATCCAGAGGTCAAATAGAAAGTGGAGATTTGATGTTCTTTCAAGGGTCGAGTTTAATTCCTGCTGTATATATTGGAAACAATCAAATTATTGTCGCCACACAATTCTCTGGCGTGGCTGTTATAGATCTTACCACAAGCGCATATTGGCCGCCGCGATATGTGGGAAGCAGAACTTATGAAAGATCGGAGGAAGAAAGCAGGGAAGCGCAGCTTGCTGAAGCATACAGTGGAGAGTCGTATGCTGGAACCTCTGGTGAATTTATTAAGCAGGTCTTTGAAGAAGGCTCTGGTATTATCCTGCCAGCAACAATGGATATGCTTCGTCAACACGGCGAGAAAGTCCATATCGAAGAGCTCGAACGAGGAGACATTATGTTCTTTGCTGGAGAAGATGGAGGAGACACTGCAGAGCTTGCTGCCATTTACCTCGGAGAAGGCAGGTTCGCAGCTGTCCTGGGTGAAACAGTTGCTGTCACTGATATGAATACAGATCAATACTGGATTGAACGGTTGCTAGAAGGAAGAAGATTGACAGAACAGCCATTGTGAAAAAGGTTTTTGGAATCTGTAAATGATGTGAGGAAATACAGGAAATCCAGGAAAGGCAAGATTTTTGCTTCATTATAAGCTGCTCGGCTTCCTAATACTTCCTAAGCTTTTTAATCGTTCGTTATTATTTTATCGTTATGTCAGTGAAATGCTGTAAATGCTCGATTTAGCTTGGGCTTTTACAGTATTTCTCTGTCTTATATAAGGTATATCATGCCAGGAAGTGCTCTCTCGAGTACGAAAATGAGAAGGAATTCGACATATTATCATCATAATAAGTCGATATGGTGTTTTGAACAAATTCTTCGATAGTCGATATTGTTTGGAGACGAGAAAAATTTAAAAATTCAATAAAAGGATTAGCTTATTTGGTACAGAAGATAGTATTGTGAAAAACAGAAAATAAGTGGAAGAAGCAGGTAACTTCAATAAGGAGGAGGTGGATATAAGAAAATCACGTTGTGTCACATTAACTGCTTGAAAGATGCCGGCAGAACAAGTGATTCATTTCTTTTGTCGGATAGACACATTTGAGTTCGGAATATTCTGTAAAGGAACAGTTAATGTCGAATAAAAATGGGTGAGATCGGGGGGATTTCATTGTTGATGACAATTGCCAGAAGACAGGGTCAGCACTTGACAAAAAGGACGTAACCGTTAAATATCATTCATTTTCTTTTAATATTACAGAAGAAATCTATATAAGTCATGATATCTACCGATAACGCTTCATATATATGTGAATATAGTGAGAACAAAGGAGGTTGTATGAGTGATTCCGATTGATATGAATGAAAAAACGAAAGCTTGGGTTCGAAAAAATGGGGGAGTCGTTACTCTCTATCCTCTGGCGCTGTTTCCTGCAGTGAAACATATGCGCATCATGGATGTGATGCCAATGCTTGCTGCTCCATATCCAGAGGAGGAGGTGACCCTGTATAAGCTCGATGATATTGCCGTATATGTTCACCGTGATGTGCAGCCGAAAAAACATTTAAAAATTGTGATAAGCGGATACGGCCCGTTTCAACACTTGGCTTGCACTGGATTTAAACGCATCTATTCCAATATGACGGCCTCATAAATAAAATAGCCGGCAGGAAGTTTAATGAGAAGATTGTTGCTTTACAGGAACAATCTTTTTTGTTTTATGTGCTCTTCATTGAAACCACTGCATTAGACACTTGTTCCGGAAAGCAGGGAGATGCCGCGAAGCGGATAGTATAGATCCAGCGGCTTTATTGCGGCATGCCCGGCGGATAATAATATGGCGGTACTTTCAGCCAGCCTCGCTTTCGGAGCAATGCTTTTGTTGTCGCTCCAAATGTAATCACTTCTGCATAAAATTCTGTCCACATCAAGCCGACGTCAGTTCGTATTGTTTGGCTGTTCGCCATGGCACACTCTGTGCCAGCGGCAGCAATTTTAATGGATATCCCGTTTGCAATTTCATCATCGGTTAATTTTACACCCAGAGGAATATCGTTGGGCTCAGAGTTTGGTTTTTGCTGTGTAGTTGGCGGCATGGGAATTCCTTCTTTTTGTAAAAACGCAGAAATTTTCCGGGATTGATTTTCACAAAGCTTTTTTGCATCTGTTAATAATCTCTTTAGATCTTCATCTGTGGTTGTATTCAAGCCCATTTTTTCATATTGAATTGCTTCATTGAGAATTGTCAGGTAAGTCCAAAGACCCATTACTTCCCCTACGTGGAGAGGAGCTTTTGGATCTTTATCAACTAATGTCTTTAATGTATGCCATACAGCTTCCAAAGGATTCGGCATTAATTACACCTCCCGCATACTATCTTAACCAAAAAAACGCCAAGAAAAACAAATGAAATAGAATAAGAAGGCTTCCTTTCACAAAGGAAGCCTTCCTGGTACACATTATTGCGGCTGTTTTTGCTTTTGTTTTTCATGGGCACGGCGGTGAGCGCGATGCCGGTCTTCTTCGACTTCATTCGATGAAACTTGTCCTTGTGGAACAGTAGCGGTATCAATTTCTTGAATGCCTTCTTGGTTCTTTTCATACACAAAGGAAGCTCGTGTCGTAATATCAGCCCCCTTATTTGATACATATGGGACAACTCGGTAATCGGTGCGCCATTGTTCGGGTGTTACACGGCAGCGAACGTATCCGCGGAAATCATTAAAAAACTTAATGTGTTCATTTTGATCTAAAATGCGGTCGGTGTCAGCACGCTTATCTGCTCCGTCACCGCCCGAGCTAATGGATGTGCCTACAAATTCCGCACCAAATACACGAGAATCTGCATGATCAAAATCGGTGAGTAAATTCGAAGCCCAGTTAGCATGAACATCACCAGTTAAAACGATAATATTATCGAAATCTTTCTCTTCAACGAAGTCGATGATACGCTCGCGGGCAGGCGTATAGCCATCCCAACTGTCCATGCTGAATAACGGGTCATCTGTACTTGGTCCGTAATTACGTTTGGAAAAGAAAATTTGCTGTGCCAATACGTGCCACTTGCCAGAGGCGTTGTCAAGCCCATCGAGGAGCCATGTTTCTTGCTTCTCACCAAGAAGAGTGCGTGATGGATCAAGTGATTCGGGTGTTTGTGGCGAGCTTGTGTCATTATTTGCTTGGTCATCACGATATTGGCGTGTGTCCAATACGAAGAAATCTGCTAAATCACCATAAGAAAAGCTGCGATAGAGCTGCATATCTCCATTTTCAGGCATCGAGGAGAGGCGCAAAGGCATATGTTCGTAATATGCTTGATAAGCAGCAATGCGGCGTTTTACAAATTCTTCGACAGATTGATTGTTTTCTGGAATGTTATCTGCGTAGTTATTTTCTACTTCATGATCATCCCATGTTACGACCCAAGGGAATGCCGCATGAGCTGCTTGTAAATCTTGATCAGAGCGATACTGGGCATGGCGGTTGCGATAGTCTTCAAGCGTCATTATTTCAGACCCTTTATGTTTTCGCACGTTGCCGGTTCCGGCTACATATTCGTCTGGTCCGTATTCATAAATATAATCGCCTAAATGAAACACGAGATCGAGATCTTCATTAGCCATGTGTTTATAAGCGGTATAGTAACCATGCTCATACTGCTGGCAAGAAGCAAAAGCAAAGGTAAGGCTGGCTGCGTGAGCGCTGTTTTGCGGAAGCGTCTTCGTTTTGCCGATCGGGCTGTATTCATTTCCCGATTTAAAGCGATAGAAATAAGTACTGTTCGGCGAAAGGCCTTCTGCTTCAACGTGAATACTATGTGCTAAATGCGGACTTGCTATTTCTGTTCCACGCTGTACAACGTTTCGGAAATGTTCGTCTGTGGCTACTTCCCACTGAACAGGTACGTTACGTTCAGGAACACCTCCGCCATTTAAGGGATCTGGGGCAATTCTTGTCCATAACACAACACTGTCGGACAATGGATCACCTGAAGCAACACCTAGCGTGAACGGATACTTGTCGAATCGCATATTTTCATTGGCTGCCGCTTTGACATGGACGCCTCCAACGGATTGAGCAACCGCCATAGCCAGTGAAACACTAGCAATCTTGCCAGCACCTTGTAAAAAAGCACGACGGTCTACATTTTCCTGTAATGTTTTCTTGCTCAAATGTTGAATCATTTCGTCAATAGATGAATGATTTGACATATCATCTGCTCCTTTCTCCATATTTCTTAGATAAGAGTCGGTTTTAGTATAAAAATTGTTTATTAATCCGTTGTTAAGCAATGTAAAAACAGAAAGTAGCATCACGAGGAAAGAAATAGTTGAATGATAGGAATAATGGCGAGATAAATATGTATATATTTGTCGCTTTTTGACTGATTTTGTAAAATAGAAAGAAAAACAGCAAAAAGAATAGATAGATATTCATAGGACTTGTTTCTATTATTTTTTACATAGACTATACGAAAACAAAATATTTTTTGATATCTGCAGTCTTATGAATGCCGTGTTGTATACAGAGCAAGCACATATATTAATGTATGAAGCAAGCGTAAAAGAAAGGAGGGCATTATGATAGATAACCAAACATCTCTGCCGGTCATAGGAGTATTGTGCAGAAATAGTGTTATTAAAAATCTGCTTTTTCAAAAAGATTCTCTTCGCACGAGATCCATTCAACGGGCAGGAGAAGATATAAACAGTGATGTGTATTTTTTTGGCTCCAAAGATATTCAAGAAAACGAAGAACGTGTGTTAGGAACGTATTTTCATCCGTTAGAAAAGAAGTGGCTGCAGAAGTATTTTCGCTTGCCTGGTGTGATTTTTAGAATGGGCGGTCAATTCAAGCGCACAAATATTCCGGCGTATTTTCGAAGTCGTCCAACTGTCGTTTTAAACTTATTTCAAAGTTTTGATAAGCTGGAACAATTTCGCTTCTTGCGAAAGCATCCGAAGCTTAGAGCGTGTCTGCCGGAGACAAAAACTCTTTCGCTTGCGAATAAAAAGCAATTATTCTCTTTTATTCATAAACACAGGCATGTATATGTGAAAGCTGTATTTGGCTTTCAAAGCAAACACATTATGAAAATTTCCAAGAGAAAAAAAGGCGTGTATCAGTATAAATATTATCAATCCAAGATGAGAACGGGTAAAGCTGGTAAAACAAAGCTGCTAAAAAAGATGAAAAAATATTTTAAAAGTCAATCACTCATCATCCAAAAAGCAGTGCCTCTCATGAATAAGCACCGCCGCCATTTTGATATACGTGTCGAACTAAACAGAACTAGAGATGGAACATTAAAAGCAGCTGGTTATTGTATCAGGCAGAGTAAAAAAGGTCATTTTACAACCAAACAATCTGGCAAGTATCCATTAGCAAAATATTTTAGAAACAAATTGAACTACTCGTCAAAAGACGTGCAAAATATTATCGATCATGTGGATAAACTGGCCAAAACAGCTTATGAGGCAATAGAAGAAAAATATGGTCCTATTGCAGAAATGGGGATAGACATGTTGTTAGATCGAAAAGGGAAGTTCAGAATCATTGAATGCAATTTATGCAGCGGTAAAAGAACCCTGTATCATGCTTACGGAAGGGAACGGGTGAAACAATCATATACCGAGATATTGCAATATGGTTTAACGAGATGTTAGATCGTTTCAATCAATCTATCGGTTAGAAAGGAAAGTGGTAAGGTGAGCGAAAGACCAAGGATAGGAATCATACTTCCTAGTGCGAGATATAAGAAAATCAAAAAAATAAATGCGTATCCCTCTAATAAAACAATGCTTTCTTTATATGAGCAAGCCGCAGCCAAAAAAGGCTGTTCCTTATGTTTTTTCCGCTTAAGCGATTTATCAGCTGAGAAAAAATATGTAACGTGCTATGTGAAAGAACAAAATAAATATCGTTTGCGTAAGCTTCCTGTTCCACAAGTTATTTATAAACGTATTGGGCACTCACGTGATCATCTGCCTATGCTGCAGGCGCTTATGGATAAAGGCATCACTATTTTTAACTTCTATGAAGAAAACGAAAAATATAACATTTTTAAGCTGGTAAACCGAGATAAAGAGCTTGCCCGTCATCAACCTCATACGAAAATGGCAACAGAAAAAAACATTCTAGGTATGCTCTCTTTCCATAAACGCATTATCATCAAACCAAACCGCGGAGAAGTAGGAAAAGGTATTATGAAAGTAGAACAAACGGGTCAAAACAAATGGTGTTTGTTCTATAAAGAGGAGCAACAATGGAAAAAAATATTTTTTCAAGAGAAACTGCCGGAGAAGTTGTTGGCGGCTATCCAACAGCCATATATTGTGCAGGAGATGATTGATCTTGGGACATATGAGAACAAACGATTTGATTTAAGAGTATCTGTCCAAAAAAACGAAAATAGAAAATGGCAGGTTTCTGCTATATTCGTGAAGGTGGCAAAAGAAGGACATTTTTTAACAAACATGGGGCAAGGAGCAACGGCTTGCACATTAAGACAAATACTAAAAGAACATCCATCTTTGTCTTATGAAAAAGTAAAAAAAGACGTACAATCTTTTGCTTTGAAATTAGCAAAGCACCTGGCGGCGTATAAAACGAAAATGGCGGATTTTGGGTTTGATATCGCCATAACAAAACAGGGTATACCTTATTTAATTGAAGCTAATCATATCTCTGATTATCCTACATTTGCGATTAAAAATGGAAGACTGCTGTATACGGATTGGAACCGTGCGTTTACAACGCCCATCGATTATGCACACGCAATCATGAAAAAATAATACAATCATATGTATGTTTATAAACACAGCACAGGCACCATGGTCATCGGTGCCTTTGTTATTACAGGAATAGTTTTTACACTGATAGGAAGATATAATATCTTACATAGATAAATCAGCGGGATCATCCGAATGTGGACGATATTTGTGTACGTGTGAGAAAGTTATCGCCTGCTCCTAATGGATGGGTGTCATCCAGCCGTTTTTTATCAATCTTAGTGATTGTAACAGGTTCTTTATCAACGTATAATTTCATTAGCACCATACCAATACACTTTCTTCAGAGAGTACATAGAAAGAGGCAGTTCGTATGACTGAAAACAAACCATACAGCAAAATATTAATTGCTGCATTGCTGATTGCTGGTTCTTTTGTGGCAATTTTGAATCAGACGCTGATGATTACAGCAATTCCACCAATCATGGATGAGATGAATGTGTCAGCCAATACTGGACAATGGCTGACAACAGTGTTTATGCTCGTGAATGGTATTATGATTCCTATCACG
Organism: Alteribacillus persepolensis; assembly: GCF_900099605.1. Classification (GTDB taxonomy): domain Bacteria; phylum Bacillota; class Bacilli; order Bacillales; family Marinococcaceae; genus Alteribacillus; species Alteribacillus persepolensis. The sequence continues at coordinate 27,196 of NZ_FNDK01000005.1, forward strand.
GCTTTTTTAATTGAGCGGTTTACGACAAGACAGTTGTTTATAACGGCGATGAGTGTTTTTGCTTTTGGGACACTGCTGGGTGGAGTCGCTACAAATTTTCCGTCCCTGATTGTCGGACGAACGATTCAGTCTGCTGGTGCTGGTGTGATGCTTCCGCTAATGCAAACAGTGTTCTTGCTTATTTTTCCTGTAGAAAAACGGGGAACTGCTATGGGCTATATCGGTCTTGTTATATCCTTTGCACCAGCGCTTGGGCCGACTTTATCCGGATGGGTTACATCGGCATATGATTGGCGTTATTTGTTTTGGTTCATTTTGCCATTATCGCTCATTATGATTATTATTGCTTTTTTTGTAATGAGAAACGTCACCGAAGTGAAAAACCCGAAAGTGGACCCCATCTCTATTCTGTTGTCATCAGCCGGATTTGGGGGATTATTGTATGGATTTACTAGTGCCGGTAATAATGGCTGGACGAGTCCCATTACATTAAGCGTTCTTTCTGTTGGTACGCTTACTCTATTTTTATTCATTCGAAGGCAGCTGAAGATGGAGCATCCAATGCTGGAGTTTCGCGTATTTAAGACGCGCATTTTTACGATATCAACAATTATTGGCATGATTGGTTTTATGGGGCTGATTGGGCTGGAAACACTGATTCCGCTATTCATGCAGAACATGCGTGGATTCACTGCTCTGGAGTCAGGGCTGGTGCTGCTGCCTGGTGCGTTATTAGCAGGGCTGATGTCACCAATTACTGGCCGTATTTTTGATAAAATAGGTGCACGGTTTCTGACGATTACAGGGGTGGCTGTTATGTCTGTGTCAACCTTTGCATTTATTTTTGTAGACAATACAACGACCATTTTTTTCCTTATGGCCGCTTATACAGTAAGAATGTTCGGCTTTTCTATGGTGATGATGCCTGTCACGACAGCTGGGTTGAACGAAATGCCGCCTAAGCTGATTCCGCATGGTACTGCGATGACGAATACGATGCGTCAAACAGCTGCTTCTGTTGGGACTGCTATTCTTGTTACAACGATGACAACAACCGAAGAATTTGCAGCACAATCGCTTCATACGGCTTATCCAGATATACTTGGTGTCAAAGTCGCGTTTTTTCTTATTTTTATGCTGACGCTGGCTGCACTAGGGTTATCTGTGTTTATACGAAAGACAACTCCGCCAACTGATGAAGAGTGGGATGCGCGGCATAATGTATAAGAAAAGCATCTTGCCAAAACAAGATGCTTTTTTTGCTGGCAACAAATAAAGAATTTTCCTAAAATAAAGGAAGCAGTTTGCTTATGACTGGAGATGAGAAAAGGAGGAACATGCGCGTGGATAAAAATATGGAAAGTGTCGCAAAAGTATTTACAGACAGTCCGTTTTGGGGGTTTATGGGATTTGAAATAGAAAAACTGCAAGAAGGAGATGTAGGGCTTTCACTTGAGGTTAGAGAGGAATTATACAATGTGAACGATACGCTGCATGGCGGAGCGTATGCGGCAATGCTTGATACAACGATGGGAATGACGGCCCGCTCCATTGAAAACGCCCCATTTGTTACTATTGATATGAATGTTCACTACCTACACCCTATTAAAGAAGGCACTATTTATTCAAAAGGCCGATTAATTAATCGCAGCAAGAGTTTATTTACGCTGGAGGCCGAAGTGTTTGACCAAAATCATCAGCTGGCAGCCCATTGTGTGGGAAGCTTCAAATTACTGAAAAAGAACAAACAATAGGAAGCGGACAAAAATATCGCTGTTTGTATAAATTTTTAGGCTATTTTCGTTGCTTCCGGCGTATAATGAACTAACCTCAATTTGAGTGCAAACAACATGAGAGGGAGGTTTTTGGCAATGGATGAAAAGGATAAATCCGTCGAGGAGAAAATAACGCCGGAAGACAAAGTGAAAGCAGAAGAAGCGGAAAACGCAGCAGCAAAAACGTCAATGGGGTTAGAAGAGAATGTAGCGGGACTGTTGTGTTATGTTTTTGGACTTATCACAGGTATTTTGTTTCTTGTATTAGAAAAAGACAGCCGATTTGTCCGTTTTCATGCGCTGCAATCGATTTTTATCTCTGCTGCATTAGTTATTTTGAACATTGTTTTGACAGCTGTTCCTGTTTTAGGATGGTTAATCGGTATATTATTATCACTATTAGGGTTTGTTCTCTGGATTATTTTAATGGTAAAAGCTTACCAAGGCCAGTGGTTTAAGCTGCCAGTAGTTGGGGAGATGGCTGAAAAACAAGCAAACGCACTAAATAAATAATGGCAGGTTGAAACAAGCTGGCAGGGAGGCTGTCAGCTTGTTTTATACGTTGTCAGAGTGCTTGGCATCCTTCGCAGACGAGGATGCTTTTTACGGTGGAAGTGTTTGTTTTGCGATGTTTATAGGAGTTTTTAGTATTCTTCTAAGCTGTCAAGTGACACATCTAATTCATTATCTGGGTCGTCGATCGCAAAAATACGCACCGTATGCTTTTGTTCATCTACACGCTGGATATATACCGGCGTTCCATCATATCGCACATCCGCCATCACAGGTGATTGGGCAATTTCTTGTGCTCGAAAAGCATCCAATGTTTGTTCCTCCTTTTCTGCTATGAAGACTTGGTGATACGCCAAGTTTTTCTAAACATTTTTCAGTATGCGTGAAAAACATGAAGATATACAAAGAGGAGAGACGCACCATTTATTTTTGGCATTAATATAATAAAACGTGATTAACTTCACAGAAAGTGAGGAAATCTACAATTATCGTGCGAATAGAGAGGAGGCGAACGAGTGGGGATTCAAGCAGGCGATGTGGCACCAGATTTTACGCTGCCATCAACAGATAAGCGGGATATTTCCTTATCCGATTATAAGGGAGAAAAGTATGTGCTGCTCGTATTTTTTCCGCTGGACTTTACACCAGGATGAATACGAGAATTGACCTCTTGGAAAGAGGAATATAAACGGTTAGACGAAAAAGACACAGAAGTACTTGGAATTAGTGTTGATCACATTTATTCACAGAACGTTTTTGAAGCAAGCCTTGGAACCCTGCCGTATCCATTATTAGCTGACTGGCACAAAACGACAGTGAAAAAATACGGTGTGTTTCACGATGAAAACGAAACAGCAATCCGCTCGTGTTTTCTCGTTGATAAAAATGGAATCATTGATTTTGTAAATACGTCTTTTCAGGCGGATAACAAACAGCACTATGAAGAAATCATCGCTCGATGTAAGCAGCGATAATATCAATAATAACAGCGGCCATTAGCGCCGCTTATTTTGTGCTTACATAGAAGTATTTTTCATGGAAGAATGCAGTATTTGCTTTTGAAAATCAATCATCAACGGCTGTTTCATTAAAAGATCCAATCCTATCAAGCCGTTGTGCCGTGGAGGAAGTGTGCCAATATCAATAGGATGATGTGTCCAAACATAAGAGCCAATGTGTATTTCATCCATCGTTTTGGTGAAAAAATAAGCGGAGCCGCCAATGCCATATGCCTCATAGATAGGGTCGTTATTTTGATAAGTGATATCGATATCAGACACGACATCGGCGCTTATCATTGTATGTGTAGAACCAGTGTCAATAATAATCTCATCTACCGTTAAGCTTTTGTTTTGAAAAAAGATAGTCATCGTTGTAGTTAAGAGGCCGTTTTGAACAGTAAGATCCATGATGGTTCTGCCTTTCTTTTGGGAAAAGTCTTTATACTCATCTAATGCACTGTGGTTTTAAAATATGAGTTGTGTGATTTGGCATCATAATAAGATGTCCTTTACAATCAATATGAAGATATTAAAAGAAAAATTTAGAAAAAAAAGGTGCATAATAGGAAGGATAGCTAAAAAGAAGGAGTGTTATACCATGAAATATCGAACACTGGGTAAAACGGGCATGGAAGTATCCGTTATCGGACTTGGTACGTGGCAGTTTGGCGGTGAATGGGGACACGACTACAATCAATCGGAAGTTGATGCTATTTTTGATAAAGCAAGAGAAACAGGAATTAATTTTATTGATACAGCAGAATGTTATGGTGATCATTTATCAGAAGAATTTATTGGCAAAGCGATTGAAAGAGACCGTGACCAGTGGGTGCTGGCAACGAAGTTTGGACACAAATTTCACGGCATGTATGACCGAACTCGTCACTACAGTGCCAAAGAGGTACAGCAGCAGCTGGAAGATTCTCTGCGTGCGCTGCGTACGGACTATATTGATTTATATCAGTTTCATTCAGGCGTGAAAGAAGAATTTGATAATGATGATTTATGGACGATGTTAGATAAACAAGTACAAGCCGGTAAGATTCGGCATGTAGGTTTATCCATAAAGAAAAATAATGATACGTACCAAACAAAAAAAGCAAGCGAAATCGGTGCAGAAACCATTCAGGTCGTGTACAACCGTTTAGACCGTACGCCGGAAGAAGGAGTCTTCCCGGCTTGTGAAGAACAAAACCTTGGAGTGCTGGCCCGTGTTCCGCTTGCCAGTGGTTATTTAAGCGGAAAGTATAAACCTGGTGCAACATTTGCAGAAAACGATGTTCGTCACAAACATGACCAAGATGAAACACGCAGAAAACTAGAGCTTGTCTCCGAGCTGCAGCAAAATGAAGTGCCTGAAGATGTCCCGATGGCAGAGTGGGCACTGGCCTGGTGTTTAAAACATTCCGCGGTAACGTCTGTGATACCAGGATGTAAAAATCCAGATCAAGTAGCTTCCAATGCCAAAGCGGCAGATTTAGATATTGTGCGCCCCGATCATCCGCAAAGTTCAAGATAATAAATATATACAGGAAATCTGGGGGAAGAGGTATAGAAACTGCAGAATGAGTTTTTTGGACGCAAAACCCCCCCTTAAGGCAGCATCAATTCTGTCTGCCTTAAGGGGGAACATATCAATTGAAAACAGCATCTGAGAAAAAACAAAGAAAAATAAACAGCAGCATTCCAGCGTTACATACTATATATAATCATACGGACAGCGCAAAAGGTTTCAACACACTTTCTTTCATAAAAGAAAAGTGATACGTGGAGCATGTCGTAAAATCAGCTCGTGCGTGTTAAAATATGCATGTAATATGCAAGCTTTAAAGTGAAGGTGTGGAAATTATGCACGCAATAAAAAAAGCGGTGTTGGTCTTTATCGGCAGTTTGTCTGTGGCCCTTGGTGTGTTGGGAATTATTTTACCGCTCCTTCCGACGACTCCATTCCTGCTGCTTGCTGCGTTTTGTTATGCTAAGTCATCGCATATTCTGTACGATAAGCTCTTAGCAACAAGGTTAGGAGGATATATTAAACAGTACAAGGCTGGACATGGTCTGCCGTTGAAAACAAAAGTGGTGGCGTTAGCCCTCTTATGGGGAAGTTCCGCGTACTCCATTCTTTTTCTTGTCCCCTTTCTGGCTGTTCAAATTGGTTTAGCGATGATTGTGCTATATATTACATATTGGATATTGCGGCTGAAAACGTATCGGCCGGCACCTAACAAAGCCCCTTATACAAAGTCAGGTGCGATTCAAAAAGAATAAAACTGTTTTGGCAAAATGCTCTGGCATTTTGCTTTTTTTAGAAGGCAGAAAAGTAGATATGTTGATTGTTATTTTCATCCATACGCTATCTGGAAGCAGGAGCGGAAGACGGGTGACTTCAGCGGGAATAGCATGAGGCTGAGGCCATGCCCGCGGAAAGCGTCCCGTCTGCAGCAGATGCGTTCTAAAGCAGTAACGTCTACGGTGATAAGGACGGTGGTTGAGCGGATTTCCGCCGTTTTTCTTATTCTTTTTAGGATAACCGGATGCGCTTCTAAAAAGCAGCGATTTTTTATTTTTTAGTTTATTTTAATATTACGCCCGCTTTGTGAATATGTTGAAATGAAGACGTTTATTTCGTTATGGCTCTTCAATCATGGACGGAGGTGTGTAGGAATGAAAGCAGCTGTATTAGGGGCTGGATTAATGGGAAAGGAAGTAGCACGCGATTTATTAACCAATCCAGCTGTAACCAAGATAGCTTTGGCAGATGTAGACAAGAAAAAAGCGGATGCTGCCATTGCTCCGTTCAAGGACAGCCGCCTCGTTTCAACGTATGTGAATGCAGCGGATGAAGCCATGCTTAAAGATTTTATAAAAGATTATGATGTCGTGGTAAATGCATTGTTTTATACGTTTAATGAAACTGTTGCAAAAGCAGCGATTGAAATGGGGGTACATGCCTGTGATCTAGGCGGCCATATTGGACATGCAACAGACAGGATTTTAGAGTGGAAGCAAAAAGCCGCAGATGCTGGTATCACGTATATCCCAGATCTAGGAGTAGCACCGGGAATGATCAACATTTTATCCGGATACGGGGCGAAGCAGCTGGATGAAGTAGAGAATATTTTCATTCGGGTCGGCGGTCTGCCATTGCGTCCGGAGCCGCCATTTGGATACAATCATGTATTTTCCTTAGAGGGAGTATTTGATCATTATACTGATCCTTCCTTAATTATTCGCGATAGGAAACTAACGTATGTAAAGCCATTGTCTGAACTAGAAACAATCTATTTTGAAGGATTTGGTCCATTAGAAGCTTTTCACACATCGGGGGGGACATCGACACTTCCAAAAACATTTCCACACGTGAAAAATTTAGATTATAAAACAATCCGCTACCCAGGGCATGCAGAAAAGTTTAAGTTATTAGTGGATTTAAAGATGACTGACAGAGATTACGAAGTGGATATCAACGGCCAAAAAGTAAAGCCAAGGGATGTTTTAAGAGAAGTACTTGCGCCAATTGTCGATTTAAAAGACAAAGACGATGTTGTGCTGCTTCGTGTGAGGACGGAAGGAAAAAAACAGGGGTCACCGGCTGTGCGGACATTTGAAATGAAGACAGTGAGAGATCAAGCGTTATATGTGACAGCTATGGCGCGTGCTACCGCTTATACGATTTCGATTGTTGCACAGATGATGGGAAGCGGCTTGATTAAACAGAGAGGAGTTTTTTGTCCAGAAGAAATTGTTCCAGGTAAAGAGTATATCGAAGAAATGGCCAAAAGAGGCGTAGAGATAAAAGAATCCAGTATGTAAGGAGGCGCTTGCTGTGGGAAAAATTCCGTTATACCGAAACTATGTAGATGGCCGTTGGCAGGAAGATGCAAATCGCCGCGAGAAGGTAATCAATCCAGCAAATGCAAAAGTAATCGCTGAAGCAGTTATATCTTCGCCACAGATTGTCCATGAAGCAGTAGATGCGGCAAAGCGCGCGCAGCCAGCATGGAAAGCAGTCCCGGCGCCGGAGCGCGGTGAATTGCTGTTTGAGATTGCGCAAAAATTAAAAGAAAAAAAAGAAGAGCTGGCTCAAGTATTAACAGCCGAAAATGGCAAACCCATACAAGAGGCACGTGGAGAAGTGCAAGAAGCGATTGACATGGGCTTTTACATGGCTGGGGAAGGCAGGCGTCTTTTTGGACAAACCGTACCAGCAGAACTGCCTAATAAACATGCGATGAGTGTTCGTTCTCCAGTTGGTGTTGCTGGCTTAATTACACCGTGGAACTTTCCTATTGCAATCGCCAGTTGGAAAATGTTCCCTGCCATCGTGAGTGGAAACACTGTTGTGTGGAAACCAGCGCTTGAAACACCGGGAATGGCTGATCAGTTTGTAAAGATTTTAGACGAATGCGGACTGCCGCATGGTGTGGTGAACCTTGTTAATGGGACTGGAGAAGAGGCAGGAAATGCTATTGTTGAACACGATGAAGTAGATATTGTTTCTTTTACCGGATCTACTGCTACAGGGCGTGCAATTGCCAGTAAAGCTGGGGGAATGCTGAAAAAAGTATCGCTTGAAATGGGAGGAAAAAATGCTATCACTGTTATGGACAGTGCCGATATTAATTTAGCAGTGGATGGTATTTTGTGGAGTGGATTTGGCACGAGCGGACAACGCTGTACAGCAGCCAGCCGGATTATTGTGCATCGTGCTGTTAAACAAGAGCTAGAAGAGGCTTTAGTGGCAAAGACAAGAGAGCTAGCCGTTGGAGACGGAGCAGATGAAAACACAGATGTTGGACCAGTTATTGGAGAAACAGCACTGACAAGCATTCATGATTATGTAAAAATCGGCCGTCAGGAAGGGGAACTGCTTTGCGGAGGACAGATATTAAACGAAGGGAAATATAAAAAAGGCTATTATTATGAACCAACAATTATTACAAATGTTCATCCAAGTGCAAGAATTGCACAAGAAGAAATATTTGGACCGGTTCTTGCTATCATTCCAGTCAATTCGTTATCAGAAGCAATACAGGTAAACAATGATTCAGCATATGGATTATCTAGCTCTATTTTTACAAACAACACAAATGAAGTATTTCGAGCGATGCATGAAATGGATACAGGAATTGTGTATGTAAATGCTGGAACGACTGGGGCTGAAATCCATTTGCCGTTTGGGGGAACGAAAAAAACAGGAAACGGCCATCGCGATTCAGGTACAGCCTCATTAGATGTGTTTACAGAATGGAAGAGCGTATATGTTGATTACAGCGGCACCTTACAGCGGGCACAAATTGACAATAATGAATAGTCTGATGAATATAGGTTCTTATGAAGCTGATGTTTCATAAGAACCTATTTCTCTAGGCAGGAAAGCATAACATGCTGCGCTTCTTTACTCTTGCCCAAGCGCCCAGCCACTTAGGCGTACACGAGGCGGATCGGTGCAGCGTTACCACAGAATGTGTGCGTTCTTAGTAGAAGTGCCTTACAGAAGTTCCTTTACCGTAGCCGACCCTCTTTTTTTTTTTTTTTGCGGCGGTTGGGCCTTTCTTATATAAAGATGAAAAAAACGAAAAAGTGTGATATGTTGGAGAGAACAAGGAGGAGGGATTTTTTGATGAACCTCGAACACACTGTAATGGATAACAAAAAGAAAATATCAATTCAACCTGAGCGAATGGTCGTTTACTTGCAAAGTAAAATCATTGAGAGTACCGACCAAGAGGGGTATATGTATTATTTGTTTTTCTACAAAGACCATTATATCACCGCCGTAAAAACAAACAAAGTAAGGCGCCGTTCGTACGTTGAAAAAGCAAATAAACGAGGAATTGTGTTTTCTGCGAGCCACCCCTTTTGCCAAAAACTGCTCTCGAATCATTCCTCTTTTATAAAAAGAAGTTTTAATCAAGTCCGCGCTAAACTTGAAAAGCAGTATCCTCCGCATGAAACAGCCTCTATACTCACTTTTTTTGATGCGTTTATCCCAAAGAAAGAAATATTTACTATAATACAATCATATTTTTATCAATACCGGCGTAACGGGCAACTATTTGCTGGTTACCGTTTATTGCGTGTGCTGCTTGATTTTACTCCAAAGCATCGCTGGGTCAGACAAACAGCAAACGAACTTCAGTATGCCCGTTATAAAGAGCTGTATCAAGAAAAGCATAACGACTTGTGGGAAAAAGATATCAACTATGTCGAAAAAGCGCTGTTTCAACAGCGGCAAAAGTCTTCCAAAGCTGCTGACCAATTATTAACTTTATTCGACCACGACAACCGCTTTCTTGATGCATGTATTTTAATGATTCAACAGTTTCTCCTTAAGCCTTCCCAATACTCTTATGAAAGAATTATGGAGCGAATAAAAACTCACTTTTCTTCTGAAGATATGCTGATAATTGTTGAAGATATGTATCAGCGCCTCCCGTCATTTGAACCACTGCAGTATACACTGCTTCACCATTATCTTTTACAGCAGAACCTCGACAAAACAATTCCATTGCTGAACGAACACTCCCTTCAATTAACTAATACACAATGGATGGATCTAGAGAACATGTTAGAAAAAATGAATATCCAACACGATAATATGTCCATCGAACACCTCAATACGTATATTGCCGCTCTCTTTCAAACCGATCCCAAAAAAGCCGAGACAATCCTTCACAAATGTGTCACCCAATTATTGACAGTAAAAAAGCTAGCAGATGTTTCCGACTGGCTTCGACCGATTCAATCGGCGTATGCTAACTCTCCAGTTATTAAACGAATTGAAAACATGCTGCAGTGGAGCGAAGATCCTGACCAGCAGAGAAAACTTGGGGAATTGTATTACCAATTTCAGCAAATTGATCAAGCGATTGAATGTTTCAGCTGGGAGATGGAGATGGATACACAAGACCCGCTTCCTGTCCGCTGGCTGTCGAAACTCTATTTAGAAGCGGGGAAACAGGAAGAATCGAAAGCATATCAAAAGTTGTATCAGGAAATGCAGAAACAAAAAAACGCATAATGGTGTAATAGAAGGGGCTCTCATTCACGTATGGGGGCCCTTTTCGCGGTATGAGCACGAAGGAAGCGCAAAAAACCGCAATGTTTACACGAATAGAAAACGATCATATGTGCGCAGGTGAATCACTGGTGTCGTCAGCACGTAAAGAAAGTTCTTATATGTGCAGCGAGATTCTCCCCTTTAGTCGAAGGATGGACGCTGAACCATTAAAAAATAAGAAAAACATTTACAGATAAGAAACACTTCCCTATAATATTAACTGTATTAACACATATAACACAGATGATACAGTTATAACAAAGAAAGGGGGGACTACTTTGTTTGAGCTGGATGTGAGAAGTCGAAAGCCAATATATGAACAGCTGATTACTAACATAAAACAGTTAATTGTTTCGAATGTTTTACAGCCAGATGAGAAATTGCCATCTGTACGAATGCTTTCTAAACAGTTAACGATAAATCCAAACACGATTCAAAAGGCGTATCGGGAATTAGAGCGGGAAGGTTATTTGTATTCTGCAAGCAGAAAGGGGTATTTTGTGGCTCCAATAGAACTAGTATCCAACGACCAAAAACTATCTGAGTTAAAAGAACACATTCAAGAGTTATTAAAAGAGGCTGTGTATTTCGGGCTGACCAAAGATGAATTAGAACGTTGGTTTAATGAAATACAAGAGGGGGGAGCTAGCAGTGATCCAAATCGAAAAAGTGACGAAGACATATGAAAATGAAAAGGCATTACATGGTATTAGTTTATCGGTAGGAAAAGGTTCGATTTATGGGTTGTTAGGAACAAACGGGGCAGGAAAAACAACGTTATTAAAAATATTGGCTGGCATTTATCGACCGGATGAGGGGAATGTGAAGGTTGATAATCAACCAATCTATGAAAACGTAAAACTAAAGGAAAAAGTAGTATTTATATCTGACAACTTGTATTTTTTCCCGCAGGCAACCATTGAACAAATGGCGGCATACTACCGTTCCTTTTATCCCAGTTGGAATGAAGAGCGCTATCAAACGATGCAGAAAGTGTTTCAAATCAATCCTAAAAGAAAGCTTCAGCGGCTCTCTAAAGGCATGCAGCGCCAAGCGGCATTTTGGTTATCACTTTCAGCCATGCCGGAAGTATTGATTCTTGATGAACCGATTGATGGATTGGATCCGGTGATGCGGCAAAAGATAAAAAATCTGCTGTTTCAAGATGTAGCAGATCGTGAGCTTACTGTTGTTATTTCTTCTCATAACTTACGAGAAATTGAAGATATATGCGATCATGTTGGTATTATGCATCGAGGAAATATCGTCGTCGAAAAAGATCTTGATGATTTAAAAAGTGATACACATAAAATTCAAGCTGCCTTTTCCTCAGAAGAACAAGAACAACGTATATTAGAGCAGCTGACAGTTTTGCATCAAGAAAAAAGAGGCAGTGTACTGCTTGTTATTGCCAAAGGTCAAAAAGAAGCGGTAGAACACATTGTTCATTCCAGCAAACCGCTGGTGTTTGATTTACTTCCTCTCACGCTGGAAGAAATTTTTATTTATGAAATGGGGGGAATCGGCTATGAAATCGAAAATATCCTTCTTTAACCCAGGAGTGCAAAAACAAAATCTGAAACAGCATGGTTGGATTGCACTTGTATATTTAGTAGGCCTCTTGTTTACGGTTCCGCTGCAAATGGTGCTGCACATAACAAATGAAAATACTATGCCATACCGCCATGTTGAACATTTATTTTCTATCGGCTTTCCGATGCAATTATTTGTCGCCTTTATTGTTCCCATTATTACAGGTATGTTCCTGTTTCGCTATGTACAAACGAAACAAGCGGTTGATATGATTCACAGCCTGCCTATATCAAGAGGAAGTTTATATATCAATCATCTTTTAAGCGGACTGGTTATGCTTGTGATTCCCGTTTGGGTGACGGGCGGCGCAGCAGCTGCTGTATCTGCTTATCCAGAACTTGAAGCTATAACAATGAGTGATGTGTGGATTTGGACTGCAGTGATGACAGTGATGTCTGTGTTTTTCTTTTGTTTTTCTGTATTTATTGGGATGTTGAGCGGCATGTCTATTGCACAAGGCATTTTAACATTTATTATTTTGATGCTTCCCGCAGGGTTGTTCATGTTATTAAATACGAATATTAATTTCTTTTTATATGGGTTTCCTAATCACTATTACTCGGGTGAAACAATCGTCAAGTGGTCACCGATTATTATGATGGGAGAATTTAATCATGTAGAAGAAATCCCCTTAGGGCACATTTTTGTGTATTTAGGATTAGCCGTTATATTTGCGTTATTGGGATATGTGCTGTATAAATTCCGTGCTTTAGAAATGGCGGGGCAGGCAATTGTATATGAACCGCTTCGTCCAATTTTTAAATACGGTGTAGCATTTTGTGCGATGCTTGTCGGCGGCATTTACTTTGAACAATATCATTCAACAGGCTGGCTGATATTTGGCTATGTGTTTAGCTCGCTGCTTGGATTTCTTATTGCTGAAATGATTCTGCAAAAAACGTGGAGAATTTGGAAAGGCAGAACGTTTATTCAATATGCAGGATACGCCGCCGTTGTTATCATTTTTGGATTAGTACTGCACTTTGACGTGATTGGCTATGCGAGCAACGTTCCTAATGAAGATGATGTAAAGGGCGTATACTTTGGCGATGATGTGCATTCATTAACACGTGCAGAAGAGGAAGAGGATGTATTTGTTACAAATCAGGCGTATATTGAAAATGTGCGGGCCTTTCACGAATATGTAGCACAAACCAAGCCGGAAGAGGTACAAACAAATCAGCCGCATCGTTTTAATCAATACGCTATTGCATACAAACTAAATAACGGATCAACACTTGTTCGGCAATATCAGCTCCCGCTAGAATCAGTAAAAGACCAGTTAGCACCGATAGTAGAATCAGAGTCATACAAACGTATAAACTATCATGTGGATGTGTTGGATAATAAGCTGCAAAACATTGTTATTACTGCTGATGGACCTGTTCAGAAAAACGTGACCATCACCGATCCAGAAGAAATACAAGAACTGCAGCACATATTGAAATATGAAATTTCCAGGCTGCAGGTCGATGATGTGGTGGAAAACAACATGAATTGGGGAAGTGTTATATTGGAACTTCCTCTGCAAGCGGACGCTTTACCAGATGAAGCTGTACAGTTGTCGATTCCTTGGAAAAAGAACTTTAATCAATTAGAACAATGGCTAGAAGATAACGGATACTTGGATCAAGCCCGTATTTTGCCGGAAGATATCGCATTTATGGAAGTGCAGAGGCTGGCAGGGGGAACCAATGGCATGGCATACCCAGATCGCGTTTTTCGAGAGGATCTGGGCTCTGAAACTTCTGTACAAGTCGAAGACAAAGAAATCATTGAAAAGGCATTAGAAACATCTCGCACGATGGGAGATGGAGAATATTTCGTACGATTTGTTACGGAAAACGATATCGAGTTTTACGGAGTGTTTACGAAAGAAGATGTCCCAGAAGAAATTATATCGCTGTATAACAGTCCATCATAAAAAAAGCACTCGCCGGTTTTTGGCGAGTGCTTTTTACATTAAAACAGTTGTTTGTTGTTCAGGGCATTTTCATTTTTCTTCATTATTCTTTGGTAAACCCTTCTTTTTCCAAGTAATCGGCTGCTTCGGGGTAAGAATTAAAGGTCCCATCAAGGTCAGTATCAGCGTATACGTTCCACTCCTCGCCTTCTTTAAGCAGTACAAGCACTTGATCGTTATCGTTAATCCACTCTTCTAAATACATCTCTTGATCAATGCTTTCAGCAGATAAGGAATCAATAGATGCCTCAATAATCGTTCGCAGTTCTGCTTCAGAAAAGTCACGTATGTTGACGTAGCCTTTTTCATCGGCCTCATATCCCGAAATAAGACCAGCATATACGTAGCCATTTCCATTAGGATGTAAATGGTATACGACATTTTTTTTATCATAGACACTGTCTTCGTATTGAAAGTTCACTCTGCCAAGAGAAACGTCTTTTTGCGTGAGCTCTGGAAAGGCTTCTGTAATTACTTTCATCTTTTCTTCAAATGTTAACATATATCCTCCATAAAAGATTCTTATTTTAATACAATATTATATCACGATTTAAGACGAAACAAAAAAGAATGACAGCATCTCTACATAGATAAAATGTACAACGGACTGTCATCGGTTACGAAGTCCTCTAGCTGATAGGCTGGTATCGGAAACATAGGAAATCCCGCATAGCCCGGTGTGATTTCATATTTGTCAAAATAGATAACCAATGTTTTGTCTGCGATATAGTACTTTTGATCAGGTGAAATGCCGGGGTAGTTGTCTAACAGCGGAATATCACGTTCTTGAATTTGCTGTTCAATCAACTTGTTAATTATCTGTTCATAACCGCTGCTTGTTTTAAACAAGTCAGACAGCTCATATATTTCCCCCGATTGAGCATCAGCTGTAAGTGAGTCTAATAATTCTACAGGATGAGCCAAACCAGGCATATTCGCAAATAAGCTGAACGTGAAACTGATAATACCACGCTGATTGTTTTTCATTTCAAAATCACCGATTAATTCGGTGGAGCCGGGTTCAAAGTACCCCATTTCCTTAATTTGTAAAAAGAGGCTGTCAATTTTTCTTAAAATGCTGTGGTTTATTTTTTGCTCATGAAGAGGGTCCACTAGTGTTACCTGTGGATAAAAAACGGAAATGTTTGGAGCAGTATATGAATACGATTGAATCGGTATTGGAAGTCGATAACGTTCCATGAAGCATCAACCTTTTTAAAAAAATTTATACATTAGCCTATTCAGCTTGCAGTAAAGTGGCACTGATGTAGGATAAAAAAATGTTGAGCGGACATATTAGTATTGGAGAAATAATTACTGTATAAATATGGAAGGGGATTTACAATGAAAAAAAGCATCTATGGACTTTTTGCGTGTCTTTTTCTTTTAACGCTTATCACGGGGTGTAATACAGGCAATGAAGGGGCTGCAGAGAGAGAGAGCAATGGGTATCAACAAATAGAACACACACCGAACAACGGAAATAATCCAACTGCAGAGCAAACGAACAATAATGACCGTTTTCCGTTCAATTTGTTTGGGGGCGATGAAAGAGGAGGTAATGGCGGGGAAACAGGTTTGCCCGTTCCAGATACTGATTTAGAAATCGAAGAAGGAGACGTGCCGGATGAGTCCGAACTGCCTGGACAGCCGCAGGATGGTACAGGAGACGGAACTGGTCAACGTCAACAACAGCCGGAAAATCCAGGGAATCAAGAAGATGACTCTATCCAACGTCAAGATGAACCGCAAACCGATGGCAATCAGGACACGGGTAGTTCTGCTACAGGAGTGGAACAAAAAGTAATTGAACTGACAAATCAAGAAAGAGAAAAGAATGGATTATCTCCCTTAAAAGCAGACCCACAAGTAACAAAAACGGCAAGAGCAAAGTCGCGCGATATGGCAAGTAATAACTATTTTGCCCACAATTCTCCAACGTATGGTTCGCCGTTTAACATGTTAAGTGACTTTGGGGTAAACTACACAGCAGCTGCGGAAAACATTGCTGCAGGACAGCAAACACCTGAAGAGGTCGTACAGGCCTGGATGAATAGTGAAGGGCATCGAAAAAATATTTTGAATCAAGAAGTGACACATATTGGTGTAGGATATGTGGAAGATGGAAATCACTGGACACAAATGTTTATTGGTAAATAAATGAAAGCAGCAACATAAACCTGAACCTCCATATTACTTTTACATGTGATATGGAGGTTTTGCTTTAACAAAAAATGTAAAAGAATGCACTTTTTAATATGGCTTCAAGTACTCATTTGAGCAGGAGGGGCTGATGCCGGCTGGTTAATTATAGATAGGTGGAATGGACATCTCTGGTTCATCGTTTCGTGAGACATGTACTTGCAGCTGGTCATTAATGGAAGCAAAAAAGACTTGCTGAATATTATCAACCCCTTGCGCATGCAGCTGTTCTCTCAGCCAAAGTTCATCAACATCTAACTGTTGAAGGACGCTTGGGTACATGTTTCCCTCGATAATAACGGGATAGGCAATCGAGGCAGATGATGGTGTGATGTTCATATCTTCTAATGTTACGGTTTGGTTGTTTGGCTTTTTAAGGACACTAACCGTTCCGTTTGCTTCAACGACAGCAGTTTGCACTTCATGTATGTCAAAGATATCTTTTTCTCGTAAAGCTTCGAGAACGTTATCTATCGAATAGCGTATGTGTTTGATGTTGCGGTGTAACAGTTTACCATCTTGAACAACAACGGTCGGCTCAAACGTAATATATTTTCCAATCGTCCGGTTGGATATTTTCATTTTGGCAACAACATGCTGCAGGAATGCGATAAATATAATCGCGGCTGCTGTTGGTAAGTGGTGTACACTTGGATCAGCGATGTCGGCCCCCACAACCGAACCTAATGTAATAACGATTAAAAAATCAAACACAGGCAATTCACCAATTGCTCGTTTTCCCATAAAAATAGTCATTACTAAAAGCAACGGCAGTATCGTAATAATCCTGCCTGCCACAAGTACGATATCGATGACATTATTCACCCTGGTTAGACCCCTTTACAAGTAGATGGTAAATTCTTCACTTATTTTCGTGCAAATCCATTTATTTATACATAGACTGGCTGCGCAGTCATGAAGAGAGGGTGTTTGTCATATGATGTTTGGACAAGGTCATGAACAGGAATAAGGAAAATAAGAGCTTACAAATGGCTGGTCTTTTTTAAAAGGGGGTTCACCAACAATGAAAAAGAAAAGAGTTATGGTAAGTATTCTTATTGGATGTATTATTGGGTTTGGCGTGACATCAGGTGCACACGCTTTCAACCATCATTCAGCCGCTGGTTATACTTGGTTTTTATCGTCTATAAAAAGCACGGTTGAACATGCAAATAGCTATCATGAGAACGCAGACCATTTCGACATGATGATGAACACTGCAGAGGGCAGCGTCTCTCTTAACAGTAACGGCTCGAAGCTGGCAGAAGACATTGAAACGTTGTTTAACAGCGAAGGAATAAATAATCATTTACACGATTATAATCCAGAAGAGCTTGTCATCAGAGTGAGTGACCCAAATGTTTTAAGTTTCGATAAGGCAGAGGCAAAACAAAAAATGGCCATTTCAAAAGACCCTGTCCAAGAGGCAGTAGTAGAAGCATATGCTCAGCAGGAAGGAGCTGCTCACTTGTACTTGGATGCAGTCGAAGAGGGGGAAATTACTACCCTTGCTAAAACAGAAATAGAGGTAAAAAAATAAAACCGATGGAAGCACTGTCTAATAATAGGCAGTGCTTTTATGTGGTAAAACGGCATAAACAGTCTGGCAAAGGAAAATAATATAACTGTATGTTTATGGATAACGTTAGAAAGGACGGACATGATGCTTCGTACATACAAGCACCTTGTATATGACACAAAAAGCAAATTCGAAAGCTTGCTGCAACGTGTATATGCAAAAAAGCGCTGGGAAAACGTAGTGATTGAACCCAAAGAGGTACTGCAGGTCAAAGAAGTTTTAAAAACAGCTGCATCAAAAAAGCCCCGCGTTCGTTTGACGAAAGAAGAGCAAACATTAGTGGAACAAATTATAGATGAGACAAAAAGATACAATCGAAATAATATAACCCGGACAGAAGCATATCGTACATTTTATTTTCAGCATCCAGAAGTTCATTGGGCGTTTTTGGCACACATGGTTTCTAGAAATGGCGGCTATTGTATGACAGATGTGAAGGGACAGTTGTTTTCTCGTTTTTTAAGCAGTGATGAACAACAAGCGTATTTTCAATTTTTTGAGCGGGCAAACGCACTGATTTTTCAAGATGCTTATCCACAGCTGCGTTTATATGAAGAAAGCAAAAAAAGGCAAAAGAGTTTATTTCATCTTTTACCAGTCTTTTACGTTTCTGCTTTTATGCAGCCATTTTGGGAGATGTTTTTTACGCAGCAACAGTCAGCGCTGTTAACTGTGGCGCTCATTATCAATGAACAGAATTATATTGAAAAAAGAGTGATTCAACAGCCATATTATCAGCAGCATGTGCTGCAATCATTAAAATTTAAAGGGCAAGAGCTAATACAGTTAACGCAGGTTGTCTTTCCTTATCAATCAGCGCGGTATGCCGGACAATTGAACGGAATACGGCTGGCGGGGCTGGTCATGGAAGATTTTACTGATATAGAGGAGCGTATTAATGTTGGGAAACAATTATATGCGATGCTTTTTGGGATTGAAGATGTTTTCACAGGGGCATTGGCCTTTGCCTTAAAGCAGCACCATACGGCATCCAGATCTGATTATTGGCCGCATATGTTTTCAAAGAAAGAAAAATATAAACATGCACATTATGATAAAGAGCGCTTTCTTGCGTGCAGGCGAAAGCAGGGAGCCCCTCCTCTTTACAGCCCTGATTTAAAAGCAGCTTGGAGTGACCAGCCAGTACAGCCGCCAAAACGGTTTGACTGGTTTCAACGCATGGAAGTATTGAAATATCTTAAAACAATTTCCGTGCCAATGGCTTTTGATATGACAAGCGAGTATTGTTTTGGAGTGAACAAAATGGAGTTGGGCGTATTAACGAAAACAATGTGGCAAAAGCACCAGTAACCAATGGATCTTATACTGAAGAGACAGTCGGTTCGATAATAGTAAATGTATTGTCATCGGTATTAAGGTTAGCCATAGCGCCGATGGGCACGGCTGCTTTAAATGTGCCGTGAGCGGTAGCAAGGCCAGTCATCAGCGGTTTGTTGAGAGGAACGAGGTATTTTTCAATCACTTCTTCATATGATTCTCCGTATGAGACTGGACATCCGGTGCACTCCCCCATCACAATGCCGGCACAATCGTCAAAGGCACCAGCCATAGCCAATTGTTTTAAGTAGCGGTACACGGTATTCGTTGGTTCATGGGTATCCTCTAAAACGACAATTTTGCCGTTAGTATCTATTTCATATGGGGTGCCAAGCAGCCCGGCGAATGTAGTGAGCGTTCCTCCGACAATCGGGGCGGTAATGTTGCCAGGTACTCTGCTGACAAGCGGCATATTTGGCGGGTTTTCCAGTTGTCTTGGGTATTGAAGAGTGGAGACAGCTTCATAAAACGGGTCGTAATTGTAGGGAGGAGTGTTCATTCGAAAATCAATCAGCATAAGACTTTGAAATGTGATAACATCAGCGAATTGATAAATAGGGTTTAACAGAGCAGTTATATCACTGTAGCCGCTGATGATTTTAGGATGCCTGCGAATTAAGGAAAAATCAAGGTACGGTAAAATCCCGGCTACTCCCACTCCTCCTCGTGAGGGGAGAATCATCTTAATATCGTCTTCTGCAACCATACGCATAAAATCATATGCCCGTTCACGGTCGGAGCCGGCAAGAAAGCCATCGCGTGCATAGACATAATCTCCTAAAACAACGTGAAAACCAAGTTCTTGTAACACATCTGTCCGTGCCTCAACCACAGGTCTTTCGATGGGGCTGCCAAGTGTGACAATGCCTACGGTGTCACCGGCTTCTAACAAAGGAGGACGAATGGCCACGTTATCACCTTGCTTTCCTAATCGTCACGTGATATTACATGTATATGGAAAAAGAAAAGGTTCATCACCGTAAATTCAACTGAATAATTTGTCTTTATGCATACGAGGAGGGAAGAAAATGAAACTTTCACCAGTTCGTGAAGAGTTTTTTCATTATCCTACATTGGAAATGGCTCAGCGGCTGCTTGGACACATTCTCGTCAAAGAGACGAATGAAGGTGTAGCGGCTGGAAAAATTGTAGAAACCGAAGCGTATCAAGGGCCTGATGACCGTGCGGCTCATAGTTTTGGCAACCGCCGAACGAAACGAACCGAAGTAATGTTTGGGCCGCCTGGCTATGTATATACATATGAAATGCACACTCATTGTTTAGTCAATGTCGTCTGCGAAAAACCAGGCATACCACAAGCGGTTTTAATACGTGGAGTGGAACCGGTTGAAGGAATCGAGTTAATGTACAAACGCCGTGGAGATAAAAAAGAAAGAGATTTAACGAGCGGGCCTGGGAAGCTTACAAAAGCACTTGGTATTGTAAAAGCTGATTATGGACGGGCATTTTTTGAAAGACCGCTCTATATTGCTCAAGGAACAGCACCTTCTAACATCTCGAGCGGCCCGCGAATTGGCATCGGTAATGCAGGAGAAGCGAAAGACTATCCTTGGCGGTTTTGGGAGACGGGGAACTCTTATGTGTCGAAGTAAATTTTTCCGTTGACAAGTGCTTGCAGCCGGTGTATTCTAAAAAAATAAATAAAAAATCCTACTAAAGCGATAAAGATTGAGGTGAATGCACATGCAAGCACAGGTACAACCTGTTTCAGAACAAAAAGGCCCGGTTCAAAGCACACCTTCGTTAAATCAAGCGCAAACACCGCTTGTCATCGGTGGTTTAACCGTTGCAGCAATTCTATTTATTTATCTTGCTGCAGCGCAAAGTGTTGTTCAGCCCGTGCTTTTAGTGATTGGCCTTTTGTTAGGATATACATTGTTTCATGCGCGATTTGGTTTTACGTCCGCTTTTCGACGGTTGATGTCGGTGGGAAATGGACAGGCACTGCGTGCACATATGGTGATGCTGGCAGTGGCTGTGACGTTGTTTGCACCAATTTTAGCCACTGGTTTCACGTTTTTTGGGGGTACTGCCCAAGGATACGTATCGCCAGTAGGTGTTAGTTTAATTGTTGGTGCCTTTATGTTTGGTATTGGGATGCAGCTTGGAGGAGGATGTGCCTCTGGTACGTTGTACGCAATTGGCGGCGGGCGCTCGGTTATGTTTATTACGCTGCTCTTTTTCATTATTGGAGCAACAATTGGAGCGTACCATTTTGAGTTTTGGACGAGTGAAATGCCGGCGTTTGAGCCTATTTCGCTAGCAACATCAACAGGGCTTGGATATTTTGGAGCGTGGCTTGTTTCTATCCTTATTTTTGGAATCGTTATTCTTGTTACTCTCCGGATTGAAAAGAAAAAAAATCCGCCTAAAATGGCTGCATTGCCATCGGCATCAGGGTGGAAACGAATTTTCAGAGGTTCTTGGCCGCTCATAGCAGCTGCCATTGCCTTGGCTGTGTTAAATGCTTTGACCTTAATGACAAGGGAGTCACCTTGGGGCATTACATCTGCTTTTGCTTTATGGGGTTCGAAAGCAGCACAAGCTGTCGGGATTGATGTATCAAGCTGGGGATATTGGCAGGCAAATGCTGATCAGCTTCAAGCATCCATTTTTGCTGATACGACAACGGTACTCAATTTTGGTGTTATTCTAGGCGCATTTATTGCGTCAGCGGCAGGAGGGTTATTCCGTTTTAATAAGGTTACTCCAAAGAATGCAGCGGCTTCAGTTATTGGCGGCCTGCTGATGGGATATGGTGCTCGTCTTGCGTTTGGATGCAACATTGGTGCTTATTTTGGAGGTATTGCTTCCTTTAGTTTACACGGGTATATCTGGGGAGTACTGGCTCTTGCTGGTACATTCTTAGCACTGTTTTTACGGCCGTTGTTTGGTTTATCTGTCCCAAAATCAAAAGACTCGTTTTGTTAGGCACGGCAAAAAGCCGCAAGGACATGTCCTTGCGGCTTTTTAACGTGGATAGAATGATTGGTGTTCATCACAGGATATACTTCTGCAGGATATAGCGGCTTCTACGCCCGACATGGGAGGTGCGCGTTTTTAGTAGAAGTTCCAAGCAGAAGTTCTTATACTTTAGTCAAACTTCTTTCTTGCAGGGTATAGGTATGCTTGTTACAAGTGCTGATCCATTTCTTTGAGAACGTCTCCGATGTTTCTGTCTCGGATGATAAGATCTGCTAAAGCATCTAAATCTGTCTCTGTCCGGTTAACAATAGCTAATTTCGCACCATGTTCTTTTGCTTGTGCCGGAAAAGTGGAGGCAGGTGCAACCGATAAACTTGAACCGAGTACGATAAACAGATCTGCTGCTCTTGTGTGCCGGTCAGCAAATACAATCGCATGTTCAGGAAGCATCTCGCCAAATAAGACAACATTCGGACGAAAAAACCCATGGCATTTCGGGCAAGTCGTTTGTTCTGTTAAGTAAGCTTCACTCGAGACGACATGTCCGCAATCATTACAGCGAAGGGATGTGATGGAACCATGCAGCTCAGCTACTTTTTTACTTCCTGCCCGCTGGTGAAGCCCATCTACATT
The DNA here is from genome assembly GCF_900099605.1 of Alteribacillus persepolensis. GTDB lineage: Bacteria > Bacillota > Bacilli > Bacillales > Marinococcaceae > Alteribacillus > Alteribacillus persepolensis. The sequence continues at coordinate 49,802 of NZ_FNDK01000005.1, forward strand.
TTGTGTAATAATGCTTTGAATGATCCCTTGTTTTTCCCACGCAGCGAGTGTTTTATGTCCACTGTTTGGTTCTACTTCTTCTAAAGCTTGGATTCTTGATTGATAGAAATGAAAAAAGTCTTCACGGTTGTATTGAAGAGCTTCGGTGCTGGCTAGCGCAATTGGGTCCTTATGTTTCCATAAACCTTTATTCGAACGAAAATCAGGCAGCCCGCTCTCGGTTGACATGCCGGCGCCTGTCATCACAACGGTGTGGTGAGCGCGTTTCAGCCATTTTGTGAGTGTTTCCATGTTAATCTCACCTCTTTTTCCATCATAGACGTTATCTACTATGAATATATACGGTTCAATGCTTTGAAGCAAATACGTACCACATGGTTTTGTTACATTCCTTTGTTTTTACGTTATTAATGCATAATTGGCAGTGAATAACGGCTTGCCTTTCCCGGAATGTAACATAGAATTCTTGGCGTGTGCGTGTTTGGCTTGTACTTTCATCTTTGAACCATGTTAAACATTGTATTCACCCCAATACTTGTATGGGAACCAAAAAAAGAGCGCCCGCCACATACGGACCCTCTGTCATATACAAAACATATTAGATAATTAGGAATAAAAAGGAGAAAGTATAGATGTGGTGCGGCTGAGAGGATTCGAACCTCCAAGAGCGATAATGCCCACACGGACCTGAACCGTGCGCGTCTGCCAGTTCCGCCACAGCCGCAGAACACATTATATTATAAAACGTTTCAGAAATGATTGCAAGAGATAATTATATGTGGATGACTCATGCTAGAATAAAAGGAGAAAATAAGAGGAAAGTAGTGGACCTAATGTTTTCAGCGGAAGAGAGTCGTTCGAAAATAGATTTCACTTATGAAACAACTATGGTTCTGTTAGCTGCTGCTTCCATTGGAACATTGTGGTATGACACCGGAGCAGATAACTACATTATTTGGGGAACGTGGAGCGTCTTTTTTGCAGATTTTCTGTTCCGTCTAGTAACAAGTCGCAGCAAATGGGCATTTATCAAAGCCAACCCCTTCATAGTCATTGCGGTAATTCCACTAGATGCAGTATTTCAGGCAGCCAGGCTGGCACGTATTTTACATTTAGTACGTTTGAAAACTATAACGAAATATTATACGATGCCGTTTATTCGTTTTTTAAAACAGCAAAACGTTGCTGTCGTTTTATCATTATCATTTGTTTTGCTGTTTCTTTTTATCATTCCGTTACATTATAAAGAACCTGCTATTGAAAGTTTTTTAGAAGCTTTTTGGAGCGGGTTGTTGTCTTTCTTGTTTTTCGGCAGGTCCAATTTTGAACCAGTGACGCTGGTCGGTCACATTCTATTAGTAGTGTTAAGCATTTTTGGCGTGATTGTTTACGGTCTTGTTTTAAGTATAGTGGCAGACAATATATACCACTCCAAATATGTACAGAAATATCTTCAAATATGGAAAAAACATTCTAAACGAAAATAAGCGTTCATAAGATGAGATAAAACGGATGAAGGCAGGTGTCATCGTGAAAGAATTTACACAGCGAAAGTATTACCATCCTTATGTCAGTCCGTTTGATCCGTGTCCGCCAATACGAGTAAAGTCGTATGATACGCCTCCACAGCTTTATTTAGGATTTCAGCCCCCGGGTCTTCCGCAATATCAGCCGAAGCAGGCTCTTTATAGCGGGACGCTTTGGCCTGCTTTATTTTCCCCGTATGACAATCCATATGAGCGGGGGGGACAATCATGAGCCAGAAACAGCTTCCACAAGAGTTTTATCAGTTAATGGAAGAGCTGCAAGCGGTTGATTTTGTATTAGTGGAATTAACGCTGTACTTAGATACGCATCCAGATGATACTGCGGCGATTCAACAATTTAATGATATGGCTTACTACCGTCATCAGCTCGTTCCACAAATTGAACAGTATTATGGGCCTTTGCAGCAATTTGGCAATAGTTACAGCGGTTATCCATGGAATTGGAACCAATCGCCGTGGCCGTGGCAGATTTAATAAAGGAGGGCTGTTTATGTGGATTTATGAGAAGAAGCTGCAATATCCGGTAAAGGTAAGTACTTGTAACCCAATGCTGGCAAAATTTTTAATCGAGCAATACGGCGGCGCTGATGGCGAGTTGGCTGCAGCCCTTCGCTATCTCAATCAAAGGTATTCGATTCCAGATAAAGTAATTGGATTACTTACCGATATCGGCACCGAAGAATTTGCCCATTTAGAAATGATTGCGACGATGGTTTATAAATTAACCAAAGATGCCACACCGGAACAAATGAAAGCAGCTGGTTTAGGGGCTCATTATGCCAATCATGATAACGCATTGTTTTATAATAACGCTGCAGGCGTTCCATGGACCGCCTCTTATATACAAGCAAAAGGAGATCCTATTGCTGATTTGTATGAAGATATTGCAGCGGAAGAAAAAGCACGGGCAACGTATCAGTGGCTTATCGATATGTCGGATGATCCTGACTTAAACGACGGCTTGAAGTTTTTAAGAGAACGAGAAGTCGTACACTCCCAACGTTTCCGAGAAGCTGTGGAAATTCTAAAAGAAGAACAAGGCAAAAAGAAATTTTATTAAGAAAAATAAAAGCAGACACGAAATCAGTGTCTGCTTGTTGTGTTTAAGGAGAGAGGTATGCGAATCAGCCGGTCATCTTCCTGGCCGGGATTACCCCGTCCATCTCGATTATTTGTAATGACATATAGATAGGTATCATCGGCGTACACATCGCGCAGCCGGTCGTTATCTTTATATATCATTTCCATGCTGCCTTCTGGTATAGAAAATTGCATCAATTGATTGCCGCGCAAACCCGTGACATAAAGTTGTCCCTCATGAAAAGTACTTCCAGCCGGTGCCCACGTATCATTTCCTGAGTGAAACAGCGGAGTTTTTGCATTTTCCTGTGATTCGTCTCCTGTAATGATGGGCCAGCCGTAATTTTCACCAGGCTCAATTCTATTGATTTCATCACGGCCGCTTGGTCCGTGTTCGGAACTGTATAAGGTGTTGTTATCCCAGCTTAAGCCTTGCGGGTTACGATGGCCGTATGAGTAGATATAAGAAGATGGCATGGGGTTATCTTCAGGTATGTCACCATTTGTATCAAGTCGAAGAATGCTTCCAGCAAGATTTTGCTGATTTTGTGCTTCGTGTGCTTGATTGGCATCACCAGCTGTTGCATATAACATACCATCAGGGCCTATTTGTAAACGTCCTCCGTTATGAATCTCGGCTCCTGGTATTTCTTCCAATAAAACAAACTGCTCACTCCACTGAGTATCGGTTTTTTTTATAGCTGCGATGCGATTGAATAAGCGATTATTTTCTCGATACGTGTGGTAAATGTAAGCAGTTTGATTTTGGTGAAAATCTGGGTCAAGCACAAATCCTAAAAGGCCGCCTTCTCCTGTTGAAATGACATCTTTTTCGAGTTCAACAGAGGAACGGGTAACAGTGCCATTGGAATCAATTGCAGCAATCGTACCACCTCGTTCCGAAATGAAAAAAACATCATTTTGGCGTTGAATGGACCAAGGAACATTTAATCCAGTGGCTATGGTTTCTGCATTGTGCATGTCATCTTGTTTATTATCAGGTGTTTGTGTGTCTGGAGAAGTATCTTCTGTCTCTGTTTTGCCATTGTCTGAAAAAGCACAACCTGAGAGTAAGACAAATAGAAATGAAAATAGTATCTTTTTTTGCACAAACAGCCTCCTTATTCTACAGAGCTTTCTTGTTCTATTCCCTGCCCACACAAAACGTAATCGTTAACATCATTGTGTTTTCAGAAACAATATGTGAAAAAAGGAGTGTAACACGACATCAGAAGCTGGTGCTGACATCATGGTACTTCATCATAGACTGACACTATATAAAGAGACACCAAATGAAAAGGGAAAGGTTATCAATTAGTGTGCTTGTCTTAACTGATGCGGTGAATGAATAGAAAGATATGGGAAAATATTCATGAAAATGCGCGAGTACATGATAGAATAGATATAAGTATATGGTATAAAGAAAGGGAGGCCTGCAGTGAAATTAACAAAATCGTTAGACAAAATGTGGTATTTGTCTAAGATAGGGTTTTTTGAGTTTCTTCCGAAAGAAGGATTAGAAGTGTTTGCGCCGATGATTCGTCATGAAACTGTAGCAAAGCATACGATTATACAAACGCCAGACACAGCAGAAAATAAATTGTATTTTGTAAAAGAAGGCGCCGTTAGAATATATGACATGGACGAGGAAGGCAGAACATTTACGGTTAGTCTTCTCGGACCATACAGCACGTATGGTGCCATCCGTTCTTTTTCATTAGGTACGGAAAACGTCTATGTTGAAACAATAGCTGATGTGTATTTGTGTTCAATGACAGAAGAGCAGTTTCATGAATTATTGCAATCACACCCAGACATTGCTGTTCATGCGATGGAGATGCTGTCGAAGCGTCTTCAAGAGAGGGAGAGGCTTTTGCAAATGATTGCAACTGGGAGTGTTAAGCAACAAATTACCCATTTGTTAGTGTCTATGGCCGATACATATGGGAAGAAAGAGAAAGTGTTTGTCGATATTCCTATTCCGTTATCTCATCAAGAAATCGCCAATATGCTAGGCGTCACGAGAGAATCTGTCTCCACCAACATGCGCAGGTTAAAGTCAGAAGGAATGATTCGAAATTCTGGTCGAAAAACGATTCAAGTGAATCAGCAGGTAATAACAGACTATAACGAAAACGCGTAAAACTGTGAAATAGATTACAGAAAAAGAAAATGGTGCGCTGTACAATACTCTTAGGATGTGCGTGTGTGTAAAAAGGAGGACTGCAGCGTGCTGGATAAGAACAGGAAGCAGCAGAATACAGAAATGTTTGATGCAGAGTGGGTGTACCTAATGCAGCAAGCTAAAGCAAGCGGGCTAAAAGTAGAGGAAGTTCGGGATTTTTTATCAAACTGTCATGATAAACAGAAAGTGTCAACGGAGAAGCGCTAAGAATTTCATACAACAGAGGTGGAAATATCAGAATTATTAAACAAAAATACTTTTTTAAACTCCGGTTAGTGAAAAGCCGGGGTTGTCTTTTAGTATGCAATATAAAAAGAACTCTCCGAGGAGAGTTCTTTGGTATTGGTTTTACATTACTGTTTGGTTACGTTAGCAGCTTGTGGGCCACGGTCGCCTTCTACAATTTCAAAGCTGACAGTTTGTCCTTCTTCCAAAGTTTTGAACCCTTCTTCTTGAATAGCAGAGAAGTGTACAAATACGTCATCTGCGCCTTCACGCTCAATAAAACCAAAGCCTTTTTCTGCATTAAACCATTTAACTGTTCCTTGTTCCATGTGATCCTCCTGTGTGCGCTGTACGCACGAAATTAAATTACTTATCTTGCTAAACACTATGATCAAAGCAACCTCTGACCCTAGGTTACAAAATAGCAATTACATCATATCATGTTCGCCAAACAAATGCAACTTTTTAACAGCTGATCACCGAAAAAAATTTAAGCCTGGATATTATTTATGAAGCAGGTGTTCGATCCAGCTTAGTTTTTAGAGGGTAGAACGTTACGCTTTGAATCATGAGAGACAACATAATCATCATAAATGCTAAAGAAAGCAAGCCTTCATCTTGTGCACCAGCTTCTCCGGTGATTCCTAATAAAAGGGCCAGAGACATTGTTCCTTTTATTCCCCCCCACGTTAATAATAATGTGTCACTTTTGGTATAAGTATTCCTCCATAAGGGAAGCGATTTTAAAATAAAAACAAGCATAACCGCGCGCACAATTATTGACAAGGTAAAACCAATCAAGGCAAAAAGGAGACCGTCTGTTGTGAAAAAGTCTAAACTTTCGATTCCAATTAAAATAAAAATGATGGATAATAACACAGGTTCGATAGTTCCCCAAAAACTTTCTAAGTCTCTTCGCAGTGATTTTTCCTTTTGATTTCCAGCTAGTTCTTTTGATAAGAAAAGACCGCTAATGACTACAGCAAGAACACCTGAAACTCCTAAGCCTTCAGCTGCATAAAAGCTTCCATAGGCAAGAAGCAGACTAAGCCAAACTTGATAAGCGTGGTATTCAATGAAATGAATTCCTTTTGGTACAACCCAGCCTACAACAAGTCCGGTAAGCACCCCGCCGAGAGAAGTGTATATAAATTCCCATGTAAACAAAGCAAAGTGCAGAGGTTCGCTGTTCAAATAATAACCTGAAAATAAACTGAAAATCACAACACTAGTCCCATCGTTAATTAATGATTCCCCCTCTACAACTTCCGCTAAATGGTGGGTGTCGCTGCTTTTTTTTAATATAGAAACAACTGTAACGGGGTCGGTTGGTATCAATAAGGCAGCAATAACCATCGCCGCTGCAAGGGAGATGCCGATGAGAAGATGCCCGACTGCATACAACAACATCCCAAGCAGAATGGCAGAAAGAAATATACCCAGTGTACCAAGCGTGATAATTAGACCGGCTTTTTGTTTTAGTTGATGCAGAGGAAACTGGTAAGCAGAAATAAATAGTAAGGCGGGTAAAATCCAGTCAAAAATAAACTCTTTTGTCAAATTTAATGTGGATAAAAATGGAAAAAACGCCAAAATGACGCCAGAGGCAACCAAAATAATAGGAGCAGGGAATTTCTTTTGATTCTTATCGAGAGAAAAAACCAAAAAACCAATGAATACAATCATAAATAACTTGTTTGGGTCCATTTCCCTGCACCCTTTCTTATCGTAAAAGATGAAGTTATTTTCATAATAGCCTGAAACAAAAGGAGTGAAACATCATAATAAATTGCTGCCAAAGTGAAACAAGAGACACTAAGAAAAAACACTTCCACTTCTTTTTAAAATATGGAGTCTAAGGATTAAAAATGTTTACAGTATATTTTTTGGCAGATGCTCCTGGTACTTGAAGGAAAAGAAGGGGGGAATATTAAATGCTTCTATATTCTTACCTGGTTATATAAACGAAAAGCTGTCCCATTTATGTATGGGACAGCTTAAATGCATTAAGCAGCATGTTTCTTTTTACGGTAGTACCCTTGCCAGATTGGAACAACAAACGATAAGAAAGCAGCAATAAGCATACCAAGTGCGATTGGCTTATTAATGAAGACACTTAAGTCATTGTTAGACATTGTCATTGCTTGTCTAAAGGATTCTTCCATCATTCCGCCCAATATAAAAGCAAGGATAAAAGGAGCAGGCGGAAATTTAAAGAGTCGCATGAGATACCCGATAATCCCAAAAATTAAAAGCAAGTAAAGGTCAAATGTATTAAAGCTGATGGAGTATACACCAATCATACTAAACATAATGACAAGAGAAATTAACAATGGGCGCGGAATTGCAAGTATTTTGGCGATGTATGGAATCAATGGCAAGTTTAAAATCAAAAGAAATAAATTACCAACGTACATGCTTACAATAACTCCCCAAAATAACTGAGGTTGTTCACCCATTAACAAAGGACCAGGCTGAATATCCAATACAAGCAAAGCTCCCAATAACACCGCTGTCGTTCCAGAGCCAGGGATTCCAAGGCTTAAAAGAGGTACAAATGCCCCGCTTGTCGCTGCATTATTCGCTGTTTCCGGCGCGGCGACCCCTCGGACAGCACCTTTACCGAATTCTTTAGGCTTTTTAGCTAATTTTTTTTCTGTAATATAACCGATAAAGGAAGCAATGGTAGCACCGGCTCCTGGAAGAACACCAAGGATAAACCCTAATATAGATTGCCGCCCCACAGGACCGCTCATATCTTTTAATTCACTTTTTGACAGCTTTAAACTGCCAAGTGATTTACGGTCTTTGGATGTTTGACTTCTATTAATAATTAACGCACAAACTTCCGACAGAGCAAATAAACCAAGCGCGACAACTAAAAAGTCAATACCTTCAAGCAAGTTAGGGTTATTAAATGTAAAACGAGTCGTTCCCGTTTGGCTGTCAATACCAATTGTTACAGCCATAATTCCTAGCACAGCAGAAATTAATGCTTTTACTGTAGATCCATCAGATAAGCTGGAAATGGCTGTTAGACCGAGCACCATTAATGCAAAGTATTCTGGAGGTCCAAACACGACAGCCACGCTTGATAAGGCAGGAGCAAAAAGCATTAATAATACAACGCTGACTGTCCCGCCGACAAAAGAGGAGATGGCAGCGACAGCCAGAGCTTTTCCTGCTTCCCCCCTCTGGGCCATAGGATAGCCGTCAAAGGAAGTGGCAACGGTTCCAGAGATTCCTGGCGCATTCAAAAGAATAGAGGAAGTAGAACCGCCAAACACAGCACCATAATACACACCAGCCATTAATACTAAGGCAACGGTTGGATCCATATTGTACGTTAATGGAATCATAATGGCTATTGCACTAATTGGCCCAAGTCCGGGCATCATACCGATTAATGTACCGGCAAGTACACCAAGGAATACAAACAAAATACCTTCTATACTAAAAGCCAGCTGTACACCACTTAATATTCCCTCTAATGAACCCATTCCTTTTCCTCCTTTCTAAAATGGAATGATTCCAGATGGTAAACTAATGCCAAGCAGCATAGTGAAAGCACTGTAAAGAACAAGCGGAAAAAGAATTGAAACGATAAGGTTAACGCCGTGTTTCGTATAACCAAGAAAAAGAGAGCAAAAGAAAATAAATAAAAAGGAAACGAGAAGAAATCCTAATCGTTCCAAAAGAAATATATAAGCCAGTATCATAAAAACGACACCGATAATTTTTCTTAAATCCTCCTTAGGAATGATGCGTTTTTCCTTATCTTCTTTTGTTTCTTTATCAGGACTAAAAAATAAGATGAGACTTAAAATAATCAGGCCGACTCCTAATGCTTTTGGCATCGTTGAAGCATCGATGACCGTATTTGTGAAACTTGGAAGCTGAAATGATAAATATAAGTAAAAAATGGATAAGGCAATTAAAATAAGACTGATTTTACGATGTGCAGGTCTTAGCATTTTCTGATTGAAACCTCCTTTTATAAAAAGTGAGAAAAACATTAGCAAGGAAAAGTCGTGATCTATGGAAGATCACGACTCCTAAAAGGTTCGCTGTTCCATTACTCTTCTTGCATGTTTACGTCATCTAGAAGTTCCTGCATCGTTTTTTCTTCTTCTTTCAAAAATTCAGCGTATTCCTCACTATCCATATATAATTCATTCCATGCATACTTTTCACGAGTGTCCTCCCAATGAGCCGAGTCGTTTAACTCTTGGAATTTTTCTTCATAGTAAGCAATTTGTGCATCTGTCATTCCAGGAGGTCCGAAAAATCCTCTCCAGTTTATAAATGTTGCATCAATGCCTTGTTCAACAGCGGTAGGGAAGTCTTCAACGACCTCACCTTCTAACCGTTCTTCCGCGGTGACACCAAGTACTTTAATTTCGCCAGCTCTTACTTGTTCTACTGTCTCTGTTACTCCAGTTGAATAAACGTCAGCGTTACCATTTAACAGGTTCGTCATCGTACTGCCGTCTTGAGCAGAAACATATTTTACAGATTGTGGGTCAACACCTGCTTCTTTTGCAATTTTGATGAACTGAATATGGTCCATGCTCCCTGGAGAAGATTCACCAATAACCGTAATATTATCTGGGTTGTCTTTCATATCATCAAATAATTCATTTAAGTCATCCCATGGAGCATCCTCACGCACAGCAAACGCACCGTAGTCTGAAATCATGTTTGCAATGGGGGTGAAATCTTCATACCCGTACTCTGATTGGCCATTTAAAGGGATGAGAAGCAAAGGAGGTGATGCGACAAATAAATGATGTGGGTTTTCGGCTTTACCAGCAATGTAGGCCCAACCTACAGCTCCGCCACCGCCTTCTTTGTTGACAACACCAATGCCTTCATCCATAATATTTTGTTCTTCAAAGCCTTCTGCTGCCATTCTTGCTGTTGTATCCCAGCCGCCGCCAGCACCAGAAGGGGCTACAAATTCAATCGATTGTTCGGGCTGCCAGCTTCCGTCACCAGCATTATTGTCTGCATTTGATTCTTCATTTTCTCCCCCTCCGCAAGCGGCCAGTGTTAAACCTGTACAAAGTGCAAGAGTTGATAACCAAAATTTTTTCATGTTGTAATCCCCCTTTTTTGATTATTTTAATTTTAAGAAAAATAATCAAATTTGTAATCGTTTACAAAATAATCTGTATAAAAAAATTAAATATATATTTTGTTCATTTTGTTCACTGATAATAATAAATGTATGTATATATTAAAAAACCGCCCATGAAGGGTTTCATGGACGGCTTGTTCGACTCTAAGATTGTTTTTTTCGAATAAAATATCTTCTTTCCGGCCTGCCTACGATGCCATATATGGGTCTCGCATCGGCCTGGTTAGAGGAAATCATGTATTCGAGATAGCGGCGTGCGGTTGTTCGTGAAGCTCCAAGGTATTGTCCCATTTCTTCTGCTGTCATGCCTTCTCCCGCGTTTTCGAGCTCTTTGGCTACCGTTTGCAAGGTGAGTGGATCAATCCCTTTTGGAAGCTCGTCTACTGTTTCAGCAGTGCTGTCCCAAGGCTGCAGCTGGCTGCGAATCGACGTTAAGCGGTCGATATTTTCTTGTGTAACTTGTTTGGATTCATGAAGCTGCTGGTGAAATATTAAATAATCTTGTAAGGTTTTTTCCAAGCGTTCGAGTGAGACAGGTTTTATTATATAATCAAAAACGCCATAACGTAATGATTTTTGCACGTGTTCTACGTCAGTGGAAGCAGAAATAATCAATATATCTACCTGTGGATGATGTTCACGAATCGTGCCCAGCAGCTGGGTGCCTAGTTCATCGGGCATAAAAATATCAAGCAACAGCAGGTCAATAGTATGTTGTTCGAGCATGTGCAATGTGTCTTTAGCGTTTAAGGACTGATAATCGCATTGAAACCCCTTTACACGGTTAACGAGTTCTTGATGAATGGAAGCAATTCTAAAATCATCTTCTGCAATGGCTGTTCGTATCATGAAACCTCTCCTCCTTGATGTGAAGATGGTTTTTTAGGCAGGTATATAGAAAAAAACGCACCGCCTTCCAGCTTATTATCAAATTCAAGCATTCCATCGAGGTTAGACACTGTATCACCAACAATCGTGAGTCCATATCCTCTTTTGTGATGGATGCTCTGTTTGGTAGAGAAACCTTTTTCCATAAGTATATCTGCGTCGTAGGGAAGTCCCGGACCATTATCACTTATTTCGAACACAACATCGTTTCCGATATCTGTAACGAAAAAAGTTACCTTAGGATTAAGACTGTTTTTAGCCGCATCCAACGCGTTATCGATCACATTTCCTAGTATAGAGATAATTTTTGTTTGGGACATATGCGCAGGAAGTGGTTCTAGATGACTTGCCTGATCGACGTCAAACGCTACTTTCATTTCAGAAGCTCTCCCTGATTTACCAGCTAATATGGCTTGTACAGTCGTATCTTTTATTTGACTAAACAGTACTTCTGTCTGCTTTTTCTGGCTGATTGTTTCTTCTTCTATTAATTGGATAGCCTCTTTTGTCTGGCCGAGATGAAGGTAACCCGAAAGAGCATATAATTTATTCGTATATTCATGATTTTGAGAACGCAGATCATCGGAGTATCTTTTAATATCGGAAAGAGTATTTGCCATTTCCATCATTTCTGTTTTATCTCGAAAAGTAGAAACGACGCCTACTATTTGATTGTTATCAAAAATAGGCTCTCTATTTACAATGAAGATTTTTCCTTGTAAAGGCAGTTCTTGATTGTATTCAGGCCGGCCATGCTCTAAGACACGTTCCATAACCGAATCAGGAAGTATTTCTTTAATGGGTCTGCTTTCTACGGGTTCTGACAAATCAAGCATCGTTCTGGCAGAATGGTTGATAAGTGTTAAACATCCGTCTTTATCAATCGCAATAATACCTTCACGAATGGCGGAAAGAATAGCTTGGCGTTCTCGAAATAAATGAGCGATTTGATAAGGTTCTAATCCATACATATCTTTTCGAATACTTTTGGAAAGTACGACAGCGCCCAGTGTTCCAATGAAAACAGCTGCTAACGCTAATAAACCGAGTAATGAAAGACGCTCGAGTATAACAGCGTGTAAATCTTCTATTAAAAAACCGACCGAAACAACCCCGATAATATTGCCCATGTTATCCCTGATGGGTGCCTTTCCTCTAAGTGATGGACCAAGTGTTCCTTCTGCTTGAGAAACATATGATTCTCCATTTGTTAATGCACGATGATTATCTCCCCCGACCATTTCTTCCCCTATTTTCCACTCATCAGGATGAGCATAGCGAATGCCGCTCTCATTTCCAATAACAACAAATTCAGCCCCGGATTGTTCACGAACTCGTTCAGCATACGGTTGTAGAACCTCCGAGGGATTATCGGTTTGAAAAGCATCCCGAACGGTAGGAGCACTCGCAATATAAGTAGCCGTACTCAATGCTTTATCACCTAACGTATCTTCAATTTCTTCTGATTCTAAGTAGGCAAAAAAGCCAGATAACGCAATGATAACAAGTGTAATTAATGTCAAAACAAGAAGGATAATCTTTGTTTGAATCGTAACGTTCATCATTTTCATCAGTTTGCCTCCCTCCTTTTCGGATTGACAGGAAAGGATAATCTGTTGGCATGGGTGAATCATTGGTGTTGTCAATATGTGGAGGAAATCTGTATACATGCAGACGAGGCTGTCGCCTATATCTAAAGGGTTGGCACCGGCCAGGTTTTCTTCTTTCCAGGGCACTTGTGCTTTCCTTTTTGTGTCATAGAAATGTCACAGAATGTCGATTGTTGAGAACTACGGTATAGCCCTTTGCAAGAATTGTCAATAGGTGTAAGAATACAGGTAGAAAACATGATGAATATGATAATATGGTGAAAAGAATGCGTCATAAATCATGAAAACGATAAGGTGTACTTACCGGGAAAGGATTATACATATGAGCAAATCAGTTATTCTTGCAGAAAAGCCGTCTGTTGGCAAAGACATTGCCCGCGTCTTGGGCTGTGATAAACAAGGAAAAGATTTCATGGAAGGAAAGAAATACATTGTAACATGGGCATTTGGACACCTTGTTACTCTCGCTGAGCCGGAAACGTACGATTCCTCGTATAAAACATGGAAACTTGAGGATTTACCCATGCTTCCAGATAAATTAAAGTTGTCGGTTATCCCAAAGACAGGCAAACAGTTTAGTGTAGTTAAAAGACAGCTGCATCGAAATGATGTAAAAGACATTATTATTGCCACAGATGCCGGTCGTGAAGGAGAGCTTGTGGCACGGTGGATTATTGATAAAGCAAGAGTGAAAAAGCCGGTTAAACGGCTGTGGATTTCATCTGTTACCGAAAAAGCCATTAAACAAGGGTTCCAAAACCTTAAAGACGGGAGAAAGTTCCATTCATTGTATGAAGCGGCCCAGGCAAGATCAGAGGCAGATTGGTATGTCGGAATGAATGCCACCAGAGCGTTAACAACAAAATTTAATGCGTCTCTCTCATGTGGACGGGTGCAGACGCCGACATTAGCGATGGTTGCTCGCCGTGAACGTGAGGTTGCTTCGTTTACACCAGATGAGTTTTATCAAATACGCACTGCAGCTAAGAATGGGACAACTTTTTGGTGGAGGCATCCAAAAAACAACGACACACGTATTTTTTCCAAGGAAAAAAAGGACCGTATACTGCAGAAGATACAAAACGAAGATATGGTAATAAAAAAGGTGGAAAAAAAGAAGAAACATGACGCAAATCCATCATTGTTTGATTTAACGGAACTGCAGCGCGAAGCAAGCAGCCGCTTTGGCTATTCTGCTAAAGAAACGCTAAACGTACTGCAGCGTTTGTATGAAAGGCATAAAGTGTTAACATACCCGAGAACAGACTCCCGTTATTTGTCCTCTGATATTAAAAGTACATTAAAAGATCGCTTGAAAGCTTGTGACACAGGAAATTTTTCGAAACATGTATTAACGATAAAAAAGAACAGCTGGATGTTGTCTTCTTCTATGATCAATGATAAAAAAGTCTCTGATCATCATGCCATCATTCCGACAGAAGAGCCGCCACGTTTGTTTGATATGACCAGCAAAGAAAAGAAACTTTATGAACTCGTTGTACAACGGTTTTTGGCGGGTTTTTTCCCAACGGCACAGTTTGAACAGACAGTAATAGAAGGACATATAAATGATGAAACATTTGCAGCCAAAGAGCAGCGTATGTTAAGAAGCGGTTGGAAAGCAGTTTACCAAGGTGGTAGCGAACAACAGCATAACAAATTCTCCCGCTTTACAGAGAATGAAAAAATACGAATTGTGGAAGCAGCTGCAGAAAAAGGAGAAACTGCACCGCCGTCCCGTTTTAATGAAGGTACATTATTGTCTGCAATGGAAAATCCATCTCGTTTTATGGCTGGTGAAGATAAACAGCTCGTCCATACATTGAAAACGAAAGGCGGCATTGGCACGGTTGCCACTAGAGCAGATATTATAGAAAAGCTGCTGAACAGCCAGCTGCTTGAAAAAAGGGGAAAAAGCTTGTTTACAACGTTAAAAGGCCGGCAATTATTAGATCTTGTTCCGGATGAATTAAAATCTCCAACGTTAACAGCTGAATGGGAACAAAAGTTAGAAGACATTGAACGAGGAAAGCTGCACCGCCAAGCGTTTATATCGGATATGAAGGGGTATGCAAAAGATGTAGTCCAAAATATTAAAAGCAGTACAAAGTCGTTTAAACACGATAATATAACGGGGACACCATGTCCAAAATGCGGAAAACTCCTGTTAGAGGTAAATGGTAAATATGGAAAAAGAAAAGTGTGCCAAGACAAGGCCTGCGGATATAAGAAAAATATTTCAAAAATCACGAATGCACGCTGTCCGCAGTGTAAAAAGAAAATGGAGCTGCGCGGTGAAGGAGAAGGGCAAATTTTTGTATGCCGCTGTGGGTATAAAGAAAAAGTATCTTCGTTTAATAAACGGAGACAAAAAGAAAAACAAAACAAAGCCAGCAAACACGATGTGAAAAAATATTTAAAGCATCAGCAAGATGATGAGATGAAAAACCCTGCATTAGCGGAAGCTCTGCAGAACCTGAAACAAAAAAATGACAAAAAATAATTGTATTTGTCGTTATCGTATGGTAAAGTAAAGAAATTGTATGAATAACTCTCGAAAATGACAACAACCAATGCAGGCTGTATCCTGTTCGAGAAAACAGGATACAGCTTTTTTGCACGGATAGGAAAGCCAAGTTTTTCTAATGAATAGAAGAATAAATCATGCATGTTACGACAAGTTTATTAATAAAAAAGGAGTTAGTATATATTGACATTATTTACAGAATTACAAATGGATGAGCAAACACTTCAGGCTGTCAACGAAATGGGATTTGAAGAAGCGACACCCATTCAAGCAGAAGTGATTCCAAAGGTTAAACAAGGACATGATATCATCGGTCAAGCACAAACAGGGACTGGGAAAACCGCAGCATTTGGTATTCCTTTAATTGAACAGATGGAAGAAGACGAGGCACACCCGCAAGGACTGGTGCTCGCTCCAACACGCGAACTTGCTATTCAAGTGTCGGAAGAATTGAACCGTCTCGCTCGTTATAAAGGAGTACAGGCTCTTGCTGTGTATGGCGGACAAGAGATCAGCCGGCAAATAAAAGCATTAAAGCGCCGTCCGCAAATCATCGTCGCAACACCTGGGCGGTTTATGGATCACATGAGACGAAAAACCATTCGTCCCAAATATATGAAGATGGTTGTTCTTGATGAAGCCGATGAAATGCTTAGTATGGGTTTTATCGAAGATATTGAAACCATTTTGCAAGAAGTTGCTGAAGAGCGGCAAACGCTGCTATTTTCTGCTACGATGCCAAAGCGTCTGCAAACCGTCACGTCGAAATTTATGCATCAGCCAGAAACAGTGAAAGTAAAAAGCAAAGGGCTTACCGTCTCTAATATTGAGCAGCGCTATATCGAGGTTCCTGAAAAACAAAAGTTTGATACGTTGTGTTATTTGCTCGATATTACACCACCAGAACTTGCGATTGTTTTTGGACGCACAAAGCGCCGGGTAGATGAAGTGTCAGAAGCTCTGACACGGCGTGGTTATGCTGCAGAAGGAATACACGGTGATTTAAAACAAGCACAGCGCGATAAAGTGCTGCGTAAATTCAAACAAGGCACTATTGATATATTGGTTGCTACCGATGTGGCAGCACGCGGGCTGGATGTAAGTGGTGTGACACACGTGTATAACTTCGATTTGCCGCAGGATCCTGAAAGTTATGTTCATCGAATCGGCCGGACGGGACGAGCAGGCAAAGAAGGTATTGCTTACAGTTTTGCAACGCCAAAGGAGCGCAGCCATTTAACGTTTATTGAACAGACAACCAAGACAAAAATGATTCGCCAAGATATCCCGACGTACGCAGAGGCCATGCATGGCCGTTATCAACAAGTCGTGAATAAATTGCTTGAGACTATAAAGAATGAAGATGTTCAAGATTTAGAGAGTGCAGCAAAAACTCTGTTAAGCGGTCATGATCCTGTCACTTTAGTTGCAGCAGCATTAAAGATGAATACAAATGAACCTGAACGTGTCGAAGTTCATTTAACCGAAGAAGCATCATTAAGACCAAAGAAACCTAAAGGCGGCGGTCGTAAGTCCAGAGGGAACCAGCAACCTCGCAACCGCAAAAAGAAGCCTTATAAAAAAACACGTCAACCAAATGAAAGATATGGCAACAAGCGTAAAAAGACGGTTTAGTATCCACTGAGAGGCTGTTTCAAAGGGGTTTTTATCCCTTTGGACAGCCTTTTCTGTGCTGCAGGAGAGATGTTTTTGCTAGTGGAAGAAAGCTTTATATGTAAATTTGCCGCTATAACACGTGCCGGAAAGCCAATTTTTAAATATATGCGTGGCGGGAATGTAAACGCTGATGGAGCCACGCTGCCAGCACTCATGTTATGATAATATGTGTAAATATCTCCTGACCAGCGTAAAAAGGAGGAAGCAACGTGAGTTTATTACGAGCAGAACAGCTTTATAAAACATACGGAGACAAAACATTATTTGAACATATATCTTTTGTTATTGAAGAACGTGACAGGATTGGTTTGATTGGAGTAAACGGCACCGGCAAGTCAACACTTTTAAAAATATTAGCCAAAGAGGACAGCGCAGAAGAAGGAGAATTATATCATGCTAACGCTTTCAAGATAGAATATTTGCCGCAAGAACCGGAATTGGATGAGCATCTCAGCGTTCTTGAACAGATTTATTATGGAGAATCAACTATCATGAAAACGATGCGGCATTATGAAAAGACACTGCAAGAGCTAGAGCAGCATCCGGAAAACGCAAAGCTGCAAGAAAAATTGTTAGATGCACAGCAGCAAATGGATGAAAATGAAGCATGGGCAGCGAATACAGCTGCCAAACAAGTATTAACGAAGCTGGGAATTACAGATTTTTCGAAACAGGTGAGTGAACTCTCAGGCGGACAAAAAAAGCGAACCGCTATTGCAAAAGCCCTCATTCAACCTGCTGATCTGCTTGTGATGGATGAGCCGACGAACCATCTTGATCATGAATCGATTGAATGGCTGGAAAGTTATTTATCTGTTTATCAAGGCGCGTTTATTGTTGTTACACACGACCGTTATTTCTTAAACCGTGTAACCAACAGAATATATGAAATTGATCAAGGGAATTTGTATACGTATGAGGGGAATTATGAGTTATTTTTAGAGAAGAAAGCAGAACGTGAGGCATTAGAAGAACAAGCAGAAGTGAAACGAAAAAATATACTTCGCACCGAGTTGGAATGGCTGCGGAGAATGCCTAAAGCAAGAGGAACTAAACAAAAAGCACGGGTGGAACGTGTAAAAAATTTAAAAGAAATGAAAGGTCCGGAAAAACGGGAGGATGTCGACTTCGCGGTTGGTTCAGTCCGGCTTGGCAAAAAAGTACTGGAAGTGGAAAATATCTCTAAAGCATACGACAGTCACGTGCTGTTTTCATCATTTTCGTATTTAGTCACTCCTGGAGAACGGTTAGGTATTATCGGGCCCAATGGAAGCGGGAAAACAACACTATTAAACATTCTGGCAGGAAAGGAGCGGCCGGACACCGGAGAGGTCGAAACTGGGGAGACAGTGCGAATCGGCTATTATTCGCAAGAGCATGAGGACATGGATGTCAATCAGCGTGTGATTGAATATATTCGTGATATAAAGGAAGTTGTTGTGACCACAGACGGCAAGGAATTAACAGCGGAGCAAATGCTTGAGCGGTTTTTGTTTCCTCGTGCTATGCAATGGAATTATATTTACCGTTTATCCGGTGGAGAGAGAAGAAGACTGTATTTGCTTGGAGTACTAATGAGAGAACCAAATGTTTTATTCCTCGATGAGCCGACAAATGATTTGGATACCCAGACTTTAAGTGTTTTAGAAAACTATTTGGTCCATTTTCCCGGTGTTGTGATTACGGTATCCCATGATCGCTATTTTCTTGATAAAGTCGTTGGTTCGTTACTGGTTTTTTCCTCTCATGACTCCATTGAACGGTTCCAAGGAGGATATTCCGATTATCTCGATGCGGTAAGAGACCAGAACCAGAAAGCGCAGGCAGTACCTGAAAACTCTACTCCAAAGTCAAAGCGTGCAAAGAAAAAAATGTCCTATAAAGAGCAGCAGGAATGGAATGGCATCGAAGATAAGATTGCAGATTTAGAGCAGAAGAAAGAAGAAATAGAAGAAAAAATTGCGGAAGCTGGCAGCGACTTTGAAAAAGCACAGCAGTGGATGGAAGAACAACAGACAGTAGAGAAAGAACTTGATGAAGCAATACAGAGATGGACAGAGCTTTCTGTATTAGTAGAAGAAATGCAGACGGATTAAGTGAGGAAGACCTTTTTCAATTTATGGAAGGGGTCTTTTTCGTGCGGAGAGGAAAAGGTAACATGTCAATATAAGAAAAACTATCGGTACCGTCAACTTTCCAAGGTGCTTGCGCTTTTCTTAGAAGGTAGGAAAGTATGTGCTTTGATTGATTATTTAAAGATGTTTCATCCATACGCTGTTCGGAAACTGGGTGACTCCTGCGGGACGTCGGCTAAGACCAGCTACATCGTGTGGCCAACGCTGCCGACACTAGCATGTCCTGTGCGTCGAAGCACGAGCCAAAGATCCACTTGGTGAAGGCCTGTTCGTTACTAAGTTAGCTGAGGCCGTGCCCGCGGAAAGCATCCCGTCTGCAGCAGGTGCGTTCTAAAGAAGCAACGCCTACGGATGACAAGGACGATGGTTGAGCGGGTTTCTCAACCATCGTTTTTCTTGCGTGATCCGGATATAATGAATCCCTCTGTAATACGATAAAGAAGGCAGAGTATAACACCATCTATTCTCTGGGTAAAATAAGTGAACTAAAAAACGAGGGAGTTCAGATTCGGTATGGATATTAGTTTGCTTCTTGAATATGGCTGGGTTCTGCTGGTGCTTATTGTATTAGAAGGCATCCTTGCAGCTGACAATGCATTGGTACTTGCTATTATGGTAAAAAACTTACCTGAAAATCAGCGGAAAAAAGCTCTTTTTTACGGATTGGCAGGTGCATTTGTATTTCGGTTTGCGTCCTTATTTGTTATCTCTTTTTTAATTGATGTGTGGCAGGTTCAAGCCATTGGGGCCCTTTATTTGTTATTTATAGCAGGAAATCATATTATTCGCAAAGTGTGGCTGAAAAAGGATGAAACTCCAGACGATAAAGCGAAAAAGAAACAGGTTAGTTCTGCTGGCTTTTGGGGAACGGTCCTGAAGGTAGAAATCGCAGATATTGCTTTTGCGGTAGACTCTATTTTAGCGGCGGTAGCTCTTGCTGTGACACTCCCTGATACAAACTTTCCGACAATTGGCGGACTTGATGGTGCGAAGTTTACTGTTATTCTGTTAGGTGGGCTTATTGGGGTTATTATTATGCGTTTTGCAGCGACATTTTTTGTGAAATTACTTAAAAAGCGCCCTGGTCTAGAAATTGCAGCGTTTATCATTGTCGGATGGGTGGGGATTAAACTTGCTGTATATACACTTTCACACCCTGCACTTGGCGTGCTGCCAGAAGAGTTTGCCGAGTCAACGCCATGGAAAGTGACATTTTATGTTGTTCTTATATTAGTTGCACTTGGCGGCTGGTTTTTATCGAGCAAAAGAGAAGTAAAGGAAGAAGACCTGCCTTAATACGTAACAAAAAAAGCCAAAAGCATAAACACGTGACGTGTTGGTGCCTTTGGCTGTTTTGTTTTAGCGAGACGGTTCAATCACACCGCAAGCTAGCCTGTCGCCTGCGTCTCCCGTTTTTAATGTTTCTTCATCGGGACCGCTTTGGTTGTTTAAATCAGACGTATAACGGTCTGGTATGTTAGCAAAGTTATTAGCATCTGTATGGACAATGACGGCTCGCTGTTCATTTGCTACCTGCTGTGGGCTAAATCGATCCAAAGCGGTTAACAAGTAACTAGAACCATCTTCTAATCCGTACAAACTTGGCATGTCACCTGCATGGGAGCCGTGGTTTGTCCCTTGTGGGTTGTAGTGTCCGCCTGCACTAGTAAATGGACCGTCTGATGCATTCGGGTCGCATACGCCTGTTTCGTGTATATGGAAGCCATGAAATCCTGCAGGAATTCCTTCATTGAATAGTGCTTCCATCATAACGGAATGATCGTTGTCATAAAAATGAACAGTACCGATGGACTGACCACTGGTGTTAATCATATCTGCTTTTGCAATACTGTTTTCAGAAGAGCGTGCCACATCGGCGAGGACAGCTTCTGCATCTTCTTCTACAGCGTCATTTTCCTGAGGAGCAGCTTCGTTATTGCAGCCACTGATAAAAAGAGCCATACATCCAGCTAATACTACATAGATCCACTTCATTGTAACACCTCCTTCTTTCCTACTTTTTCCAATTACTGTATATTTCATAATGGTCTGCATGAATTTTATAAAAAAAGGTGAAGAAGTGCAGAGGATGCGTTATAATGAAAAAGGAACCAATAAACGTTTGGCAAGGTGATACCGTTGGCAAATATCTTAAAAATTTTAACGAGTATATGGTTTATCATACTGGTGATACAGGTATTATCATCTTTTGGCAGATACATAGCAGTTATTCCTGACTACTTATTGATTGTGTTTCTCTTATTATTTTCGGGGATTATTGTGTATGAATTCAAAAAAGGTATCACTCGTGAACTTGAAGAAAATTCATCCGGTCAATGAAAAAGCAGGCTTTCTTTTAAGGAAAGTGCTGCTTTTTTTAGTCTAATATCAGTTCTTTACTGAAAGTGATATTTGAAATGTTTTGTTACGATAATAATTGCATGTATTAAATAATTTGTTTCTTGTTAAAAGAATAAGGGCTTTGTCATGTTATGAGTCATCATTCGTTTGAAATCGACTTAACGTGAGAACGAATGATACATTCATTTCGTCTTATACTACGTAAAAAGGAGAGTGTGGACAGGATGAAAGAAGAGAGGGAGCAAGAAACGACCTTACAGCTTGGTGTCGTCCAAAAAGTTGTACCCATTGGTATCGGTACACGAGTGTGTATAGACACGGCTGATATTTTAACACCGACAGAAGGAGTGCTGGTTGGAAATACTGGGCACGGTTATATGCTTGTTCTATCGGAAAACCGTTCCACCGATACATATCCACCCAGGCCGTTTCGGATAAATGCAGGAGGTATACACCAATATATATATCTGCGCGGTAAAACATCTTATTTGTCAGAGATGAGAGGCGGCGGTACGTTGTATGTTTACAATGGTACGCATGTGAAAGAAGTTCCGATTGGCCGTGTGAAAATGGAAAAGAGAGAGTTAGTAAGAGTGGAGATGGAAACAGATGGTGTGCATATCTCTTCGACTTTACAATATGCTGATAGTGTATCTTTTCTGGAAAAAGATGGAACGATTGTTTCTGTCAAAGAATTGTCAGAGGGAACAGAAATCTATTGCTGTATCGATGAGCCAGGCAGACACCTTGGAGAAAAAATAAAAGAAGAAATAAGGGAATATTGATATCAGTTCTGGATGTCTGGCAAATGGAACACTATCTGTTTGCCAGCTTTTATATAGTGCTGCTTCTTTCTCGTCATAAAAATAACAAAAAGTTTAAAAATAAATTTATTGCATTTACAAGAGAAAATGTTGTATTGTTTTGTTTCGGGAAACTGTACAGCTAATTCCTAGAATAACACATATCTGGTCACGAAGACGCTCAGTGAAGGGGAGGACACCTTGCGTTTTCGTTCAGAAAACTACAGAGAAAGGAACCTGATATGTTTGATTCAATATTATCTCATCTTATGCTCATCGGTGCTATAGGTATTGGTTCACAGTGGCTGGCTTGGCGATTCCGCATGCCGGCAATTGTCGTGATGTCTGTAGCGGGTTTATTAATTGGACCAATTTTTGGAATAATGAACCCGAGAGAAGATTTCGGCTCTTTATTTAACCCTATTATCTCAATGGCTGTTGCAATTATATTATTTGAAGGCAGTTTAAATCTGGATTTTCGTGAAATTAGAGGCCTTGGCAAATCAGTATTTCGAATTATTACATTAGGGGCTTTTCTTGCTTGGATTCTTGGTTCAGTAACAGCCTTTTTTGTCGCAGGATTATCGTGGGCAGTATCTTTTGTTATAGGCGGTTTGTTTATTGTTACAGGTCCAACGGTGATTCTTCCTTTATTAAGACAAGCGAGGTTAAAACCGAGGCCAGCTGCCATTTTAAAGTGGGAAGGCATCGTCGTTGATCCATTTGGGGCATTACTTGCAGTATTTGCTTTTGAAATTATTCAATTTTTAACGGTTGAGACCGTCACGGTGGAAGCATTATTTTTATTCTTTTTAGCCTCCATGTTTGCGATTGCTGTAGGATGGGGATGCGGAAAAGGAATAGGAACGATGTTCGAGCGCGGTTACGTGCCAGAGTTTTTAAAGTCGCCGCTTGTGTTTGCTGTTGTCATTGCATGTTTTACAGTGGCAGATGAAGTAATGCATGAAACAGGACTTTTGGCAGTGACAGCGATGGGGATGACACTTGCGAATATGCATATTGCATCACTTAGTGACATGCGGCATTTTAAAGAGAATATTTCTGTTTTATTAATTTCCGGTATTTTTATTATGTTAACCGCATCGCTTGAACGTGAAACATTGATGCAGATTTTTGATCCAAACATTATCGCTTATGTTTTGCTCATGTTGTTTATCGTCCGACCGCTTTCCATATGGTTGTCAACTATTAATACAGAACTGTCTCTTAAAGAAAAAATGCTTGTCGGGTGGATTGCTCCACGAGGAATCGTCGCCTTGACTGTTGCTGGTTATTTTGCCAACGTACTGGCTGAGGCAGGATATCCTGGAGCGTCGATTGTTACGCCGCTTACATTTGCTCTTGTGTTTGCAACAGTGTGTGCACATGGATTTTCGCTGAGTCCGATGGCAAATAAGCTGGATTTATCGCTTGAGGGCAAACCAGGTGTACTCATTGTAGGTGGAAGTGCTTTTAGTACAGCGTTAGCAAGAGTGTTAAAAGAATTAAACATTCCGGTTTTAATTGCAGATACTTCTTTTGAATATCTGTTTAACTCGCGAAAAGCGGGTGTTCCTTATTACAGGGGGGAAATTCTTTCGGAGCAAACAGAATATTATCTTGATATGACACCTTACGACAAGCTGATTGCCGCAACCGATAGAGATTCTTATAACTCTCTTGTCTGTACGACGTTTGTTCCAGAAATAGGCCGAAATGATTTATATCAATTGAGCTGGCACGATGAAGAACGTGAACATCCAAATGATTTAGTGCATCGAATCGGAGGACGGGTTCTCTTTAGGAAAGGCGCTACCTATGAAGAACTTAATCAAAAAGTGAAGAGTGGTTATGTGTTCCGAAAAACGAAGCTGACTAAACAGTATGGATTTGAGCAATATAAAAGTGAACGAGAACCGGATACATTGCTGCTCTTTATCCTAAAGCATACTGGAAAAGTGGAATTCTTCACGACGGAAGTGAATACGATAAAGCCAGAAGCTGGTGATGTTATTGTCAGCTTGTGTCCTCCAGTAAAGGAACAAAAAAAAATTGATAAAAGGTTGGACTCCAATCGTCAAGGAGAATAAGTAGAACTAATAAAGGAGCTGTATCAACAGCCGCCGACATGAAAAGCCGAGGGCTGTATCAAAAGGTTAGAAACAATGATCTTTTGACAGTCCTTTTTTACAGTTATTTTCAGGGAACGTACCTTATGTTTACATATGTTATCGTGTCGGGTATGTAGTAATAATTCAGGTAAAATAAAAATTTCATTAAAGGATGGCCTTCTACATGTTTAAACGTGCGCTTTTATTGATAAATGGAAACAGCGAACAAGCCGATAAACAGAAAAGTTTAGAAACGGTTAGTGGCGTAATTGGTTCACGTGTGAAGGAGTTAGTCATTTTTCAAACGCAATATAAAGGTCATACGGAAGCAGTTTGTTATGAACATGGACATGAGTATGATGTCATCTTTGTACTTGGTGGTGATGGCACGCTGCATGAATGTGTTAATGGGACTGCTTTGTTGAAAGAGCCGCCAGTAATTGGAATACTTCCAGGTGGCACATGCAATGACTTTTCCCGGTCGCTGGGCATACCTCAGTCCATAAAACGGGCCGCAGAGTCACTCATAACGGGGGACGTACAGTATTTAGATATTGGACGTGCGAATGATCGTTATTTTGCTAACTTTTACGGCATAGGCCTTATCGCAGAAACCTCCGGTAATATTAACGAAAACTTAAAAAATGTTGTTGGGAAAGTCAGTTATTACATTAGTGCGCTTCAAACGGTTCATCAGATTAAACCATTTCCGTTTATGCTGCAGGCAGATGACGAGACGATTCAGGATGAAGCAGTGATGGTTTTAATTACAAATGGAAATTATATTGGAACGAATCAACTGCCATTCCAAACTGGCGAAATGAATGATGGAATATTTGATGTGTTTGTTATTCGTGAAGGCGGCCAGGCGCTGCTGCGTGAGTATATTAACGCGAAAACTGCCTTTTCATTCGAAAACGATCAAACCAGCATACAACATTATCAAGCGACAGAAGTCCGCTTGGAGACGCAAGAATCCATGGATGCTGACAGTGATGGAGAAATTTATATGAAGACCCCGGTGTTTATTCAAAATTTCTACAAAAAATTACCTTTTCTCGTTCCTTATGTGTAAAAATTAGACAAAACTTTTATACAGCCACATATGTTTTTTGACAATCATTTTATAAATAGTTAAGTATAATAGCATCAGGATAAAAGACTGATTTTCCAGCTTTTTGTCACAAGAAATTCGTACTTGAGCTGCCCCGGGTTTATACGAGCGTAGCAATAGATGAGCAAATCATCGAGTTAGCAGGGGAGTTGAGCAGAGGAGGGAATATCATGGTTATACCGGTACAGTTGGATCAAGAGTGGGTGCAGCTCATTCGAGAAGCTAAAGATGCAGGACTAACCGCAGAAGAAGTGATGATATTTATTCAAAAGCAAAAAAATTATTAAAAAGGCCGCACTGTGTGGCTTTTTTTATTTCAAGTCAGCAAAAACATAATGTATTATTAAAATAGTGACTTTCGACATAGAAGCTCTGCTTTTATATCACTTGTGTTGAGAAACGTAGGCTTTTCCTATAGAATTCGTTCACTATAACATACTTCGGTTCGTTATATGTTATAATAAAGGCACATTCGAATACACAAAGGAGTTAAAGGTGATGATTGGGGATCGGGTTAGAAAATACCGGAAAGAAAACAACCTTTCGCTGACAGAACTAGCAGAGAAAGCGGGAGTCGCGAAGTCCTACTTGAGTGCAATCGAAAGAAATATTCAAACCAATCCGTCTGTTCAATTTTTAGAGAAAATTTCAAAAGAGTTACATGTATCTATCGATGCTTTAATAAAAGAAGAACATGATATTGACGAAAAACAACTGGATGATGAATGGCTTGCCATTGTACAAGAAGCAATGGAATCAGGCGTTTCCAAAGATCAGTTTAAAGAGTTCTTAGAATTCAACAAATGGCGGACTAATAAACAATAACTCATAATCTCAGGCAGGAAGAAATCCAAGTTTCTTATATAAAAACTGAATGAAGGTTATGTCGAACGTATATAGAAAGCTGCTGATAATCTTGGAAAAATGACGAAATGAAGGGAAGACCAATCGTGATTAATCGTTCACGACTGGTCTTCTTTATATTGAAAATTTGTTTTAATATTCTGAATCAGAGGGTGATCCTAGCAAAATATACAACGCAGCAAAATAAGAAAATGCCCCGGTTTTATAGGCATGAACTCTCAATGGAATACGTCATTGTTTAGATACACGGATTCGTTTTCTTGGAAGAGGTGTGGTTTTGACGTTGTATCCAAGACGTATGCGCTGATGAAAGCACATTGAAACACCTTGTCTTACTGAAAGGCACCTCTATTCTTGTTCTAACCGTAAAAATGACAGGACTTCTTCGGGCGTTAAACCAAGACTTTTTGCTTCTTCTATGAGATATATCCACTCTTCATCTAAATGTCTGTACTGATTGAAATAAACCATCACAAACTCTCCCTCGTTTCCCTTTCGTTACTCTTCATCTTTTATGTGTTAATCACTGCATATTATTTTCGTTAGCAGAAAACATTTAATGATACTGCTCGCTTCCCTTCATTTATCAGCCCCCATATACAGTGCAGTCACGCAACGCTGCGGGACAGAATACCCAATCCACTTTTGTTCTTTTTGTTCATTATATAAAACATCCGTGCGAAATGAAAAAATGAAAACGTAAGAAATATAGAGTTAATACGTTATAAAGAACATATAATGTGCTATATAAAGTAAATTTCGATTATTTTGGCATTTTTACAGAAATAAAATTCGTTATAAAATAAACTTATATTCTTTAAAGAGAACAAAAGCCGTATATTGGCATGTGTTGTTCTTTTTAAAGAACTGTTGTGGGAGAAGGGTTAAATCGAAGGATATTTTTTAAAGAAAGACCGAGAGCACATCCAATGAAAAGAAAGAGGAGATAAGTATGGTGAGGCTGTTAGGCGGGATATATTATGCATTCTTGTACGGTCATACGATTAAGCTTGTTTATTTAAATAATAATGTATGTGAAATGTACATTGATGATATATATCAAGGGTTATGTTCTTTCCAAAATGTGAAGCAGAAAATTAGGAAGATGAAGAGACAGGTGAATCAGCATAGATACATCACTTACAGAGGAAATAATCTGTTTCAAGAGGCAGAAAAGGGTACCATCGTGCATATCATGGTATAATGCCCAGCAGTCTGATCTGCTTGGGCATTTTTAGTGTTTTACATCGTATATTCTTTTTCAAAGACGCTTATGCTTTTTGAAAAAGTGGCCGATAATAATACCTATTACAGCAGACCAGATCCAGCCCAAACCAAGCTCATAAAGCGGAAATGCTTGAAACAGAGACTGCAAAGCGCTGATTTCAATTCCTAACTCACGCAGGCCGTCATATACACTAATGGCGGCGGTACCTAATACTGCACCTTTGTAGTGGGAATCTCGAACAGGTATTTTTACGTCAAATAAAGCCAGAACAACTAACACGATAGCAATGGGGTAAATAGCTACTAGTACAGGGACGGAAACAGAAATAATCGTATTTAATCCTGTATTAGCAACAGCAAAGCTTATCAATGTTGTGACAAAACACAACGTGCGGTAGGAAACACCAGGAAATACATGCTGAAAATATTGGCCGCACGCAGTAACCAGGCCAATACAAGTTGTCAAACACGCTAATGTGACGATAAGGCCGAGCAGCCACGTACCTGTTACGCCAAAAATAGAGTTAGCCGCAAATGTTAGAATCTGGCTGCCGTTTTCAAACATTTGTGTTGGAGCACTTTGCATTCCAAGCCAGCCAATAGCGGTGTATACAACAGCAAGACCAACGCCTGCTATAACTCCAGCGTAGGACGTAGTACGGAAAATATCACGCTGGTTGTCAATTCCTCGTTCTTTAACTGCTGAGACAATGACTAAACCAAAGGCAAGTGCTGCAATGGCATCCATTGTTAAATACCCCTCTAATATACCATTAGTCAGCGGGCTGGCAGCGTACTCTTCTAAAGGAGCTTGTCCTCCAGTAGCAAATCCACTCCACAAACTTCCGCAAACCAATAAAACAATAGCAGCAAGTAAAGCAGGGGTAATTACATTGCCAATCCGTTTAACTAGTTGAGAAGGACGAAGACTGAGTAAATATACAATGGCAAAAAAGATAATCGAGTAAATAAATAGCGTCACAGCGTGAAAGTCGTCGGAAATAAACGGCATGGCCCCCATTTCAAAGGAAACATTCATCGCACGAGGGATGCCAAAAAATGGCCCAATGGATAAATAAAGAATCAAAGTGAAAATAAGGGCGAATGCAGGATGAACGTTTTTAGCAACGGACTCAAAACTGCTTCCTTTCAGAGCAATCGTTATTACTCCTAATACAGGAAGGCCTACTCCTGTAATAATAAAACCTATAATAGCAATCCAATAATTCGTTCCGGACACTTGGCCGAGAAACGGAGGAAAGATTAAATTGCCTGCCCCAAAAAACAGAGCAAACAGCATTAATCCAATGAAAAAGGTCTCTCTTTTTCTAAGCGGTTGCAACGTAATGACCTCCATCATGATAGAATATCTTCATTATCTCAAAGACCATATCATCCTAAACCCCAAAAGTATTTTTGTAAAGAAAAAGATTTGTGAAAAAATATATTGTAATAATGTTTGCGCTTTCTTTAAAATAAGAAGGAATGCAGCAGAAATAAAAAGACAAGTGCAGGAAAATATGCATTCGATATATTGACAAAGTGCTTTGTGATGCTTATTTTGTTAATTACTGCATGTGTTGCTGAACGATGTTAAAAGTTTATTGGTATACTATTTGTATAGGAGGAAGTGTGATGGAGGGGAATGTAGAACAGCCTAGAGTGACTAGAATAGAAGCACTTCTTATCATTCTTGGTATCTTGTTTATTATCGGAATAAGCCTCATTGTATTTGCAGCGGATCCGCACATCCCTATCTTTCTTGCACTACTTTTATTAATTGGCTACTCAATGATAAAAAAGGTGAATTGGAAAGTCACAGAAAAAGGGATTATACAAGGGGTGGCATCAGGCATTATTCCGATTCTTATTTTTATGTTTATAGGAGTGCTCATCAGCGTGTGGGTGAGTGCTGGCACGATTCCAACCCTTATTTATTATAGTTTTCATCTCATATCAATGGAATGGTTTCTGCCGAGTGTTTTTGTCGCTACAGCTGTGATTGGCATTTGTATTGGCAGTTCATTTACGACAGCATCTACGATTGGTGTATCGTTTATGGCGCTTGGAGGAATGCTTGAATTAGATCCAGCAATGACAGCAGGAGCCGTTGTTTCGGGTGCGTTGGTTGGGGATAAGATGTCACCATTATCTGATACAACGAATTTAGCGGCTTCTGTCTCAAAAGTGGACTTGTTTGAACATATACGCCACTTGCTGTGGACGACAGTGCCATTGTTTGTCATTGCTTTTATTTTTTATACGATAATTGGACAAAGTCCTGTTGAAGCTGATATGCAAACGATCAACGTATTAATGAACGACTTGCATGAGAGCTTTTTAGTACATCCTGCAACACTGCTCCCGGCAGCAGTTATTGTCATATTAGCTGTTCGAAGAGTATCTGCCATTCCTTCTATGGCAGCAGGGATTGTTATGGGGATTGTTGTTACGATGTTCGTACAGCCCGATTACAGCGTGGGTGATTACATGACATTTATGCAGGATGGATTTGTGTTGGAATCGGGGAATGATCAATTAGATGAAATGTTAAGCCGCGGCGGTATTCAAGATATGATGTGGTCCGTGTCGTTATTAATTTTAACCTTAAGTATGGGCGGAGTATTGTCTGAGCTGGGCATCATTGAAAAGTTATTAGAAGCGTTATCATCCATGGTCAAAACGACAGGACGTCTTGTGTTATCTACAGCACTGACTGGAATAGGTATTAACATTTCTCTTGGTGAACAATACATGTCGGTCATTTTAACAGGAGAAGCATTTGAACAAAGATATGAACAAATGGGAATAAAACGCAAAAACTTATCACGCGTGTTAGAAAATGCCGGAACATTAATAAACCCTTTAATTCCGTATGGAGTGAGCGGAGTATTTATGGCAAGCGTTCTCGGAGTTGATGTACTGCAATACCTTCCTTATGCTTTGTTTTGTTTGTTAGGACCGGCTATTGTTATTCTTTATGGGTTTGCTGGATTTCAAATAGACGAAAAGAAATAAATCACAATAAAACATGCTGTCTATGTTAAATATAGTGATAAACGTGCTGACACGGACTATAATAGTACAGAGCGTGGAAATGTGCCGGATATTTGAGGCAGAATAGGTCTTTTTAACAGCTTGTGATGCTTCTTGAAAAGGAGGAGACCTATGTTAGTAACTGTAGAGGATGAATTAATTTACTTTTATTTTCAAGAAAAAACGTCAGCTTCGCTTCCTATCGGAACATATCCAGATGTGAATGGCTTTTTGCTGTATGATAAAAAAGGGCGATGGCTTGGATACCGGATGTATCGGACCGTTTTAGGGAAACGGCATGTTCGGGTATCGATTCCGAAAATACGTAAGTTAGATTATCCGATATTTAATGCCAGTATTGAAGATGGAAAAGAATATATTGAAATTAAATTTGATAAAGATACCCCTGTGCATCAAATGAAGGAGCAGGAATGCATGCTTGATTTTAACGAACACGGGTTGTTTGGAATTGAAGTGATTCGAAAGCCGGAAAACCCGCCGGGAAAATGCGGACTGGTTCAAAAATTTCTAGAAATAGATGGATAAAAGAACGGTGCACATATACAAGGCAAAGCTTGATATGTGCATGTTCGTTTAAAATATATCAATGGTATAGGGAGAAACGGATGGTTTAGGATGGGTATCAAGTGCAGAGGAACGTTTTCCAACGTGTACGAATAAAAGGATGTACACTGTCCATTTTTCCCTTCCTGTTGCTTTCAGGATTCTTGCACTTTGTGGATCTGGACTCATTCATTATGCAGCATGTTTCTTTCTTTTTGAGAAGGGCCGGATTTTATCAAGCTCGGCTTGGCTGATAAAAATTCCCAGCAAGATAAACAAGCCTCCAGCTATCATCGGTATGGTCAAGGATTCATCCAAAAGGAGGTATCCAAATAAAACACCGAAAACTGGGACAAGAAGCATGGAAATAGCTGCTGTAACCGTATTAATTACTGTAAGCAAGTAATACCAAAGTGAAAAACAAATGGCCGATGCGACGACACCAGTAAACAGCACAGAAAATATGCTGGAGGCACTCCAGCGAATAGATTGTCCCCCTTCAAAGATAACAGCCAGAACGAGCAGTCCTGCCGTCCCTATTAACATTTGAAAGGTCGTTATAAACATTTGGTTAGAACCTGCTAGTTTTAACCGGAAATAAACATTAGAAACAGCCCAGCATATGGCGGCAATAAGTATCAGAGAGATGCCAATTGTATTTTGCCAGGAAGCCTGCTGAAATATATCGGTACCAATAATGAATGCTAAACCGGCGACACCAAGCAGCAGTCCGACAATATTTTTTTTGCTGAGTGTTTCTTTCAGAAAAAGAGAAGCAAGAATACTCGACCAAATCGGCATAGTGTATAAAACAATCGATGTCTTGCCAGCATCCACATAAAGCATGGCGTAAGTAATTAAGCCGAAAACGGCAAAAGTTTGCAACAGGCCAAGAGTAATGACGTGACCCCAATGCAGGGAAGTAAGTTTTTTCCATTCTTCTTTGTTAGATAGAAAGAATAAAAAAATTATTAATACAATACCGCCGATAAGAAAGCGAAGAAAAGAAAATGTAAATGGACCAATGTCTTCAAGGCCAATTTTCATCACAGGCCAAGAAAAGCCCCAAGCGACAGTCAAAAACAGTATGCTAATGGATATGGAAATCGTGTTTACTTGTTTTGTTTTCATGCATATAACACCTTGCCTTTTCAAGTTTGTCTGTGACAATCGTCTACTCGACAGCATAACATTCACTTAAGATAATGCAAGAAAAATACCAACTTGTGCATGAGGAGAGAGACATATGTTTCAAAGACTGCTAGTAGCTTGTTTAATAATGATTGCATCGATATTTTTCGTTATTTATTTCCATGACAATCCAGCTGCTTATTCACTTCCTTTTAGATAGAGGATGAGCTGAACGTATAGAAACTACATAATAAACCGAACTGATTTTTTTGAAAATCAGTTCGGTTTATTTGTTTATAACAGTCATTTCTATGTCTACATACTTCGCGTTTTGCAAGGATTCTGCTGACCTGGTCAAAAATCGGATTTCGGTCCATGCTGTTCCTGCCGGAAGCCGGCAGAATACTTATTTTGAGGGGCTGTCTCCATGTTGACTGCGCTTAGAAAAGGCTTTCTTATCTTCTGTTTGAGGTTGAAAGGAATCTGTTTCAGATTTGCTCCCTCTTACATTTTAGAAAAGTGCAGCGTTGCTGAAGAATGAAAATATAAGAAAAACACAAACTTTTTGTCAAGGCACTTGCGTTTTCCTTGTGTGTAATCATGTTGTTATGTACGAAAGGAGTATGCTGCGGACGTTTCTTATTCTAGAACATTGGTGCCGTTTTTTTAGCCATCAAACAAAAAATAAAAATGTTTCTTTTGATAACCGCTGCACGAGTGCATGTTATTTCATCAACAAAAGAAAAGTATTACACTTATTTTTATTTCTCAAACCCTTGTTTCATTAGCGGTAATCATTAAATTTTCAAAAAACTGTCTATATGATATTGATATTTATTCTCAAAGAGGTTATAATTTTAATGAAAATGATTATCAGTTTTATAAAAATGAAATACGGGAGAGTGTGCACATGTCAAAATTGACGACTGAACATATAGCTGTCTCCTATAATGAACATACAATTATTAACGATTTAAACATAGAAGTGCCAGAAGGTATGATTACTTCTATTATTGGCCCGAATGGGTGTGGAAAATCAACCTTGTTAAAAACAATTTCCCGCATTCTTAAGCCAGATCAAGGAGCCGTCTATTTAAATGGAAGAAGCATTCATCAGCTGAAAACAAAAGAAGTGGCAAAAGAAATGGCGATACTAGCGCAGACACCAGATATTCCGCAAACGTTAACGGTGTCGCAATTGGTTGCCTTTGGCCGCTATCCTCATCGACGCAAAAGCGGCCGCTTAACAGCACAAGATAAAAAAGCAGTGGCACAAGCTTTAGAAGACACAGGAATGAGCGAATACAAAGACCGGCCGCTTGACGCATTATCAGGAGGACAAAGGCAGCGTGCCTGGATTTCCATGGCATTAGCACAAGAAACTGATGTGCTGCTTTTGGATGAGCCTACTACCTATTTGGATATGGCCCATCAGCTTGAAATTTTAGAATTGCTGCAAGAGTTGAATGAGAAAGAAGAACGAACGATTGTAATGATTATTCATGATTTAAATCATGCCGCACGCTTTTCGGATCATTTAATCGCCATGAAAGCGGGAGAAATACAACACATTGGTGCTCCGCACGAAGTCATTAGTAAACCAGTTTTGCGCCGGGTATTTGGCATTGATGCTTATATTGTTCAAGATCCCCGTACAGGAAAACCGCTATGTATGACATATGATTTAGTAGACACGCATTTGGCACCGGTACCAGATTCAAATACACAGATAGCGAGGGTGTAGCGATGGCAATTGTATTTCAAAAAGAATCAAAGTCCATGATTTATGATGCGTTTTCGGTTCGTCAACATACACCAGAGGCATATGTGAAGAAGTTTTCGCCAAAAGAGTGGTTTCATCCATCGTCTCTTGCGACTTTTATGAAAACATACGGTTCTTATATAAACGCACCTGCCCCAGATATGATTGCAACATTTTGGGCCAATCGCTACAGCCGCTATATTGCTTTTTTTCATTGGGCGGCAGCAAAGGGATGGAGTACAGATATGACGTTTGACAGAATGAACGTTTATTTGTGTGAGCGGTCTGACCGGCGAGAACCAGCATTTGAGTTTCAAGTCGATATGCACCCAGACGGGTACATGACAGACCGGCAGACGAGAGAA
This sequence comes from Alteribacillus persepolensis, assembly GCF_900099605.1. GTDB lineage: Bacteria > Bacillota > Bacilli > Bacillales > Marinococcaceae > Alteribacillus > Alteribacillus persepolensis. The sequence continues at coordinate 84,154 of NZ_FNDK01000005.1, forward strand.
GAGCGCTTGGCGGAGTTTTATCAGCACCACGTCGCACCGTTAATTCACGCATTTTCACAAGCAGCTGGGATCCGTACACGTGAATTGTGGGGACAGGTGTTCCACGCTGTTCCGTATTTTCTTCATCTAGCAAAGGTGACAGAGACGAAAGAAGTACAAGGTTACCTCCAGGATGATTGGTATTACATAACGCAAATGGCCGCCCCTTCTGTTTTTAAAGAGAAAAAGCCGCCATTTCAATTTAAAGTTATGGAGATACCTAATCCAGTCGAAGACAAACCATTATACACAAAACCAACGTGCTGTTTAGCATACAAAGCTTCGGGTAATTGCTGTTACCGGTGTCCGCGCATGAAACCAGCCGAAAGGCAGAAGTTATATGAAGAAAAGAAAAAGTAAGAGACTGGGACAAAAGTATAGGAACCACATGATGATCCGAACGATTTATTAAAAATCAGTTCGGATTATTTGTTTATCACAGGAATTTCTATCATTGCTCTGTCAACATACGTCACATTCCGCGAGCACGGCCTATGCAAATGATTTACCGACGGCGGCCTTCCATTGGTTAACTGAAGCCTTGCCCGCGGCAAGCGAATGTATTTTTGTACGATCCACCCATTTACGCAGAAAAACCCCCACAATAAGTGAGGGTCCTTTTCATTTACTGGGGTTTGTCCCAGCTTTTTTTATGTTTGTACCTCTTGGAGAAGTCCATATTGTTTATTTACTCTTTGGAGCCCTGCCCATGAGCCATAAAAAGAAGGGAGCACCAATGACAGCAGCAACCAGCCCAGAAGGAATCTCTTTGGGAGCAAGTATCATTCTGCCAGCTGTATCTGCGAAAACGAGCAAGGCAGCTCCTAGCAACAGTGCTACCGGCAATACTTTCCGATGATCATGTCCGATGAACAAGCGTGCTAAATGAGGAGCCACTAATCCGATAAAACCAATCGTACCCACGGCAGCTACAGCCATTGCCGATGAAAAAGTAGCGAGAATGGCTGCCAGTAAACGGACAGACATTGTCTTTACGCCTAGTCCAATCGCTGTTTGATCACCTAGAGAAAGAATGTTTAATTTATTCATCAATATGATACTAATCGGAATTAATAAAATAACAGGCCAGACAAGAAATTGCTGCAGTTCTGAAAAGCCTGTTGCATATGTGCTGCCAGACAACCAAGTAAGAGCAGACGCAGCATTCATATTAGAACGTGTAATGAGAATTTGTGTAATCGCTCCTCCTGCAGCAGAGATACCAATCCCCATTAAAGCAAGCACTGCGGGTTGAAACTGTGTTTTCCACGAAAAGAACAACAATATGGCGACAGTGATAAAAGAGCCAATAATAGCACCAATTGGAATCCAAGCAGCAGAAAATCCGGAAAGAATAAACATAACGGTAAGTGCACCGACACCAGCTCCGGATGTGACACCGATAATAGAAGGATCAGCAAGTGGATTGCGCAGGATTCCTTGAAAGAGTAATCCGCTTAACGCTAGAAGAATACCAGCAAACATAGCAGATAATATTCTGCCAAGCCGAAGATCAAATATGATAAAAGATTGTCCTGATGATTCTTCGGTAAGTAGTGCGTTCCACGTCGATACGAATTGAAAGCCATTGCTGCCGCCAGCTAGTCCCGTAAAAAACGCAATAATGAGCAGAAGCAAAGAACCCAATAATATTACTGGGTATGGAACGTTTACAGACAAATTGCCAGGGGATAAAGAGTCTTTTTTTCCATTGGAAGCAAAGCGCGAGCGATTTCTTAAAAGCAGCCATACAAGCCAAGGTGCTCCAATTAGAGCGGTAATCGAGCCGACAGGAAGTTCAGTGAGAGATGGATCCAGCAAGCGTCCGATAACATCTGCCCCAATAAGGATGTTGGCTCCCCAAAGCATGGATGCTGGTATAAGCAAACCATGAAGCTGATAGCCAGCCAGTTTCATGAGATGTGGGGCAATTAACCCGATAAATGCCACCGGCCCTACAACACTTACCACAAGAGCGGTTAGTCCCACTGCTGCAAAGAACATGAAGACTTGCACCAATCTCACATTTTCACCCAATGTTTTTGCTTGATCTTCTCCGAGCAATAACACATCCATTTTTTTGCTAAGCCATAAGACAAGAAGAGCTGTAAGAGCAACCCATGGCAAGGCAAACAATACACCGTTCCAGTCTTGCTGTACTAATGTTCCATTTCCCCAAAGAAACAATCCAGCTGTTTCATATTCAAAGAAAATTTGCAGGGTAGAGGTAAAGGATGTAAACATGAGCGTTAGTACCATTCCAGCCAACGCCATTCGAACGGGTGTAGCATTGTGGCCGCCAGCCAGAAAAAATACCAGTACTGCTGCAAATGTCCCCCCTGTAAATGCTAATATAAATCCATTATCGTTCAGCCAAGCTGGCCCAGCGACAGTACCTAGAACAACAAAAAAATAAGCTCCAGAATGGACCCCCAATGTGCTCGGTGAGGCAAGGGGGTTTTTTGTAAGCGTTTGAAAAATAACACCAGCTGCAGCTAAGGCAGCCCCGGCAATAATACCAATAACAATACGAGGTAAGTATATCGATTGAACAATGTTATGCTGCAGCGTGTCACCATTGTTTAAAAGAGCCTCCCATACAAGATGAAAGGGCATATCCTGGCTGCTTTGCAGCAAATGAGCTGCAACGAGAAATAGCAAGAGGGCTGTCCCTCCACCAAAGGTGAGGACAGCCTTCTTTTTTTGGGCAAGTGCATTCATACTGTTACTCTCCTATAAGCGCCTCCGCAGCTTGATTGGCAAATACTTCAGCTGAAAGCGGCCCGCCAAATGTCCACGTATCACCTGGAAGTCTGTGGGTGCGGTTTTCTTCCACAAAATTTAAGTTCTCCCATACCGGGTTACCTGCTAGCTGATTTGCAAAGACGTTGTCATCGTCTTGAACAATGTACATAAATTCAGCATCTTGATATGGTTCTAAGTTTTCTACTGTCGCTTCGGAGTAGCCGTATATTTCAAAATCAGTTCCATCATAGGCATTTTCTATTCCAATTTTATTTAAGATATTAACAGCCATTGAATTATCGGTAAACAAGCGAATGGATGCTGTTTCATTCGCACTGAAGGCTTGGGATAAGATAAGTTCTGTACCATCTGCACCTTCTTCTTCAAGTTTTGCTGCAATGTCATCATAAGCTGTTTCGAGTTCATTAAGGACTTGATCAGCTTCTTCCTCTTTGTTCACAGCTTTTGCTATCTCTTTAAATGTTGTTTCCATCTCTTCATATTGATCTCCTTCTCCTTCAGGAGGATAAGGCTCAAACATAAGAGTAGGAGCGATTTCATTTAATTCTTCACTAATCGCTTCATGTCGATATTGAGCTGTGATAATTAAGTCTGGTTCTAACTGAGCAATTTCCTCGAGGCTAGGTTCTTGCCGAGTGCCAACATCGGTGACACTGTCAGATAATTGAGGTTCTATGTTCACCCATTGGTTATATCCTTCAATGTCAGCAACACCAGCCGGCTCAACACCTAAAGCTAAGAGGTCTTCTGCATATACCCATTCTAACACAACGATAGTTTCAGGTGTTCCTTCTATTTGTTGTTCGCCGCGTGCATCGGTCACGGTAATGGTCTCTGTTTCTTGTGCTTGGTTTTCTTCATCGTTCGCTTCTTGTTCTTGGTCACTTGAGTCACCTTGGCTGCACGCAGCAGCGATAAGTAGCAAAAGTAAAAAGCTTACTGCTAGTATGTAGTTTTTTTTCATAATAACCACCCTTAGATTGATATTGAAAAAGATTCTCATTTTCAATAAAATGATACTATGAAATGACACCAAGGTCAATAAGCATTTTGCAATGTGGCCGCTAATAAGCTATTTTTTCTGATAATTCTAAATATATATGTTTGAATATTATCTATTCGTGGTACATATGTATAAACGAACTTCAATGAACTTCCACACCCTGTCACAAATAAAGCAGGAGGGATGTTTATGGTAGTAGAAATGGTAGCTATTATTGGATTGGCATTTGGTTTGATTTTTTCAAGTGTTGCAATGGCAGTAGCTTTGTTAAAGCAAGCTTCGACAAAAGATAGATAAAGATTAGATTTAGGAGGCCGCTCTAAAGGAGACATGTGCTTTACATCCTTTAGAGCGGCTTGTTTTTTTACGCTGTCAGGCGAAGAAGCTCAGTAAAACCAGCTGAATCTCCTGCTTTTAAAGTGCCTGTGTGGTTCTTACAGTAATAAGCGTAAATAAATAAGGATAAACAAAAAAAACGCTAAAAGTAATATAGAAAAGATAAGAATAGCCCACATATATGGCAGCTTTACATATTCAGACTGCTTTTTAATGGTTACAGCAGAAAGGCTGAAAGATATGAACAACGCACCAAGCAGACAAAACACAAACCATTCTGCAACTTGTTCCCATGGAAGAAAATAGACAAAAGGCATACAGGTAAGAATGAACACAACTACAGCAAAGGCTATTAAAGAGGCTCTGTACAGCCGGTTGTCTACTTTGGATTCTTGTAGTTGTTTTCGCCGTTCTATTCTGCTGTTGGCGTCATGCGGGTTTGTTGTATGAAAAGATGATGACAAACGCTTAACCCACTTTTGAATAGGCGAAAGCGCTAAAAAAGAGCGCTGTTCAAATCTCTGATTCATGTTCGTCTCCCCTATAATAAATATTAGTTAAGTTATGATAACTTCATGTTTGGTGGATAAATCTATGCATGATTATCATAACATATGAGATAAGTTTATTAGAAAAGTCCGATAGTAAGCAATAAACTTGAAGGAAAATAGAAAGAAGCATAAACTTTAAAGTATATCACGTATACAAAGGCAGGGATACTCTCATGAATTGGAACCAGACACAGTTTGTCGATGTACGATCACCTGCAGAATTTGACGAATATGCTTTGCCTGGTGCTGTTAATATTCCTCTTTTTACAAATGAAGAAAGAGCGGAAGTCGGTACTATTTATAAAAAAGAAGGGAAACAAAAGGCGATAGAAAAAGGCCTGGAAATGGTGGGACCAAAACTTTCACACTTCTATCATAATATGTATTCTGTTTACGAGTGTCATCCAGAAAAAGAACTTGTTGTTTATTGCTGGCGCGGAGGAATGCGCAGCAAATCTTTTGTTTCGGTCATGAATATGCTTGGTATCACATGCAAACAGCTGCCAGGAGGTATTCGTTCGATACGAAAACGTATTATAGACGACCTTGAAAAAGAACGAAAACGAAATAGAGTCTACTACGTCATCGCAGGCGGAACGGGGACTGCGAAGACGAATCTGTTACATCAATTACAGCTAGAGGGATATCCGGTTATTGATTTAGAGGGATTAGCTAATCATCGAGGGTCGGCTTTTGGACAAATTGGCAGAAAGCAGCACAGTCAAAAACAATTTGAATTGTGTTTATGGCTGCGTCTGAATGAGTTAACAGACAGCCCATATCTTATTGTGGAGGCTGAGAGCAAACGAATTGGCACAATTATTTTGCCTCGATTTATACAAAATGGCATACAGACTGGAAAAAGAGTTCGATTACATATGCCGATGCAAGAACGAATCAATACGCTGATAGCAACATATCAGCCGCACTGTTATCGTTATGAAATCAAGGAATCATTGAAAAAAATAGAGCGAAAGCTTCCAGTAGATGTATGTGAGCATATTCATCACTGTTTAGATACCGAGGACTATGAGAAGGCTGCAGAACTGTTGTTAGTACACTATTACGATCCAAGATACGAACATGCAGAGAGAAAAAGCAAATCGGCGCAAGTGTTCTATGCAAGTCACATAAAAGAACATGTGATAAACGTTAAAAAGTGGCTTCGACAAGAAATGCATACTTTTGCTACTTCTTGAAAAAGCACCGATCATGCCTAGCATATCGGTGCTTGAAAAATATTATTCTAATACAGTGACTTCTAAGTTTTGACGGCCAAAGTTTGAAGCATCACTTTTATTTTGCATGTAAATGTCAATTTTATTTCCATTAATAGCGCCGCCTGTGTCAGCTGCTGTATACGTTCCGTGACCTTCTACGCGTACTTTGGATCCAAGTGGAATTACATCTGGGTCGACGGCAATGACATTGGCATCAGGGTTGGCGTGCAAGTCAACACCTGTAGCTGTTACGCCGGAACAACCGTTGCAATTAGCTGTATATGCAGTTGCTTCTACTTGAAGAGTGCGTCCTTGTTCATCATTGCTTGTTTCTGAACCAACGTCTGCACGCTCTGCTTGAGGCTCACTGCTTGTACTAACGTCAGCGTTGCCGCTTGTTGTTGTTTGTCCATCTTTTTCTTCGTTGTTTTCCGTTTCTTTGGCAGGGGTGTCATTATACAATGCATTTTCTAATGCAGCATATGTTTGAGGGCCGGCTAAACCATCCACTAAAATGTCTTTTGAAGACTGAAAGGACACTACGGCTTCATGCGTGTTAGGCCCAAAACGTCCATCCACGTTATGATGATAGAAGCCAAGTGTTTCTAATCTTTGCTGCAGTGTTTCTACTAACGGTCCCTCATCGCCTTCTTTCACGATGGTTAAGGCGCCGATAGTATGCGGGCCGGCAATTCCATCAATAAGTAACCCATGTTCTTCCTGATAGTTTTTGACTGCGTTTTCGGTTGTATCATCAAATATTCCATTCTGTTCTGCTTTATTCAGAAAACCTTTTTGGACTAATAGTTCTTCTATGTCCTCGACTTGACTGCTTTCTTGTCCAACCGATAGTTCTTTATCTCCTAAGCTTTGCGCATCTGTGTTAACAGGGGCGGCAAAAAAGAGGAAGCCGGCTGCCAACGCAGGAATGGCAAACATGGTGAACCATCTTGTATATAAAAATTGATGCAAGGCAATAAACCTCCTTTGTGTTAATATAATGCCTTTAACGATTTACATCGTATCAGCTGCTAAAGTATGAAATCAACGAAATGCACGCGTCTTAAAGGAAATGAAAGAAGGATGTAATCAGTGAAATTATCCTATAATATTTGTTTTATTGTGTAGGTCTTTTCTCGTGGGGGAGAAGGTGGAGAAAAAGAAAGGTGCCCATGCTGAAGACTGCTTCAGCAGCGGGCAGGAGCGGATAAATTATGATTGAAAGCCGTGTTTAATAAAGTGTTTTATATCGTCCATGACACCAATATCCATAAAGATGACGGCTATGACGAGAATAGCGGGACCTAACAGCAAGCCAACGGCACCAAATAATTGCAGGCCTGCAAATAATGATACTAATACAGCAAGCGGGTTTAAGTTCATGCTAGAAGACAGAACTTTTGGTTCGATTGTCTGCCGGACAATCATCGTCACGCCGTATAAAACAGCTAAACTTATGCTGAGGCCGATACTGCCGGTAATGAGTAAATAGAGCGACCATGGTAAAAGAATCGTGCCTGTTCCCAGATAAGGAAGAAATTCTGCTATTCCAACGATAATAGCTAATGTCCCAGCTCCTTTCACCCGCAAGAGAGTCAATCCGATAAACACAATAATCCCGGTAACGGTCATGAGGACAAATTGTGCTTTAAAATAGCCGAAAACGCGTACCCACATTGCTTGGTAAAAAGCATGAGATCGTTTATACAGTAAAAGCGGAATACGCTGACGTGTTACCTCCGCAATCTTCTCCCAATCTTTTCCCAGAAAATAAATTGCTAATAAGATAAAGAGAAATGCCACAAGAAACGTGGGGACGCTTAACACAATTTGTGTCAGGCCATCTGCAATTTTCTGAGCGTATTGACCCAGTGCTGTACCAATTTGCGTTCCGATTTCGGAAATGCCATCACTTAACGAAAAACCTTCTCTTCTGCTGAAACTTTCTGCAGCCCCGCTGACTTCTCGCCAAACAGGCAGTACTGTCTGGTTAATGAACTGCTGGATATGGTGAAAAGTGTCTTCCATCCAGCGCGGCACTTGGTCAGCAAATCGCTGAAATCCATCTATGATTAGGAATGTTAATCCAGTAATGATACCTCCAATTACAGAGAGACCAACTAGTAATGATGTTAAGGCCGCTAATCCAGGGGGAAACTTTAATTTGCGCTGCAACAAATAGGAGAGAGGTTTTAACATCCAAGCGAAAAAGGCTGCAATCCAAAAAGGGTATGTTAGTTTGAAAATCACAGCTAAAGCCCATATGACAGTGATAATAAAAACAATGACCAGCAGAAATCTGGCAATGATCCAACCTGTTTGTTTTCTCACGTCCGTACCCCTCTTTTCTATTTGCAGCAGCAAAGCAGAAAGAGACAAAGGCTGCTTTGCTGCCGCGGTTCGTACAAGCATGTATATATATTTTACCTGCTGAAGGAATTGTATGACTAGATGTATAGAAATCTCTTTTTGAGGATAAAGTGAACGAAGGAGCAGCGGGTTATAGCAAAGAATCTAAGATGACAACCTTTGCAGCATTTCTCCAATACCTCGCACACCCTGCAATGGCTCACACCACGTATAATCATCAGGGCAAGGGACACTTCGCTTAACGACACGTGCATGTTTTTTCCCTGTTAATAAAACAATCGTGTGAACTTGCGAAAGGTGTTTGTCCAACCATTGTTGCCGCAGCGTACGGTCATTAATAACATGTTCTTTTGAAAAGTGAAAACCGATATCATAGTTTTCTGGCACAATATCATAAGGGAAGAGGAACCCGTGTTTAGCAGAAAGTACAACCCAAGGCAGTCCGTGCTTTCTAGCGTACTGTTGAGATTTTTTGTGCAAGGTGCCTTGATAGGCATCTTTTGCATACTGAGGGCCGCAATAAGGATTCATGTCCCAAGCTTTCTTTTTCCCACAAGGGAGTATACATATACTGTTCATCCAATCACCTGTTATATGGTAAGTTGTATCCGTTTATTTAAGAATAACAAAGTTCATAGAAATTGCAGTACTGACAAGCTCGAGTGTTAGATGTTTGTTCGAAACGTTCAATCGGAAGCGGCTTATTTTGGCTTGGATCACTTAAATAACTCGTCATCCACTCAACACTTGTACCGATTAATTCCTGCACTTTTTCAAGTGTTACTTCATCAAGCTGATGCTCCACTGCTTCTCCTTCTAATAAGTATTCATTGCGTATAATAATATGGTTAAGATCTGGTATGTTGTATTCTTGTAATAAATAAAGCACATATAACGCCAGCTGATATGGATCTTCATCGGATTTTTTACCTGTTTTCCAGTCAACAATAATCCATTTATTGTGGTGGTGATCCTTATAAAGCAAGTCCAACACGACAAATACTTTCAGCTTTCCAACTTCTAAAATACGGAACTTTTCCGCTTCTAAAAATTCAATATGTTCGTTAAAAGCTAACTCTTGCATCGTTTTACTTGTCAAAAAGTGGTGGACTGTCGTGTGTAAACGATGCTTAATTTTTTCAACCTTTTCAACAGGAAGTTTGCTCGTTTGGCCATAATACAGCTCGTGAAACATCGTCGTTTTTTTGGGGCGCTCCAGCCAGCTGCGGTATCGCCGGGTAGAGTCTATGAATCCTTTATTTAATCGAGTCCGCACTTGTTCTGTAAGTTCATTTTCGTTTAATAAAATTCCGGTATTTAAGTAGTGGTCAATGACCTCTTCAATCAAATCATGCACAACGGAGCCAAAAAACATTTCTAAGTTCGTTAGATTTTTCAGCCGGTAAGCCTGTTTGCTGCTTTCTGATGCATCGCGCAGCCATCCGTTGTGGGATGTATAGTATTGATGAGCATACTGGCGTGCACAATGCATTAACGTTTTATGGCGGGAAAGTGACCAAGAAAAATCAGGATATGTTTTTATTTCAAACAACCAATCCACCCTTTCTGCATCTTTTCATTATCTGTGTGCCATTCTATTATATCAAATGAATAAACAGGCCGCGTGGCAGAGAAAAAGCATTCCGTTAACGTCGTGATGAACAGAATGCTTTTTGTAGTTTGGGTCTGTTAAGAGAGGACTTGTTAATGCGAGCAGGCGAAACAGAAGCTGTTGTAATAAGACAGGCTAAAGGCAGCGGTACCTGAGGAAAACAGGAGCTGAACATTATGCGGAGAGTACTGTCATACCAAATGCAGGAAGTCAGTCGTCCCGATAATGGAGTGTAGCAGAGCTTCTGTTTTAGGTTTTCCGCTTAAAATACGAATTTTTTATTGGCAAGCAACTTCCGTTTTTAGCGGTGGCGTCGTGCAAAATCAACAAATTTAAATTTGTCTGGCCGGTGCCTGGACTCGGTATATTGAAATAGTGTTGTATCGTCTAGATATACATAGTTTTTCACAACAACAATGTTGGAGAAGCCGTCAAGGTCTAGCAGTTTTTTGTCTTCATCATCTGGTTCTTCAACAGTGATTTCTTTTTTTGCATAACTAATAGTTAAACCTAATATCGATTCCACATAATGGTAGATAGAGTCGGCACAAATTTCTTTCGTAAGAGATGGGACGATATCTTTTAACAAATAATCTTTGTCATAAATAATACTTTCGTTATCAATGGTTCTCACTCTGCCGACTTCCCATATAGGCGTTGTACGGGAAAGCGAGAGCTGTTTTTGGATGTAGCTGTCTGCCTTTGTCTGCGTGAGAGTTGTTACAAAAGTAGAAACTCTGCCTTCCATTTGTTTGGCCAATTCGTTAAAGCTGACTAAGCCTGAGACAGGAAAGGTGAATTTATTGATATCCAAAATGACAGAACCTTTTCCTTGGATTTTTTGAATATAACCGTGTTCGGACAACAAATTCAGCGCCTTGCGGATAGTTTCTCTGGAGGTGGAGTACTCTTCTACCAATTGGTGCTCCGACGGCAGTAAATCACCTGGTTTCAAAGAGCCGTTTCTGATCATTTCAGAGATTGTGTCATATATATTGACATACTTATTTTTCATGGAATCACCACTATGAATGTACTTCTGTTATCAAGTATACCACGGATTCATAAGGGCGCAGGGAGACGTTTTCGATATTATAAGCTGGATTGTCGTAGTTGCTGATTAATACTGATTTAGTGCCGGAAAGCAAGTGTTTCTTGCTGTCTGGCAAATGGAACACAGTTTCTTCTGCATAAAAATTATTTATAACCAGCAATGTTTGGTTGCCTGCTGTACGAGTATAGGCAAAAATTTGAGGGTGTTCATCAAGGATTAATTCAAAATTACTGGTTGTAATAATGTCATAATCTTTTCTCAGTTGAATGAGTTTTTGATAATGATAAAAAATAGAGTCTTCATCTGCTACGGCTTTTTCTACGTTCAGACGCCCGTAATTAGGAGCAGGGTCAATCCAAGGCGTACCGGTAGTGAAACCTGCGTTTGGTTTGCTGCTCCACTGTACAGGTGTACGAGAATTATCTCGAGATTTTTCTTGAATAATCCGCATAATTTCGTCATGGGAAAGACCTTTTTCCTTTAAGATATCATAGTGGTTCAGCGTCTCCACATCACGATAATCCGCCAGGTCATCAAACTTTGGATTGGTCATCCCAAATTCTTCTCCTTGATATATATAAGGTGTTCCCTGCATGAGATGAATAGTGGTTGCAAGCATCTTCGCAGATTCTCTGTGGTAAGTGCCGTCGTCGCCAAACCTGCTTACAACACGCGGTTGATCGTGATTACACCAAAATAAAGCGTTCCAGCCGCCTCCTCGATGCATTTCTACTTGCCACGTTGCCAGGATGTTTTTGAGTTGTAAAAAGTCAAAGTCGCTAAGCGCCCACTTTTCTCCATTAGGATAGTCCACTTTTAAATGATGGAAGTTGAATGTCATATTGAGTTCATGACGGTCAGGGCGCGTATATTTGATACAATCATCGATAGTAGTAGAGGACATTTCCCCAACCGTCATGGCATCATATTTAGAGAAAACCCGGCGGTTCATTTCATTCATAAATTCATGAACCCTCGGGCCGTCTGTGTAAAATTTACGACCGTCGCCCGGCGGGGTGCTGCCATCGTCATTTGGGAAGTCCTGGTCTTTCGATATTAAATTAATCACATCGAGGCGAAAGCCATCGACTCCTTTCTCGAACCAGAACGTCATCATATCATATACGTCACGGCGCACGTGTTCATTTTCCCAATTCAAATCCGCTTGGGTAACATCAAACAAATGAAGATAATACTGGTTTGTGCTGTCATCGTATTTCCAGGCAGGACCGCCAAACTTTGATTCCCAGTTGTTTGGAAGGCCGCCATTGGCAGGGTCTTTCCAAATATAATAATCGCGATAAGGGTTGTTTCTGGACGACTGTGCCTCTTGAAACCACGAGTGTTCTGTGGATGTATGATTAACAACGATGTCCATAATAATTTTTAAGTCTTTGCTGTGTGCTTCTTCTAGCAGCTGGTCAAAGTCATCCATTGTGCCGTATTCGGGGTGAATAGAATAGTAGTCACTGATATCATAGCCATTATCTTTTTGCGGCGAGGCATATATTGGTGTGAGCCATAATACGTCCACGCCGAGCTTTTTTAAGTAGTCAAGCTTTTCTATAATCCCTTGAATGTCACCGACACCATTTCCCGTTGTGTCATTAAAGCTTTTTGGATAGATTTGATAAACAACAGATTTTCTCCACCATTCGTTCATATGTACACCACCTGTCAAATTTTTAAATAAAGAAGCGGCCATTGGAGCATAAAAGTCAATGGAAGCAAAACAGAACAGGAGCGGTTGCCATCCTATCTTGTTCGGGGCAACCGTCCTGAAAGAATGTTAGACACTTATTTTTTTCATTTTCACGTACAGGTACGTAAGCACAAATGGCACAACAATGGCAATAATCATACCAATCGCAAACACGAGCCAGTATTGTGTATAAATGGAAAAGATGGCCGGAATGCCGCCGACGCCAATCGATGTGGCCAAAACGCCGTTAACGGTAATAAATACAGCAGAAATGGCTGAGCCGATAATGGCACAAATAAACGGAAAACGATAACGTAAATTAACACCAAACATAGCAGGTTCTGTTACTCCTAGAAAAGCGGAGATACCAGAAGACAGCGATAAACCTTTCAGTTTTTCATCTTTTGAAGCAGCCATCATCGCAAAAGCAGCGGCACCTTGTGCAATATTTGATAAAGCAAGAATTGGCCATAAAAATGTTCCTTGCAGGCTGCTGCCGATTAGTTGCAAATCCACCGCTAAGAATGTGTGGTGCAAGCCTGTAACAACCAATGGAGCATAAAGAAGGCCGTACAAGAGCCCGCCAATGGCGGCAAAATTATTAAATGTGTTCACAAAGAAGTCTGTAATGACATTACTAATTGTAAACATCACTGGTCCGATAACGATAAATGCCAAAAACCCAGTAATTAACAACGCACCTGGTGCAACAATTAGCATGGAGATAGCATCAGGCACTCTTTTCTTGAGAAAAATTTCAATTTTTGCCAGCACATATGACGCAAATAGAATAGGAAGAACTTGTCCTTGATAACCAACTTTCTCTACCTCTAATCCAAGTATGTTCCATATTGGAACTTCCCCTGCTTCTTTTGCTTCCCCATATCCGTGTGCATTCAATAAATCAGGATGAACAAGCACCAGTCCGAGAACAATTCCTAAAAGAGGGTTACCTCCAAACTTTTTCACCGCTGACCAGCCGATAAGTCCTGGTAAGAAGACAAATGCGGTACTGGCAATAATGTTAATAATGTCGGCCAAATCCGCCCACTGAGTATGAACATCAACTACCGACTGTCCTTCGTAGAAAATATCTGTACCAGTTAATATGTTGTTAATACCAAGTAAAAGACCAGCTGTAACAATGGCTGGAAGAATAGGAATAAAGATATCAGCCAGTACTTTAACCAGTTTTTGCACGATATTCATATTCTGTTCAGCTTGGGCTTTTGTTTCTTCCTTAGAAGATTCCTCTTTGCCGGTTATTTTAATCAGTTCTTGATACGCTTTTTCCACTGCCCCTTGTCCAATAATGACTTGGAACTGTCCGCTAGAAGCAAATGCTCCTCGTACAATATCAATATTTTCAAGCTTCTCCTGGTCTACTTTGCTTTCATCATGTAAAGCAAAGCGAAGCCGAGTAACACAGTGGGTGACAGATGCAATATTTTCTGTCCCGCCTACGGCCGCAACAATCTGTTCGACGGATTTTTTGGTTACTTTTGCCATGGATAACCCTCCTGGTAAACGTTTTCATGTCATGCAAAAAAAAGATACTACTATTAGTGCTTACATGCGGCGGTGATCATCGATAAACGATAATAATCCGCTTTCACTTCATGCTTGTATATACAAATTACAATCAATTTTCAGTTTAACTTGTATATACAAATAGGTCAATAAAAAAGATATAGGTATGTATGTTAAAAATATGGAAAAGTTACATGAAAAGCAGGTGGATAACTGAATAATAATAAAGAAGCCAATAAGGAATTAATGAAAGGCGGCACAGGTTTCTTATGCCATTATATCTTCTCCAACCAAGTTATTGCTATGCACCGAATCGCAAGGAATCATTATTTATTGTTTACAGAATAAAAGCAGTCATGTTAAATTCGTCATTTGCAAAAATCGACATGAAAAAAGGAGCGGACAATTATTTTAAATAAAAAACAACCAAAGCCTGCTATTGATTGGACAGTCTTAACGATAAGCGGAGGATTGCTTCTTTTATTTGTTCTGGTGTCATTTATTGATTTAGATGCGATTTCCTCCTTTGTAAATGTTTCATTTGATTGGTCTGTCACGTTTTTTGGGGCTTTTTGGCAGGTGCTCATGCTGGCAACGTTTTTCGTAGCACTGTGGCTTGGGTTTTCACGTTACGGAAAATTAAAGCTTGGAAAGCGTGATCAGCCAGAAATTAGTACGTTTAAATGGATATCGATGATTATGGCAACACTTTTAGCTGGAGGCGGTGTATTCTGGGCAGCGGCAGAACCTATGTATCACTTTGTTGACGCACCGCCGTTATTTGGAGAAGATAATAATCCGTCTACCGCACTTGCCCAAAGTTTCATGCACTGGGGATTTTTAGCCTGGGCAATACTTGGTACATTAAGTGCCGTTGTGTTGATGTATGGACACTATCATAAGTCGATGCCAATGAAGCCAAGAACACTGCTTTATCCAATGTTTGGAGAAAAGATTAACAATAACATTATAGGAAAAGTGATTGACGCGTTTTCTATTATTGCCGTGGCGGCTGGAACAATCGGTCCCATAGGGTTTTTAGGGCTGCAAGCCAGTTACGGGCTGCAGGCTGTATTTGGCATACCAGATGTATTTCTAACTCAGCTCATGATTATTATTGGGGTAGTATTCATTTCTACGATTTCAGCAGTGACAGGTTTGTACAAGGGTATTCAATGGTTAAGTAAGTTTAATGTGCGTTTAGCTCTTGGTTTGTTAGCTGCTGTTTTGCTGGTAGGACCTGCGGGCTTTATTATTGATCAGTACGTGGTATCATTAGGGACGTATCTAACAGAATTTGTTTCAATGGGGACTTACCGCGGAGAAAATGAATGGCTTGGATTATGGACGATATTTTTCTGGGGATGGTTCATCGGGTATGGGCCGATGATGGCAATGCTTGTCAGCCGTATCTCCAGAGGGCGCACCATTCGTGAACTGATGGTTGCTGTAGCCATTATCGCCCCTGTTGTCACTACATTTTGGTTTACTGTTGTTGGTGGTTCAGGTATTTACTTTGAAATGGAAAACCCCGGTTCAGTTTCGGATGCCTTAATGGATACAGGAATGCATGCAGCAATGATTGCTATTACAGAACAATTACCATTATCATGGATAATTACACCGTTATTTTTGTTGTTAACCGTTCTGTTTGTTATTACAACAACAGATTCTATGGCGTTTACGATTTCGATGGGGATTACAGGTGACGGGAATCCGACGTCGAAGCTGCGTATTTTCTGGGCGGTTTTAATGGGAGTGATCGCCGCTATTCTTCTATACATTGGAGAAGGAGGCGTAGAGGCACTGCAGAACTTTATTGTAGTAACAGCTGTCCCGGTATCCATTTTACTTCTTCCAATGATTTGGCTTGCGCCAAAAGTCGCTAAAAAAATGGCTAATAAAGCATAAGTAATAAAAACTGCCCGGGAAGCCCGGGCAGTTTTTTCTAGGTTCGAATATAAGTGCTGGGGGTATATAAGTGGTGTGCTTGTTTGCATTAAGGAAAGACTGCCTTTGTCAAAGGATGAAAAGATAAGAAAAACAGGGGCCTTCTGTCATAAAGACTCGTCTGCAAACCGCAAGTTTTTCTTAGTGATTGCCTATATCTTTTACTACCTGGCTTGTAACAGTCAGAGGAGGCGCCTGCGGGAAAAGCAGGAGCTGTTCATGCCAAGCGGCCGGAAGAGTCATCCAACCAGAAAGGGGGCCCCAACAACCTTGATAGACCTTTTTTATACAGAAGCTTTTTGCAGTTTGTCAATCATTTTTAGAGAACGGCCTGTGCCGATTGCCACTGCCTCTAAAGGTTGAGGGGCGATATGAACAGGGACGATGATTTGTTCACTAAGCCAGTCTTGCAAGCCATTTAATAAAGCCCCGCCACCTGAGAGAATAATCCCTTGATCGACAATATCACCGCTAAGTTCAGGAGGACATGTCTCAAGTGTTCCTCGAATTGCTTCAAGAATATGCTCTAAGGATTCTGCAATTGCTTCATGGATTTCGCTGGAGTGGAGCACGACAGACTGAGGAAGACCGGTAACCAAGTCACGGCCGCGTATTTCCATTGATTGTTCTTCATGATCTGGACTGGCATTGCCGATGTTAATCTTTATATCCTCTGCCGTTCGTTCTCCAATCAGCAAATTATAAGTTTTACGAACATAGTGAATAATATCTTCATCCAAATTGTCACCGCCGCGGCGTATCGAACGGGAAGAAACGACTCCGCCATAGGAAATAATTCCGACTTCTGTTGTTCCTCCGCCGATGTCAACAATAACATTGGCAGTTGGTTCTTCGACGGGCAGATCAGAACCAAGTGCAGAGGCAACCGGCTCTTCGATTAAATGAACGTCTTTAGCTCCGCAGCTCATCACCGCATCGCGTATTGCCCGTCGTTCAACAGACGTAGATCCACAAGGCGTACAAACAATCACTTTTGGTTTGCGAACAGAAAAACCAACGTTTTTACTAGTTTTTTTCATAATGTGTTTTAATAAGCTCGATGTTACATCATAGTCTGCAATAACACCTTGTTTGAGCGGACGCATAGCAACGATTTGTCCAGGTGTTTTTCCTACCATTTCTTTAGCCTCTGTTCCAACGGCAAGAACGTCATCAGTTTCTGTATGTATCGCAACAACGGAAGGCTCGTTTAAAACAATGCCTTTTTCTTTTGTATAAACGAGAATGTTAGCTGTTCCTAAGTCAATTCCAATTTCTGTATTTGATAGCATGTTATTCACCCTTCTTCAGGTTAATTGTTCCCATTAGCCATTTTATAGGGAAAGGGATAAAGACAGTAAGGGTCTAATAGATTAGATAAGAATGGTGGAAAAAAGAGGCAGGCTGTTTATTCCGATAAAAAAGGCTCATTTTTGTTTGATGAAAAGGGATAATTGTGAAAAAAGTTTAGTGAATAATGAGGGTGTTCACGACAAAGTAGACATATTAGCCTAGTTTTTGACACGTATTTAAACAAAATGTAAAGAAAGGGAATCAATTGTAATGAAACAAAAATAAAGCCAGGATGTGAAAAGACCTGGCTCTATCAATAAAGAAGAGTGTGTTCGAAAACTCACCGCCGCTTATAGATCTTCTAAGGACAGATTGTTGTGGAAGTTTATACATGTTTTTTCATTCAATAGAATTGCCTTATGTGTATATCGGAAATTTTCTTAATAAAGCAGCGACAATATATCTTCTTCGTTTACTGGTCCGAAATACTCATGTAAGTCAAATGGTTCCAGTGCTTCTTTTAACGCCCGGACTTCATATTTCTGGCCTTCTAACGCGTGTTCTATTTCTTTTGTGTCTTTGACTCCAAAGTAGTCTCCATAGATTTTACATGTCTCAATATACCCTTTTTTAACATTGAAACGAATGTCAATCAAACCGGCGTCAAATTTTTTCGAACGCTCTACATCAAATGCAGGGGACTTTCCGTAATTCCAATTCCAGTTTTTGTATCTTTTTTCTGCTATGACATGCACTTTATCCCAATCATCTTTTGTTAAGTGATACACAGGAATATGGTCTTCGGAGTGAAAAATATGACGCAGCAATGTTTGTTTAAATTCATTAATTGATAAGGGTGTATCGAGGAAGTCGTTAATATTTCCAACACGGCTCTTGATGGATTTTATCCCCTTGGATTTGATTTTTTCATCTTTTACATTTAACGCTGAAACAACGTGTTCAATTTGTGAATCAAGCATTAATGTTCCATGGCTGTACATCCGCCCTTTGGTGGTAAACTGAGCGTTGCCGGAGATTTTTTTGCCATTTGCCTGAATATCATTTCGACCAGATAACTCCGCTGGCACGCCCATATTATTTAATGCTTCAATAACAGGTTCTGTGAATTTTTTAAAGTTATGGAAGCTGTTTCCATCATCTTTTGTGAGAAAACTAAAATTAAGGTTGCCTAAATCGTGATAAACAGCCCCTCCTCCAGAAAGTCTTCTTACGACTCGAATATCGTTTTCTTCGACATAATCAACATTTATTTCTTCTATTGTATTTTGGTTTTTGCCGATAATAATAGAGGGACGGTTTACGTAAAATAACAGATACGTGTCTTCTTTATCTAAATCCATATGTTCAAGTGCAAATTCCTCTATAGCTAAATTGATCTGCGGGTCGGTTACACCTTTATTATCAATAAAACGCATTATGGTGCCTCCTTGTTAATATGAATACTAATGAAATGGGGAAGAAAAAAAGCTGGATATGAACATGCGTGTATATTTTACTACAATAATAATAACGTAACAAAAAGTTTGAACTGCTGTATCACCATGTGCTTTTAGAATACCCGGCAGTGAAGAAAGAATAACGAAAACAGCACAATAATTTTGATCCTGATGAGAAAGGTACAGGAGGAAGCATGTTGAAACGCTTCACCGAACGTACTGCAATTCTGTCATTGGGTATGCAGGTGAACGGTAGAAATTATATATTTCCTATAAAAAAACTCGGCATTAAGCCGAGTTTTTTATTGACTTTTTTATCTATACTCACTAAAATACAGTTTAACGAGTAAACATATAATCCTTATAAACATACTATGAATTGAAACAGTATAATTTATTGAATAGAGAAGGAGGAGAGCTATGCTGACGTATAAGACAGCTGATGATCATCAGCTTACAGAAATCAATGAAAGCGAGCTAGCTCGAAAAGATGCATTGGATGTCATACGCTGGGGTTACAAACAGTATGGGGATGATTTGGTTTATGCGTGCAGCTTTGGCGCTGAAGGCATAGTGTTAATTGATTTAATCAGTAAAATTAAAGCCGACGCCGATATTGTCTTTTTAGATACGGATTTTCATTTTAAAGAAACATATGAACTGATTGAAAAAGTGAAACAAAAGTATCCCGAGCTAAACATTACGATGCTAAAGCCTGATTTAACTCCGGAAGATCAGGCGGAAAAAGAAGGAGATCGTTTATGGGAAAGCAATCCTGACCGCTGCTGCCAGCTTCGTAAACTGAATCCACTGGAAAATACGTTAAACAAATACAGCGCATGGATGTCGGGGTTAAGAAGAGAACAGTCTCCGACTCGAAAAAACACTCAGTTTGTTAATAAGGACCAACGTTTTTCTTCCATTAAAATTTGTCCTTTAATCCATTGGACGTGGGATGATGTATGGATGTATATTAATACGTTTGAGCTTCCGTACAATCCGCTGCATGACCAGAACTATCCAAGTATTGGCTGCATGCAGTGCACCAACGCTGTACTAGAAGGTGAAGATTTACGAAGCGGACGCTGGGCTGGTCAAGGTAAAACCGAATGCGGTTTGCATAAATAATAAATCTTGAAAAAGGAAGTGAGCATATGAGCTTGAAACCACATGGCGGAGAATTAGTAAACAGAGAAAACTTTTCAAAAGAAACAGGGCATATTACAGCTGAAATCACACTTGACGATATTGCCGTTTCCGACTTGGAATTGATTTCTAATGGTGCATTTAGTCCCTTGACTGGTTTTTTGAATCAAACAGATTATGAATCCGTTGTAAATGATATGCGTCTGGCAGATGGCACCGTTTGGAGCATTCCAATTACGCTGCCTGTATCACAAGAGCAAGTGTCCTTGTTAGAAAAAGGCAAGGAGGCAAGATTAGTATATAACGGAGAGACATTCGGAACGATTGAAATCGAAGAGCTGTACACACCAGATAAAGAAAAAGAAGCTGAACTTGTCTATACAACAACAGAAGACGCTCACCCAGGTGTGAAAAAATTGTATGAACGACCTGATACGTATGCAGCAGGCCCGGTTACATTAGTGAAGGAAATACCACATCAAGAGTTCCGAACCTATTACTTAAAACCTGCTGAAACGCGTCAAACATTTGCTGACAAAGGATGGGAAACGATTGTCGGCTTTCAAACGAGAAACCCGGTTCATCGTGCGCATGAATACATTCAAAAGACAGCGCTTGAGACGGTGGATGGTTTGTTTTTAAATCCACTTGTCGGTGCAACAAAAGCAGATGATATTCCAGCAGATGTACGGATGGAAAGTTATGAAGTGTTATTAAAAGACTATTATCCAGAAAATCGAACTTTCTTAGCAGTGTTTCCTGCAGCCATGCGTTATGCAGGACCGCGTGAGGCTGTGTTCCATGCGATGGTTCGCAAGAATTACGGATGCACCCACTTTATTGTAGGAAGAGACCATGCTGGTGTTGGTGATTACTACGGCACATATGATGCACAGCACATTTTCCGTAACTTCACAGAAGAAGAATTGGGTATTAAACCATTGTTTTTTGAACACAGCTTTTATTGCAGCAAGTGCGAAAATATGGCTTCTGCGAAAACTTGCCCGCATGGAAAAGAAGACCATGTTATTTTATCCGGGACAAAAGTGAGAGAAATGCTTAAGAAGGGCGAACATCCGCCTGCTGAATTCAGCAGACCAGAAGTGATTAACGTGTTGATTAAAGGTATGAAAGAAACTGTATCGTAATACGGAAAAACAAGAGGAAAGCGGGGAATTGAAATGGCAGTGGAGAATATCACCTGGCATGATGCATCGGTAACACGTAAAGAAAGAAACCGTAAAAATGAACATGAGAGTTTTGTGCTCTGGTTTACGGGCCTCTCAGGATCTGGAAAGTCAACGCTTGCTAATGCCGTGTCAAGAAAGTTGTTTGAAGATGACAAGCAAACGTACGTGCTGGACGGGGACAATATCCGGCACGGGCTAAATAATGACTTAGGTTTTTCGCCGGAAGATCGTAAAGAAAATATTCGCAGAATTGGTGAAGTATCGAAGTTGTTTGTCGATGCCGGCTATATTGTCAGTACTGCGTTTATATCTCCATACCGGGAAGACAGACAGCAAGTACGCCAATTGCTGCAAGATGGGGAATTTATTGAAATATACGTAGAATGCAGCTTGGAAACGTGTGAAGAGCGCGATCCAAAAGGGTTGTATAGAAAAGCAAGAAATGGAGATATCCCATCGTTTACAGGAATCAGCTCACCCTATGAAGAACCAGAAAGTCCGGAACTGGTTGTAAACACAGAAGAAAATTCTATTGAGGGAGCGGCTGATTTAATTGTAGACTATTTAAAAGGAAAAGAACTGTTATAGGACGTTTTCACACGTGATATTGGGGGGAGCAGCATGAACACAGGCAAAGTATATATCGTTGGCGCCGGACCAGGAGATGCGGGACTTATCACTGTAAAAGGCGAAGAATGCTTAAAACATGCAGATGTTATTTTATATGACCGCCTTGTCAATCCATTATTGCTTGAAAAAGCAGAGGAAAACGCGGAAAGGATTTATTGCGGAAAGCTTCCGGACCGCCATCATCTTCGTCAAGAGACTATTCAAGAGTTGATGATAGAAAAGGCGAAACAAGGCTTGTATGTTGTCCGGCTAAAAGGAGGAGACCCTGGTGTATTTGGCCGCTCGGGAGAGGAAACAGCTGCTTTGGAAGAAACGGGTATTGACTATGAAATTATTCCTGGGATTTCATCAGGTATTGCAGCCCCTCACTACGCGGGTATCCCATTAACACATCGTGAGTTATCTGGAAGCTTTGCTGCAATAACCGGTCACCGCTCACTGGATAACAGCGGTGCTTCCCCCGATTGGAATGCATTAGTAAGAGCGGTAGATACACTTGTTTTTTACATGGGAGTAAAGAACCTTCCTATTATTGCTGAGAAATTAAAGGAGCATGGAAAACCGTCACACACACCAGTTATGTTAATTGAGTGGGGGACAACCGGCAGGCAGCGGGTTATTGAAGGTACATTATCTGATATATGTACGAAAGCAGATAATGAACAGGTGCAAAACCCTGCTATCACGTTGGTAGGTGACGTTTGCAGCTTGCGCTCTGAGCCTTCCTGGTTTGAAAAAAAACCGCTTTACAGCAGGTATGTTTGGGTAGTGAAAACGTCCATGCCGCCAAGCCGCGTGGGAGAAATGTTACAGGAGAATGGTGCAGAAGTTCATGAGGCTCCGCGTTTTGCGGCAGTCCCATCCGCTTCTTTGCTTCCAGACAACATTCAATTATATGACTCACTAAGTTTTCTTGAAGCCGACAGTGTTCCTGTTTTTTTCGAGGCACTGCGTAAACAAAAAATAGATATTCGAAGTTTGCCGGAAAAAATATATGCTGGTACGAAACGAACACAGAAGAAGCTGGAAGGGTATGGGATTTTCCCATTCTTAGAAAAAGCACCTGAGCAGGAATATTCCTTATTAATTGGAACAAAAGAAAGCTTGCCGGTGCGTGCTAATCACCCTGTTTGGATTAGTCATCGTTTGCACGTCAATGAAAATACGCGTAAAACTACTGCCAGACTCGTGAAAGACGATATGATTAATACAATTGTTCTTCCTTGTGCCAAAGCAGTAGATACATTGTTGTGTGAACTAGACGGCATTGGTGTGTCTGCAGTAGAATGGACAAATAATCGAACGGTTATTTGTTATGGGCCGCAAACGGCACAGCGAGCACAAGCTGAAGGGATCAACGTATATTCTACGTTAGAAAAGCCAAAGCAAGAAGAGTTATTGAAAAGTGTTGCGTCTCTCGGTTGAAATGGAAAAAGGGTGATGAAGTATGCAAGCGGTGCTGTTCGTGGGACATGGAAGCAGGATACAAGAAGGTAATGAGCAATTAAAAGCATTTGTTGAAGGTGCAAAAGAGAAAATCGATGTCCCGATTCAAGAAACTTGTTTTCTTGAACTAGCAGCCCCCTCTATTATAGAAGGGGCAGAAGCATGTATTCAAAAAGGGGCTGACGCACTAGCGGTGGTGCCGGTTTTTTTACTAGAGGCCGGCCATATTAAAAACGATATTCCGGCTGAACTAGAGAAAGTAAAACAACAATATCCAAATGTATTTATACAATATGGAAATCCTTTTGGTATTGAGGGCAAAATTTTTGATGTCCTGCTACAACGTCTTCAAAAGAGAGGATATTATCAGGGACAAGCAGCTGATATTCTGTTGGTCGGACGAGGAAGCAGCGACAAACATGCCATTGCTGATTTCTATACGATTGCGTCACGTTTAGCAGAGAAAACACAAATAAATGTAGAAACGGCATTTTTAGCAGCTGCTTCCCCCACTTTTGATGAAGGGTTAGAAACAGTAAAACATAGTCGGAACGATGTTGTGTATGTACTGCCGTACTTGCTGTTTACTGGTGTGTTAATGCAAGAAATGCAACGGAAAATAAATAAAATGAATCAAGACACTAGTGCGTCGGTAGTACTGTGTGATTTTCTCGGGTTTGATGAGCAGCTGATGATAATTTTGAAAAAGCGTGTGACAGAGACAATGAACAAACCAGAATACGAAATAGGCGGAGGGCACCATGTTTAATTTTCCTGTCTTTCTTACATTAGAAAATAAAGATGCTGTAGTCATAGGCGGCGGGAAAATTGCAGCACGAAAGATACATAAATTGCATGCAGCAGCGGCGAATATAACGGTAATAGCACCTGATTTGCATGCAGATTTGAAAGAGATGGTGCAATCAGGAGAGATTATATGGATTAACGATACTTGTAAACCAGAGCATATTGCATCGGCATTTATGATTGTTTCTGCTTCTGGAAATAAACAAGCCCAAGAAATTATCCAACAATCGGCTGCTTCGCATCAGTTAATTAACGGCGCGGACAACCCAAGTATTGGAAACGTTGCCCTTCCAGCCTCTATTGAAAACGACGATTATCATATTGCTGTATCAACAAGAGGAAAAAGCCCGGCAAAAGCAAAACAGTTAAAACATCGGCTTATGGATTGGCTCAATGATAATAGATGATAACTGGCTTCCTTTTTCGAGGAAGTCTTTTTAGTGTAAAGTATACATATTCCCCTGAGTGATTGGAGAGTTGTAGGTTATGATGCGCGTACTATTATTTGCTGGCGGGACGATGGAGGAAGACTTTTTCTCGGCTGTAACAGAAGATGATTATCTTATCGGTGTTGACAGCGGAGCATATGCATTAATTGAACATGGATATATCCCACATCTAGCTGTCGGTGACTTTGATTCTGTAACACCTGAACAAAAAGACGATATTTTATTGCATTCTGTAGAGTGGAAAAGTTGTGATCCTGTTGATAAAGACAAAACGGATACAGAAATAGGATTAGAATCGGCGTTAGAAAAGCAGCCGCATAAGATTGTTATGTTCGGTGTTACTGGTACCCGGCTCGATCATACGTTAAGCAACATATACTTATTGGAAAGAGCATGTGAAGAAGGTGTGGAGGCAGAGATTATTGATAAACACAATAAGCTTTTTGTAGCCGGTCGCTACACAAAAATAGAAAAGGATATGTATTCCTATGTATCCATAATTCCTATCAGTGAAAAAGTGAAGGGTCTGTCTTTAAAAGGATTTGTCTATCCGCTCGATAATGCTTGTTTAGAGCGCGGGCAGACACTTGGAATCAGTAATCAGATCAAAGGAGCATACGGAGAAATCACTGTTAAAAGCGGCCACATACTCGTTGTGAAAAGCAGCGATGGAAAAGTATAACAACTCAGATTTTGTATTGCACCTTTTTTATATGGCCCTTATACTTTAATTTGGTAGAGAGCTAAATATATAAAGGGGAAAATATGTATGTTTACTGTGATTACCTCCGTTGTAGTCATGATTTTATTAAGCCTGTTTCGAGTGAATGTCGTGCTGGCTATTTTGGCAGCTGGTATAACTGCTGGTTTAATGACAGGTTTAAGCTGGAGTGACTCATTAGAACTTCTTATCGAAGGAATGGGCGGTCAAGCAGAAACTGCGTTAAGCTATATTCTGCTTGGTGTGTTTGCGATGATGATTGGATATTCCGGTATTACGGGGGTGCTTGTGTCTTCCCTCATGCGTATGCTAAAAGGAAAACGCGGCACATTAATTATGGTTATTGCTGCAGCTGCGTGTTTATCGCAAAATGTTATACCGGTTCATATTGCATTTGTCCCTATTTTAATTCCACCACTGTTAAAGTTGTTCGATGAAATGAAAATCGACCGGCGTGCTGTGGCATCGGCATTAACATTCGGGTTAAAAGCGCCATATGTGATGCTTCCTGTTGGGTTTGGATTTATTTTTCACAATACAATCGCACAAGAAATTCAAGCAAGCGGCATGGATGTGCCAGTAAATGAAATATGGAAAGCAATGCTTATTCCAGGACTTGGAATGGTAGCGGGTTTGTTGGTTGCTGTGTTTATTACGTACAGAAAGCCAAAAGAGTGGAAAGACAGGCCGAAAACAGCTACAGATCCTTCTGAGAAAACAGGAGATGATACTGTATCGTTTACGTTTAAACATGGTTTGACGATTGTAGCTGTATTATCTGCTCTTATCATTCAAATAGCAATGGATTCTCTGATATTTGGTGCATTAAGCGGCATTATTCTAATGTTTATTTTTCAAGTCGTTCCGTTTCGCCATGGTGATGAAATGGTCAATGACGGCGTAAAGTTAATGGGAATGATTGCTTTTGTTATGTTAATTGCTTCTGGTTTTGCCAATGTACTGAAGGAAACTGGAGCCGTCAATAATATGGTAGAAAAAGCGATAAGTGTATCCGGGGGAGCTAATATTATGACGGCTGCTGTGATGCTGCTTGCGGGATTAGTTGTTACGATGGGAATTGGTACTTCCTTTGGGACGATTCCGATTTTAGCTGCACTGTTTGTCCCGTTTAGTATGAGTGTCGGTTTCTCGCCGCTTGCAACCGTTGCTTTAATTGGTACAGCAGGAGCAATGGGAGATGCCGGTTCTCCAGCCTCAGACAGTACACTCGGGCCAACTTCCGGGTTGAATGCTGATGGGCGTCACCACCATATTTGGGATACATGTGTGCCGACGTTTCTCCATTATAATATTCCGTTATTTCTATTCGGATTAATAGCTGCTGTTGTATTATAATAGAAGCACCGCCTGCTTAATAGGGCGGTGCTTCTTTCACAATATGGCATATACAAAAGAAAAGACGGAGATGGCGGTACTGCCAGCTGCGTTGTTATAGCAAGAAAGGTGGAGACGTATGAGGGAAACAACAGTATATGATGTTATAGATGTTGGAATAGGCCCTTTTAACTTAGGATTAGCCGCTTTGTTAGAACCGGTCGATAGCAACCAATCTGGCATTGTCTGTGATGAGAAACCAAACGATCATTAATGATATTTGCGGTTATGAGCGGTATCCACTTCAATACGATACAATTTTTCAACAGTTTATTTAGCCAAAACATGTAACACCATGCATAACATTCTTCACCTTGGAGAAAACTGAAACCAATACACGCTTTTCCCATTGTTTGATGTCTGACAAAAGTGTAATAATGTGTGATTTTTTCCATATGGGTTTTGGAAAGTACCAGACGGGAATGGGCTTAGCGAAGATATGATATAAGGAGGATGTTGAAAAATGAACAAAAGGCTGCTTTATGCTGCATTATCAGGTATGTTAGTTGTAAGTGTGATGGCTGCTTGTGGTGGAGCAGAAGAAGAACCGGAGATGGACGATGGTACGGATGGAGAAGGCGAAGTTGAAATGGAAGAAGAGCCTGAAAATGATGGCGGTATGAACGGGGAACAAGATAACGGCACAGATGGTGGTATGGAGGAAGAACAAGACAACGGTATGGATAACGAAGATGGCAATATGGAAGAAGAAAATAATATGGAAGACGAGGAAGAATAATATATTATACATGGACCCGGCGGCAAGGGTCCTTTTTTTATTTTCTTTGTATGACGCAGACATATGGGAATGATAAAATGCTAGAGAGACATTAAACTGGGGGATATAAGATGAAGCTGTTTTTTCTATTTATTCTGCCGGCTTTTACAGCATTTGTCACTATGATTGTGACGATGATTATGCAGCGTTTTTTAGAAAAAGAGCTGAATAACAAACAGCCGATGTTCTTGTTTCACGTCGTTAATATTACGTTTGTTCTCATGATGCACGGAACAGCTGCTGTGGTATTTTATGGTTTAATGTTACGCGGTATCGCTGCGCACGGTTGGTGGGTAGTGACACAATATGCTTACATCCATCCTCTCCCCTTTATAATAGGATGTTATATTATTGCTGTTCCAATATTTCGGTCATATGTGAGGCCTTATCGCATGAAAAAAGGAAGCAATGTGTTGTATTTAAAAACGAGACAAAGCAAGTAAATGGGAGTGTATATATGGCAAAGAAAAAATATTATGTTGTTTGGAAAGGGAGAAAGCCTGGTGTTTATAACAGTTGGGCAGCATGCGAACAACAAGTCAAAGGGTATCGGGGAGCATCGTTTCGGTCATTTCCAACAAAAGATGAAGCGGAACAAGCTTACAGCCAGACACACCGCGAAGACGTAAACTCGCTTTCAAACGAAGTGTACATAGAAGAAAGTATTTCGGTTGATGCCGGTTCCCACGGAAATCCAGGTTTTGTCGAATATAAGGGTGTTTGTACGAAAACGGGGGAAATCTTGTTTTCTCATCCTGGATTTAAAATGGGAACAAATAATATGGGAGAATTTTTAGCAATTGTCCATGCACTTGCTTTTTGCAAAAAAGGGAATAGTGAAAAGCCAATTTACACCGATTCAGGTACTGCAATAAATTGGGTAAAAAAGAAAAAAGCCAACTCCAGCTTAAAACGCACGCCAGAAACCGAAGAAATTTGGAATACGGTGGAACGTGCTGAAAAGTGGCTGAAAGAAAATGAGTGGAAGAACCCTATCTTAAAATGGAACACAAAGGATTGGGGAGAAATCAAAGCGGATTATGGAAGAAAGTAATGTTTAACAAACAACAAAATGGGTATATCTAACAACGTGATGCTTTAAAAAGGAGTGTTATTGAAGATGGCAAAAAAAATTGCAACATTAATGACCGATATGTTTGAAGACTCCGAGTTCACCAGCCCAAAAGAAGCGTTTGATAAAGAGGGGCACGAGGTTACAGTGATTGAAAAAGAAGCAGGTAAAAAAATAGAAGGGAAAAACAGCGAAGCGAAAGTCAATGTAGATGCGTCCATTGATGACGTGAAACCTGAAGATTTTGATGCACTGTTTATTCCAGGAGGATTTTCTCCAGATATTTTGCGTGCAGATGACCGTTTTGTTGCATTTGCGAAACATTTTATCGATGAAAACAAGCCGGTTTTTGCTATCTGCCATGGACCGCAGCTTCTCATCACAGCGAAGGCCTTAGAAGGACGGAAAGTAACTGGATTCACATCGATTCTGGTTGATTTGGAATATGCGAAAGCTGATGTAAAAGATGAAGAAGTCGTTGTCTGCCATAACTTGGTGACAAGCAGAACACCAGACGACTTGCCAGCGTTTAACCGTGAATCAGTCAAGCAATTACAATAAAAGAAAACAGAGGTTGTTTTAAGGTTAATAGCCCTTGAGACAGCCTCTTTTTCATATTTAAGCCGTTGAAGAAGTCAATGAATCGACATAAATGGTATAATACTAACACAGAAAAAGTTGAGAAAGGAGGAAGCACATGTCTGAACAAACGAAGCTGGCAACGTTTGCTGGTGGTTGTTTTTGGTGTATGGTGGGCCCTTTTGAACAGTTGGACGGCGTTCTATCGATTACGTCGGGGTACACTGGAGGAGAGACAGAAAATCCAACGTATGAAGAGGTGTGTTCCAATACCACCGGTCATGTAGAAGCCGTACAAATTGTATACAATCCAGAGAAAGTGACATATGAAGAATTACTCGACACTTTCTGGAGACAAATTGATCCTACAGACAGCGGCGGACAATTTAATGACCGAGGGGAGTCGTATCAAACCGCGGTGTTTTATCATGACAATGAACAAAAACAAATCGCAGAGCAATCAAAAGAAGAGCTCAATCAGCACGGCCCCTTTGACAATCCAGTGGTAACACCTGTTGTGCCGGCAAAAACATTTTATCCAGCTGAAGACTATCATCAAGACTACCATAAAAAGAACCGTTTTCATTATTTACTGTACCGAAAAGGTTCTGGTCGTGAGGGCTTTATACAACAATACTGGGGGGACAACTAATGGCAGAGAGCAAAGAAGATTTACAAAAGCGGCTTACTCCGATTCAATTTGAAGTAACGCAAAAAAATGGCACAGAACGTCCGTTTGATAATGAATATTGGAACTTAATGGATGATGGTTTGTATGTGGATATTATTTCTGGAGAACCTTTGTTTAGTTCAAATGAAAAATTTGAATCGAATTGTGGCTGGCCAAGTTTTACAAAACCATTAGATGAAAACAACATTGTGGAGGAACTGGACACTTCCTTTGGGATGCGAAGAACAGAAGTGAGAACAAAAAACTCTGATTCCCATCTTGGTCACGTGTTTCCTGATGGGCCGCCGCCAGAAGGTTTACGGTACTGCATTAATTCAGCAGCTTTAAAATTCATTCCAAAAGAAGACTTGGAAAAAGAGGGCTACAAGGAGTATAAGAAACTGTTTGAAAAAGAGGTTTAACGTATTTTTTTAAGGGGTACGATATACAATAGACAGCATGCTTACGTCACAAAAAATAAAAAAACGACAAAAATCAGCAGTAATGTTGAAGGAGGACTCTTTTCATGGATGCAAAAATGCAAGCATTAATTGATGGATTAAATGAGGATTTGGCGAACGAATACGGTTCCGTTATTATGTATAATAACTATGCTGCCGTTGTATCAGGATTGTATCGACAAGTGCTAAAACCGTTCTTTGAAGGAGAAATTGGTGATGAGCAAGGCCACGCTTTATACTTGGCTGAAAAAATCAAGACCTTAGGCGGTACACCGACGACAAAAGCAGTGGAAATACAGCAAACACATGATGTGAAACAAATGCTTGAAAATGCGCGGCAAGCAGAAAAAGATACCATTAAGCGTTATACAGAACGTGCCAAACAAGCAGAAGAGCTCGGCTTGGTCGAATTGCAAATCAAGCTTGAAGATTTAATTGCTGATGAGACAGGGCACATGGAAGAAATGGAACGTCTGCTTAACGACCCGCGTCTTCAATAAAAAGGGAACTGTTCTCCCATACTATGGGGGAACAGT
The DNA here is from genome assembly GCF_900099605.1 of Alteribacillus persepolensis. Classification (GTDB taxonomy): domain Bacteria; phylum Bacillota; class Bacilli; order Bacillales; family Marinococcaceae; genus Alteribacillus; species Alteribacillus persepolensis. The sequence goes on from NZ_FNDK01000005.1 coordinate 114,917, forward strand.
TTTTTTTGGATAAAGGGTAAAGGCAGACGTTTGTTAAGTGTCTCATAAGCACGCTCGTAGATTCTTCCTTTTTTAATCGGGTTTACAGGCTGCTTGTACTTTTCTTTATCTTGTCTTAAACACATGTCGTGAACGAACAAAGAGCTGTGATGGACATGTATAGAAGTTCAATCTTTACAGCAGGATGATTGGGCGTTGTGGTGTACACTAGACGGTGCGGATTTCAGGCACGGCGTCCGATAGGGCAGCGTGCTTTAGATTCATTAATATAAGCACATTTTGTATACTGATGTGTACAGATGCAGTAAGAGTTGCTTTGCTTTGTGCGGTTAGGCACCGGGTAGCTGGAACATATAGGTGATGCTTTATAGTTTGAGTGTGAGGAGACTTAGGTAACATGACAAATTCAGCGATGATGATTCAAGAGTATGTAAAAGAGTATCAATTGCCTCAAGAGGGTGTCGAGCATGAGTGGCTGCCCTTTCAGGACACTTTTTTGTCGGTGCAGCTGTTTTGCCAGCAGCAAAAAGAAACAAATACGACAACAATTCTTTTTATTCATGGGTTGTTTGACCATACAGGCACGAATGCTCCCTTTATTAAACATCTGCTGGATAAAGGCTATCAGGTAGCGGCGTTTGATTTGCCGGGTCATGGTCTGTCCGGCGGTGAACGTTTTCAAATTAGTTCGTTTCAAGAGTATCAGAGCGCTTTGCAAACGGTTATGGGTAAGCTCAAAGATTGGGGTGTTTCAAATATGCATGCTGTCGGTCATAGCACAGGCGGAGCTGTTTTGGCAGAATATGTGTTAACGAACACCTCGTCATCTCCGTTTCAAAAAGTAGGTTTGATTTCGCCCTTAATTCGTTCAAATCAATGGTGGATAAGCAAAAGTTTTACACCAATTATTTCGCTTTTCCGCAAACAATTGCCAAGAAAGTTTCGAATGAATGCAGGAAATAAAGAGTTTATGCAAAAAATTAAAAATGATCCATTACAAGGAAAAATCATTTCGTTAGAGTGGGTGCAAGCAATGTTTGAATGGGAGAAGCAATTGACACAACACCACCCTGTGGATAAAGATATTCTCATTATACAAGGGACCAATGATCAAACGGTAGATTGGAAACACAACATGAAAGCTTATGCTGCATTATTCCCCAACTCAAAGCGGCTGTTAGTCGATGAGGGAAACCACCACTTAATCAATGAGAAAATGGAAAAACGTTCACTTGTTTACCAATTATTAACAGAGTATTTTCGTAAATAAAAGACATGAAAGAGTCGTCCTATCATCGATTTTCTTCTCGGCTTGGCTGTCGTGTTTTATGGCATTTTAAGCATAAAAAAAGGCTGTCTGGAAGGTGAATAAATCCTTGGAAGACAGCCCCGGCCATTATCATTTTACGTATTTCATATCTTTTTCTTTATAATTTTCTAACTCTTCGACATAGACTTCTCGGGCTTTTCGATCATCAAGTTTTTTCTCTATCTCGCTCATGGCATCTTGATCTCGTAAAAGCTCTTCTTTATTTTCGTTGATCAAATCCTCTAGGGTGGAGCGCATGGGTTTTCTCATTATCCAATCCTTCCTTTTATATCATTTTCTCATCCATCTCGGTGTCTATTATAACGAAAAATGACAAAAAATAAACAGATAAATGTTAATGTTTTTTGAAAAATGTCTTTTATACCACTATTTGAACAGTATCGTTCTACATTTGTCATGAAACATATCAGCATATTAAAGCAATGCAAACATACAATGTAACATTTACAGAGAAAGGAGGAATAATGTGTCAAAAAAGGAAAACAGCAAAGAGGTGGAAACGGCACATACGGCAGGAGAAGCATTTGAAGAAAAAGAAACAGATTATTATCTTTTGGAAGTATATAACTAACATACATCCATAGGTGTTTAGCTTTTCAGCTAAACATTTTTTTTGCTCACAGGAAAGTACTGCATGTTAACACAGCTGAATCAGTAATGGCATCAACATGTGGAAAAAGCCGTATACATGCTGCGAGGAAATTGATGGGTGCTGAGGAAGATGGAAGACATACTTTTATGGGACATGACGGCTTCTACGCCCGGTACAGGACGTGTGCTTTCTTAGTAGAAATGGTTTTACCTTAGCCGAATGTCTTTCCTTCAGGACACTGGCTAAAGTTTTCTTTATAAAAAACGAACAACAGAATTTCTTTAGCAAGAGCTGCCTTTTCGAAAGTGGTTTGTACCATTTTGTAAAAAAACGTATACAAGTTCTATAATCAGCGGAAAAATAAAAGCATAATCATGCTTCATTGGTGGTATGTAAATACTATATAATAAAAGATAACGTTAGAGAGGGAAGGTGGAAGAGAACATGGCAAAACAAGAAGCGCCTCGTTCGCGGTTGGGGATGAAAATTGGCATTGCTGTAGGCAGCATCTCGGCATTAGTGCTGATAGGAAATCGTCAGTCCAGGCAAAGGATTGTAAGTGGCACAAAGCAGACTGCTTCAGCCATTAATGAAGCCAGTAAATTTGTGGCAGAAAATCGAGAAGAAATTATTGGCCAAGTAAAATCAGCATCAAACCAATTAGCTGATTTACTAAAATCCGCGAATGAAGATATTCAACAAATTACGCAAAGGGCAAACCATTTAAAAGATACAACGTTGTCGGTAAAAGAAACAACACAAAAAACAGCAGAAGAGCTAAAAGATTTAAAGGATAAAGAGAGAACAGAGGAAAATGTGGAAGCAGATGTAACATTGGCTGAAAATGTAGAAAAATTTCCTTCTAAACACCAACATGCATCAAAAGAAATATGAAGCAATAGAGTTGTCTGCATAGACAGCTCTATTTTTAATGTTTACACAAAGTATTTACGTGAAATAGAGAGGGTACAACGTCCAAAAGGAGGCATCGACGATGGCATTATTAGAACAATTGCAGTCATTAAAGCAGCAGCGTGATGAAACCGGTATGTTAACTATTTACTTAAATACAGATTTTGGAGATGGAAGCCAGCATAATGGCGAATGGAAAATCCGCTTGAAGAATGGACTGAAAAAATTAAAAGAGTATGTTGAAAAAAGTGGAACGAAAGACGAACTAAAAGCATTTAAAAAAGCTGCAGATATTGCTGACCGTCATATATATGACCAGCAAATCAATATGCAAAAAAGCTTTTTACTGATTATCTCCAGTGACGGCGAGGTGTTAGCCGAGCATATTCTGCAAGTCCCAATGGAAACGGAATTTCATTGGGAAAGCACTCCGGTTCTTAGTCAATTAGAGTCGATGCAAAAACATTTCCCAGCCAGCGGCATTGTGATGGTGCAAAAAAGTGATGTGCATTTTATGGATACAGCGCTAGGTGAAATTCGCGACGAAAAGCATTACAGCTGGGATGTTGAATCAGAAGACTGGAAACAGTATGAAGGAAACGCGGCTTCAGAAAGGGTTCCTTCCGGTTCCACCCAAGTCGATGAAGTAGACCACCGCTTTGAAGAAAACAAACAGCGCTGGTATAAAAATTTAGCACCGTCCTTGAATAAAGAAGTGAAGAACAGAAACTTAGAAGGGATTTTCCTTGTGGGAAACACAGAAGCGATTCGCGATATGGAAAAACATCTTGATGTAAATGTTTTAGATACTGTTCCAAAGAATTTAACTTCCAAACCTTCCCACGAAGTACTCAACACAGTATATGGTGAAAAAGTTCGATAGATGATCATACAGGTCAGGCCAAAGCCTGGCCTGCTTTTTGTTTTATTTCCTCTGCATGCTTGATGGCGGTGCATAATACAATAAAAAGCAGCTGAAATCTGATAGTATATATACAGGTAGTCAGGAGTTTTGAGGGGAAAGCACTTGACGTATCGTGATCATGTTTTTAACAATAGGAAGAGTTAAGAAACTGAACATCAAACGAAGGAGAGAGGCATATGGAATTTTCAATGCAAGAACATGGTTTTGGTTTTTCAACAAAAACAGACTTTGGCGTGTTAGAGATTTCTTCTAATGATGAATATGGTTTTCGGCCATATCAATTGTTAGTATCATCGGTGGCAGTATGCAGCGGTGGTGTGTTGAAAAAAATTATAGAAAAGCGCCGTCAAACGGTCAACGATATTCAAATAAAAGCAGATGTGAAACGAAGCGGTGAAGGCGCTGATGAGATACAAGAAATTCACTTGCACTTTCTTATTGATGCGCAAGGAATTTCTGATGAACAGATGAAAAAAAATATGGAACTCACACGGAAAAATTGTTCCATGGTGCAGTCAGTCAAAGACAGCATTAAAGTGACAGAAACATATGAATGGAAATAAATGATTTAGATTGCTGAAGAACAGGAGAGGAAAAGATGGGGACAGCCAAACAGATGGATTTTACCGAAGGAAGCATCATGAAAAAAATGATATTTTTTGCCACACCCATCTTTCTGGGAAATCTTCTTCAAAGTTCCTATCAAATTATAGATAGTCTCTGGGTTGGTAACCTTATTGGTGCAGATGCTCTTGGTGCCGTGACGATCTCTTCTGCTATTATTTTTACGATTTTATCGTTTATTATTGGGATTAATAGTGCAACACTTACTGTATTATCACAGCGAACAGGTGCGAATGACAGCGAGGGTTTGCGAATGTCATTGAATGCGTTTGTTTTTGTATTAAGTACGCTGGCTGTGTTTTTAGGTGTGGCTGGGTTTATTTTATCTCCATACATACTTGCCTGGATGGGGACACCAGACAGCATTATGCCGATGGCCTTGAGTTATTTACGAATTAACTTTGTCGGGATTGTCTTTTTGTTTGGCTACAATTTCATCGGTACGGTGCTGCGTGCTGTCGGTGACAGTAAAACACCACTTCGTTTTATATTTCTTGCTGTCGTTTTAAATACAGTGCTGGACCCAGTGTTTATTTCGGTATTTGACTACGGTATGCAGGGGGCAGCATATGCTACTGTTATTTCCCAAGGAAGTGCTTTTTTGTTTGGCATTGTTTACTCTATTCTCAAAAAAGGACTGCCGTTTACCGTACCAACTCCACCACCTTTGCAAGAATTTAAGCGGATTTTCAAGCTGGGACTTCCATCTGGATTGTCAATGGTTGCTATCTCAGGCGGGGTACTTGCTATTATGACTGTTGTTACTTCTTTTGGTGAAACGGTGGTTGCTGGATATGGAGCTGCTCAAAGAATTGACAGTGTTATTATGCTGCCAGCTACAACACTGGGGTCTGCTATTACGAGCATGACCGGACAGAACATTGGCGCAGATAAATGGCATCGTGTCAGTGACATTGCAAAAAGCGGTTTACTTTTAATTTTTGGTGTGTCATTAACGATTGGATTGTTTGTATTTATTTCTAGTGAATGGCTCATTCGCATGTTTGTAGATGATGCGGCAACGATCGCTTTTGGTGCTACGTATTTGCAAATTATCGCGTTTTTCTACCCGTTTTTAGGAATCAACTTTGTATTAAATGGTATTGTCCGCTCGTCTGGTGCCATGCTGCAGGTGCTTGTACTAAATATCATTTCATTTTGGGTGCTGCGTTTTCCACTGGCTTGGTTATGCTCTGAATGGTTTGGGGCGCACGGAATTGCCATCGGTATTGGGATAAGTTTCATTATTAGCAGTGTATTTGCGGTTGCGTATTACCATTTTGGCAAGTGGCGTCATATCAATATTTTTCACGAAGAAAAAGAAAACAAATAAGGAAGGGACATTGATGGGCAGTCCGGTTCATACAAAAAAACAACAAATAGATTATTTAAAAAAACGCATGTCTTTAATACAAGAAATGCTTGAGCAAATGGACGTAAATGATAGTAGTTTGTCGGACTTACAACGACTGGAAAATATGTTAAAGCAGATAAATATTAAAATAAATCAGTTTAAGCACGATTGGGACTGAGAGGGGCATTGGATGGATATTTATTTAATTAGGCATGGAGAATCAGAAGGCAACCTTGCCAAAAAGCTGCAAGGCTGTCAGGATTTTGAGTTGTCGTCCGCAGGAAAACAGCAAGCTGCTAGACTGGGTGAACATTTTTCGACTACTGCATTGGATTATATATACAGCAGTGATTTGACAAGAGCTTATGAAACCGCCAAAGCTATAGAAAAACATCAATCATTGCAAGTGATGACGGCTAGTACGTTGAGAGAAATTTATTTAGGACCTCTCCAGGGAAAAACGAGAGAACAAATTTATAAAGAGTACCCGGAAGTAAAAAACAAAAGTCTTCTGCAGTCAGGAATTGAAGGGACAGAGACAGATGAACAAATAACAGACAGGTGCAGAAGCATCTATGACATGTTAAAAAAAGTGAAGCAGGGGGAAAAAGCAGCACTCGTGTCCCACGGCGGATTGTTGTCTATCTTTTTAATGTATTTGCTTGCTGGTGATGCTTGGCATACGCTACACCGTCCCTTTCGAATCGACAATACCGGTGTAACTAAGTTAAGCTGGGAAAACGAGAAGTTGTCTATTCATTATATTAATCAATACCACCATTTAACCGGGCATTAAAAAGAGGTTAAGACAAAAGTGCAGGAATTACAGAATAATCCGAACGATTAATTGAAATCAGTTCGGATTATTTGTTTATTACAGTGATTTTTATTGTTGGTCCGTCAAAATATTTCACATTACGCGGGCATGGCCTCATCCAATGTGGTAAAGAAAAGCCCGTTACCAAGTCAAATGAGGCTCCGCACAGGACGTGCTAGTTTCCGTGTTGGCCGCACGATGCAGCTGGTCTTAGCCGACGCGTCCCGCAGGAGCCTCCGTATATTGACGACGCTTAGAATACACTTTCATTGCTTGTGAGTAAACTGTTTTAAATGTGATACAGCCTCTTTATTTGACACTATTTATTATATTCAATTGGAGAACCAGGTCCAAGGTCAAGTCCCAGTGTTATCCAAACAATTAACATAAGCGTCCACGTAATCAAGAAAACAATGGAGTATGGCAGCATAACCGAAATTAATGAACCAATTCCCATGCGTTTATCATATTTTTGTGCAAAGGCGATAATGATAGCAAAGTACGTCATTAATGGTGTAATAATGTTGGTCGTTGAATCTGCAACACGGTAAGCCATTTGCGTTAATTCTGGTGAATAACCCTGAAGCATCATGATTGGCACAAAAACAGGTGCCATAATCGCCCATTTTGCAGAAGCGCTTCCAATAAATATGTTAATAATCCCGGTAATCAAAACAAACATTATAATTAACGGAATCCCATCTAATTGGATGGTGTTAAGAAATTCAGCACCATATACGCCCAGTAACAGTCCCATGTTTGATTCGTTAAAATAAGCAACAAATTGACCGGCTGTAAAGGCAAGAACGATGAACATTCCCATCGAAGCCATCGTTTCGGAAAGTTGATTAGCAACGTCCTTATCACTTTTTATGGATTTGGTGACGATGCCATATACTAACCCGGGAATAAAGAAAAAGATTAAAATCACAACAACTAGTGAACTCATAAACGGTGACTGGATAACAGCACCCTCTTCTCCGCGTAGAGGTGCATTAGACGGCACAATGAGTAATGCTAGTAAAATGGCGGTGATAAGAGCCGACAATCCAGCATAAACCATGCCTTTTTTCTCTTGAGCTGTAATCTTCTCCAATCCGTCTGTATTTTCTCCATGTTCTCCTTTATAAGTGCCCAGTCTTGGTTCAACAATTTTCTCACTAACGAGTGTACCGACAATAGTTAAAAAGAATGTAGAAGCAATAATAAAATAGTAGTTCATTGCATTGTTCATGCCTTCTGCATAGGCCGGATCAATCGTTGCAGCTGCTTGCATAGTCAGCTCCCCAAGCATCGGATCTACTGCAGAAAGCAGTAAGTTGGCACTAAAACCAGCCGATACGCCGGCAAATGCTGCGGCAAGCCCTGCAAGAGGATGCCTTCCTAAAGCGGCAAACAACATTGCACCTAATGGAGGCAAAACCACATAGCCGGCGTCTGATGCCACGCTGGACATAATTCCCGCAAAAACCAGTCCTGCTGTTAAAAGAAATTTAGGTATAAATAATACAAAACCGCGCAACAACACGCTAATGAGACCAGTTCGTTCTGCAATACCGATACCAATCATCGTGGCTAACACAACACCGAGCGGTGCAAAGTTAATAAAATTGTCCACCATGCTTGTAAACATGTATTCAATCCCATCACTAGATAACAAGTTGTTAACGGTGATGGTTTCTCCTTCGCCTGCCGGATCTTCTACTTGTAAATCGGCAGCGGAAAGGATGGCAGAAGCAATAACAACTAAAACAGCTAAAATAGCAAATAGCGTGATAGGATGGGGCAGTTTATTTCCGGTTTTTTCAACGAAATCGAGAAAACCCTGTATCATCCCCCGCTTATTTTTGGAATCAGCCATTTTTTCATTCCCTCCTATATTTAAATATATTAGTATAATAATTTAGAAAAAAGTTGAAAAATTCTAAATATCCCTTGAATAAGGTGAACAATTATTATTTATATCATGAATGATGATTGAAATAAACCCTTAAATGGTTTATTGGTATAAAGTGTTAACGTATTTTTGTATAAATCGTGTAATAAAGCAAACCCTATACTTAAAATTGGAGGAGAGTCTCATGAAATATTCGTTAACGGGATTTTTTCTAATCATCCTGCTGGGACTTCTTTTTGCCGCGCCAGCTGCAGCAGATGAAGTGTATCGATGGAATTTTAAGCCAGCTGAAAATAATCAGCCATCAGATACAGAAGAAGTATATAAGGAACTGCTAAAAAAATACAATGGTTATTTTATTGGGGACACCGACAACAAAGAACTGTATTTGACATTTGACAATGGATACGAGAATGGTTATACCAGTGATATCTTAGACGTACTGAAAGAAAAAGACGTACCGGCAGCTTTTTTTGTGACAGGACATTATTTGAAGTCAGCGCCTGACTTAGTAAAACGAATGAAAAAAGAGGGACACATTGTCGGCAACCATTCATACCATCATCCAAGTTTACCTGAAGTAAGTAATGAACGTATCGAAAAAGAATTAGACAAAGTAAAAGAGGCATACACGCGTTTGACTGGTGACGATGACATGCTCTATTTACGCCCTCCACAAGGTACGTTTAGCGAACGTTCATTAAAACAGTCACAGCAATTAGGCTATATTAATGTGTTTTGGTCATTTGCGTATGTGGACTGGGAAACAGAAGGACAGAAAGGACCAGAACATGCCTACCAACGTATCATGAAAAGGGTGCATCCTGGTGCTGTAATGCTTTTGCACGCGGTATCAGAAGATAACGCAAAAGCGTTAGAGAAAGTGATTGATGAATGCCAGGAGCAAGGATATACGTTTAAAAGTCTCGATGAACTTGTTTTAAAGACACCATGACATGAAAAAGGACGGATAGCAAGAGCTTTCCGTCCTAAAATGTGGCATATTATACATATGTAAACACATTACGTAAATACTTTCCCTAGCTCAGATGTTACTTTTTCCAGCGTAGAAACATCGGTTACATCAAATACAATCCATTGTTTGCTCTTTACTACTAATACTCCAACTTCAGTATCGTTATGTTTAATTGGAAAAGCTAATTGGCTTTGCATGCTGCCTTTATCTTCGGTAGATACAAGAAGACGAGTATCCTCACCTTCTTTCAAGTAAATGCCTGCCCAATCAATATAATCGACCTTATTACATAATGTATGAACTGTGTTGTGAAAGGTATCGTTTACATTTGTTGATTGGTAGACCGAAGACAGTATTTGAATAGATGCTAGGTCCGTTGCTATAGACAATGGAATCCTCCTTTTCCTCACTTAGAACTACGTTTATTGTACCAAAGGTTTTTGGGGGGGCGAGCTAGTAAGTTTAGGAAATATCCAGTAGTAATCACGATGACCATTCACAAAAGAGGCAGGATGGAGGCGAAATCAAATCACCGAAAAGCCGGACAATAGGAGAAGTAAGTATATTCTAAGCGGCAGTCAACAGACGGAAGTACCTTAGGAAAAGAAAGCGTCAGGGTGTTTTTCAATGGGATTAAAGCACTGCCCGCGGCAACGCGGCAAGCGCGGTTCAAAAGAGCTGGTCAACCAGAAAGGAGAAGGTGATGACGACCTCAACAAACAAACGTTATATAGACTAAAAATTCCTATGACAAATAAATAATCCGAACGGCTCTGCCAATCGCTCGGATTATTCTGTAGTTGTTATCTTTTTGTCAAAGTTTCTCCGATGTGGATGAATACTTATTTAATCAGATGATTGCCGCTGTGATAGTTTTTCACGGTCAGCAGAGCTTGGAGGCTCTTCTGTCCAGCCGTGTTCAATCATTGCTTTCATCCCTTTATTGACATACTTGCCAATTCCTACAGACAAGCTTGCGAATTTTAAGTGAACATCATGCCTTGTTATTTTACTCATTGCCGTTCCATAATTTTGAATACCGACTCCATTGGACATAACCGTGTGGTACAGCAGCAGCTTGTCAGAAAACGGAGAAATAGTGGAATCAGTAACTTCGGTATCAATAATTTTATTGGAAGGCAAGTTATCGGCCATTAATATTTCACTTAAGTCATTAATCTGCTTTTCTGCTAACTGACAGCCCTCACGAAAATAACTTCTGAGTTCAGCGGAGGAAGCAATCTGGCTGAAGGCAACCATGAGAGCTTTTCCTAATGTATTTGTATTAATATTAATTTGTAAGTGTTTAATCTCTAAGCTGGTTAATGGTCTGGACTTCCCGGCAATAGCAGATATAAACGAAGGTTTTTCCACAAAATCTACCTTTTTCGGGTAAGGAATTTCCGGTGAGGTAATATCCATCCCTTTTTCTAATAATAAGTACATGCCGTGTTTATATAAAGAGATGGTGTCTTGTAAACATGTTTCAAAATACTGAATAATATCATGGCGAGCTGATGTTGATAAAGCACTTCCATATGTTTCAAAGCCTGCTCGCGACATCTCTGTCATATAAAAAACCATAAAAATATCTGAAAATAAACGCGGAGCGTCTGGATGAAGATCTTGTTTGCCAAAACCAACTGGAACAGGGATATTTTCTTGCTTAAAAATGTTTTCAATCATGTGCAAATGTTTTTGAGAAACGCGTAATGCCGATTCGATGTATTGTTTGACATCATCATCTTCTACGACATGAAGGTGATGTTTAAAAATACAGCAAAATAAAGAATCACCCAAGTAATTGGTGAATAAATCACCTAATTCCGATGCCACCAGTTTTTTATTTTGTTGATGCTGTTTTATTTTTTCAATGACAGCTGGTGCTTCATACTCTTCCATTGCCATTCCCCCGTCATCTTTATTTCTTGTCTAGTATTTGTGAGTTTGAAAAAAATATGACTACCTTTATGGAAATGTTGACAGAATGGGAAATGAAAATTTTTACGGGAACAGTTAGTCACTGCCGTACGCCGGCTGAGAAAAGAAGATTCACGCATTCTTTGTACAAGCGAAGAAAAGCCACTATATTTGGCACCCGAGCAGTTTGCGGCAGTACTCGTGTTTGTTTAAAGTAATTGCTGAAGCTCTAACAGAGAGAATGTTTGTCCGTGTCGAAATATTCCTTGGAGCCCTTTTGCCAGGTGCTGCTGCATAAGTACATTGGAGGGGACGTCAATGGTTTCCTTAGCATAGGCGGAAAAAAAGAAGACCTATGCAACAGCTTTTTTATTTTTCCGAAACAGACAACAGTATATGTAATGGATTCGCCTTGCCATTCTTTTCATGCAGGTCATATGCTGTACAAACGAACTGAACAAGTAGGTGCATCAAAGTATGGCTTATTATGTTTATAAAGGAGAAGTGAATCATCCAGCTTATCAGCTGCCGTTTATTATATATTATGACGCGTATGAAGAGTCGGTTTGTATTACGACATTGGATATGAATGCGAGAAAGCCATCCATTTGCCAATATCAATATCCAGCGCGTTCTTTGCACGACGTACGAACATTAATTAACAAGATGGGGGCGAATGGAGACAGTATTCTTTTTAAGTATTATTATTTGCAGTGACACCATTAATGATTGCGAATGAACAAGTAAATAATAAAGCCGATGAACGGAAAAAATAACGTCCCAATAAGTACGATTAATGCATATTCTTTACTGTTGCCTTTGTGAATTGCATCGCGGTAGGCCCAAATGCTTGTGAAAATATTTAACAAAAATAAACCGCCAATAAATAAGAAGATGACAGCTAAAAACCCTAATACTTCCACTTATGTTCCTCCAATCTATACAATGACTCTGTGTTATATTACGATTGACATAGACATTGTGTTTCATTTCTTCACTAAAAAACCTCCAGCCGTTAAACAACAGCTGAAGGTGCGTTTTATATTAGTCCAAATCCGCTGGATATACACCATTTTCATCATGTACTTCACGGCCGCTTAGAGGCGGATTGAACACACAAATCATTCTCATGTCTGTTTTTGCACGAAGCAGGTGCTCGTCATGTTCGTCAAGCGCATATAGAGTGTTTGCTGTGATTGGATGAACTTTATTATCTTTTAGTGTCTCTACTTCACCTTCCCCTTCAATGCAGTAAACAGCTTCCAAATGGTTTTGATACCAAATGTGCGTTTCTGTGCCTGCACGAATAATGGTGTCATTTACAGAATAACCCATTTTATCATCTTTAAGAATTAGGCGTCTGCTGACCCAATTACCGCCATCTACGTCTTGTTCTGTACCAAGAATGTCTTCTAGTTTTACTACTTTCATGTTGTGATCCTCCTCATTTTGTTCGACTGGGTTTGTATCAAAAAGAAGAGCCTGATTTCATCTTAACGATTTCAATCAGGCCTTCTAATGATGAATATAACATCACTAACTGTTAAGAAGTAATAAGGTCTGTTTGTTCCGTTACAACTTCTTCAATAGCCTTTTCAATGATTGCAAGTCCCTTGTCTAGTCCTTCATCGTCAATTGTAATTGGAGGGAACAGCTTAAATACTTCATCATCTGGTCCAGCTGTCTCCATGATTAAGCCGTGTTCAAAACACTTTCCAGCGATTTTATCTGAAAGATCTTCTACATCGCTTGCAATACCTTGCATAAATCCACGGCCCCGATGAGTACCTTTCATTGCTGGATACTTTTTAATCATTTTATTCAAAAATTCTTCGATACGTTTTGACTTTTCTTGTACACTTTTCTCTAGTTGATCATCTTTCCAGTAATTAAGCGCTTCTGTTGCTGTTACAAACGCCATATTATTACCGCGGAATGTACCGTTGTGTTCACCTGGGGCAAACTTATCATAATCAGGGTGGATAAGAGTGAGTGCTAATGGAGAACCATACCCACCAATGGATTTAGACAAGCATACAATGTCTGGTTTTATACCGGCAGGTTCAAAGCTGAAGAACGTTCCTGTTCTTCCAACGCCTGCTTGAACGTCATCGATAATTAACAGAATGTCACGTTCACGGCAGACTCTTTCTACCTCTTTCAGCCATTCCATACGAGCTGCATTTAATCCGCCTTCACCTTGAACTGTTTCTAAAATGATTGCGGCGGGTTTGTCTACACCACTGCCATTATCATCAATTAACCTTTCCATATAAGCAATTTCTTGATTGGTATCTTGAATGTAATTGTCAAAAGGCATGGTAACAGCATTTTGGAGCGGCATTCCAGCACCTGCACGCTTGAAAGCATTGCCAGTGACAGAAAGCGCACCAATTGTCATTCCATGGAAACCATTGGTAAAACTGATAACATTTGTGCGGCCAGTCACTTTACGTGCAAGTTTTAATGCACTTTCCACCGTGTTTGTTCCGGTTGGTCCAGGAAACATCACTTTATAATTTAAGTCACGCGGTTTTAAAATTACTTCATGGAATTTTTCTAAAAATTCCCCTTTGGCTTTAGATGCCATGTCCAATGAATGGGTAATACCATCTTCTTGTATATACTCAAGCAACTTCTTTTTCATGTTGTCATCGTTATGGCCATAATTTAATGCACCTGCGCCAGAAAAGAAGTCGATATATTCTTTATTATCTAAATCCCACAATTTATAGCCTTTAGCTTCGTGAAAAACGGTTGGAAAACCCCGCACATAACTGCGGACTTCGGACTCATGCTCATTAAAGATACTCAAATCGTTTTGATTCATGTCTATTAGTAGATCCTCCTTAGTTGTCGATAACATTAACCATTTTCGTTCTGTTATTTATTAATTGGACCGATACGGAATGTTAACTCAGCTTCATGTCCTTCTCCTGGAAAGAGTTCCTCTGCGAAACATTCGGAAACCTCACAGTTGGTATCGTGCGTGCGAGCAATCTTTTTAAATAAAGCTTGAGACGCATCATTGGATGGTGTGACAGTAGCTTCCAAATATTCCACATCTCCACAAGTTGTGCGGTCCAGCAATTCAGTTAACAAGCGGGATGCCAAGCCTTTTCCGCGTTGTGAAGGGTCAACACCAACTTGCCATACAAATACGGTGTCTTGTTTTTCCGGAGGGATGAATGCTGTGACAAAGCCAACAAGTTTGCCATGTTCTTTTGCTACAACACACGTTTCAGCAAAAAATTCGCACATCATAATGTACTTGTAAGAAGAATTCAAATCCAGCGTAGAATTCTTTACAAGCTCCCACATGTCAGCTCCGTCTTCTACTGTTGGCTTTTCAAATACAATGGAGTCAACAGTACTTGTAGTTTCCGGCGTTTTCGTGTCCATGCGTTTATCACCTTCGCTTTGATTAATAAGGACCTTAATGACTTATTCCTCCTGACTCAGATACATTCGTACGTAACACGTTCACAGTGAAAAAAATGAATGTGTCTGTTCGGTTTACATTTTTATCATAGGATGGACAGTTTAAAAGTTCAAATGCGCTTGAACAGGATTAAAAGTGCTTAATTAGGTTTAGTGGGGATGGCTGCCAAAAATACTTGCTGCGCTTACATAATGCTTTCAAATAATTGCTTTTACACCGTTTTTGTCGAAGTTTTGTAAAAATTAAATGAAAAAGATATTCTTATAACCCTTGATATATCAAGGGTTTTGGCGATGTGTGAATCATGAAGAAAAAAATTTTAAATTTTTGTGCGAAGAATTTTACTAGTTTTTATGCGTTTTGGGCCGTATCTCTTGGTTTAATCAGGAGGAAATGATTGGTTTGAAAACGCCAAAAGAGGGAATGGGCATATACAGAAACAACGGTGAAACGCTTTAGAGGAGGTAAAAGATGGAACACTCTCAAACGAAAAAATTAATTGAAGAAGTCGTTAGCGAATTAAAGCAGGAAAAATTCTTGGAAGAAGATATAACACATCCATCTGAACGTGAAAAAGTGCTCGACTCTGCTGGAGAAATTTTAAAAATAACCGACAAAGTCATTAAGAGTTACATAAGGGTTTCCAGGGAAGAAGGCGTCATTGAACGTATCCCGGCCTATCGAGTGCAGCATAACAATATCAGCGGCTTTTATAAGGGCGGGATTCGATTCAGCCAGGAAGTCAATGAAGCAGAAGTGGAAAATCTAGCTATCTTAATGACATTAAAAAATGCATTGCATAACCTGCCGTTTGGGGGAGCAAAAGGCGGAGTGCATGTCAATCCGCGAAATTATACCGAGAGGGAGCTCAATTTAATTAGCAAAAAATATGTGCAGCGTTTTGCGCGGGACTTGGGGCCAACACAAGATATTCCTGCTCCTGATTTGGGAACGAATGACAAAATTATCGACTGGATGGTTGGTGAGTATAAAACGATTCACCCCGGTGAGTCTTACACTGGTTCGTTTACGGGCAAAAGCATGGATAATAACGGTGCTGCCGGGCGGAGAGAATCGACAGGAATTGGGACCTTCTTAAGTTATTTTTATTTAGTCAGCGAATGGTTTACACAGGAACAAGAGACAACCCATAAGAATGAGAGGAGACAAAAGCAGCGGCAGACATTAGAAAAGCTGCATGATAAGCATCAAGAAGACACAGCAATTGATGTAGCAGTGCAAGGGTTTGGTAATGTCGGAAGTGTCGCTGCGCTGGAAGCACATCAATGTTCTTTTATAAAACATCAAGTCGTAGCAGTGTCTGATCAATTCGTTACTCTTTACCATAAGAACGGTATCGATATCGACAGCTTGCTCGTGTTTACAAATAAACATCAGCGTCTTCCGCAGAAGAAAGAAGAACTGCAAGAAAGTGGTGTACAAGCAGATATTTACAGCCCACAAAAAATTCTGAGCGTCCAAACAGATGTATTAATTCTTGCGGCAATCGAAGACCAGATCACACAAGAAAACATGAAAGATGTGCAGGCAGGTATTCTTGTCGAAGGTGCGAATGCGCCTGTTACTGTTGACGCGGATTTATATTTACAGGAACAAGGGAATATTATTATTCCAGATATTTTGGCCAATGCAGGTGGTGTACACGTTTCTTATTTGGAATGGAAACAAAGCCGAATAACAGAGAGTTATTCGAAAGAAGAAATTATTGAAGAGATGAGCACACAAATGAAGGACACATTAAAGAAGGTGTATGATGAGTACTTTAACAAAGCGTCGCAAACAATGAGATTTACTTGTTATGCTATTGCTTTGCGCCGATTGATTTCTCTGCTGTTCAGGCACGGCAAATTGTTTTAACAATATCTTTCTCCAGAACACGGAATAAAGGGGAAGAAAGTCTTCACCACGTGGTACAGACACAGAACACTTTAAGAGGCAGGTCAATATTCATATCATTCATTTTTTATAAAAGTAAGGCTGTCCAAAGGGATATCCCTTTGGACAGCCTTTTCTGTGTTCCAGCTTGCAGCTGTTTTTGTCCATGTAAAGAAGGAAATGCTGCCGGTGTTCATGAAGACACACAGGGAGAAGGTGGTTTATGAGAAAGGCCTATTCCCATAATGAAAAGAATAATGACTGTTTTATAAAATAACATCCTGAATTGTAAATGTGCAGCGATAAATGAAATGCCTGTAAACGACTGTTCATTTATCAAACAAATTATCAAGAGCAGTATGTAAAGACGGATAGGAAAATGTGTATCCTGATTGTAAAGGTTTTTCAGGAAGTACCTTTTGTCCGTCTAGAATGAGAGTGCTCATTTCTCCGAGAGCAGCTCTTACTGCAAAAGCGGGTGTTGGAAGCCAGTGCGGTTTTTGTAAAGTATTGGCAAGCTGTTTACCAAATGAATGCATACGTTCAGGAGAAGGAGCTGTTACATTTATAGGACCGCAAACGTGTTGATGTTCAACGGCAAATGCAATCATGTTGATAACATCAGTGACGTGTACCCAAGAATACCACTGATCACCTGTGCCAAGCGGACCGCCAATAAACAAATAATAAGGAAGCACCATTTTCGAAAGAGCGCCTTCTTTGTTAGCTAATATAAGCCCAAAACGCGCATAGACAACTCGAACACCTTCACTTTTGGCAGCAGCGGCTTCATTTTCCCATTCTTTACATACACGGTGCAAAAAGTCTGCCTTGATGGGTTTCGATTCTTCGGTGAAGGTATTTGTTTTAGAAGTGCCGTAATATCCGATGGCAGAAGCATTAATAAGTACTTCAGGTTTAGAAGGTAAACTGTTTATGATGCGAATTACTTCGCGTGTAGCCTCTATACGGCTGTCGCGGATTAATGCTTTGTACGAAGGCGTCCACCGCTGGCTGATTGATGCGCCTGCCAAGTTAATAACAGCGTCAACAGTAGGAAGGTATTTTTCCGGACTGCTGTTATGGCCCAGCCATTTCACATAAGTGAGTTGGCGTGTGTTTTGTTTGTTGCTTGCGTTTCTTGTTAAAATATACACGTGGTGGCCTTTATGTAAGAGGTGATTTGTCAATTTAGAACCAACCATACCGGTGCCGCCTGTGATGACGATATTCAATGTATTCGCTCCTTTTTTGTTTATCTAATTCTTATGTACCCAAAATAAAAGCTCTGTAACCTTTTATTATTTTCACTTTGGTAAGGAGACGTTTATGAAAATCTCAAAAATTACTGTCCAAAAAAAGAGAAAAGACCGTTACAACATCTTTACGGTTGAAAATCAGCAGGAACAGTATGCTTTCAGCGTCGATGAGGATGTGCTCGTGAAATTTCAGCTCAAAAAAGGAAAAGAGCTGCAGCCGGATGAAATAGAAAGGATTTTGCAAGCCGATCAACTTCGAAAAGCAGTAAATGATGCAGTACACTATTTAAGTTATTCCATGAGAACAGAACAGCAAGTAATAGAGTATCTATTAAAAAAAGAATACACAAACAACGTTATATCACAAGCGATGTCGAAGATAAAAGACTATGGTTACACAGATGACACAGAGTTTGCTGGCGCGTTTGTGCGGACGAAAATGAAAACCACAGACAAAGGTCCCTTACTTATTAAAGAAGAATTACGCCGCAAAGGTGTTTCAGAGGAAAAGACAGAAAAAGCGATGGAGCAGTTCACACCAGAGCAGGAGTTGGAAGCTGCCCAGCGTGTTGTACAGAAGAAGGCAGCGTCGAAAAAAAACGAATCATTACAAGCAATGAAACAGCGTTTGCTGCAAAGCTTACGACAAAAAGGATATTCAAATGAAGCTGCTGTACAAGCTGTAGGCAAGCTGTCTGTTCAAAGAAGTGAAGAGGAAGAACGTCAAGCGGTGAGAGTACAAGGGGAAAAAGCGAAAAAGAGATGGGGGAAAAAATATACCGGCAGACAATTGGAATGGAAACTAAAGGAATTTTTATACCGAAAAGGTTTTTCGATGGATGTTATTCAACAGTATTTACAAGAAGTAGAGCAATGGGAGGATGAAAACGATGGAAAAACGATATAGTCAAATGACAGAGCAAGAATTACATAATGAAATTGCTGCTTTGAATGAAAAAGCAAAAAAAGCTGAACAAATGGGAATGGTAAACGAATTCGCTGTATTAGAGCGGAAACGTGTCATGGCAGAGGCGTATTTAATCGATCCTGATGATTTTATGACAGGTCAGCGCTATTCGATTAAACAAGAGGGCGGCTCGTTTTTTATTAAATATTTTAATGGTGTGTTTGCTTGGGGATACCGTAATGATTCAAACGAGCTTGAAGCATTGCCAATTTCGCTGTTAGAAGATGAAGGAGGACATATATAATGGAAGATATTTATCAACGCTTAACTAAAAAGTTACTTGATCATAATGAGCAGTTGTCTGCAGGACAGGCTAGAACGTGGGTAGAACATTTGTGGGAGGATTTTGAAGTCACACGCGCTAAATCCGGGCGCGAATATCAAGGAAGTGAAGTCACAGAATCTATTGTCGGAAAATGGATTGAACAGTATGGTCCATACTTGCATCAATACGAGGCAACAAATATGAAGTTCCACAAGTTAAATCAGCGTAATGACTACTTAACTCATTAAGGAGGCAATGAGAAAGAGGCTGGGACAAAAATACAGGAACTGCAGAATAATCCGAACGGTTCATGAAAATTAGTTCTTAACAGTAACTTCTATTACTGCTCCGTCAACCTTTTGGATAACCGTTCTTAGGTTTGGTCCAGCCACTTTATAGCAGAAGCCGCAGTTTTGCTTGGGTTCTCGTTAAACATTTTAAAATGTAAAAAACCGCCTCCAAATGAAGAGGCGGGTTGCGGTAAATTATTATGTTTTTATATTTTTGCTGCCAGAGGACTGATATAATTTTTTACCTTGTTTTAATTTCTTTTCTAGTGTTTCATCACTATAAATCCAGCCAGTGTACGATGTATAAATACGTAAATGTTTATCTAGACGAACGACAGCTACAAATGGATAATACCCTTTGCTGCGGTAACGAAGATCAATAAACTTTACTTCCCAGCCGTCCTGCATCTCACGAATTTTCCACCGGTATGTGGGTGAAAAAGAAAGAAAAGCTTCCAAGTTTTGATCCTTTCTTGCCGCTTGAATAATGTTGTTATCAGGAATTGGTTCAAACGGGTAGCTTTCAAAATATTGAAGCTTTCCGCTGCGGGACTCTGTGACGTGAAGCATGTCTTTTGTGCGAATCACAAGATGCCATTTGTTCCAGTTAAACGTTGGCGAGATAAAGAAATGAGTGGCGTTTGGATGAAATTGAGAAGCTTGTTTCAACACTTTGTTACGTGCTCGAAAACGCCAAATATAATAGAAAATCAAGCTGCAGTACAGAAGGAAAAACGTGATACCAGGGGGCGCTCCATAACGCCATAACAGAAACCCGGCGATATGCACTAAAAAAATGAGCGGATCAAATATATTAATGACACCTAAGGCAATCCAACGTTTTGAAAATGGTGACAGCGCTTGTGTTCCGTATGCATTAAAAATATCCACAAAAACATGTAAAAAGACAGCCAGAAATGTCCACATCCACAGATGGAGAAAGGAAATTTCCGGAGAGGATATGTACACGCCTCCTGCAACAATAACCGGCCACAGGAGGACAGCAGGAATGGAATGTGTGGGTCCGCGATGGTATTTTATATATACAGCGTTGTTTTTTAATTTTAAAATGGTATCAAAATCTGGAGCTTGGGAGCCGATAATGGTAGCGGCCATTACTGTCTGCATCGCATAGGGGGTTTCTGCCACCACAGGATCAAGCATTGCTAAACCGCCCAGCCCTATTCCCATTACTGCATGTGTCGCGGTATCCATATGCACATTCCTCCTTTCTCCTTATGGTTGGCCTAATACTAGTTATACCCTATTATAAAACTTGTAAAAAGGGGTTGAATGGAATGGACGATAAACTGCAAATTTTTATGGAATATAAAGTAAAGCCCGAAAAAGAATCATTATACAGAGAAGTCATGGCAGAAATTGCCGCTGTCCTGCCGACGTATGAGGTTAGTAATTTTCAATGGTTTTCTGCGTTTGACCAAGATGGGCTGTTTGTTGAGATGTTTGAAGTTCCAACGCCTTCTCATTATCATACCTTAAAAAAATGGCGGACTTCAAAGTCACATCAAGTTTTCAGCAAATTGGATGAATGCGTAAAAGGCGGTACAGAAAAAATACACTGTTGGGCGTTTCAAGCAAAAACGGATGAACTTGACAGCCGACGATAGGAGGACAGCATGGAACAGCAGCTAGAAAATATCGATATTAAACGTTTTCAACAAGACTTAATATCATGGTATGAAGATCATAAGCGCGACTTGCCGTGGAGGCAGAACCAAGACCCATATCGCGTCTGGGTATCAGAGGTTATGCTTCAGCAGACAAAGGTAGATACTGTCATTCCCTACTATAATCGCTTTATGCAGCAATTTCCCACTCCGCAAAAGTTAGCCGAGGCCGATGAAGAAGACGTGATGAAGGCGTGGGAGGGATTAGGCTACTACTCGCGTGTCCGAAATTTGCAGTCAGCTGTTAGAGAAGTCGTTGCGGACTACGGCGGCGAGGTGCCAAGTTCGAAAAAAGCTTTTTCGTCCTTGAAAGGCGTTGGCCCTTATACAGCTGGAGCAGTGTTAAGCATTGCTTACGAAAAGCCGGAGCCGGCTGTGGATGGTAACGTGATGAGAGTGTTTTCACGGATTTTGTTATCAAGAGAGGACATAGGAAAAGCAAAAACACGAAAAAAATTTGAATCTCTGCTGCCCGCTTTTTTAAACGACGCCAAACCCTCTCAGTTTAACCAAGCGGTAATGGAGTTGGGCGCACTAGTATGTACGCCGACTTCTCCGGGATGTTTGCTGTGTCCGGTACAATATCACTGTATGGCTCGAGCAGAAGGGGTGCAAGAAGAGCTTCCGGTAAAAGAAAAGAAGAAAGCCCCTGCAAAAAAGGAGATGGCTGCAGTTATTCTTTGTGACCAACAGGGGAAGACGCTGTTTCACCAGCGGGGAGAAAGTGGATTGTTAGCTCGTTTATGGGAGTATCCGAATGTAGAAACAAAGCAAAAAGGTGAGCAAAAAGACACTTTATCCCAGTTTTTAAAAAACACGTATGGCGTGCAAGCGAAAATAGGAAACAAAGTCCAAAAGGTGCAGCACGTGTTCTCACATTTAATTTGGAATATAACTGTGTATGAAGGAATGATAGAAGAAGCACCAGAACATAGTCAGGACTGTAAGTGGTTAACATTAGAAGAGGCGCAAAAATATGCTTTTCCTGTATCGCATCAGAAAATATTAAAAGCACAAATCGAAAGAAGGGATGCGGAGTGGAATTAGGATTAGAACAAAAAAAGGTCCTTGTTACAGGAGGTTCAAAAGGTATAGGGAAAGGAATTGCCTCGTTATTTTTAGATGAGGGAGCAGAGGTAGCCATTGTGGCACGCTCCAAAGAAGGATTAGAACAAGCACAAAAAGAACTGCCTGGAGTGAAAATGATTCAAGCAGATGTAACGAAGGAAGCAGCAAGAGTACAAGCATTTGAGAAGTTTCAACAAACATTTGGAACGGTGGATGTTCTTGTTAACAATGCGGGGAAGAGCGATGGACGAAATGTAGAAGAAACAGCTCTTGGTGAATTTGAGTCGGCTATGAATATGAATTATTTATCAGCTGTACATTTTAGCAAAATAGCATACGATGTGATGAAACAAAAGCAGGCAGGAAGTATCGTGAACATTTCTTCCATTTACGGAAGAGAAGCTGGCGGAAAGCCGTCTTACAATAATAGCAAAGCAGCTTTAATCAGCTTTACGAAAGCTTTTGCTGATGAAGCAATAAAAAACGGGGTGCGTGTTAATTCTGTTGCTCCAGGAGCAATTCTGCATCCAAACGGCAATTGGCAAAAACGCCTTCAGGAAAATCCAGAAAAAATAAATCAATTTGTGGAACGTGAAATTCCAGGAGGACGATTTGGAACCGTTGAAGAAATTGCGAATGTCGTCGTGTTTCTCGCTTCGGCGAAAGCATCTTGGGTAAATGGAGCCAGTGTTAATGTAGATGGGGGCCAGTCACGCATGAATATGTAAAAACGGCCGCTGCAGGCCGTTTGTTTTCTTACTGTTGGCGGGGTCTCATATTTTTCTTTGGTTCATGGTTTTGTAAGTGAATCTCCTTAATAAGCTTTTTCGTTTCTGGAGTGCCAAGTTCATAGATGGTATCAAACACTTTATCCATCCCCCTTTGGTACTCGTGTTGGTCTGTTTCTGTGATGGATTCATCAAAATGCTCAAATGAAAATAAGTTTGATGCTTCAATATCGTGGTCTTGTGTTTCGTTTAACAGAAAGCGGAGGTTTTCAAGCTCCTCTGGAGTCGCTTCAATTTCATATTGAATCAGGGTGCTGTCAGGAATCCTGACTGGGCTGACATCATCCATGCTGATTGGGTTTAAATTGACGTAATATGTTTGTTTTTCCATTGGTTTCTGCCTCCCTTATTGTTATGAATATAGTGTGTGTTCTGCACGTTTTTATGCATAAAAGAGGGTGTCCCAAAAGTGACTTCTGCTTTCGGGACACCCTCTTTTGCATGGATAGAAAGCCATAAGTTTTAACGTGGGTCGATTATGAATGTTATTAATCTGCTGAGAAAACTCGTATACATGAAGCGGAATAGTCTGTGCATCTATACACGTGGCGGCAAATTAGTCTGGCCTGTTGGCGTGCTGGTATTGTCTTGGTGTTACTCCACCGCTTCAATTAATCGCTGAGCTGCTACTTTCAAGGAAGATTCTGGCTGAACGAGAGCTATTCGCACGTATCCTTCCCCGCCTTCTCCAAAAGCGCTGCCTGGCGTGACAACGACGCCATGTTCAAGTGCTTTTAAGGCAAAGGATAATGATGAATAAGACGCTGGTACTTTGGCCCAAACAAACATGCCGCCTTCAGGCACTCTGACATTCCATCCATTTTCATGAAGAGAGCGGATAAAGACATCGCGCCGTTTTTTGAAAACAGCTCGCTGCTTATCCAAAAAAGGGCGTTCATATGTAAGAGCATAAGCGGCAGCTTTTTGAATAGGCAGAAAAACACCGTAATCAATATTGGTTTTTAAATCCCGAAGCGGCTTTAAATAAGATGGATACCCAATAGCGTAGCCGATGCGTGCTCCTGCTACATTAAAGCTTTTGGACAGGGAGTTGCACTCTATGGCAATTTTTTTCGCATCGGGAATATGAAAAATGCTAAGTGGTTTGTCCTGAGAAAAAACGAGTTCAGCATAGGCAAAGTCATGCACAATGAGAATGTTATGTTCTAATCCGAAAGCAACGGCTTTTTCAAAGTAGGCTTTGTTAGCAAGGGCCGCAGTTGGATTGCCGGGATAATTTAAAATCATCATCTTTGCTTTTTTTACTACTTCCACAGGTATGCGGTGAAAATCCGGCATAAACTGATTTTCTTCATGCAATGGTATCGTGTATAAATTGGCGTTTGCTAACGAAGCACACGCGGCATAAATTGGATAGCCAGGGTCAGGGGCGATCACATAATCACCAGGATCTAAATAAGCTAAAGCTAAATGAGACAAACCGTCTTGTGAGCCGATAAGCTGCAGTACTTCATCGGCGTTTATTGAAACACCAAATTGCTGTTTGTAATAATCGGCTACAGCTGTCTGAAAATCTTCCGTTTCTTGCAGAGCATAGCCGTATTGGTCTGCGTGTTGTACTTCTTTTGACAAGATATCACGAACGGATTGAGGCGGGGGCAGGTCAGGACTGCCGATGCTTAAGTCAATTATATCTTGTCCCGCTTGAACTTTTGCGCGCTTTTTTTCTGCTAATTCAGCAAATACGCTCGAAGATAACCGATTCATTCGATTGGCAGGCTGTATCATGTATAGACCATCCTTTCTTTCTTCATTATAAAGAAAAAGATGGAGAGAGAAAACAGAAGAAGCTGTTCCGAAGTTTGGAACAGCTAACAGAATGATTTTAATCCGGGTGTATGGACGTTCCTCTCTCATAACTGGCCACATTATGGTAGAGGGTTTGACGGTTTCTCATTTCCTGCAGAATTTCGCGGTAAATCATCCCGCCTTCTGACGTAAGGTAAGGCAAGATCTGTTGAAAGCTTTCGTGAAAGTGAGCAAGTTCTTTGTCGGTCCAATTTTTTTTGGAAGTCATTAGCAATTCAGAAAAGTCTCGTCCGACATACATGATATCCACCTGCCTTCACTGTTATTTTATCTGGGAGAAGGAAGGGTTATACGTTATAATATGAAAAGTGAAATGTTGGATAATGAAGTGCTCGATAGGAGGATACATATGGATGATAAAGTTGCACTGGTAACAGGAAGCAGCCGAGGGATTGGAAAGCAAATTGCGCTGGCATTAGCAAAAAAAGGCTATCATATCGTTGTGAATTATGCACGAAGCAAAGGGAAAGCATTAGAAACAGCAGAGGAGATAGAAGCACTTGGTGTAAATACACACGTGGTGAGAGCAAATGTGGGTGATACAGAAAAAGTGCAAAAGCTGTTTCAAGAAATCGAGGAGACATTTGGCCGCTTGGATGTATTTGTGAATAATGCAGCTTCTGGAGTTTTGCGACCGGCGTTAGAATTAGAAGAAAAACATTGGGACTGGACAATGAATATCAATAGCAAAGCGTTATTGTTTTGTGCGCAAAAAGCAGCTGCATTAATGGAGAAAAATGGCGGAGGGAAAATTGTCAGCTTAAGCTCTATCGGTTCGATACGTTATATGAAAAATTATACAGCGGTAGGTGTGTCAAAAGCTGCAGTGGAAGCACTGACTCGCTACTTAGCAGTAGAATTAGCAGAGAAAAATATTGTTGTGAATGCTGTATCCGGCGGGGCAGTAGACACAGAAGCGCTGAATCATTTTCCGAATCGAGATCAATTATTAGAAGAAGCAAAAAGCCGAACACCCGCTGGCAGAATGGTGGAAAAGTCTGACTTAGTTCACGGGGTAATATTTTTATTATCGGAAGAAGCTTCTATGATTCGCGGGCAGACACTGGTGGTTGATGGCGGCATGTCGTTGTTGTCATAAAAAATTTTTCATCTTTTCGTGGATAAACTTCCATTAGCGCGGGCAGGTTAATCCATGTGGAGGTGAAGAAAATGAAAAAACAAAATCAACAACAACCAAACGCTTCACAAACAAATGCACAAGAGGTTCGTAAGCAAAATGCAGCAGCTGCAAGAAACCAAAGCCAGCAAACTGAATTTGCGAGCGAAACGGATGCACAGCAAGTAAAACAGCAAAACCAACAGTCTCAACAAAAGAAAATGCAAAAGCAACAACAGCCAAACCAAGGCCAGCAGTAATCTGAGCAGAAAAGAGCTCTTTGGAAGGGATGCTTCCGAAGAGCTCTTTTTGTGCAGTTTTTATTGAAACATAGGAAAGACGTACTGTACTAAAAACCATAAAAAACCAAAAAAGATGAGAACGTAAGCAAAATATTTAATGAATGTGGACGCAACATGAGATTTATCTTCTTTTTTTTCTATATGCCTCTCTTCATACTCATGATCAGGAGTTCCTCTTGGCACAATGAATTCCTCCTCTTTCTTCATTTATAAGACGTTTTCCCATCAAAACACCTCCATAAACGTAAGAGTCATGAAGTATATTGTTTTCTTTCCTAAATGTTTAATGTCGTTTAGTTTTCATTAATGTAAACAAGATGTATAATATATTAAATATAGAAGTGAGGAGCAGGAAGGAGCAGGTCATGGAATTCCCAGAAACCGGAAGACTCATAGAAATACAAAGCTATAAGCACGATGGCACGCTTCACCGTATCTGGGAGGAAACCCTGATCTTACAAGGAACGTCCAAAGAAGTGATTGGAGGCAACGATCGCATTCTTGTTCATGAAGCAGATGGACGGGTCTGGCGGACGAGAGAACCGGCGATTTGTTATTTTCACAGACAGAAATGGTTTAATGTCATAGGTATGGTTCGCTCTGATGGGATTCATTATTATTGTAATTTGGGCACTCCTTTTGTATGGGATGAAGAAGCGTTAAAATATATCGATTATGATTTAGATATAAAAGTATTTCCAGACATGACATATCATTTGCTGGATGAAGATGAATATCGTACACATAAAAAAGAAATGAATTATCCAGAAAAAATCGAACGGCAAGTCCTGCTTTCAGTAGATGAGCTGCAGAGCTGGATTTTTCAAAAAAAAGGCCCGTTTGCGCCGCATTTTGTAGAACAGTGGTACGAACGTTTTTTGTCTTTTCGTGGATAGAGGTGAACAATGGGTAGTATCAAAAGGTATTTGCAATTTGTAAAACCATATAAAAAAGTGATTATTTTAACAGTTGTTATAGGGGTTCTTAAGTTTGGTCTTCCTTTGCTTACCCCTCTAATACTGGCATATGTCATTGATCATATTATTTTAGTCGATTCAATAGGAACGGATGAAAAAGTACAAACACTGTTTTGGCTTGTTGGAGGGGTGATTCTTGTTTTTCTTGTGCTGCGGCCGCCTATTGAGTATTATCGCCAATACTTCGCGCAGTGGACGGGAAGCAAGGTTTTATATGACATAAGAAACCAGCTTTTTGCTCATATTCAAAAGCTGAGTCTGCGCTTTTATTCTAACAGAAAAGCAGGGGAGATCATTTCCCGGGTAATACATGATGTCGAACAAACGAAGAATTTCGTGATTACTGGCTTAATGAATATATGGCTTGATATGGTTACCATTCTTATTGCGGTAGGAATTATGCTGACGATGAATGCATGGCTGACACTCGTGGCACTGGCATTATTTCCATTATATGTTTTTTCTATTAAATATTTTTATACGAGGCTGCGCGATTTAACGAAGGTTCGCTCTCAAGCGCTTGCTGATGTACAGGGTCATTTGCATGAAAGAGTGCAAGGGATGAATGTTATTCGCAGTTTCGCGCTAGAAGATTATGAACAAGAGCAATTTGGGAAACGGAACAAACATTTTTTAAATAAAGCCATTGATCATACAAAGTGGAATGCTAAAACATTTGCAGTGGTTAATACTATCACGGATATTGCACCGCTTATTGTTATTTTGGCAGCTGGTTATTTTGTGTTGACATCTGGTCTTGCTGTTGGGGAAATGGTCGCATTTGTTTCCTACATGGAGCGTTTATATAATCCGCTGAGAAGGCTGGTGAACTCCTCGACGACGTTAACACAATCGATTGCTTCTATGGATCGTGTGTTTGAATTTGTTGATGAAAAATACGACATTCAAGACAAAGCAGGTGCTGTTCGGCTGGAACATACGAGCGGGGCTGTTGAATTTGATAACGTTTCGTTTCAATACGATGATGAAAACGAACCTGTACTCAAAAACATTGATTTAGCGGTAACGCCTGGTGAAACCATTGCATTAGTCGGTATGAGCGGTGGCGGAAAAAGTACACTTGTCAGCCTTATTCCGAGGTTTTATGATGTCACAGCAGGTTCGATTAAACTTGATGGCAAGAACATCAGGGATTATGAAGTGCGTTCATTGCGAGACCAAATTGGAATGGTGCTCCAAGACAACGTGCTGTTTAGTGACTCGGTAAAAATGAATATCATGATGGGAAATCCCCATGCGACACATGAAGAAGTCGTGTTAGCGGCTAAGCGTGCAAATGCTGATGGTTTTATTAATGAGCTGCCACATGGGTATGATACGTCAGTAGGAGAGAGAGGCGTAAAGTTATCTGGCGGCCAAAAGCAAAGAATAGCCATTGCCAGGGTGTTTTTAAAAAATCCTCCGATGCTTATTTTTGATGAGGCTACATCAGCTTTGGATTTGGAGAGCGAACATTTAATTCAAGAAGCCATGGAACAACTTGCTAAGGATCGCACGACATTTATCGTTGCTCATCGTTTATCAACGATTACACACGCTGACCGTATTGTTGTTATTGAAAACGGAGAGATTGTGGAAACTGGAAGTCACACGCAGTTAATGCGGCATGAAGGGTCGTATCGTAAATTATTTGACGTGCAAAATGTGTGAATAGCATGTTTAACAACACAGGAGAGAGATGAGCGCTCATCTCTCTCCTGTGTTGTTTATTCATCTCTATTGTCAATGTCGACGGTGTTTTCTGATTGGTGATAGCTAAAGAAGCTTTCTACTAATGTGTCAAGATGTTCTAATTGGTCATTATATTCCATGATGTGTGAGACAATAGGAAGAATGTGAAGCCACTCGTCCCTGTCAATTTCTTGATGGTCATATAAGTCCATAAACAAATCAGTCAACGATTGTTTGCCTTCATCGACTTCTTCAGCCATTTCATCCGTTAAGTGTGTGTGAACTTTTCCAACATAACGCAGCAAAATTCGTTCGTGGTAATCCGTTAAATAATCCAGCTGCTGTTTGATAAGTTTTTGCAGTCTTTCAGGCATATGTTGAATGTCATTTTCATAGCGGTCAAACGTTTTTAGAATGGTTAACGCTTTTTTTAGCGTGACAATCATCTGTTTAAAAACAACTAATTTACGCCCTTTGCTTAATTTACTTTTAAGAAAATAATTTCGTTCTTCTCTGTACAACAAATATAGGTTATCCAGCTTTACTAGTGATTCATTAATGACTGGGATATCATTTTTTAACGACTGTTGGTTCGTTTCGTGTCTTGTTAACAGACGAATCCAGCGAATGACGTCTTCGGTAAGATCGGAAATTTTATAGTACAAATTTGTTTCGTGTTTAGGAGGTAAGAAGATAAGGTTAACGGCAAATGCTGCGAAAACCCCAAGCATAATTAACGAAAACCGTTCCAAAGCGAAGAGCCAAAAATCCTCTTGAGGATTTCCCATAATGATGATAATCGTAACTACCGCTAAGGAAATAGCAGACGACTCCAGGTTCAATTTTAAAATAATAAGTATAGCAAGAATGACAGCTGCACCAATAACGACAGGCTGGTGTCCAAATCCTAAGACAAACAAAATCGCGATAGCAGCCCCTATGACATTGGCCTGTATTTGTTCTAAAATGGTGCGATATGTTTTAAAAATAGATGGCTGAATCGCGAATGTTGCTGAAATGGCTGCGAAAAACGAGGGCTCAAGGCCTGCCCACGAAGCAACATACATCGCTAGTACGATGGAAAGGCCAGTTTTTAATATTCTTGCCCCGAGTTTCATGGATGATGTTCGATTCCTTTCTGTCTATCGGCAAAGCCGATAGGTGATGGTATGAAAATCACTGAATATGTGAGAGGCTTTCTTCTATGTTTTCCTTGAAAGAAAGACAGTATCCATCGTTTTATACCTCTTTCTCTATTTCCGAAAATGCATGTTCTGCTGCCTCTACTGCTTTATATATATCCTTTTCCTCATGAGCAATCGTTATAAACCATGCTTCGTATTTAGAAGGTGCTAAGTTAATTCCTTGATCCAACATTTTATTAAAAAACTTACTGAACAAGATATCGTCGCTCTTGTCAGCGTCGTCATAATTTTTTACTGGCGAAGGAGTGAAATACAGCGTCAAAGCACCACGCAAACGGTTTATTGTTGCGGGGAGGGAATGATTGTCAATCACTGTTTGCAAGCCTTCTTCTAAAAGAGCTCCTAATCGTTCGAGTTTCTCGTATATGCCGTCTTGCTGCAGCACTTCTAAACACGCGATGCCAGCGCTGATGGATGCGGGGTTGCCAGACATCGTGCCTGCTTGATAAGCGGGACCGAGCGGAGCGACGCTTTCCATAATATCTGTTTTGCCGCCGTACGCGCCGATTGGAAGGCCGCCGCCGATGATTTTCCCTAGTGCTGTCATGTCTGGTGTGACTTGCAGCAAGTCTTGAGCACCGCCATAGGTGAAACGAAACGCTGTAATCACTTCGTCGTAAATGACGAGCGCACCGGCCTGGTGTGTAAGTTCATTTATCTTTTCTAAAAACCCTGCTTCCGGTTCGACGATACCAAAGTTGCCAACGATAGGCTCTACTAAAACACAAGCTACATCGTCGCCCCATTTATGCAGAGCTTCTTCTAAACTGTTTGGGTCATTAAAAGGAACGGTAATAACTTCTTCGGCAATGTTTTCTGTCACACCAGCTGAATCAGGGGACCCTAATGTTGATGGGCCGGAACCGGCAGCTACTAATACAAGATCAGAGTGGCCGTGGTAACAGCCGGCAAACTTAATAACTTTGTTACGGCCTGTGTAGGCACGAGCAACACGTATTGTTGTCATAACCGCTTCTGTCCCGGAGTTTACAAACCGTACCTTCTCAAGGGAGGGAATCGCTTCTTTTAACAAGACTGCAAATTGGTTTTCTAATCGAGTCGGCGTTCCATATAAGGTGCCATTATGGGCAGCATTTGTAATCGCTTCTGTGATGTGAGGATGGGCGTGACCGGTAATAATAGGACCATAAGCGCCTAAAAAATCTATGTACTTGTTGCCATCGACATCGTAAAAGTAAGCACCCTCTCCTTTTTCCATAAACACTGGAGAGCCTCCGCCTACCGCTTTAAATGAACGGGAAGGACTGTTGACTCCACCGACAATATGACAGCATGCGTCTTTATATAATGATTCGGATTGTGTTCTTTTCATGTTTGTTTCCTCCTTGTAGAAAAATACTGTTACATTGTATCACTTACATCCTATCTTTTATGTGAAAATCAGGCAATAAAGCTAATTTATTGTTAAAATAACAGAAGCAAGGTACGCTGTATACATAGTATAGAATATGAAGGAAAGGGAGAGATACATGCCTGTAACAGAAGGAAAAGCAGCACCGGATTTTACACTTCCAGCCAGTAATGGCGAAAGGGTGAGCTTATCGGATTATCGGGGGAAAAACGTTATTTTATATTTTTACCCAAAAGATATGACACCTGGTTGTACAACGGAGGCTTGTGATTTTCGTGACCATAAGCAGGATTTTGATGATGCCAATACCGTTATTCTTGGAGTGAGCCCAGACCCTGTTAAAAAACACCAAAAATTTATTGATAAACACGGCCTTCCGTTTTTGCTTCTTGCTGATGAAGAAAAAGAAGCAGCAGAAGCGTACGGCGTCTGGCAGTTAAAGAAGAACTTCGGAAAAGAGTATATGGGTATTGTGCGTTCTACATTCCTTATTGATAAAGATGGTGTATTAGTAAAAGCGTGGAAAAAGGTACGAGTGAAAAATCACGTAGAAGAGGCACTGCAATACATCAAAGAGAATGTATAAAAACTGTTGTCCGCTATAACAAGAATATGAACAACAAATAATAAGTTAAAGCTGTCATGTATTTTATTAATGGCTGTGAATGAAAAAACTTGTATTGTTCTACAATAAGGCGTTAAGAACAGATGCACGCAGGAAATGAGCTGCGGATAGAGAATGTGTGAACAAAGAACGTATTATAATGAAGGATACAAGGTAACAATAATGTTTTTTGGATGACTGTAACCTCATGTACACTGGTGCGAGGGCAGGGGGCTGGTTATGAAATTATTGATTTGTATTGTGAATGACTTTTATACAAATGAAGTGGAAAAACAAATGAGACATAAAGGATATCAAATGACAGAGCTGGCAAGCAGCGGAGGTTTTTTGAAAAAGGGAAATACAACGTTTTTATTCGGGATAGATAATCAAAAAATTGATGCACTCAAGCAAGATTTAAAAGAAGTTTGCATATCCTATGAAAAGAAAAAGCGCAAGCAGGCAGTAACATCGAATCGATTTACTTCTTTCGTGCTGGCAGCTGAAGACGCAATGCTTTTTTCGAGAGTCTCGAATCAAAAGCAGGAGTAAAAACAAATAAACCTGCTTTATTGACAACAATTATTATAATCGGATAAAATAAATTATAAGAATTATAATGTAAGAATTGTTTTACAGGAAAGAGAGGTGCATGACGATGGCGAACGAACAACTTCAAGAAGCAGTAAATGCTTTAAAGAAAACGAAGGTTCGCATGACTCCGCAACGTCATGCCATTTTGGAATATTTATATGATTCGATGAGCCATCCAACGGCAGATGAAATATATAAGGCCCTCGAAAGTAAATTCCCAAATATGAGCGTTGCAACCGTTTATAATAATCTTCGTGTTTTTAAAGAAGTTGGTATCGTCAAAGAGCTGACATACGGAGATTCTTCAAGCAGGTTTGATTGTGTCACAACGGATCACTACCATGTCATTTGTTCTCAATGTGGAAAGATTGTTGACTTTCATTATCCTGGATTGGATGAAGTGGAAACATTAGCGGAGCACGTTACAGGATTTAAGGTGAACAGTCACCGCATGGAAGTGTACGGTACGTGCCCGGATTGCAGCAACATTTCCAAACATTAATGAAAAAGCTGTCTTTGCAGTAACGCAGAGGCAGCTTTTTCATGATAAATCTTATACATATTGGGTGTTTTGTATATCGTTTCATTATCGGGCAGACTGTTTTATAATGTATGGTTCTTTTGCGTTCTGTAGAGGTGTACGTCTTGTTATGAGCGCGCCTCACTATTTAACCGTTCCTGTTTGAAGGAGGTTGTTTAGTTCTGGTTTATTTTCTTGTTATACTTTGGATCAAATTCCTTGCCTTCAAGCTCTTTATCCATTGTTAATGGTTCATCACAGTACATGCATGCATCCACTCTTCCGAGAACTTTGGTGATTTTCCCACAATTAGGACACTCAACTTTTACCGTATTTGTTGATATCATCCCAATCCAAAAATAGACGGCACTGCTTGAAAGTACAAAGATAAATCCCAGCAACATCGTTATTGTCATGATGACAGGAGACGAGCGGAAGAAAATACCGATGTACATGACAAAAATGCCGATGAAAACTAAAGATAATGCAAATGTTCTAATCCGGTTTATTTTATTGGTAGTTTTTGCTGCCATGTATGACCCTCCTAAAACCAAAGTATAGCAAAAATATTTCGCTCCTGCATCAAGAAACACATAGATAAAAACTGATTCAGTGGGAGGTTTTTTGCGTGATATGTCGAAAATATTTTTCATGAACAACAAAAAGGGGGGGAAGGGATGGATTTGTTGTGTCACCTGTACGAAGAACGTATGCAAGATCCTTACACAAAAGGAATACTGATAGTAGAGAAGAGAAAAGACCAAGAACCTTTTACTGACTTTTTTGATGTGGTACTAATAGTGGTTACTGAAAAACCAGAAAGTACCGCCATTAAACATTATAATTGCTCAGGCCTTCGAACAGCGCTGCATGTTTTAGGAGAAGTGGAGCTGTTTCAAAGTATAAATACAGAAAGTAATAAAAAAATGATGGATTGGTTATTTGAAGGAAGAGTTCTTTTTAATAGAAATAATTATATCACCAATTTGAAAAAAAGACTTTGTGAGTTCCCGGTACAAGATCGTTTACGTGAGATTGGACAAGAGTTTGCTAAATTGATAAACAGATATGAAGACGGAAAGTCCTTGTTTTATCGACAGCGTTATTTGGATGCTTTCCACCACATTGCACATGCACTTCACCATTTGGCTCGTTTATCTGTGATTGAACAAGGATTTTATCCAGAAGTGACGGTGTGGGAACAAGTGAAAAGACTAGATCCAGAAACCTATAAGCTTTATCATGAACTTATCGTTGGGGACGAGCCACTTGAAAAAAGACTGGAGCTGTTACTTATTGGAATTGACTTTGCTATCCGGTCGAAAGTATATATTGGAAAAGCTCACCTTATATCGGTGATGAACAAAAAGAGTAGAGAATGGAGCTTTACGGAGTTAGTGCAGGCACCTGAATTAAAAGACTATGCTGTTGATTTAGAAATGTTGGTTCAGCATCTAGTGAAGAATAAACAGCTGACAGAAGTGGAGATGCCCGATGAAATAGCAGGTATGTACTGTTATAAATATGCTCCATAAAAAATCACAAAAAAGTGTTGACTGTTTTATAGAAAGCTGATAAATTATTTATTGTCGCTGTTAACGACACAGCAGACACAACTCAAAAAAGATATTGACATTGTTTTTTGAGGATGTTAAGTTATTAAACATCGCTGAAAAGACAACGCAGAAACGACAAAAAACATCAAAAAAGTTGTTGACATTGATTGCACAACTTGGTATGATATTAATTGTCGCTTTGAAAGGCGGCGAGCAGTTGTCCTTTGAAAATTGAATGAAAGTCAAGCGTCTGTTAATTTCTTTATACAAGAAGCAACAGCCTGTATTAAACACTTTATGATGTAATTTTCATGGAGAGTTTGATCCTGGCTCAGGACGAACGCTGGCGGCGTGCCTAATACATGCAAGTCGAGCGCGGGAAGCAGTCTGATCCCTTCGGGGTGACGATTGTGGAACGAGCGGCGGACGGGTGAGTAACACGTGGGCAACCTG
>NZ_FNDK01000008.1 GCF_900099605.1 Alteribacillus persepolensis
TTTGAAGGAAAAGGAGCGGATATTACATGGGTAAAATAAACACGATTCAAGGAGCCATTGCAACCGAGCAGCTTGGCATCACGGCGATGCATGAACATATCGGATTTGGTCTGCCTGGATGTGACTTGGACACCAAGTGGTGGGAAGCCCGTCCGAAAATGCTCGAGGTGACGATTGACAAGCTGCGCCGCTTCCGTGAGCTGGGAGGTCAGACCATTGTTGATTGTACAGGAATTGGAACGGGACGTAATATCCCTTACTGGCAAGTCGTATCCCAGACCACAGGCGTGAACATCGTGGCCTGTACCGGTTTTGTGTCAGGAGACACCGTTCTTCCATACTTCCGGGATAAGTCGGTTGAATATTTAGCTGATTTATTCTATCACGAAATTACCGTCGGCATAGCAGGAACGAATGTCAAAGCAGGCGCCGTCAAAGTAGGTGTCAGCCGCGGCGGCTTGAGCGAATTGGATGAGCGTGTGTACCGTGCAGCAGCAAGAGCAGCACGTGCCACTGGTGTTCCTATTCTTACGCACTTGTCTATAAACGGTGATCGTCAAATGGATTTGTTTGAGACGGAGGGGCTTCCTTTGGACCGGGTTGTCATTGGCCATTCAGATGGAGCTGAAGGGCTGGACCCGGAAAGAGACTTTCGAATAGCAAAGCGGGGCGCTTTTGTTGGATATGACACGATTGGCTTTGACACAGAAAAAGGCACGCCGGAAGTGCCAGCACCGTTTTGGGCACGTCCAAGAAAAGAACGCCTTGATCAAGTAATGGATCTTTTCAATGCAGGTTATACAAACCGTGCCATTATTTCATGCGATGCCAACTGCTGGGCACTTGGCTGGGCATCGACCGAGCATTCTGTGGCTGAGCTTCTGGAAGTATTCGTACCCGATCTTAAAGCTCGAGGTGTAAGTGATGAGACGATTGAGCAGCTTCTCATCCATACTCCTGCTCACCTTTTGACAATGAAAGAACCAAAGCCTGACCGAATGCGAAAGGCTGCAGCAGTATCAACAGGTGTTTGATGACCGCCTGCATGATTGATTAGTCTCCATGATACAGACTGAAAAATGAAGAAAAAGGATTATAAGATGCAAATATTGATCATATTTCCCGTCCCTGTGTTTTGATAGGCATATAGGTTTTGCTGGAGCAGCGGGACTTAAAGTGAAGCATGGGTTTTTGCCTCTGTACTTTGCAGTGGAAGGGCTATGTTTTAGAAGATGTCATTCTTCGTATATGCTGGATGCGCCACAATTGCTGTTTGGCCGTAAATATATGCGTGCAGGGCTGGGAATGTTTTGATCAGAACCACGGGGGTTTTTAAACATGAGTATTAAAGGAAAAGCTTACATCGCAGGGGCGTTCGAGCATCCAACCCGTCTCGCAGAGAATAAATCTACTGCCGTTTTGCACGCTGAGTGTGCCAAAGGGGCATTAGAAGATGCGGGTCTTTCTATAGAAGATGTTGATGGATATTTTTGTGCCGGCGATGCACCGGGTGGGGCTCTATCGATGGTTGATTACCTGGGTCTCAACGTTCGTCACGTGGATTCAACGGATACCGGTGGTTCATCTTACATCGTTCATGTTTCACATGCAGCCCAAGCAATAGCAGCTGGAAAGTGTGACGTGGCGTTGATTACAATGGCAGGACGCCCACGCGCGGCAGGAAGAAACGGTGTAAAACCAAAGGCAGCAAGCCCGAATATTCCTGATGTTCCTTTTGAAGTGCCATTTGGACCGACAGCCGTAAATGAATATGCCATGGCCGCAAAGCGCCACATGCATGAATACGGAACGACCAGCGAACAACTGGCATGGGTGAAAGTGGCAGCTTCTCACCATGCTCAATACAACCCGAATGCAAGATTACAAGATGTGGTGAACGTCGATGATGTCCTTCACTCTCCGATGATTTCTGACCCACTGCACCGCTTGGACTGCTGTGTGGTAAGTGACGGTGGAGGCGCAGTTGTCGTTGTGAGCCCTGAGATTGCTAAAAGTCTGAAGCGGCCGCTTGTGCGTGTTATGGGAGCGGGAGAGTCACCGAAGGGACAAATGGGTGGAAAAGACGACTTCACCTATACCGGCGCTGTCTGGTCGGGACGGAGAGCTTTCGACGAAGCTGGTGTTACACCTTCGGACATTAAGTACGCGTCTGTCTATGACAGCTTCACCATTACAGTAGTGATGCAGCTTGAAGATTTGGGCTTTTGTGAAAAAGGTGAAGGCGGCAAGTTCGTTTCTGATGGGAACTTGATTTCTGGAGTCGGTAAGCTTCCTATCAATACTGATGGCGGTGGGTTGAATAACAATCATCCAACGAGCCGAGGCGGCATGACCAAAGTAATTGAAGCGGTTCGCCAACTGCGTGGCGAAGCACATCCGAAGGTGCAAGTGAAAGATTGTGATATTGCAATGGCTCACGGTACTGGAGGCGGACTGGCAAGTCGTCACGGCAGTGCAACACTTATCATGGAGAGGGTGTAATTATGGCAGCGACATACCAACCGAGAACAATGGCTAAACCTGAAGTTTATCCAGAACATGAAGCATACTGGGATGCTGCAGCAGAAGGAAAACTTCTCGTCAAACGATGCGAAGCTTGTGGCGAGTATCACCATTATCCGCGAATGTTTTGTCCATACTGCATGAGCGAGAAAACCAAGTGGGAGGAAACAAAGGGAACTGGCACCATCTATACTTACAGTGTGATGCGGCGCGGGGCGAGTCCGTATGCTATTGCTTATGTAACGCTTGATGAAGGACCTTCCATGATGACCAATATCGTTGACTGTGACTGGGATGAAATATATATCGGGCAAAAAGTAAAAACAGTATTTAAGCAAAGTGGCAGCCAGGATGACCCTGGTCCATACGTGCCTTGCTTTACACCCTTGTAAGAAAGAAGCCAGTTCCGTTATCAGTGACTGAGTATTTCGCCAAAATGAAGGAAGCAGCAGGTTGTTTTCTGACAACACTTGTTAAAGCATCTTTATAACGAGTCAGGCAAAAAAGATAATGGCGAATAAATTTATAATTTTGAATTTTCATTCTAAAATGACTGGTTGAAATGTACTTAACAGAATGACTGCGAGGAGTAGATGCAAATGAAAGTAGAAAAAGACGTGCGGATTCCTATGCGTGATGGCGTCCAGCTGGCAGCTGACATCTATCGTCCGAATGAAAGCGAACAAGTGCCGGCGCTGCTCGCCATTAGTCCATATGGGAAAGAGCTGCAGGCACAATCACTGACACTGCCTCCACAGGCGCGCCCAAGTGCGCTTTGGAATGGAGCAATTGAAGCAGGGGACATTCGTGCTGTTGTTGACCATGGCTATGCTCATATTATTGCGGACGTACGTGGTACTGGAGGATCTGAAGGAGAATTGGTTGGCAACTATGACAGCGGTGGTCATGGAGAAGGAAAAGACATTTATGACGTCGTTGAATGGATGGCGGAACAGCCATGGTGCGACGGGAATATTGGCATGATCGGTATTTCCTATTTTGCTACAGTGCAACTTCTTGGAGCAGCTGAAAAGCCACCGCATTTGAAAGCTATTTTTGCTAACGGAGGACATTTTGACCTCTACGAATTAGGGTATCACGGAGGTATCTTGTGGTTAATGCCGCGAGCTTCTCGTGAAGGCCGCGGTGGCGATAGTGGTGTAGCAGCACGTAATGTGAAAAGTAAAAGTGAGAAAGTGTACACCACCGAGGAGTATCAGGAACGTATCCGTAAACGTTTGAATGATCCTGATATTGCAAACTGGTCGGACTTTGTGCACCTCTTACATTATCCGAACCGTCATGAGTTGTGGATGGATTTTCTGCTCAACCCGCATGATGGTCCATTCTGGCAGGAAGGAAGCCCAATGAGTGTAGCACATAAGGTTGATATCCCTGCGTACTTTCAAGTGAAATGGGGGCGCGGCTGGACAGTGGAAGGGACGATTGATGCATTCAATAAGGTGAATGGAGTGAAGAAGCTTGATTTGCAGCCAAAGCCGCCAATGCAGGAACGTCCGTTTCATGAGTCACATGAGGAGATGTTCCGTTGGTATGACTATTGGCTGAAAGGAATCGATACCGGCATTCTTGATGAAGAATCGATCCAGATGTTTGTGGAAGGGGAAAATAAGTGGCGTGGGGTGAAACAATGGCCGCTTCCTGAAACGGAGTATAAAACATTCTATTTGCGTCCACGTCACAGAATCAGTGAAAATCCAGAGCCTCTTGGTGCAGAACAAGCGCCGCCTGATGGATTTTATCAAGTGCCGCTCACTGTAACGAATGAAACACAATCAGTAAAGTGGAAGAGCGATAAATTTATGGAAGATACAGAAATGACCGGTCAAGGGGCATTGTATGTTTACGTTGAAATCGATACAGATGACACGAACTTAATCACCAAGGTGTACGATGTTGATCCGTATGGGAACCGTCAGCTGGTTACCACCGGCTATTTGAAAGCATCTCATCGTGAGCTGGATAAGTCGAAATCAGAACCGTGGAAGCCGCATCATCCACATACACGGTCTGAACCAGTCCCTCCTGGTGAAGTAATAGAATATGCGATTAAACTTTATCCATTCTCAAATGTATTCAAAGCTGGGCATAGACTGGAGCTTGAACTGTCTTGTAATGAGTCTATCAGTGATGAGAATGCACAGCTGCTTCCTCCGGACAGCTATCATTTGCCGAGCGGCCGTGCAACAACACATAAAATTTATCGCGATAAAGCCCATCCTTCTCACTTATTGCTGCCAATTATTCCAAAGCAGGACTGACATGTTGAAAAATAAGATACAAGTGCCAATGCAGTAAAAGCACACGGATAGAGTGATGAAGTGATATGCTTGCTTGCCGAAAAAATCGCAGCGCTTTTCCACTTTTTAAGCGAAAGACACTAGGGTTACAACATTGTAGAGAAGGGATGATAACTGATGCAGCATTCAGTACGTGTTATTCCCATTGCTTGCAGCTTTGGACAGACAGTGGCGTATGTCTACTATATTGATGCTCCAGAACCGGTACTCATTGACACTGGCATTGCAGCATCGCCTTCACAAGTAATTGAGCCGGAATTAAAAAAACATGATGTAAAACTTAGTGATGTGCGCTGGATTCTTCTGACTCATGGACACGCTGATCACCTCGGCGGAATTCAGGAAGTATGGAAGAAAACAGGACGAAATGCAAACGTTGTCATTCCACAAAAAGATGCCAGGCTCCTTCGTGATCGCCGTGAACACATCAAAGATCACGAACATCTTCAAGGACCATATTTAGCACCAGAAACGAAAAAGAAACAACAAGCGATTCTCATGGATATTATTGGGGGCGAAGTAGAGCCAACGCACGAAGTTGTCAGCGGGGACCGTTTGACATTTGGAGGAGACGTATCGGTGACAGTGATATCAACCCCAGGGCACTCCAACGGCTCAGTGACATACTTGCTTAATGAACAGAATTGGGCTTTTGCGGCTGATGCGGTGCAAATGTATGGAGGGGAATCAAGTGGCCTTCCAACAATTGAAAATTCTGCTCTTTATCGTCAAAGCGTACGGCATCTTCTTGAAGAAGTACGGCCAGAGCGTCTGTATTTAGGGCACCATTTTTTGGATGCGAACGGGAATGCTGTCGACGCACGAGTGGACGGCGAAGACGTACCAAATGTGCTGCGGGCGAGTCTCGAAATGGATGAAAAGCTGGCTGGTATAGCACAGCGACACCGTATAGATGAAGTGCATCCTGATAGAGCAGGTGATGGACTCTATGAGCCGTTTACAGCGATTGCGAGAGAACTAGAATACACCGGTGACCCACGGGTTTTACCTTCAGCATTCTTTGTGACGATGAATGGTTACAGAGAAGAGTTGACGGGTGTAAAGAAGGAAGGAGGAAAAATACAATGATCCATAAGAAATATGAAAACGAAGAACATGCTGTTGCTGATATCCCTAACGATTCAACAGTACTCGTTGGGGGATTTGGGGGGAGCGGGCTGCCATCGCGGCTTATCACTGCTCTAAAAGAGAATGGTGCAACAGGTTTGACTATTGTGTCTAACAATATTGGTGCTGTGAGTGAGGGAGTAGCAACATTGATCAGCAATCAGCAGGTGAAGAAGATTATATGCTCCTTCCCTGTCGGTCCGCATGCCAACGAATTAATTGAGTATCTTGAAACCGGCCGTGTGGAATTGGAATTGGTTCCTCAAGGAACACTCGCGGAGCGTATTCGAGCAGGAGGAGCCGGTATTTCTGCTTTTTATACACCGACAGCTGCACACACTGAACTTGGGGAAGGGAAGGAAAGTAGGGTGTTCAACAACCGCGAACACCTCCTTGAGTATGCAATTACCGGAGACTATGCCCTCATTAAGGCACATCGAGCAGATCGATGGGGCAATCTCGTTTACCGAAAAGCACAACGCAATTTCAATCCAGTGATGGCAACAGCAGCACAGACGACTATCGCTGAAGTCGATGAAATTGTAGAGGTAGGAGATATGAGTGCGGAGGAAATAATATCCCCAAGTGTCTACGTACACCGTTTGGTGGAAATCGCTTCGCAGGAGGAAAGGGGAAAAGTACAAAATGGTTAGGCCTTATGAAGAACTAAATGGATGGACAATACCGGAAGTAGCAGGTCGTATTGCTGCAGAATTAGAAGAAGGGTGGTTTGTCAATCTCGGTATCGGACTGCCAACACTTGTAGGGGAAGCGTTACCTGAAGGAAAAGAGGTGATTCTTCACAGTGAAAACGGAATCCTTGGTATTGGACCCCGTAAGCACACAGGAGAAACAGATTCTGATCTTGTGAATGCAGGAAAAGAACCTATCACGC
The DNA here is from genome assembly GCF_900099605.1 of Alteribacillus persepolensis. Classification (GTDB taxonomy): domain Bacteria; phylum Bacillota; class Bacilli; order Bacillales; family Marinococcaceae; genus Alteribacillus; species Alteribacillus persepolensis. The sequence goes on from NZ_FNDK01000008.1 coordinate 6,868, forward strand.
TGTTACCAGGCGGGAGTTTTTTCTCACAGTCAGAATCATTTGCGATGATTCGGGGAGGTCACCTTGACGCTGCTGTACTTGGAGCCTTCCAAGTATCTATGCGTGGTGATATTGCCAGCTGGAAACTGCCTAATGCTTCTCTCGGCCGGGTCGGGGGAGCTATGGATCTTACTGTTGGCAGTAAGCGGGTCTTCGTATTTATGAAGCACTGCACTCGAGAAGGGACATCAAAAATTGTAGAAGAGTGTGCATTTCCGCTAACAGCTCCCCGTGCTGTAGACCGTATCTACACGGAACTTGCCGTGATTGATGTGACAGATGGCGGTCTTGTCGTGCAAGATCTGGCTCCGGATGTTGAATTCGAGGAAGTTCAGGCTTGTACTGCGGCTCCGCTTCAGAACCGCAACGTGAAAAAGCACTCAAAGGTTTCAGAAGGATAATTCAGGTGATAAAGGATTACCTGGACCATTGACCGCTATTCCTCGACTAGGAAGAGTTGCTCGTATGCACGTAAGTGTGTGTAATCGTTCAAATACAAATCGGGTGCTCATGCGTTTGAAGCGGCTGAATATGTCTTCATATTTTCTAGTCGAGGGCGCGGTATGATGTTGTCGCGAGATAAAGGTCAAACTTGAATAAGAGATGCCTTTTCAGAGGATGACAGATATTGAGTGTCAACTTGAGTAATTGAGTTGTGTGAAGGAATATATAAACGCGTCATGCTGCTTTCTCCTTGAGTACTGATTGAAAGCGCTTAAACTAAATGGAAAGCTTATTTGTTCTTGTGGATGGAGTGCTGGGAAGGTGTGTGGCTGGGTGAAGGAGCAAGGTGTTGAAATAGTCATTGGCAGAGTGAAAAGTTCGGCTCATTGTTATTAATCGTTTGAAGGGGGAAATTATTTATGCGGTTAAAAGAGAAGAAAATATCTAAGTTAAAAGTGGTGATTATTGGAGGAGGGATTGGCGGTGCAGCTACTGCAGTTGCTTTAAAGAATCAAGGCATTCATGCTGACCTTTATGAGCAAGCCCCAGTCATTAAAGAGGTTGGTGCAGGCATTGGCATGCGCCCGCCAACGGTTAAATTTTTTAAAGATTGGGGAATTTATAACGAAATAGAACGTAAAAGCGAGAAAAGCAGCTTTATGCAAATACTCACAAGTACAGGGGAAGTCTTAATAAACGAAGAATGGCCTCTTTTAACCAATAATCCTGAAGACAGATGGGCGCGCTTGATTCATCGGGCGGACTTAATTGATATTTTCTTCAACCAATTACCATCAGAGTCCATCCATTTGAATCATAAATGCGACTCTATCATTGATTATGGAGATCATGCAGAAATTCATTTTGATAATGGTAATTCCGTTGTGGCCGACTTGGTTATTGCAGCAGATGGTATTCGTTCTACGGTTCGTTCAAAGTTATTCAGCAATGTTGAACCTGTCTATTCACACACACATGCTTACCGGGCTGTGGTAGAAGAAAAAGAGACATTCAATTTAGCACCTGATAATACATTTAAAGTTTTTGTTGATGGGGAAACAGGAAATCATGTGTATTTTATGCCTTTACACCATCGAAAGCAAGTTTCATTTGACGTCACAGTATCCTCTGCAGATGCATCATGGCGGCCGGAAGTAGAGAAAAAGGATATTTTGCAATGTTTGGAAAATTTCGATTCGAAAATTCAGAAGATAGCTGAAAAAATTGACAATTATACGTGCCGCTCCATCTATGATATTGATCCACTAGAGCGTTGGCATTCCGATTGCATCACATTACTTGGAGATGCTGCCCATGCTATGCTTCATCATCAAGGGCAAGGTGCAAACAGTGCGATACAGGATGGAGGAGTGCTAGCCGAATCCATTCGCGATGCTGCTACAATTCCAGAAGCTCTGCAAATATATCAAGCACGCAGAAAACCAATAACCGATAAATACCAAGAATTGTCTCGCAGACCGCCAAAAGTAGAAGCCAAAACGGCATTTCCAGAAAAAAGTGTGTTTGAAACACCATAAGATTGTTGTGTTGATATCATTTCTTAAGGAAAATGTGTGAACCAACGACATAATGAATTTTTAAATATAAGACTTACGAAATGGCCAGTAAAACAAATATAATAGGTGTGGGAAATATCAAAATATTAAATAAAATAGGGGCTTTAGTTCACTCATGAAAACATCCGTAAGCATGAATAAGGAGGTCGTAATGTATGACATTACATCCAGAAATTAAAAAAGTGTTTGAATCAATGCCAAAGCCAGATCCTGACCAGAAGCTTATTCCCCAAGAACAGCGAAAAGTGATGAATGCTCCCGCGATCCCTTTAGAAAAACGTGTGCAAGTTCATTTGGTTGAAGAAAGAACCATTCCTGCTTCTGAAGCGGATATACCAGTGCGAATTTATACACCGAAGGCAAAAGATTCTTATCCAATTCTCATGTACTTTCATGGGGGGGCATTTTTTTCAGGCACTTTGGAAAGTCATGATGAAATTGCTCGTCCCATTGCGGTGGAGTCTGGATATAAGGTGATATCGGTAGACTACCGTCTTGCGCCTGAACATCCTTATCCTGCTGCGTTACAAGATTGTTATGATGTAACGAAATGGGTCACAGAGAATAAGGAAGAATTGAATTGGGACGGAGAGAATATTGTTGTGGCAGGTGATAGTGCTGGCGGCAACTTGGCTACAGCAGTTTCTCTCATGGCGCGTGATAAAAAAGAGTTTACGATTACAAAACAAGTCTTGTATTATCCATCTTTAGACCTTGATTTAAGCGAATTTCGTTACCAGTCATTGTTTGATAATCGAAAGGGGTACGGCTTAGAAAGTGATGCGTTAGAAGAATTCAATTCGTTCTATTTATCTGGCGGCGCTGATCCTCATGATCCGCTCGTTTCACCAATAAAAGAAGAAAACTTAGAAAATCTTCCGTCAGCACTTGTTATTACAGCAGAACATGATCCACTTCGGGATGAAGGAGAACTATTTGCAGAACGATTAGAAAAATCCGGGGTGTATGTTGTAACGAAACGATATGAAGGTGCTGTGCATGGTTTCTTAGGTAAGTTCACGCATCTTGATGAATATAAAAATGTATACCAGCGAACAGGTGATTTTTTAAATAAGGAAGTCTAGTAGACAAAAAGATTCGGACCATCTAAAACGAGGCGAATTTAATATTTATTCGTATGCTGATAGAGATTTTTGGCACGGGCAGGGAGAGGCGGCAGAGGTGCTGCTTGCTGAACTCTGCTTGTGTATGCTTGAATGAACACAAATGTATGGCATGAAAAGACGCCGTCATGAATAGTCTCATATCCACAGTATATAAGGTGCTTTCTTATTTTTTTATGTCTGCTTGGAGATAGGTTTGTTGGGCTATCCCCAAAGATTTGTACAATCAGGGGAAAGTCTTTATCTTTTGCATCTTTGGAGCGGTTTCAACAAGGATTTTAAGAAGACGCCTGCATCCATACTGTTATGTATGAAATATTCCAAAAAAATTTGTTTATTTTATTATAACAATACTATATTATATGTTTATAAATTTTTAGTATAGACAGTGTATGTAATGAAAATAGACGTCAACCACATTAGGCGGAATTTTTATACTGTGGCATGGAAGCGGCAAAGCACACCTTTAGACAGCGTGCTGTAAAGGGGATCATCGGGCATCATTTGAAAAAATTTGTTAAAGCGTCATAAATATTTTTAATGAGAGACAAAGAAACACAAGGATCGACAGCCATTGTTTGTAACTAAAGTAAAATAATCAGGGGGAGAGGCAATGTTTCGTAAAAAGCACTTGCTTTTATATTTATTTATAGCATTAACCATTGTATTGATGGCATGCAGTAATGATACAGCCAGTGAAGAAAGCGAAGGAAATATTGAAGAGGGAGAAGCGGTGGAAGAAACGAAGCCAGCGAATGTTGAAGAAAGCGTAGATGCAAAAAGAGCTGAAAATAAAGATACTGTACCGGATGGTTTTAGGGTGACGACTGTTGGGACAGGCTCACCGCCGATTGAAGGAGAAAAGACATGGCCTTCTACTCTTGTTCAATTTCAAGATAAGTATTTCTTAGTTGATTGCGGAGGTGGATGTACGCATGGGTTAACGAAAGCAGGCATTCATCCAAGAGAAATAACAAATATCCTCTTTACCCATCATCATGTGGATCATAACTCGGATTTTATCACTGTCTTAATGGCTGGGTGGGCAACCAATGATCCAAGGACTGAATTAAATTTGTTAGGAACCGAAGGAACGAAAGAATTTTATAATTTTGTCATAGATTTTTATGAACAAGATATCCAATACCGTATCGATACGGGATATACGACAGGAGATGGAATGATTGAAAATGTAAATATCCAAGAACTGCATGGAGAAGAAGAACTGGAATTAGATGGCGTAAAGATTTCGACTCTAGACGTTCCGCACTCCATCAAAACGATTGCGTATAAGTTTGAGGCAGGAGGACAAACAGTTGTTTTATCAGCAGATACGACGTTTAATGAAGAACTTATTGAATTCTCCGAAGGCGCTGATTTAATGGTTTTAGACGGAATGCTTGCAGAAGTGAAAAAAGGAGATCCATTTTATGAAGAATTTCAACATATTAAGCCACAGTTGGCAAGCGCTCATTTAACGTTGGAAGAAGCTGGGCAAACAGCGGCAGAAGCCAACGTGAAAAAGGTCGTCTTTCATCATTTAATGAATGGAGAAATTGATGAAGAAAAAACGACGGAAGTTATGAGAGAGGCAGGGTACACAGGAGAAGTGATGATTGGTGAAACGTTAAAGCAGTATGACGTTGAGGAATAATTTGTACATTATTTTCGCAGTTATCTAGCGATTCTGTCTCACTCTGTCAAGAGGTGCACCCTCTTGACAACAAATCATGAACAAGAAAAATGAAAGCGGTCTACACGTTGTTGTTAACATGCTTCACGTTAATAGTGAAGAAAGGGTGAAATAAGTGGGGAAATGGAAATTTTGGACATATGAAAATAAATTAGTCATGTTGTTTTTCTTTTCCATTGGATTTGTCTTTTTTGATCGGTTGGCGATAAATTACTTAATTCCATTTATTCAAGAAGATTTTACGTTGACCAGTACACAAATTGGGTTAATTGGTTCGGCATTAGCGCTTACGTGGTCGATTGCCGGACCGTTGGGAGGGTATTTGTCGGATAAGGTACCGAGTAAAAAGGCACTGTTGGCACTATTTATTCTTGGTTTTTCTGCTGTTTCTCTTATGCATGGGCTGGTAGGATCTTTTGCGATGTTATTTGTCCTGCGTCTTGTCATGGGGCTTATGGAGGGACCAATTACACCGATTACGCAATCTGTTTTAGCGGTGGAATCCTCTGAAAAGCGGCGAGGGTTTAATATGGGGCTGACGATGAATACGGGAAACGCTGTGTTTGGAAGCTTTCTTGCCCCCCTGCTTATTGTAGCACTGGCAAATACATTTGATTGGCGGACGGCTTTTTATCTAACTATTATCCCTGGTATTGTCTTGGCCGTTTGTATTATGAAAATGATGAAAAACCCACAGGAAAATGAAGATAAGACGATTTCACCGACAACTGCAAACAAAGGTGCAGGGTTAAAAGAAGTACTGAAACATCGGAATATTTGGTTATCAGTGATAATATTCAGCTGCTTTATGGTGTATCTCATGGCTTTTCAAATATTTGCACCTGTTTTTCTTGTTAATGTGAAAAGTTTTTCTTCGAGCAGTATGAGCATTATTATGGCCGCATTTGGTGCTGGTTTTGCTATTTTTGGAATGTTGATTCCTGCGATTTCAGATCACTTTGGACGTAAACCAATCATGATTATTTTTGGTTTTGTGGCTGCTTTTGTTCCGCTTACTATCATACATGCAGACTCTGTTGTGTGGGCTGTTATCTTGGTATTTCTATTTTCCTCAAGTATGGGGATAGGGTCTATTGTTATGTCGGTTATACCGACAGAATCGGTACCAGTTAAGTATGCAGGTGTTGCAGTAGGGTTGACAATTGGTATTGGAGAATTCTTTGGTGGATTCCTAAACCCGATGTTAAGCGGGATTGCCGGCGATGTATTGGGACCTCAAGCACCACTTTGGATTAGTGCATCAGGGGCGTTCCTTGTTTTTCTTCTCTCGTTTTTCCTTACAGAAACGGGCCCTGCTAAGATGCAAGTAAATGAAGGTATCGAAAAAGTTGTATAAGTGCAGACTGATAAGGGGGGTTTTATAGTGAACTGTTCACCACTTAGCTATGCTTGAAGTGGGGGGGTTCTCACTTCCACGTTGAAGGCAAGCAAAGTTTGGTATGAAACTCATGCTGCACTTGTACCCGGAGTGGGGCAAGCGAATGTAATTTTGTACAATCTACCCTTGCACGCAGAAAGCCCTCACAATAAGTGAGGGCTGCCTTCATTTACTCGGTTTTGTCCCCATCCTTTTCATCTGCATCCCTCATTATGAAGGGTCTTCATTGTCATTTTCTGTTTGATTTTCTGACTGGTCTTTGGTTTGGCCTGTTTCTGGCACAACTGCTGGAGTTGGGATTTCTCCACTGCTTTCACTGTAAAAGTCAGGCACTTCTCCAGGTATAAAAAGCATTCCAACAGGAACCGTTGTTTGAACGACAGCAGTATCAGTAGCAAATGGAATAACAATTTCTACATCTACTTCTAAATCCATAGAAACCCGCACCCACGTGTTATTAATACCCGTTTCTTGTATTTCTTCGTTCAATTCTACATCCACATCACCAATGGCTGTAAATTCAATCGGAACTAAAGGTCCTAATTGAGCCAATAATGCATTGTCTGTTACTCTTCCTAAAGGTATTCCATATAAAGAGCTGTCTTCACTGTCTGTGTGGTGTGGAATAAGACCGGAAGCTGATTCAGGTACTGAACCTTGTTCCATTTTTGCTAGATAGTGCTGTGATTCAGCGACAGCATTAGTGGTTACTCTATTATAGACGTTTCCATTAAATCCAATGGATGTAATATCCCCGTTATTCCCTTTTTCTATTTCAATAAGTTCGTTCATATCAACATCCTCTAGCGTGGTGCTTACAGCATGGTTAATGGTTGAAGTCGCAATTTTTTGTGTTTCCATGTTTGCAATCTCTAACAGCGTTGGCGTAATTTGTTTGTTAACCAGCCATACACTTTGCACGGTTAAAAGTATAAAAATCAGGAGTGAAATAACTATTGTTTGGCCAAAAGAGAAAGGGTATTTACCGGGAGTGCGAAATTTTCTTTTTCTCAACAGGCGGCCTCCCTAATCGTACATTTTCCCTTCTATGACAACGTATGCTGTTCAAGGCAAAGCTATTCTGCATCATCTGTCCTATCCATGTCTGTATAGAAAATGAAATTCATTTCTTTTTAAAAGCAGAAAAATCCAGACTGTTTGAGCGACAATTTTTTCCAATATCCTAGGTTCTTTTATTCTTTAAGGCGTTTAACGTTGTTAAAGGAGCAAAGCATAAATGAAAAATGGTTTCCTTTACAGGAATCGGCGGCAATCTGAGTTTTTTTCATCGGTATAAAAAGAAAGGCAGCCACACACATTAAGCATAAATAAAAAAGAGGAGTTCTTATTATGAAAAACAAAAAACAACGTACGTTTGATGCTGATAAAACGTATCAATCTTCTGATTATACAAGTCAGGACGAAACAGCCAGGGGATTTGCCGAAACGCATGAACAAGTTTCCGATACGATGGCAGAAGGCACAATAGATAGGAAAGCCAGCGCAGAAAAAAGGGAGCAGGGAGAAGGATAAGATGGGGCGGAAAAACAAACTGCTTGTACCGGAAGCACGAGCGCAGATGGATGAACTGCGAAAAAAAGTATCTCATACAAATGCTGCCAGTGAAGCAAAATTTGAAGCTGCTAAGGAGCAGGGTGTGCCTCTTCAGCATGGGTACAATGGTGATATCAAAGCAAAAGATGCCGGTAAAGTTGGCGGGCATATTGGCGGCAGCATGGTGAAAGAATTAGTAAGAATGGCAGAAAAGCAGCTGCAAGAGAAAAATAAATAAGGAGGAATGAAATGTGTCAGAAGAAACACAGTTTTCAGGATATACTGCTGCTGATTTAAAAGCAGAACAACTAGAGCGTGTAAAGGCGTTGGAATCAGAACTTCGAGAAACAACACGGCAGGATATTGTATTGATTGCTTATGAAGAAGATGAGTCACACTAAACACTTATTGAACGGCCCGCCACTTGGCTGCGCTTGCAGAGGGAGACTTCCTTTGAGAACCCGTTAAAAAAGGCTTGGTTCCATCCAAAACAGGTTGATCAGAGCCAGACAATAAGGCAGGAAGAAATGTTCTAAGTGCAGTCAACACATGAAGACGCCCGAGAGGGAAATTTACTGAGCGGCTCGTTGTCTTTTTTAAGTCAATGGAAGCTGTGCTTATGATACGAGAAGTGTTTTAAAGGAGCCATCATAGAAATATCTATCATAAACAAATAATCCAAACGGATTGATAAAAATCCGTTTGGATTATTTTGTGGTTCCTGCACTTTTGTTCCAGACTCTTTTTTTACACTATAGAGAGGAAGGAAGGGAGTTGTTTTTGCAGATGTTTTCAAATAAACGAAAATGATAAATAAAATCGTCAAATAATAGCTTTTTTGTATCATCAAATGTGTACCACGTAAAAAACGCTTCTAGTACATCCGCATCAACATGTTTAAGATGTTCTGATACAAGAAGAGGGTAACGAAATTTATGGTAAAGGGCACCATAACCAAATGAATAAAACGTATATTCTATTTCGCTGGTCGTCATATAACACCCCTTTCTCATTTTTACATGGTATACATATGCAGTCATTTTTAAACAGGAACGGCGATAAAAGAGGCGGCGGGCAAATCTATTAAAAGCTGCACAAAACGATGTCAGCCTGTTTATACTAACAGTGAGAGTTGATTATCTCAGCTTAGAAAGGCGTGATAACATGTCTGATGTATATAAAGACTTAAAAAAAATAGCAATGCTGTTAGAAAAGCATGTAAATAATAGAATTCATCAAGAATTGAATAAAGAGGAAGTCATACAATTTATTACGCAGTGGCTGAACAAACATCCACATGTTTTCCAGTCCTTGCGAGAATATGGTGAATTATTATCCGCCCCATTGAATATCCCGACAAAAACAGATACTGCTAATATAGCGAAATTGCTTATTCAACTAGAAGAAAAAGTAGATACGCTCGAAGATAACGTAAACGATTTGCATGAAAAACTAGACAAAGTTTCCGTAAAGGAAGACGCAGAGGGTGCGAGCGAACAAAACACCAAACAGAAAGCTCGCCGCAATCTCTCACCGTCCAAACAGGAAAAAGCACAGAGAAGAAGAGACGCGCTTGATCGTTTAAAGTACTATTCCCATGAAATTAGCAAAACCGCCAAAACAGCGGGAGGTACGCACCGTGGTTCTGCGTAAAAATGAAAACGGCCGCTTGCACAAAGTGAAAGAAGTATTGTCACAAGGATCTCCTCAAGTAGGGAAGAGTCCCAAACAAGCGGTTTGGAAAAAGAATAAAGCTGCATTATGGTATTATCAAGCAAAACAAAAAAAGTATGAAACGCCGCTTTTTCTCGTGTATTCGTTAGTGAATCGTGCTTTTATTCTTGATTTAGCACCTGGAATGAGTACAGTCGAAGCATTCACCAATGCTGGATTTGATGTCTACCTGCTTGATTTTGGAGAACCTGGATATGAAGACAAAGATATAACGGTTGATGATTATGTCTACGATTATATTCAAACAGGTGTCAAAAAAGCGCTGCATCATTCCAAAGCAAAGGATATAACAATCATTGGCTACTGTTTAGGCGGGACCCTTGCAGCTATGTATGCTGCTGTAGCAGATGAGCCAATCAAAAACATCGTTCTGATGGTGGCCCCTATGGACTTTGACTACGTTCCTGTCTTTGATCAGTGGGTACAAGCCTTGCGGGAAGGCAGTGTTTCTTATGAAGAATGGATTGATATGTACGGGGTAATACCAGCAAAGTTAATGGAAAAGGGCATGAGGATAGCTTCGTACCCCGTTTATTTTAGTCATTATTTCTCACTGCTCGAACGAGTGAACGATCCATCGTATGTTCATAAATGGAGACGATTTAATTATTGGACAGAAAGTCACGTTCCCTTCGCCGGAGCAGCACTAAAACAATTAATACAAGAACTTGTCCAGGAAAACAGCCTGATCCGCGGCAGCCTTCGCTTACGCGGCAAAAAAGCAGTCTTGTCTAACATTACGGCTAATATACTGGTCGTTTCTACTACGCTGGATACCCTCGTACCAAAAGCAATGAGCCAATCAGTAGTGGAGCTGGTTTCGAGTAAAGACAAAACGTTTAAGCTAGCAGAAGGCGGACACGCTACACTTGCAGCAAGATCGAGACTGCCATCATTTTTGGCTGATTGGCTTGTGGAGCGATCTGCTCCTGTATAAAGTTCAAAAGAGTGAGGCTTCTTGCACTTTCACATGCTAGAAGCCTTATTTGTTGATGATGCTGTCGGTAGACCTTTGCTGCAAGAGCAGCCTCCACTGCCTGAAAAACATAAAAGAAAGATTGTTTCCACGTAATTACATCTATTGCTTGTCACATGGAAAGCCGTTACTATTCCCCCATTTCCTCCGTTGACATGCTCAACTGCTGCCTCGCGTTTTACAGAGTCAAATGATGAAGTGAAGAAAGCAAAAAGCCATAATAGTACAGATTTTTTGTTATAGAATGTCAGCCATTTGTAAATAACTAATCATAAAGTCAAAATATTGCAGGTGGTAGGGATGGAAGAAAAGAACATTACGTTTCAATTTAACAACGAAGACATTGAAGCCGCACCTGGACGTACCATTTTTGAAGCTTGCCGGGATAAAGGAATTTTTATGCCCGGTATTTGTTCGTCTCAGCCAGATCTTGGTGTAGGCGTTATTAAAACATGTGACACTTGTTATGTCGAAGTAGATGGAGAACTGAAGCGTTCATGTACGACAGAAATCGAACCTGACATGAAAGTAAGTTCTGAATCAGACAAAGCCAAAGCAGCACAATTAGAAGGAATGTCCCAAATCTTAAAAAATCACGAACTCTACTGCACAGTTTGTGATAACAACAATGGTAACTGTGAAGTACACAACACAGCAGAATACTTACAAGTAGATCACCAAAAATATGAATTTACCTCGAAGCCATATGCGGCGGACAACTCGCATCCTAACTATCGATACGAACCAGACCAATGTATTCTGTGCGGCCTTTGTGTAGAAGCTTGTCAAGATTTACAAGTAAGTGAAGTATTAAGCATTGATTGGGAAAGAGAAGAGCCCCGTGTTATTTGGGATAATGATGTGCCAATTGATGAATCGTCTTGTGTATCATGCGGCCATTGTGTAACAGTTTGCCCATGTAATGCATTAATGGAAAAAACGATGCTCGGTGAAGCCGGTTACATGACAAGCATGCCGAAAAATATTTTAGAGCCAATGATTGATTTAACAAAAGAAGTAGAACCGGGATATCAAGGCATCTTTACCATTTCAAATATTGAAGCATCGATGCGGGAAGACCGAATTGACCGTACAAAAACGGTTTGTACGTACTGCGGTGTTGGTTGCAGCTTTGAAGTGTGGAGCAAAGACAGAGATATTTTAAAAATACAACCGCAGCCAGATGCTCCTGCTAATGGTATTTCTACGTGTGTCAAAGGGAAATTCGGCTGGGATTTCGTAAATAGTGAAGAACGCTTAACCACTCCGTTGATTCGAAAAGATGATACGTTTGTTGAAGCAACGTGGGATGAAGCACTCTCTTTAATTGCTGAAAAGTTTCTTGGCATAAAGGAACAACATGGAGTGGATGCGCTTGGATTTGTTGCTTCGTCTAAATGTACGAATGAAGAAAATTACTTGTTTCAAAAGCTGGCACGTTCGGTGTTTCAAACAAATAATGTAGATAACTGTTCCCGGTATTGCCAAACACCAGCATCTGCCGGCTTGATGCGCACGGTTGGTATCGGAGGCGACTCCGGTACAATCAAAGATATCGCAAATGCTGAACTGGTTGTTGTAGTTGGTGCCAATCCATCAGAGTCTCATCCTGTACTGGCGACACGTATTAAGCGGGCGAATAAATTACACGATCAAAAACTTATTGTTGCTGATTTACGGAAAAATGAACTAGCGGAGCGAGCAGATTATCATATTCATCCAAATCCAGGAACAGATCTTGTCTGGATTTCCGCTGTGACAAAATATATGTTTGACCAAGGCTGGGACGATAGTGAATTTTTAAAAGGTCGTGTTAACAATGTTGAGGAATATAAACAGTCTTTAGAGAAATTTACCTTAGAGTACGCTGAAGAGATTACGGGTATTTCAAAAGATCAATTGATTGAGATTGCGACAATGATTCATGAAGCGAAGACAACTTGTATCTTGTGGGCAATGGGTGTAACTCAGCATATCGGTGGTACAGACACAAGTACAGCCATCGCCAACTTGCTGCTGGTGACGGGGAATTTTGGAAAAGAAGGTACTGGTGCGTATCCGCTCCGCGGCCATAACAATGTCCAAGGAGCTAGTGACTTCGGTACGATGCCAAACTACTTCCCCGGCTATGAGCCAGTAGAAAACGATGAAATACGTCAGCGTTATGAAGAAGCGTGGCAAGTTGAACTGCCAAAAGAACCAGGGTTAAATAACCATCAGGTCGTCGAAGCTATCGATGATGGACAAGTCAAAGGCATGTATTTATTCGGTGAAGAAATGGCATTAGTTGACTCCAACATCAACTACGTGCACGGAGCATTTGAAAAGCTTGATTTCTTTGTCGTTCAAGATATCTTCTTCTCTAAGACAGCACAGTTTGCGGATGTGGTGCTGCCAGCTGCACCAAGCTTAGAGAAAGAAGGTACGTTTACTAATACGGAGCGGCGTATTCAACGTTTTTATAAAGTATTTGACCCGCTTGGAAATTGCAAACCGGACTGGGAAATTTTCCAAGAATTAGCGAATAAATGCGGAGCTGATTGGCATTATGAAAGTCCGGCCGAGGTAATGGATGAAGCGGCAAAATTAGCACCAGCTTTTGCAGGTGTCAGCTATAAACGCTTAGAAGAATGGGAAAGTCTTTGCTGGCCAGTAGATGAAAACGGAAAAGATTACCCGCTTTTATATGAAGAGTCGTTTGGCTTCCCGGATGGCAAAGCCCGCCTGTTTGCTGTTGATTGGAGCGAACCATATGAAGCTGGGGAAGAATATGATCTTCATTTAAATAACGGCCGCTTGTTAGAACAATTCCACGAGGGCAACATGACAAGAAAATCAGAAGGCATTATGCACAAAGCACCGAACCCGTGGCTGGAAGTGTCTCATGAACTAGCTGAAGAGCGTGATATCAAAACAGGTTCTTTAGTACGGCTGACCTCTCCGTATGGAAAAGTGAAGGTACGTGTATTGGTTACAGACCGCGTGAAAGGTAATGAGCTGTATTTACCAATGAATGCTATTGAAGAAATTCAAGCAGTCAATAAATTAACGAGCAGTTATCATGATAAGGATACACACACACCAAACTATAAAGAAATGCAAGTTAAAATGGATGTGTTGGAAAAAGATGGAGACTCTCCACTTCCATCTGTAAACTTCCGCTTTGGCAATCCGCAGCCCCACATTGGCGTAGAAGTGGAGAAGAAATGGGAGCGAGATGACTTTACGTCAGTGCCAGAGGTTGTTGAGAGGGAGGATGTTATAGATGGCAAAAGCGATCACGCAAATTAATGTGCAAAAGAAAACCGAAGAAGAAAGACAGCGCCAGCTCCAGCAGGATTTGCTTAATCAGCTGACGGAAAACCATCAATCACTGGATACAATTTTTGACATTGTAGACGAGCTGAATAAAGCAGGAGTGCTTGACATGGTAAAAGGATTTTTGCGGATGAGAGATCAAATCGGTTCGATTAGTATTGAGAAGGTTAACCAGCCGAGCATGCATCATCTCATAAAAAATGGATTCCATGCGATTGAGTTTATTGGAAAGCTAGAGCCAGAAAAACTGGAAAAAATGATGGATGGCCTTGTTCATGGACTAGACCGTATGGCAAAAGAAACGGAAAAGCAAGAAGAGGTCAGCATGTGGAAAATGTTTAAATTGATGCGTGACCCTCACGTGTTGACAGCCCTCTCATATTTAACCGCGTTTTTAAACGGCATGGGAGAAGAGCTTGGTACTAATCGACAACAAGAAGGACGGTGAGTGATGGTGGTTATGACGCGTACCATTTCTTTTGAAACGATGAGCCACAGCGATAAGGAACGCATTGAAGAAGTGCTGCTCGATGTATGGGGAATTCGAAAAGTTGATATTAATCCCTATAAACAAGAAGCCGTTGTTTCTTATGATGAAGATGCAGCTTCATTTATTGATTTTGAACAAGCACTGAAAGACAGTGGATATCACATTGACTCAGATGACATGCCAATGCAAAGGGAGGACATGTAAGTGGCAAAGGTTTGTGAAATATGCGGACAAAGAACAGAACAGCAAGAAAATGCCTCACCATATGAAAAGCTCAGCGTTTGTGAAAGCTGCTTAGAAGACAGAACATTCCCTTCTCCAGCAAAACCGGAATAAAGGAATAGTAAATCCCCCCATCTCACGACAAAAGTGGGTTGGGGGGTTCCAGGTTATAAAGTTTTCTGTAAAGAAGAACACAATGTTGTCTTTATTGAGGTGACAATTCTGGTTCGCCGCCTTTTTCCTTTTCTGTATTGTTATTTTCTTCACGTATCTTTGCAATATTTCGCTTCATTAAGATTGCTAAGACAAGCGCGGCAAGTAGTAAGAAAGCAAAAACAAAAAAGGTGAATACATAACTTCCAGTGTTTTCATACACTGCTGACACAATCATTGGTCCGACGACACCAGCAAGAGACCAGGATGTGAGTAAATATCCATGAATTGCACCGAGCTGTTTGGTACCAAACAAATCGCCAATGAACGCTGGTAAACATGAAAAGCCGCCGCCGTAACAAGAGATAATGAGAAACAAAATAATCGAAAACAGTATGACGTTGGTAATATAAGGGAGCAAAAAGAAAGCTGCTACTTGAAAGATGAAGAAAATTAAATACGTGTTGGCTCTGCCAATATAGTCTGAAGCAGACGCCCATATAATCCGGCCGCCGCCGTTAAACAAACCCATAATACCAACAACAGAAGCAGCTGTTGCAGCTGTGGCTCCAGTAATGTCTTGTGCCATTGGCGAGGCTACGGATAACAGCATAATCCCCGCAGAGATATTAATGAACATCATACCCCATAATAGCCAGAAGCGTAATGTTTTTGCTGCTTCATTTGCTTTCAAATAAGCTAAATCTCCGCCTTTGTCCTCCTCTTCTTCAACTTCTTTACCGTGAGGAGTCCATCCTTCTGGTGGTTTGGCGATATATAATCCGCCAAGTAACATGAGAAGAAAGTAAGAAATCCCAAGGATATAAAATGTCATCGGAATGGACAGAGCACTCATTAACATGTTAGCAATTGGACTGGTCACAAGTGCTCCAGCACCAAATCCCATCACTGCCATTCCCGTTGCCAGTCCACGGCGGTCAGGGAACCATTTGACCAAGGTAGATACAGGAGCAATGTAGCCAAAACCTAAACCAAAACCGCCAATAACCCCAAAAAACAGAAGGAACATAATATAGCTTCCCATAGCAACAGCAAATCCTGCTCCGACTGTCCCTATACCAAACAAAATGGCAGCAATAATCGCTGATATACGCGGTCCTTTTCTTTCAACAAACTTTCCAAAAAATGCAGCAGACAACCCGAGAATAAAAATCGCGATAGTAAAAGCAAGCGATACATCAGTCGTCTCCCATCCCAATGCTTCATTCAAAGGGTTTTGATACACGCTGTAAGCATAAATCGAACCAATCGATAAGTGGATTGCAATAGCTGACAGCGCAATTAACCATCTATTTTTATCTGCCATCGTAACACTCCTTTCTTTTTTTGGATGTTCTTATTATGGACGTATTAAAAAAATTCATTAGCTGTTTTTGACTGAGAAGCGCTGGATAAAAAAATGGTAAACGAAGCATACTACTGTATACATTTGTGATTCTACATTTATAAAACATATCCTACTTGGAGGAAAAAAATGGATAAAAAAAGATGGGATTTAATTGCGTTGGCGTCAATCCCTTTAATGATGACATTGGGGAATTCCATGTTGATTCCGGTGCTTCCATTAATGGAAAGAGAGATAGAAATAACAGCATTTCAATCAAGCTTAATTATTTCCATTTATTCGATTGTCGCCATTATATTAATTCCAATTTCAGGGTACTTATCAGATAAAATTGGCAGAAAAAAAGTTATTATTCCAAGCCTTCTGATTGTCGGAATAGGTGGAGCTGTTTCTGCCTATGCTGCTTGGCAGATGGATAATCCATACATTGTTATTATGATAGGAAGGTTTTTACAAGGAATTGGAGCGGCTGGTGCTTTTCCGGTTGTGCTGCCGACAGTAGGAGATATGTTTAAGGAGGAAAAACAAGTTAGTCAAGGGCTTGGCATTATTGAAACTGCCAATACTTTGGGGAAAGTGTTGAGCCCCATTTTGGGAGCGTTGTTAGCTGTAATTATTTGGTACATGCCGTTTATTGCGATTCCGATTCTTTCCATGGTTTCGGTGCTCTTGGTCTGGTTTTTAGTAAAGACCCCCAAAAGAGATGGACAAGAAGGTGTTCCGTCCTTTCGTCAATTTATTAAAGGAGTAAAAGAGACATTTCATCATAATGGGCGTTGGCTTGTGGCTGTTTTTTTTATTGGTGGTATCCTTATGCTTGTATTATTTGGGTTTTTGTTTCATTTTTCATCGCTGCTTGAAGATACGTTTCATATTAACGGTTACATGAAAGGATTAGTATTGGCGATTCCGCTGTTATTTTTATGTATTGCTTCTTTCTTAAGCGGAAAAATGATTGGTGAAGATAAAAACCGTATGAGATGGTTTATTTTAATAGGAAATGCGACTGCTGCTATTTCTCTGTTTTTTGTTCGCGATGATATGAACTTATTATTATTCACAACGTTATTATCAGCTGCAGGGATTGGAATCGGAGCAAGTTTACCTTGTTTAGATGCTTTGATTACAGAAGGAATCAAAAAGGAAGAAAGAGGATCAATAACGTCTATTTACAGCAGCATGCGTTTTGTCGGCGTAGCTGCCGGGCCTCCTGTTGCGGCGTTATTAATGAAATACAACGCAAATTATATTTATTATTTACTCGCTGGATTGAGTGCAGTAGCTGTTATTATAACCTTTGCAGCGATACGTCCTTCTTCGGAGAAAGAAGAGAGCAAGGAGCCCGTTGTAACATAGAAAACAATAATAAATATTATTCCGATTTTGC
Source organism: Alteribacillus persepolensis (assembly GCF_900099605.1). Taxonomy (GTDB): domain Bacteria; phylum Bacillota; class Bacilli; order Bacillales; family Marinococcaceae; genus Alteribacillus; species Alteribacillus persepolensis. The sequence goes on from NZ_FNDK01000008.1 coordinate 24,344, forward strand.
AGTAAAGGAAATGGGGCAATGTTATACCATTCGGCTGTGTTGTAACCAACAACAAGCCGAATGTTTTTTGTTTTTTTGTATGAAAGATTTGACAATTGTCGTAAATATGCTAGAATGATAATCGTTATCAATGAAATTGATAATGAATTTCATTATTTCCTGTGCAGGTTGGAGAAAGGTAAATCATGAGAAAAAGGTATCTTTTCACAGCACTTCTCGTGTTATCTTTTGCTTCCGTGTTTATTGGAGTGCAAGAGCTTTCACCGTTAGATATTTTTACAATGACAGAGGAACAAGCCCAAGTGTTATGGGCAAGCAGGGTTCCACGGCTCATGAGTATCATCATAGCCGGGGCGAGCATGAGTATTTGCGGTATTATCATGCAGCAATTGAGCCGTAACAAGTTTGTATCGCCCACAACAGCTGGAACCTTGGATGCGGCGAGGCTCGGTATTCTCGTGTCGCTCTTATTATTTACGAGTGCGTCGCCGCTTACAAAAGCCGCGATATCATTTGTGTTCGCATTGCTGGGTACGCTTGTGTTTATGAAGCTGTTAGACAAAATCAAATTTAAAGACCCAATTTTTATACCGCTTGTTGGGTTGATGTTTGGTAACATACTCAGTTCAATCACTATGTTTTTTGCCTATAAAAACGATCTCATTCAAAACATGACATCGTGGCTGCATGGAGATTTTTCTATGATTGTTGCAGGTCAATACGAACTCATTTACATAAGTTTGCCTGCTCTTGTGATTGCTTATATGTTTGCAGACCGGTTTACAGTAGCTGGAATGGGAGAAGACTTCTCTACGAATCTTGGTCTGAACTATAAACATGTTGTCAATATTGGGTTAATTATTGTGGCACTCGTAACATCTGTTGTCGTATTAACAGTGGGAATGATTCCATTTTTAGGACTGATTATTCCAAATATCGTTACGATTTTCAGGGGCGATCATCTGAAGAAGAGCTTGGCACACACCGCGCTGTTTGGCGCTGTATTCGTTTTATTTTGTGACATTCTAGGAAGAATTATTATTTACCCTTATGAGATTTCGATTGGTTTAACAGTCGGAGTGATTGGAAGCGGAATTTTCATTTACTTGTTGTTGAGGAGAAAAGCCTATGAGTCATAAGGCTAAGCTAATCATTTTAACAGTTATAGCAGCAATTTTCACAGGACTTTTCCTTTTCCAGGGAATTGAAAGCAATTGGGATTATATTTTGCCGCTTAGAACGAAAAAGGTTATAGCAATCATATTGACGGGAGCAGCAATTGCGATTGCAACAGTTATTTTTCAAACACTGACAAACAATCGTATTTTAACACCGAGCATTATCGGCTTGGATGCATTATATATGCTGATCCAGACTGTAATCATTTTTGCATTTGGTTCACAAGTTGTAACGATGGTAGATAAAAACATTAATTTTTTGCTTACTGTCACGATTATGATGGGATTTGCCTTTTTATTGTACTCGTTTCTTTTCCGTGGAGAAGGCCGTAACATTTATTTTCTCCTGCTGATTGGTTTTATATTTGGCACATTTTTTGAAAGCTTGTCATCGTTTATGCAAGTACTTATTGACCCCAATGAATTCCAAGTCGTGCAAGACCAAATGTTTGCCAGTTTCAATAATATTCATACCGAGCTGCTGCTGCTGTCCATTGCGGGATTTGTTATTGTGTTGTTCTATTTAATTCCGTTTCTGAAATACTTAGATGTATTGTCATTAGGAAAAGATCACGCCGTAAATTTAGGAATCGATTACGATTATGTCGTGAAAAGACTGCTTCTCATAGTTGTTGTTTTAATATCGATTTCTACAGCACTAGTAGGTCCCATTACGTTTTTGGGGCTGCTTGTCGCCAATGTGGCTCGTGAGTTTTTGAAAACATATCGACATAAACCGCTTCTGGCAGGCTCCGTTTTAATTAGTGTGGTTGCGCTAATCAGTGGTCAGCTCATCGTAGAAAGAGTCTTTACGTTTTCAACGACATTAAGCGTGATTATTAATTTCGTTGGCGGTGTTTACTTTTTATATCTTTTATTAAAGGAGAATCGGTCATGGTAAAGGTGAAAAATCTGTTTAAACAATATGCATCTAAACGTGTAGTAGACAATGTCTCCGTGTCGATTGAAAAAGGAAAAATCACGTCATTTATTGGGCCGAACGGGGCTGGTAAAAGTACATTGCTGTCGATGGTCAGCCGTCTTATTGCTAAAGACAGCGGGGAAGTACTCGTTGATAATCAAGATATATCAACAACATCAAGCAAAGAGCTGGCGAAAAAAATTGCGATTCTTAAACAGTCCAATTATCTCAACATACGATTAACCGTACAAGATCTCGTCAGCTTTGGGCGCTTTCCATACTCGCAAGGAAACTTGACCGAAGAAGATTGGGAATATGTCGATGAAGCCATCACTTATATGGAATTAGATGATTTGAGGGACCGTTTTCTTGATCAATTGAGCGGCGGGCAGAGGCAGCGTGCTTTTATCGCGATGGTGATTGCGCAAAACACCGAGTACATTTTGCTGGATGAACCATTAAATAATCTTGATATGAGACATTCTGTTCAAATTATGAAGGTGCTGCGTCAATTGGTGGACGACCTTGGCAAGACTGTGGTTCTCGTCGTTCATGACATTAATTTTGCATCATGTTATTCCGATTACATTGTCGCAATGAAAGATGGAAAGGTCGTAAAAGAAGGCAGTACAGAAGAAATTATCAATCGCCAAGTATTGAAAGACATTTACGATTTAGACATGACCATTCAACACATCAACCAACGAAAAATTTGTGTATATTTTTAAAAGAAAATAGAGGGGGAATGAATGATGAAAAAAGCATTGTACTTGTTGGGAGCTGGGGTTTTAAGCATTGGATTGTTGGCTGCATGCGGTCAAGAGGACGAAGAAGCGAGTGCAGGAGGCAGTGAAAACGAAGAGGAAAAAGAAGCAGTAACCGTAGAGCATGAGTTAGGGGAGACGACTGTCGAGAAAAACCCAGAAGATGTCGTTGTGTTTGACTTTGGCAGCCTTGATACACTTGATACATTGGGAGTGGATGTAACCGGGGTTCCGCAGGCAAACATTCCGTCCTATCTCGAAAAATATGAAAGCAGCGAATATGAAAACGCAGGGGGCTTAAAGGAACCGGACTTTGAAAAAATCGCTGAGATTAATCCGGGTTTAATTATTATTTCCGGCCGTCAATCAGATGCGTATGAGGAGCTGAGCAAAATTGCTCCAACGATTTACTTAGCTGTTGATACCGAAAATTACTTAGCTTCTTTTGAGGAAAATGTGAACACGTTAGCGGAAATATTTGAAAAAGAAGAGCAGGCAGAAGAAGAATTAGCGTCAGTTAAAGAGGATATTGCGGCATTGCATGAGGAAGCGTCCGCCATGGATGAAGAAGCACTGATTGTGTTAGCAAATGACGGCAAAATTAGTGCATACGGAGAGGGGTCCCGATTTGGTATTATTCATGATGAATTCGGCTTTAAAGAAGCAGATGAAAATATCGAAGCTTCTACACATGGTCAAAGCGTTTCATTTGAATACATTGCTAAAGAAGATCCGGAGTACTTGTTTGTGATTGACCGTACGCAGGTGGTAGGTGGAGAAACATCTGCTGAGCAAGTGATTGAAAACAGCATTGTAGAAGACACTAGTGCGTATCAAAACGATAACATTATTTATTTGAATCCAAACTATTGGTATTTATCTGGAGGCGGGTTGGTATCTGTCTCTGAAATGGTACAAGAAGCAGAAGCAGCCATTAGTGAATAATAAACAGCCAGCAGCATTGTCCATTGAAGGCATGACTGCTGGCTTTTTTACATTACAGGGCAGTGAAAAGATAAGAAAAACGGCGGATCCCGTTATAAGGATTCGGCCATTTGACTACTATGTTTAACAATAAAGTGAAAAGCCTTCCACCGATAATATATGGCGGAAGGCTTAGGTTTTGTTGGATTAGCTTAGCGGTCTGTGACAGCACCTTTTGCGCTAGAAGAGACTAATCGTGCATATTTGGCAAGCGCTCCAGACTTATAACGAAGCTCTGGTTCTTGCCACTCGCGAGCACGCTTATCAAATTCTTCATCGGTAATATCAAAATTAATTTCTTGGGTTTCGCTGTCGATAATAACGTAATCACCTGTTTGTAAAAGGCCGATTGGTCCGCCAGCTGCAGCTTCAGGAGCAACGTGGCCAATAACAAACCCGTGTGAACCACCGGAAAAACGGCCATCTGTAATAAGAGCAACTTTTCCGCCAAGCCCTTTGCCGACAATCATTGATGTAATAGACAGCATCTCTGGCATACCCGGTCCGCCTTTTGGACCGACATTGCGAATAACGAGGACATCGCCTTCGACGATTTCATTATTTGTGATTGCTTCGGTTGCTGATGCTTCACTGTCATACACTTTCGCTTGACCTTCAAAACGGCTGATTTTTTGTCCAGACATTTTTGCAACCGCGCCTTCTGGTGCAAGGTTCCCTTTCAAGACAACAAGCGGCCCATTTGGTTTAATTGGATTGTCGAGCGGATAAATAATGTTTTGGTCTTCTTTAAGGCTAGGTGCTTCTTTTAAGTTCTCCGCCAGAGTTTTACCAGTAACAGTGAGGCAGTCGCCATGAAGGAGTCCTTCTTCAAGAAGCATTTTCATCACAGCTGGCACCCCGCCTGCCATGTATAAATCTTGCATGACATATTTGCCGCTTGGCTTTAAGTCAGCAATATGCGGAACGTTTGTGCGAATTCGTTCAAAATCATCGTATGTTAAGTCTACTTCGGCAGATTGAGCGATGGCCAATAAGTGTAAGAAAGCATTCGTTGATCCGCCAAGAGCCATAACAACAGTAATCGCATTTTCAAATGCTTCCTTTGTCATAATATCGCGCGGATAAATTTCCTTTTCCAATAATTCTGTTACTAAGGCTCCAGCTTCTTTCGCTTCGACTTCTTTGTAGTCATACACAGCCGGAGTAGAAGAGGACCCAGGAATGCTCATGCCCAGCGCTTCCACAGCAGCTGCCATCGTATTTGCTGTGTACATGCCGCCGCATGCTCCTGCACCAGGGCAAGCATTACATTCGACAGCATGTAATTCTTCATCATTAATAATACCTTGCTGGTGTTGACCTACTGCTTCAAAGGAAGACACAATATCAATGTCTTGACCGTTCAATTTACCAGGTTGAATGGTGCCCCCATAAATATATACAGATGGAAGGTTCATGCGGCCGATTGCCATGAGACAGCCTGGTGTTGTTTTGTCACATCCGCCAATGGCTACATATCCATCTAAGCGCTCAGCTCCCACAACGGTTTCAATCGAATCAGCAATAATTTCACGGCTCGGCAAGGAATAGTTCATGCCCTCATGTCCCATCGCAATACCGTCAGAAACCGTGATCGTGTTAAATATTAACGGGGCACCGCCATTTTCTGCAGCCCCTGTCTTCGCTTCTCTAGCAAGCTTATCAATATGTACGTTACAAGGAGTTACTTCGCTCCATGTACTCGCAACACCAACCATTGGCTTTTTAAAATCTTCATCTTCAAAACCAACAGCGCGAAGCATCGAGCGGTTTGGCACGCGATTTACGCCTTCACTAATTACTTTACTTCGTATACGCAAGTCTTTTTTGCCTTTTTCCATACTTTCCTTCCTCTCTGCGAATGATTGTCCTTAAGAATAGGAGTATATGTTAAACATTGTGTATAACTACCACTATTATAATCATACTAGGTTATACAATAACTATCAATTACGGAAAAATGGAAAAGTTTTTGCTTTTAGAGGGATTTTTATAAAAAACAAACAGGAAATCAGCAGCGCTTTAACGAAAGTATATAAAAATCATGTTTATTAATCTAAAAGAAAGGGTACAAAAATTAATATCTTAATATTCTCATAATTAGTAAATGTCAAACATATAATAGGGAGATAACAAAAATTAGGAGGGATAAGCTATGAAACAGCCCATGTTATGGACATTTATTATGATGACCGCATTTGTTCTTCTATTTTTTGTTGGTACGGTTCAAATACAAGGGGTATCAAGCTCCATTTTCCAAATGATTGGATTTGGAGGCATGGTGTTTACTATGCTTTATGGACTTCTGGTAACACAGCACACGGAGAGTGAAAATCAGGAAAAACAAGAAGAATAAATTGCCATGGCTGTTTTCCGTTTCAAAAACGGGGGACAGCCATTTTAGGTGTACAGTCCCTATGGCTGTTATGTGTTATATCTATGCTTTTTTATGAAAAACATAACAGCTGCCTCCGATATATCGGAGACAGCTGCCGGGAGTACAACTGTTATTTGTTAGCCATGCGAGTCGAGAATGTTTGCAGACGATCTTTGTTTGGTGTAATAGGCACAATATCTTCCCGGTTTGCAAGGAATTCAGGGCGTGGAGATTGACCGGAATATGGATTTGTTAATTTGTTTTCAATCGAGTTAAACACGAAGAAAACATTACTGCGCGGATATGGAGAAATGTTGCCTGCAGATCCATGCATTGTATTGCAGTCAAAGAATAACACGGAGCCAGCAGGCCCTGTTGCCCGGTCAATTCTTCCATTTGCTTTGTCCACCAACCATCTCATGCTGTCATTATCTGGTACACCGGTTTCTTGTTTCTTTAATGAAGATTTGTAATTGTTTTCTGGTGTTGTACCAGGGCATGATATATACCATTTTTGTGAGCCTGGAATTAACATAAGCGGACCATTGTATTCATAGTTGTCAGTCAAAATGATAGAGCAGCTGACTGCGCGCATATCAGGCATACCGTCTTCTACGTGCCAAGTCTCAAAGTCCGAATGCCAGTAAAACTCCTTACCTTTAAAACCTGGTTTGAAATTTATTCGGGACTGTGTGATGTATACTTGGCTGCCTAATAATTGCTGCGCTGCTTTTACGATACGATGATTTTTGGATAATGCTTGGAAAAACCCGCTGTCCTTGTGAATTTCAAACACGGACCGAATCTCGTTGCTTCCCGGCTCTTTAATGACATCGTCTGCGTCTTTTTCCCGGTTGCGGTCCATTGTCCGCTGTAATTCACTTTTCATGATTGCTACTTCATCATCATTGAAAAGTTTTTCAAACATTAAGTAACCATTTTCCTCAAAACCTTTGAGGTCCTCTTCGGTTAAAGGACCATCTGCGAATTCTGGATTGCGGTGAACTACAGGGTCTTTCCTTTCCAAAATACGAGCACGTTGACCAAGTCTGGAAGGGTATTTATCGACTGCCATTACACCATCACTCCTTTTGCACTCACTAGATTTTAATGAAAATGGCGAGTCGTTAGGTCAGATACCCAACTAAAATTTTAAATAAACCTAACAAGTCAAAAAAATATAATTTGGAACATTCAGATTAATTTTGTGTTACTAGTAATATCAAGGTTTGGGGCAATTTATTGTTTGCCTGAAAAATTTTTAAAAATAGGTTTAAATATGTTGGCGGAAAGGAATAATTATTAAAAAAATTTTTTGAAATGATTGTGTGAAAAGGGCTGTACCTAAACATATCGATTATTAGGACAGCCCTTTCTATGCTTTGTCTTTGGTATTGTGATCGGTGGGGAGCAGTTACTTTAGAAAGAATCTCTCCGACTGTTTATTACTATTGGACCATGTCACTAGATGGAAGCTGGCTGTTGTATCCGGTAAATTGCTGGTACGTTTGGGAAATCGTTTGCTGGTCAGCTGCTTCGAAGCTGTACCATCCTTTTTTAAACATGAGATTAAATAAATCCCGCTGCACATTTTGTGTCTCGCTGAAGATCAAAGAAATATCATTGTACAAATCTTGATGGCTGGCTTCATTCATGGCTGTGCTGTATGAATCAGTCATGTATTTTTCCGTTGTCAACATATCATTTAAAAAGTCCCTGTCATTCATTTCAGGCGTTTGTGGAACTTCCGTTTTAGGGTTTTGAATTTTATTAGACCCTGGCATCGTACCCCTCCTTAATTCGTGTTTTGCTGAATAGGTTGGTTTCCGGACTGTAAGTGTGTCATGAGCTGCTGGTAGTGACGTTCATGCATACGAGATGTTTTTTCTAACTCTTGTTTAATGTCCATGTCTGTGCACTGTTTAGCAAAAAAAGCTGCTTTTTTTGCAGCGTTTAAGTTCCAGCTCAGCATGTCGGACAGGTAAAGATGATCCTTTGTTGACACTTGCTGAGGAGGCTGCGGCATCACTTGCTGTTGGTTTTCTTGCTGCTGTTCCATCAGTCATTCCTCCTTTTTTTATACGATTGTTAGTATGTAGATATAGGAAAGACAATATGCATAGATTAGAACATTAATTTTTAGAATTTTTATATTTTTCTGTTGTTTAAGAAAGAGAAATTTTATATGCTTTAAGTAGAGTGAATGGCCATTCATTTTTATGTGTGAAGAGAAGAAAGGAGGATGACGGTGACAGCCACTATACAAAAGGCGGCCGTACTGGGCTCTGGAGTAATGGGTTCAAGCATTGCTGCGCATCTGGCTAATGTAGGGATTTCAGTTCTGCTTTTAGATGTCGTGCCTAAAGAGACAAATGACAAGGAAAAAGCAAAGGGGCTTACAACAAGCGACAGAAGCGTACGAAATCGATTTAGTGAACAGGCGAAGCAGAAACTTCGAAAACAAAAGCCTGCTCCTTTGACATCGAAAAGCAAATTATCATTAATTGAAGCAGGGAACATGGAAGATGATATGCAACGTCTTAGCGAAGCGGATTGGATTATTGAAGCAGTCATTGAAGACTTGGGTGTCAAACAGCACGTGTTAAAGGTAGTAGAAGGTTACAGAAAGCCTGGATCTATTGTAAGTTCTAACACATCAGGAATTGCCATTAATGAGATGGCAGATGGTTTAAGTGAAGAATTTCGGTCGCACTTTTTAGGAACACATTTTTTTAACCCGCCGCGATATTTAAAGCTGCTTGAATTAATACCGAACAGATACACAGACCCTGCAGTAAAAACGGAGATGAAAGACTTTGCTGAAAATACGCTTGGAAAAGGCGTGGTCGAAGCCAAAGACACTCCAAATTTCATTGCCAACCGTATTGGAACATACGGATTTTTAATAACCGTGCATGAAATGCTTAGACAAGGATGGTCTGTTAGTGAAGTTGATTCCATTACGGGAGCTGTCATTGGGAGGCCAAAAAGTGCAACGTTTCGCACGCTTGATGTTGTAGGTCTCGATACATTTCTCCACGTGGCAAAGAACGTATATGATAAAGTGGATGGCCAGGAAAAATCGGTCTTTCAGCCGCCTGCTTTTATGAAGGAAATGGAGGAAAGAGGCTGGTTAGGGAGCAAAAGCGGGCAAGGATTCTACAAGAAAGTTACTGGGGAAAACGGCAAGGAAATTTTAGAATTGGACGTTGATACGTTTACCTATCAGCCGCGAAAACGAATAAAAGCCAAGTCTCTTGAAGAAGCGGGACGGAAAACGAGCACACGTGAAAAACTAAAGACACTTGTATATGCTGATGATCAAGCCGGCCGCTTTATTTGGAATATTTTAAAGCCTTTGCTTTTGTACACCGCAGAAAAAGCTGAAGAAATAGCCAATAATATTGCTGCGGTTGACCAGGCGATGAAATGGGGATTTGGATTCGAGCTTGGTCCGTTCGAGACGTGGGATGCGATTGGTGTAGAACAATCTGCTGCACGTATGGAAGAAGAAGGAGAAACCCTGCCCGTTTGGGTCAAGGAAATGCTTCATCAGGGGTATAAAAGCTTTTACTCGTCTGCACAGGAATATTACCACAAAGGTAAATATCTGAAGATAAACAGCAATACAAAAAACATTGATTTAGGAAAGCGAAAAGCAGTTCAAGGCGCGGTGATTCACAGGAATGCTGGTGCCAGCTTCATTGATATTGGTGATGGTGTGGCATGCCTGGAGCTGCATTCGCCAAATGATTCGATAGGTTTAGATGCCATTCATATGATCAATACAGCAGTTTATGAAACGGAAAAAAATTATAAAGGCTTGGTCATTGCCAGCCGGAGCAAAAACTTTTGTGTTGGTGCCAATATCATGATGATGCTGATGGAGGCGCAAGACGATAATTTTGTGGAGATTGATATGGTTGTCCGGAAGTTTCAACAAGCCATGCAAAAAATAAAATATGCTAAACGGCCGGTAGTGGCTGCACCATACGGCATGACACTTGGAGGAGGGACGGAATTATGCCTGCCTGCAGCCAGCATTCAAGCGGCTTCTGAAACGTACATGGGCCTTGTGGAAACGGGAGTTGGATTAATCCCTGCAGGTGGAGGAACAAAAGAGCTCTACCGCAGACACATTGAAAGTTTTCCTCAACACGGAAAGAAGGAACTGCTTGCTGCAGCAAATCAAGTATTTGAAAAGATTGCGCTAGCTAGTGTTTCTACGTCAGCGGAAGAGGCAAAAGACAATAAGTTTCTAAGTTCAACAGACAATATCATTTTTAATCAAGATCACCTTCTTTATTATGCCAGACAAAAAGTACTCCATTTATATGAAACAGGCTATAAGCCGCCGCTGCGGCAAAAGATACCGGTGACAGGGAAAACGGGGTACGCTGCAATGAAACTAGGTGCGAAAACGTTTCATTTCGGCGGAAGAGCTTCAGCTCATGACGTTAAGATTGCTGAAAAACTTGCCTTTGTCATTGCGGGTGGAAATGTAGCATGTGGAACACTGGTAGATGAAGATTATTTACTCGATTTAGAAAGAGAGGCATTTCTAAATTTAATGGGAGAACCAAAATCCCAGGCGAGGATGCAATATATGCTGATGAAAGGAAAGGCGCTTCGCAACTAAACGATGGGAGGGGAGCAATGGTGAAAGAAGCGGTGATAGTGGCTGGAGCAAGAACCCCGGTCGGAAAAGCAAAGAAAGGAACGTTAAAAGACGTGAGACCTGATGACCTTAGTGCCTTAACGATAAAAGAGACGTTAAGGCGGGCCGGGAACTTAGATCCTGCAAGGGTAGAAGATGTGATAATCGGCTGTGCGATGCCAGAAGCGGAACAAGGAATGAATATGGCTCGTAACATTGCTGCTTTAGCAAATCTTCCGCATACGGTGCCGGCGGTAACGGTGAACCGGTATTGTGCATCGGGGCTGCAAACTATTGCATATGGAGCAGAACGAATTATGCTTGGCCAGGCCGGCACGATTGTTGCTGGAGGGGCAGAATCGATGAGCTTGATTCCGATGGGAGGGCACGTGATTGCACCCAACCCGACGCTTGTTGATGAAGCTCCTGAATATTATATGGGAATGGGATATACCGCAGAACAAGTGGCTAACGAATTTGATGTAACAAGAAGAGACCAAGATGATTTTGCAGCAGAAAGCCACCGTCGTGCTGCACAAGCAGTCAAAGAAGGGAAATTTGAAGACGAAATTGTTCCGGTTGATGTAGAGATTCGAACTGTTAGAGAAGACAACAGCGTGCATGAGCAGCAGGTCGTTTTATCGGCGGATGAGGGGGTGCGCCCGGATACAACGGCAGAGACACTGCAGCAGCTGCCGCCTGCATTTCATCCAGAGGGATCTGTTACGGCGGGGAATTCTTCGCAAATGAGTGATGGTGCTGCTGCGGTGTTATTAATGGAAAAAGAACAGGCACTTGCTGAAGGTTTGACTCCCCTTGTTAAGTTTCGGTCATTTGCAGCAGCGGGTGTAAGACCGGAAGTGATGGGGATTGGGCCGGTAGAAGCAATTCCAAAAGCACTGAATGCAGCTGGTTTATCTCTTGCGGACATTGGGCTGTTTGAACTAAACGAAGCTTTTGCTTCGCAAGCACTTCAAGTGATTCGCGAATTAAAAATAGATCCCCAAAAGGTTAATGTGAACGGGGGTGCGATTGCATTAGGGCATCCGCTTGGTTGTACTGGGGCGAAATTGACTGTTAGTTTGGTCAACGAGATGAAAAGACGAAACGAACAGTTTGGGATTGTAACGATGTGTATTGGAGGAGGCATGGGAGCAGCTGGTGTTTTTGAGCTGATTGCCTAGGCGGCAATGAGTTATTGCGGCTTCTGCTCTGACCATAAAAAAATGGGAGGTTAAATCGTGAGCACACATAAAGAGGCAGCGTTTAAAGGTGGAGGCTTTTTAGTCGATGATGTCCAGCCAGAGCATGTCTTTACGCCTGAAGATTTTACCGAAGAGCACAAAATGATAGCAAAAACAACGCTGGATTTTGTTTTTCAGGATGTGGTGCCGGTGAAAGAAAATATTGAAAATCATCAATTTGATCTTTCACGCAAACTTTTGGAAAAAGCCGGGACGCTTGGGCTGTTAGGAGCGGATGTGCCAGAGAAGTATAATGGTCTTGGCTTGGATAAAATTAGTTCCACTATTATTACGGAATGTTTTTCTCCTGCCGGCGCCTTTTCATTAAGTTATGGTGCTCATGTCGGAATAGGGTCATTGCCTATCGTTTTCTTTGGGAACGAAAAACAGCGAAACAAGTATCTGCCGGACTTGGCAGCTGGCAAAAAAATTGCCGCATATGCACTAACAGAACCTAGTTCAGGGTCTGATGCACTCGGAGCAAAAACAACAGCTGCACTAAATGATGAAGGGACCCATTATGTTTTAAATGGTGAAAAGCAGTGGATTACAAATTCTGCTTTTGCCGATATATTTATCGTCTATGCCAAAATTGACGGGGAGGCATTTTCTGCTTTTATTGTAGAACGAACAATGAACGGTGTATCCACTGGTCCTGAAGAAAAGAAAATGGGGATCAAAGGCTCATCAACGAGAACATTGATATTAGAAGATGTCCATGTTCCAAAAGAAAATCTGTTAGGTGAAGCCGGCCGCGGCCACGTTATCGCCTTTAATATTTTGAATATTGGACGCTATAAATTGGGGGCTGGCTGTGTAGGCGGGGCAAAGCGTGCGATTGAACTGGCGTCAACGTATGCCAATCAGCGAAAACAGTTTCAAACACCCATTGGACAGTTTCGGGCCATACAAGAAAAGCTGGGAACGATGGCTGCTAAAACGTATGCGCTTGAAAGCATGATTTATCGGACAGGTGGATTGTTTGAGGAAAAGCTCGGCAATCTTTCTGCTGCAGAACAAAACGATGGCAAGCAAGCGGCTCAATCCATAGCGGAATTTGCGATTGAGTGCTCCTTAACGAAAGTATCCGGCTCGGAGACGTTGGATTTTGTGGTGGATGAAGCGGTACAAATACACGGTGGATACGGCTTTATGTCCGAATATGAAATAGAAACAATGTATAGAGACTCGCGTATTAACCGTATTTTTGAAGGAACAAATGAAATCAATCGTTTGTTAGTTCCAGGAACGATTATGCGAAAAGCGATGAAAGGGGAACTGCCGCTGTTAGAGAAAGCGGGTAAACTGCAAGAGGAGTTAGTGGCATTCATGCCAGAAGAACCAGGTGAAGGGCCGCTTGAAAAAGAAAAATATTTACTTAAAAACGCAAAAAAAATATTTTTCTTCGTTGCCGGCCATGCTGCTCAAAAGTACGGCCAGTCACTGGAAAATGAACAAGAACTATTACTCAAAGCAGCTGATATTGTTAGTGACATTTACTCCATGGAGTCAGTCATCTTGCGGACGGAAAAGGCGGCAGGGAAAAACGGTACAGAGAAAGAAACAGTCAAACATTGGCTGACAAACGTATATTGCCAGGAAGCGATTAACCGAATCGAAGCAAATGCCAAAGAAGCACTCGTTCATATGGAATCGGGGGATACGCAGCGAATGATGCTTTCTATGTTAAGAAAACTGCTTCGTCATACCCCAACAAATATTGTTGCCATAAAACGCAAAATAGCAGAACACATTTTAAGACAAGAACGATACAGTGTCTAGAAAAGGTGAGTCTGGGTCAAATCTAAAACAGGTTACTACAAAGACGAACAATAAGATATGAACGTATAGACAAAGCGTCGTCAACATACGGAGACTCCTTGCGGGACGTAGCCGCATCGTGCGGCCGGTGCCGGCACTGGTACGTCCTGTGCGTTGAAGCACGAGCCAAAGATCTACTTGGTCATGGGTTTTTCTTTACCGAGTCAGCTGAGGCCGTATCCGCGGTAAACGAAGTATGTTGAAGGAGCAATAATAGAGGTTACCAGGATAAACAAATAATCCGGACCGATTTTAATAAATCGTTCGGATTATTCTGCTGTTTCTATCCTTTTGTCCAAGCCTCGATTACACTGGCAGGAGCGTGCAAAATGCTGACTGGCCTATAGTGCGAGCGCCTGCTCAATCGAGATTCTTTCGATACGTCTATGCAAAGCCAGGGTCAGCTTTTACGAAGGGAAATTTGGGAAGTGGAAATTGCATTTACACAAATATTCGATAGAAATGCCATCACAAAAAACAACAACGTCCTGTTAAACATAAAAAGTATAATTCGCTCGAGATTTATCAAATTATTGGTTATAATATGAAGGAAATGCCAGACGAAAGGAGAAAGAATTGGTATGGCGCTCACGTATTATGGGTATGCGCGCTGTGGAACATGCCGTAAAGCAAAACGTTGGCTTGATGAGCATGGTATCCCTTATAATGAACACGACATTGTGCAAAACCCTCCATCGCGAGAAGTAATAGAGCAGTTGTACAAAAGCAGCGGTCTGCCTTTAAAGAAGTTTTTTAACACGAGCGGAAAAAAATATCGTGAACTTGGAATGAAAGAGAAAGTAAAGACGGCAGATGAGTCTGAACTGATGGACTGGCTTGCTTCTGATGGAATGCTCCTCAAGCGCCCAATCGTAACGGACGGAGAAAAAGTTACAGTCGGGTTTAAGGAAGATCAATTTGAGGAAGTATGGAAGAAGTAAATGTGTTAGTTTTGGTGATTGAGGTATTTTATTTAATTTTATAATGGGAGGTAGAATAACATGAATTTACCTAAAGAATTTAAGTACTCCGAAGAACACGAATGGGTGAAAGAAGAAGGAGATAAAGTACGAATAGGTATTACCGACTTTGCCCAATCTGAACTTGGTGACATCGTCTTTGTCGAGCTTCCAGAAGAAGGAGACGAAGTAGAGGCAGACGAGCCGTTTGGAAGCGTTGAATCAGTAAAAACGGTTTCTGAGCTGTATGCTCCTGTAACTGGTAAAGTTGTAGAAGTAAATGAAGAATTGGACGATTCCCCTGAGTTTGTTAATGAATCTCCATATGAAAAAGCATGGATGATTGTTGTTGAACCTTCTAACAAAGAAGAAATGGATGAATTGATGACAGCAGAAGAGTACGAGGAAATGGTTAGTGAAGACTAAATGCTACATAAAGAGCCCGCACAGAGCGGGTTCTTTTTTTATGATTTGGCTCTGTTAAAAGTGAGTGGCAGCCTTTCAACACGTGAATGTTTAACGGCTGTTTGTGTGCCCGGCAGACAGGCAGTCAAACTCGCGGGTGAAAAACGAGCTCTTGCTTTCATGAAATGAGCTTCAAAAAGCAAAGTCTGTATTTATGGCAAGTGTCCATTGGCAGAGCCGCTGCAAAAACAAAACAGAATGCAGAAGAAAAAGCGCAAAACAGGGAAGAAGGAGCAGGTGCTGTTTCGGAAGCTGTTCGTTGACAACACTTTGCGCTCGTGCTAGTATGACTTTTGTTAACAAAGTGAAAATAAGCAAACTCTTATCATGAGAGGTGGAGGGACTGGCCCGTTGAAACCCAGCAACCGCCCGCAATATAAGCGGGAAAAGGTGCTAAATCCTGCGAAGTGGACACACTTTGAAAGATGAGAGAAAGGGATAGCGGTACGCCTTTCTGTTCATCAGCAGAAGGGCTTTTTGTTTGGCGTATAAACAACAGCATTTACCAAGTGCATGGTGGTTGACGATGGCGGGAAGGACCTGTAAAGTTTTATAAGTATAATAAAGTCAAACTGGTGCACAATCGCCTTTACACTGCCAAAACGTGGAAAGTCGAATGTTTTTACAGGTAGTTATATTGAGTTTTCTGATAAGTTTCATCAGGATTAATGGAGCGTGGAAGAAAATGATACGTTTACAGCAGTTATCAAAAGTGTTTCAAGCAAGAAGTGACAGCATTAGGGCCGTTGATAACGTTGATCTGTCAATTAATACAGGAGAAATTTTTGGTGTTATTGGTTACAGTGGTGCCGGAAAAAGTACGTTAATCCGTATGCTGAATATGTTAGAGCGGCCAAGTGCTGGTAATGTTACCGTAGCTGATTGGAATATGGCTGATCTTTCTGGACGGAGATTAAGAGAAGCCAGACAAGAAATAAGTATGATTTTCCAGCATTTTAACTTGCTTTGGTCGCGAACGGTCAAAGAAAACATTGCTTTTCCACTTGAAATAGCAGGTGTTTCTAAACAAAAAAGAGCCGAACGCGTCGAGGAATTGACTGAGTTAGTGGGATTGAGCGGCCGCGGAGATGCTTACCCATCACAGCTTAGCGGGGGACAGAAGCAGCGGGTTGGAATTGCCCGGGCGTTAGCTAATAACCCGAAAGTCTTACTTTGTGATGAAGCAACGTCTGCGCTTGATCCAAAAACGACGGATTCTATTCTTGATTTGTTAACCGATATTAATAAGAAGCTGGGTTTAACGATTGTGCTTATCACACATGAAATGCACGTTATTCGGAAAATTTGTCATCGAGTTGCCGTGATGGATGGAGGAAAAGTTGTCGAGCAAGGGCTGGTTATTGATGTATTTCGAAATCCTGAGCAAGATATGACAAAAGAATTCGTGAAACAAGTAACAGAGCCCGAAGAAACATTGGATGCTTTAAAAGATATTCTCAAGTCAAGTGAAAACGGGCTTGTCGTCAAGCTGATGTTCCTTGGGGAAGATGCGGAACAGCCCGTGATGACGGATTTAATTAGAACATGTGGTGTAGCGGTGAATATTTTACAAGGCAAAGTGTCAAAAACGCGTGATGGGAGTTACGGCACATTGTTTGTTCAGCTCCAAGGCAATAAAGAGGAGTTAGATAAAGCATGGCAGTATCTGCAAGAACATCGCGTGGAAGCGGAGGTGTTAAATGATGTTTAATAACCTCCTGGAAACATGGCTGCCTAATGTAAAGTGGGACACCTTGTGGGAAGCAACAATGGAAACTCTTTATATGAGTGTGTTAGCTGTAGCAGCGACATTTGTTCTTGGTATATTTTTGGGGCTGACGCTTTATCTTACTGATAAAGGCAACTTGTGGCAGAATAAAGTGATTCATGCTATTACTGCAGCATTAGTAAATGTATTCCGCTCTATTCCATTTATCATATTAATTATCCTGCTTATTCCATTTACAACCTTTCTCGTTGGAACGATGCTGGGACCAAGTGCGGCACTTCCAGCCTTAGTAATTGGAGCAGCGCCTTTTTATGCGCGCATGGTGGAAATCGGTTTGCGCGAAGTGGATAAAGGAGTCATTGAAGCGGCTCAGTCGATGGGAGCGAATCAATGGCATATTATTTTCAAAGTGCTGCTGCCAGAATCAATGCCTGCCTTGATTTCTGGTATTACCGTTACATCGATTGCATTAGTTAGTTATACAGCTATGGCTGGTGTGATTGGAGCAGGAGGTCTTGGTGATTTAGCATTTAGAGAAGGGTTTCAGCGCACAAACCCAGATGTTACATTTGTGGCTACCATCGCCATCTTAATTATTGTATTTATTTTGCAGTGGATTGGCGACTGGATCACTAATAAATTAGATAAACGATAAAGGGAGGAAGTACACATGAAGCATTGGCTGAAAGGTTTATTTGTTTTTGGCTTTGTCTTTTTGCTGGCTGCTTGTGGCCAAGGAGACTCTGAAGAACAAGAAAGCAGCGGTAACACAGAGAGTGGCGGAGATGCTGGTGAACAAGAAAATTCCACACTCGTAGTTGGGGCAACTAACGTACCACACGCTGAAATTTTAGAATTTGCATCAGACAAGCTGGCAGAAGAAGGTGTAGATCTTGAGATTGAGACATTTAATGATTACATCGTTCCAAATCAGGCTTTAGAAGAAGAAGAGATTGACGCAAACTATTTTCAGCACATTCCGTACTTTGAAACACAAAAAGCAGAACAGGGATATGATTTTGTAAACGCTGGCGGTGTTCATATCGAACCAATCGGTGTATACTCCCAAGATTATGACAGCCTGGATGAGCTCCCTGAAGGTGCAGAAATCATTATGAGCAGTTCCGTTGCCGATCACGGCCGTATTTTAATGATGCTTGAAGAAGAAGGACTGCTTACATTAGAAGAAGGTGCTGAAATTTCGGCTACAGTGGACGATATTGCAGAAAATCCGAAAAATCTTCAATTCCGTGATGATGTCGAAGCCGCGACATTACCACAAGCATACAGAAACGGAGAAGGAGACGCCGTTTTTATCAACTCGAACTACGCGTTAGATGCTGAGCTTAGTCCGCGTGAAGATGCAATTGCTATTGAAGATGAAGAAGAAAATCCATATGTGAATATTATTGCTGTAAGAAATGGAGACGAAGATAAAGAAGAAATTCAAACATTGCTTGAAGTACTCCGTTCTGACGAGGTAACTTCATTTATTGAAGAAGAGTATGACGGAGCAGTTGTTCCGGCAACGGGAGAAGGAGCAGAAGTATCGGAAGAAGAAATAAATGCAGGCACTGATGAAGAGGACAATGAAGATAATGAGGACGAATAATCAAAAACCTGGAGCTGTTAGCTTCGGGTTTTTGTTTCGTTTCACACGTGCGTACAAATTGATTTTGAATGACAATTGATTTCTGCTGCATACTAAACATATAAAAAGGAGGGAGACAGATGGCACAACAAGAACAAAACAATCAACAATCATCGATGATTCAACAAGCACTCTTAGAATATAAAGAAGGTTTAGGCCATTTTACAGAAAAAATACCTAACATTGCGAGAAAATATAATGCATTTACAGAAGCATGTTTTGCAAAAGGGGCTGTTTCTCAAAAAGAGAAGCAAATGATTGCACTTGGAGTAAGTGTGTTTTCACAAGATGAATACTGTATTATTTATCACACAAAAGGGTGTTTGGATCAAGGTTGTACAGAGAAAGAAATCTTAGAAATTATAGGTGTCACGGCAGCTTTTGGCGGGGGAGCGGCAATGAGCCAGGCCGTGACACTCGTACAAGAAGCCATACAGGAGTTTCAAGGTTCAAAGCAGGCACATTAAACAGAGTGGAGTAATTGCAAGAATTTCAAAGCAATTATATAAATGAAATAATTCATTCACAGCCATCCTTTCTCAATGTTAATTGTCAGAAAATATAACAACAAATCCTTTTTGTTATTAGAAAACTTCCTTGCTATAGTGATAACTGTGTTATATTCACAGAAAGGATGGATTTGTTATCCACACATTGAACACCGCTCATACGAGCGAAATGGAAAAAGCGATGTATCAATCTCATGGCTTTGGTTATGCGGAGTACAACCGCAGCTTGAAAAAAAGAATGGAAGTAGAGAAATCGCGTGAAGCTGAATACAAAGAGAGTTGTCAACTGGCGACAGAACTTCAAAATCGTTCATAAATACAAAGAAAAAGAAAGCCTGTTAACAGGCTTTCTTTTTCTTTTATCGTAAAACAGGAAAGGGTAGAACGATGTTTTCTGGAGTTTCTTCGTCTTAGAAGAACTTTCTTTTTCTGGAACGCTTGCGCTTTTCTTGTCCATTGACTTCTGCTATAATAGCACAAGTACATGAATACGGGGGGCTGTGAACTTAAGGTGTTTTCTTAAGCCAGTCCCCCGTTTTTCATATGTATATTGGCAATTCGTTTGTTATTTTGAAGAAATTAGGGGAAAATAGAGGATATGCATTTTAAAGGGAGACGTGCTTTCTTGAACTTTAATTGGATTTGTTTTAAGATAATAATGAGAATAGATTGAGAATCAAGAGGATTTATAAAGAATCCCTTAATACTAGATATGGAGGTATACACAACATGGCAGCTTCAACCATTAAGATTGAGAATCTTCACGTGGAAATTGAAGGTTCTGAAATAATCAAAGACTTTAATTTGGAAATTAATACAGGTGAGGTCCACGCTATTATGGGACCAAACGGAACAGGGAAGTCCACATTGGCATCAGCTATTATGGGTCATCCAAAGTATGAAATTACACAAGGGTCCGTACATTTGGATGGAGAGAACGTGTTGGAAATGGATGTCGATGAACGAGCAAAAGCGGGAATGTTCCTTGCCATGCAATACCCAAGTGAAATTAGCGGTGTGACAAACGCTGACTTTATGCGTTCCGCGATCAATGCCCGCCGTGAAGAAGGCGATGAAATTTCTCTTATGAAGTTTATTCGCAAGATGGATGAGAAAATGGATACCTTAGAAATGGACCAGTCATTTTCTCAACGTTACTTAAATGAAGGGTTTTCCGGCGGGGAAAAGAAGCGCAATGAAATTCTTCAGCTTATGATGCTCGAACCAAGATTTGCGATTTTGGATGAAATTGATTCCGGACTGGACATTGATGCTTTGAAAGTTGTTTCTAAAGGCGTCAATGATATGAGAAACCCTGAATTTGGCTGTTTAATCATTACTCACTATCAGCGCTTGTTAAACTACATTAAACCAGACAAAGTGCATGTTATGATGCAAGGACGCATCGTCAAGTCCGGCGGAGCAGAGCTTGCAGAGCGTCTGGAAGCAGAAGGGTACGACTGGATTAAAGACGAACTCGGTATTGAAAACGAACAAGTCGGCGACCAGCAGCAGGAAGCGTAATAGCAGGGAGGTTATAAGATGTCAGTGGATACGAAATGGACGTACGATGAAGATTATGTAAAAGAGTACTCCCAACAACGTGGGGAGCCAAACTGGCTGACGGAAGAACGACTTGCTGCTGCACGCTTGGCAGATAAGCTTGAACTTCCAAAGCCGGAAAAGACAAATATTAAAACGTGGAATTTTACAGAATTTAAACATGATGCCGGCGTGAAAGAAACGATTGATGATGTGGAAAATCTTCACGAAGATGTACAAAAGTTAATTGACCGCAGCACGGATGAGCAGAATTTAATCGTCTTCCGTGACGGGCATCCTGTTTACCGTTCAGTAAGCAAACGGTTAGAGGAACAAGGCGTATTATTTATGGATATAGAAACTGCTGCTAAAGAGCACGGCGACTTGCTGCGCCAATATTTCATGGGTAAAGCTGTAAATGTTGATGAGCATAAGCTTACGGCTTTGCATGTAGCACTAATGAATGGCGGCACGTTTGTTTACGTTCCTAAAAACGTGCAGGTGGAAGCGCCGCTGCAAGTTATTTATTGGCAAGAAGACCCTGAAGCTGCTTTATTTAACCACGTTGTCGTTGCAAGTGAAGACAACAGTGAGGTGACGTATTTAGAGAACTATGTTTCCTTCCAAGAAGAGCAGAAATCAGTTGCCAATATTGTAGCGGAAGTATACGCCGGAAGTGGTGCCAAAGTTTCCTACGGCGGTGTGGATCACTTGGAAAAAGGCATGACAACGTATGTGAACCGCCGCGGATATGTAGAAAAAGATGGACGTATTGACTGGGCGCTTGGGCAAATGAACGAAGGAAACACGGTGTCAGACAATACAACGATATTAGCCGGTGACGGTTCATATGCCGATTCAAAATCCGTATCTATTGGGCGGGGCGATCAAAGCCAAAACTTTTGGACGCATATTATTCACCATGGAAAACATTCCGATGGACAAATTCTTACACACGGTGTTATGAAAGATAAGGCTTCTTCTATCTTTAATGGTGTAACAAAAATTGAACATGGTGCTACAAAATCTAATGGGGAACAAACAGAACGTGTATTGATGCTTAGTGAAAAAGCACGTGGAGATGCTAACCCTATTTTATTAATTGATGAAGATGACGTTACAGCAGGTCACGCTGCATCTGTAGGGCGTATTGATCCATTGCAAATGTTCTACTTGATGAGCCGCGGCTTGCCAAGAAGTGAAGCAGAACGACTAGTTATTCACGGGTTCTTAGCTCCTGTAGTAAATGAACTTCCTATTCAATCGGTAAAAGACCGTTTGAGAGAAGTAATTGAAAGGAAAGTGTATTAATGGATGTAAAGGAAATTCGCAAACAGTTTCCTATCTTGCACCAAGAGGTAAATGGTCATCCTCTTGTGTATTTGGACAGTGCTGCAACGTCACAAAAACCAGCCAAAGTAATTGAAAAGCTGGATGATTATTATCGCCGCTATAATTCGAATGTGCATCGAGGGGTTCATACGCTTGGAAGTATTGCAACAGATGAATATGAAGGAGCGCGCGAGAAAGTTCGCTCCTTTATTCACGCATCAAGCATCCAAGAAGTCGTGTTCACTAGAGGCACGACCACTGCTATTAATACTGTTGCACAAAGTTACGGACGCACTCGGCTCAAAGCTGGTGATGAAATTGTAATTACGCCGATGGAACACCACAGTAATTTAATTCCTTGGCAGCAATTAGCAAAAGTTACCGGAGCGACGCTGAAGTATATTCCATTACAAGAAGATGGCACGCTCTCTTTAGATGATGTGAGAGAAACGATTACTTCTAACACGAAAATTGTTGCAGCAGCGCATGTTTCTAATGTTTTAGGGACCATCAATCCAATAAAAGAAATAGCACGTATTGCTCATGAAAATGAGGCGGTTATTCTTGTTGATGGAGCACAAGGAGCTCCCCATATGAAAGTGGATGTGCAAGAGCTCGATTGTGATTTTTACGCATTCTCTGGCCACAAAATGGGCGGACCGACCGGTATTGGTGCCTTATACGGCAAGAAGCAGCTGCTTGAAAACATGGAGCCTGTGGAATTTGGCGGTGAAATGATTGATTTTGTAGATTTGTATGATTCTACTTGGAAGGAACTGCCGTGGAAATTCGAAGGCGGTACGCCAATTATTGCTGGTGCGGTTGGTTTAGGTGCAGCGATTGATTTTCTTGAAGACATTGGACTAGAGAATATCGAAAAGCATGAAGAAGAACTTGCTGCTTACGCTCTTGACAAATTACAAGAAGTTGACGGCCTTCATATTTATGGTCCAAAAGAGCGTGCAGGTTTGGTGACATTTAACATTGATGACGTTCACCCTCACGATGTTGCAACGGTGCTCGATGCAGAAGGTATTGCCGTACGGGCCGGCCATCATTGTGCACAACCATTGATGAAATGGCTGGATGTAGCGGCAACAGCTAGAGCAAGCTTTTATGTGTATAATACAAAAGAAGATATTGATGCCTTAACAGAAGGGTTAATAAAAACAAAGGAGTATTTTGGTGATGTCTTTGCATAGCAATCTAGATACTCTTTACCGTCAAGTGATTATGGATCATTATAAAAACCCTAGAAATCGGGGAGAACTTGAAGGTGAGACACTGCATGTCAATATGAACAATCCAACATGTGGTGACAGAATTCAGCTGCAGCTAAAAGTCGAAGACGAAAAAATCGTCGAAGCAAAGTTCGTTGGGGAAGGTTGTTCAATCAGTTTATCCTCTGCTTCGATGATGACAGAAGCAGTGAAAGGCAGAACGGTAGAGGAAGCTCTTGACATGGCAGATATTTTTTCAAGTATGATGCAAGGTCAGGATTATGATGATGAAAAATATGACTTAGGTGATATTGAAGCTTTGCAAGGTGTGACAAAATTTCCAGCGCGTATCAAATGTGCAACACTTGCATGGAAAGCGATGGAAAAAGGGTTTCATGACACGGACAGTGAATAAAGTCTAGAAAGAATAGGGCATACCCCTTTCTTTTTGAAGGAGAAAGCCCCTATAATAAAAAGAGTATCCCATTGAAGAATAACTTCAATGATTCTCTGTATTTCCCTAAAAGGAGGTTACCCGCATGGCAAAACAAATGCCAGAAATCGGTGAATACCAATACGGGTTTCATGATAAAGACGTTTCGATATTCCGTTCAGAACGAGGGTTAACAGAAAACGTTGTGCGAGAAATTTCGAACATGAAGGAAGAGCCGGAATGGATGTTGAATTTCCGCCTCAAGTCACTCGAACAATTCTATAAGATGCCAATGCCTCAATGGGGCGGCGACCTTACTGGTTTAGATTTTGATGATATTACGTACTATGTAAAGCCATCTGAACGTTCTGAGAAATCTTGGGATGAAGTACCAGAAGAGATCAAAAACACATTTGACAAATTAGGTATTCCAGAAGCAGAACAAAAATACTTGGCTGGTGTTTCCGCACAGTACGAATCCGAAGTTGTTTATCACAACATGCAGGAAGACTTAGAAAAGCAAGGTATTGTATTTAAGGATACGGACACTGCTTTAAAAGAAAATGAAGATATTTTCCGTGAGCATTTCGGAAAAGTAATACCGCCTTCTGATAATAAGTTTTCAGCACTAAACTCTGCGGTTTGGTCTGGCGGATCATTCATCTACGTGCCAAAAGGCGTAAAGACAGATACACCATTGCAAGCATACTTCCGCATCAATTCGGAAAACATGGGGCAGTTTGAACGTACGTTGATTATTGCAGATGAAGACAGCTCTGTTCACTACGTAGAAGGTTGTACAGCACCAGTGTATGGAACAGATTCTCTTCACAGTGCAGTTGTTGAAATCATCGTTAAGAAAAATGCTTACTGCCGTTATACAACCATTCAAAACTGGGCACCTAACATTTATAACTTAGTAACAAAGCGTGCGATCGCAGATGAAGGCGCGACTATGGAATGGGTAGACGGCAACATCGGTTCTAAACTTACGATGAAATACCCATCTGTCATTATGCGTGGACCTGGTGCAAAAGGTACGATACTCTCCATTGCCATTGCAGGAAAAGGACAGCATCAAGATGCAGGCGCTAAAGTGATGCACTTAGCACCGAACTGCTCTTCTACGATTGTGTCTAAGTCTATTTCTAAGCACGGAGGAAAAGTAACCTACCGAGGAATTGCACACTTTGGACGTAAAGCAGAAGGTTCATACTCTAAAGTGGAATGTGATACGTTAATTATGGATAACGAATCTACTTCCGATACCATTCCGTATAACGAAATTATGAACAACAACATTACACTGGAGCACGAGGCTACAGTATCGAAAGTTTCTGAGGAGCAGCTCTTCTATCTCATGAGCCGTGGTGTATCAGAAGAAGAAGCGACGGAAATGATTGTAATGGGCTTTATCGAACCATTTACAAAAGAACTTCCGATGGAGTATGCGGTAGAAATGAACCGTTTGATTCGATTCGAAATGGAAGGCTCTATCGGTTAATCTGCAGCAGCTCCAATATTATTTCCTTTCAAAGCGGACCCCTCAGCTGGGTTCGCTTTTTGCACGTTACGGAGGTGTTTGGATTGATTTATGTCGGTTTAACAGGATGGCGCGACCATGATATTTTGTATCCTCCAGGAACGCGGCAGACCGAGAAATTACAAGCATACAGCAGTCATTTTCCAACGGTTGAAGTGGATGCTGCTTTTTATGCCGTACAGCCCTTTAAAAATTACGAAAAATGGAGTCAGGAAACACCGGACTCCTTTCGTTTTATTGTGAAGGCATATCAAGGAATAACCGGCCATCAGCGTGGAGAAATTCCGTTTTCTTCGATGGAAGAGATGTTTTCGGCGTATATTGAGTCACTAAAGCCTTTAACAGAATCGAAAAAGTTAGGGATGGTGTTGTGTCAGTTTCCACCCTGGTTTGATTGCAGCCGGCAAAATGTGGAGTATTTGCGATTGGTAAGAGAAAAGCTTTCCGATTTTCCTTGTGCCCTGGAATTTCGGCACCAGTCATGGTTTTCAGATCAATACAGAGAAAAAACATTGGATTTTATGAAAAGAGAAAATTGGATCCATAGTATTTGTGATGAGCCGCAAATAAAAGAAGGATCGGTACCGATGGTTCTTCATCCAACAGACGAAACAACAACACTTATAAGGCTGCATGGCAGGAACAAAGCAGCCTGGAGCCAGCCGGTGCAAGGGGAGAACTGGCGAGAGGTTCGTTATTTATATGATTATTCAAAGGAAGAGTTAGAACAGTGGCATAAGCGTGTGAAGATGTTAGAAAAACAATCACGCCACATTTATTTTATTTTTAATAATAATTCAGGAGGGCATGCTGCTGGAAATGCAAAGACATTTTTAGATATGGCAGGCATCCAATATAAAGGTTTGGCACCACGGCAATTGTCGTTGTTCGATGACATAGACTCATAGTACAATATAAAAATAACGGGGCGCGAGACAGACAAAGGGTTTTTGGCAGAAGAAAAGAGGGGTTATATGGTTTGGGTAATACTGGTGTTAACAGGCTTGGGAGCCGGGATGCTTGGGAGTCTCATGGGGCTTGGTGGAGGCGTTATCGTTGTACCGGCCTTAATGATTTACGGGGGGATGCATCCATTTTTTAGTGATGTGACTCCACAGACGGCTGTCGGGACGTCGCTTTTAATTATGATTTTTACCGGGTTGTCTTCTACACTGGCCTATATGAAACAAAAAACTGTGGATTATAAAGCAGGATTAATTTTTTTCATAGGAAGTGGTCCAGGAGCATTATTTGGTGTCTGGTTAAATAAAGATCTTGATGTGGCACCATTTTTAATTTGTTTTGGCTTGTTTATGATAATGGTTTCCTTTATCCTGATTATTCGTAACAGGTTAAAGCCTCTTCCTATCAAAGGCAAAGGGATAAGACGAGTATATACAATGGAGAATGGCAATGAGATCGAATATGGATTTACCCCTGTGTTTGCGATTGTGTTGTCATTTATCGTTGGGATGTTTTCTGGTTTGTTTGGAATTGGCGGCGGTTCATTAATGGTTCCGGCCATGATATTGATGTTTGGATTTCCACCGCATTTAGCAGTAGCGACATCGATGTTTATGGTGCTGCTGTCAGCTCTAATCAGCTCTGTTTCTCATATCGCACTGGGAAATGTTGAATGGTTATATGCTCTAGCTTTGATACCAGGAGCTTGGGTTGGTGCAAAAGCAGGAGCATTGATTAATCGTAAATTAAACAGCACAACACTAGTGATGATTCTTCGCATTTTTTTAATTGTGATTGGAATACGACTAATGTGGCAAGGATTTACAGGGTTATAAGAAGCAAATGATCAGAAAAAGAAAAGGCGGTGCAATCATTGTCTTCGTTAGTACCTATTTATTTGTACCACACAAATGATCTTCACAGTAATTTAAAACAGTGGCCGTCTGCCGTGTCATACATAAAAAAACGCAGAGAGTTTCATCAGGTAAAAGAGGAAACTGCTTTGTTTTTTGATATAGGCGATCATGCGGACAGAGTTCATCCAATGACTGAGGCCACACGCGGAAAAGGAAATGTAGAACTGTTAAATGAGGCGGGCATTCAATACGTGACCATCGGAAATAATGAAGGCATCACGCTTTCTAAAGAAGAATTAGATCATTTATATGAGGATGCTTCTTTTAAGGTACTGGTTGCTAATTTGTTTTATAAAGACGAGTCGCGCCGTCCAGACTGGGCGGAACCATTTGATATCATTCAAACAAAAGAAGGTGTCCGCATTGGAATGATTGGCGTCACGGTAGCATTTTATCCTTTTTATAAAGAGTTAGGCTGGGACATAAAAGATCCAATGGAAGTGCTTCCAGCATTGCTGGAGGAAGTGAAACAAAAATCCGATATTATTATTTTGCTGTCACATTTAGGATATCCGCAAGATGAACAGGTAGCGGAAACATTTGAAGATATTGACGTTATTTTAGGGGCTCATACGCACCACTTATTAAAAACATCTGTTTTAATTAATAATACATTGGTAGCACAGTGTGGTAAAAACAGCTATTACGTTGGACAAGTGGAAATTCAATTTGATCTTTCGTCAGGCAGCATTGTAAAAAAGGCGGGGGCAGCAGAGGAAATTAGTCATGAATCTCCTGCTGTGCCGACCCAGCAATTGTTAAGAGAGCTTGAGACAAAAGCGGACAGCATATTAGAAGAACCCATTGCTTCGATACCAGCTGCGCTGCCTGTGTCTTGGACCGAACCATCTCCGTTTGCAGATTTGCTTGCAGAAGGCTTAAGAGAGTGGTGTCAAGCTGATATCGCTATGCTGAATTCTGGTTTGCTGCTTGATTCACTTGAATCGGGGGAAGTGACACGCAAAGACTTGCACAGGTTGTGTCCTCACCCAATTAATCCTTGTCTTGTTCACGTGAAAGGAGCAGTATTAAAGGAAACCATCTCGGCTGCTTTTACAGAAAAGATGATTCACCTGCCATTAAAAGGACTTGGTTTTAGAGGAGAAAAATTAGGGAGAATGGCGTTTTCAGGTATAACAGTTGAATGGGAAGAAGGCGAGAGTCACTCTCCGATTGTTGGTGTTTTCATTCAAGGAGAACCGCTTGATCCAGACAAAACGTACGCATTAGCAACTGTTGATATGTTTACGTTCGGGCCATTATATCCCGGTTTATCGCAAGCAAATATGAAAAAATATTTCATGCCCGAAATGATGAGGGATGTACTGCTGCAAACGTTAAAGAAACGCTACACTTGAACTGCCCCCACTTAACAATCTTGCGGTCCGTTTGACATGCGTGTTTTCTTGCTTAATAACGATAAAGGAAAAGACAAGTTTCGTCCTTCCTCTCTGTTTCATATGGTAATAATAAGCCCACAGAAAGAGAGGGAGCCGGAAATGATAAAATTGGAACCGGTAGAGCTGCATAACAAATTGTATACTGCTATTGTTGTAGAGCTGCCTGAAACGTCGCTTACGATTGTAACAGGCAAAAAAGGTTATATTATGTGCGGTGCCTTGGATATTGATATACTAAATAAAAAATGGCCGAATAGAAAAATGCCGGCTGCAAGAGCGTTAGGCGTACAAACCATCGATGAACTATTAGAAGCTCCATTGGCAGATGTCAGCAAAGCAGCAGAAGCATTAGGAGTAAAAAAAGGAATGACGGGTAAAGAAGCACTGTATTACATGTAAGGAGTGCAGTGGCAGTTGGTAAAAATACACCGACTGCTTTTTTCTGTGCGAAGAACATTTAATCTTGGTAAGAGCCGAATGCTGTACATGAATGGCAGAGGGAAACATATCACGTTTTCTAAAAGATGTGGTGACAAGCAGGGGAAAGCTGGAGGCATTGAATCCATCTGAATGGTAATATAAAATAAAGGCTATGATGTTTGTAGAAAGGCGGCAAAATAATGGAACAATACTTAGATTTATGCAGACATATCTTAACAAATGGTACGAAAAAAGATGATCGGACAGGCACCGGCACCATTAGTACATTCGGCTGGCAGATGCGCTTTAATTTAGAAGAAGGTTTTCCTGTCTTAACGACGAAAAAACTGTATTTACGCGCAATTATTCATGAGTTGTTGTGGTTCTTAAAAGGTGACACAAACGTAAAATACTTACAAGATCATAACGTGAAAATTTGGAACGAGTGGGCAGACGACAACGGTGATTTAGGTCCAATTTATGGAAAACAATGGCGTTCATGGGAAGGAGCGTCTGGAAAAACAGTTGATCAAATCACAGATGTAATTCATCAGATTAAAACAAACCCTACTTCCCGCCGGCTGGTCGTCAGCGCTTGGAATGCAGCAGAAATTGACGACATGGCTTTAGCTCCATGCCATTGTCTTTTTCAATTCTATGTAAATGACGGCAAGCTTTCTTGCCAGCTGTATCAGCGAAGCGGTGATGTGTTTCTTGGTGTTCCATTTAATATTGCCTCTTACGCTTTGCTGACGAAAATGATTGCTCAAGTGTGCGGCTTAAAAGCTCATGAATTTGTTCATACATTCGGGGATGCTCATATTTATTTGAATCATATCGAACAAGTGAAGCTTCAATTAACGAGAACACCAAGAAAGCTGCCGGAAATGAAAATAAATCCGGATGTAACCTCTATTTCCGACTTTACGATTGATGACTTTGAATTGGTGGGGTATGACCCGCATCCTCACATTAAAGGAGAAGTATCGGTATGATTTCCTTTATTGCAGCAATGGACGAAAACCGTGTGATTGGTTATCAAAACGCCATGCCCTGGCACCTTCCCAACGACTTAAAACATTTTAAAGAAACAACACAGAAACATCCAATTATTATGGGAAGGAAAACATATACAGCGATTGGGCGCGCGCTTCCAAAACGCCAAAATATTGTTGTCACGCGCGATACACAGTTTGAAGCACCTGGCTGTGACATTGTTCATTCTTTTGAAGAAGCTATGGACATCGCCGAGTCTCATGAGGAAATTTTTGTGATTGGCGGCGAGACGTTATTTCAGCAATGGTTTGATAAAGCTGATAAACTGTATCTCACTATTATTCATGATATCTTTGCAGGAGATACGTATTTTCCAGCATGGGATGCAAAAGATTGGACAGTCGTGGAAGAAACGCAAGGCGCCACAGATGAAAAAAACCGTTACCCTCATACATTTCTTACGTTGGAAAGAAATCAATAATAGATGGGCTGAACCCGTTCTTTTTTGCATATAGATGTAGCAAGCAAAGGAGGACGGGTTTCGCATGAGAAAACACCGGGGTTTTTTTAAAGTCAAGAGCCGTCCTAAAGGACCACTTCCTTTTCATTATGTCTTTATTCTCTCTCTTTTATTGTTTACACTATTTACGATGCAAGGCCTGTGGCTTGTGGAAAAAGGGATTCGACCGACATTGATGGCAATCGCTCATACCGAGACCCAAAAAATAGCCACACAAGCTATTAATGATGCGATTTCAAACAAAATTGTTGACTCCATGGATATTGAGGATTTAATGCAGATTGAAACAGACAGCAATGGTCAAGTGACATCAGTGAAGTTTAATTCGGAGATGTATAATCGCGTGTTATCCGAATCAACGTTGCGCACACAGAAGTATTTAAAAATGGTAGAAGAAGGGACAATTGAAGACCTCGGACTACCTGAAGAAATTGAACAAGAACTCGAAACGGAGCATTTTACAGATGAAGGTATTATTCACATGATTCCTTTAGGACAGGCGACGAATAATGCGCTTCTCGCTCAATTGGGACCAAGAGTCCCTGTTCAATTTTCAGCTATTGGTGATGTGAAATCTTCGATGAGTGAAAAGATTTTTGAATCAGGCATTAACAATACGTATATTCGTGTTTCCGTAGACATCGAAGTAGACGTTCGCGTAGTTATTCCATTTGCTACGGACACAGCGGTTGTTTCAACATCTGTTCCTGTTGGCATGGTATTTATTTCAGGTGAGGTACCACAGTTCTATAATGAAGGAGACGGTAACATGCCTGCGCCGGCTATTATTCAAGAACAAGACCTTCATGAATCAATGGAAAGTGAAGAAGAAAGTGAAGGACATGTGGATGCAGAAGTAGAAGAAGAGCTCGAAACACCAGAAGAGCCGCTGGAAATTCCTGCAACAGATTAATTGGTGAAAATCTTTATTTTGACAAATATCGCACAAATCATTATAATGAAAAAACGAATTTATTAGAATTATTATAAAGAATAGAGGAGTGCATGTTATGAAAAACAGGTATTAAAACCAATGTGTTTATTGGAAAATATTATTTGAAAAGCATAATACCATGAACTAGATTATTTTTTTCTGAATTTTCAATAATATAAAAGGGAGGTTTTATTTGTGAGTATGAGAGAGCAATGGGGGACACGTGCCGGCTTTATCATGGCAGCTGTCGGTTCAGCCGTTGGTTTAGGCAACATTTGGCGTTTTCCGGCGACTGCTTATGAAAACGGCGGGGGAGCATTTTTTATTCCATATTTATTTGCACTGCTCACTGCCGGTATCCCCCTTTTGATCATGGAATTTACCATTGGTCAAAAGTATCGCGGTTCGGCACCGCTCAGTTTTTCTCGAATGAATAAGAAGGTGGAATGGATTGGCTGGTGGGCTGTATTTATTTCTTTTGTCATCTCGACCTACTATTCTGTCATTATTGCATGGGCGATTTCTTATAGCATCTTTTCTTTGAACCAGTCATGGGGAGCGGATACAGAGGCATTCTTGTTCGGTGAGTATTTACAGCTTCCTGACGCACCGGGACAAATTGGAACGATGGTTCCTTCCGTACTCATACCGCTAGTGATTGTATGGGCGGTTGCACTTGGAGTTCTTTTTAAAGGTGTTAAAAAAGGAATTGAAATGGCCAATCGTATCTTCATTCCAACACTGATTGTCATTTTCCTGATTATCGTTGTTCGCGCTGTTACTTTACCTGGTGCAGCACAAGGTCTGCAAGCCTTCTTTGAACCAAACTTTGATGCGATTACATCAGGGGAAGTATGGGTGGCAGCATATGGGCAAATATTCTTTAGTTTATCCATTGCTTTTGCTATTATGATCACATATTCCAGCTACTTGCCGAAAAAGGCAGATATTACAAACAATGCATTTATTACTGGTTTTGGTAACTCTAGTTTTGAATTGTTAGCAGGTATCGGTGTTTTTGCAGCGCTTGGATTCATGGCGGCTCAGTCAGGAGTAGGAGTAGAAGAAGTTGTTGCAGGCGGTGTAGGCCTGGCGTTTGTAGTATTTCCGCAAATTATTAGCGAGTTTCCGGCGTTAAGCGGTTTGTTTGGCTTTTTATTCTTTGCCTCGCTGGTGCTGGCAGGTTTATCATCACTTATTTCGATATCGGAAACATACGTGAAGGCGGTAGCGGAGAAGTTTAATATCTCCAGGCAAAAATCAGTTACTACTGCTGGCGGTTTAGCCGCACTAGTATCGTTGATTTATGCAACGGATGGCGGGTTGTACTTCTTGGATGCAGCAGATTATTTCATTAATCAATTTGGCGTGGCATTAGTTGGTCTGATTGAAGTTGTAACCATCGCGTGGCTGATACGAAAGCTCGGTGTGCTGCAAAATCATGCAAATGGCATTTCCGATATTCGATTAGGCATGTGGTGGAAAGTATGTCTAGGGGTTATTACACCACTTGTCTTAGGTTACATGATGTTTGATTTATTCAAGCAAAACCTGCTGCGTGAATTTGATACCCCAACTGGAAACTATGAAGGGTATTCTGATGCCTTTATTAATTACGGCGGCTGGGCTGTAGCTGCTTTTGCATTGGCTGCCGGGATTATCTTTACACTTATTCGCTGGAAAGGCGGCAAAGCTGAAACAAAGGAGGCAGATAACTCATGACAGGAAGCGCAATATTCATGATGATACTAGGTATGCTTATTATTTGGGGCGGATTAACCGCAAGCATTCTGCACGCGCGAAATGCCTCCAAAAAAAACAAGGCATAAATCACGAAGAAAGCCGGCAATCCAATTAAGGAGCTGCCGGCTTTTTGTTATTTCACTGATAGGGAAAGTACGGTTATATAAATGTTGTTGGTATTTATTATCTCAGGATGCTTGTGCTTTTTTTAGTTGCTTCTCTCCCGCTGTTCCCAAGATTTTAAGGAAGGATAGGGGTCAAAAGACCATTCACTGTACCCATTGTCGCGGTACATTCCATAGTGCAAGTGAGGTGGGAATTTACCTTCTGTCCCAGGTTTGCCGTAGCCAGAGCTGCCTACATATCCGATGACGTCTCCTGGAGCAACGATATCTCCTGTTTCGATCTCATCTTCAAAGCCGCTTAAATGGGCATAATAATGATACGTGTTGGATAAATCACGGATGCCAAGACGCCATCCGCCAAATTTATTCCAGCCTTTTAATTCGACGATTCCATACGAAGTAGCTCGTACTGGTGTACGGTAATCAGCAAAAATGTCTGTACCTTCGTGGATACGGCGTCCGCCCCAGCCGCGAGAATCCCCCCATGTGCTGCGGTAGCTGTAATTGTAGTTTAAAGGAACAGGAAAAGCATGTTCGTCATCTAAATCAATGCGGCCATATTTCTTATAAATTCGTGCATGGCCTGTAATGATGTTCACTGCTTGATCACGGTGATAGTACTCCCACAATCCAATTTGAATGTTATCGTCATCATATCCATAATCAGATAAATAATTCGCAAAGGTGTATAACACGTCAGCGTCTTCTTTCAACGATGCTTTTCCATTTCCGTTTCCATCCAGACCAATTCCATCAAAAAGAGCAATGGCAGATGGATTATCTGAATTTAGATCGGGATTGAGCGGTCCGGCCCATTCCTTTGGAGAAAAATAAATATTAATGACACCATCCGCACTATCGCGGTCTTTTCTCGCTCGGCGAAGACCTTTTTCATAGGTGTCCACACCAGCAAGCCAGTACCAAGGAACTTGGGTGATAGCTTCCATATCTTTGTAAAGCGCAAGTCTTTCTTGATAGATGGTTTCTGCTGATTTTTCTTCTGCATGAGCAGCAGGTATACTAGTTATTATCGAAAAACTCATCATGACCATCATCATAAGTGCAATTATTTTTTTTATCATATGAACCGATCCTTTGTTGTTAATTTCTATTCTTTATTGTGTCAACCATATCGGTTTTCATTACGCCAATGATTGGAAATAAACATTACATTTGGCTATGCTGCCATGAACATGTTAAAGTAAGAGAGAATATAACAGTACATCGGCAACTGCTTCGTATAGACTGATTATCATCGATTGGAGTGATGAGGTTTGGCAAAGACAGAAGAATACCTCCGCAAACCGGAATGGCTTAAGATTAAATTAAATACAAATGATTCCTATAAAGGTTTAAAGAAAATGATGCGCGAAAAAAATCTTCACACCGTATGTGAAGAGGCGAAGTGTCCCAATATTCATGAGTGCTGGGCAGAGCGTAAAACAGCAACATTCATGATTTTAGGGGATGTGTGTACGCGGGCATGCCGTTTTTGTGCAGTAAAGACCGGCCTTCCAAATGAACTGGACTGGGGCGAACCTGAACGAGTTGCTGAGTCGGTAGAGCAGATGGGACTGAAGCATGTCGTAATTACTGCAGTAGCACGGGATGACTTAAAAGACGGAGGAGCTGCTGTGTTTGCAGAAACAGTACGAGCGGTAAGACGGCGTAATCCTTACTGTACCATTGAAGTTCTGCCTTCTGATATGATGGGACGAGCAGAAAACTTAGAAATTTTAATGGAAGCACGTCCGAATATTTTAAATCACAACATAGAAACCGTAAAACGCTTGACTCCACGTGTGCGTGCTAGAGCAACCTATGAAAGAACGCTGACGTTTTTGCAGCGCTCTAAAGAGATTCATCCAGATATTCCGACCAAATCAAGCTTAATGATTGGTTTAGGAGAGACAAAAGAAGAGATTATTGAAACGATGGATGATTTACGAGCACATGATGTGGATATCATGACGATTGGTCAATACTTACAACCAACGAAGAAGCATTTGAAAGTTCAAAAATATTATACCCCTGAGGAATTTGCTGAACTAAAAGAAATCGCGATGGAAAAAGGCTTCAGCCACTGCGAGTCAGGACCGCTCGTTCGTTCTTCATACCACGCAGATGAACAAGTAAATGAAGCGCAAGTCCATGAAGAAGCAAGTAAATATAAGCAGGCAGAGTAAGAAACAAGGAAAATTCCTTGATGGCATGCCATCAAGGAATTTTTTTACATGTGCGTTTCATCTGCTTTGCGCTTTTCTGTTTTCGGCTGTTTTGTTGCACTTCTCATGTCATTCACAAGCTGTTTTAGAGAAGAGTGTCCGCCTTTAGAACGGGCATCCATGCCTTTAAATGCTTCAAGGTCCTCAATCATTTGGACGCGGTCGGTTACAACTGTCACGTAGTAATAAGGGACAATGGATTCTGTGATCATTTTTACGTGTTTAGCGACATCGTCATCCTCTTTATTTTTTGGACGAAAGGCTACTAGTGCATATTCATTTGTAATTAACACTCCGGCTTCTTGAACTTCGGGGGATTGCACGAGTAAGTTGCTGATACCATTTGAAATCCGCTGCCGGTCAATAACATCATGCATTGTCATTTTTTCATCTGTATTAGGATCGTCAGCCCTATTTCTGCTATAGCCATAGCGATTTCCTTTTGAATTGGCATCAGAATTTGTATTATCTGTATCAGAAATATAATCTAATGGATGTTCTGGTCCATATTCTGCTGCGAGATCATCCGGATCTGCGTTGTTTTGTATTCCGGCACATCCTGATAACGTAAAGAGGACGATTATCACAGCAAGTATCCATTTTTTCATCGTCATACCTCTCCTTTTGTAAAAAGTACATGATACGGTTAGTATGACACGCTGGTACAAAAAAAATGGTGGGAAATCGCGGAAACAAAATGGAAGACATGCAACGAGAAATGATAAAATGAAGAGAATAAAGGCAGGTGGCATGAAATTGATTGATATCCAAGGCCAGCAATTTGAATTAATGGAAAATGTCCGCAATGGCTGGGATGAGGAAGCGTTTAAAGAGCGCTACAGTGAGGTGCTGAATAAATACGATTATGTGGTCGGTGACTGGGGGCATAATCAATTGCGGCTGCGCGGGTTTTATGATGATTCGCGCAAAAAAGTATCATTTGATACAAAAATTGGAACATTGGAAGATTATTTATACGAATACTGTAACTTTGGCTGTGCTTATTTTGTTGTTAAAAGGCAGCGCCCGTCCAGTTAAAATACTCCCTTCTGCGTACGCAGAAGGGAGTATTTTCTAATGGAAGAAAGTATAAAAACTGACATTTTTCATATGAAAAAGGAGTGACATTTATTTAGACGTATCCAAGTACTCTTCGTGTTTATCCGGATCATCATGTGTTGGATGAGCGCCGGGGAATTGTCTTGGAAGATTTTGGTGAAGCGTTTTGTTTTCATACGTGAACCGGCTGTAGGGCCGCTGGTTTTTTGTCCACGGTGATGTTTTCCCCAATTTTTTATTGACAGGTGATCCATAAGGTCCTTCAGGGAATGTCTCTGGAAATACATAATTTCTTTGGACTTCAACGTTTGCAAAGTCCGTATACGTGGATGATTCATGCACTTGGCGGCTCTTTTTATAATTGTTTTCCATGATTATCACCCCTTTCGCATATGCTTCCCCGTTTATGGGAAATCATACACCGAGAGGGTTACAGAATTTCATACAAAAAGTCCCGTAGTTCATCAGCATTTTTTTCACTTAACTGGAAGGCGTGTTCCAAATAGCCTGGCTCTTCTAGGTCGTCGGTTCCTAATATGGCAAAACGATTGGACTGCATATCAAGAACCAAGTGTTTGCCGTAATGACGCATGGTAGAAGTAATCGCCAAATCAAACCGTTCTTCGTCACCCATAAAGCTGACAAAGCGCGTTTTCGTTTCTTCGATATCATCGTATAAATAAAATCGTTCTTCGTCCACGTTAAACCTCCTCACTCTTCTTCAACGACAAGATGCGGCTTGTGGTCAAGATGATGATGTGCTTTGATATAGCGGACGGTGCGGGTTTTTGCTCTCATGACAATAGAGTCGGTTTCTGTAAAGTCACCGCCCAGAAAACGAACCCCTTCTACTAATTCACCGGAAGAGACACCAGTCGCTGCAAAAATGGCATCATCACCTTTGACTAAATCATGCAGCGCTAAGGTTTGAGAAGGGTCGTCTAAGCCCATTTCTTTGCAGCGTTCTGCTTCTTCATCATTATGTGGAACAAGACGGGCTTGCATATCTCCTCCAAGTGCTTTTAGAGCAGCAGCAGAAATAACGCCTTCTGGAGCACCGCCTTTGCCAACGAATAAATCAATACCAGTTTGAGGAAGTGCTGTTGCAATCGACGCTCCAACATCGCCGTCGCCGAAGAGCTTGACTCTCGCACCTTTTGCACGAACACGCTCTACAATATCCATGTGGCGCTTTCGGTCTTGGATAATAACAGTAAGATCACGTACGCGTTTATTATTCATTTTTGCCACAATATCAATCGTTTTTTCAATAGGATCATCAAGTCGTACTAATCCAGCTGCTTTCGGGCCAACTGCAATTTTTTCCATATACATATCAGGTGCATGGAGCAACGTACCTCTGTCAGCAACAGCAATCACAGCCATGGCATTTGCTCTTCCATTAGCAACAATGTTTGTCCCTTCTAATGGATCGACGGCAATGTCGACTTCGGGACCGCTGCCGCTTCCTACTTCTTCGCCGATATAAAGCATTGGCGCCTCATCTTTTTCTCCTTCTCCAATAACGACTGTTCCTTTGCAGCCAACTGAATCAAACATCGTACGCATGGCTGTTGTTGCTGCATCGTCCGCAGCTATTTTCTGACCGCGGCCAAGCCACTGTGCAGAAGCAATTGCTGCTGCTTCTGTCACTCGGACAACTTCTAAAGCTAATTCTCTATCCACTAATGTATCCCTCCATGTGTCATTACAATGCTGTAAAATAAATCAATAATTCCGTAATTATAGTATCATATTATGGTGTTATTGAATAACTACTTCTACAGACTAGAATAAGGAGCTGCTATGATATAATAAACATTTATGGGATTATGTAGGAAAAGGAGGCTGCGATATGTATTTTGTAGACCGGAAAAAAATTGAAGATATCTTGCAGTACATGGAGCGTATTCACCAGTCATTTCAACAAATACACAACTTAGAATCACCAGTCGAACAGCTGGCTTTAGAGCGTATGGCACAAGGGTGGATTGAAGGAATGATTGACGTTGGCAACCAGATGATTGACGGGTTTATTATGAGAGATCCAGGCAGTTACGAAGATATACTAGATATTCTAGAAGATGAAGAAGTGATATCAGCAGAAGAAACGAAAGGACTGAAACATGTATTAACGCTCCGAAAAGAGTTAGTGCAGCATTACACCGGTATTCAGCACGATTCATTTCAACACATTATGTTAGAAGAAAAAAATGCCATGGCAGCATTCCCGGATAACATACGTAATTATTTAGAAAAAGAATTGGGGCCGGTATCTGCTTTTTTACCTGAAGAAGACAAATAATGGAGGGATAACCATGAAAACTTACAGCGGTTACTTGCTGGATTTAGATGGCACGATGTATCGCGGCGGCAAACCAATACCAGAAGCTGTCGAGTTCGTTAAAAAGCTCCGTAAAAACAACCTGCCCTACCTGTTTGTTACAAATAATTCTTCTGCTGCACCGGAAGATGTAGCGGCCCGTCTCCAGCGTATGGATGTTCCATGCCAAGAGCAGGACATCCTAACAACGAGTATGGCAGCAGCTCAGTATATGAACACAAGAGCGCAGGAGAAAACTGTGTTTGTGATTGGAGAAAGCGGCTTGGTAAAAGCGGTGCAGGAAGCTGGTTTTACGATCGAAAACACAAACCCGGAGTTTGTCATTATTGGACTTGACCGGCAAGTAACCTATGAAAAGCTGGCAGCCGCATGTCTAGCGGTGCGAAACGGAGCTAGTTTTATTTCCACGAATGCCGATAAAGCACTTCCAACAGATAAAGGCTTCATGCCGGGAAATGGGGCGGTGACAGCCGTGGTCAGTGTTTCAACGGGAGTAAATCCTGTTTTCATCGGAAAACCAGAGCCGATTATGATTCAAGAAGCAGTCAAACGTTTAGGTATTAAAGCAGAAGAAGCAGTATTGATCGGTGATAATTATGACACGGATATTTTAGCCGGGATTCGAGCTGGCCTCGACACGGTTCATGTTGATACAGGAGTCACGTCCAAGGATGACGTGCTTATAAAAGAAAAACTCCCTACATACACGTTGTCTTCTTTAGCAGAGTGGGGACTGTAACATTTATTGTCTGTGATCAAGCCGGTGGGCAAGCCGGCTTGATGCAGATGCAGCAATAGCACCTACAATATCATCTAAAAATGTGTGGCATTCTCCGCTCGATTTATCATTTAGCTTTTCTAAAATGCCGGGCTTTTGTTTATCGACATAGCCGTAGTTGGTAAAACCAATACTTCCGTAGACGTTAACAATTGACAGCGCAATGATTTCATCTACTCCGTATAATCCTTCATCATTTTCAATAATTTCTTGCAGCGGTTCTGATAAGTATCCTCCTTCTGCCAGCTTATCTAATTCTATCCCAGTTATCACAGCATTTTGTACTTCTCTTTTGGCCAACACACCTTCTACGTGCTCTATACATGTTTCATGACGGAGTCCTTTAATATAGCCTTCTTGTAAATAAAAAACGAGCCTGGCGATATCGTCTAGTTCCACACCGCGTTCTCGCAGCATATTTTTTGTCGTTTCTTCTAAAGGATGATGCGAATAAACCATTGTTTCGACCTGCTTTCTCAAAAATGTTCTTGTATTAGTTTCTCCATTTATACCGGTTATATCCATCCAAACAGAAGAGAGGGGGGTAATGGACAGGCGCATGGTCATACAATGTATAAAATGGAATCTGGGAGGATTGTGTCATGATGGAGAGGAACGTGTATGATCATTATGGCCTTTATATGAGAGAGGCATTTCAAGCAGGTGCATACGCTGGGTTTTATACGGATCATGCAGCCTACTTATTAGTTCCGGATGTGATGCAAAAATCGGATGACTGGAAGGAAAAATTGGACTGGGCTGCGCACTTAAAATGGTGCGGTGATGACACCATTGCTGAATTTGTTGCACCGTATACAAGAGGGTACTCCG
Source organism: Alteribacillus persepolensis (assembly GCF_900099605.1). GTDB lineage: Bacteria > Bacillota > Bacilli > Bacillales > Marinococcaceae > Alteribacillus > Alteribacillus persepolensis. Next base: position 64,929 of record NZ_FNDK01000008.1, read on the forward strand.
TTCCAGTAGACGGGGAAAAACAACTGTTATTTCAAATACCGGCAAAACCCGTAAGAGAGCATGACCCTGTCTCAGACGGAGAAGCATTGTTTCGTTTCCACCAGCTGGGGAAGCGTTTGTTTCCCTCTTCTGCCGTGCAGCCATTTTCACAAAGGTGGTGTGAATGGTGGGAAACAAGATTGGGGCAACTGGAAAACTGGTATGCCAATGTCCGCAAAAAAGCTAGTTATTCAGATATGGATAAATGGTTTTTACACACTTTTCCTTATTATATAGGCAGAACGGAAAACGCGATTCAGTGGGTAAAGGAAACAGCGTGGGAGATGGGCGCAGGAGAAGAACCAGGGTGTGTGTCTCACTTTTGTTTTACGCCAAATACGTGGATTACGATTGCGGAAAATAATGCTTCTGTCAAGCTGCCGTCAGATTGGCTCTATGATCATCCTTCAAGAGATGTGGCAGAATGGCTGCGGTACGTGCTTACAGATGGGGATACAAAAGCAGCCAGCCAATTTTTAAGCGATTACCAACATGAGTATGAATTATCACCTCTTGCTTGTCAGTTAGTATTTGGCCGTTTGCTGTTTCCGTATTATTTTATGGAACGGGTCGAGCAAACGTACTTGCGTGAAACAACCAGTGAATATGATCAAGCCCTGGCTGACTTGCAGGCGATGTGGGAAAAAGAACCGGAACACATTGAAAAGTTAGCAGTTATAGCTAACACATCGCTTTCGTGTGGAAAAGATTTGCCCGAGTGGTTCATCACCTCTTTGTCATAGAAAAATAAATGACAACGGAAATAGAGCACTTGTAAAAAGAAAAGAAAACATATATAATGTCCATTATAAGGAGACAAATGTTTACTGAGTAAAAACAAATATAAAAGGTTGAATTGACATTTGACTGGGTTTTATGCCATTATATGAACTATTCAAGTATGTTTTCGCAACAGGCAGCAAGGAGTGGGAGAGTATGGAACGAGGAGTGGTTATTGGTTTACTTGGACTGGGCACTGTCGGAAGTGGTGTGGTCCAAATTGTAAAAAACCATCAGCAAGAACTGCAGCATAAGGTAGGATGCCAAGTTTCAGTAGGCAAAATCCTTGTACGTGATAAATCAAAACATCGCGATTTAGATATAGATGAAGACCAATTAACGGTTGAGGTGGAAGATGTCGTTCACAACCCTGATATTGACGTTGTCATCGAAGTGATGGGTGGAGTGAACCAGGCTCGTGAATACATTATTCAAGCTTTGCAAAATAAAAAACACGTTGTGACGGCCAATAAAGATTTGATGGCGTTATATGGAGCTGAGTTATTAAGTGTTGCAGCAGAAAATGGCTGCGATTTATTTTATGAAGCGAGTGTTGCTGGAGGAATCCCTGTATTAAGAGGGATGGCGGAAGGATTAGCTTCTGACCGCATTACTCAAATGATGGGCATTGTAAATGGAACGACTAATTATATTTTAACGAAAATGGAACAAGACGGACGGGATTATGAAGATGTGCTGCGAGAAGCTCAAGAGCTTGGTTTTGCAGAAAGTGACCCGACTGCAGATGTAGAAGGGCTCGATGCTGCTCGTAAAATTGCGATTTTAGCGAATTTAGGATTCTCCATGAATGTTGAATTAGAAGACGTGTTAGTACGAGGCATTACCACGATTACTACAGAAGACATGGAGTACTGCAAACAGCTCGGTTATTCTTTGAAGCTGATAGGGCTGGCCAGCCGAACAGAAGGCAGAGTAGAGCTTACTGTGCAGCCGATGCTGCTGCCGCATAGCCACCCGCTGGCCTCGGTACAAGATGAATACAATGCTGTCTATGTGTATGGAGAAGCAGTTGGAGAAACGATGTTCTATGGACCGGGAGCAGGGTCTCTTCCAACGGCGACAGCTGTGGTATCGGATTTGGTAACTGTTGTGAAGAACCTTCGCTTAGGTGTGAATGGACAAATGACTGCACGCCCGCTGTATGATAAGCAGTTGAAAACGGATAAAGAAGTAGAGTCAAAATATTTCATGCGTTTACAGGTTAGAGATGAAACCGGTACGTTTGATACATTAACGGCTTTGTTTGCTAAAGAAGATGTCAGCTTTGAGAGGCTGCTGCAGTGGCCATTAGAGAACGAAAAAGAACCGATGGCAGAAGTAGTATTAATTACTCATGAAACGAACAGAGCTGTATATGAAAAAATTTATCGTGAATTGGAAAATATGGACGTAGTACTGAATGTTAAGAGCAGTTACCGCGTTGAGGGAGGACAAGCGTAATGAGCAGCTGGAAGGGATTGCTTCACACTTATAAAGATTACTTACCGGTAAATGAAAAAACACCACGTTTAACATTAAATGAAGGGAATACGCCGCTTATCCCCCTGGAGCGTTTGTCGGAAGAGTGGGGAGTAGAGGTTTATGTTAAAACAGAAGGGGCAAACCCGACTGGTTCATTTAAAGACCGCGGAATGGTTATGGCGGTCGCCAAAGCAAAAGAAGAAGGCAGCAAAGCGATAATTTGTGCTTCTACCGGTAATACGTCTGCAGCAGCTGCAGCTTATGGAGCTAGAGCGGGGCTTCGCTGTATCGTCGTCATTCCAGAAGGGAAAATTGCTCTGGGAAAACTGGCGCAGGCAGTGATGTATGGAGCTGAAGTGTTTGAAATCCAAGGCAATTTTGATCATGCTCTGGAAATTGTTCGTTCTGTCAGCGAAAAAGAAAACATTACGTTAGTCAACTCTGTTAATCCTTATCGGATTGAAGGACAGAAAACGTCTGCATTTGAAATCTGTGATGCATTAGGAAAAGCCCCTGATGTTCTCTCTATTCCAGTAGGCAATGCTGGTAACATCACGGCGTATTGGAAAGGTTTTAAAGAGTATCATGACAAAAAAGGCACAGGTCTTCCACAAATGCATGGGTTTGAAGCAGAAGGAGCCGCTGCTATTGTACAAGATAAAGTAATCGAAAGTCCGGAAACGATTGCAACAGCGATTCGTATTGGGAATCCGGCAAGCTGGAAACAAGCCGTGAATGCAAAAGATGAATCAAACGGCCAGATTAACATGGTAACAGATAACGAAATTGTAGAAGCTTATCAGCTGCTTGCACAAAAAGAAGGTGTGTTTGCTGAACCAGCGTCTTGTGCGTCCATAGCCGGACTGAAAAAGCAATTGGAAAGCGGAGAAATACGTAAAGGTTCGAAAGTCGTGTGCGTCTTAACTGGAAATGGGTTGAAAGATCCAAGTACAGCTATTGATACAGTAACCGTCAAGCCTACAGTGATACCAAACAATGAAGAAGCCTTCCTCGAAAAGCTTAAAGGAGGGGTTGCTGGTGGACGGTGAGAAAATGATCATTACCGTTCCGGCAAGCTCCGCTAATTTAGGGCCGGGCTTTGACTCTATCGGTCTTGCCGTTAACCGTTATTTAACGCTAGAGGTTGAGCGTGCGCAAGAGTGGAGATTTTATTCTGATTCAGATGAGCTGCTTGATATTCCAGAAGGAAAAGACAACCTGGTGTATCAAGTAGCAGAAAATCTTGCCAGCAGCCTGGGGCGGGAACTGCCGGCCTGTGAAGTGAAAATGACAAGTGATATACCACTTGCAAGGGGCTTGGGAAGCAGTGCTGCTGCCATTGTGGCAGCTATTGAAATGACTGATCAGTTGACCAGCGCTTCGATGACCAAACAGGAAAAAATGCGCTTTGCAAGCCTTTGGGAAGGGCATCCGGACAATGTAGGTCCTTGTTTATACGGTGGGTTAATTGTCGGCTCACACAGTGAAGCGGAAACAAACATGGTACACTGCGGAGTGCCGGACATTGATTTGGTCATAGCTGTTCCAGATACGGAGCTAATGACGAAAAAAGCCCGCGGTATTTTGCCGGATCATTTGGAATACCATAAAGCAATCAAAGGCAGCTCGGTCAGCAACGTCCTGGTTGCTGCTATGTTAAAAGAAGACTGGGATGTAGTTGGAAAAATGATGGTGGAAGATGTTTTTCATCATCCATATCGTGAAAAGCTTGTACCTGGCTTATCCGATATTATGAGCAATATTCGGGATTATGGGGCATACGGTGCGGCCTTGAGCGGGGCAGGACCTACTGTGATGTGTCTTGTCCCTGCTGGAACGGGAGAAGATGTAGTGGAAAAACTCGAGGAGGACTTTCCGCAGTTTCATGTTCAAACGGCCAGTCCAGCGCCGTTTGGTGCAAATGTGCGTTACAAAAAGATGTCTGTGAAAACACTATAATGTGTTCGTAGTCAAACGTTGTACTTTCTAATTGTTGTAAAAAAGGGGCTGTATCAAAAGCCCTTAACGTAAAATACCATGGACGCCATCCTTCCAGATGGTGACCATGGTATTTTTTATTCCCATCTTTGAAAGGCGGTCAGGTGAGACGCCTGCGGGGCTTCGGCTAAGACCAGCCACATCGTGTGGCTGACGCCGGCATCAGCACGGTCCTGTGCGTCGAAGCAAGAGCTGAAGATCCACCGACGGTGATCTTCCGTCGGTTAGCTGAAGCCTTGCCCGCGGCAAGCGAACCGGAAGAGCCATTCATACGATAGGGTATACGTTCATCCAAACCACAAACCTTATAGAATCGAAAAAAGGGCTGTCAAAAAGTCATTTTTCATGACCTTTTGATACAGCCCTTTTGCATGTTCATTCCAGTGTTATTAAAATACTTGCTCGAGTTCTGTAACACCAGGTACTTCTTCAAGCAATGCACGTTCAATTCCGGCTTTTAACGTGATGGTAGAAGATGGGCAAGAGCCGCATGCTCCCATAAGACGAACCTTTACAATACCGTCTTCAACATCAACGAGTTCAACGTCACCACCGTCGCGAAGCAAAAATGGACGAAGCTTTTCAAGTACTTCTTGAACTTGCGCGTGCATATCTTCTGTTGTGTTAGGCATGCTTTCATCTCTCCTTTCTTTATCCCCTTATTATAATATCCATTTTGGATAGTTTCCATAATCAATAGGGCTTAGTCCATATTCTACTATGAATCGCTTGTTCATGACAACCAAAGTACCCTCGACTCTCTTATTATTTTAAAATTTGTTATAAAGCGTGTGAAAAGGAGGCGTTATACTCCAGAATGGTGTTTATACATCCATAATACACCGCTTTTTAATAAGCGGGCAACGCGGCCGGTTAGTGCTGTATCTCCCATTACGCCAAAACCATGCTTTTTCCCTAACGAACCGAGTACGCCTTTTAATTTAATCTTTGGCAGTTCTTCTGGAAGGGTCTCGTTGTTCCATCGTTTTTTCAGCACCGTGGCAATTTGATCTGCCTGCCCTTCGGCTAGCTGGGCACTTGGGGCATGCGGAAGGCTGGCGCAGTCGCCAACGACAAATGTATGTTCATCATCGGGCAGATGGTGATGAGGCGTCAACACGACGCGTCCTTTTTCATCTTTTTCCACATCAAGATCGCGCACTACTTTGTTGGGCTGGATTCCAGCTGTCCAAATAATCGCGTCTGATTTAATAAACTCATCATGATTATACAACCCGCTTTTTTCTACTTTGGTGATGTTCGAGTTGCTGATAACGTCGACTTCGTGTTTTTCAAACCAATTTTGAACATAGTTGCTGAGACGTTTCGGAAACATCGGCAGAATCGTTTCTCCGCGGTCAAATAACTTTATATGCAAATCAGAGCGGCTTTCACGCAGTTCACTAGCAACTTCCACGCCGCTTAGGCCAGCACCGACAATGGATACAATGGACTGGGCCGGCAAGTTATTAAGGGCTTCATATGTGCGTCGTGTGTTTTCCATGCTTTGAATGCTGTACGTATTTTCTTCGGCACCGGGAACGCCGTGATATTTGTCTTCACAGCCAAGGCCAATAACCAAAATGTCGTAGCTGACTGGTTCTTCACCTTTCATAATGATTTGGCGGTTTTCTCTATCAATAGCATCGACAGTGCCAAAGTGTAAGGAGAGGCGCTCATGTTGAGGGAAAGGGACTCTGACCTCATGATCTGACTCTGTTCCAGCAGCCAACGCATAGTATTCCGTCTTAAAACAGTGGTATGGCAGTTTATCGACAAGCACCAGTTCAATATCATCCGGCAAATCATTTGGAAGCAGACGCTGCAAAATCCGCATACCTCCGTATCCTCCACCAACAATCACCATTTTTTTCATTGCCCGATCTCCCCTTTTTGTCAAAATTTCTTTTAAGCTTGTATGGAGCAGTAACATGAGTTCATCTAGAAACGTTTCACGCGTTTCGGCCTCGCATACAGCAAGGGTGTAGTAAAAGTGGCTGTTGATAACATTAGCCCAAAGACCTGCATCTGTATCAGCTTTTATTTCTTTACGTTTTATTCCAACCTCCAACAGTTCATGCCATGTTTCTAACAGTAAGGACTGCTGTTCAATGACACGCTGCCAAACACGGCGGGTCAATGCTGGGTTAAAATGATATTCGCCAAGAAAGAAGCTGATATGTGCACGCAGCTTCGAAATGAACGTCACTCTGTTGAGGCCGTATGTGTGTAAATAATCATCTACTTGATGAAGCCGGTCTTCAGCCAAAGCTTCCATAATTGACTCTTTCGTTGGAAAGTAGTTAAAAAATGTTCCTTTTGCTATATCCGCTGCTTCTGTGATTTCTTGAACGGTTGTGTCATCAAATCCTTTCTCACGAAAGAGAGAAACAGCTGCTTTTAATATGTTTTCCCTAGTTTGCTGTTTTTTTTCAGTTCTTTTCATCATTTGATTCTCCTATGTACGGGCGGATATATTAAAAAAATGACCTTGGTCACCCAAAATTATAACGATTCTGTGAAGAGTTTACAACAGTCCGTCAAGAAAAATTTGGAGTGATGAAAATATGTGGTTAGCATACTAGAGAAGAAACATGATACATGTTGACTTATTAAACTTGCAGCGATAGGATAATGAAAGACCCATAAAGAGGTGAATAGACATGAGGCCGATTATAGAATTTTGTTTAAGTAATCTGGCGAGTGGAACACAAGAAGTAAAAGAAGAGCTGGAAAAAGATCCTAACCTCGACATTATTGAATACGGCTGCCTGGGTAACTGCGGGCAATGCGCAGTCAGCATGTATGCACTAGTTAATGGTGAAGTGGTGGAAGGAGACTCGCCGGACGAACTAATTTCAAATATTTATCAGCATTTGGAAGAGAATCCAATGTTTTAATATATCAGCTGTTTCCTAGGCACGGCTTAGGAAACAGCTTCATTTTTTATTTTGTCAGGAGCATTGACAACAAAGTAAGAAATAAACGTATGGTAAGCACCATGGAAGCAGTGCGTTGTTTTTGTCCCACTGGCGGAAAAGAAGAAAATTTCAGCGTGGATAAATGAGCAAAGCTGTTAAAATCGTTAACGATGTCCATAGACGTTCAAGGAGGACGCTTACGGACTCACAAGACGGGGGCTCCTTCCCCTTAGCTGAACTTTCTTCTTTCAGGATGACAGCCAATTATTCCTTAGACACTGTTTTACTCACGATAAGCCAGCGTTTATAATTTACATAACGGTGAAGAAGAGGAGAGGGTGAAGATGGAGCTTATTCCATTTGAAAATACCTGGCCCTATGAAAAATTGGGAAACGACATTTATATTGAGAAATGTCCGTACTGCAGCGAAGACCATGTGTTAACGGACTTAAAAGTAGATGATGTAGAGGAAATGAAAGATGAAGTAAAAAAGTTATTGGTGATGCCATGTTGTCATGCGAATATGACTATTATTCAAGCTGATGATGACTATTTTTGGACGACAGAACCATTAAGAAAACGAGGGGACAAACGATGAAATTCACAAAAATGCATGGTTTAGGCAATAGCTATATTTATGTAAATGTTTTCGAGGAAACGCTGAAAGAAGAAGAATTGCCGGAATTAGCAGTCAATGTTTCAAACAAAAACACAGGCATCGGTTCCGACGGAATGATTTTAATTGGTCCATCGGAAACAGAGGATATTCAAATGCGTATCTTTAATGCCGATGGATCCGAAGCTAAAAATTGTGGAAATGGGCTTCGTTCTGTTGCGAAATATGCATATGAAAATCAACTTGTAAAAAAAGAATCCTTTACCGTTGAAACACTAGGGGGAGCGGTAAAAGCTCATGTTTATCCAAGCAATGATAATAAGACAGTGGAACGTATTGCTGTCGATATGGGGGCTCCTCGCCTGTATAAAAAGGATATACCGATGAAAGGCGAACCACATACTACAACGGTTGATGAAGCAATAGAGGTCGATGGTCAGATACTTATGATGACAGCAGTGTCAATGGGGAATCCGCATGCCGTTTTTTTCGTGGATAATATAACCCAAGCTCCAGTAGAACAGATAGGCCCGCTGCTTGAAAAAGATGATATGTTTCCTGAATCCGCTAACATTGAATTTGTCGAAATGGTGTCGGAAAACGAAATGCATTTTCGTGTGTGGGAAAGAGGATCCGGCATTACGCAAGCGTGCGGGACAGGAGCCTGTGCGGCAGTTGTAGCAGCTATTTTAACAAACCGTACAAAGAAAGGTATACCGGTAACAGTGCACTTGCTCGGAGGCGATTTGGAAATTATCTGGACGGAAAACAACAGCGTGTGGATGACGGGTCCGGCGGTCACTATTGGCCATGGAGAATATAAAAAGTAGAAAATATGTAGTCTGTCTTGAACACTTTGCCATACAAAAAAATTGTGTTTGTGTGCGGCGGTGCGGTAAAATACAGGAAGTTTCAATGATGAAGGGAAGGAGAATGGGTGAGGGGATGGATGACGTGAAGGGAAAGCAATTAGAAGAATTGCGATGTAAAATGACGCAGGCTGCTGAGTTGTATGGGATGAATCATCCAATTGTTTTACATTATAGTCAATGTATTGATCAAATGCACAACAAGCTGCTTCAATCCAGCCATTCTTCTTTTTTCTCTAACGGCAAACGGGTCAAGGCAACTCATTTGAAAACTAGGCAGAAACACGATATACTCGCATAAAAGATATTGTATCTCCGACAATTAAGTAAGAAGGAGGTTTTCATGTTGATTACTATTACAGATGCTGCGATTGAGCATGTGAAGCATATGATGGAAGAAGAAGGCGATAATAATTTGAAGCTGCGCGTAGGCGTAAAAGGCGGGGGATGCAGCGGTCTTTCCTATGGTATGGGGTTTGATAAGCAAGTAGAAGATACCGATACTATTCAAGAAAAGAACGGCGTTCAAGTTCTCATTGATGAAGAAAGTGCTCCGCTTTTAAACGGAACGGTGATTGATTATAAAGAAAACTTGATGGGCGGCGGTTTTACAATCGACAATCCTAATGCCATTGCTTCTTGCGGTTGTGGATCTTCATTTAAGACAGCAACAAATACAGGTACCCCAGAGGATTGTTAGTAAGCAGACGACAACCCCTTTCGGTTTTTTATAACTGAAAGGGGTTGTCTTTCTTTTGCACAGGCAGCATAGAAAACGAAGATGTATCGATGTTTTTCTTGTTTTAGAAGGATGCAAAGTTAAAACATATGAGAGCTGTGACCAGGCTGCAAGCGTGCATTTGGGTCAATATAAGCTTTTGCATTGTTTACTGCTGTTGGAGCTTCGCCGAATCCGGTCGCAATCAGCTTTACTTTTCCATCATACGTGGAAACGTCACCAGCAGCGTAAATACCTTTAATATTTGTCTCCATTTTAGAGTTTACGCGAATCGAATTTTTCTCAATCTCAAGCCCCCACTCTTTGATTGGTCCAAGTGATGAGATAAACCCGTAGTTAACGATTAGGGAATCAACATCTATTGTTTGTTCGCGGTCTCCTTTAACCTCTTCAAGAACAACTTGATCAATTTTTTCTCCATCGCCGGCGAGGTCTTTGACTTGGTAAGGGGTAAGAATGTTTACGTTTGATTGTTTTAACTGTTCAACACTATGTTCATGGGCACGGAATTTATCACGTCGATGGACAAGGGTTACATCTGCAATCGGATCAAGCATATTAGCCCAGTCTACAGCCGAGTCACCGCCGCCGCAAATCATCACTTTTTGTCCAGCAAATTCTTGCAGGTCTTTGACAAAATAGTGGAGGTTACTGTCCTCGTACGATTCCGCATCTTCTATCTTAAGCTTGCGGGGTTGAAAGGCTCCAACACCTGCAGTAATAATGATCGTTTTTGAATAGTGTGTTTCTTTATCGGTTTGCAGTTCAAAAATGTCGTCATCATCTTTTGTAACATTCATAACGGATTGATCGAGAACAACCGTTGTGGAGTCAAATGTGTGCATCTGTTCAACTAAATTGTCAACAAGTTCTTGCGCACGTACTTTAGGAAAGCCAGCTACATCATAAATATATTTTTCAGGGTACAGAGCGGAAAGCTGGCCGCCAAGTTGAGGCATGCTTTCAATGATTTTTACTTTGGCTTGCCGCATACCTCCATAAAAAGCGGTGAATAATCCTGTTGGGCCGCCACCGATGATCGTTATATCGTATACATCATTTTCTACGGTCATTTGTGCCACCTCCAAATTTAAAAACTTATCTTCTATTATAATCATATCGTTTTTCTTTTTAAAAGGAAGAGCTTTTTTGAAAAAAGAATAAATAATATCTCATATGAGCAAGTTTTAAAAAAAGGTTGAAAAACATAAGAAAAAGAAATATCATTATACATGTGATTTATCAGTCCTTTATTTATCCATACTAATACTGTAATGATGTAAATATCGTCCTTGAAAAGCGGCGATTTTTCTTCGTACTCGTTCGTGAAATTTATCACAAGCATGGCGGTTACTGCTTTTGTCTTGGAGAAATATAAACATAAAATGGATGTGATTTAAAATGGCCACAAAACCTAATGTGTTGATTTTAGGTGCTGGTTACGGCGGCATGGTAACAGCGACTAAGATCACGAAACAACTTGGGCATAACGATGCAAATGTAACCTTGGTGAGCAAGCACAATTACCATTATCAAACTACGTGGCTGCATGAACCAGCTGCAGGTACACTTCATCATGACCGTACAAGAATGCCGATTGATAACGTGATTGACCGAAACAAAATAAACTTTATCCAAGATGAAGTCGTTAAAATTAACAAAGAAGATAATACAGTATCGTTAAAAGAAAACGAAGATGTGGAATATGATTATCTCGTGACAGCATTAGGCGCTGTTCCGGAAACGTTTGGTGTTCCTGGTGTCTTTGAACATTCTTTTAATAAATGGACGGTCAATGGTGCTAGAGAGATGAAAGAACATATTGAGTATATGTTTGCTCGGTATCACAATGAGGAAGATCCTAAAGATGATCTTTTAACGTTTATCGTAGCAGGTGCAGGGTTTACTGGTATTGAGTTCATTGGAGAATTGAGCGAGCGTGTTCCTGACTTATGCAAAGAATACGACATTCCAAAGAACAAAGTGAAAATGTATGTCATTGAAGCTGCACCAACAGCATTACCAGGTTTTGATCCTGAATTAGTAGAGTATGCCATGAATTTACTTGAAAATCGTGGTGTGGAGTTTAAAATTAACATGCCAATCAGTGAAGTGAAAGAAGACGGCGTTGTGCTAAAAGATGGAGAGGAAATTAAATCGGCAACGGTTGTATGGGCAACGGGTGTCCGTGGTAATCCGGTTATTGAAGAATCTGGATTTGAAAATATGCGGGGACGTGTAAAAGTAGACCCTGACCTGCGTGCACCAGGCCATGACAACATTTTTATTATCGGTGACTGCTCGCTTGTTATTAATGAGGAGGCGGATCGTCCTTATCCGCCAACGGCACAAATCGCTATGCAGCAAGCAGAGACTGTCGCTAAAAACCTCCGAGCTCTCATTAAAGGGGAACAGCTCAGTGAATTTACACCAGATATTAAAGGAACCGTAGCATCACTTGGCGGCAAAGAAGCCATTGGCGTTGTCGGAAACAAAAAATTATTTGGTACATCTGCAAACTTTATGAAAAAAATGATTGATAATCGTTACCTGTGGATCTTGGGTGGCATCGGCCTGACACTTAAAAAAGGAAAAAATCCATTTTAAATAAAGGTAAAGGAGGCTGTCTTAAAAGGGATTTTCTCTCTTAGACAGCCTTTTCTGTGTTTAGCCTGCTGGCTTTTAGCATTGACGGGAAAGTATCAAACCTTAAGGAAATCTCCGTATATGTGCAACGAGGCAATTTACGGGACCGCAGGCCGGGAGTCCGTTCAGTTTAGGATATGCTGCTGTCTGCGTTGTACGTTCTTAACGGAAGTCCTTCTCTTCAGCCAAGGTTTCTTTATCTATTATGAGCAATGCAAAGACAGTGGTTTTCGTTATAAAATAGTTGGGGGAGAAAGTGACGAATGAGACGGCCCCTTTTGTTTGAAGAGAAGGAGAAAAGGGAGAGTGTCACACTTTCGACATACCAATGGTGTATAATAGACGTAATAAAATGTGAAAGCAGGTTATGGGGGTGTTTCACAAATGGGCGGCATAGGGAGCCTTCCTCAGTTAATTATATCTATGATGCTGTTTTTATTACTGTTTTTTGGGATCGGGTTTCTCTTAAATATGATTCTGCGTTCTACTTGGGTTATGGCGGTATTATATCCTCTTGTTGTTGTAGCTATTATTGATAATGTGAGTGTATTTGATTATATTTTATCACCAGCATCATCATTTCAGGCATTAGGGCAAGACATTATGTCTTTGCAAGTGGTTGATATTATTATTTTAACTTGTGGAATGGCAGGAGCTGTTATTGCAGGAATAGCTATCAGAATGCTGCGTGTCCGCGGTTATCAGATGTTTTGAGCGGGCAAGAGAGGCTGGGGCACAAGTATAGGAACCATATAATAATCCGAACTGATTTATGAAAAATCAGTTCGGATTATTTGTTTATCACAGGAATTTCTATCGCTGCTCTGTCAACATACGCCGCATTCCGCGGGCACGGCCTCAGCTAACTTGGTAAAGAACAGGCTTTTACCAAGTGGATCTTCGGATTGTGCTTCGGTGCACAGGACGTGTGCGTTCTTAGTAAAAGTTCCTTCACCGCAGCCGAACGTCCTCTTTCAAGGCGCTTGCACTTTTCTTAGTATATCCCATTCACAGTCGGTAAGAAGCTTAAGGAAGCAAGCTGTGTTTATCTGAAACATAATGACTGCTTCTCTCACAGGAATAATTTTTCTCTATTTGGAGATGATGTTTCTGTGAGAGGAGTGATAAGAAATGGAAAAGAGGATCATCTTGATAAGAAGATTATCAATGTTTCTTTTTTTCGCGATTGCTGTTATGACAACGACGTCATATGTAACAAATGTAAAAGCACAAGAGCTGCCAGGGTATTTTTATGACTATATGAAAGGAGAAAATGCAGAAAACCAGGAAAAAAACATTTCGGATGTACCGGATAAGCGCGGAATAGACTATTACAAGCGCGGTATACAAGAAGATGATCCTGCATTTCGTGAAGAAGCAGAAACACTGTTTGAAGCGGAAGGTCCAACGGAAATGGTGACAGCGACAGGATATACAGCGGGATATGAATCAACGGGGAAAACAAAAGAGCATCCTGCTTACGGAATCACTTATTCTGGGGTGAAAGTAAGGCGGGACCATGTCTCTACCATTGCTGCAGACCCAGAGCATTTTCCGATAGGAACGGTCTTATACATTCCTGAATACGGATATGGCGTAGTGGCTGATACTGGGTCTGCTATTAAAGGTAAAAAATTAGATTTATATTACGATACTGTGGAAGAAGTATACAATGAATGGGGCAAGCGCAACGTAGAAGTGCATGTTTTAAAAGTAGGAGACGGGACGCTTCAAGAGGAAGAGTTAATGACGCTTAATCAAGACGGCGCCTTGCCCGTTGCACAGCAGCATTCATCTTTTTAAATCAATGTTCTATAAATAAAGGGTCTTTATTGTTTGGATTTGGAAAAACGTCAGGATGCAAGCGGTAAGCAAGTTTTTGCAGTCCAATGATTAGACGTGGGGACGGCCTGCAGTACAGTGATTCTTCTAAAACATGAATGTTCCTTTCTCGCAAAGCTGTCATGGATGGCCAGCCTTCACGTTTATAAAGCAGCTCGGGTTTGACTTTTTCTGTTAGAATCCCAACCCACGCTAAGCAGATATGATCAGGATTTAATTGTTTTATCTCTTCCCATGTCACTTGACAGCTTGCTTCTGACCGGTTTTCTAAAACATTTTGGGCACCGGCAAGGCGGCTGATGGTTGTCAGCCAATTTGCGCCTCCCGGGCTGTAAGCTGGTTTCGGCCACCATTCCCAATATACCCGAATAGGTTTGCAGTTTGCGGCTTTTTGTTTATAATCACTTACTATGTGGTCCATACGGCTGACAACTGTTTGGGCTTTTTTGTATTGGCCGCAAGCATCACCGATATGAAGCAAATCCCGTCGAACATCATCTAGTGAGTTTGGAGAGGAAACGATGTACGGTAAACTTCGCGCTTTTAGTTTTTCAATGTTTTTTTCCATGCCTGGAACACTTAGAGAAGCAAGAATGACATCAGGCTGAAGTGCTTCAACTTTATCCATGTCAATGGAAAGGTCTGGTCCAACTTTTGGAAGGTTTTTAACTTCGCCGGGCCAATCAGAATAATCATCGACTCCAACTAATTGATTGGTTAGACCGAGGTAGGCAGCGATTTCAGTGTTGCTTGGACACAGTGAAACAATTCGCATATAATTCTCCCTTCTTCTTGAATTACCCAAATACGACATAATGACCGGCAATAGCAATGATAATTCCTAACAATGCCCCGAAAAATACCTCAATAGGCTGATGGCCTAACAATTCTTTTAATTCCTGGCGCTTTTGATTGTCTTCCTTATTTTGCCAAGCCTTTGCTTCTGTTACAAACTTATTAAAGTCAACGACAAGTTGATTTAACACTGTCGCATGATATCCGGCATGACGCCTGACCCCTGTAGCATCAAACATGACAATGACACCGAATACGGTGCAAATGGCAAAGAGGGCAGAATCAAAGCCGTGTTCAATACCTATTGCAGTCGACACAGATGTAACAGCGGCAGAATGAGAGCTTGGCATTCCACCAGTACTTGTTACTAACGTAAAATCCCATTTTTTTGATGCGATATAAGACAGCGGAATCTTAATTCCTTGTGCAAAGAAAATTGAAATGAGTGCAATCCATAGTGGAAAGTTATGCAGCAATTCCATTGTGTGAACGTCCTTTCGATATCTATACTGTTAACGAAACGGAGTGTGTTAAAGATTATTTTTGTATGTACAAACTGCCTCTTTTATCTAGGAACAAAGGCTGTTATACTTAATGGTACATAAAAATTCTAACAGTTTTGACAATTTGCTAATATTTTTAGATAATACACGTATTTATTATAGCATAGAAACATAACCTGTCATTTTTAAAATAATATTGATTCGGTGTACCTGTGAGGATGGAACCATATAAAAATAATCAGTACTCTGTTGTATTTATATTTCTGATATAGTATTCTCTTATACCCTCAGTCGCATTATTACGCAAATTTAAAGCTATATCATTCATTTCAGCATTTGAATGACGGTAATTCCTTCATATATGATGGTTTTTGTAGAAAAATTGTAAAAAATACTTGATCCACGTCGGTGGAGAAATGGATGCTGATGATCATGAAAGTAATAAAGTGGTTTGATACCGTATTGCGCAGACTAGAAGAAATTATTTTAAGCCTGGCTATTATAACAATAACGGTTATGGTATCTGGAAATGCGCTCAGCCGTAATTTCTTTGGACGAAGCTGGTCGTTTACAGAAGAAATTAGTGAGTTGGCTCTTTACATGGCAACCTTTATGGGGATAAGCTATGTGGCTAGGAAAGGACGGCATATCAGCATGTCTGCTTTATTTGACAATGTGCCGTTTGCGTTTAGGAAAACGTTAGCGCTGCTGATCCCTCTGGTTACAGCCATCATTATGTTTGTACTAGCTTATTATTCATACGATTATGTTCAATCCGTGAATGAATCCGGACGCGTTACTTCCGCGCTCCGCTTCCCATATTTTTGGATGCTAATTTGGGTTCCAATTGGGTTTGTTTTAGGCGGTATACAATTTCTTAGAAACTTTTGGGTGAACGTTCGTAATAAAGATGTATACCTTGCAGCGGAACGAAAGGACTACGATGACGATGACGAAGTAGAGCAGTCAGGGTCATCTGTCTAAAAAAATGAGAACAGTGGGGAAGAACACATGATAACAACACTTATACTCATCATGGTTGTGTTTTTACTATTAGGCTTTCCAATGGTCATTCCATTAATTCTGGCGCCATTGGTAGTCGTTATATTCTTTTTTCCAAATCTTGAACCATATTTGATGATTCAGCAGATGCTAAACGGTATTTCAGAACCAGCGCTGTTAGCTGTTCCTTTATTTATATTTGCGGCTGACATTATGTCTATGGGGTTAACTTCCCGGCGCCTTTTGGATTTCGTTGGTTCCTTTGTTGGCCACCTGCGAGGAGGCTACGCGATTACGACTGCAGCGGCTTGCACGCTGTTTGGTTCGATATCAGGCTCCACGCAAGGGACGGTTGTTGCTATTGGCAGGCCGATGCGTGAGAGATTGTTGAAAGTTGGGTATAAAGATTCAACTGCGATTGCATTTATCATTAACTCGAGCGATGTGGCGCTGCTAGTGCCGCCTAGTATCGGTATGATAATTTACGGTCTTATTTCCGGCACTTCTGTCGGGGAATTGTTTATTGCTGGAATCGGGCCGGGTGTTTTAATCTTTTTGTTTTTTGCTGTGTATGCCTACATACATGCAAAGCTGTTTCGTATTCCATTAGCTGATAAAGCTACGTGGTCGGATAGACTTGTTTTTACATGGAGAGCCATATTTCCGCTGATGTTTCCCGTTATTATTGTTGGCGGTATTTACTCTGGCTTTTTCACACCGACAGAAGCGGCAGGGATTTCTGTGTTATATGCATTATTGTTAGAAATTGTTATTTTTCGGTCGTTCAAGCCGTCTCAAATACCAAAAGTGGCATTGTCGACTGGTCTTGTTACATCAGCGGTGTTTATCCTTGTGGCAGGAGGACAGGCGTTTGCTTGGGCAATATCATATGCAAGAGTTCCGCAAATGATCACGGAGACCTTTTTAGGTGGAAACCCAGGACCGATCTATGTATTAATGATTGTTTCTATTTTCTTTTTCATCGGCTGTATGTTTGTTGATCCTATTGTTGTGATTTTAATTTTGACACCGATTTTTGCACCTGCTGCCCAGCAAGCCGGAATTGATCCGGTTCACCTTGGGGTAGTAATTACGTTCCAAGCAGCACTAGGGTCTGCAACACCGCCGTTTGGGGTCGACATATTTACCGCCAGTGCGGTGTTTAATCGGTCATATTTAGATACGATTAAAGGAACACCGCCATTCATTGTCATGATGGTGATTGTATGTATTCTATTAATCTTGTTTCCTGAGATCTCTCTATTCCTGTTATAAACAGGAAGTGAGATATATTTATTAAGAATTTTTAGGGGGTAATGAAAAATGAAAAAAAGAAGGTTTAGCTGGCTGATGAGCACAGCGCTCGTTTCGTCATTGGTGCTTGCTGCTTGCGGCGGCGGTGGTGATAACGGCGGGGAAGGTGATTCTGCCGGTGAAGGTGGAGAAGGAGAAACGTATAACTGGCGCTTTGTCACTGAAGAAAATGATGGACAAGTACAGTATGAGTATGCAGAAGAATTTGCAAAGCGTTTAGAAGAAAAGTCAGATGGACAAATTACAATGGATGTGTATGAATTCGGCCAACTTGGAAGCGAAGTGGACCAAGTAGAGCAGCTTCAAAGCGGAGCAGTTGAGTTTGCCATTGTTTCACCAGGATTTACTGGAACAATGGTCGAAGAAGGCCAAGTGTTTGCACTGCAATTTCTTCTCCCGGATGATCAAGAAGTCACACATGAGCTGTTGAACACGAGTGAAGCATTGAATGAAGACCTGGCAGCATTATATGAAGAAAATAATATTAAACCGTTAGCGTTTTGGACAGAAGGGGCAATGCAGTGGACAGGCAATAAGGAGCTGACTTCTCCAGAAGACTTTGAAGGGTTTAAAATGAGAACCCAAGATTCTCCGCTGATTCAAGAAAGTTACAGAGCATACGGAGCGGACCCGTCTGTTATGAGTGCGGGTGACTTATACGGTGCGCTGCAGCAAGGTACGGTGGATGGACAAGAAAATCCAATCTTCTTTATTGCCGACTCTTCTTACCATGAAGTACAAGATTATATGACAATTTCCAACCATAACACGTATGTGGCGATGACAACCGTTAATCCAACATTTTACAATGATTTGCCAGATGACATCAAAGCATTGATTGACGAAACGGTAGAAGAGATGAGAGACGTTGGTTTTGAGATGCAAAAAGAGCTAAATGATGAATTGTTGGATGAAATTGAAAACAATGAAGAAAATCCGACAGAAGTAACGGAATTGACGGAGGAGCAGCGTGAGGCATTCCGCGAGCTGCAAGTACCGCAGCGGGACTTTTTCAGAGAAAATGGCGGTGAACAAGCGGGAGAAATTCTTGATAAATTACAAGCAGAAATTGAAGAGCTGCAAGGTGAATAAAGGAAAAAGGAACCCTTCCACACGAGGGTTCCTTTTTTTGCCGCCAAGATGCTTTCTGATAAGGTAAGAAAGTATAAAAGATCGGCGTTTTCACTGATACAGAGTATTTTTAGTTATATTATGCTGTTCGCTGCTGAGTGTAGGTGCTGTTTCGGCAGATGAGGCGGTACAACTTAGGTGCTGCAGCGGCTGCAAGTGCTGTGAAAATAATATCTTTAATTAGCGGGAAAATCATCCACGCCCATACCATAGAATAGGTGAAACCTTCTGGAGCCTCTGCAATCCATAGGTAAGCATAATACATGTAATGTGTACCGATTAAGTAATTGACAGCAAGCCCGATAAATGAGGCAATAAAAAATGTAGGCAGAGTTGGGTTTTGTTTATGCTCAATGATTTTTCCGGTAAGATAAGCGGTTAAAATAAACGATAAAATAAAACCGAATGTTGGACTGACGAGAGCGCGCAATCCCCCCGAAAATTCAGCAAATACAGGGATGCCGACTAAGCCGGTCAACATATAAACAACCATGGCTAAAGCGCCAAGTCTGCTTCCTAAAAGGGATCCAGCAAGCATGGCAATAATGGGCTGCAGTGTAATAGGGACGCCGCCGATGACAAGGTAAGCAGTGATATTGGCACCAATACCCATTAAAGCGGCAAATAATGCGACCAGCACCATGTCCAGCGGTTTTAATTTCATTGACGATCTCCCCCTTTTTACATATCGTAATCGAATGAGTTATTTATGTCAACTTAACAAAAATTAAAGTTAACGTAATTGTTTCGGTTTATAACTACACTGCCGTTGGATTTTAAAAAAGGGGAAACGTATAATATAAAAGTAGAACAGAAGCCAAAAGGTTAACTGGAGGATGTAAGGAATATGGATGCATCAAGAAAGCAGGATTTGCGAGTAATATCACATCGGGGGCAAACATCAGAACATGTCCATGAAAATACACTGGAAGCGTTTCAACAGGCGGTTGATCTAGGCGCAGACGCGATTGAAACCGATGTTAGACAAACAAAAGATCGGCAGCTTGTCTGTACGCATGACCGCAGCTGGAACGGACAGCTTATTAAAAATATGACTTATGATGAGTGGAAACGGCAAACAGTAAAAAAAGAAGGCTGGCGCCCTCCGCTTTTATCGGAAGTATTATCTATGTGCGAAGGCACTATACCGCTTAATTTGGAAATTAAAGAAAAGGGTCTGGAAGAGGAAATTGTAAAAGGCATTCCCGTCTCTTATCCTATCCACGAATTGCTTTTTTCATCGTTTGACGACACAGTGATTGAGAAATTAAAACAGATTAATCAAACGTTTCAAACAGCTTTAGTTATAGGAAAATCTCTCCTCCCTTCATCTAATAAAAGTGTTTCGTATTTACAAGATTTGTATCCTGAAGAGCGTTTACGGAAAACAAAAGCGGACGCAGTCTGTCCTTATCATTTGTTAGCAAGTAAAGCTTTCATTGCGCGTATGCACCGGCAGGGATATGAAGTAAATGTGTGGACGGTAAACAGCAAAGAGAAGATAAGAAAATTGAAAGCATTTCAAGTCGATGCAATATTCACAGATGATGTTAAATTAGCATTAAGCTGCAAATAATCCAAACATCTTCATTGCTAAAGACTCCAATGCATTGTAAGATAACTATAGGGAAAATGAAGTTCTTCCATAGAAAGCAGTTGACGTTTGCGTACAACGTTGTAAATGGATAGATGAAATAATAAAAGGAGTGTTGTTCATGGCACGTGTAGAGAGCTTTGAACTCGACCATACCATTGTAAAAGCGCCGTATGTCCGCCATGCAGGTGTGCAGCGTATAGGTTCTGACGGAGTAGTAAACAAATTTGATATCCGCTTTTGCCAGCCGAATAAACAAAATTTGCAGCCGCCAGTCATTCATACCTTGGAGCATTTACTTGCGTTGAACATCCGCCGTTTTGCAGAAGAATATGATCATTTTGAGGTAATTGACTTGTCCCCAATGGGATGTCAGACGGGATTTTATCTCATTATAAACGGCGAGCCAAAAATCGAAGAGTTAATTGATGTTTTAGAGAAGACGATGAAATATTCCTTAGATTTAGAAGAAGTGCCGGCTGCGAATGAAAAACAGTGCGGCCAGGCAAAGCTTCATCATTTAGAAGGAGCTAAGAAGTGGATGAACTATTGGCTCGAGCAAGATAAAAACGAATTAAAACAAGTATTTTGATAAGAAAAGAGCTGAAACACACGTTTCAGCTCTTTTCTTTTGTGTAATAAGCACGAGCTCGTTCAATAATGTCGCTCATATCATAGTCAACGGATGGAGAAATATCTGCTTTTAGTACGTTGTTCATCAATCGTAAAGCTTGGTCGTTATCTACTTTTTCGTTGGATGCTGTACAGTCAGATGGAATGTACAGCTGATAATGGCGCATGTATGCATCATTGGCTGTGAATTGAATGCACATGTTACCAGCAACTCCAGTAATGATAAGAGTTTTTACTTCTAAATAGTCAAGCAGAAGGTCAAGCGGTGTTGCAAAAAACGCGGAAAATTGCGGCTTTAACACAAAATAATCATCACTGTCAGGTTCGAGCCATTCGGTAATAGGTTTTCCTTTGACGTTGTTTTGTTTGCAGTGAGCAACTAACTCTTTAAAATCACTTTGCCAGCGGCCATAGTTGTCATTAACATAAATGACAGGAATATCGTACTGTTTTGCTCTTTTTTTTAATTCTGCAATATTTTTGGCAGCTTCAAAGGCGAATGGAAATAATTTATCACTGTCTTCAAATTCCATATCGTTGATCATATCGATAATCAGCAGGGCAGTGCTGGCGCTTCCGCCAACATGTGGACGCTTTTGAACCACCGAAGATCCCTCCAGTCATTCATTTTTCTTCGTTACTATTCCCTTATTTCACTTCCTTAAATCACCTACACAACTCCTCGCAAAAACGATAATATGATAAGATAGACGTTATATGAGGATATACTTGCTTTGTTGCTTGAAGGGAAAGGAGTCATCAAGGTGGAGAACAAAAAGCTGGAAGTTCTGCGATTACTAGAGGAAAATGGACGAATGGATGTCAGCACCATTGCTAAAATGGTGGATGAAAAGGAAAAAAAGGTCCAGTCCATGATAGATGAATTAGAAGAAGAAAACATTATTGTCAGTTATGCTGCAGTGGTAGATTGGAGCAAAGTGAATGAGCGTGAAGGCGTTACGGCGATGATTGATGTAAAAGTAACACCGCAGCGCGGCGTAGGCTTTGATGAGGTCGCCGAACGGATTTATCGTTTTCCGGAAGTAAAAGCTTTGTATTTAGTGTCTGGTGCTTATGATTTATCTGTCGTTATAGATGGCAACACGATGTCTGAAATTGCGAACTTTGTGTCTGAAAAGCTGTCTGCACTTGATTCTGTCATCTCTACGACGACACATTTCAGGTTAAAGACATACAAACATGACGGCGTTGTATTTGGTGATGAAGACGACGATGATAAAAGGATAGTGGTGGCACCATGACGATTTCATCTTTTCGACAGACAGATCGGTTGTCTAAATCTGTTCAAAATATTAAACCTTCCGGCATACGACGTTTTTTTGATATGGCATCAACGATGGAAAATGTTATTTCTCTCGGTGTAGGAGAGCCTGATTTTGTAACGCCGTGGAATGTAAGAGAGGCAAGCATTGCTTCTATGGAAAGAGGATATACTTCGTATACATCAAACGCCGGCGTATTCGAACTTCGAGAAGAAATTGCGCGTTATTTAGATGACCGATTTTCAACACCTTATGATCCTGAAAAAGAAATAATCGTTACGGTAGGAGCGAGCGAAGCGATTGATATTACGATGCGTGCTACCATTAATCCCGGCGAGGAAGTCGTTATTATTGAACCGGGGTTTGTCGCATACGCACCAATTGTTTCACTAGCCGGAGGAGTTCCAGTTTCGATTGGGACGAAAAAAGAAAATGGATTTAAGCTGACAAAAGAAGAATTAGAAGCAGCTATCACACCAAATACAAAAGCTGTTATGCTTTGTTTCCCGAACAATCCAACTGGGGCTGTGATGACAAAAGACGAACTTCTCCCAATTGCAGAAGTCATTCAAAAGCATAATTTGTTAGTTATTTCTGATGAAATTTATGCGGAATTAAGTTATGACAATGAGCATTACAGTTTTCCGCGGCTGCCAAATATGAGAGACCGGACAATTTTAATATCTGGCTTTTCAAAAGCATTTGCGATGACTGGCTGGCGGCTTGGATTTGTATGTGCGCCGTCCGATATTTCCAGTGCGATGTTGAAAATCCATCAATACACGATGATGTGCGCGTCATCACTTGCTCAATACGGTGCGCTTGAAGCGCTGCAAAATGGAAGAGAAGAAGTTGAGCGGATGGTAACGAGCTATAGACAGCGGCGCAATTTTATCGTTAAAGCATTTTCGGAAATAGGCATGTCGTGCCATGTGCCTGGTGGTGCGTTTTATGCGTTTCCGTCTATCGAAAAGACAGGCATGGACTCGGAGAAATTTGCAGAAGAGCTGTTAAAAGAAGAGCAAGTAGCAGTTGTGCCAGGAAATGTGTTCGGAGAAGGCGGAGACGGACATATCCGCTGTTCTTATGCAACTTCTATGGATTCCCTGCAAACGGCGATAGAAAGAATGGGACGATTTTTGGAAAAACATTCATAAGGTCTCTTAGAGTGTCTTATCAGCAGTTTGCTCTGCCATTTTCTAGTCGGCACACACGCAGAAGTTCACGTGTGTATCCGTTGTTCTGCTGCGCTCCATTTTTCACATGCACAATGATAACCAAAGGATAGTATATAGAAAGGGTGTTCTAGGGGGTGAAAACCTCTTTTAGAGCACCCTTGATTTTTGGGTTTTATAACGTTTGTTGGGGTTATTACCATTTCTCTTTCTGGCTGGATGGCTCCTCCGGCTCACTTGCTGCGGGCAGTGCTTTAAGCTCATCGGGGAGTATCCCTCTGATAGATCTCCAGCTGCTGCTATTCCCGCAGGTGTCTTCTGTGGTCGGTGTCAACCAGGCCATGGACTGGGAAAAACTCGGTTTGTCGCCGGGCTTTCAGGGTGGGGGTCCTTTTTTGGCATTGTCACAGGATGTGCTTCCACAGGATGTGGTGACTTCTACGTTGCACACAGGACGTGTGCGTTCTTAGTAGAAGTACCTTACCGAAGTACCTTACCGAAGTACCTTTACAGAAGCTCCTTATCACCGCAGCCGAACGACGTCTCTCTTTCAAGGGGCTTGCGCTTTTCTTTTGTCTAGCGCAAGCACCTACTCGCTCGAGGTTCCTTCGGTCCGACCATGGAAAGCCACAGGTCAGCTTTCCATGTGCCGGCCCTCCAGGACTTGTCGCTCGTGATCAAGGCGCTTGCGCTTTTCTTTATTAAAAAGGCTGTCGGGACAATACCTTTTTTTATGATGAACAGAATAAAAGTAATAGAAGAAATGGTGAGAAATTACAAAAAGTGGTGTAAGATAGAGCATGAAGGAGAAGGATGTCTATGAAACGATTTCATGTTGCCGGGAGCAGAGTAATAAAGACAGGTATTGCTATCTTTATTACAGCCTGGCTGTGTGAATGGCTGGGATGGCCGCCTGTGTTTGCTGTCATTACAGCAATCGTAACAATAGAGCCCACAGTTTCGGACTCTATTAAAAAAGGGTTCATTCGTTTTCCGGCTTCTGCTATCGGCTCTTTTTACGCTGTTTTATTTATTTCGTTTTTCGACCATTCCCCTCTAACATATACATTAGCAGCTGTATGTACCATTACGACATGTGTCAAACTGCGTCTGCATGCTGGGCTGCTTGTAGCTACCCTTACTGCAGTAGCTATGGTAGAAGTTATTCATAGTAATTATATCATATCATTTTTTATACGATTGGGTACTACCACCATTGGATTGATTGTTTCGACGGCGGTAAATATGTTTCTTTTCCCTCCTGATTACACAAAAAATATTGTCGAAAATATAAACAGCATGGCACAGAAAACTGGAAAAACTGTAGAAAATGTATTCAGGTATGTGCTGGAAGCTAGAGACAGGGAAGCCAAAGATAACCCGGGAGAGGAAATGATGGAGCAGCTGCATAAAGCATTCCATCAAACTGAAACATTAATCCAGTTCCAAAAGGATGAAGCAAAATATCATCCTCTTACTGGAAGGGAGAAACGTCTCTTTGAATTAGTGCAAGATCAATTAACAAGACTGCGTATGATTCATTATCATGTAGACAATATCGTAAAAATACCGATGGAAACGCTTTCCTGGTCTGCTGAAGAACGATCAACCGTTATGGGGGCCGTATTAAAACTAGCAGCAGAACTTCAAAGTGATTCTGCTTATGACCGGTCGCTCCACCAGAAACAGTTGTCTCATTTAATGGAATTATTTTGGGAAGGAAATGAAGAAATCACTAAGAACAGTGATCAGCACCCCACTCATTTCCCGCCAGAACTCATTATTTTATATGAACTTTTAGCCATCTACGAACAAGTAGAAGCTTTTTATGAACATCATCCTTGATGAAAGGAAGATTGTCTCAAAAAAAAGCTGGTTTTTTTCCAATTGTGTACAAAAAAACAGACAAAGCTGTCAAAGCTCTGTCTGTTATCCGTTACCAGACTCCTAAAACGTCTAAAAACGCAAAGATAATCGCAATGGGTGTAATATAGCGAATCGTAATGAACCACACGTTAAAAAATCCGTGATTGAGCTGTGAGCCGCGTAAAAGTTCTTCTTTTAAATCCTCTCGTTTGATTTTTAACGGAACGAAGATAGCAATTAAAAGCGCTCCTAGCGGCAGCAGAATATTGCTGACAAGGTAATCGACGTTGTCGAAGAAGATATTTCCGAAAACGAGCCAGTCAGACAAGAGGCCGTATGACAGGTTGGAAGGAATACCCAGCAAAAAAATGCCGAGACCACCAATCCAGGCTGCTGCTTTTCTTCGTTGTGGATGATTTTTGGCAACAGTTGAAACTACAATTTCAAGCAAGGAAAATGCTGATGTTAGTGTTGCAAATAATAACAGCAGTAAAAACAGTGACAAGAACACAGATCCAAATGCCATTTCGCTAAACACAGCCGGCAATACTGTAAATATAAGGCTTGGGCCCTCATTTGGCTCTAAGTCAAACGCAAATACGCCTGGGAAAATAGCCAGGCCGGACAAAAGGGCAATCAATATGCTTAATCCGACAATAGATGAAGCGGAACGAACAAGGTTTTCTTGTTTATTTAAGTAAGAGCTGTAGGTGACCATGATAGAAACTCCCAGACTCAATGAAAAAAACGCCTGTCCTAGTGCAAACAGTATGGTATCCCCGCCTACCTTGCTGAAGTCGGGCTGTAAGAAAAATGCAACACCTTCCATTGCTCCATCAAGGGTAAGAGAGCGGATGACCAACACAACAAATATAATAAATAAAGCGGGCATCATGATACCGCTGACGCGTTCGATTCCTTTTTGAATCCCGCCTTGAACGACAAGAATTGTAATAATAATAAAGACAAAATGAGCGATACCTACTTCCCAATGATTGGAAATAACGGAGCCAAACAATACCTCATAGTCTCCCGCAGCCGGGTCCGTCAAACTTCCAGACAGACTCCGGAAAAAGTACGTAATAATCCATCCGCCCACAACGGCATAAAAAGACAAAATAAGGCAGGACGAGATAATGCCTAATATTCCGATCCAATGCCACGCACTGTTTGGAGCTAATTCTTTATACGCTTGAATGGGCGGTTTTTGTGTTTTACGCCCGATAGCAAACTCTGCTAATAGCAATGATGTTCCTAAGATAAGTGTAAACAATAGAAAAATAAGAAAAAATGCGCCGCCGCCGCTCATACCAGTTACGTACGGCAGTTTCCATACAGCGCCAAGTCCAATTGCTGAGCCTGCGGCTGCCAAGATAAAACCTATTTTTGTCTTCCATTGATCGTTTGGTTGACTCATAGCTGTCCCCTCTTTTCTACAAACATGCACAATTAAACACATTAGCGAATATATCCTTGAATTGTCAAGGAACAGAAGTGGTGTTTCCTTGTCATAAGGGTGGATGTGAATTGATGTATTTCATAGTATGTGTTATAATCTACAAGCTAATAAATTTTTTAGGAGATGTTTGCATGTCGGTTAAGCAGTATGAAGTGGGAACCATTATGGAAGGTAAAGTAACAGGTGTAAAGCCGTTTGGAGCGTTTGTGGCACTGGACGAAAATAAGCAGGGACTTGTTCATATATCGGAAGTAGCTCATGGTTATGTGAAAGATATCCATGATGCTTTATCCGTTGGTGATGAAGTAAAAGTGAAAATTAAGTCTATTGATGAAGAGTCCGGAAAGATCTCTCTTTCCATTCGTGATACAATGCCTGCTCCAGAAGGGAAAGAAGTACGCAGTCAACGCAGTGCACCAAAAGGCGGAAACAAGAATACTGGTCAAAAAAGCCAAGGGTTTAATACATTGGAAGATAAACTTAAAGACTGGTTAAAGCAATCGAACGAAATTCAAGCCGATTTAAATAAACGCATGAGAAAATAAATCAAGATAAAGATTACAGAGACTGACCGGTCTCTGTAATCTTTTTTTAGCCTTGATAGTGTTCATATAAACCTATAAGAGTTTTATCGCTGTTCATTTACTAGCGGCAGGTACTAGCGGCAGGTGGTGATGCTTGCAGGAGAAGCATACACTGCACCTTCGTGAAATGTTCGGTATACAAGTTAAGCGAAAGCTGTATTTACGGTAAGTGCCCGCCGCAGCCTTACAGAAACAACAGAGTCTTTTTAATAAACAAAAACGTGACTGCTGCTTGAGAAACGCTTCTGGCTTTACTGCAATACCCTTGAATAAAAGGAAAGTATTATCGTTGTGGTTCGGGGCTTCTTTCTAGTTCCTCATCTGGTTTTAACAACAGCGAGATGGAGTACAGCCCAGCAATTCCGACTAAAGAGTAAATAATACGAGACAAAGCGGCTTCTTGTCCGCCGAATATAGCTGCTACTAAGTCGAATCCAAAAAAGCCAATAAGTCCCCAGTTAATAGCACCAATAATGGTTAGCACCAAAGCTGCACGTTGTAGTCCGCTCATGAACCTTTCACCTCCTTTTTTCTAAAACGTATTTGTACTTCTTAGCATGATGAAATTTAAATAAAATATGCGTTGTTTCATCATTTTAATGGATGGAGGCGCTTGCATGTAAAAAAAGGCTTGATTTGCGAATGGCGCTTCTATACATTGGGATTAGAGGAATCAGAAATGGAGGAATTGTACGATGGCAAAAGCAATTCGTTTTGATTACAGCAATGTATTGTCTACTTTTGTACAAGAAGAAGAAGTTGAGAATATAAAAGAAGCAGTTTCGCGTGCTCACCATGCTGTTCATCAAAAAACAGGAGCCGGAAATGACTTTCTTGGCTGGGTGGATTTGCCAAACGATTATGATAAAGAAGAGTTTTCTCGTATTCAAAAGGCATCAGAAAAGATTAAGGCTGACAGCGATGTGCTGCTTGTGATTGGAATTGGCGGGTCATACCTTGGAGCAAAAGCAGCCATTGAGGCATTGAGTCATTCATATCGCAATCAGTTAAATAAAGAAAAACGCGGTGGTCCGGAAATTTATTTTGCTGGTCATCACATCAGCCAATCTTATGTGAATGAATTAATGGATCTTTTGGATGGAAAAGACGTATCCATAAACGTTATTTCAAAGTCCGGCACGACAACAGAGCCTGCGATAGCTTTTCGCATTTTCCGTCATTATTTAGAAAAAAGGTATGGAAAAGAGGAAGCAGCAAAACGCATCTATGCGACAACAGATAAAGAAAAGGGAGCATTAAAGACGTTAGCAGAACAAGAACAATATGAGACCTTTGTTGTCCCTGATGATGTAGGCGGCCGCTACTCCGTACTAAGCGCTGTTGGTTTATTGCCAATCGCGGCGTCTGGACTTGATATCACGAAGATGATGGAAGGTGCTGAACAAGCTCGGATCGATTTGTCGAAAGAAAATGTAGAGGAAAATGATGCTTATCAATATGCAGCACTCCGGCATATCTTTTATCAAAAAGGCAAAGCAGTAGAGTTGCTTGTGAATTATGAGCCGAAATTGCATTATATATCGGAATGGTGGAAACAGCTGTTTGGAGAAAGTGAAGGCAAAGATGAAAAAGGCTTATTTCCGGCAGCGGTTGACTTTTCTACCGACCTTCATTCGATGGGGCAGTATATTCAGGAAGGCAGACGCCATTTGTTTGAAACAGTCCTTCAAGTGGAACATCCGGGAAAGGAAGTAATGATTGAAGAAACAGAAGACGACATGGATGGATTAAATTATTTAGCCGGACAATCCATGGACTTTGTAAATAAAAAAGCATTTGAAGGAACAATGCTTGCCCATACTGATGGAAACGTTCCAAACCTTGTCATACAAATTCCTGAACTAAATGAGTATTATTTTGGCTATCTTATATACTTTTTTGAAAAAGCATGCGCCATCAGCGGATACTTACTTGGAGTTAATCCATTTAATCAGCCTGGTGTGGAAGCATACAAGAAAAATATGTTTGCTCTGCTCGGCAAACCAGGATTTGAAGAAAGAAAACGCACACTAGAAAATCGATTGCATCCATAAAGCTTTTACCCCAGCCTAAATAAGAGGCTGGGGTTTTTATTTCTAGGAATAGTTAACGTGATGGAAACGGCAGTATATAAGTGAATTGGCGGATTCTGCTGCAGAAAATTGGCAGCAATTCAAGTTTTTTTAACGCACAAAAGCATGAAAATAAAAAGAAACGGGGAAGCTAAAAGCAAAACGAAAAAAGGTGGATGCAAATGATTGAAATACCATCTAAAATTGAAAACCATAAATTTGTGTTATATGACTTGGAGAAAAAACTAAAACCGCTTGGTTATGATATTGGAAGTAACTGGGACTATGACCATGGAAGTTTTGACTATAAAATGTCAGAAGAAGAAGGATATCAATTTTTTCGTGTGCCGTTTACTGCTGTGGATGGGGAATTAGAACAAAAAGGTGTCACTGTGCAAGTAGGATGTCCATTTGTATTATCACACAAGTATCAAAACCATGTAGATAATGTAACAGAGCCGTACAATGCATTGTTTAACCAATTTTCTGAGCCCGTAGACCAAGATGCAGAAGTGCCGCAGGAGTCAATAGATTTTGCGAACCGGTTAAATAAAGAATTGGAAGACATCTTATTGGCATAAATAGATTGTTGTCCCGTTTTTCATTTGATAGGGTAAAGAAAAGAGGGAAACGGGGGAGGAAGTCACTTATGGGAGAGGCAATGATGTTTGGTGCAGCTGTTTTTGCAGGCTGGGTTATTCTTGATGTCACCAAGGCTAGAGACTGGCGAAACATGAACTTGCTAGAGTCATTGATAGCGGGCTTTTTTGGAGCGGTTGGCTGGTATATGATTGATTTGTTTTTATAATATTGACAGAAACGATAATCAGTTTTATAATGAAAACTATCATTTTCAGTCAAAGGGGCATTAGCTCAGCCGGGAGAGCGCCACACTGGCAGTGTGGAGGTCAGCGGTTCGAGCCCGCTATGCTCCACCACATTTACCATACTTACATAGCTAATAACGTCGGTTTGAGGTTTATCTCGGCCCGGCGTTATTTTTATATTTGTTTCTGCTGTTTTGAACATAAAAAAAAGAAAAATCGAAGGCATTCACCGTGCTGAACGGAGAAACCCTTCGATTTTTCTATTCATTACCGGCTTGCTTGTACTGGAACCATTGGAGCAGGTATTTGTGCAGATAATCCACGTCGCTTTATTTCAGCGTGGAGCAGTTCAATAAATTCTCTATCTAACTGCAATTCCGTTGCCTTTTCGTACGCTTCCATCAACACGTTGTCACTAATGAAATAC
This sequence comes from Alteribacillus persepolensis, assembly GCF_900099605.1. Lineage (GTDB taxonomy): Bacteria > Bacillota > Bacilli > Bacillales > Marinococcaceae > Alteribacillus > Alteribacillus persepolensis. Next base: position 95,527 of record NZ_FNDK01000008.1, read on the forward strand.
ATACATTTTCTCCTTTGCTTAACTTTAGTTCAAGGATTCCTTTTCCATAAACGACCATGAAAAGGAATTTTTTGGTTGCCACAAGACATTATACATGAAAGAACATAACAAATCAATATTTTTTGGAGGATAATTCACAATTGTTTGCGTCTGTTTCTTACCTGTGCATAAAATTGCTATTCCGTATACAATAGACGATAGAGAAAAGTTTTTGTTAGGAATGAAGAAAGAAACTTGAAAAAATGCTTGAAAAGAGGCAAACTGATACAAAAAGCTTTTCTTTTTACAACAAGCGGAGGCAGGAATGACGAGGAGGAAATGGACATGAATTTTGAAAAAGTGATAGATAGGCAAAAAACCAATTCAATGAAGTGGGATTTTGTTTCGGAACGATATGGTTCCGATGATTTATGGCCGATGTGGGTAGCAGATATGGATTTTAGGGCCCCGCAGCCGGTATTAGATGCGATGCAGGAAGTAATAAATCATGGGGTTTTTGGTTATCATAGACGCCCTGATTCTTTATTTGAGGCTACGGCGTCATGGTTAAAAAAGCGTTTTGACTGGGGCGTAGAAAACAATCAGCTCGTATATACACCTGGGGTAGTTCCTGCTATCAGTCACCTTATTCAAACGTTCACAGAAAAAGGAGACGGAGTGATTATTCAGCCTCCTGTGTATTATCCTTTTTACGCACTGATCAATTACAATGACCGCAAGCTTTTGCGCAATCCTCTAAAAGAAACCGAGCAAGGATTTGCGATGGATATAGAAGATTTAGAAAAACAGATGCAAGAAGGCGCAAAAATGTTGTTACTGTGCAGTCCGCACAATCCGATTGGCAGAGTATGGAGTCAGGAAGAATTAGAACAAGTAGCGAAGTTGTGCGAAAAATACAATGTTCTTGTTGTTTCCGATGAAATTCATGCTGATTTAGTGCTCAAAGGAACACATACGCCGTTTGCTAAGCTGGCTGCTGACAAAGGTATGGATGTTGATGTGATTACGTGTATGGCACCAAGTAAAACATTTAATCTAGCGGCATTGCAATTGTCTTATGTTGTTTTTCAGCAGGAGGAAGCAAAAAAACAATATGAAGAACAACTGCAGCGTCAATTTGTCGGCATTGACAATCCGTTTGCCACAGTTGCAGCTGAAGCGGCATACCGAGAAGGGGAAGAGTGGCTGGAGAAGCTGCTTGATTATGTACAGGATAATGTGGATTTTGTTAAACAATATATTGAAACGAACATCCCTGTGATGAACGTCATTGAACCAGAAGGTACATACTTAGTATGGATTGATATGAGAGAGCTGAACATGGGGGCTTCTAAACTTCAGTCGTGGCTTCGAGAAGAAGGGAAGCTGGCATTAAGTGACGGTCATATATTTGGCAATGAAGGCGCAGGATTTGCCCGTATTAATGTTGCAGCGCCGCGTGCAAATGTTGAAGAAGGGCTCAATCGTTTGAAACAAGCATATGATAAACTGTAAAATATCTTCTTGAAAAAAAGGAATTTATAGGAAGAACGGAGAATAGTGTTAATGAAGCAATAAAACTAGAATAAACTGGATGTAACCGTGTGTGAAAAAGTTGGAAACCGGAACATGGATAAGCAGCTGGTAGGGATTGGCGAGTTTTCTTGTACTTTAAATTTTGGTATGAAAAAGGAGCCCTGTTTATCATGCAAAAATGTTACACGGTAGAGTTGCAAAAAGAATGTGAGGACAAGCTGGGCCGGTTGTTGTCTAAAGATGAAGATCAGTTTATTAAATGGTTAGCAGACCGCCAACAAAAAGAAGATGAGCTGTTGATGAGCAATAACAATCAAAAGACAAATCAAATGATAGAAGCAGAAAGTTGATATGAACAGTACATGTGCATGTGTCAAGCAGAAAGGCTGCCGCAAATAATAAGCATTTGCAGCGGCCTTTCTCTTTTTTGCGTTTTAGGAAAAATGGGAGAAGCGGAGAACTTGTTTATCACGGGGGGTTATTGATGTCATGAACAGACTGGAAAAGTTGTATATGTGCAGCGAAGCACTTGCTTTCACTGGAAGATTTGGTGATGGTTAAGTTGTTGTACACTTTATGCACATTTGTCTTTGTTAAACAAGGAAAAGAGTATTATTTTGGCGCTTCTTGTATATTCCGTTAGTATCTAGACCTGATAAGAGAAACTTTTGCTGCACCTGGTGCTGTGGATGGATTTGACGGTTATGAGCGTTTTTTGAGAACATATGTATATATTAGTGTTTCAGTCAGCAATGAATAAAAAAGGGCAAGAGACGATTGTTTACTCTTCCTTGCTTGAAAAAGAGGCGAATCAAAGTGAAAACGTTTCGATTAATTTCATTAAAAGTTATTGTATTAGAAAATCAAACATTCGTGCATCATGATATTCCTATAAGCGATGGCTTAATTATTAACCGGGAGGAAGCAGGCAGTTCCTGGTTGATTGAGGCCATGGTCCCGTCATCGGAAAAAGCATTTATAAGCTCTCTTTATGACCAGCAGCTTGTTTTCGAGGCGATGATTACGGAGAGAAGTAACGAACCAGCATTAATGTCTGGACAAGTGCGTGATGTCATTTCATTAAGTAAAGGGTATAGTATACTCATTGATGCTAAAATGGCTGCTGGAAAAGATGAAGTGAGTACACTCATTCTTGAAAGTTTAATTGAAGATGGTTTTTCCGGTGAAGCATTATTGCAGGAGTTTACATCCCGAAAAGGCGATCAAGCGGAGTGGGCAAAGAAGATGGCTGAAAAAATGTATAAAAACACGTAGAACAAGATGGAAGGCACGTACCGATAAAGGAGATACTATTTAGCAGCTGATATGGGTTATACTATGTACAGAACGAGGACGGTTCGTCATGAATATATTTACATTCTTTGATTATTATCACAATAAAGTAGAGCTGGCATTTTCATCAACGCCGTTTTCTTCCCGCCCGAGGCACGTTTGGGTCGTCTGTCGTTATCAGTCGGGTTGGTTGTTAACACAGCATTCACGAAGAGGTCTTGAGTTTCCAGGAGGAAAAGTCGAAGAGGGGGAGACGGCTGAGGATGCAGCGATTCGTGAGGTGTGGGAAGAAACAGGAGGAAAAGTAGCCCGTCTTAACCATATTGGTCAATACAGAGTGCACGGCAAAGCTGAAACAGTCGTAAAAAACATATATTTTGCACAAATAAAAGACATCGTCAAAAAGCAGGATTATATGGAAACACATGGTCCTGTCGTATTGCAGTCGCTGCCGCACAATATTAAACAAGATACCTCGTATAGTTTTATCATGAAAGATGAAATTTTACCGCGAACATTAACGCATTTAGAAAAAAAGAAATTGCTTGCTCCATAATGAAAAAACCCCTAAAAAGGGGTTTTTTATTAAGATTTTCGCACACGTTTCATTAATAGGTGCTCTAATGCTTCAATCGCTTTGTACATGACAGCAGCGAGTATCGCGATCACAATTAAGCTTAACATTACTTGTTGAAATTGGAACACTTGAAATCCATAGATGATGAGATAACCAAGCCCTTGTTTTGCTACAAGAAATTCGCCGACAATGACACCGACCCATGCAAGCCCTACATTTACTTTTAATGTAGAAATGATAGTAGGATAACTTGCTGGTAAAATCGCATAACGAAACAATTGCCGCTTCGAAGCACCGAAAGTAAGCAGTACTTTTTTATAATTGTCGTCAACCTGCCGAAATGCATTGTATACGACTAGTGTCGTAATAACAATGGAAAGCAGGGCGCCCATTGCAATAATGGATGTCATACTGGGACCAAAAGCGACAATAATAATTGGTCCTAACGCAACCTTTGGCATGGAATTTAATACAACCAGGTACGGATCTAAGACGCGTGAGAGGAAAGGGGACCACCACAGAATGGCGGCAGTCAGTGTTCCGGAAACGGTACCGATAATAAATCCTGCCAGCGTTTCAGAAAGCGTGACGGTGGCATGGGTGATTAAGGAGCCGTCAGCGATTTTTGTTGTCATTAAGTCCCACACTTTTGACGGCATGCTGAAAATCAGCGGATCTAACCAATTCATACGGGTGAACCATTCCCAGCTTAGAAAAAGCAAAGCCAGTAATAACAACTGACAGCTGACAACTTGACGCGTCTTTTTCCTTTTGTTTTTCAAAAATTGTCTATGAAGTGTTTGAATGTTTGTTTTCAACTTTCTCAAGCTCCTTCCATACCGTTTGGAAGAATGGGTGAAATGCTGGATCATTTCGAGCTTCTAACGGCAGTTTTTCCCTTAATTCATCAGGTACATCAAAGACGTGATGGATGGAACCGGGACGACTTTGAAACAAGTAAATACGGTCAGACATAGCGATAGCCTCGCTTAAGTCATGGGTAACTAAAATGGCTGTTTTTTTCTGTTGTTTTAAAGTGGAAAATACAAGATCTTCTAATTTTAGCTTTGTTTGATAGTCCAGAGCAGAAAAAGGTTCATCCAATAATAGCAGTGATGGCTTTGGAGCAAGCATGCGGACAAGTGCCGCTCGTTGTCTCATCCCGCCTGAAAGTTCGGAGGGAAAGGCTTGTGCTTTGTCGCCAAGGCCAAGTTCTTGCAGGAGGCGGAGTGCATCGTTTTTCGTTTTTTCGTTGTACAAGTTAGTAATCATCAAACCGAGCTCGATATTTTTTTGTATCGTCAACCACGGAAACAAATAATCTTCTTGCAGCATATAACCGGTTTCTTCGGTTGGCCCGGTTATTTCTTTGTCGTGTAAGACGATGTCGCCCGAAGTTGGGCGCAGCAACCCCGCAATTATAGATAAAACGGTTGTTTTTCCACATCCACTTGGACCGATAAAAGAGACAAACTCTCCACTTTCTACGTTTAAAGACACAGATGACACAGCTTGCACCGCTTCTGCTTCCGTCAAATAGACTTTATTTACATCTTTTAAGGTAAGCATGGCAGGGCTCCCCCCTTCACTCATTGATGACTTTTTCTGCCCACGTGTTGTTTACATAGGTGTTATAATCGGAACGTTCCGGCAGTTCACCAGCTTCATCCATAATATCTTGCAAGTTATTCCATGCCTCCTCTGTCAGGACTGGTGTTTGAGCATAGGACTGCTGATTGCGGTACCGAACAAAAGAGTCAGCAATGATATCTGTTGATGTATCATCAAAATATGGAGCAACAGCAGTGGCAACTTCTTCTGCAGAGGCATTGTAAATCCAGGTTTGTGCTTTGTAGATAGCGCGTGTGAAGCGTTCAATATGATCTTCATTTTCTTCCATATAACCTTCCTTAGTCATGAATACTGTGTAAGGAACCGCTCCTGATTCTTCTCCAAAAGATGCAACGATACTGCCTAGTCCTTGGTGTTCAAACATTGTTGCTTGCGGTTCAAACAATTGCACATACTCACCAGTGCCTGATGCATACGCATTGGCGATATTGGCAAAATCTATATTTTGAATGAGTGTTAAATCTTGATGAGGATCAATATGATTTTGTTTTAACACAAACTCGCCTGTCATCTGCGGCATGCCGCCTTTACGCTGTCCGAGAAATGTACTTCCTTTCAGGTCTTCCCATGCAAACTCATCTGCAGTATTGTTGCGAGCCATTAAAAAAGTGCCGTCGCTTTGAGTCAGCATGGCAAAGTTAATAATAGGTTCAGCAGGTTCTTGTGCATTCACATAAATAGATGTTTCTGCACCAACAAGCGCGATATCACTGCCGCCTGATAGTAAAGATGTCATCGTTTTATCTCCGCCCCAAGTAGTGGTAAGCTCTATGTGAAGGTCTTCTTCTTCAAAAAAACCTTTTTCAATTGCTACATATAACGGTGCGTAAAAAATGGAGCGTGTGACTTCAGCCAACCGTATGGTATCTCCATTGTTTGGTTGAAAACTGCAAGCAGTGATGCTGATGATACTAATAAAACAAATGAGAGAAACAAACACTTTTCTTATCATCGTGGGTACCTCCTTGTAACAGTCATTGATTGTATAGTTTATGACAAGGGCGTCTATCACGTTCCTAAGAAAAAAGGAGAAAAGTATGATGGAAAAACAAAAGATTACACAAAGTCCGCTTGCTACTCTTTATGAAGTGACATATAAAAGTGCCAGTTACAGCGTCAAAGGCTGTTTAGGAATTCCGGCTAAACCAGGGACGTATCCGGGAATATTGTATTTGCGCGGAGGATTAAAAAAGGTTGGCATGGTAAAACAAGACTGGATAAAGGAGTTAACGCAGCAAGGATACGTTGTATTTGCTCCTTATTATCGAGGAAATGCCGGAGGAGAAGGGAAAGAAGATTTTTGCGGAAATGACCGTGAAGATGCAGTACAAGCTTTTGATGTTTTAGCCAATGTAGCGGAAACAGCGAACCAAGACCTTCATGTCATGGGGTTTTCCCGCGGTGCCGTGATGGCATTGTTTACTGCTATGGAAAGAAATGTGTCGTCAGTGATTGTATGGGGCGGCGTGTCTGACATGAGGCTCACATATGAAGAAAGACCGGATTTGCGGCGCATGCTGCGCAGAGTCACGGGCGGCACTCCAGATGTAAAGCCAAGAGCTTATCAATGGCGAACACCATTGCATGACATCGTGCACATTCACGTACCGGTGTTCATTATTCATGGCGAAAAAGATGAGCATGTATCGATTGAACATGCGTACCGCTTGGAACGTGCATTATATGAACGGGGACAACCTGTTAAGACGCTTTTTTATCCAGAAATGCCGCACCATTTTTCTGAAGATGCCAAGCGCTATGTTATGCAGCAGATAGCACAATGGATTCAAGGCATATAAAAATCCCCCTTTCCGGCAAGTGGAAAAGGGGGCAGTGATTGTTGGCTATTCAGCTGTTTCCGGGGCGAGAACCTTTGGGCCTGCTGCTTTAATTTCTTCTGACGCGTCCTCAAACTTTTCGAAGTTGTTTTGGAATTTTTGAGCGAGTTCTTTTGCTTTTTGCTGATAAGCTTCTTTGTCGTCCCACGTTTGTTTTGGCTGCAGCACTTCATCTGGTACACCCGGGCAATGAAGGGGAACATGCACACCAAAGGTTGGATCTTGCACGGTTTCAACTCCGTCTAATTCGCCCAGCAATGCGGCTTGGATCATAGCTCTTGTGTATGGAAGGTTCATACGTTTTCCTATGCCATAAGGTCCCCCGGTCCAGCCAGTGTTCACTAAGAATACGTTTACGTCATGCTGGAGGATTTTCTCTCCCAGCATTTCTGCATAACGAGATGCTTCAAGTGGAAGGAATGGAGCACCAAAGCAAGTAGAGAAGGTTGCTTCTGGCTGTGTGATGCCGCGTTCAGTACCAGCTAGTTTACTCGTATAGCCGCTTAAAAAGTGATACATTGCTTGTTCTTTTGTTAATTTACTGATTGGCGGCAATACACCAAACGCATCCGCTGTTAAAAAGATAATAGCAGAAGGATGCCCAGCCATACTTGGCTGTAATGTATTTGGTATATTTTCAATAGGGTAAGCAGCCCGTGTATTTTCCGTTAAGTTAGTATTATCGTAATCAGGCAGTCCTGTGTCTTCGTTCACATAAACGTTTTCTAAAACAGAGCCGAAGCGGATAGCGTTCCAAATCTGCGGTTCCTTTTTCTCAGAGAGGTTTACGCATTTTGCATAGCAGCCGCCTTCAATATTGAACACCCCGTTATTTGACCAGCCGTGTTCATCATCTCCGATTAATTGACGATTCGGATCAGCAGATAATGTTGTTTTCCCCGTACCGGATAAGCCGAAGAACAGTGCGGTATCTCCCTCTTCTCCGACGTTTGCCGAGCAGTGCATTGGAAGAACATCTCGTTCAGGAAGCAAGAAATTCATAACAGAGAAGATGGATTTTTTCATTTCACCGGCATATTCCGTTCCGCCAATTAATACGACTTTTTCTTCAAAAGAAACGATAATAAACGTTTCTGACTGTGTGCCGTCTGTTTCTGGATCTGCTTTAAAGTTTGGTGCAGCAATCACCGTAAATTCGGCACGATGATCGTTTAACTCTTCTTGATCCGGTCGGATAAATAATTGGCGGGCAAACACGTTATGCCATGCGTATTCATTAATGACTTGAATTGGCAGGCGGTAAGCAGGATCCGCGCCTGCAAAACCACGTGTGACAAATACTTCGTTCGTTTCTTTTAAGTGATCGATGACTTTTTTATAAAGAGAAGTAAATACTTCTTTACTGATAGGTTGGTTGACAGCTCCCCAATCAATTTGATCAGTGACAGAAGGTTCATCAACAATATATTTATCTTTTGGAGACCGCCCTGTATACTTTCCAGTTTCCACGCTTAACGCACCATTTGAGGTTAATACCCCTTCATTGCGCTGCAAAGATTTTTCAATCAATCTGGACACTGGCAAGTCATTAAGCACATTTCCTCCATGAAGAAGCTCGTTTAGCTCATTGGAAAAGTTAATCGTCGTCATGGCGGCAAAACCCTTTCTCTGATTAATAAATTATCGTTTTAATTATGAATTAGTATAACACATTTATTTTATTAGTCTATACTAATTCGAAATTTTTGTTAAAAGATTTATACAAAATGTTTGTTAGTCCTTGTTTTTCCATTAAAAGTGAACGAAGATGTTACAATTGAATAAGAGAGGAGAGGACGTGGTGATGGCAAGGTATGAAACATCGTTTATTGTTTTTTATGATGGGACGTGTGAATTGTGTCAGCGCACGAAATATCTGTTAAAAAAATGGGATACACACAAGCGGTTAACGTTTCAGCCAATTCAAGATCCTTCTGTTATGAATGATTATCCCTTCTTAAAAAAAGAACAGTTGCAAAAGGAAATGCATCTTCTTGAGAGCCATACGTATGTATATACCGGATATGCGGCAGTAAAGCGTATCATGAAGCTTTTACCTATGACAAAAATAGTAACTCCCATCCTTTGCATCCCTGGTACAAATTGGCTGGGCCGTTTTTTATATCAAAGGGTAGCAAGTAACAGGTATCAGTTGTCCGGCAATGCTTGCCGCAATGGAGGCTGTCAAATAAATCGCTCTTCATTTGACAGAAACTCATAACTGCGATATGATATGTCGCGAACGGATACTCTTATCCCGAGCTGGCGGAGGGACAGGCCCTATGAAGCCCGGCAACCATCCCCGTTATCAGGGGCAAAGGTGCTAACCTGGAAAGACGGATATCGTCTTGGAAGATAAGAGGCGAAAAAGGTGAACGTTTTCCCCCTTTTCCTCGCCATGGATGGAAAAGGGGGTTTGTTTTGTTAGAGCAATTTCTCCTTCTCGTCTTCATAGAAAATGTAGGGTTTGAGTGCCGTAATACCGAATATGGTAAAGGAGGCAGTACACGTGTCAACTGCAGGACGACGACTATTTACATCAGAGTCAGTAACCGAAGGGCATCCTGATAAAATTTGTGATCAAATTTCTGATGCCATTTTAGATGAAATCATCGAAAGAGATCCCAATGCCAGGGTAGCCTGCGAGACCGTAGTTAATACAGGTTTGGTGCTCGTAGCCGGAGAGATTACGACATCTACTTATGTCGATATTCAAAAGATTGCAAGAGAGACATTAAAAGATATTGGTTATACGCGGGCGAAATATGGTTTTGATTTTGAAACCAGTGCGGTGTTAACTTCGATTGATGAACAGTCTGCTGATATTGCACAAGGTGTCGACCAAGCGTTAGAAGCAAGAGAAGGACAAATGACAGATGAAGAAATTGAGGCAATCGGTGCCGGTGACCAGGGCTTAATGTTTGGTTACGCCGATAATGAAACAGAAGAATTAATGCCTCTGCCGATTTCTCTATCGCACAAGCTGGCCAGAAGGCTGACAGAAGTGCGTAAACAAGGAATTGTTCCTTATCTGCGTCCAGATGGAAAAACACAAGTAACAGTAGAGTACGATGAGGATGGACATCCGCGTCGTGTAGAAACGATTGTTATTTCCACGCAGCACCATTCTGATGCAACGCTTGAGCAAATTGACCGGGATTTGAAAGAGCATGTGATTGAACCGATTGTACCGGAAGAGCTGCTAGATGAAGATACAAATTACTTTATTAACCCAACAGGCCGGTTTGTTATCGGAGGACCGCAAGGGGATGCAGGTCTAACAGGAAGAAAGATCATCGTTGATACGTACGGCGGTTTTTCACGTCACGGCGGCGGGGCGTTTTCCGGGAAAGATCCTACAAAAGTAGACCGCTCTGCTTCTTATGCAGCACGGTATGTTGCTAAAAACATTGTAGCTGCTGGATTAGCAGAGAAATGTGAAGTGCAGCTTGCTTACGCGATTGGAGTAGCTGAGCCTGTTTCGATTGCTGTCGAAACGTTTGGCACTGGTAAAGTTGATGAAGAGACCCTTGTAGGACTTGTCCGGGAACATTTTGATTTGCGCCCGGCAGGTATTATTAAAATGCTTGATTTGCGCCGTCCTATTTATCGCCAGACCGCAGCGTACGGCCATTTTGGACGCACAGATGTAGAGCTTCCGTGGGAAGCTGTTGACAAAGCAGATGTGTTAAAACAACAGGCTTATGAGACGAAATAGTAAACAAGAAAAATCCTGCAGCGTGAGCCGCTGCAGGATTTTTCTGTGTATCCATGAAAGCAAAGCATGCGGACTTGCATTCTGTAAGCCCGCTATTTGCGGTGGGAAACATCGTTTGCTAAATCTTTGTAGTATTTGCCTTTTTCAACATACGATTGGCGAACTCTTGCCATTTCCTCAAAATCTTCTTCTGTCAGCTCACGAACCACTTTAGCAGGACGGCCAAGAGCCAGTGTTCTTGGTGGTATGGAGGTTCGCGGTGTAACAAGGCTTCCTGCTCCAATAAAAGCTTCTTCCCCAATTTCAGCACCGTCTAAGATGTGCGCTCCCATTCCAATCAGGGCATTTTTTCGAACGATGGCGCTATGTAAAAGAACCATGTGTCCAACTGTTACATCGTCTTCAAGAATGAGTGGATTTTTAGGGCTTTGGTGGAGCACAGAATTGTCTTGAATATTCACACGATTGCCGATAACAGTAGGAGCTACATCTCCTCGTATTACGGTGTTAAACCAGATGCTGGACTCTTCTCCGATTGCTACATCCCCTGTAATAGTCACGTAATCAGCGATATAGGCGGATTCGGCAATGTTTGGCGCTTTTCCCTTATATGAATAAATCATGACACATCCTCCTAGCGGTTAGTAAAATACTGTTTTCTAATGTAAGTTTAGCAAAAAAAGTAGTAAAATGAACAGAGAAATGGTGATGGTCAATGAATTGCTTGCGGATGGCTGGGAAGAGAAAGGCGGGAAATAGGGATGATGAAAAATTGGATGTGTGATCGAGCGCGCGGCACTGTTTTAATCATTCATGGAGCTGGAGAACATCATGGACGTTATGAATGGGTTATTCAATATTTAAATCAACTGCGTTTTCATGTTGTTAGCGGAGACTTGCCAGGCCATGGCAGGACGAGGGGAAAAAGAGGGCACATTGATACGTTTGATCAATACATAAACACTGTATATGAGTGGTATAAAGAAGCAGCTTCATATGAGCTTCCCGTGTTTTTGTTCGGACACAGTATGGGAGGATTAGTCGCGATTCGAACCTTAATGGAAAAATACATGCCCATCAAAGGGATTATTTTGTCTTCACCTTGTCTAGGATTGTATGAATACCCGAGTAAAGCGGCAGACGTGGCGGCGAAAATGTTTCATCGAATTGCGCCGACATTCAAGGCAAAGTCAGGCATACGTGCTTCTCGGGTGACTCGAAGTCCGGAAGCGCGCGCTGCTTATGAAAAAGATGAATTTAATGTCTCTGTTGTAACAGCCAGGTGGTATCAAGAAACGCTAAAAGCAATAAAACGAAGCTTTTTTGAAGCGGACCGTTTTCCTAATGTTCCGCTATTGGTCATGCAGGCAGGAGAAGATTATATTGTCGATAAGTATGCAGCTCACCGCTGGTTTAATAGAATCGAGACTGCTGATCGTTCGATGAAAGAATGGAAGGGATTATATCATGAGCTTCTCAACGAACCGGAAAGAGAAGAAGTATTTCAATTTATGATGAATTTTATCAATCAGCGGTTATAATAGGCAAAGCAGAAAAAAAGGAGGATCCTTGTGAAAGCACCGACGAAAGTATGGACGTTAATGTATAAAATTTATAAAGAAGTTATTCCTGAAGTACATCAGATTCTTGGGAGCTGGAAAAAAAGAGCAGAAGATATTCCAGATCCTGAACTGCGGGAGCACGCACTTGGCAGTATCGATAAAAAAGCGTTTCATTGTGAAGGCGGCGGTGTGTATGCGCTGTTAACACGAAAGGAAAAACGCACGGATCTATTACAATTTATTGTTGCCTATCAGACAATTAGTGATTATTTGGACAGCTTATGTGACTGGAGCGACTCACAAGATCCAGAAGATTTCCGGCTGTTACATACATCGATGAAGCATGCCCTGGACCCAGATGCAAAAAATGACACGGACTATTACAAACTGCATCAAGCGCAAGATGACGGCGGGTATTTGAAAGAGTTGGTGGCAACGTGCCAAACGATGTTAAAAACGTTCCCTGGTTTTTCCCACGCCCAAGAGGAAATGGAAGAACTATCTGCATATTACAGAGATCTTCAAGTGTATAAACATGTGGCAAAAGAAGACAGAGAACCGCTTCTTCAAGATTGGTTCCAAAAATATAACAAGCGCTTGCCGGAAATGACTTGGTATGAGTTTGGTGCGTGTGCAGGTTCTACGCTGGGCATTTTCACGTTAGCTGCTTATGCATCAAGGTCACATATCGCCAATGTTCAGGCACAATCAATCAAACAGGCATATTTTCCATACGTGCAGGGGCTGCACATTTTGATGGATTATTTTATCGATCAAGAAGAAGATATCAGAGATGGGGAATTAAATTTTTGTGCGTATTATGAAGACGAAGAAACACTTGTCAAAAGGGTTCGCTATTTTAAAGAACAGGCGATGAAAAGTGTAGAGAAACTTCCAGACGCCACCTTCCATGCAATGATTATTAAAGGAGTAGTAGCGATTTACTTAGCGGATGATAAAGTACAGACGAATCCGGCACTGAAAGCGACAGCCAATCGTTTTATCCGCTTCAGCGGCCTGCCGACTTTGTTTTTTTACGTTAACTCTTGGTGGGTATATCGACAAAAGACGAAGGAATTAGAAGGAGACGTGTAACAGGGACATAAAAAAGGAGATGGCTCAATGCTTGTGCCATCTTCCTTTGTGTACTTATTCTGCTTTTTCAACGACGGTCAATTTCCCTGTTTCAGGTGAAATAACAAGACCGTGCACGGGCGTATGTTCAGGAAGCAGTGGATGACGTTTAATCATGTCCACACTGTGCTTTACATTTTCTTCTACATCTTCAAAGCCGCGCAGCCAGCGGTCAATGTCTACCCCCGCATAGGAAGCATCTTCTAACCTGGATAAATCAAGGCCTTTTTCTTTGGCTTTTGTATAGATAGCTTCTGAATGGAAGCCGGTCATGCCGCAGCCATAGTGGCCGACAACGGCAACTTCTTCGGCTTGCAGTTCATATAAAGCAACCAAAATACTTCTCATGATACTTCCGTACGGCTCTGTCACCATAGCACCGGCATTTTTTATAATCTTGGCATCACCATTGGCCAGGTTCATGGCTTTTGGAAGCAGCTCCAGCAAACGTGTGTCCATGCACGTTAAAATCACGAGCTTTTTATTTGGAAATTTGCTCGTTTCATAAGGTTTGTACTCGTTGTTTGCTACGAATGTTTCATTAAATTTTAGAATCGAGTCCATTGCAGACATGTTTGTTCACACTCCCTTTCTCTTAAAAATAGTGTCTGAAAAGTTTGTTAATATGTCAAGGGAAAAGAAGAAAGACGCAAAAAAACTGCGCTTTACTTCTTTTCCATGGCGATAATATAAGGTGGATTGTTTTGTTGGTTAATAAATTCGTAACGCAGAACGTGGACGATTTGCTGATTGAGCTGGCTGGCATAGGATTCTAATGCCTGTTTTTCCTTTTTGCCTTCTTCATGACCGTGATAAATAACAAGAACGATACAGGAGCCGCTTGGCATGATAGAAAGCAAAGAGTTTACTGCTTGTATCGTTGTATCTCCGGTCGTCGTAATTGTTTTATCACCTTTCGGCAAGTAGCCGAGATTAAATACAGCAGCTTTTAAAAACGGATATTCTTCAGCCGGTATATAGGAAGCAGCATGCTCATGACTATCTAATATAAACGATACACGGTCTGCAAGCTGCTGTTCTTGTAATTTTTGCATCGTATTTTGTTTTGCTTTTTCTTGAATATCAAAACTATATACTTTTCCGTTACTGCCTGCAGTTTGGGCGAGGTAGAGTGTATCATTGCCGTTTCCTGCTGTAGCGTCAATGGCGACAGAGCCGGTTGTGACAAAACGGTCAATGATTTCGCGGACAAATGGGAGGATGCCTGGGAGAATCATTTTACAGAGGCTGCAGCAGGCTCAAAAAATTTTCCCTGCCAGCTGTTTCTGTTTTTTAGTTCGGCATCGATAGCGTTTAATACTTCCCATTTATTCAAACTCCACATTGGACCAATCATTAAGTCAGCTGGTCCGTCGCCGGTCAGGCGGTGAACCACCATTTCAGGCGGCAGTACTTCGAGCTGGTCGGCTACGAGGCTGACGTATTCGTCTTTGTCCATTAAATCAACCATGCCTTTTTCATACTGCTTGACCATTGGTGTACGCTTTAATAAATGCAAGAGGTGGATTTTCACGCCTTGTACATCTAACTTTGCGACTTCTTGAGCTGTTTCTTTCATCATATCATGAGATTCGAGCGGAAGACCGTTAATGATGTGAGAACAAATGCGAATGCCGTGTTTGCGCAGCTTTGCAACTCCTTCTTTATAACACTCATAGTCATGTGCTCTATTAATAATCATGGCGGTTCGTTCATGAACGGTTTGCAAACCAAGCTCCACCCACAAATACGTACGTTCATTTAACTCAGCAAGGTATTCCACAACATCGTCTGGAAGACAATCTGGTCTTGTTGCGATGGCGAGTCCAACGACATCTTCTTGTTGAAGAATGACTTCAAACAATTCCCGAAGCTCTTCTACAGGAGCATACGTGTTGCTGAAAGCTTGAAAATATCCAATATATTTTCCGTTTTTCCACTTTTTGTGCATTCTGTTTTTTATTGTGTGAAATTGGGTGACGAGATCATCTTTTCGATCACCGGCAAAATCTCCTGAACCGCGTTCGGAACAAAACGTACAGCCGCCTGAAGCTACTTTTCCATCACGATTTGGGCAGTCAAAACCGGCATCTAAAGGTATTTTAAAGATTTTTTCTCCAAATTGCTGGCGTAAATGGTAATTCCATGTATGGTAACGCTTTTCTCCCCACAGCGCGGAGGTGTCTTGATTAGACTGAAGCATAATTTATCTCTCCTTAAGGACTTCACTTTATCATTTGGCCGCTGCTCTGTATTTTAGCACGTTCCAAGCCAAATTCCCAAATGTACGTGTGTTCATGGTTTAATAGAAAATACTTACAGGGAAAGTGAGAAAAGGGTTATACAAACATGGGACAGATGGCAAGAATGGTAGAAAAAAGTCTGTAATCTTTTGGCTCGAAAGCCCGTTAAAGGCTTGACATCAAAATAGGAAATTCATAAAATATCAAGTATTGACAGAAATTTTGAACGAACGATAATGATAACGTGTAAAAACATAGAGAAGGATTAGTAACGGTGTTGCCGGGGGACAGAGAGCTAGCGGTTGGTGGAAGCTAGACGAAGGCAGCCGTGAACTCCCCTTTTAGTTGCAAAGGAGAACCTGGTCTGCGCACAAGTATTCTTTGCCGTTGGTCTGCGTTATGGACAGTAAGAGTGGGCATGCTGGTTTGTAAAAGCATGCCAATCAGGGTGGTACCGCGGGATATTACATGAAGTTGAAAACCTCTCGTCCCTAATAAACATTGGTAGGGGTGGGAGGTTTTTCATGTTATGCTAGTAAAAAAACAGCATCTCTATCACTAGTACGGTGATACGGATGCAGCGTTTTTCTTATGACACCCGTCAAAAAGAGATAGATACACGCTTTTGCGAAAGCATAAGGTGGTACACTGCATCGATTAGGATGAAGGAGGTTACAGAAGATGGCGTTTTCTCATAAAGACATAGAAAAAAAGTGGCAGCGATATTGGGAAGAAAATAAAACATTTAAAACGTCAGATGAGCCTGGGGAAGGACCGGACTTTTATGCATTAGACATGTTTCCATATCCATCGGGTTCTGGTCTTCACGTTGGCCATCCGGAAGGCTATACGGCGACTGATATATTGGCACGTATGAAACGAATGCAAGGCTATAATGTCTTACATCCAATGGGATGGGACGCATTTGGTCTGCCGGCGGAACAATTTGCTTTAGATACTGGAAAGCATCCGCGTGAATTCACACAAGCAAACATTGAAACATTTAAGCGGCAAATTAAATCGTTAGGTTTTTCTTACGATTGGGATCGTGAAATTAATACAACCGATCCAAACTATTACAAATGGACACAATGGATATTTTTACAACTGTACAATAAAGGTCTTGCTTACATGGATGAGGTTGCTGTTAACTGGTGTCCGGCGTTAGGGACGGTCCTTGCGAATGAAGAAGTAATTGACGGTGTGAGTGAGCGAGGGGGGCATCCAGTAGAACGCCGTCCAATGAAACAGTGGATGTTGAAAATTACCGAATATGCTGATCGTCTGCTTGAGGATTTAGAAGAACTGGACTGGCCGGAGAGCGTTAAGGATATGCAGCGCAACTGGATTGGCCGTTCAGAAGGGGCAGATGTTTACTTTAGCATCGATGGCACCGATGAAACGTTTACGGTATTTACGACTCGTCCAGACACGCTGTTTGGTGCAACGTACTGTGTTTTTGCTCCAGAACATGAACTGGTGGACAAAATTGTAACAGAAGAGCAAAAAGAGGCAGTAGAAGCGTATAAACGAGAAGTTGGTACAAAGAGTGATCTAGAACGTACTGAGCTGCAAAAAGAGAAAACGGGTGTGTTTACCGGAGCATATGCTATTAACCCGGCGAATGGAGAAAAACTCCCGATTTGGATAGCTGATTATGTTCTTGTAAGTTACGGAAGCGGTGCGATTATGGCCGTTCCTGGACACGATGAACGTGACTATGAGTTTGCACAAGCGTTTGACCTTCCTATTGTTGAAGTGGTAGAAGGCGGAGATATTGAAAAAGAAGCATACACAGAAGATGGACCGCACGTTCATTCTGACTTTTTAAATGGCTTGTATACGGAAGAAGCAATTACCGCAATGATTGATAAGTTAGAAGAAGAAGGAAAAGGCAAAAAGCAAGTGACGTACCGTCTGCGCGATTGGCTCTTCAGCCGCCAGCGTTACTGGGGAGAGCCGATTCCAATCATTCATTGGGAAGACGGAACGATGGCGCCGGTTCCAGAAGATGAACTTCCGCTTGAACTTCCTGAGATGGATGAATTTAAACCATCGGGAACAGGAGAATCTCCGCTTGCAAACGCGTCAGAATGGCTGGAAGTGACCGATCCAAAAACCGGTATGAAAGGCCGTCGTGAAACAAATACGATGCCGCAATGGGCTGGCAGCTGCTGGTACTTCTTGCGTTTTATCGACCCGGATAACGATGAGATGTTAGCCGATGAAGAAAAGTTACGGCGCTGGCTGCCGGTAGATATTTATATCGGTGGAGCAGAGCATGCTGTCTTGCATTTGTTGTATGCCCGTTTCTGGCACAAAGTGTTGTATGACCTTGGTGTTGTCCCAACAAAAGAGCCATTCCAGCGTTTGTATAACCAAGGAATGATTCTTGGAGAAAACAATGAAAAGATGAGTAAGTCCAAAGGCAATGTTGTCAATCCAGATGACATTTTAGAATCACATGGAGCCGATACACTTCGTCTGTATGAAATGTTTATGGGACCGTTAGATGCATCGGTTGCCTGGTCAGAAAATGGTCTTGATGGAGCACGCCGGTTTTTAGACAGAGTATGGCGCTTATACACCGAAGACAATAACTTATCATCTGCGATTAAAGATGCAGATGGTACAAAAGATTTTGCCCGTACGTATCATCAAACAGTACAGCGCGTAACCGATGATTTCACAAATCTTCGTTTTAATACAGGCATCAGTCAGTTGATGGTGTTTGTGAACGAAGCATATAAACAAGATGAGCTTCCGCGTAAATACATGAAAGGGTTCATTAAATTGCTTTCTCCAGTGGCGCCTCACATAGCAGAAGAAATCTGGGAGCTGTTAGGCCAAGAAGAAACCATTGCTTATGCGTCGTGGCCGGAATATGACGAGAGTATGCTTGTTGAAGATGAAATCGAAATCGTTCTTCAGGTGAACGGAAAAGTTCGTGCAAAAGCGGTCGTTCCAAAAGATGCAGAAAAAGAGCAAATGGAAGCAATTGCAAAAGAGAATGAAAAAGTCCAGGAAGAAATTGATGGCAAAACAGTTCGCAAAATTATTGCCGTTCCTGGAAAACTGGTAAATATCGTGGCAAATTAAAGCACGAAGATTATTTTATGCGGGGAAGAGAAACGAGCTGTGATGGATGTTCACAGCTCGTTTTTTATAATGGTTGCTTTTTTTACATGGACAGGAAAGTAAAGCCTGTCGGCATGAGAGAATAATGGAGGCTGCCTATATGCGGCGTTTCGCTTGAACACTTGGTGTTGGACAAGCTTCCTTTACACGTTAAGAAGGTGGCTGGTATAAAAATGGAGCTTCTGTTTTTTGAATTTTTTGTGACTTTTATTATATTAATATCTGTGCGAACTATATATTGCCTATGTTTTAGGTACCTTTTTGTTTGACAGAGCAGATTGTTCCTGTGGATATTTTCTAAAGATGAAAAAATCACTTAATGTAAATATTGACGAACGTATGTGTTTGTGCATAAACTTGTGTATAACTTTAATTTTGTGCACAAGTATGTGTATAACAATCATATTTATTCACAATTAAAATGAAAGCGTTTTTAAAAGCTGTGGATACAAGGTTTGTTTTCCACAATTGGAGAAGTGACTTATCCACATTATGTGGAGATATCCAAGTGTGATTTTTCTGCTGCTGATTTTCCTGCACTGTATCCTGTGGAAAAGGCGCATGTAATATTGAACCCTCCCGTATAAGCGTGAATATCCAGAATTTCTCCACAAAAGTAGAGCCCTTCGGTGAATTTGGATTCCATCGTTTTAGGATAAATTTCTTTAATAGATACACCGCCGCCGGTAACAAATGCATCTTCTATCGACAAAGTGCCATCCGCCTTAAATTGAAAATTCGTTAGTAACTCTGCTAATTTGCGCAGCTTCTCATTAGATGTCTCTCGCAGTGCAAGAGAGGCATCCAAGTCAGTTTTTTCGAAAAAGAAATGCAGCAGACGCTCCGCCGCTAAATGTTTGAGAGCGTTTTTACATGCTTTTGCTCCATCTTGCTTTTTGTGCTGAACAAGTTGTTGGAATAAGGTTTCTGCTTTTTCATCCGGATAAAGAGAAAGTCCCAGCGTGACAGAGTCACTGTTTTTCTTTTTCAGTGCTTTGACAACGAACTGGCTGCAGCGAAGAGCGATGGGACCAGAAACGCCAAAATGGGTAAACACCATGCCGCCGCGATGTGTCACGATTGGCTTTCCCTTTGCGTTATAAACACGCAAAGCCGCGTCTTGAAGAGAAAGTCCTTGCAGGCGTTTTTCTTTGATAAATGTTTCACTAGAGGTGATGGGGACTTCCGTTGGGTATAACTCGGTAATAGTATGTCCAGCTGCTTCGGCCCAAGGATAGCCATCCCCTGTACTGCCAGTATGAGGGACAGACTTCCCTCCGGTTGCTACAATGACGGTATCAGAGGTAATAGTTTCTTCTCCTTCTATCGTGATTCCGCTTGCTTTTCCTTTCTTTATGACAAGAGAAGTAACATGCGTTTGTAATTTGGTTTTTACACCAAGTTCTTCCATTTTATTTAATAGAGTTCTTACAACCGTCACTGCTTTATCATTAACGGGAAACATCCTGCCCATATCCTCTTCTTTTAATGCAATCCCCATGTTTTCAAAAAAGTCAATGATATCTTCATTGTTGAAAATAGAAAAAGGACTGTACATAAATTTCCCGTTACCCGGAATATGAGTAATTAATTCCTTAAGTTCCATGCGGTTCGTAACATTGCAGCGGCCGCCGCCAGAAATAGCTAACTTTCGTCCTAATTTTTTACCTTTGTCTACAACGAGGACACGTGCACCGTGTTCAGCGGAAGCGACAGCTGCCATTAACCCAGCTGGTCCGCCGCCGATAATAATCACATCATAATCATTCATTTACTTTCCCTGCCTTACGTTTGTGTCTCTGTTATTCCTATGATTTATCTTTTCCACAAAAGGGAAAACAATAACGTCGTATGGGAATGTGCTAAACTGAACTTATCATAACAAACAATATGGTATACAGACGAGAAAAAAGGAGGAGAAGGCTGTGTTACGCAAAATAAACATTGAAACAATAACACATGACGCTTTTATTGATGTGACAGATGAGGTGCGGCGTTGCATGAAAGAGGAAGGTTTTGAAAATGGTATCATTATTGTGTATTGCCCGCATACGACAGCAGGAATAACAATCAATGAGAATGCGGATCCGGATGTGAAACGTGATATGCTGATGCGCTTAGCTGAAGTGTATCCGTGGGAACACACTCATGATAAGCATGCAGAAGGGAACACCGCGGCACACTTAAAAGCAAGCACGGTAGGAATCTCCCAAACAGTGATTGCGGCAAATGGTGACATCATTCTGGGCACGTGGCAGGGCATTTATTTTTGTGAATTTGACGGGCCGAGAAACCGTACGATGTATATAAAAGGAATGGCAGATAAATAGTTGGAACTGTCCCTGTAGCGGGGCAGTTTCTTGCATAAGAGGAGACGAATCAATGTTTCGTCACATTCTGCATTTCCTAAGAGAAGATTATCAAGATTAGATATGATAAAATTTCCTAGAAGCATCAGTGATGAACGTTAAGTTATTGGAGATGAACATATGGCGGAATCCAAATTTTTAAGAGGCACGGTTATTTTATCAGCAGCTACATTTTTATCGAAATTCCTCGGAATGATTTACATATTCCCCTTCGTTGCGATGGTAGGACAGCAAGGACTGGCTTTGTATCAATATGGTTATCAGCCGTATACCATTTTACTTAGCTTAGCGACCCTGGGTGTACCGATGGCTGTATCGAAATTTGTATCCAAATACAATGCGCTTGGTGATTACCGAACCGGCCACCGGTTATTCCGTTCAGGTATTATATTAATGACGATAACGGGTTTTTTTGCTTTTTTATTACTGTTTTTCATGGCGCCGGTAATTGCCGGATGGATTATCTCTAACCCGGACGAGCTGAATGGAAATGCGATGTCTGATGTCGTATTTACGATTCGCATGGTCAGTGTCGCTTTGCTGCTTATTCCTTCCATGTCAGTGATTCGTGGTTATTTTCAAGGGTTTCAATCGATGGGACCGACAGCGGTTTCGCAAGTTGTTGAGCAGGTTGTGCGGATTGTGTTTATATTAGCGATGGCTTTTGCGGTTTTATACTTATGGGATGGCGAGCTTGGAACAGCTGTCGGCTTTGCTACATTTGGTGCGTTTGTCGGTGGAGCGGGGGCACTGACGGTGCTTTTGTATTACTGGAAAAAACGAAAAAGCTTCATTCGAGAGCACGTAGAAAACAGCACAGAAGATGCAGGAATTACTTTAACACAGATGTATAAAGAATTAATTTTGTATGCGTTGCCGTTATCATTTGTCGGTTTAGCTGTTCCATTGTTTCAAATGATTGATTTGTTTACGTTTAACAATGCACTAATGGCAACGGGAGAATATACACAAGGCCAAGCGGAAACAGCATATGGTACGTTTGCCGGTTCTGCTCATAAGCTTATTTTAATTCCAGTCGCTATTGCTACTGCGATGTCTGTTACATTAATCCCGACGATTACCAATTCCTTTACAAATCGTGATCATGCTTTGTTAGAACGGCAAATTACACAAACATACCAAATCATCCTTTTCTTATCTATTCCAGCGGCGGCGGGATTGGCTGTCTTATCCTATCCGACATTTGCCGTACTATTTGGACTAGAGGATGTCGAAATTGGCGGGCATGTTCTTCGTTATTATGCTCCGGCGGCCGTATTGTTTTCGTTGTTTTCGGTTACAGCGGCAGTTTTGCAAGGCATAAACCGCCAGCGTTATGCTGTCTTATCGCTCATAATCGGGCTGGTCGTAAAAGGAATCAGTGCTTATGGCTTTCTCTACATGTTTGGTCCAATTGGAGGAAGTTTCAGTACAATTGCAGGTTTTAGTGCAGCGACAGCATTTAATGTGTGGGCGATTGGCAGATTCGCTGGTTTTCATTACGGGATATTGTTAAAACGAACACTTTCCATTATCGTGTTTACGCTGTGCATGGCCGCAGCTGTCATCATTGTAAAAGAAGGGGCTTTCACCATGTTTCCGCTTACATCATGGATGAATGCATTCTTTGTGGAGCTTTTCAGCGTGGCTGCTGGTGTTGGCGTTTATTTTATTCTCACGGTTAAAAGCGGTCTTGCTGGAATTGTTCTTGGAGAACGTTTTTCTGTGCTGAAAAAGGATAAAACGAGGGAGGAAGAGTAAATGTTAATGATAGGTTTTGGGAAACTGTCACAAATGGTCGTATCATTAAATCAATCGCAATCTCAACTTCACGTATATAATCGTACGAAAGAAAATGTCGAAGCTGCTTCATTACGTGACAGCCGCATCCAATACTGTCCGCCATCTTCCTTTTCTGCATTTTCTGAGCTGTTTCTTGCCTTGCCGCCGCAAGGTTGTGTTGATTTTTTAGAAGAACATGGCAAGTGTTTTCCGAAAGGGGCCATTGTTTTTCACACGGCAACAAATTTAAGCAAAGAAGATATAGAGAGGGCTGCTTCTCATTTACGTGTCGTTCCTGCTAAGTTTGCAGGGCATGCTGCCCAAGCAGTACGAGACAAAAGCGGAGGGACATTTGTTGTGCCAGCTGCTTTTTCAACAGAACGAAAGCTGTTGAAAACATGGCTTGGTGATGCATTTGCCGTGGTAGAAGGCAAAGAAGATGCTGTAAAAACAGCTAATCAAATAGCAGTGGAGGAAACATTAAAAGCTGCAGTCCGCATTGAACAGCGCTTAGAAGAGAATGGCATATCCTCCAATGTCCAGCGTGCTGTCTTAGCACAAATACCAGCGGGAGTGATGCATGCTCATATAGAGGGTGCGCATGGCGGGTTTGCTAAGCGTGTATTACAAGAGATGGCAGAAGTTAAAGGGGGCAAGTCGACGTGAGAATAGACAAATTACTAGCTAACTCAGGTTATGGCAGCAGAAAAGAAGTGAAACAACTCTTAAAGCAAGGCGCCGTTGAAGTTGATGGAAAAAAAGCGAAAAACGGATCCGTTCACGTTAACCCAGAATCGGAAGAAGTGACCGTATTAGGTGAGGTGCTTGAATACCGGGAGTTTATTTACTTATTAATGAATAAGCCGCAAGGTGTCATTTCGGCAACGGTTGATGACATGCACGAAACCGTCATTGATTTGTTGGAAATGGAAGATGCGGTGCGAGATCCGTTTCCAGTCGGACGCTTGGATAAAGATACAGAAGGGCTGATTCTGCTTACCAACGATGGGAAATTCTCACATGCGTTAACATCTCCGAAAAAAGGTGTAAAAAAAACATATGAAGCAACAATCGATCAAGAAGTGACAGAAGCCGATGTCAACACGTTCCGCAAAGGGGTTGTATTAGATGACGGCTATCAAACAAAGCCTGCCCAGCTTATCAGAAAAGATCCTGCAGCAGAGGTTGCTTTAACGATCACAGAAGGAAAGTTTCATCAAGTGAAGCGTATGTTCGAAGCGGTCGGCAAAAAGGTGCTGTATTTGAAAAGAGTGGAGATTGGCAGTTTGGCACTGGATGAGTCATTGGAGCCGGGGGAGTATCGTGATATGACAAAAGAGGAAGTGGAGATGTTGTTTGAAGAAGCGTATTCGAACCAAAAATAGCACAGACGCTTTAAAAGAGCTGCCTTTGAAAGGCAGCTCTTGTCATGACACGCTAAGAGTGCCACGTGTGACAAAAAGAATACCGAATGAGGAAAGTACTGCCGCTTGAAAGCGGCAGTAGAAGGATTTTTACAGAGAGACAGTGTGTGCACTGTTTGCGTTTCTCTATCTTGTTTAGGCGCCCGCGAAGGCTTGCACCTGAAACGTACATTTGTCTATGCATGACAATCTTTCTTCTGCACGCAAAAAAGAGGGCTCGTTTGGTGTAGAAGATCGACTCGCCGATGTTTCTTGTTTCAGAGTGCTTTCGTGTTTATTTATGATGCTTTTACTTTTTTGTTCGTCGTTGTCCATTTCCCCCTTGATGGACTATGCACAAGGTGATTGTATTCCAGGACGTTCAGGTCACGCTGAATCGTACGCTGGGTGATTCCGAATTCGTCAACCAATTCCCTCGTTGTCACCGTTCCTTTCTCTTTAATATAAAGGTAAATAGATTTAACACGGGTGAGCATTCGGTCGGTTGAAGTCCTCAAAAAACCACTCCTTAGCATAAATTGATAGGCGAGCAAGCTAAGCTGCAATGCTCCTGGGGTGTAAAAGTGCAGTCATTGCAAAATAACACACATTGACAGGTAGTAACGCTGCAATCAATGTATAAGGAATGGTACTGTATTGAATAAGTATAAATAGTCAAAGTGGAAATGATACAACAAGTGGAAATCTGTGCCCTATCAATGACCCCTGTTATTTGTTTGTATTGTACAATAATTTTTAGCGGTTGGCAAAGGACAGCCGTGTTGTTTCAACAATTTTGTAAGGTGAATTAACAAAAACTATACATTTTTTACAAAACGTGGAAAATTCGGGGCGTGCCATAAAAGGAAATATAGCAGGACCCCAATAAACAAAACAAGAAAAATCATTAAAAATTGTCATACTGTATAGTTTTTGTAAAAACATGGCTGCCGGCAGTTGCTTGTCACCAAAAAAAGTTGTTCCATACAACATATGAAACAACTTTTTGTACATGACTGGATTGTATTTAGTCCTGATCAAAGTCAAACAAATCTGTAGACAAGTAACGTTCACCTGTGTCACAAGCAATAGCAACAACCGTTTCATTTGGAGACATGTTCTTGGCGGTCTCCATTGCAGCATAGCAGGCGGCACCAGAAGACGGCCCGACAAGAATGCCTTCTTCGCGGGACAGCCCGCGTGTAACACGATAGGCATCTTCATCAGTGATTTTGTAGATATCATTATACACATCCTGGTTTAATACTGGCGGAATAAAGCCAGGACTTGTACCGACTAATTTATGAGGTCCAGGTTTACCGCCAGACAGGACGGGAGAGCCGTATGGTTCGACAACATAAACGGATAAATCTGGATAAAACTTTTTCAGTTCTTCGCCTGTTCCTGTTACAGTACCGCCGGTTCCAGAAGCAGCAACAAATGCACCGAGCGGCTTGCCTATTTCATCCATTGCTTCTTTTATTTCAACAGCGGTAGTATCGCGGTGAGCGTCAGGATTGGCTTCATTTTCAAACTGCATCGGCATGAAACTGTTTGGGATTTCTTTTACTAGTTCGTGTGCCCGGTCAATGGCGCCGGGCATCTTTTTTTCACCGGGGGTGAGTTCTACTTCAGCTCCATAAGCTTTCAGTAAGTTAATCCGTTCTTGGGACATGGAATCTGGCATTACTAAAATTGAGCGATATCCGCGCGCAGAAGCATTCATGGCTAAACCAATCCCTGTGTTACCTGATGTTGGCTCAATGATGACAGAGTCCGGCGTTAATTTGCCTGCTTGCTCCGCTTGAACAATCATATTTTTAGCGGCACGGTCTTTTACACTGCCGCTTGGGTTTTGAAATTCCAATTTAAGATAAACCGCTGCGCCGTTTTTATCAGGCAGGCGATTTAATTTAACTAAGGGTGTTTGTCCGACAAGTTCAGACATGTTATTGACAACAACCATGCTCGTCACTTCCTTTTTTGTATCCTAATTAGCCACTATTTTAACATATGTATTTCGATAAGTCCTATAACGTTAATTAGAATTAGATATGTCCTCATTTCGCAAACCAGGTCGATATCCGTTAAAATAATATAGAGAATTCATCATAGATGAAAGAAGGGGTTATGTTATGTCACCTCATTATTTTATTGCACTGCCATTACCAACGCAACCAGCCGAACGCGTTCACTCATGGAAAAAGCAAGTGGAGCAAGATTTTCCTTTCAAAAAGTGGGTTCATCCAAATGACTATCATGTGACTTTGTTTTTTTTAGGGGCAGCCGACAGTACAAAGCTGCAGCGTGTTTGTGCATACATGGATGAGGTGGCACAGGAAGTGACAACTTTTTCCTTGCAGACCACACAGGCAGGCTGGTTTGGAAAAACATCTTCTCCGCGCATTCTCTGGGCTGGTGTTTCCGGTTCAGATGTATTGTATGATTTGCAAAAGCAAGTAGCGGATCGCTGTGAAAAAGCAGGCTTTGCTGTGGAAAAACGGCCGTACAAGCCTCATATCACGGTTGCTCGAACATGGCAGGGCAAGCATTCTTTTCAAGATGCAGCTAAAGCACTTCCTATTTTGCCATCAAGCAGTTGGGAAGCGAAAGAGTTTGTGCTTTATCAGACACATCTTGGCCGCCAGCCGAAATATGAAAGGCTGGAAACGTTTTTGTTATAAACGGATAGAAAAAATAGAAATAGCAGGCTGATGGGAGAAGGAGAAAAGAAATGATGGATATTTTACGTATTATGCTGCACATTGGCATTCTGTATCTGTTTTATTATGCTGGTGTTTGGATTCAGGAGCAGTTGAATCTTATTATACCGGGAAGTATTATCGGGATGCTTTTGCTTTTATTATGCTTTTATTTTAAATTGATCAAGCCGAAATGGGTAGAATTAGGGACAAGCATGATTCTTGGCCACATGCCTCTTTTATTTATGCCAGTGACGGCGGGAACTATCGTGTATGTTGATTTATTTGCCGGCGCTGGGATGTGGCTTGTCGTGATTGCGTTTGCGAGCACCCTGATTGTGATAATCGTAACTGGTAAAACAGCACAGTTTTTTGCAAAAAGGAGGGAGGAACATGGGTGAGTGGCTGATTATCATATTGTCGATAGCCGGCACTATTATTGTATACGGAGCGGCACGTAAGTTATATATGCGTTTTTCATATCCTTTCACCCTTCCGATTGTAACGGGTACGGCTGCCATTATTTTATTTTTAATGAGTACGGGGATTTCCTATGATACATACATGTCGGGAGGACAGTGGATCGAACATTTGTTAGGTCCGGCTGTCGTTGCATTAGCTTATCCGTTATACAAACAGCGCAGCATGTTAAAGACATATTTTTGGCCTATTACAATGAGTGTAAGCATCGGGGCAGTGGTTGGTGTATTCTCTGGCTATTACATGTCTTTACTGGCAGGTTTAGAAAATGAACTTATCGCTTCGGTGCTGCCAAAGTCAGTCACTACGCCGGTAGCAATGGAGCTTGCTGCTGTCATCAACGGACCGCCGCCTTTAGCTGCTGTTTTTGTTATGGTAGCTGGGATAGGCGGTGTGCTAACCGCGCCTTTATTGTATAAATACTTCGGGATACAGCATGTTCTTGCGAGGGGGATTAGTATTGGCAGTGCCTCGCATGCAATTGGCACAGCGAAAGCTCTGGAAAGCAGTGAAAAAGAGGGGGCAGCCAGCACCGTTGCGATGACCATCAGTGCTGTCATTGTATCAATTATTATTCCTCTTTCTGCTTCGTGGCTGTTTTAAAGAATACGAAAGGATATGTGTTGACGTTTTGAACTTTGTTCAACCGTAAGCCGCTCAGGGTTTTTTAAAGGATGCTAAAAAAGGGAGGGGTATTATAGATGGCTCATTTAATTAAATTAGAAGATTGTACGTCAAGGTATGAACATGATATACAGCGCTATGCAAGTCAATTCACGCGGTTAAAACGAGAACGCTGGCAGCAGATGAAAAGAGATTGGAAAACAGCCAAAGAGGGGGGAGCAGTGTCTGGAACAGAACAGAATTGGCTGGATGAGGCCGAAACTAATTTTAGCATGACAGTGGTGTGGAAACGGCTAAAAGAGTTGTTCAAACGCCAGAACGGTAATGAAAGCCAGCTTTGGAATACGGAAGGTATAGAAAGTGTTTATTATAAACATAAAACATTCGAAGAAATCAAAGATATGTTTTATGATGACTTGTTTCGTGCTCAGCTGCGCTGGGCCAGCTCTTCCTTTACGCATGAGTCGTTTTTTCGTCCTCAATATAAATATGACCGCACACTGCGCTGTTTGCTCCGTACACTGCCTGACAACTATATGGTGTTGTATTATCCTGTATTTATGGCAGGTAAAGCACCGATAGAAGCGGATGTCATTGTCATTAGCCCGACTGAGGTGTATGTTATCACCCTTTTACATGGACAGTCGACGAGTGTCTTTGAGACAACATCGTCACGATTTTGGTATGAGTATGTTCACGGGGAAAGAAAAAAACGGATTAGTCCGATGCTGGCCTTATCCCGGATGAACAGCATTGCACACAATATTCTTCAAGGTCAAGATACTCTTGGCCGTATTAATGAAGTGGTCATTGCCCCTTTGGCAATGATTGACCATAAAGCACAAGGGACTCGGGTGAAAATGGTTGACACACGTAATATCACACAATGGTTTGATACGATGAAAAAACACCCTTCACCAATCAAAAGAATACAATTAATCACAGCGAAACGCTTCTTGGATTATACGCGTACTACTGCGTTTGACCGTTTAAACATGGAAGATGAGGAAGAATACCGTCCATAAAAACAGCTCTGCTGAATGAACCCTCAGCAGAGCTGTTTTTCGTTTCGTTCAGGCACCCGGCTGCTTAGGCAGACACGGCATTGTATTCATTCAGCGTTTACCGCAGTTCATCGCTGTCTGCGGGGGTTTCTTGCTTTTTTTACCAGCAGCGAAGAGGGACCGGGAAAACACAAAACATACCATATACGTACCTTTGCATGTGAGTATGATACTTTTGCCTCTTTTAGCGTGCCGTATTGTACATGTAAGTGTCTGAATCCTTCGATTTCACACAGAGACAGCTTTAGACAGCTTGTGTAACATATTAATTGAATATAATCGTTTTATTCTCGTGTACGAGAACTTTATCATTGATATGCCAGTCAACAGCTCGAGCTAATGCAATTTTTTCGACGTTGCGTCCTGCTATTTTTAAGTCAGCCGTGTCATAACGGTGGTTAACCCGAAGCACTTCTTGTTCTATAATCGGCCCTTCATCTAAATCATTTGTTACATAATGAGCAGTCGCACCAATTAACTTTACCCCTCTCTCAAACGCTTTTTTATACGGGTTGGCCCCGATGAAAGCTGGCAAGAATGAATGGTGGATATTAATAATGCGGTGTTCAAAGTCTTGCACAAATGCAGGAGATAAAATTTGCATATATCGAGCGAGTACAATGAAATCGATATGGTAATCATACAGCAGCGTTTTCGCGTCTGATTCTGCTTCTTGTTTTGTTTCTTTGGTAACGGGAATATAATGGAAGGAAATACCATAACTTTCAACGATATCCCGTAAATCTTCGTGATTGCTGATGACAAGTGGAATATCTACATCCAATTCACCCGAGCGCCAACGCCAAAGCAGTTCTAATAAGCAGTGGTCTTCTTTGGATACAAATATCGCCATTCTTTTGGTTTTGCGCTCACTTTCAAGCCGCCATGTCATAGCAAATTGAGCGGCGATGGCAGAAAATTCTTCTTCCACTTCATGAAAACGTTCGGTAAAAGCGGGTAAGTCAAACTCCACCCGCATAAAAAACATGCCGCCTTCAGGGTCTGTGCTGTACTGGTCCGATTGAACGATGTTGGCACCTTTTTCGTGCAGAAAGGCTGACACTGAAGCGACAATACCTGGCTGGTCTGAGCATGATATGAGTAGTCTTGCACGGTTTAATGTTTTTGTTCGTTTCATCTTTACTTCCTCCGGTTCTATTTCAAAATATCATGTATCACAGAAATACCCACGTGAACGTGGGACACTATGTGTAAGGGGAGATGAAGCCCCATATATATGAAAGTTAACGCCATTAACTATATCACTCATTGACAAGAAAAAAAAGTTTTAAAATCGAACAAATCGGGAGGATGGAGATGACATCAAACCATCACGCAATAAATAGTGATTTAATCGCTTGGCTTGAAGATTTATATACAGTTAAAGTTAAGGGAGACACAGCTTTTGCAAGCAACCAGTGGAGAATAGTTAAAAAAGAGAACGGAAAGGAAACGCTGATTGATGCTGCCTGTTTCATAGAGGAAGGGTTTGTGTACTTACAAAGAAAGGAACCATATCAAGCTGGTGTTCGGTATGAAGTTGTCTCACCAGACAACCGCCGTGCCCACGTCCTGTCCGGGAAAGCAGTTCGCACCTTATTATTTGACGACTTGTATGCTTATGATGGTGATGATTTAGGAGCCCGCTGTCACAGGGGGGAGACGCTCTTCGCGGTTTGGGCGCCAACGGCAGAAGAAGTGCATTTAGTTATTCACCGGCACACTAAACATGAGAAAGAAGCAGTACATGTCATGAAACGAACAATCCGGGGAGTATGGCGGATGGAGCTGCAAGGTGAGCATCATGGATTGTGTTATACGTACCGCGTGTTTGTTAATGGAGTGTGGCAGGAAACACCAGATCCGTATGCTGCTTCTTCGACACTTAATGGGGATCAGTCAGTCGTTATTGACTGGAGGAAAATACCGGATAAAGCATATGCCATTCCGAAAACGGCGATTACTGATGCGATTATCTATGAGGTGCATGTACGCGATTTTACTGCTCATTTATACAGTGGCGTCAAACAGAAAGGAAAATACTTAGGATGGACAGAAAGAGACACAAAAACTCCTAACGGTTGTACATCTGCGCTGTCATATATAAAAGAGTTGGGTGTGACACATGTTCAGCTCTTACCTGTTCATGATTTTGGCAGTGTAGATGAAACAAAGGAACCACCTGCTTACAACTGGGGCTATGACCCTGTACAGCATTTTGTCCCTGAAGGGAGCTACGTGGTAAACAAGCATCAGCCGGAAGCGAGAATACGTGAATTAAAGCAGCTGATTGACACATTGCACCAGCATGGAATTGGGGTCATTTTAGATGTGGTGCTAAACCATTTTTACAAGATAGAAACAGCTTCTTTGGAAAAAATAGTGCCCGGTTACTATTTTCGCTATGATGACTATGGACTTCTTTCTAACGGAACAGGAGTAGGAAACGATACAGCATCTGAGAGATACATGATGCGCAAATATATCATTGACTGCTTGCTGCATTGGATAAGGCATTATCAAGTGGATGGTTTTCGTTTCGATTTGATGGGTATTCATGATGTCACGACCATGCAAGAGGTGTCTTGCCGTTTGCGCGAAGAGAAGCCTTCTGTATTTTTGTATGGAGAAGGATGGAACATGAATACAGTGCTGGCAGATAAGCAAAAAGCATCAATCAATCAGGCACCGCAACTTGGTAAAAGGGTAGGCTTTTTTAATGACCGTTTTCGCAATACGGTGAAAGGCAACATATTCGGCAGTCTTGGATTTATTCATGGGGAGAGGGCTGACGTTGACGTGGACAATGTGGCGTTTGTTATGAGAGGGTCCATCAGATGGGAAGAAAAGAAAAAAACAGGACTCTTTACAGCTCCTTCTCAATCGATTAACTATGTGGAATGTCATGACAATCATACGCTGTGGGATCAGCTGAACATACAAGGAGACATGTCTCTAGAAGAAAAACGCAAGATGCATCGGCTGACACTTGTGATGGTGTTAACGGCACAAGGTGTTCCATTTTTACACGGAGGTCAAGAGTTTTTTCGAACAAAGTATGGTGTGGAAAATAGTTACAACGCGCCGGTTTGGATTAATCAATTTGACTGGGAGCAGCGAGAGATTCACAATGAAAACGTGGAGTTTCTGAAAAATTTAATACAGATTCGCAAGCAATTTGATGGGTTCAGGATGCAAACGACAGCAGTCATCGAAAGACGTTTTCAGCAGCTAGCGCAGCCGAAAGACCTTTTCATATTTAAAATCCATAAAGTCGAACACAAAGAAAATGCCAAAGATTTGTATGTTTTGTTTAATCATACAAAAAATCCAAGAAAAGTTGTACTGCCGGAGAAGGGAATCTATCAAGTAATCGTTGACGGTGAAAGAGCTTCTTTGATACCATTAAAAACGATTCACTCTAATACGATAGAGGTTCAGCCGGTTAGTGCTGTGATTTTATATAAATAAAGCAGAGCCCCTTTACTATAAGGCTCTGCTTCGTTCAGCGTATTCATAAGAGGCAATGCCATTAGTCAGCACAATCCATCATGCCGCAACGATATCTGCGATGCAATCACTGCGGCAATATAACGGAAAAGGATTACGTCATGAATTATTTTGAACAATCTACACAAACGAGGGTGAAACTATTGGAATTGCTACTAGGTGAAGATTGGACAGTCGAACCCGCAGGAGGATCGACGGGTGAAGCATATATTGCAAAGACTGGAGAACAAAAGTTGTTCTTAAAGCGCAATTCCTCTCCTTTTCTTGCAGTACTGTCCGCAGAAGGGATTGTTCCAAAGCTTTTATGGACGAAGCGTTTGGAAAATGGTGATGTTATTACGGCGCAGCGATGGGTGCACGGACGTGAACTAGGTTCTTCTGATATGGAACGTGCCGATGTTGCTCGTTTACTTAGTAAAATCCATTCTTCAAGTGAACTGCTTCATATGTTTAAAAGGATTGGCAACGAGCCGCTTACTCCTTCAACGATAACAGAAGGACTACAAAACAGATTGTTAACGTTGAAGCATCCTTCTCCCTTGTTACAGCAGGCAGTTGATTACTTAATTAACTATCGCAAAGAGGTGACGCCTCCACGGATGGTCGTCTGTCATTGTGATATTAATCACAATAACTGGATGATTAATTCCGAGAATGAGCTGTATTTAATAGATTGGGACGGAGCGACTGTAGCAGATCCGGCATTTGATTTAGGTTTGTTATTATATGAATATATACCTCGGAATCATTGGGAAAATTGGCTGCATCATTACGGTCTGCCGTTAACTGCTAATTTAGAAAGAAGAATGCATTGGTATGTGATTTCACATGCTCTGTACAATGTTTTCCACCACATAAAAGAAAATAAAATGGATCAGGTCAATGTGTGGAAAAATCAATTGCAGCAGCTGCTTGCTTATGCGTAACAGTATTGGCTGTTTTCCAGGAGAATAAAAAGCAAATGACAGGTAATCATGTACGGCATGATAAAACAGCTCGGCCAAGCAGCCGAGCTTGTATTATATAGATTGCTAGGAGGGTAGAGATGAGACTTCGACATAAACCATGGGCAAAAGATTTTATCCAAAAACATTCTGAATATGTGCTGACATCTGTACCAAATGACACCACGTGGCAAGATATTTTCCAAAATGACCAGCCGCTTTATGTGGAAGTAGGAACGGGAAAAGGAAAATTTTTAGACAACATGAGTGTGAAATACCCGCACATTAACTTTGTCGGTATTGAAAAGTTTGAAAGTGTTCTTGTTACAGGAGTGCAGCGGGCTTTAGACACGCAGCCGGACAATTTAAAGTTTATTCATAGTGATGTGAATCACTTGCTGGACTTTTTCCAAGAAGGAGAAGTGGACCGGTTATTTATCAATTTTACTGACCCTTGGCCGAAAAAAAGGCATGAAAAGCGCCGTCTCACATATAAAACATTTTTAGAGCTGTATCAGCAAGTGCTGCGCCCAGATGGAGAAATTCACATGAAAACCGATAACCAAGGACTGTTTGAGTATTCTATAGAAAGCATGTCTCAATTTGGAATGAAATTGAAAAATATTTCACTTGATTTGCATCGCAGTAATATAGAAGAAAACGTCATGACAGAATACGAGGAAAAGTTTTCCGAAAAAGGCGAGCGTATTTACCGGTTAGAGGCAACGTTTCCAAGGAAATAAAACAGCAGGCTGTCTCAAAAAGGGTTTTGTTCCTTGAGACAGCCGTTTTTATGTTTTTACTTGTGTTTCTTTCAGCCGTATAAAGAGAGCATGATGAACAGTCTGTCGAATTAGACAGGAGGAGAACGGTGCGGATGAAACCTTTTTATCTCTTTTTGTTTTAATAGTCTTAATATTTAAATAATATGTGCTACAATATTATTTAAACAGCAAGGCAAGGAGGAGGACGAGCATGGAAACATTAACAGTCGGATCTTACACGTTAACCTGGCTTAGAGGCGGTGTTACTCATTTAGACGGTGGAGCGATGTTTGGTGTCGTTCCGAAACCGTTATGGTCGAAAAAGTACCCTGTGAACGATAAAAATCAAATTGAGCTGCGCACTGATCCGATACTAATTCAAGGAAACGGTAAAACGATGCTGATAGAAGCAGGTATTGGCAACAACCGTTTTACCGAAAAACAAAAACGTATTTATGGCATCACCGAAGAATCGTATGTGGAGAAAGATTTGCAAAAGCTCGGTTTAACAACAGCGGATATTGATGCTGTGCTCATGACACACATGCACTTTGATCATGCATCAGGATTGGTTAAATGGCAAAATGGACAAGAGGTGCCTGCATATGAAAATGCAGTAATCTATGTTTCTGAAACGGAATGGGAGGAAATGAAAAACCCGAATATCCGCTCAAAAAGTACATACTGGGAACAAAACTGGAAAGCCGTGCAGCAGCATGTCCAAACATATAGTGAAAAGCTGGAGCCTGCCCCAGGAGTAGTGCTCACTAAAACGGGAGGTCACAGCAAAGGGATGAGCATTGTAACCATAGAACAAAGTGATGAGATGGTCATTCATATGGCGGATAATATGGGAACACACGCTCATCAAAATGTACTGTGGGTGATGGCTTATGATGATTATCCGCTGGATTCAATTGCACTCAAACAGAAATACATGAATCTCGGTTACACACGTCAGGCATGGTTTACGTTTTATCACGATTATAAATATCGAGCGATTCAATACGATAGAGAGGGAAATATACAAACATCTGTCACAAAACAATATTCTTGATCAGATACGTTTCCGTGCCGACACAATCGGCACGGATTTTTGGGTAGCGACGGGAAAAGATAACATATAAGTATGAGGGAATGATTGATGTCACCAGCAAGCTGTAAAAGCACTATACGCGGAGCGGGACAATCCTGTATCCGAAAACTTATCACTAGCCAAGTTTTTGCTATTGCAGGTACTCCCCAGGATTAATAAAGATCTGTAAAAGTGCCAGTTTTTATTTTTACATATAGCAGCAAAGCGGATTAGTGAAAAAGGGTGCATGATGGTCAAGCGGGTTTTTGAATGAAAGTAATTGAAAATGATTATAATTGATTGTTTATGATTGAAAATGGTTGTATACTAGGTGTGTATTTTCAGAGGTGAACGTTTTCTGTTTGTTAAAAAAGGGGGGATGACCGTGTTTCATATTGACCGAAAAAAAGCGATTTTGTCTGTGTTAAAAAAGCATGAAACGGCGACCGTCCAAGAGCTGGTGGATGCAACCGGTGCTTCGGAGTCGACGATACGAAGAGATTTAACGGATCTAGAATCACAACAACTCATTAAACGGCTGCATGGTGGAGCATCCCTTTCAAAACGGAAAATGGAAGAGCCGAGCATGTCTGAAAAAGAGAGTGTGAATCAAACAGAAAAGCAAGCCATAGCTCAAGCAGCTAGTACGTTTGTTGAACATAGACATTGTTTATTTATTGACGCAGGAACATCGACGATTGAATTGATTCCATTTTTGCATAATAAAGAAGTTATTGTTGTGACAAACGGTATTCATCACGTGCCTCTGCTTTTAGAAAATGGAATTGAAACGTATGTAACGGGAGGAAAAGCAAAGCCTCACACAGCAGCACTGACAGGGGATAAAGCCGTTGAGAGCGTAGAAGCGTTTCGATTTGATATATGCTTTCTTGGCATGAACGGAGTTGATGGCCGACAGGGATTTACAACTCCAGATCCAGAAGAAGCAGTTGTTAAAAAGACAGCTATGTCATTAGCAGCTCAATCCTATGTATTAGCCGACCATTCTAAAATAGGAGAGGTTTCGTTTGCTAGTGTGGCATCAGTTGATCAGGCTGCTATTGTTACGACAAATAAAGTTGATGAACACACACTGCAGCAATTACAACAAGAAACAGCAGTAAAGGTTGTGAATTTATGATTTATACATTAACACTCAATCCAGCACTTGATTATGTTGTGGAACTGGCAGATTTTCAAACAGGTACCATTAATCGTTCCAAGAAGGAGTGGAAATACCCGGGTGGAAAAGGAATTAACGTTTCCCGAGTGTTAAAAAACTTAGGAACTGCCAGTACTGCTCTTGGCTTTACCGGTGGGTTTACCGGCGAGCATATCGAAAAAGTACTGCAGCATGAGCACATTGAAACAGACTTTGTGAAAGTGAACGGAGACACCCGTATTAACGTAAAAGTAAAAGCGCAAGAGGAGACGGAAATAAACGGAATGTCACCGGAAATTACAGAAGAACACTTGGATGCATTAAAAGAAAAGTTAACGCATTTAAGTGTCAATGATCAGCTGGTGATAGCGGGGAGCCTGCCAAAAGGACTGCCAGTTGATACGTATAAGCAATTTATCGCTTCGTTAAAAGAAAAAGGCGTAAAGACTTATGTAGACACGAGCGGTAAAGCATTAAAAAAAGCAATGGAGGCGGGACCTTATTTTGTGAAACCGAACCACTTGGAGCTTGCCGAGTTGTACGAAGTGTCTATTACGACAGTGGAGGATGCAGCATGTTACGGAAAAAAACTACTTCATGATTATGACATAACACATGCTGTCATTTCGATGGCCGGGGAAGGAGCGGTTTACTTACAAGAAAACCAAGCAATCCTGGCCAAGCCTCCTCATCGTCCAGCTGTCAATTCAGTTGGAGCGGGTGATTCATTAGTAGCAGGTTTTCTGCACAGCCACCTAAAAGGCGAAAGCCCAGAGGAAACGTTAACGTATGCTGTATCAGCAGGCAGTGCAACAGCCTTTTCTGAATCATTCGGCACAGAAGAAGATGTGAAGAAAATGTATCAAGACGTTCAAATAACCGTTTTAGAACCATCGGAGAAGAGGTGAGTATACATGAAAATCACAGAGTTGTTAAAAACAGATACCATTCGGTTAAATATACAATCACCATCCAAAAACGGTGTTATTGAAGAGTTGGTTCACACACTAGATGATGCCGGAAAATTACATGATAAAGATGGATTTCGTGAAGCGATACTAGAACGCGAGTCACAAAGCTCGACAGGAATTGGCGAAGGTGTGGCAATTCCTCATGCGAAAACGGCAGCAGTAAAAACGCCGGCAATTGCGTTTGGCCGCTCCATTGAAGGTGCTGATTACGAATCATTAGATGGTCAGCCGGCTCATTTAATCTTTATGATTGCGGCAAGCGAGGGAGCCAATGAAGATCACTTGCAGACGTTATCGCGGTTATCGACGCTTTTAATGGATGAAAACTTCCGCCGTGATTTACTGCAAGCAGAATCAGAAGAGGAAATAGTTACACTTATTGACCAAAAAGAAAAAGAGAAGCTTGGAGAAGAAACAGAAGAAGAGTCTCACAAAGAGCAGGAAGAAACAGACACAACAACTCCGCAAATTCTCGCCGTGACAGGGTGTCCGACGGGGATTGCCCATACGTACATGGCAGCTGATTCTCTCAAAGAAAAAGCCCAAGAGCTTGGTATTTCTATCAAAGTAGAGACAAATGGATCCGGCGGTGTGAAGAATCAGTTGACGCAAAAAGAAATAGACAATGCGGATGCGATTATTGTGGCGTCTGACACAAAAGTGGAGATGGACCGTTTTGAAGGAAAACCTGTACTCATAAAAGCTGTAACCGATGGCATACGCCGTCCAGAAGAGTTATTAAAACAAGCCGTTAAAAAAGATGCACCGGTCTATCATGCATCTGGTGCAAAAGAATCCAGTGAAGAAAGTGACAGCAAAGAAAGAAAAGGTTTTTATAAGCATTTAATGAATGGTGTTTCCAACATGCTTCCGTTTGTTGTCGGCGGCGGTGTGCTCATAGCGGTTTCCTTTTTCTTTGGGATTAACGCTGCAGATCCAGACCACCCTGATTACAATGCATTTGCTGCAGCACTTGATTCTGTTGGTGGAGAACATGCCTTTGGGCTGATGGTTGCGGTCCTTGCCGGGTTTATTGCAATGAGCATCGCAGATCGGCCAGGTTTTGCGCCTGGTATGATTGGCGGTTTTATGGCGACAACCGGAGACGCTGGCTTTCTAGGCGGTTTAATTGCCGGTTTTTTAGCTGGTTATATCGTGAATGGATTGAAAAAAGCGTTAGCTGGCTTGCCAAAAGTATTGGATGGAATCAAGACTATTTTATTTTATCCGGTGCTCAGTATTTTTATTGTTGGTATGCTGATGCATTTTGTCATCATTGAACCAATAAGCTTGTTTAATACGTTGTTAGAAAACTGGCTTGACGGAATGGGGACTGGAAATATTGTGATTTTAGGACTTGTTCTAGGAGGCATGATGGCAGCTGACATGGGCGGTGCAAACAACATGATACCGCCCATCACAAAAAGAATATATCGTCAATCCACATCTTTCGTTTGCGCCCTCTTCCCATCACGCCATTTTCTGCATTGACAATGATTTTCTCTGCTAATACTTCGACGGTTACTTTCTTATCTTCTTTAGACAGCACACTCCAATTTTCGGTCACGGTTAAAATGTCCACATTCGAAACATCTTCTTCTTTTTCTTGTATCTCATGTAACTGCTGTTCTAGCTCTTGTAGCTGTTCGTTGTCGTCTGCTGTCCGTTCTTTTAACTCATCCAGTGTAATAACATCATTCGCAAACGCCTCTTGCCATTTTTTTCGCCGTTTCTTGA
>NZ_FNDK01000030.1 GCF_900099605.1 Alteribacillus persepolensis
CGATTAACACAGAAGAATCCAAATATGGACCTCCATCCTTTAATCCGTGGGTTGGAATGGGAATGTCACGCAGCAAATCCTCCTTATCTTCCACCACTACTTCATTGGCAGGGCCTTGATCAACGACGACAGGATCCACAGGATGTTTACTCCATTGTTCTATTGCTTGCGCCGTGAGAAAAGGAAGCTTCTTTTCTGTTACATCCAGTATGTTGGCTAATAGTTTTCGATTCCAATACAAGCCAGTGAGCAAGGGAACTTCTGACTCATTGATGTTTTCAAAAAATACGGCTTTTCCCCCTTCATAGTTGTTTGCTATTCCAGCCATTTCATGTTTTATATCAACAGGAGACTTCGTGCGCACAAGCATATTTTCCTGTCTTAAAAACTCCACTATTCCTTGTAAATCTGCCACCTTACGCTTTGCAAGATTTGTTTGAATTGGCTTATTCTCTGTTTGGCTTTTCCTATTCATGTTGGCTTCTACCATCTCAGCCATCTTATCACCCCTGAATCGATATGTTTATATGCTGTGCACTCATTATTGCAGAATAGACAGTATCATGTCAGGATAGATTGTCGGTAACGCTGTGCAAACAGCATAAGCTAATAGAAATGAGGCACCCCCTTTAAAATAACTCAGCACATACCTTTTCTAAACAAGAAATAGGATAATTTGTGGGAAGACTACTAAAATAATGATAAATATAACATAATTAACGAGAAAGTAGCTTGTCCCTTTAAAAATAGTTGTAATATTGGTACTAGGAGTTAATCCTTGAACAACAAAAGCATTCACTCCCACAGGTGGAGTAATCGCTCCAAGACTTGTTACTATACATAAAAGAATAGCAAACCACACTGGATCATATCCGATCGCTATCACAGGTGGATAAAAAATAGGAATAGAAACCATCAGAAAACCCATTGCATCCATTAAAGATCCACCGATGACATAAACGGTAAGAATAGCGAAAACAATAACCAATGAATGAACCGGTAAAGAGCTTATCCATTCCGCTACTTCATTAGGAAGCCGTGTGACTGCCAGGAAGCGCCCTAAGTATGTAGCCCCCACAATTAACATTAACACCATAGCAGAAGTTTTAATTGTGTTTTTTACCGCAGTAACAAATCCTTCTTTAGTCAACCTTTTCATGGCAAGTGTAAGTAAAATAGCACCTAATGCACCAAACGCTGCAGATTCAGATGGGGTAAACCACCCTAAGAAAAGCCCTCCAATAACAAAGAGGAATAATCCTAATATCGGCACTACACCATAAACAGCCCTCATTTTTTCTTTAAAGCTGAATTTCGGTCCCGGCGGACCATATTCTGGATTTCTATGGCACAGATACAGAATGGTAAGCAGGAAAAAAATGACAAGTAAAATTCCTGGGATAATACTGGCTATGAACAAGTCTCTGATGGATTGTTGCGTTTGTATCGCTATAACAATTAGAACTGTGCTGGGTGGAATGATAATCCCAAGGGTTCCTCCTGTAGCTACGCTTCCTGTACTTAGTGCTGGATTATATTTATATTTCTTTAATTCAGGAAGGGCCATTGTTCCCATGGATGCAGCAGCTGCTGCATTGGATCCGCAAATAGAAGCAAACCCTGCACTCGCTAGAATAGTCGTCCCAGCCATTCCTCCTCTTAAATGACCGAACCATCGATATGCTGCGTTAAACAATCTTGCTGTCAATCCCGATTGAAAGACTATTTCTCCCATTAAGATGTAGAGCGGAATAACACTAAGCGAATAACTAGAAAAAGAATTCCAGACTTCTGAGCTTAATAAGTAAAAAGCAGATGTGGAGGAACTCATGACAAAAAGTCCCCCCATACCAGTAATAAACATCGCCACACTAATGGGGACACTAATAAACATCATCAAAAACATGACTACTAAGCCAGCGGCAGCAATCATACTAGGATCCATTTTTCCCACCTCTTACTTCTCCAGTCAGTGTCTGATACAACTGAATGATTAAAGTAAAAGCAGTACCAAAAAATCCAAGCGCAACGACAAAAACAAAGGGATAAAAAATAACACCCATCGTTTCTGATAAACTGTTATTGATAATAAGCTCAAAGCCATATGTCACGACATGCCATCCAACAATAGCATAAAATAGCAAACTCATTACCTGAACAACAGCCGAACTTATTTTTTGACCCAGAGTGGGCAATTTATCGGTAACAATTTTAATATCGACATGTCCATGGTTAAATTGTGTGTATCCAAGCGCAAAGGCAGTTGTGACAGCCATAAGCCATCCAGCTACCTCCGTGGTCCCCACAAATGGGGTAGCAAAAACACGAACCACCGAGTTATATACAATGAGAAACATCATTAAAGCCAAACTAACACCAGCTACAAAAGCAAGTCCTTGATTAAAATGATAATTAATCTTCTCACAAACAGCTTCATTTGTACTTTTATAGGGAGAAACAGGTTCTACCTCTGGAATAACCTCACTATTCACTCCTCCATAAATTTCATTATTACGAATTTTCTGCAAATTATTGCGCCTCCTTCCATATATTTTAGGTCATCAAGTATTCTGGTGTTCATCTTCGCTGTATAAAACCCCTGTAATAACAGTCTCCTATCTTTATTCGCTGGTATACTTTTCAATCAACTTGTACATTTTCTGTTTAAACTCTCTCGCTGGTAATCCTTGATCTTCTGCTTTTTCCACGTATTCTTCCATCAACGGAACAATAATTTCATCCCAGCGTTCTTTCTCTTCTTCAGACAAACTGACTACTTCCACACCATGTTCATTTATACTCCACTCTAATGATTCCTGTACATAATCATCATGATAGGCAGAAGTCCACTCAGCCATTTCCAAAGATAATTTATCAATTTCTTCTTGAACGTCTTCTGGTAGTGAATTCCATTTATCTTCCGACATGATTGCTACAAACGTGTTAACGCTTAATGGATAGTCTGTAACATAACCAACCAGTTCTGCAAAATTAAAATCCTTTAAAATTTCACGGGAGGTGACAACCCCTTCAATAATTCCCATCTGCAAGGATTCTGCTGCTTCTGCTTGCGACATCCCCACAGGTGCTGCGCCCAGCTCTTCTAACACAGGTGCTAAGGCACCTGATATTCTCAACTGCTTGCCTTTTAAATCCTCTAAGCTTGTAATTGGTTTCGTCGCTTGAATATAAGAAGGTTCCCCCGTAAACACTGTAATAACCTTATTCCCCTTAAAAATTTCCTCTTCATATTCCTGTACCAGCTTATGTCTAACCTGAGTAGCTACCTTCGAGTTGGGGTAACTTGCCATGTCTGCCATTCCCATTAAAGGAAAACGGCCAGGCTCATAGCTGGTTACGGACATTCCAATATCAGCGACCCCTTTTTCTACTCCATCAAACATGTTATTGGCTTGAAGCAGCGTGCCAGCTGGATAAAGTTCTACCTTTACTTTTCCATTCGTACGTTCCTCTAACTCTTCTTTCCACATCTGCATTTGCCTCCCCGGAAAAGTAATAGGTGGAGCAAAAAATGCATACGTTAGTGTAATCGTATTAGATTCTGCTTTAGCTTGCTGCTCTACAGATTCCTTATTCGAATTGCATCCTGTCAGTACTGCGCTCACTACTAGAATAGCTGACAGAACGGATAACAGTTTCTTATTTATCATCAGGACTTGGTGCCTCCCTCCAAACCTGTCATGTAAGCGCTATCTTAATTGAGTAGAGAGAGACCCAGGAGCATCCCTCCTGGACCTTCCCCCCTTTTTATCTTGCTTGACTTTCAACAAGCGGCTTTTCTTCTTTAAGCGGCGGAGCAACATCTGCCGGATCCAGCCCCATCGTCAACAACCCCACTTGATCCGCACAAGCATCAATAGTTGGAGGCATAATAGGTGCTGTTGCCGCATCCCTTACCATCCGATCTAAATGAAGGTTTTTAAACATTCCGTGGGCTCCACAAACAATCGTTGCTGAGTGAGCAGCATTAGATACAGCACTTGCAATCGTATGTTTTGCACGCATCAGATTATGGAATGTTTGAATGGAAGAACCATGCTTATCACTATACCAAGCAGCATGTATATTCGACCAGTAAGCGGCATGAAGGTCAGAAGCCATTTCCCCGATTCGACGCCGGCTGTCTGGATGGTACCCCTGTGCTTGCCCGGAGCCTTTTGGTTTTTTGGAGCTTACCAATTCAGAAGCGTACTCCATAATCCCTATACCTACTCCTAAGTAAACAGAAGCAAAGGAGGAAATTGTCCAGTTTGCAGAGTTAATAATAAAGTCGTTTAAGAAATCTTCTGTTCTGTGTAAAATAAGCTCGTCTGGAACAAACGCCCCATCATACTTTACTGTGTTACTACGGGTAGCTCTCATACCATGCGTATCCCATACATCCTCAATATGGACTCCTGCTACATTTCCTTTATCAACAGGGACTAGCATAGCAAGGCTTGCTTGCGGATTTGAATCATCTTGAGGATTAGCATACAGGAATACATAGTCACTTGATTCAACCATAGAACAAAACGCTTTTTTTCCATAAAGTTTGTATCCTCCATCCACTCTTTCTGCCTTCAGCTTCGGTACCATAGAAGTGATAACTAAACTTGAAGAAGATGGTTCAGAAATGGATGCGGAAAATAATTTCCCTTGATTAATAGCCAAATCAGCAACCTTTTTCTTCATGCTTTCAGAAATCAGCGGTTGTTGCATGATAGACCCGCAAGCGTTGGCATGCATATTGAAAGAGTTTGCTGTAGAAGCACAGCCTTTCGCTAACTCTACGATGGCTGCTGCATATCCTTGAAACCCAATTCCTAATCCGCCATATTCTGCCGGAATACTAATCCCATATAACCCATTTTGTCTCAGGATTTCATAGTTTTCTTCCGGGGCAGAACGATCACGATCATGCTCTGGAGC
Organism: Alteribacillus persepolensis; assembly: GCF_900099605.1. Classification (GTDB taxonomy): domain Bacteria; phylum Bacillota; class Bacilli; order Bacillales; family Marinococcaceae; genus Alteribacillus; species Alteribacillus persepolensis. The sequence continues at coordinate 4,933 of NZ_FNDK01000030.1, forward strand.
TCTCGTTCTAAAATCTTCCGCTAATTCCTTACACAAATCAATCACTCGTTGTTGTTCTTCGGTAAAAATAAAATCCATGGTAATCCTCCTCCATTTATTGGGCTTTAAGACTCTCAAGTAGTAGATACTAAATACATACTACAAAAATAAAACAAAGAATATTGTTAATATTTTAACAAATTTGTTTAATTAATTGCTCACATAAGAAATTAGTACAAAAGTCTACATCAAAACCTTCCTAAAGCTTATTAAGCCGACAACTTCTATTCTAGTCAAATGAACCAGCTTTTACTTTTTCATCAAGATTCCCTATTTCCTTTCCATCTTGCAGTGTATAAACTACCCTCTCTATATTGCCATTGAAAGAGAATTCACCTTCGTCCCTATAGGATTCAGAAACTTGAGATAAAGAGTCTCTGCCAATATCAAACCCTCCATGAGAAAGACGATACAAAAGTGTTTTAGGAATATGTCCCTCTCCAGCCTTACCTCCATTAATATATAAACTTCCCATGCCTGAGTTCTCTTCCTTCTTCGTAAACTTGAACTCAAACGTACATTCACCAATAGGGACATATACGTCCGACTCTATTTTGAACATGGTACCGACATAATTGTACTCAAAGACAAGGCGGTTGTTCCTAATATAGAATACGTACCCGCTGTCGTGATCTCCATGTGCTACAAGCACCCCTTCACAGGATGGGCTTGGTCTTTCTGCTAAAACAGTTATTATATATGATTTATTCGTTATCTGAGGAGCTGCAAATGTTCCTAAGTGAGCTACCCCTGGATAATAAGTGAACGTTTTTCTAGCTGTTACGGCTTCTGGTGAAACGAAAGAAGACAATTCAACTGTCTTATCATTTAAAGGCAGTACATTATATTTCTTTGCTTCCTCCCACCAAAGTTCCTTAAGTTCTTCAAGCTTCCCTGAATACTTATCTGCCAAGTCATGAAGCTCAGCAAAATCTTCTTCTACGTAATACAGCTCCCAAACATCGTTTTCAAATGGTACTCCCTTTTGATGATGGGTCACCGCTTTCCAACCTTCATGATAGATAGCACGATGCCCGAACATTTCGAAATACTGAGTCGTTCTTCTGGTTGGTGCTCTTTCATTTTCAAAGGTATAAGTCATACTTGTTCCATGAATCGGCATTTGATCCACACCTCGATATGTCTTAGGTGCTTCTACCTGTAAAATGTCCAGAACTGTCGGAGTGACATCAATCACATGATGGAATTGCGTACGAATTGCTCCTTTTTCTTGTATACCCTCCGGCCAATGAATAATACAAGGCACCCGGGTTCCCCCAAAATGAGTGGTCTGCTTATACTGCTTAAACGGAGTATTACCGGCCTGTGCCCATCCCTTTGGATAATTGGTTCCTGCTCTAGGCCCACCCATTTCATCTATTTTTGCTAATTGATCCTCAATACTTTCTTCTAAAGCGTTAAAGAAGGTGCTTTGATTGACTGAACCTCCAAAACCACCTTCCTGACTGGCTCCATTGTCAGAAAGAAAGACAATCAATGTGTTATCTAATTCCCCGATTTTTTCAAGAAAATCCAGAAATCGACCAATTTGGTCGTCTGTATGTGTTAAAAAACCTGCATATACTTCTTGAAATCTACTAAAAACTTTCTTTTCATCTTCTATTAATTCATCCCACGCTTTTACATTTTTATTGCGTGGAGATAACTCTGTGTCTTCCGGAACAATACCTAGTTCCTTCTGTCTTTTTAAACGCTTCTCTCGAATAACATCCCACCCGTCATCATATGCACCTTTATACATATCAATATATTCCTTAGGTGCTTGATGAGGGGCATGTTGAGCTCCAAATGACAAGTACAGAAAATAAGGTTTATCAGGTGTAACAGACACTTGATCGGTAACAAATTGAATAGACTTATCTACGATATCTTCAGAGAAATGGTAATCCGATTTCTCCGGAGGATCGACCATATGATTGTCATATGTTAATTCAGGATAAAATTGATCTGTTTCAGGTCCTAAGAATCCATAATATCGCTCAAACCCCTTAGCCAACGGCCAGTTTTCAAAAGGGCCGGCTGGAGTCAGTTGATGAATTGGAGCCAGATGCCATTTCCCAAGCGCCATTGTACTGTAGCCGTTGTCTTTTAAAATTTCTGCCGCTGTAGCAGCTTTAGGAAGTATTCTTCCACGAATACTCGATTGATCAGTACCTAAGTCAAAATCAGCTACACTTCCCATTCCTACAGAGTGGTTATTCCGTCCTGTTAATAGAGAGGCTCTCGTGGGAGAACAAAGAGGTGTAGCATTGAAGTTATTATACCGTAAGCCGTTTTCAGCAAGTCGATTCATATTGGGAGTCTTTATTTCAGAACCATAACAACCTAAATCTGAAAACCCTACGTCATCAAGTACAATGTAAACTATATTAGGCTGTCCCATCTCTTTCCTCCTCAGCTGTGTTTGTTAAATAATAATCAATTAAATATAAAAAATATTTAAATAATTTATTGGTTGCTATACATTCTCTCTACACTATGAGTATAAATTTCAATCAGGTTTCCATCCGGATCTTCACAATAAACCATCTTATATTCTGTTCCTGGCACACTTTCCCAAATCTCACTTCTTTGCTTTCCTCCATTTTCAACTATTTTCTTTACCATTTCTTCAATATTCGGGTCTATAATAGAAACATGGAAGATACCGTCTTTCCAGTATTCATGACTGGTGTAACGTTCGGATTTCGGATCGATAAACTCAAATAACTCTAACCCTACTCCGCCAGAGCCTCCCAAGTGGGCAATTTTCACTTCTTTGATCTCTTTTCCTAACAAATCGGTTAACACCGGTCCCATATTCGGATCATCTTTCTTGAATGTCACAGGTGAAGACACAGCAGTAAAGCCGAAAACGTTTTCATACCAAGCCATAGCTTTATCAATATTAGTCACACTCACTCCAACGTGGCAAAAAGATCTAGGATATTCTTTCATCATTGTTCTCCCCTTTCTTATGTGCCTTTCTTTCTTACACTATATCGAAAAATGATGTCTTCTATTGTTAAGACTTTAACGTTCATCCCTATGTTTTGTTACTTGCTAGGGAAAAGACATACATACAAAAGGCACCTTGCTCCACTTATATAGTGCCAAATGCCTTTGATTTATAATCGACTGCTGTTATTCATCAAGAACTTAAAGCATAACTCCTTAATATTTCTGGCTTTATAATATAAAAAGTACGATTTTTTATATCTATTAATTGTTCTTCTTTCCACTTCTTCAAAATTTTATAAACGGTAATACGGGTCAAACCAATATAATCTGCCAGTTCCTGCTGAGTCATGTTTACTTCCAGCCTGTTAAATGCTTCACTTAATTCAAGTAAAGAATGAGCCACTTGATGTTCAGAAGTCAGTGATTTTAAATGAATTTCATTAACAAGAAGCTGCACTTTTTGGAGAATAGAGTCCGCACAAAAACGCAGAAGAGATGGTGCTTCTTTTATTAAATCTCGATAAACATCATTTGAAAAATAGTAAACTACAGAATCCTCAATCGCCACAGCTGAACAGAAATACGGCTGTCGATCAAGGGCCTGCTCTCCTATGATGTTTTCAGAACCAGTAACAGCCACGATTCTGGATTTGTTATCCGAGGGAAATGAAAGCATTTTAAATAAACCTTTATGCACATAATAAAACCCGCCACCGATTTCTCCCTGCTTGTAAAGCATAGATTTTTTCTTAACAAATTGTCTGTTTCCATGTTTTAATAAATAATCCCAATCCGGAGCATAAGTATTTTTTTCTCGTTTAAAAATCATAGACATTATCCTTCCCCCTAAACCGTAACACGTTACATAACAGTCACTAATAAAATAAAAATCGTAAGCCCAATCCTACATAACTTGTGTTTAGATATACTATAAATCTGCTTTATCGTTTCTTAATGTATAACTCATTGAGAACTTCGTTTATTTGGAATTCATTAGAATGTAGTTGGGATTGTATAAAACCTCTGAATTCTCTCTGCTCCACGATATATAATTCCTCCACTTCTCTTGAAAATAATAATTTTTCTTTTTCAAGAAGACATGACAACTTTGGAACAGGCTGCGCTTGAAGTTTCTCTTTACCTGACAGAATTTGTTCTAATCCTTTTTATAATGATCCAGCGATTGAGCTCCGACAATTTTTACACCTTTGTTTTCCTTATTCACCATAATAATAGTCGGAAATCCCCTTACACCAAGACTTCTAGCAAGTGCAAAGTCCTGTTCTAAAAGTTGTTTTCCATATGAAAGTCCAGCTTCTCTTACAGTAGCTCCGCCATCCAGACCCATTTCATTAACGATCTTTTCTAGAACTTCATCTTCTCCAATGTTTTGATTAAAGGTAAAAACGGCTTCTTTTACACGCCATAAAAACGTTTGAGCCAACTTTTCATCATTCTTTTGAACAACCTTAAAAACACGAGATGGCGGATAAGAGAACTCCACTGGATTATCGAGCCATAGCGATCCGTCAATTGGCATACGAGAGTGTTGACCTACCCTATATCTTGTCTAAGGTAACAAAAGTTAAGCTTAGGAGCTGTTTTAGGATATATTTCCCTTGATTATTCTTTTAGAACTTTTGTACAATGTGTTTAAAAAGTTTAAATTTTTAAACTATTTTTGACAAAAAAACATATTATAATCAATATTTATAAAGAAAGGGTGATTTTTAGTGGATTCCCTCCGTTACCTTTGGAAGCCATTTGTTTCCTATGGTCAGGAACGTCGATTGAAAAAAAACGAAATCTTATTTCAACAGGGAGAGAGAGGAAAAGGGTTTTATTATCTTAAAGACGGAAAAATCAACTTAACATTTGTATCTAGCCAAGGTGCGGAACGAATTGTTGACTTTCTCTTCCCTGGATTTTTAACAGGTGAACCTGGCCTTCGTGAAGATCCTTTTTTTACTACTGCTATTTTGGAAGAGGATTCGATATTATACTTTTTCTCAGAAGAATCCTTTCGGAATATCTGCAAAGATCATCCTGAAGCAGCTAATATATATATGAGCTCATTAATCCAGAAAATCCGTCTTCTAAATGAGACCATTTCTATTATTCATCGACCTTTGGAGTATCAAATGGCCCATTTTATCCATAAACTTTACTATAAGTTTGAAGACAGTATCATTCCAATTAGTCAAACTTCGTTAGCCAGATACATTGGAACATCTCGAATCAGCGTCTATAAGGTACTTAAGGATTGGATTAAGGAAGAATGTATTGAGATTTCACATCGAACTATTAAAGTACATGACATTAACAAAATCAAGTCTATTCTTAATGGGACAAAACAACTGTAAATATATCGTACGTTTTTCTTTTTTATTCCACACCCATTGAATTAAACATGTTAAATGACCAGGCAGTACTTTTTCTGGGCCTTCCATCTGCAATAAGCCAAGCCCTCATCCATCCAGATCTGATTCTAAATACTTTATTTCATTTAATAATCTGCACATAGCAAAACCCCATGTTTCCGAGTGAACTACCCCTAAGGGCATGGCGCATGCCGGGGATACCGCAGGGACCAGACCCGCCACATCTGTGGTGAGTCTGGCCCCTTTGAAAGCGAAATTATCGGTTAATTCAAAAAAGTATCAAAAAACCAAGCTCATATAAAACAACTTAGTTCGTGTAAAACTCAGACGGAATGAATCCAAAGTTTCTTCGGTGGTAAAGCATTGGCTCTTTATCTTTTGTGATTTGAATGTCTTGGACTTCCCCGATTAAGATGGTGTGGTCTCCTGCTTCGACTTGTTTGAATGTTTTGCATTGAAGTACGGAGAATGTATCAGCTAGCACAGGAAGATTGTGTTTAGAGATACTCCATTCATGTAAGCTAAATCGGTTTGTATCTTTTGTAGCAAAGGTTTTGCAGAGTTCTTGCTGGTCTCCTGCAAGGATGTGAACGGCAAAACCATCCGCATTTTTAAAGGCACCTAGGGAAGATACTTTATGATCAATCGACCAAAGCACGAGTAATGGATCAATCGAAACCGACGCAAAGGAGTTGACGGTTAAGCCTACTGGCTCGCCTTTTTCATTTTTGGACGTGACAATGGTTACACCGGTTGGATAGCCTCCCATTGCCTCTTTAAATAAGGTTTCTTTATCTTTTGTTTGCATATTATCCTCTCCTTTTCTCGTTACGTTTTTTTATTCTATCTTTGGACACTCCATTTGCTTTTTGAATAATTGTGTCTATTTCTTGTGCGTTTTTCCATAATTAAGCTCCAAGATAATAACTTTATCGATATCGCTGTAGACTGTGGTTCGAATTAGGTTTGCTTCTAATATGGCTAAGAATTAATTCGGTTTTCATATTATGTTTCATCTACTCAGTCAGACGTTAACTGTTCGCGATTTGCAGCTCGTTTTCTACTGCTAGCTTTTTCACTAACGTTTTCATTTGATTTTTTACTGTTTCTGCTACTTCTTTTGTATTGATTGACTCCTTTTTGCTTTCTACCACTAAGGCATCAATCTCGTGGAGGCATAATTGGTGATAGTAATCAGCAAAATGAAATTCACACGAGCATTGGCTTGTCCCCAGTATATCTCCGACTTCGCATGCTTGATAAAAAATGATGTGTTCCGGCTTAATCATGTCCTTTTTTATATATAAAGTGCAGTCGCGATTTTCCAGAGTATTACGTACCGTGTACATCCAACATTCATGCGCGTTTCCTACGGATTTTTTGTTCACTACCTTCAGCCAATTGGTTTCTTCATATTGCATCGATATTAATTCACTGAATGTGATTAGAGGAAGTCCGTATTTTTTCTTTATTTCATTGATTGTTTTTTTATCGGCTATTCTTCCTGTGTTATCTAGAATTTCACAAGCATACGCACAAGGCTCTGACGAAAAATAGCTTGCTGTCAAAACTGCGGCTTCTGCCACTCCGGCTCTGTCTAGCATTAATATATCTTTACTAATAATCGGAAAAATATGGCCGGGGCGTTGAAAGTCATCGGGTTTTACCTCTGGTTGTACACATGCTTTTATCGTATGGGCCCGCTCAGAAGCAGAAATACCAGTGGTTGTATCTTTGTGATCAATCGAAACTGTTACGCTTTTATCATTCTGGATAGATGTATCTCCGATTTCTCGTAAATGAAGTTTTTCAGCTAAACGTGGTGTGATGCAAAGATAAACCAGTCCTTTTCCAACACGAATCATAAAATTAACCGTTTCGGAACTTACATCTCTTGCCGCGTGCGATAAATAGCCAATGCCAGTATGAATATCGTCCAATAAGATATACGGACCTTCTTGCATCACCCATTGCTGCCCTTTCTTCATTTATTCCACCCTCTTTGTTATAAGGTTTTCTTTTTTATCAAAATATCTTTATTGGGGGATGGGAGTCGTTTTCACCCAATATTCTTTAAGCCTTGTAGAAAGTCCGTGACCTCCAAAATTAATTCTTCCATTGGATTTTATTCCGTTGACATGATGAAGATAAGACAGAAATTCTAACATAGCTGCTCGCCGCTGGGTAATATCTATCATTCCCGCTGTAAACAAGTATTTATCAACCGTGTTGTAAACACCGCGATTTACGCCAAATCGCTCGTAACAATGATTTACAAATAATCGATCAGGTAAATGAACTGGATGATCTTTATTCATACTCATTGCCCTGCCTTTTCCTTTTTATTTTATAATAATTATCAAAATTCTTTTTTTCTGTATCAATCTCTCCTTTTTTAGAAAATTATACTTTCTATTAAAATGATACCTTCCTAAAAAGAAAGGCATTGTTAACTGTTTAACGATATGTTTTTTATGATTTAAAGTTTTTTCCTAATCTTAGTATGATAGTCATTACTTAGCTAGGAAGCTGTTACAATTTTTCTTAAGCTGCGAGGCTGTTTGACAACAATATTTTTATTTTCCACTCGTACAATTTCGCCTCCCCATTTTTTGAATATTTTGTATATTGTGATTCTGGTTAAACCGGTGTAACGGGATAACTCTTGTTGTGTCAAAGGAATTTTTTCGTCATTATATTTTTGTTTTATTTCTAAAATAGATTGAGCTAACAGCTGTTCGGAAGGGAGAGAACGAATCATCATATTACTAGTGAGAAGTTTTAATTTTTCTGTCAATCCATTATACATTAACATTCTAAACGTATGATCGCTGTTCATTAATGACTTCATTGCATCATAAGGAAAAAAATAAATAATGCAATTTTCAAGCGCGGTGGCTGTAGAAAAATATGGCTTTCCATCAGAGGCTTGTTCTCCAAATGGGCGCCCTTCACCTATGATATCAATCGTTTTTTCTTCCTCTCTAAGTGTTTTAGTAGAAACCTTCACAAACCCATCTTTTACGTAATAAAATCCTTCTTCTCCCAAGGAATGTTCTTCATATATAATAGATTTTCTTTTAAAAAAATATCGTCTTCCATACTTTAAGTATTTCTCCCAGTTTTTTGAATTAAACTCACTGTTCATTTTACTAAGACACCTGCCTTTTTCATTTTATGACCAGTAAGGTCTCAAAAATGAAATGGATAAATAGGTTTCATACATTACTTTCACATAGGAAGTCTGTGTTTACCTTACTGCGGCTTAAAGACCTATCAGCCGCGGAATGAATAATACCGCATCTTCCCAGAATGTAATAATAAAGAGAACGATAATTCCCATCATTAAAAACGGAAAAACACTTTTGATTAGACTTTCAAATTTCACATCAGCAATAGAAGAAACAATAAAAAGCCCTGTGCCGATTGGGGGAGTTAATAACCCGATTGTTAGATTTATACAGATAATTACGCCAAAATGAATTGGGTCTACTCCGTAGGTCATTAATAGCGGCATGAAAACTGGAACGAGAATGATTAAAGCAGCAATTCCATCCAGCACTGCTCCTATTATTAGAAGGAAAATGTTAACTAGTAATAAAAACACCAGTGGATTTTCTGATAATGAAAGCATGCCATTGGCTATAGCTTGAGGAATCTGCTCAAAGGCAATCATCCAGCCGAAAGCGCCAGCCATTGCGATAAGAAAGGTGACTGTGGCTGTACTTATGACGGTGTTAAAAAATATAGAAGGAAGCTTTTTCAGTTTTAATTCTTTGTAAAGAAAATATCCTACAAGAAAGGCAATAACACAAGCAACTGCGGCAGATTCGGTAGCTGTGAACACACCGCTTAATATGCCTGCGATAATTACTAGCGGCACGAGTAAAGCCGGCAGCACGGTCAATGCGCTTTTCATCACTTTTCTAAATGGTTCTCGTTCACTCTTTGGAAAATTATACTTATATCCCATAAATGTGATTAAGCCGACGAATGCTGCTCCGTAGATGAGGCCCGGGATGATCCCTGCCATAAATAATCCGCCAATCGAAGCTCCTGATAATGTTCCGTAGATAATAAAAATCATACTTGGCGGAATAATAGGAGCTACAATAGAAGAGGAAAGAGTTAATGCTGCAGAGAACTTTCTTTCATAGCCTTCCTTTTCCATTTCAGGAACCATCGTTTTACTCATCATGGCAGCCTGCGCGTTAGCAGATCCTAGAATAGATGCTAGAAACATGTTAGCTATGACCGTCACGTATGCCAATCCGCCTCGGAAATGACCCAGTAACACCCTGGCAAACTGTACTAATTTTGAGGTGATGCCGCCTCCGTTCATTAGTTCTCCTGCGAGCATGAAAAGAGGAATCGCAAGCAGTCCGTAATTATCTAAGCTGGAAAAAAGCTGCTGCGGCATAGAAGTCAATAATTGTGTATCTCCTAAAGTAAAAAAATATAATACAGTCATCATGCCAAGTACTAGTGAAATAGGAATACCAATTACTAAAAAGACAAAAAACAGAAGAATTACTGCAGCAGTCATTTCCCCTCCTCCTTTCTCATCAGTCCTGATAAATGAGACAGTATATGAACGGCAGCGAAACTCAGTCCAAAAGGTACAGCACTAAAAGGAATCCACATAGGTATTTGTAAGTTGTTTGATTTTTGCGACACCGTGCTTGAAGAAAATACCCACGTATAGCTGTAGTAGAGGACAACAGCCATAAAAATTAATATCAATACATAGCCAATAATCAATAGTGTTTTTCTCATTTTGGGCGAGAGAATATCTAGAAGAAAAGTAACCGAAGCTTGGGCTTTATATTTCAGCCCAAGGCTTCCTCCTATAAAACTTATCCATGTCAACAGGAACACGGATGCTTCTCCAGCCCATGACAGCGGAGAGTTCAAGAAGTAACGGAACAACACTGCTAGAGCCATAACTGCTGTCATCACAATCATCAACACGATTGCAAGATATTTTTCTACTACTGCTAAGCCGTTACTTACCGTGTTCATTCGTTCTCCCCCCTAGCGGCTATTGCCGGAATGTCGTAATGAATTCTTCCATCATCGGGTCCTTTTCTTTATATTTTTCATCAAAGCTTTCAATTTGTTCTTCAAACACACTCTTATCCAGTTCATAAATCTCCATGCCTTCATCCGTCAGCGTTTGTTTGAATTCCTCTTCCTGAGCAGATCTTGTTTCTACTGCATAGTCAGCAGCGCTTTCAAGAGATTGTTCTATTATTTGTTGATCTTCTTCTGGCAAAGATGAAAACGTATCTGTATTAACAACAGCTACAGACGGCCAAACCATGTGATTCGTCACAGCTCCATAATCTACTACTTCAAAAAACTTGTTGGTAATGGTAGCATCTAAATCCATGTCCATTCCGTCGATGACTCCAGTTTGAACAGCGGAATATACCTCAGGCAAAGGAATCCCTTCTGTAGAAGCACCAGTTGAATTGTAGAACTCCAGCATCGGCGGGCTAGGTGTCACTCGAAGCACTAACCCTTCCATATCTTCAGGCTGCTGCACCTTTTTATCTTTAAATAACATCACACGCTGACCAGCAAACAAATAATCTAAGCCTGTCATGCCGTATTGCTCCAATGTTCCAAGCATTTCCTGTGCTATATCTGCTTCACGAGCTTGGTGAGCATCTTCAATCGTTTCAAAAAGATAAGGTGTGAACCAAGCCGAAAAAACGTCTTCACGAGAACTTATTTCAGCTGCAGTAATGAAACCAAAATCGATGGAACCAGATTCAATTTGCTGCAGCATATCGCTTTCATTTCCAAGCTGGCCGGAAGGATAAATGTCCAATGTCATTCTGCCGTCAGAGTTTGTTTCTAACTCTTCCTTAAATTTTTCAGCCGCTTGGTGCCACATGTGTGCAGGTGGTGTAATTAATCCAAGCTTAAATTCATGTTCAGCCTGTACGGCTCCTTCTGCCGTACCACTTTCCCCTTCGCCCGACTGCGGATCTGCACCCGAGTCTGTCGTTTCACCACCGTTCCCGCAAGCAGTCAACAGCACCGCCATCCCCATGGCTATAGTAAAGCGCTTCCAATATTTTTGTAGAAAATTCATCCCTTCACCCCTTCTTTTTCTCCAAGGAGGGCTCCCACTTCCTGGGTCTGTCCTCGGGCTATTAATTGTCTGATTCTTGTAGAAGAAATAACCTCTCCTTTCATACACCGTACTGGTTTCACAATGTTCACATTAAAATATTGTTTGAGAAGTTCCACACTCCCGCTTCTGCCTCTGCCAAAGCGAAAATTGTTTCCCGCCAGAACCTCTCTCGGATGCATATTGTGCAATTCTTTCACGAAACGGTCCGCACTTTTCTGCGTATAGTCTTCGTTAAATCTAGCAATAACTACTTGTTCTACACCAAATTTTCTCAGGTATTCTATTTTTTCGTCTACACTCATTAGAACAGTGGCATTTTGAAAATAAGCACGGGGAGGCGGATCAAATGTATAAACAACACCAGGTACTTGATAGATTTTACTAGCATGCACCGCCTTACATATGACAGCCTGATGACCTAGGTGCATTCCATCGAAGGCACCTATAGCGACAACAGATCCCTGTAAATGAGGTGTTCTATTGTCATGTACTTTCATTTCTGCTGTCCCCCCTTTCTTCTCTGTCCCAGCTGTTTACTTTCGTGTTTTTCCTCTCGCTTTGCCGCTCCAGCTGCGGCCCTATGATTGTCTGGCACTCCATGTTTTAACACCTTGACCTTCTTATCATCAACATGAGCTGGTGTTTATTGCTTTTTTTAATTCTTCAATAGGCTTCGTTTTCTGCGCCGCAGCTCTGCCTTCTAGTATGTGAGTATGTGCAATCGGCATAACTTGGCGATCTCCTGTTCTACTCGTTAATGGCTAGATTCAACGTATCAAGGCCTTCGTATTCCACATTTAATATGTCGCCTTCCTCGACACTAACAGCTTCTGTAATACCACCGACAAGGACTGCCATTCCAGGCTTTATCGTTAAATTATCCCTGTTCATCATTTTCGTTAGTTCTACGACGGAATGGACGGGGTGTTCTAATACAGCTTTTCCATAGCCGGATTGAACTTCTTCTCCATTCTTGTGCATCGTCACTTTTACTTGGTCCCATTGCGTATAGCTTGGAGAGAAGACTTGGCTTCCCAGCACAAATTTTGTGGAAGAAGCATTGTCTGCGACAACATCCGGCAAGGTGAACTTGAAATTTTCATAACGGCTGTCAATGACTTCTAAAGCAAGATAAATACCATCTGCGGCAGCCCACACATCTCTTGGTTTCACATTGCCTCCTTTTAGTTCTTTGTTCATAACAAAAGCAAACTCCGGCTCTACTTTAGGGTGGATTAAGTCTTTCACATGCAAGACAGGTTCTCTTAGCTCCATGGACTCAGTCAATCTTCCATAAATAGGCTCATCTACACCCATAGAAATTTGTTTTGCTTTACTGGTAAGCCCCATTTTCCATCCAATGACAGGATCATTTCTTTCAACATATCGTTGAATAGTAAGCTTTTGAATGTCATAAGCTTCCTCTACGGTCAACTCGGGATACTCATTGGTTATTTTCACCATTTCTATTCCGTTCTGCTGATGGTAATCTATTTTTTCTGCGATTGCTTTTACATCCAACCTCTTCACCTCTGTTCCTTTAAGATATTTTGTATCCGGCGAGTTCACTTGCTACATCGATAATCATGTCTTCCTGACCGCCAACTACTTTTCTGTTTCCTAATTCTATTAATATATCTCTTGGATCGAGATGATATTTTTCTGCAGCTCGGTAAGCATGAAGCAGAAAGCTGGAATATACGCCTGCGTAGCCTAAAACCAGGCTTCCTTTCGTAATTTCTTGAGGCTCTTGCAGAATCGGCGCTACTAACTCCTCAGCCAAGTCCATCATTTTGTAAACATCAATACCAGTCGTTATATTCATTCTTTCGAGGACAGACACAAGCACTTCTGTCTGTGTATTGCCAGCTCCTGCACCGAGGCAGCGGACACTGCCGTCAATTCTCGTTGCTCCTTCTTCGATAGCCGCCAGCGTATTAGCCATCGCTAGAGACAGGTTATTGTGAGCGTGGAATCCAATATCCACTTTCAAATTGCTCTTTAATAGTTTGATTCTTTCTTTCACCTCGTGCGGCAGTAAAGCTCCGGCAGAATCTACCACATACACCGTATCAGCTCCGTAACTTTCCATAAGCAGAGCCTGTTCTAGCAGTTTTTCAGCTGGAACCATATGAGACATCATCAGAAAACCTACCGTCTCCATGCCTAACTCTTTTCCTAAAGAAATATGTTGTTTCGAAACATCCGCTTCCGTTACATGAGTCGCTACTCGAACCATTTTTGCTCCTAGTTTGTGAGCTTCTTTTAATTGTTCGACTGTACCAATACCAGGCAATAGAAGAACAGAAATGGCTGAATTTTCTGCTGCATCTACGGCAGCTTCAATCAATTCCATCTCATTCGTGTTAGAAAATCCATACTGAATAGAAGAGCCTCCCAGTCCATCTCCATGAGAAACTTCAATAAAAGGGACATTGGCATCATCTAACGCTTTTACTACCCGGCTGACTTGTTCTATGGTAAAGCTGTGATTAACAGCGTGGCTTCCATCCCGTAAAGCCACTTCCGTCACGACTATTTCTCTATTATTCAATGAGATACTCCTTCCTCTTTTCGTGATAATTTTATTGATTACAAATTTTCAGAAACACTTAATTGGTGCTTTGCAAATTCTTCTGCTACTTTTACTGCTGAAGCGGTCATGATATCTAGATTACCGGCATAAGAAGGAAGATAATCAGCTGCCCCTTTCACTTCGATAAATACAGTAATTTGATCACCGTCAAATATTGGCTCTGTCCGCAGTTTATATCCCGGTACGTAATCTTCCACTTGCTTGGCTCTTTGTTGAATAGCTTCAATCAATTCCTCTTTACGTTCACTTGCGCGAGGCGCAATACACTGCACCGTGTCTCTCATAATAATAGGCGGTTCCGCTGGGTTAAGAATGATAATAGCTTTCCCTTTTTTCGCCCCGCCGACTTTTTCAATTCCTTTAGCCGTAGTATGGGTAAACTCATCTATATTTGCTCTTGTACCTGGTCCCGCACTTTTACTTGCGATCGTAGCTACAATTTCTGCATAATCCACCGGGCAGACAGAATGAATAGCATTCACAATCGGAATCGTTGCCTGGCCCCCGCACGTAATCATATTAATATTCGTCCTATTCAAATGCTCTTCTAGATTAACAGTTGGAACAACGAAAGGACCAATAGCAGCAGGAGTTAAATCAACCAATTGTTTTTGTGCTTTCTCTAACGCTTCAGCATGGTGATAATGGGCTTTGGCAGATGTAGCATCAAACAAAATGTCAGCTGATCCCGGCTCTTCTAAAAAACCATCAATCCCATTATCAAAAGTTGTGTGACCGTGTTCTTTAGCAAGACGCAGCCCATCCGAATCCGGGTCTATTCCAATCATGGCCGACATATCTAAAAACGGAGACCTCTCTATTTTCATCATAAGATCCGTCCCTATATTCCCTGAACCGATAATCCCTGCTTTTACTTTTTTCATAGCGTCAAACGACTCCTTTATATAAAACTCACTTCCACTTCCCCCAACGTAGAGAAAGAGGCTTTGAATGTATCTCCCGGTGCTGCATCCACAGCTTTGGATAAAGCTCCGGAAAGAATGATTTCCCCTGATTTCAACGTCATGTTATATTCATAAAGCTTATTGGCAAGCCATGCTACACAATACGCTGGATCGCCAAGAGCTGCTGATCCTTTCCCTCCGTTAACTTTTTCTCCATTTTTATAGAAGACCATTTCTTCATTCTGCAAATCTATATCTTTTATATTTATTTTCTCACCGCCTGTAACGAACAATCCTGATGAGGCATTATCAGCAATCGTGTCTGCGAGCGTGATTTTCCAATCGCTGATTCGGCTGTCTACAATTTCTAACGCCGAAACAATATAGTCTGTCGCTCTTTGTACATCTTCTGTCGTTACGTCAGGGCCTTTTAGATCCTCTTTTAAAATAAATGCAATTTCTCCCTCTACCTTTGGCTGCATCACCTTTTTTCTTGGTACGGACCCTTTATTATCGATTTGCATGCTGTTTAATAAATGACCATAATCCGGTTCACTCACTCCGAGAAGATCTTGCATAGCCTTCGATGTTAATCCAATTTTTTTGCCTATGATACTATCTCCGGCTGTTACTTTATTTTGAATGTTAGTTAATTGAATGTGATAGGCTTGCTTCATACTTAGATCAGGAATTAAAGAAGTTAAAGGTTCGACCCCTTGTCTGCTTTTTTCCGCCTCCGTTAAATGCTCCGACAGAGATAGCACTTTTTCATTCACGCTAAAGACCCTCCGTTTACATCACATTTTTATCGTTACATTGGATAATTCGCTGTAAAATTCAAAACTATGAGCTCCGCCTTCTCTTCCGATACCGCTTTGTTTCATACCGCCAAATGGCGTTCTTAAGTCTCTCAAATACCAGGTGTTGACCCAGATGATTCCTGCCTCTATTTGCTGAGCGACACGATGGGCTCTTCTTAAATCATTGGTCCAAATGGTAGCTCCCAAACCGTAATGGGTATCATTGGCCTGTTCAATCACTTCTTCTTCCTTCTTGAAAGGAACAACGGTCACGACCGGCCCAAAAATTTCTTCTCGAATACAGCGCGAGTCTTTGGTTAAACCGGTTATAATGGTTGGGTTAATATAGTAGCCTTTTTCCATATGTTCGGGACGGTTTCCACCTGTGAGGATGTTACCGCCTTCTTCTTTTGCTATTTCGATATAACTCATCACTTTTTCGTAATGTTCTTTGCTGACCACAGATCCTACTTTCGTTCCGGTTTCAAACGGATCACCGACTTTCAGCTGCTTTGTTGCTTCAATGAATCTATCAAGAAATTCGTCATACAGACCTTCTTCCACATAGATTCTCGACCCGCACAAGCAAACTTCTCCTTGGTTCATAAAGCTCGACTTTAAAGTTGTTTCAATGACTTCATCTACATCGGAATCAGCGAAGATAATGTTAGGGTTTTTCCCGCCTAGTTCAAAAGACAGTTTTTTCAATGTCGGAGCAGCCGCCTTCATAATCGCCGTTCCTGTTGTTGTTTCTCCGGTGAATGTAACCGCATCGACATCCGGATGTTCTGTGATGGCAGCTCCTGCCGAGTCCACACCAAATCCGTGTACGAGGTTCACGACGCCATCAGGAACTCCCGCTTCCTTACAAATCTCAGCCAGTACAGTTGCTGTCATTGGCGTCCACTCCGCTGGCTTCATCACTGCTGTGTTGCCAGCAGCCAGACACGGAGCTAATTTCCACGTTAAAAGAAGCAATGGAAGGTTCCATGGGTTAATCATTCCTACAACGCCAACCGGACGCCGTATCGCGTAGTGAAGAGCTTGCTGATCCTGTTGATAAGCTTCTGTTCCCATAGAAGTCAAGTAGTCGGCAAAGAAA
Source organism: Alteribacillus persepolensis (assembly GCF_900099605.1). Classification (GTDB taxonomy): domain Bacteria; phylum Bacillota; class Bacilli; order Bacillales; family Marinococcaceae; genus Alteribacillus; species Alteribacillus persepolensis. The sequence continues at coordinate 21,862 of NZ_FNDK01000030.1, forward strand.
TAAAAGTTATATGCAGCCCTTTTGATGTCCATTTCGACAGCCATTTCATATGGTTTGCCCGTATCCAGCGCTTCTAGAACAGCCAGCTCTTCCACTCTCTCTGTGATGATATCCCCAATGCGCCGCAGGATTTTCGAGCGTTCTTGTGTCGTGATCGTTTTCCATTCACCTTTTAATGCTCTTCTAGCAGCCTGAACAGCTGCATCCACTTCTTTTTTCCCGCCTTCTTCCACCGTCCCTAAGACTTCTTCTGTGGCTGGATTTATATTGCTGAACTTTTTATCCGAAGCAACAAAGTTTCCATCGATGAAATGAAGACAATCGACAGCCTCCACTCTATTCTTTGGTATCTCTTTTACTTGCATCCTCTTTGCCTCCTAGTCTGCTGCTCAGGGAAAACCCTGAGCTTTATTCTTCAATTTCTACAATCATTTCAATCTCGATGGCTGTGTTATGAGGCAGCTGTGCCATTCCGACAGCCGAGCGCGCATGTTTTCCCCGTTCACCGAATACTTCTACTAAAAGGTCAGAAGCTCCATTCATCACTTTCGGCTGGTCTGTAAAATCTTCAGTGCTGTTCACAAAGCCTAGTATTTTCACGATTTTTTTCACTTTATTCAGCTCTCCCAGTTCTGCCTTTAATACGTTTAATAAATTAATCACAGACTGCCGGGAAGCATGATAGCCATCTTCTACCGTTAAATCTTTGCCAAGCTTTCCATGATAATTGTCTACTCCCTGTCCAGATGTAAAAATCAGATTGCCAACTTTGCTATGGCTGACATAATTCCCCGCTGCCGGACGTACATCACTCAGTTTAATTCCCAGGGCTTGGAGCTTTTCCTCGGGAGACGTTACTTGTGGACTCATGATTAATCTTTTTCTCCTTTACATTTAAAAATTGCAGAGCGTTTTCTCCTAACATGAACCGCTTTTGTTCGGCTGTAAGGCTGTCCATACCGTCAATCACTTTTCCTGGCGGTATTTCTCTTAATAAAAATGGATAATCCGATCCCAGCATGATCCGTTCATGGCCAAATCTGTCGATTAGAAATTGAAGATTTAACGGATCATAATTCAGGGAATCAAAGTACAAGTTATCTATATAATGACTTGGCGGGTGGCTTGTCAGCCGTAAATGCGGCCATACATGCCATCCCTGATCCAGCCGCGGAATAATGTAAGGGAACGATCCTCCTCCATGAGAGAAGCAAATTTTTAATTTCGGATACTTTTCCATCACCCCGCTCCATATCAGACTCGCCGCTGCCAGTGCTGTCTCGCTTGGCATTCCGACGGTGTACATAAAATTATGGCGTGGCGTTCTGTCTCTTGCCATCGTTTCCCACGGATGGATGAACAACGGTACATTCCACTTTTCCGCCATTTCGAAAAATGGAGCGAACTCTTTGGAATCTATGTTGCTGCCGTTAACATTGGTTCCGATCTCAATGCCGGATAAATGCAGCTCATGAATACACCGGTCCATTTCTTGAATCGCGACATCTGTATCCTGCATAGGAACCGTTCCCAGCCCCAAAAATCGCGCCGGATGAGCGTTTACTGTGTCTGCGATAAAGTCATTTTGCACCCGGGCCATCTCCAGTGCCTGCTCAACTGGCGCCCAATACGAGAACGTGACGGGGATAGGCGAGAGAACTTGCATATCTACTCCTTCTCTATCCATATCTTTTATTCTCCTGTGAGGATCCCACACTTGATCGGTCACTTCTCTGAACACGCTGCCTCCTACCATAATGTTCGCGCCGCATGTGCAAGTCTGATGAAGCACCGGCCAGCGGTCCTGCCCGTATTTTTCCGTAAAATTCGGAATGTCCTGCGGAATAATATGGGTGTGAAAATCTATTCTCATTTCCACTCCTCCGCTTCCGGAGGCATTTTATGACCGCAGTTATCACATGTTCGCAGTTCTTCGCTTCCATTGAACTGTTCAATCGCACCTTTTACCTGCGTCTCAATGTTGGACAGCTGTACAGTCACCCGATGCATTTCATGATCACACTCATCACAGAACCAAACAAAATCTTCCAATTCCCCTTCACTTCTCTTGCGCTCGAGTACAATCCCGTACGTATTGGCCGGACGATGCGGAGAGTGCGGCACCATGGCCGGAAGCATGAATACTTCTCCTTCTCCTACCGTCACCACTTCTCTTTCTCCTTGGTCGTTAATGCATTCGACATAGCAGCTTCCTTTGACTTGATAAAAGAATTCATCGGAAGGGTCTACGTGAAAATCACGTCTTTTATTCGGACCGCCTAGAATCATCGCAATAAACTCCGAGTCTTCCCACATGACTTTGTTGTTGACAGGCGGTTTTAATAGATCCTTGTTTTCCTCAATCGTTTTCATTAAGTTAAATGATCTCGCATTCAATCCGCTGTTTTCAGATTTCAAAGCCATTTCTATCTCTCCCTTTCATTTATTCTTCTATTCTTCGAAAATATATCCTAAATCTTTCGAAATACTATCTGCCACTTTTGTTACGTGTTTCACCATGTTTTGCTTTTCCCGTCCTTGAATATAGGAGATGGGTCCTACCATATTGAGAGCCGCTACATTTTTGCCGCTGTACGACTGAATTGGAGCTGCAATACCATATACACCAAATTCGTTTTCATTGTTGCTCACAGCAAATCCGTTGTTCTTGACTTGATTCATTTCTACTCGAAGGCCTTCTACTGTCCCAATCGTGTTTGGACCGCGTTTTAATAAATCTTTTGAAGTGAATTTTTCCATCAATGACGGATTAGAGGACAACAAAACTTTCCCTGTGCTAAAGCAGTAAGTAGGCTTTCTTTCTCCTATAAACGTAGGAACTTGAAGGGCATCTTTTGCGGCTACTTTTAAGACGAAGATAAAATCTCCGTTTTCATCGAGCATGCCGATATGCACGGTGCCCCTGAATTTTCTCGTTAATTCTTCAATTCTTGGAACAGCTTCGTCATAAATATCCTTTTGATACATCACCATATTTCCTAACTCAAGCAGCTTCCACCCTAATCTGTATCTGTTCGTACTATCTTTGATTAACATTCCTTCCTGGCATAAGGAATGCACCAGGCGATACACTGTACTAGTACTCATATCCAGCTTCTGGGCAATATCAAGATTCCTTAAAGCCGGTTCATCTTCTGTAAAACAATTTAGTATTTGTGCGGCTTTACGTACAGATGAAATCACAGCACCCTGCCCCCTGTCCCTTGACTAAGCTGTTATCTGCTCAACAACTTAGTCATTGTGATTTGATGGATGGTTTTACTCAAACAAAACCGGTTGAAAACGCTGTCATTTTTGAACAGTCATTATTTATTCAGCGATACATTTTTCTTTGTTTCATTTTGTTCCAACGCTCTGTCTACCATCGTTAATGAATCGAAATGCTTTTTCTTGTAATTGCTGTAGAACATACCTAATTTTCTAACAGGATCTCCCGAATAATAACGCTCGTATTGAACCAATCGCTGTCCGAATGCTTCTCCTGATAGATCCCAAGCTAATTTGAACAATCGGACTCTATCATAAGCATCAACTCCCTCACGTCCTCCATAATATTTATCAATATCTTCGCGCAATTCTGTATTTTCAAAATCGTAACCAGTTGGAGATAAAAGAAGTCCGCCGGCACCAATGGTTTGAATAATCTCGATGGCTCGAGGATATGCTTTTGGCAGAATACCACGAATCGTTTCTAATGAAGTGAAAGATGGTACTGCTTCTCCATTTTCGTTAATGGCATATTCATTTTCTGCTGTGCGCAGCAGCGCTCTGATCGTTTCCACCGATTGTACCAGTTCACCTAACTGCGTCTGCACGTTCAAGAAACCATCAACACCAATGGCATCAGCTACTCTAGAAGCCACTTGCTGTGCAAACCTTAATTTGGTCAGCCCTCTAACACCATTTTGATGTGTATTTTGGCTTAATCCTGTTTGAGCGTAAACAGTGTTACCTGCTTCTAAATTATTGTAGGCAAAAATGCGGTTCCAAGGAACAAGTACATCATTAAAGACAAGAACGGCATCCATTTCTTCAAATCTTGATGCTAATGGGTGGTCGAATATTGGACGTTTCCCACTCTGTACCGGCTCGCGGCATACAATGCGAAGACCTGGTGTATCAATCGGAATCGCAAATGATAAAACATATCTTTCATCGCCGGGCTTAAACCCTGGGAATGGATAAATAATCACTTCATCCGTAATCGGAGCAAAGGTTGCAAGCATTTTTGCTCCCCGTACAATAATTCCTTCCGATGTTTCCTCTACAGCTCCTAAGTGGGTGAACATATCTTTTTGTTCGTGAGCGGCTTTGCTTCGGTCATTTTGCGGATTAATAAGAGCATGAGTCAAAAACAAATCATTGTCGCGGACATGTTTATAATAGTTCACGATATTTTCCGCCCAGCTGGCGTTGTACTTTTCAAAGAATTTGTAGTTGCTGGCCATCGAAGTAACCGTGACATTAAGAAAGTCAGGGGACCTTCCCATTAATCCAAATGTTGCTTCTGCCCACGTTTCATACAGTGCTCTGCGTTTCATTAAGTCTTCGTAACTTTTCGGCACGATAAAAGCATTGGAGACTCTTTCTCCTGTTTCTTCACAGATTCCGGTGATTTTGTCCTGGTGTTTCGGGTCATGCTGCATATCATAAAGCCTTGCAATTTCTTTAATAGGCTGACGAAAGTTCGGTTCATTCACGATGTCTGTTACCCTTCTTCCTTCAAGCCATACTTCTCTAGGTCTGGATTTCAAACCGTCCATATAATCTTTTCCTGTTCGTATTGCCATTTGTATACACCCCTCATCATTTATTTTCATTCCATTTCTACCAACGTGATGTAAATTGGAACACATTTTTGCTTTCTGCCTGTAAAGGAGGTCTTGTCTCGATACGCTTTTACAACAAGTGCATCAATGCCGGTTGCCAGCACCTTTCTCACAAGCCATATCCTTTGATGTCTGCCTCCCTGTTTATTACTGTAACTTAAGTATAATCAGCAGCTGATTTTCGCTCAATTTAAAAATTTCACTTTGTGGAATTGAATCGAAATTTTTTTAATTTTTTGTTATTACGACTTTTTTTGAATCACCCCGCTTTTTAAATAAAAAAGGAATACAGCTTTATACATGTCGTTTCCCCTGTCGTGATGGATGAGAATATGAAACATCGACAATATTCACAACGATGTCATCATAATTCCAAAGTATTTTTGCAAAATGTCTTCTCTATGGTGCAAAGCAATCTCTTCTTCTATTTTTGATTTCCCTTCCGTTACCTTTAATGTGTCATTCAAAAGTGTCACACGTCCGTTCTCAGTCGCGATGGTTGCAATACTTTCCTGCGTAAAACGGGACTCCGGCGACGTCTGATTATAGCGGCACATAGGAGCGAAATCTGTTAATACTTTTGGATGATCATAAAAACGATACAGAGTAACCCACTCTCCTTCCTTTTTGGTTTGAAAAAGATATGCACCGTCCTTTGTTTCGGAGGGTGCTGCTCTATATAATCTGCCTCCGTCATTTATTTCTTCTCCTGTTAATGGCGTGGGGATACGGGCAGAATCGCCAAAACCAACGTCTACCAAGTAAGGCTTTTCTAACTGAGCAATGACTGCCGCGTGACTGTCTGCAAGCGCCCACGTGCCATCGGGCTTTTTCACCGTTCCGCTGATGAAATACACATCGTATTGCAGCTGCTGCAATAACCAGTGAAATAACCCATTCAGTTCATAACAAAACCCTCCACGCCCGCGCCATACCACTTTGTCATAAAATGTCGCGATATCTAACGTTATCGGCACATGATTCATCACATCCAAGTTTTCAAAAGGCACAGAAAGCATGTGCCGATACTGAAGATGAGTCAAATAAGATAATGTCCCTCTGAGCATAAACGGCTTGTCCGCTCCAATACGTTCTAAATACCTGTCTGCTTTCACCGCAATCACTCCTTGCCGCGATCTATTGCTGCATCTATCTGTTTTCGCAGAAATAATTCATCCCATTTGCTTTCATTCCTTTACGCCATCGGCCGAAACGTTTCCAATGACGGATGAACATCATATTTTAGGATGCAGGGTGCTATTTCCATGTTAGAATCATCCTCTAATCTCTCTTTCTATCCCCGGCAGCACATAACACCAAAAATGCTGTTTATCCGAAACCGCCTGTACACTCATACCTGTACCAGCACCTTTCGAATACAAAAGCACAACAGAGAATGTTACAAGCTGTCTGCCAGACAACGTGACGGGACACGCATTTCTATCTTTGTCATTTTTTCACCTCTCGAGCAGCTTCTGCTCATTCGATGTAAAGATATGTCTTATTATCATAGCTTCTAAACATTTTTCGAACAATTCTATTATTTCACATAGCGAAATCTTCACCACTTTTTTATTTGGTTCGACATGATTATTTCCCGTAATAGTACAAAAGCTTTTTTCCTTTATTAAAACAAAGACTTCTGTTAGTGAAAAAGAATGCAAGAAGGGAGGCACAAGGTACATACAAATCCAGATGTAAAACACGGCAGGGTCTTAAGCGGCAGATTCCTACGGGGCTTGGCTGCGGAGGTCATGCATCTATCTTGGCAGAGGTGTGAGAATGCGGCATTTCGCACTAATCACATAAAAAAACATGTTGAAAGTGTCATCGTTATTGTTTAAGATGATGTACAACAAAGAGAAAGTGTCATCGTTATTGTTTAAGATGATGTACAACAAAGAGAAAGTGTCATCGTTATTGTTTAAGATGATGTACAACAAAGAGAAAGACTCTTCTTTCCTGTCTATGACATGAGCAGACGATCCGACTTTTAAACGAACGGCAGGCTGCGGCTTATTTTTCGGCACATAAGCTATCGTCTGCCTCTTTTATACGCTAGTGTGCAGAAAAAAGTATTGATATGAATCCAAACACTATTATGCCGGCCGTACCGTATATTCCCATTTTTGACTTGTTGTAAAGGTGAGCGATATGTTGAAAAA
>NZ_FNDK01000006.1 GCF_900099605.1 Alteribacillus persepolensis
GGGAATGAGATTTCTTTATTGGATGTGCTGCAAGAAGATGGGCCAGACATTGCTGATCTTATTCAGTTAAAAATGGAAAAGAAGCAAGTATATGGATTTATGAATGTGCTTGATGAGCGTGAGAAAGAGGTAATTATTTACCGTTTTGGCTTAGAGCACGAAAAAGAGAAAACCCAGCGTGAAATTGCTAAAGAACTGGGGATTTCAAGAAGTTATGTTTCACGTATCGAAAAGCGAGCATTACTCAAACTCTTTCAAGAATTTTATAAACAGCAAAAACAAGTAAGCGGTGATATGCCATCAATTCCGTTAAACAAAATAGACCGATGAAAGAGAAAAGAAGCTTTTCCACAGCATGCTGTAGAAAAGCTTCTGTTTTTATGTTTTTGTACTTCTTAATTAACTGCATCCTTCAATTGTTTTCCTGGACGGAAAGCAGGGTTCTTGGTAGCTGGAATTTCAATTTCTTCACCTGTTTGAGGATTGCGTCCTTTACGTGCAGCACGCTCGCGAACCTCGAAACTTCCGAAGCCAACAAGCTGAATTTTGTCTCCTTTTTTCAAGGTTTCTGTAATGCTGTCGAAAACCGCGTCTACAGCTTTTGAAGCATCTTTTTTGGAGATGTCGGCTTGTTCTGCTACAGCGTTGATTAAATCGGTTTTGTTCATGAAAAAACTCCCTTTCATTCCTAATAATATCGAAGCCTGTACAATACAAATTTACTCATGAAATCCTTGATATGTCAAGTATTGACGGCAATTTAAGACAAATCCATGTTGATTTGACATTATTTTAGCCAAAAAAGAAACGATTCAAACCTCCCAAGCTTTATCGCATACCATCTGGTAACAATCATTTACATGGATGAAAGGAAAACAAATGTCACGTTATGAAGATGAATGCTGATTTTTCTTTTTTGTATGCAGTTCATCTTGTATGCTTGACTCCCATAAAGACACACCTGAATGATAAGCGGCCCGCGCAATTAAATGACCGCCAACCGGGGCTGTAATAAACACAAATACAATTCCTAATAAAATACGAGCACTGACATACCCATCAACCAAGGCAAAATAAAGAAACAATCCAAACAAAATACAGAGCACGCTTAAAGTAGCTGACTTGGTAGCAGCATGTGAGCGCGTGTATATATCTGGAAGGCGAACCAGACCAATGGCACTGACTAAACTGAGTAAAGCGCCTAATAGAACAATGATACTAATCACTAAGGTGCTAATCTCGTTTCCGCTCAATGACAACACCCTTTTCAATGAATTTAGAAAACGCAACGGTTCCGATAAAAGCTAAAATTCCCAGTAGTAACATAACTTCTAAGAAAGCTGTTGTTTCTAAAATAAGGGAAACGACAGCAACCAAGCTAATTAAATTAATCCCTATATTATCAAGGGCAATGACCCGGTCCGGCATGGATGGCCCTTTTGCTACCCGGTACACGGCTATGAAGATGGAAACAGCGAGGATAACAGCAGAGATTTGCAATAATAGATCAGTCACGACCGGCTCACCCCTTTTATCGCTTTTTCAAACGTATTTTTGATATCTGACTTAGCTTCTTCTACATTGCCTAAGTGCATTGCGTGAATATACAGTGTTTTATTATTCGGTGATACATCTACGACCAGTGTACCAGGAGTCAAAGTGATCAAGCATGATAACACAGTCACTTCCCAGTCTTTTTTTAATTCAATATCCATCGCAAAAATACCAGGCTGTATTTTTAAAGATGGCTGCAAAATTTGTCCTATAACCTCGACGCTTGATAAAACAAGTTCTCTTAAAAAGATGACTACTAACTTTACGATAGCGATGACACCTAGAAAATAAAAACGGTCAGGGAAGAAATTCCGTAGTAAATAAACAATTCCCAGCCCGATAATAAAGCCGCTTACAAAGCCGGAAAAAGTCCAAGCATTGTTTAAAAACATCCAAATAATCGCAATCGTAAGGTTAATCATTATTTGAACAGACATATTCACTACTCCTTTAGTACGGCATCAATATAAATTTCAGGATGAAGCAGCGTTTCGGCCGCTGTAGCAACAAATGGGTACAGCATCTCGGCACCTAAGCCAATGCCTGCAGAAACGGCAATCAAAATGGCACTAGGCAGTAAGAGTCCTTTTGTTGAACCATATTGGTTCGCATGCTCGAGCTGAATTTTTCCGTAAAAGCCGTTTAAGAATATACGAATCATGGAGTACAAAACAAGCAAGCTGGATACCATCATAGCAGCAACAATCCAGTACTGACCGGCACTGACCCCGCCTTGTACTAAAAGCAGCTTGCCAATGAAACCACTTAGCGGAGGGATACCAACCAAGGCCATGACAGCGGTGAAAAACATCCAGCCCAACTGAGCGTGATGTTTGATCAATCCCCCCATATCTTTGAGATGGCTCGTGCCGGCGACAACAACCATCGCACCGATTAAAAGGAAAAGTGCACCTTTAATGACCATATCATGCATGAGGTAGAAAATAGCACCCATAAAGCCTTCTTCTGTTAAGGTAGATACCCCAAATAAAACAAAGCCGACTGCTACAATGACATTGTAAACGAGGATCTTTTTGACATCTTGGTGAGCAACTGCCCCAACAACACCAAAAATCATGGTTAGTGCAGCTAGTACCGCCAATATTTGATGAGTATATCCTGTGTCGTGTACGAAAACGACGGAATAGGTGCGAAAGATGGAATAAATACCAACTTTAGTGAGCAGCGCACCAAAGATAGCAGCGATAGCGGATGGCGGCGCTGCATATGAGGCAGGCAGCCAAAAATATAAAGGAAACAATGCTCCTTTTAAGCCGAATACAATTAAAAATAATACGGCAATAACCGTAAGAATGGGAGCTTGTGTTTCCAAGCTGCCAATTCTCTCGGAAAGGTGAGCCATATTTAACGTGCCAGCGACAGCATAAAGGTAAGCGACACCAGCGACGAATAATGCAGAAGAAATAACATTAACAAGCACATATTTAAATGATTCACGCAGCTGTACTTTTGTTCCCCCGTGTACAATGAGAATATAGGAGGCAATCAGCATTACTTCAAAAAACACAAATAAGTTAAAGATATCACCGGTTAAAAAAGCACCGACGACACCAGTTATTAAAAACTGAAAGAACGGATAGTAATAGTATTTTTCGCGTTCAGCATCAATGGAATAAAACGAATACAATAAGACAGCCAAACTAACAATGGAAGTGGTAGACACTAATAAAATAGCAAGCATGTCTGCCACAAGCACAATGCCAAATGGTGGCTGCCAGCCGCCTAATTCAAGTGTTTGGATGCCGTTATTATGTACTTGAAAGACAAGCATTACACTAACAATAACTAACAGCACACTCGCAATAAAACTTAGTACTTTTTGAAACGTTACTTTTTTCGGGAAAAACAAAAGAATAATCCCTGTTAGTAAAGGAATAAGGATAGGCAGAATTACAAAATTAGTCATATGAATCAGTTCCTCTCAATCTGTCGGTGTCATCCGTTCCTGTTTCTTTATAAGCTCTATAACCGAGAACCATGAAAAAAGATGTTACACCAAAGCTAATAACAATGGCCGTTAAAATTAAAGCTTGGGGGAGAGGATCCGAATAGGTACCAGCCTCCAACCCCAGTAAAGGAGGGGCTCCCGTCTTTAGTCCGGCCATCGTGAGCAAGAGAACATGTGCCCCATGGCTGATGATGGATGTCCCAATAATAATTCGTATAAAACTTCTGGACAGCACCATGTACGTGCCAGCCATAAACAGCACGCCAGCGAGAATTGACATTAGTATTTCCATTATTGATCCTCTCCTATGGTCTGGATAATCGTGAGAGTGACACCTATAACCACTAAGTATACACCGACATCAAATAATAAGGCGGTTGCAAGTTCAAGTTCGCCTAACACAGGAAATGTGAAGTAATCAAATGTCTGTGATAAAAAAGGCACACCAAACAAAAAAGATCCAAGCCCTGTTCCGACAGCTGTTAACAGTCCTGCAGCTGTTACGAGTTTAAAATCAACGGGTAAAATGTTTCTTACCATTTCAATATCGTAAGCGAGAAGTAATAAGACGAGGGCGGAAGCTGTCATCAATCCGCCGATAAATCCGCCCCCTGGTTCATGGTGTCCATTAAAGAACATGTATACAGAGAAAGCGAGGATAATAAATAGTACAAACTTGGTTGCTGTTTGTAAAATAACGTCATTCGATTTCACAAGTCATTCCTCCCCGCTAATCGCAGTTTAATCATTGTAAATATCCCCGCGGCTGCTATAGCCAGTACGAGAATTTCAAGCAGTGTATCAAATCCTCGGAAGTCCACTAAAATCACGTTAACCATGTTTTTTCCACCGGCTTCATCATAGCTTGCTTCAGGGAAAAAGCCAGCGATGGATTCAAATAAACGGCTGCTGTTTGCTGAAATGCCAATCAAGGTGACGGTAAGACCAACTGCCAGAGAGACGATGAAGTTTCCAGCACGAAAACGCATGTTTTCAAGCTTTCTCGAAATTTGCGGCAGATGGTAAAAGCAAAGTAAAAACAGTGCAACCGAAACCGTTTCAATAATCAGCTGCGTAAGTGCCAGATCAGGTGCTCGGAAAATAACGAAGAACAGTGCAATCGTATACCCCAGCACCCCTAAGCCTATGATGGCCTTTAGACGTGAGCGTGTAAACATAACGACAAGGGCAGTGGTTACTAAAACAGCCGCTAACACACCTTCGTACACACTGATTGGAGCAGTTGCGCCATCGACCGAAAACGCATCTTTGTTAAATAAAACAAAAACAAGTGCAACGACAAAAAATGAAAAGATATATAACAAATAGTGCCGGATAGAACTTGTCATATAAGCTCCTGTTAACTGACTGGATACTTTTTCAACGCCAGCTACTGTCTGATCATATATATGGTTTAGCGTTAAGGAGCTTGGAAACACATCGTATACGGCTACCCATTTTCTTAAGCTTAAATATAAAAGAGTACCGATACCAATAACTCCCATTGTCATATAAAGTTCAATCGTCCATCCGTGCCAAAAGTATATATCGACGTAGAATTGCTCCCCTTCTCCTAACAAAGAAGGCAGAATAGATGCCATAGCTGGTTCAATGACTGTATAAGCCAAGATATTTGGGAAAAAGCCAAATACAATGACTAAAGATACCAATATAATTGGTGAAAGCAGCATGCCAAAAGGAGCTTCATGAGGTTTAACATCAAGCTTTTCAGGCTGCATTTTTCCAGTAAATGTTTTAAATACGAGCATCATGCTGTAAATAAACGTAAAGATACTGGCGACCCACGCTACAACAGGGAACAAGACCCCGAAGCTGTCCATGTTAAACGCTTGGAATGAGGTAATATCTACCATGGCGGTAAAAAACATTTCTTTACTTAAAAAGCCGTTAAATGGCGGCAGACCGGCCATGGAAAAGCTTCCGATAACTGCTATCGTAAACGTAATAGGCATTACAGTCATAAGACCGCCTAAACGCCGGATATCCCGTGTACCTGTTTCGTGGTCGACAATACCAGCCATCATAAACAGACTCCCTTTAAAGGTCGCATGGTTAATTAAATGAAAAATGGCGGCCGTTGTCGCGCCGATATATAAGTTGTCGTCCATACTGTCAAAATGGATAGCAGCTGCACCGACCCCCAGCATGGATAGAATCATTCCGAGCTGACTCACGGTGGAAAAAGCTAATATCCCTTTTAAATCTGTCTGCTGAACTGCAGAGAATGATCCCCAAAACAGGGTGACAATACCAAAGCCTGCGACAATCCACATCCATTCTCCGCTAAAGGCAAATACGGGACTTAATCTGGCTACTAAGTAAATTCCGGCTTTAACCATCGTTGCAGAGTGTAAATATGCACTAACTGGAGTAGGCGCTTCCATCGCGTCTGGTAGCCAAATGTGAAATGGAAATTGTGCCGATTTTGTAAAAGCACCTAACAAAATAGTGAGCATGGCTGGAATAAACAAATCATGTGATGTGATGTCACCAGCTGAAGCAATGATTTCCTGAATACTGAAGGTCCCTGTCATGGCATAAAGCATAACAAAGCCAACAAGCATAGAAAAACCGCCCATCACTGTGATAAGCATGGACTTTAAAGCGCCATACCGGGACTTTTCTCTTTCATACCAATAGGATATGAGCAAAAAAGATGATAAGCTTGTAATTTCCCAAAAAGTGTATAAAACAATTAAATTGTCAGATAAAACAACACCAAGCATTGCCCCCATAAACATCAGTAAGAAGGTATAAAAATTATTTAAAGCTTCTCTTTCTTTAGACAAGTAGTAAATGGAATATAAAACGACAAGCATTCCAATACCTGTAATGAGAAGAGCAAATAAAAGACCAAGTCCGTCTACATGTGCAGTAAAGTGTATCCCCAATGAGGGAATCCAATCCCAGACAGCTGTTACTGTTTGTTTGCTGGAAGTAACAGGGAGATACTGCAAAAAGTAAACGAACAATATGGCGGGTATTGTTAAAACAAACCAGCCAGTATGTATTTTAGGTAGTTTTTTATACAAAAATGGAACAAATACAGCAGCAATAAATGGTGCAACAATTGCAATATGTAGTGCAGTTAGCATATAGAACCTCCTTGTCGATTTAGGCACAATCTTTTCACATTATAACTTATATCAACTAGCCTTGCATCTCTAGAATCCTGAGTTTTCAGGCAATACACAAAAGTTATAAATAGGAAGAAACGCGATTTTAAAAATTTATTGAATAAACATTTTGTCGAAAACCGACACTAAATATAAAAAAGGATGGATAGGGTATGACAACACGAAATACCATCATATTTTTGACTATATTTAGTGTCTTTGTTGCAGGTGGAGCAGCTGCTAATGATTATGTTGAACAAAAACGCCTTGAAAAATTCTACTCGCGTCCAGATCTTCTTCCGTTATCAAATGACGAGGAATTTGAGAGAGAAGTATTTGAACCGAGAGAATACGTAAAAATAAAAAGCCTTTCCAGTCAGTAATGGAAAGGCTTGTTTTCATATAAAGGGAAAACATACATAGGCATGTACACAGTAATGTAATGTTGTTATGCGGCGGACGATGACTTGCTGTTGTGCTACTGTGTATATGAGATGTATTGTTGTTGTGGTTGTTTTAATAATGAACGTCGAGTCATTTCTTTTTCTATTAATAAAATAAAATCATCATTTAACTGTAGATCTAATGCCTTTTCATACGCTTCAATTAATAAATCGTCGGATAGCTGCTTCAAAGGCCCGGCACCTCCTTAAACGATATAATATCGCTTATCTGTTAGCTGCGGTGAAAAAGTAAAGATTTCCAATTGAATGTAAATTTAGTTTAGCATGATACATAATAGAGAACAACCGTTCGTTTGTCCACAGCCACCAGTGGATAATCTGTTTATAAACACTGGATAAATTTATGAAAAGTTGTAGTTAAAGGGAGTTGTTTGTTGAGAAAGTTATCCACAGTTTTGGGGATGAAAGAATTTGTCGAAAAGTTTTTGTGCTAGCAAATGGACAAAACAGCATAGGATGGTTGTTTGAAAAAAAACACGTTTAACGATATACTTTCAGTTTAGCAGTGGTTATGTACGGAAAAACATATAAAAGGGTGTGCACGGTGCTAAAACATTTTATGCCAAATGAATACTTACCTTCCGTGTTTGATTTAAATCTTGATCATTTACAAAAGCGAAATATTAAAGGAATTATTACCGACTTAGATAATACATTGGTGGAGTGGAATCGGCCAGAAGCGACACCTGAACTTCTAGACTGGATGTATTTTGTAAAGCAGCAAGGTTTTCAGGTAACCATCGTATCTAATAACAATAAAGCACGTGTCAGTGCGTTTTGCGAACCAACCGGCATTAAGTTTATTCATTCTGCAAAAAAGCCGATGGCAAAAGCATTCAACAAGGCTTGCAAACAAATGGGGCTGCGTAAAAGTGAAGTTGTAGTTATTGGAGATCAAGTGATGACTGATGTATTTGGAGGAAACCGAGCCGGCTTCTACACAATATTAGTAGTCCCTGTAGCTGAGTCAGATGGAGCGTGGACAAAAATTAATCGTAAAGTCGAACGAAGAGTGTTAAAAAGGTTAAAAGGAAAAGGATATATCCACTGGGAGGAGGATTCTAAGTGAACGAAGAGAAGTCGTTAATATGTGCAGGATGCGGAGCCCGAATACAAACAGAAGATCCGTCTTCATCTGGTTACGTTCCATCGTCTGCATTAAAAAGAAATGTAATTATTTGTCAGCGCTGTTTTCGGCTGAAGCATTATAACGAAGTACAAGATATAGATTTGGATAATACAGATTTTACAGACAAGCTCCACGAGTTAGGAAAGCGAAATGCATTAATTGTCAAAGTGGTGGATCTCTTTGATTTTGAAGGCAGCTGGATTTCTGGTTTCCATCGCTATATTGGGGAAAATGATGTTATTCTTTTAGCGAATAAGGTTGATTTGCTTCCAAAGTCAACGAATAAAAACAAGCTCAAAAATTGGATTTACAGAACGGCAAAAGAACATGGTCTTTATGTAAAAGACATTTTGTTTATGAGCGCTGAAAAAAATATCGGTGTTGTCGAAGCTGCTCAGGCGATGGATGCCTATCGGAATGGCAAAGATGTGTATGTAACAGGATGTACCAACGTTGGAAAGTCCACGTTCATTAATAAACTAATTCAAGAGTTTGATGGAGATGAAGAGCAGCTGATTACAACGTCTCATTTTCCAGGGACCACACTGGATACAATTGATTTGCCATTGGATGATGGGAGCAGGTTGTATGACACTCCTGGTATTATGAATAACAAGCAAATGGCTCATTATGTAACGAAGCAAGATTTAAAACAGCTTCTCCCTGTAAAAGAAATCAAGCCAAGAATCTTTCAATTAAACAGCCAGCAAACGTTATTTGTAGCCGGTTTTTTGCGTGTGGACTTTTTGCGAGGGGATCCTAACTCCTTTGTAGCATATTTTGCCAATAACTTGCACATACATCGAACCAAGCAAGAGAAAGCAGAGCAGCTGTACAGCAATCACGCAGGCGAAATGCTGTCTCCGCCTAGTAAAGAAACGCTGGAGCGAATGCCGGCGTTTGTGAAACACTCATTTAAAATCAAGAAAGAAAAAACAGATATCGTTATTTCCGGGTTTGGCTGGATTTCGGTCATTGAGCCTGGAGCAGAAGTAGAGGTTTATGCGCCTGAAGGAGTTGGAGTATCATTGAGAGAGGCGGTTATATAATGGGGGATTATCTACTAAAAGCCGAGAAATTGTTTGGGGTTATTGGACATCCAATCGGACATTCTATGTCCCCTGCTATACATAATGATCAGTTTCAACATCAAGGGCTTCCTTACTTTTATCATGCGTTTGATGTGGACTCTCTCGATTTAAAACATGCGATTGAGGGAATGAAAAGACTTGGTGTATCAGGATTTAACGTAACGGTTCCACACAAAGTAGAGGTCATGCAATATTTAGATGATATTGAAGATGATGCACAAACGATTGGGGCGGTAAATACTGTTGTTAGTCAAGATGGAAGACTGATTGGATATAATACGGACGGCAAAGGATATTTAACCTCATTATTACAAACAGTCGGCGAGAAATTACATGATAACCGGGTGCTTGTCATTGGTGCAGGAGGAGCTGCTCGTGCTGTTATTACAGCGCTGAACAATTATGGCGTCAAACAATTGGCTGTGACAAACCGGACACCATCAAAGGCTGAAACGATAAAAGATAGAGTGAATCCGACCATGCGCATCATGGAAATGAATGAGGCCAAAGATAAGTTGGATCAATTTGACGTTATTATTAATACAACTTCTGTTGGAATGCCTCCGCAGCAAGACAACGTACCTTTAGAAGTGACGGCTCTAAAAGACAATGCTTTGTTAAGCGACTTGATTTACAATCCACTGGAGACAAAGTGGTTGCAACAAGGAAAAAGTTACGGGGCACAAACATTAAATGGAATTGGGATGTTTGTTGGGCAAGGGGCTGTAGCCTTTGAATTGTGGACAGGCATTTGGCCGGACACAGAAAGAATGACAGAAGTGGTGTTAGACCAGCTTAGGAGGAAATAACATGTTGACTGGAAAACAAAAACGGTATTTGCGCAGCAAAACACACTCGTTAAAGCCTGTTTTTCAAGTAGGAAAAGCAGGGGTAAATGAAAACTTAATAAAACAAACCGAAGATGTCTTGGAAGCAAGAGAGTTGATAAAAATCAACATACTGCAAAATTGTGCATACGATAAACACACGATTGCAGAAGAACTGGCGAGTGGTGCTGATGCACATGTCGTGCAAATTATTGGAAATACAATTGTTCTATATAAAGAATCGCAAGAAAGTAAGCAAATAGAATTGCCTTAACACAAAAAGGAGAAAGAACGTGATGACAAAAATAGGTCTGTTAGGCGGGACATTTAATCCTCCCCATACAGCTCACTTGGTTATTGCGCAAGAAGCGTTAATGACGTTAGGATTGAGTGAAGTGTGGTTTATACCTGTACACACACCGCCGCATAAGACGAGAGAGCAAATGGCTTCTCCGGAGGAACGCTTTATTATGACACAAAAAGCAACGCAGCATAACGATAAGTTCAACGTTTCAGATATTGAACTGACACGAAAAGGACCGTCTTATACAATTGAAACAGTAAAGACGTTAAAAAAACAAACAACAGATACGGAATTTTATTTTATTATTGGCGGCGACATGGCGGAGCAGCTGGACCGTTGGAAAGATATTCACGAGCTGAAAAGCATGGTAACTTTTGTCATTGCAGACCGCCCAGGTTTTTCCAGTCACTC
This sequence comes from Alteribacillus persepolensis, assembly GCF_900099605.1. Lineage (GTDB taxonomy): Bacteria > Bacillota > Bacilli > Bacillales > Marinococcaceae > Alteribacillus > Alteribacillus persepolensis. The sequence continues at coordinate 10,887 of NZ_FNDK01000006.1, forward strand.
TGCTCACAGGGAAAATGAAAGTGTTCATGTTCACGTTCCGCAGATGGATATTTCTTCTACCATGATTCGAAAACGGTATGCAGCAGGAAAAAACATTCGCTACTATGTTGCAGATGAAGTATGGCGGTTTATAAAGGAGAGAGATCTCTATGGATAAAACAGCAGCATTAGAAATAGTCAAACCACATCTAACAGAACACCGCTATATTCATACTGTTGGTGTGATGGAAACAGCGGTTTACCTTGCAGATAAAATAGGAAACCTTCATCAAAATGAAGTGGAATTAGCAGCTATTTTCCATGATTATGCAAAGTTCCGTGATAAAGAGGAAATGAGAAGCATTATCCGTCAACAAGAATACGATAAAAAGTTTATTGATTATGGTGATGAACTGCTTCATGCCCCAGCTGGTGCATATTTGGTGAAAACGGAAATTGGGATTGATAATGAAGAGATATTGTCGGCGATTTTTTGGCATACTACAGGTAAAGAAGATATGAACAATCTTGAGAAAGTATTGTTTCTTGCTGACTATATCGAGCCAAATCGTATTTTCCCTGGAGTGGAAGAAGTTCGCCGCACTGCTGATGAAAATATTGATGAAGCGGTAGTGATGGCGCTAAGAAACACCATTACGTTTCTTATGAAAAAACAACAAAGCGTTTTTCCAAAAACGCTTTATGCTTACAATGACATGGTTTATAAAATAAAACGCAAAGCAAATAGAGGAGGATGATGCAAAACATGCAAGGAAATGCATTGTTAGAACTTGCAGCTAAAGCAGCTGATGAAAAGAAAGCAGAGCAGCTAGTTGCTCTGGACATGAGAGGGATTTCATTAATTGCTGATTATTTTTTAATTGGCCATGGCAATTCGCATAAACAGGTACAGTCCATTGCCCGGGAAATAAAAAACAAAGCTCAAGAAGAAGGACAAGACGTCAAGCGCTTGGAAGGTTTTGATGAAGCAAAGTGGGTATTAATTGATTTGGGTGACATCATTGTTCATATTTTCCATAAAGATGAAAGACACTACTATAATTTAGAAAAACTTTGGGGCGATGCTTCGCAAGTCGAGTTAGAGGCTGTGTTGTCGTAGCATGACAACGTATAAGCATTTTGCAAGCCTCTATGATGATTTAATGGAGAATGCTCCATATGAAGAGTGGAGCCGCTGGCTATTGGAAGCCATTGATGAATATGCGAACTCGCCTTATCCGAAAATATTAGATGTAGGCTGTGGTACTGGAACAATTTTGTCTCATTTGTTAACAAAAGGATATGACGTACAAGGCATTGACCGTTCAGAGAATATGCTTGCTGTAGCTCAGCACAAGCTGAATAAACAAGGATTTCATCCGTTATTGCTGTGTCAGGACATGCGTTACTTAGAGCTGACCAGCAGCTATGAGGTCATATATCTGTTTTGTGATACATTGAATTATCTTGTGACCGAAGAAGACATTCTTCAAGCCTTTCGTTCTTGTTATCAACATCTTGATGAAGGCGGACTGCTCGTTTTCGATGTTCATTCTATGAACTATGTGGAAAACACGTTACAAGGTGTATCCTTTGCGGATGCTGCTGAGAACGTGTCGTATATTTGGAATACATTCGCCGGTCAAGCTCGTGGAGAGGTAGAACAGGAATTGACGTTTTTTGTTGAACGGGAAGAGGCGCTCTATGAACGATTTGATGAATATCATCTTCAGCGTACTTTCCCTGTGGAACATTATAAAGCGTGGCTGTCTGAATCAAGCTTTATAACATTGGGTGTTTTTGCCGACTTTTCATTTCATCCTCCGGATGAAGATAGCGATCGAGTTTTTTTTGTTGCAAAAAAACTTTCCAATCATAAGAAAAAAGGATACAATAAAAAGACGGGCAACCCGTCTTTTTATAAAAGGTAAGAAAGTATAAAAGTTGGCGTTTTTCATGTCTGGCTCAAGCGTCCACCCGTTTAGGCGCACACGACGTGGCGGTTTAGCTGAACGTCCTCTGTCTGCCCTTTCGACTCCAGGTCACAGGCGACCCTGCACGAAAGGTCCAGAACCTGTTGCGGCTTTCCGGGGGCGTTTGAACCTTTATTATGTGATTAATGTTTTAATACACCAAGCGCTTTTTTCATTTCTTTTTTATCGTCTGCAAACTTTTGATGTGTTTGTTGAACGACTTCTTCAAACATCCCCTCGCTGTATTTATCTAACACTTTTAACCCTTCTCCGGTTATCCCGCCAGGAACATTAACTTTTTCCCTAAGACTTCTTAAGTCGTAGTGGCCTTGCTGCAGCAGATATCCATAGGCGATTAACATCTTTTCTGCAAGTTGTTCGGCGTCATTTAGAGAAATAGATGTTTCTGTCACAGCAGAGTAGATGAATCGTTCTACTAAGAAGCTGATAAACGCTGGACCGCAGCTGACAATATCGCTTGAGATGCGTAAAACGTCATCAGAAACAGTAACTGGATCAGAGAAGGAACGAAGCCACTGTTGGAAGGAATGCCGCTCTGCTTCTTTCCAATTTTCCCCAAAAGTTAAAAGCAGCGGTCCTTTGCCTGTTTTATTCACAATGCTCGGCACCGTTCTGACGACTCTCCGAACTGGGAATACTTCTAAATCGTCCAGCTTAACTGGGCTTGTAATCGTAGCTAAAATATGATCTTCTCGCAAATGGTGTTTTAAATCATCAAGAATGTCTTTATATTGTCCAGGCCGAATACACAGGAAGACAACATCTGTTTTTTGCAGTAATTCGGGTAAACTGCTTGCTATATTTAATTGTGGAAAACTTTCTTTGAAATGATAACTTTTTTCTGTTGTACGATTGAAAATGTACATGTCTTTTGCCTCAATACCACCACGTTCCATCATGACTTCTGCGAGCATCCCACCCATGTTGCCGATACCAACAATACCTATGTTTTTCATGCAGGAATCCCTCCCTGATTTTCCGTTCATAAAATCACTTCCCCATTCAATGTGTATGCCTGAACGATAATAATCATGCTATGAGAAAGGAGTCATGTTGATGTTCTCTAAACATCCGCTGTTTTTGTCATTAGGAGGCATTGTGCTGGTGTTTTCAGTAATTTTTATTGTGTTTTACGCAAAACATAACCAGACAGATAGTATTCAAACGGGTGACCTCTTAGAAGATGAATTTTTTCAAGAGCATGCTGAAGAATATTCAGAAGTTTCTACCGAACATTCAGAGCAAGAAGAAGCAGAAATGAAGTTGCTTGTTGATGTGAAAGGGGCAGTGAAGCACCCAGGGGTGTATGAGTTAGAAGCTGATAACAGAGTAATGGATGCTGTCGACGCTGCTGGCGGTCTAATGGATAATAGTGATGAAGCTCAGGTAAACTTTGCAGAACGCATTTATGATGAGATGGTTATTTATGTCCCAGTCAAAGGGGAAAATCCAACGCCAGCAGCAATAAGTGCTGCCCCGGATGACGATAAATTACGGTTAAATAGTGCCGGGGCAGCAGACTTGGAGCAGCTGCCTGGGATTGGGCCAAAAAAAGCAGAAGCCATTATTTCTTACCGAGAAGAACATGGAGATTTTCAACAGGTGGAAGATTTATTACATGTATCAGGAATCGGAGAAAAATCATTAGAACAGTTAAAAGAAGAAGTCAGGGTGGATTAGGAAGGGATTTTTGTTTAAAATATTTTTAATTTTTGATAATGTAAAAGAAAGATGAAAAAGGAGTTGTGATGATGTCAAAAGAAAACTGGAGTTTAGAAACCATTGCGGTTCATGGAGGCCAAGAAATTGATTCAGCTACGCAAGCGCGGGCTGTCCCAATTTACCAAACAACCTCTTATGGGTTTAAAGACACAGACCATGCTGCAAATTTATTTTCGTTAACCGAAAACGGAAATATTTATACGAGAATCATGAATCCTACCCAAGATGTGTTTGAAAAGAGAATGGCAGAGTTAGAAGGAGGAGTCGGTGCATTAGCAACAGCAAGTGGAAGTTCCGCTATTCACCTTGCCATTTTAAACATTTGTCAAGCAGGTGATGAAGTCGTAGCATCTAATGGGTTGTATGGGGGGACGTATAATCTCTTTGTACATACACTGCCCAAATTAGGAATTAACGTTCATTTAGTGGATGGGACAAATCCGGAAGCATTCAAGGAAAAAATAAATGACCGAACAAAAGTGATTTTTGGAGAAATGATTGGTAATCCAAACGGAGAAGTATTAGATATAGAGGCGATTGCAAGCGTTGCCCATAATCATGATATTCCACTAATCGTCGATGCAACATTGGTCACTCCGGCATTATGCCGTCCAATAGATTATGGCGCTGATATTGTTGTACACTCAGCTACGAAGTTTATCGGCGGTCATGGAACATCGATTGGCGGAGTAATTGTAGATGCTGGCAGGTTTAATTGGGACAATGGCAAGTTTCCACAACTAACAGAGCCAGACCCAAGCTATCATGGGATTGTATACACAGAAGCTGTAGGTGAACTTGCCTATATTATCAAAGCACGAGTACAGCTGTTAAGAGATTTAGGTCCTGCGATTGCTCCTATGAACTCTTTTTTGTTACTGCAGGGACTTGAGACTCTTCATTTACGAATGGAACGTCATTGTGAAAACGCAGAAAAGATAGCGGATTATCTCAATGGCCATCCTCTTGTTGAATGGGTAAGCTACCCAGGCCTTTCCTCTCATAAAACATATGATAAAGCCGAAAAATATTTGTCAAACGGCAAAGGGGCTATACTAACGTTTGGTATTAAAGGTGGTACAGAAGAGGGGAAAGCCTTTATTAACGCGTGTCAATTACATTCCCATGTTGCTAACGTTGGTGACGCTAAGTCATTAGTAATCCATCCGGCTAGTACGACACATCAGCAATTAACGGAAGAAGCCCAATTATCAGCAGGGGTGTATCCGGAATTAATTCGCTTATCGGTAGGCATTGAACACGCAGATGATATTATTGCTGATATTGAGCAAGCGCTGGAAAAGAGCCGAAGATAAGAAAAACGGGGCGGAGCAGTTTCCGCCCTATATTTAACATATATGCACATAAGCGGCCCCATATTTTGCGATAGGTGTGATGCCTTTGTACAAACACAGTTTGACATGGCTTTTAGGCCCGCTTGCAAGTACAAGTCTGGCAATAAGCGATTTTTCTTCCGGGTCCATGCTGTTTTTGTGTATGGTTGTTCTCTATTACTTCTGTTTTGTTCGACATCGTCAAACCGCTATTTTTGTAACGCTGATCAGTATTTTATTATTTGTCCGTACAGAAATGGTGATCATGTCAAATGAAACGATGTTAACAGGCGGAGAGTCTGTGGTAACAGGAACAGTCGTAGATGGACCGTTGCGAGACGGCAGCCAAGCGGACATGACAATGCGCCTGTCTCACGGCGAATCATTGCTCGTACGCATTTCGCTTGAGGAACGTACCGATGTTGAAAAGCTTCAAACACTTTCTCCCGCTGCATTTTGCCACGTAAACGGACAGCTTACCTCCCCTCATCCTTCAAGTAATTTCTACGCATTTGATTATTCCCATTACTTAAACACACAAGGTATCCACTGGATTTTAGAAACGAGCCTCCGCGATTTGTCGTGCCGTACAGGCAGCAGTTGGTATCCATCAGATATCATAAAAAAATGGCGTCATGCCGGCATTCAAAAAATACAAACTGCTTTTAATCATGAACTGCAAGGCATTGCGGCTGCACTTATTTTTGGAGAGCGGCATTTGCTCGATACAACGGTTGAAGAAGCCTATCAACAGCTCGGCCTCATTCACTTATTAGCTGTATCGGGTCTGCATGTGGGGCTTATATCTGGCAGCTTGTACTACCTTTTACTTCGCTGCGGGGTGACGAAAGAAACGGCAGAAAATATACTGCTTATTATCCTGCCGGTGTATATCATTTTAGCCGGTGCTGCTCCGTCTGTTGTAAGAGCAGCGTCAATGGTAATGTTGTATATACTTTTAAAGAAATGGAAGAAACACCATTATGCATTGGACGTGCTTGTATTTTTTGCATTATGTTTGTTGTTCTACTCCCCCTACTACTTGGTACACGTTGGATTTCAGCTTTCATTTATCGTGAGCGCTGCTCTTTTATTGTCGGGACAGGTTATCCAAAAAACTCCCCGCGTGTTGATAAGTTTGACGATTACTGGCATCGCTCAAATAGCAGCACTGCCAATTATTTTATATCATTTTTATGAATTTTCTCTGCTTAGTTTAGTGTTCAACTTCTTCTTTATTCCATTTATTTCATTTGTCGTACTGCCTTCCGTTTTTATACTGTATTTTTCCTTCTTGTTGCTGCCAGAAGTGGCTGAAGTCCTTTCCATTCCTCTCTCGCTTATAGTAGAACACACCCATTCCCTCTTGCTTGCCGCGGCGCAGTGGAAGGCGTTTCAACTTATTTTGGGAAAGCCTTCAATATTCATTTCCGCCGGTTTAGCTTTTTCTGCTTTATGGTTATTTTATCGATTTGACCGGTACAGGTATCATAAAAAAGCAGTGCTGCCTGGTGTGTTATGGATGGCGGTGCTTGGCGTGCAGTGGATAGAGCCTTTTTTTGATAAATATGGATATGTTACGTTTCTTGATGTGGGACAAGGAGACAGTATTGTAATCGAATTACCTTTCAGGCAAGCAGTATATGTCATTGATACAGGCGGTGCTATTTCATATGAACAAGAGGCGTGGGAAGAGAGAAAGGTACCGTATAATCCCGGAAAGAGTGTGGTAGTTCCTTATCTTAAAGCGAAGGGAATATCAACTATTGATAAATTGATCATTACACATGGACATGTCGATCATTATGGCGGAGTATTAGCTGTAGCAGATAATATAGTTGTTCGTCAAGTGATGTATGGACATGGACGTGCGTTTTCTGAAGAAGAGCAGGAATTATTGTCTAACATCCATCATCAGAATATTCCGATACAGTTTGTGAAACAAGGAGATGGATGGAAAGAGAGAAGCGCCGTTTTTCACGTATTATCTCCAAAAGGGACAGAAGAAAGTGGCAATCATCGTTCTATTGTATTAAAAGCAGCATTTGGTGGAGTGACGTGGCTGTTTACAGGGGACTTGGAGAAAGAAGGCGAGCATACGCTGCTTGAGACATTTCCGTCTCTAAAAGCAGATATGATAAAAATTGCCCACCATGGAAGCAGCACTTCAACAACGGAGCCGTTTATATCTCAAGTACAGCCAAAAATGGCTTTTATTACTGCAGGCAGATGTAATCATTTTGGACATCCTCATACAGAAACCATTAATACGTTACAAGCACATCGCATCAAAACGTTTCGAACTGATACACAAGGAGCGATTAAAGTAACATTTGACAACCACGCTCCTGTTCATCTTGAGCATAAACGCAGCGCCAATGATGCACCCATAGATGAGTGTAAATAAAAAACCTTGTTTCTTAACAAGGTTTTTCCATAGACGACAGAGCATCATTTTAACATGTTTTAACTGTGATGAGCGCCCAGCCGTTCAGATTTCTTTACTTTTCTTTTAGGTAAACTGTCCTGTCTAAGCGTTCGAATCTTTCACGGCTGGCTGTGCGCTTTTCATACACGTTTTAGAACTTGCTTGCTACGTCTACGACGGTTGCAATGATAAAAATCAGCGAAAAGAATACAAAGGAATAAATAAAAGCAACGACGGAATCGTTAAAATCATTCCGTTTGCTTTGTACGTCCTTTTCAAATTCGTTCATCATGAACCCCTCCTTGACAGTGCACTCTTTTCCTAGTATAAGACAAGGTTCTGCAAAAATCCATATCGATGCTGAATTTATGTTGCTTCTTAAAGAAAGGAGGAGATTGGCCCTGCTGTAAAGAGTTGTCACCTATAAGCGCGGCATACATAGGATAACCTAAAAGAGAGAAAATGAACATCGTTGATGGAAAGGGTTCCTAGGCCTTTTTATCAACGTTTATCATAAATGGAAAGTGTCCTGGCGGCACTTTCCTTTTCCAATATCCGATGTTTGTTTGCTAATTATGGTATGATAGAGGTGAAAATATCACCTGGCCATAATGGAGTGCTATCGTATGGATTATTTAGAACTAACACAACAACTGCAAAAAGGAAATGTAGAGCCTTTATATTTATTATACGGCAAAGAAGAGTTTTTCATCAAAAATATTACGGAAAAAATTGTATCTGCTGTTTTGACAGAGGAAGAGCGAGATTTTAACTATTCGGTGTATGACATGAAAGAAACTCCTGTTGAAATGGTTGTAGAAGAAGGAGAAACACTGCCTTTCTTTGGTGAAAAGCGAGTCATCTTAATGAAAAATAGTTATTTTCTTACCGGGGTGAAAGATAAAGATAAAATTGAACATCATTTACCCTCTTTTGAAAAATATATAGAGAAGCCGGCAAATGAAACGGTTATCATTGTCACGGTATCTCAAGATAAACTCGATGAGCGGAAAAAAGTTGTCAAGAAATTAAAAAAACAAGGCATCGTTCTCGAAGCTTCTCCCTACGATGAGCGCAAAGTACACCAATGGATGGATACATATTTGCACGAAAAAGAGATGGAGATGACTAAAGACGCCAAAGAGTTAATGGTGCACCGAGCGGGAAAAGATATGATGATGCTTGCTTCGGAAATGGATAAATTATCTTTATATGTGACAAACAGCAATCAAATCACCGGAGAAGCAGTTGATAAACTTGTGTCTCGAACGTTAGAAGATAACGTGTTTGAATTGGTTGACTGCGTGGTGCGGGGACGGACAGAGCATGCACTTAGTATTTATTTTGATTTAATGAAACAAAACGAAGAACCTATTAAGCTGCTGGTTCTTTTAGCCAGGCAGTTCCGCCTGATTATGCATGTGCAGCAGCTAAAAAAGCGTGGATATACACGCCAGAAAATTGCCTCCCAGCTAAAAGTACATCCGTTTGCTGTCAAAGTGGCAGAAGGCCAGATGAACGCTTTTACCAATCAAATGCTGGCAAGTATTTTAAAAGAGTTAGCGCAAGCAGACTATGAAGTCAAAACTGGGAAAATGGATAAGTCGCTTCGAGTAGAAATGGCAATTACAAAAATAGCCGCATTTTATACAGATATACAAAAAACGACTCGTTAAGGAGTCGTTTTGTTTCGTTATTGGGCAATGTCATTTAAGCGCTGCTGCATATCAGATTTTACACGAGCTGCCGTGTTTTTATGAATCATGTTTTTGCCAGCAGCCTTATCTACTTTTTTAACTGCTAATTGAAAGAGTTCTTTAGCACCTTCAACGTCTTTGTTGTCAGCTTTTTTGTTGAACTCTTTAATAGCAGAACGCATCGCAGTTTTAAATGCTTGCTGCTTTTCGCGTTGAGTTTCATTTATAAGTACGCGTTTCTTTGCAGATTTAATATTTGGCATGTCTGTCACCTCCTTATCGAGTTCACGCTGTCCTGTCTAAGCAATGTGAACTAAACAGGATTCTAACAAAAAACAGGTAACCGTGCAAGATAAGAATAATTTATGTGCACTGATTCATAATAACATTAAAATCACCTTTGATGTTTGAAGAAAGCAGGTGGATATATGAAAGAAGAATTAGATTTGTCCCCTTTTTCAGTGCGCACTGATTTAGCGATAGAGGAGAAAGAGTTACTAGAGGAAAAAGAACTGCAAGGACAGGCGAAAAAAACAGAAAATGGCATTTGGATACAAGAAAAAGAAGAAGATGATGTGAAAATTACCCGTGTAAAAATCAAAGAAAAAGGCGCAGAACAAACAGGAAAAAAACCCGGAGAATATTTAACATTTGAAGCACAAGGAATTAGAAAACAGGATACAGAATTGCAAAAACACTTAGAAGGTCTTTTTGCTCGTGAATTTTCCGCTTTTTTAGAGCAGCTGAATATTGCAAAAGATGCCTCTTGTCTTGTCACAGGGCTTGGCAATTGGAATGTAACGCCTGATGCATTAGGGCCAATGGTCGTTGATAAATTAGTCATTACAAGACATTTGTTCAAAGAAGCACCGGAACATGTTGAGGAAGGTTTTCGTCCTGTCAGTGCGTTTGCTCCTGGCGTGATGGGAATGACGGGAGTAGAGACGAGTGATATTATTTCCGCTGTCATTGATCAAACGAAACCAGATTTTGTGCTAGCAATTGATGCATTAGCTTCACGGTCTATTGAACGAGTCAATACAACGATTCAAATTTCAGATACAGGGATTCATCCAGGTTCTGGGGTTGGGAATAAACGGAAAGAACTCAGCATGGACACACTTGGTATTCCAGTGATTGCGATTGGTATTCCAACGGTCGTTGATGCGGTATCTATTACTAGCGATACCATTGACTTCATTTTAAAGCATCTGGGAAAAGAAATGAAAAGCGAAGACTCCGCGGGGCGTGCCCTGACACCTGCTGGAATGACATTTGGAGAGAAAAAGGAATTAACGGAAGAAGATATGCCAGATGAAGAGAAACGAAAAGCGATGCTTGGTATGGTTGGCGGCCTGGAGGAAAGAGAAAAGCGTCAGCTGATTCAAGAAGTGCTTGCACCTTTAGGACATAACTTAATGGTTACTCCTAAAGAAGTGGATGTGTTTATGAAAGATATGGCAAATGTGGTTGCAGAGGGGCTCAATGCAGCATTGCATGAAAGCATTTCACAAAACAGCACAGGGACCTATACGAAATAACTATTTTCCGTCTGCAAAGCAAGTTTTGCAGGCGGATTTTTGTGTCTTCCTTGTATCAAGGTTCTAATCTAGCAGGTTCTGTTCATAGATTGGAGCAAGGAGGAAGAGACAATGACCTATCACGTAAAAAAGAAAAAAACAACTCAAAACCGGTTGAGCATTAAGCAAATAGCAGCAGTTGGGCTGAGCGGCTATTTGTTTATTATGTTTTTCATTGCCGTCCTTACTTCCGTTGAACACGATCGGTATTTCTCTTCTCGGAACTTGCATACGTGGAGTACGCAAATACAGCATGAATGGCTGACATCCTTTTTTGTATATGAAAATCGACATTATTTGAGTGCTGAAGATATCAACAATCCTCCCGCTTTATCTCAGGTGATATTTGAATTTGCCACGAGGCTGGATATGCAGGATCCAAGAACATTATTAGGCAGAGAACTGCCCGGTTTTGCTTCTTTTGATGGAAAAATTGTCGTTGCAGGTGACGGCACAGATTTTACGAACATGCCTGTAGAGTCGGCGCCGCCGATGGAAGTTTTAATGGAAGAAAGAGAAGCAACATCGAAACGATTAGAACTGGCAGAAGAGGATGAAAGAAATCAAGAGCAGCAGACAACAGGACAGGCCCCTGTCGCCCATATTATTCATTCTCACAGCAGAGAATCATACTTACCCGAATTAAAAGACGGTACAACGGTTGCTTTTCACCCTGAAGTGAATATCACACTTGTCGGTGACCGGCTTGGACAAAAGCTGGAAGAACACGGGATCAGCACAAAAGTGGATAAGACGGATATTGAGCAAAAACTGCACGAAAATGGCTGGGATTTTCCAAGGTCTTACGATGTATCACGTGAAGTCTTACAAGACGCGATGGCAGAACATGAACAGCTGGAACTGTTTTTTGATTTGCATCGTGATTCGCAAACACGTGACATAACTACTGTTACAATCAATGGGGAAACAATGGCGCGAACAATGTTTGTGATTGGAGAAAACAACCCACATTATGAAAAAAATTTAGAGATGGCAACAGACATGCACAATAGATTAGAAGAAAGTTATCCGGGACTAAGCCGCGGTGTTATTACAAAAGGAGGCGGCGGAGCGAACGGACGTTACAATCAAGATTTGTCGGAAAAGTCTGTGCTTATTGAAATGGGCGGTATTGAAAATAACTTAGAGGAAGCCTACAGAACGGCTGATATTTTAGCGGAAGTAATTAGTGAACAATATTTTGATGCGCAATCGGTAGAGGGAGGAGAATAAAGTGAAAGGTATTTCTTTAATGCTTGCAGCCGGAGTGTTGTTTTTATCAGGAATCATTACCGGATATCATTATGCACACACTCATTGGATGGAGGATGAACCGACAACAGCCGCTGTGACAGAACAAGAGCCCTCTAAAAAGAAAGAGCAGCCAGGCGCAAACGAGAAGAAGCTTTCTGAAGATCTGCTGGAAAAACAAGAGCGTTTGCAAGAAAAAGGGGCAGATAATTTATTTTCGAGCATTGGCCAATCCTTTGATATTTTTCATCCGAGTGACAGTGTCCAATAAATATAGAAACAGCTGACAGAGTAATGATTGAATAACTTCTTGACGATTGATATAATGTACAGCAGTGTATGAGTGCGGAAGATGGCAGCAGTTTATGCTGCTTTATACTGTTTTGAACCAAAGATTGTGCGCATGATAAACAAGATAGTAGGCAGGGGGAACGGCGAGTCCTCTTACTATATTGTTGGCTGCAACCGTTCAAATGCTTGCGCGTTTCTTAATAGGAGTGAATATAGAGTGAATAACAAGGAAAGAAAAGAACGACAAACGAACATTCGAAATTTCTCTATCATTGCCCATATTGACCATGGCAAATCAACACTAGCAGACCGAATACTCGAATCTACCAGTGCTTTAACGCAAAGAGAAATGAAAGACCAAATGCTGGATGCTATGGATTTAGAAAGAGAAAGAGGAATCACGATTAAGCTGAATTCTGTGCAGCTAAAGCATAAGCACAGCGATGGTGACGAATACATTTTTCATTTAATTGACACACCGGGGCATGTCGATTTCTCCTATGAAGTATCAAGGAGTTTAGCAGCATGCGAAGGGGCGCTGCTCATTGTTGATGCTGCACAAGGCATTGAAGCACAGACGCTTGCAAACGTCTACTTGGCATTGGACAATGACTTAGAAATCATTCCGGTCATTAATAAAATTGACCTTCCGAGTGCAGAGCCGGAACGTGTTAAGCAGGAAATTGAAGATGTGATAGGTTTAGATGCTTCCGAGGCGATTTATGCATCAGCAAAAAGCGGTATTGGAACAGAAGAAATACTAAACCAGATTGTAGAAAAGATACCGGCACCAAATGGTGACCCGGATGCTCCGCTGCAAGCCCTTATCTTTGACTCGCTGTACGATACATATCGAGGGGTTATTGCCTACATTAGAGTAAAGGAAGGCACAATTAAACCGGGACAGAAAATCAAAATGATGGCAACGGGAAAAGAGTTTGAAGTCTCAGAAGTTGGGGTATTTACGCCAAAGCCTGTTGCTTGTGATGAACTGACAGTTGGAGATGTTGGCTTTTTAACAGCATCTATTAAAAATGTTAGTGATTCGCGCGTAGGGGATACAATTACCAGTGCGAAAAATCCAGCTGAGCATCCGCTGCCTGGTTATAAAAAGATGAACCCAATGGTCTTTTGCGGCATGTTCCCAGTGGATGCTAATGATTATAATTCGCTGCGCGATGCCTTAGAAAGACTGGAGTTAAATGACAGCTCTTTGCAGTATGAAGCGGAGACATCTCAAGCGTTAGGATTCGGTTTTCGCTGTGGGTTTTTAGGGCTTCTTCATATGGAAATATTGCAGGAAAGAATCGAACGTGAGTATGGCATTGAACTTATTACGACAGCGCCAAGTGTTGTCTATAATGTGTATTTAACCGATGATGAGGTATTAGAGATTGACAACCCGTCTAATATGCCGAATCCGCAAAAAGTAGCCTCTGTAGAAGAACCATTTGTAAAGGCAACGGTAATGGTGCCAAACGATTTTGTCGGTGCGATTATGGAATTGTGCCAGAAAAAGCGCGGTGAGTTTGTCGATATGCAGTACATGGATGAAAACCGCGTGAATATCGTGTATAACCTGCCATTAACGGAAATTGTTTATGATTTCTTTGATCAACTGAAATCTAATACAAAAGGCTACGCTTCGTTTGACTATGAATTTATTGGATATAAAGAGTCTAATTTGGTGAAAATGGACATTTTGTTAAATGGAGAATCGGTAGATGCGCTGTCGGTCATTGTCCACAGGGAATCGGCTTATGAACGCGGCAAAGCTATCGTGGAAAAGTTAAAAGATTTAATTCCGCGGCAGCAGTTTGAAGTGCCAGTGCAAGCAAGTATTGGACAAAAAATTATCGCTCGTTCTACCATTAAAGCAATCCGCAAAAACGTCTTGTCTAAATGTTACGGCGGCGACATTACACGTAAAAGAAAGCTGTTAGAAAAACAAAAAGAAGGAAAAAAGCGGATGAAGAGCGTCGGGAAAGTAGACATCCCCCAAGAAGCATTTATGTCTGTTCTGCGAATGGACAATGATGACTGATTGTTTTGAAGAGGTTGTCCCAGCGACAAAGAGAGTCCTTTGCTTCGGCGACAGGTCTCTCTGTTTTGGGGGAACCTCTCTTTTTGTTCTTTCTGCCATTTTTAACGAAGTAGGTGATGACATGGCTCCAACAGCAATGTATGTTCATATTCCATTTTGTAAACAAATATGTTATTACTGTGATTTTAATAAGTTTTATATAGATAACCAACCGGTCACAGAGTATGTTCAAGCGTTAAAACAAGAAATGACCTATGCTTTTCAGGATAAAGTACTGCCTCTTTCCTCTATATATATTGGAGGAGGAACACCTACAGCGCTGTCTATCGAAGACTTGGAGACGGTTCTTACTGATATTCACGAAAACACGCGTCTTGATAAGGGCGGGGAATTCACCGTAGAAGTAAATCCCGGTGAAGCAGATGCAGATAAATTGCTGATGATGAAAAAATTGGGCGTGAACCGATTAAGTATTGGCGTGCAGGCTTTTCAAAACAGCTTATTAAGCAAGATCGGCCGAACCCACTCGGCAGAAGAAGCACAAGAGACAATTGCATTAGCAAAAAAAGCCGGTTTTGAAAACATCTCTATCGATTTGATGTTTGGCCTGCCGGGTCAAACGATGGAGATGTGGGAAGAAACCATTCAAACGATGCTTGCGTTGGATATTCCTCATGTGTCTGCATACTCACTAAAAATTGAAGAGAAAACGATGTTTTATAATTGGTATCGGCAAGGGGCGCTAGAGCCAATGCCAGAAGATGAAGAAGCGCAAATGTATGAAAAGCTCACTTCTTTGCTTTTTGATGCCGGTTATGATGCTTATGAAATCAGCAATTTTGCTAAAAAAGGCTACGAAAGCCAGCACAATCAAGTCTATTGGAAAAATGAAGAGTATTTTGGATTTGGTGCAGGGGCTCATGGTTACCTTGATGGTGAACGTTACATGAATACCGCTCCGTTAAACCATTATATAAAAGCAGTGCAGCATGAAAAAACAGCAGTGAAAGAGCGGCACAGTGTGTCATTGAAAGAAAAAATGGAAGAAGAAATGTTTATGGGACTGCGTATGAAAAAAGGAGTAGACGACAAACGCTTTAAAGAAAAATACGGCTGTTCTTATTTGGAAGTGTTTGAGAACGCTGTACCCGCTTTAATCAAGCAAGGGCTCTTGATTAATACAGAAGGGTCTTTACGTTTAACTGAAAAAGGACGTTTGCTTGGCAATGAGGTGTTTGAACAGTTTTTATTGGATTGAAAAGGCAGATGGGAAAACGCATGAAAATATTGTGTTGGTGGATTGACAAACGCGGTGCCGTTTGATAACTTTACATTAGATTTAGCACTCGTATTAAAAGAGTGCTAACAGAGGTGATGTTGGCATGCTTACAGACCGCCAATTGTTTATTTTACAAGCGATTATTGATAACTATATTCAGTCAGCGGAACCAATTGGTTCGAGAAGTATTTCTAAAAGCGAAGGCATAAGTTACAGCCCAGCTACGATTAGGAATGAAATGGCAGATTTGGAAGAACTCGGATACTTGGAAAAGCCGCATAGTTCCTCTGGAAGAATCCCATCAGAAAAAGGGTATCGTCACTATGTTGACCATATGTTGTTACCTCACCGATTGTCGGAAAAAGAAATAAAAAATGTGAAGTCGCTTTTTGCAGAAAAAGTGATGGAGACAGAAGAGGTTGTGAAACAATCAGCAACCATTTTATCAAGTTTAACAAGTTATGCTTCGATTGTATTAGGACCAGAAATTTTTGAGTCTAAATTGAAGCAAATTCAAATTATACCGTTAAACATGCGCGCTGCTGTAGCTATTTTAGTGACGGATACGGGACATGTAGAAAATCATACAGTGACACTGCCGGAATCATTAGACGGCTCAGACCTTGAAAAGATTACCAACATACTAAACGACCGCTTAGAAGGAGTGCCGCTGTATAAACTGCAAGAAGAAATTTATAAAGAAGTGGCAGGTTTGCTGAAACGGCATGTGTCAAGCTTCCATGATGCCTTGCGCTTTACACTTGATACACTGCAAAAAAGTAAACACGAAAAAGTGTTTTATGGCGGAAAAACAAACTTGCTGTCTCAGCCGGAGTTTAAAGACATTGATAAAGTAAAATCTATCTTTGAGCTGCTTGAGCAAGATGACACCGTTCATGATTTATTAAAGCCAGATCAGGATGGACTTGTTATTAAAATCGGTCAGGAAAATGATTATGAAGCTTTTGAAGACTGCAGTATCATTTCAGCTGCATACACGTTTGATGGCAAGCCGGTTGGAACAGTTGGTATCGTTGGGCCAACAAGAATGGAGTACCCTCGAGTGATTGGTTTAATCCAACTTTTGTCAGACGGGTTATCGGACACATTGACTAACTTGTATAACAACGGAAAGTAATGATAATATGTACATTTGGCAGCGGGAGAGGAGCTCACTCTCCTCTCTCTATGTCTTTATGCATATAAGGATGGCGATGTATAAAATAAGGCGTTGTGCGTATCCTACCAATCGGTATAACAGAGGAAAACCAAGTAAACACAGGAGGTGAAAGGGATGAAAGAAGAAAACCAATTCATGGATCAAGAAGCTGAAGTAAAAGACAATACTGAAGCAGATGAATTAGAGGAAACCGCACAAGAAGAAACAGCGGCAGAAGACGATGAACAAGTCGATGGAAAGAATGTGAGCGAGGAGCAAGAAGAAATTGAAAAGCTCAAACAAGAAGTGGAAGAATGGAAAAATCGCTCATTACGGGCTCAAGCCGATCTTGACAATGTTCGCCGCCGCACAAAAGAAGAAAAAGAAAAAGCTGCAAAATATCGAGCCCAAGATTTAATAGAGTCACTTCTTCCTGTGTTAGATAATTTTGAGCGTGCTATTAGTGTTAAGCCGGAAACAGAGGAAGCAGTTTCTTTGCATGAAGGAGTAAATATGGTGTATACACAGCTCTTTGAGGCTGTACAAAAAGAAGGGCTGGAAGTGATTGAAACAGAAGGCCAGGTATTTGACCCTGAAAAGCACCAGGCTGTCATGCAAGTCGAAGAAGAAGGGTTTGACTCTAATCAGATCGTGGAAGAATTACAAAAGGGCTATCAACTAAAAGATAAAGTGATTAGACCAGCTATGGTAAAGGTGAATGCATAACTACATAGTTGAATATAATAGGAGGCTGACAAGACAATGAGCAGAGTTATTGGTATCGACCTTGGAACAACAAATTCTTGTGTAGCAGTAATGGAAGGTGGGGAAGCACAGGTTATTCCAAATCCTGAAGGCAATAGAACCACACCTTCCGTTGTAGCGTTTAAAGATGGCGAACGCCAAGTAGGGGAAGTAGCGAAGCGTCAATCTATCACAAACCCAAATACTGTACAATCCATCAAGCGTTACATGGGAACTGACCATAAAGTAGAAATTGAAGGAAAAGAATATACACCGCAAGAAATTTCCGCAATCATTCTGCAAAAGCTAAAAAGCGATGCAGAAAGTTACTTAGGAGAAGACGTTTCTAAAGCTGTCATTACTGTGCCTGCTTATTTTAATGACTCCCAACGCCAAGCAACCAAAGATGCTGGGAAAATTGCAGGTCTAGAAGTCGAGCGTATCGTCAATGAGCCAACTGCTGCCTCTCTTGCATACGGCTTGGATAAAGAGGATGACCAAACAATCTTAGTCTATGACCTTGGCGGTGGAACATTTGACGTATCTATCCTTGAGCTTGGAGATGGATTTTTTGAAGTGAAATCAACTTCTGGTGACAACGAGCTAGGTGGGGACGATTTTGACCAAGTCATCATCGATCATCTTGTATCTGAATTCAAAAAAGAAAACGGCATCGACTTATCTCAAGATAATATGGCAATACAGCGTTTGAAAGATGCAGCGGAGAAAGCGAAAAAAGATCTTTCTGGTGTAGCGCAAACACAAATTTCCCTGCCATTTATTACAGCGGACTCCAGTGGTCCAAAACACCTTGAGCTGACGTTGACACGAGCTAAATTTGATGAGTTGTCTGCTCATCTGGTAGAGAAAACAATGCAGCCAACACGCCGTGCGTTGCAAGATGCCAGCTTAAGTGCGAGTGAAATTGATAAAGTTATCCTCGTTGGTGGTTCGACTCGTATCCCAGCTGTGCAAGAAGCAATTAAAAAATTAACCGGAAAAGATCCGCATAAAGGGGTAAACCCTGATGAGGTTGTAGCACTTGGTGCAGCGGTTCAAGCAGGTGTACTTTCCGGTGATGTAAAAGATGTTGTTCTTCTTGACGTTACCCCGCTTTCCCTTGGTATTGAAACAATGGGCGGTGTAACAACGAAGCTAATTGAGCGTAATACAACAATCCCAACAAGTAAATCACAAGTGTTCTCAACCGCAGCGGATAATCAGCCGTCAGTGGATATTCATGTACTTCAAGGGGAGCGCGAGATGGCAGCTGATAATAAGACATTGGGCCGTTTCCAATTGACAGATATTCCACCAGCTCCACGCGGTGTACCGCAAATTGAAGTAACATTTGATATTGATGCGAACGGTATTGTAAATGTACGTGCTAAAGACTTAGGAACAAACAAAGAGCAATCTATTACGATTACTTCTTCTTCTGGTCTTTCTGAAGAAGAGATTGACCAAATGGTAAAAGATGCAGAAGAAAATGCTGAAGAAGATAAAAAGCGTAAAGAAGCAGTGGAAGTGCGCAATGAAGCAGACCAACTTGTCTTTACAACCGAAAAAACGCTGGAAGATCTTGGTGACAGTGTGGACCAAGCCGAAAAGGATAAAGCCGAAGAAGCGAAAAGTAAAGTAAAAGAAGCGTTAGAAGGCGACGACATTGAAGCTATCAGAACGGCAAAAGATGAACTGCAAGAAATCGTCCAGCAATTGTCTACGAAGTTGTATGAGCAGGCTGCGCAGCAAGCACAGCAAGCACAAGGCGCTGCAGATGGCAACGCACAAGGCAGTGCGAACGACGACGTTGTGGATGCAGATTATGAAGAAGTGGAAGATGACGAGAAAAAAGATTAATATAGTTGATGTGTTTGGGGAGAACCTTCTTCGATAAACTTACCGTCTCTCCCCCCCTGTTAAGGGACTTACAGGAAATATAGGAATAGAATAACATGTGTCGGTAAAAGGGGCTGTCCCAATGGAAAGTAAGTTGTGCTACATTCCGGGTCAGCTCCTTTTTGCCATGTGCGCGTCATCAACAGCAAAAAGCAGGGACGGGTTTAGAAACAGACAAAAGAGAGAACAGACTGAAATAAACGGCGGTTATTTCTTGCGTGCAGTTGCTGAACGCTCATTTAGAATGATATGATAATCGTTATGGATAAGGGAACGGGAGTGAAGAAAATGAGTAAACGTGATTATTATGAGATATTAGGGGTAGATGAAAATGCTTCTACCGATGAAATAAAGAAAGCCTATAGAAAACTAGCGCGGAAGTATCACCCTGATGTCAACAAAGAGGAAGGCGCCGAAGAGAAGTTTAAAGAAGTAAAAGATGCGTATGATACATTAAGCGACCCGCAGAAAAAGGCTAATTATGACAGATTTGGACACGCTGATCCAAACCAAGGTGGATTTGGCGGTGCTGGAGGCGCCGGTGATTTCGGTGGATTTGGTGATATTTTTGATATGTTCTTTGGAGGCGGCGCAAGAAGAGACCCTAATGCCCCGCGTCAAGGCTCGGATTTGCAGTACACCATGACAATTACGTTTAAAGAAGCTGCTTTTGGAAAAGAAACGGAAATCAACATTCCTAGAGAAGAAACATGCGGAACGTGTCACGGTAATGGTGCAAAGCCTGGCACAACTCCTGAAACATGCAGTAAATGTGGAGGCGCTGGACAGTTAAATATTGAACAAAACACACCATTTGGACGTGTTGTTAACCGGCGTGTGTGTGATCGCTGCCAAGGTACTGGCCAAATGGTCAAAGAACGGTGCAGCACTTGTGGCGGAGATGGCAAAGTCCGCAAAAATAAAAAAATCAGCATTAAAGTACCTGCTGGTGTGGATTATGGCCAGCAAATCCGTGTTGCAGGCCAAGGAGAGCCTGGTGTAAACGGCGGCCCACATGGTGATTTGTATGTTGTCTTTAATGTGAAGTCGCATGAGTTCTTTGAACGCGATGGTGATGATGTATATTGTGAAATGCCAATTACTTTTGCACAGGCAGCGTTAGGAGATGAAATTGAGGTTCCGACGCTTCGCGGTAAAGTGAAACTAAAGATACCGGCAGGTACACAGACAGAAACAAGTTTCCGTTTACGTGGAAAAGGTATTCCTAATGTTCATGGCCGGGGGCAGGGAGATCAACATGTAAAAGTGCGTATCATTACGCCGAAGACATTAAGTGAGAGACAAAAAGAGCTTATCCGGGAATTTGCTGAGCTAAGCGGCGATGAACAAGTGGACGAACAAAGTCATAATTTCTTTGATAAAGTAAAACGGGCTTTTAAGGGAGAATAATCAGCTTGTTGTGGCAAGGCGCATAAGCAGTGTCCTCTTTCTATCTGTAGGTGCGGCCAAAGAGACTTACGTATTTTTTGAATAGAGCAGGTGAAAACGTGAAGTGGATGGAGTTTAGTGTGCATACAGCACAGGAAGCAGTGGAACCAATATCAAACATTTTGCATGAATCCGGGGCGAGTGGTGTAGTGATTGAAGACTCCAATGACCTTGTAAGAGAGTGGAATGGAGCCGAAGACGAAATTTTTGAGCTTTCTCAAGAAGATTATCCGGACGACGGGGTACTAGTAAAAGCGTATTTTCCGTTGAACAGCTTTTTAAAAGAAACAGTAGAGGAAGTAAAACAGTCCATAAATGATTTGCTTCAACATAATATTGATGTCGGCCGAAATGAAGTGACGTTAACAGAAGTTCACGAAGAAGATTGGGCACAAGCTTGGAAAAAGTACTATAAGCCGGTGAAAGTGTCCAACTTTATAACGATTGCTCCCAGTTGGGAGAATTATCAAGCCGCTGCAGATGATGAGCTTGTGATTGAACTGGATCCGGGTATGGCATTTGGAACGGGCACACATCCGTCCACTGTTCTATGTCTGCAGTTGTTGGAAAAACTCATAAAAGGCGGCGAGTATGTTATAGACGTTGGAACAGGCTCTGGAATTTTGGCAATTGCAGCTGCAAAACTTGGAGCAAAAAAAGTGGAGGCTCTTGATGTGGATGAAACAGCTGTGGAAAGTGCACGTTCTAATTCCTCCTATAATCATACGGAAGCGGCGGTAACAGTCAGACAAAACAACCTGCTGGAAAATACTAAAATGAAAGCTGATGTGATTGCCGCTAATATTTTAGCTGATATTATTCTTCGTATGGTCGATGAAGCTTATGAGCGCTTAAATACGAATGGCTGCTTTATTACCTCTGGGATTATTGCAAGTAAAAAAGATGAAGTAAAAAAGGCATTGCTGCAGAGCGGTTTTGCCATTGTGGAAGAGCAGATGATTGATGATTGGGTGGCTTTGGTCGCACAAAAAAAATAAAACCTTGCTGGAGTGGCTTGGGATGCAAAGATATTTTGTAGAACCGGAAAATATAACAGATTCTTACGTGCTGGTGACAGGTGAAGATGTAAAGCATATGACAAAGGTTATGAGAATGGAAACGGGCTCTCACATTATCTGTTTGGATAACCAAGGGAAACAAGTGCTGTGCCAGATTAGTGAAATGACACAGAATGAAGTGCAAGCAGACATTCTAGAAACCCTGGACAATTATAATGAACTGCCCGTTTCGGTGGCGGTCGCACAAAGTTTAATTAAAGGAGATAAACTCGACCTTGTCATTCAAAAAGGTACAGAATTTGGGGCTGCAGCCTTTTATCTCTTTGCAGCAGATCGTTCTGTGGTAAAATGGGATGGCAAAAAAGTTCAAAAGAAAGTAGATCGCTTAAAAAAGATAGCAAAAGAAGCAGCAGAACAGTCAGGACGGCTGTATATTCCTTCTATTTATTATGTTCCTTCTTGGAAAGAAGTGTTACAGCAGACTAAAAATTATAGTACCAGTGTGCTGTTTTATGAAGAAGATGCAAAAACACAAAGCCACGGCGGTTTAAAAGATGTGCTGCAATCTTCGCCTGAGTCTATTATGGCGGTGATTGGCCCTGAAGGCGGCGTGAGCGAAAAGGAAGTAAATGATTTAAAAAGGGAAGGCATAAAAAATATTAGCTTAGGTCCGAGAATCTTACGAAGTGAATCTGCTTCGCTTTACTTTCTCGCTTGCTTATCTTATCAATTTGAATTATTGAGGTGAATGTTATGGCAACAGTTGCTTTCCATACACTTGGCTGTAAAGTGAACCACTATGAAACGGAAGCAATTTGGCAGCTTTTTGAAAAAGAAGGCTACGAAAAAACCGACTTTAACAAACGGGCAGATGTTTATGTTATCAATACGTGTACCGTCACGAACACTGGTGATAAGAAAAGCCGTCAAGTGATTCGAAGAGCCGTGCGGAAAAATCCAGATGCTGTTGTTTGTGTGACGGGGTGTTATGCACAAACTTCTCCTGCAGAAATTATGGACATACCAGGTGTTGATGTTGTTGTCGGAACACAGGACCGCTCTAAGATGATTGGGTACATTGAACAATTTCAAAAAGAGCGCACACCTATTAATGGTGTGAAAAACATTATGAAAACGCGTGTTTATGAAGAATTAGATGTGCCTCACTTCACAGATCGAACCAGGGCTTCTCTAAAAATTCAAGAAGGGTGCAACAATTTCTGTACATTTTGTATTATTCCGTGGGCGCGCGGGCTTTTACGTTCGAGAAATCCAGAGGATGTACTGGCACAAGCAAGGCAGCTCGTGGACGCTGGTTATAAAGAAATTGTTCTGACCGGTATTCATACAGGCGGATATGGCGAGGATATGAAAGGCTACAGTTTAGCTGATTTATTAGTGGAACTAGAGAACGTAGAAGGTTTAAAACGTATCCGCATTTCGTCGATTGAAGCAAGCCAGATAACTGATGAAGTCATTGATGTTATCGATAAGTCCAAAAAAATTGTAAACCACCTTCATATCCCGCTGCAATCAGGATCAAACACTGTGTTAAAGCGGATGAGAAGGAAATATACGACTGAGTTTTTTGCAAAGCGTGTGCAAAAACTAAAAGAAGCTCTTCCTGGTTTAGCTGTGACGTCTGATGTTATTGTTGGATTTCCTGGTGAGACGGAAGAAGAGTTCCAAGAAACCTACCGTTTTATTGCAGAAAATAAATTTTCCGAATTACACGTATTCCCTTATTCAAAGCGGACGGGTACACCGGCAGCGCGCATGGATAACCAAGTAAGTGATGACGTCAAGCAAGAACGTGTGCACCGCTTAATAGAGCTTTCCAACCAGCTGGCAAAAGAATATGCTTCTCATTATGAAGGAAGTGTTTTAGACGTTATTCCGGAAGAAAAAGATAAGGACTCCGGTTTATTAACAGGATACACATCCAACTACATGAAGGTTCAATTTGCAGGAACAGAAGACATGATAGGAAAAATTATAAAGGTAAAAGTAGCGGAACCTGGGTATCCGTATAGCCGAGGGGAATTTGTTCGAGTGGCAGATGACCACGAAGAAATGTTACTAGCCTAAAATTTGTATAGAAAGGAATTTGCGCCCATGGATGTAGCACGTTTCATTGATCACACATTGCTAAAACCAGAGGCTACGGCTGAGCAGGTTGCTGCATTATCAAAAGAAGCAAAAGAGTTTGGATTTGCGTCTGTTTGTATCCAACCTTCGATGGTAGAAGCTGCATATGAGATATTACACGACTCAGATGTAAAAGTATGCACAGTGATAGGATTTCCTTTAGGCGCTACATTGCCTGAAGTCAAAGCTTTTGAAACGAAAGCCGTCATTGAAAATGGCGCCAGGGAAGTAGATATGGTGATTAATATCGGAGCCTTGAAAAGCGGTGATGACAAGCTCGTAAAATCGGATATAGAAGCGGTGGCAGAAGCTGCAAAAGATAAAGCGCTTGTAAAAGTGATTATTGAAACAGCACTGCTGACAGATGAAGAAAAACAAAGGGCATGTCGTATCGCAGTAGAGGCAGGCGCAGATTTTGTAAAAACATCCACAGGATTTGCTGGCGGCGGAGCAGCAGTGGAAGACGTCCAATTAATGAAACAAACAGTTGGTGACAAAGCAAAAGTGAAAGCCAGCGGCGGTGTGCGCGATAAAGAGACAGCTTTGAAAATGATAGAGGCGGGCGCAGAGCGTATTGGTACGAGCTCCGGCACGTCCATTGCTGCAGGCGAAACCGGGAGCAGCGAATATTAAATAAAACAGGGAAAACATAAGTGATTTATTGATTTTTTGCCGGTTTTGTTTTATACTTTGATAAAATGGCCAATATGTCTTAAAGCATACACCTTTTGTCGTTATGCCTCCAGTATGATTAAATAAGCGTGATTCACTTATGCTGGTATGGAGATAGACGTTTGGCTGTACTGGTTGTTCGGAGGGAGGGAATCATATGGCTGAGACCCGTGTTCGTAAGAACGAAAACATTGACGCCGCTCTTCGCCGTTTTAAGCGTTCGCTTTCCAAAGAAGGAACGCTCCAAGAAGTTCGTAAGCGCAAGCATTACGAAAAGCCGAGCGTAAAGCGTAAGAAGAAGTCAGAAGCGGCACGTAAACGAAAATTCTAAGAGAGGATGCTTGTACACTGGAACTCATCGATCGTTTAAATGAAGATATGAAAAGTGCTCTGAAGGCTAGAGATAAGAAGCGGCTTTCTGTAATTCGCGGAGTTAAATCTTCCCTTCAAAATGAGTCCATTCAAAAAGGACGTTCATTGAATGAAGAAGAAGCAGTACATGTACTTCATCGTGAACAAAAGCAGAGGAAGGATTCCCTCCATGAGTTTAAGAAAGCTGGCCGGGAGGACTTGAAGAATGAGGTGGAAGAGGAATTACGTATTCTCTCTGAATATTTACCGGAACAGCTCGCGCAAGACGAATTGGAGACGTTAGTAAAACAAACGATTCAAGAAGTTGGAGCATCTTCAAAAAGCGATATGGGAAAAGTGATGTCTGCTTTAATGCCAAAAGTAAAAGGTAAAGCAGATGGAGCACAAGTGAACCAACTTGTAAAAAAGCATTTATCTTCTTAAAATGAAGAGCATCTCCTGAGTTGAGATGCTCTTTTTAATAGGCAGGAGAGGTATGAATATTTTGTACATTTTTGTTTTTCTCTTTTTTATTCAGCCATTTACGCCCTTAAGCGTACTGGCTTGTCCTTTGTAAATAAAGGAGGGGACATTTCTTAACTGTCTGATTGTTTTCTACGCTTCATTATCGTTTATGGCTGTGTCACTAGTATTTGTGAAAAATATAATTAACGAAAATAAACGTGAAACCAAGCTGGCGTTATTTCGTATATGAAGAAGAAGCCGTTCTAAGAGCAGCTGGGTGCCTTTTTGTCGTTTGATATACCCTTCGTAATAAGAGACTATATACATATGAACGAAAAAGGAAACGAGGGTGTGCCATGGGTAAACATCGTTTAAGAACAGCTTGGATATTATTATGGTTTTCAGTATTATTTGTCAGCTTGCAGCCGGTGGTTTTATCTCAGTCACCACAGGAGCAAACTGTATATGTCGTTCCTGTAGAGCAGACAGTAGAGAGAGGATTGGAAGCATTTCTTGAGCGCTCCGTAAATGAGGCTGAAAAGACAAATGCCGATCACATTATTTTTGAAATTGATACACCTGGCGGGGCTGTAGATGCAGCTGGGAATATTGCTTCCATTATAACGAATGCCTCGGTGCCAACAACCGCGTTCGTGACAGAGGAAGCGATGTCTGCAGGGGCTTTTATTGCATTAAATGCGAATAAAATTGCGATGGCTCCCGGAACGGAGATGGGAGCTGCCCAAGTAATAGATGGGTCTGGCAATGCAGCGGATGATAAAGCACAATCAGCCTGGATAGCAAATATGAAAAATGCAGCGGAACTAAATGAACGCAATCCTGTATATGCTATTGCGATGGCTGACCCTTCAATAGAATTGGAAGAGTACCGGGCTGGGGAGGGGAGTCTGCTATCATTGACAGCAAGCGAAGCAGTGGAAGTTGGCTATGCAGAATACGTTGTTGATGACAGGGAAGAACTGCTGCTGGAGCTGGGTTTAGAAGGTGCTGAAGTAGTGGAAGCAGACATCTCTCTAGCTGAGCATATTGCACGGTTTGTGACACATCCTGTGATTATCCCTATTCTTTTAAGTGTTGGCAGTTTAGGGTTGATTCTGGAATTATATTCACCAGGGTTTGGTATTCCAGGCATACTTGGGGCTTTGAGCTTATTCTTGTTTTTCTTTGGCCACGCCATTGCCGGGTTTGCAGGTTTGGAATCCATTGTTCTTTTTGTAGCAGGACTTATACTGCTAGCAATTGAAATCTTTGTCCCAGGTTTTGGAGTGTTTGGATTCCTGGGTATTGGCGCGATGATTGGCAGTATGATTCTAGCTTCTTTCTCTACGTTAAATATCGTCTTATCGATTTTAATTGCTGCGGTTGTTTCCATTGCTGCAGCAGCAATACTGTTTAAGACGTTTGGAATGAGAGGTCCGATGAAACGTCTTGTCCTTGAAGACTCTGTTACGACAGATGAAGGATATATATCAAATGTCAGCCGAAAAGAACTTATAGGTAAAACAGGGATAACGTTGACACCTTTACGTCCATCTGGTTCTATTAATGTAGACGAAGAACGGCTTGATGTCGTAACGGAAGGAGGATATGTTGATCAAGGAGAACAGGTCACCGTTGTCGATGTAGAAGGTTCACGAATTATTGTAAGGAAAGTGGAAGCAGATTAAGGGAGGAATGAAAAGAGTATGTCCATTGATTTAACATTAATTATTGTGTTAGCGCTAGTATTGATTGCATTAGCGGTACTGTTTACGTTTGTGCCGGTCATGCTGTGGATTTCTGCGCTGGCTGCTGGCGTAAAGATTGGTATTTTTCAATTAGTAGGAATGAGGCTTCGCCGCGTTATCCCGGCAAGAGTAGTTAATCCGTTGATTAAAGCGGAAAAAGCAGGGCTTGATATTGAATTAAATAAGCTAGAAGGCCATTACTTAGCGGGCGGTAACGTTGACAGAGTTGTCAATGCCCTTATTGCTGCTCAGCGTGCTAATATTGCATTAACATTTGAACGCTGCGCGGCGATTGATTTGGCAGGTCGTGACGTTTTAGAGGCAGTGCAGATGAGTGTTAACCCTAAAGTTATTGAGACGCCTTTTATTGCTGGTGTGGCAATGGATGGTATTGAAGTAAAGGCAAAAGCACGAATTACCGTCCGAGCCAACATTGACCGGCTTGTCGGTGGTGCTGGAGAAGACACTGTTATCGCAAGAGTTGGGGAAGGGATTGTTTCCACCATTGGTTCATCTGAAGATCATAAGGCAGTACTTGAAAATCCCGATATGATTTCACAAACTGTCTTGAAAAAAGGATTGGATTCTGGCACAGCATTTGAAATACTTTCTATTGATATTGCTGATATTGATATTGGGAAAAACATTGGTGCAGGCTTGCAGACAGATCAAGCAGAAGCTGACAAGAAAATTGCTCAAGCAAAAGCCGAAGAACGTCGTGCAATGGCTGTTGCACACGAACAAGAAATGAAAGCGAAAGTAGAAGAAATGCGTGCGAAAGTTGTAGAAGCAGAAGCAGAAGTACCGATGGCAATGGCTGAAGCTCTAAAATCAGGAAATCTTGGCGTTATGGATTACATGAATATTCAAAACGTCAGCGCCGATACTGATATGAGAGAGTCCATTGGAAAAGAAACAAAAAACAACGATGATGGATACAACAATCCAGGACCTACAAAGAACATGTAATGTAGCTTGAAGGAAGGGGGAAGTCACCCTTGGAAGCTATTTTGGAGTTAGTACTTAGTAATATCTTTTGGATTGCCTTATTAGTCGGGGGACTGATTTCTGTTTTCAATCGAAACAAAGATCAAGGTGAACAGCAACAAGGGAGAGAACAACGAAAGCCGCAAGATGAGAGAGAAATTGATTGGAAAAGTATTTTTCAACAAGAAGACGACACAAAAACAGATCAGAGGCGCCCGACTACACCTGTACCAGAGGCAGCATCTCAGCCGGCCGAAACAATGAAAAATGAACAAACCAGCCAGGCTCATGAGCAGTATCAGCAACAAATGGAGGAGTTAAGACAGAGGAAATTAGAGGCAGAAGAAAAGATAAAAAATATCGATACTTCTGTTGTCACCGATGCAGGAATTGGTAACAGTTCCTCAGAATCCTCCTCTTCGAATGAAAGTCATGCTTCCCGTGTTTTAGCGATGTCCAAACGAGACGTTATGAATGGCGTGATTTGGTCAGAAGTATTAGGAGAGCCTAAAGCCCGCCGGCTGCAGAAAAAGGCCGTATCAAAAGCGTACATGAAAAGAAGCTGAATCATCATGATTCGGCTTCTTTTTTTATGTTAACTAATAGAGAAGGGAAAACATGCCAGCATGGGTGAGTTAACGATGCCGTCGAGACGTTGAGGCAATCTGTATACGTGAGACAAGGCAGTTCGAGATCTGTTCTGTTCGGGCGTTGTCACGGGACGCACTTCCACAGCATGTGATGGCTTCTGCGTTGCGCACAAGATATATGTGTTCTTAGCAGAAGTTTTTTAAAACATTTCTGTTTTCTAAAATACGGAAATGTTGCAAAGTCTTTATCATAAGCTATGAACACGTTCTGAGCGAATAAAATCATGAAATCAGTAATTTGCATGGCTTGCTTGAGAGAGGTTTCACGATAAAGGTGATACACATTTCTTCTCTGTCATATGAATAGAATGAGAGAGGGGGCATGCCGATGTTTGACCGCTTTAAACAAAACGCTAAATATTGGGTAACCGGTAAAATGAATTTGCCAGAAGATGTACTCTTAGACGTGCCTCGTCTTACGATGATTGGACAGCTTCACCTGCATGTGGAGAATCATCGGGGAGTTCTTCATTTTTCAAAAGAGCTGGTACGGTTAAAGTTAACGTATGGAGAATTAGCAATAAAGGGTCATGACTTTGTTATAAAAACGATACTTCCTAACGAATTACTGCTAGAAGGCACGATTGATGAAGTTAGCTATTTAAATGACAAGGAAGCGGGAGGAATACATGAGTAAACAACATGGACCTTCTGATATTTTTGTGCAGGTTACTGGAAAACGCCCGGAATCGGTAATAAACGACAGTCTTCGTGAAGAGTTAATATTAAAAAACATTACCAAGTCAAGTGCGCAAACCATCGAATGCTTTATTACATCAGCTGATTTACCGAGATTAGAGCAAATAGCAGCAGATCACGATTGCAGCGTAGAAGTTATTCGAATATCACTTTTGGAAAAATGCGCGATCCTTATGAAAAAACGAGCAGGCTTTGTAGCTGGTATACTCCTTTTCACAGCAGCATTAATTCTTCTGTCGCAAATGGTGTGGAAAGTAGAAATTGAAGGAGCGCAGCCGGTGTTGCAGCACGAAATTGAAAAGAATTTAACGGATATGGGGGTTTCTAAAGGAGCATTTGCATTTTTGCTGCCTTCCCCTGAACAAATCCAAAAAGAAATATTAGAGAGGACAGACGGCACAACGTGGATAGGCGTCGAAAAAAGAGGGACAACCTATCATTTTGAAGTTGTGGAACAAACGCTGCCAGAAGAAGCGGAAGTACCGCCTCCAAGACACATTACCGCGAATAAAACAGCAGTTATTCATTCCATCTATGCAGAGCAAGGACAAGTCTTAGTAGATAGAAATCAATTAGTGCATGAAGGAGACATTTTAATATCAGGATTTATCGGCAAAGGGAAACACGCCAGGACAGTCGCAGCAAAAGGGGAAGTATTAGGGGAAACATGGTATAAAGTAACGGTTGATATACCAGTTAAGCCGAAAGCAGACACACTAACCGGACGCTCAGAAAGGAAGTATATCCTGGACATATTTGGCTTTGAGCTGCCTTTGTGGGGAATGGATGCGGATGAAGCATTTGATATTTTTAAAAAAACAAAAAATACCCATGATGCTGCGGTTTTTGGTTATACCCTTCCCATTGCCTGGAATGTTGAAACGTACCAAGAGAGCAGGCTGGTGAATCAGGCAGGATCCAAAAACGATGTTATAAAACAAGCAAAAAAAGCAGCTGAAAATAAAATAAAAAGTCAGTTAACTGGAAAAGCTGATATAAAGGAAGGGAAAATTTTGCACGAGGAGTCGCATAATGGTAAAGTAAAAATAGTGCTGCACTATCAAGTAATAGAAGAGATTACATCGGAAGTACCGATCATCCAAGGAGAATGAGATAATTGACAGAAAAGCAAGTTATTTCACTTCAGGTAAGCGACACAAACGAAACACAAATGTTATTTGGTCCCAACGATGTACACTTAAAGCGAATGGAAGAAAAGCTGGACGTTTCTATTATTACCAGAGGAGAATCGCTCATTGTGTCTGGTTCGAAAGAAACGGCTCAGTTAATAGAAGACGTCTTAGCAGCTTTAATAAAGATGCTTCGAAATGGGATGAAAATTTCAGAAAGAGATATTATTTATGCAATTCAGCTGGCCGAAGAAGATAAGCTGGACATGCTGGAAGAGTTGTATCAAGAAACAATTGCAGTAAATACAAAAGGCAAACCCATTGTTGTGAAAACACTTGGACAAAAGGAATATATAGATACCATACGAAACAAAGATTTGATTTTTGGTATTGGCCCAGCTGGTACAGGGAAAACGTATTTGGCGGTTATTATGGCAGTGAATGCTCTAAAAGATGGCCGCGTGAAGCGTATTGTGCTAACACGGCCGGCTGTAGAAGCAGGTGAAAGCCTTGGTTTCCTGCCCGGTGATTTGAAAGAAAAAGTAGATCCTTACTTAAGGCCGCTGTATGATGCACTCCACGATATTTTTGGAGTAGAGCACACAGCGAGGTTAATGGAGCGGGGAACGATTGAAATCGCCCCACTAGCTTATATGCGGGGCCGGACGTTAGAAGATGCTTTTGTTATTTTAGATGAGGCTCAAAACACAACAAAAGAACAAATCAAGATGTTTTTAACCCGTCTTGGCTTTGGTTCCAAAATGGTTGTAAATGGCGATTTAACACAAGTAGACCTGCCAAAAGGCCAGCAGTCCGGGTTGAAAAATGCCGTTGATATTTTAAAAACGATTCCAACAATTGGATTTGTTTATTTGCAGCCAACGGATGTTGTTCGGCATACGCTTGTCCAACAAATACTCGATGCCTATGATCAAGCGCAGCCAACTCGTTTTCCAAATAAAAATGATAAGCCATAGGGAAGACTTTTGGCATCTGGAGGAAAAGAATGAGTGTCATAATTGATTTTAACGATGAAACAAATACGCTTAGTGATCAAGATACAGCCTTAATGAAACAAGTTCTTCAAGCAGCTTGCAGACACGAAGATGTAGCGGAGGACTCTGAGTTATCCGTAACCGTTGTTGATAACGAAACAATACATGAAATGAATAACCAATACCGCGATGTCGATAAACCAACAGATGTTATTTCTTTTGCTTTAAATGATGAAGAAGAGCTTCCGGATGATATAGAAGTTCCTAACTTGCTTGGTGATATTGTTATCAGTATAGATAAAGCAAAGGAACAAGCAGAGTCCTATGGACATAGTGTAGAGCGGGAGCTTGGGTTTCTAGCTGTTCACGGTTGTTTGCATTTGTTAGGTTATACCCATGATACCGCGGAAGCAGAAAAAGATATGTTCAGCCGCCAAGAAACAATACTGAGTGAGTGTGGCCTTGAACGCTAAAAAGCAGATTTATTGGAGGCGGTTTATTCAATCGTTTCGATATGCTTCTCGCGGATTCATTTGTGCTGTAAAACAAGAACAAAACATGAAGCTGCACGTTGTATTTGCTGTGATTGTGATTGGCATGGCTTTCGTGTTGAAGGTTCCACTAACACATTGGCTGGTGCTCATCGCAGTTATTGGTGTGGTGTTTGCGCTAGAGCTTATCAACACAGCGCTTGAGAGAACAGTAGATCTGGTGACAGACGAATACCATCCGCTGGCAGAACAGGCGAAAGATATTGCTGCTGCAGCGGTTTTCGTGTTTAGTATTGCCGCAGTTATTATTGGAATGTTAATTTTTTATGAACCATTGATATCTTTGTTTGCAACGTAAATATGGAAAGGGGACACAAAAGCAATGACCGAAAAAGAGCTGCTTAAAGCAGCAGTGGACGCACGAAACCAAGCATACGTGCCTTATTCGAATTTTCCCGTAGGAGCGGCTGCAGTCAGTGGAACAAATGACGTTTTCACAGGCTGTAATATTGAGAATGCTTCGTACGGTCTTTCTAATTGTGCCGAGAGAACAGCCATTTTTAAGGCGGTAAGTGAAGGGAACCAGAATGTACAAACACTTGCTGTTGTCGCTGATACAGATGATCCTGTTTCACCTTGCGGAGCTTGCCGGCAAGTATTATCGGAATTTTTAGCTCCGTCTGCGAAAGTCATACTAGGGAATATGAAAGGGGATATGAAGATAGTTACGGTACATGAACTATTGCCTGGAGCATTTCAAGCGGAGGATTTTCAAGATGAGTAATAATACATTTAAATCAGGATTTGCTGCGTTGATTGGTCGTCCGAATGCAGGAAAATCAACGTTATTGAACCACATTATCGGTGAAAAAATCGCAATTATGAGTGACAAGCCGCAAACAACGAGAAATAAAATCCAGGGAGTTTACACGAGTAATACCGCGCAGGTCGTATTTATTGATACTCCTGGCATACATAAGCCAAAACATAAACTCGGCGATTTTATGGTTAGGTCAGCTATTCAGTCGTTAGAAGAAGTGGATATCGTTTTGTTTCTCGTGGACGCATCAGAAAAATACGGTCCAGGCGAAGAATTCATCGTTAATAAATTAAAAGAAACGTCGACCCCGGTTTTTTTGGTTATAAACAAAGTGGATCAAGTGCATCCTGATGCACTGCTTGAAAAGATTGAAGAATATCGGAAGCGGCATGAATTTGCTGAGATTATACCTGTTTCTGCTCTCAATGGGAATAATGTATCGACTCTTTTAGAGCAAGTGACTGGCTATTTGGAAGAAGGGCCGCAATATTACCCAGAAGATCAAATAACTGACCATCCAGAACGTTTTGTTATTAGCGAATTAGTACGTGAAAAAGTTCTGCACCTAACGACGCAAGAAGTTCCTCACTCGATTGCTGTTAGCGTAGAACAAATGAAAGAACGGGAAAATGGAGCTGTCTATATCGGCTGTGTGATTGTTGTAGAACGCTCTTCTCAAAAAGGGATTATTATTGGAAAGCAAGGCCGGATGTTAAAAGAGATTGGACAGAGGGCACGGGAAGACATCCAAAACTTGCTGGGTTCGAATGTTTTTTTAGATGTATGGGTGAAAGTTCAAAAAGATTGGAGAAACAGCCAGCGTCAGTTGAACGAACACGGATATACAGAAGAAGATTATTAACTGTGAAACATACAGCACATCGGAATTGCCTTTGATGATGCCAAGACAGAAAGGCAAAAATTACAGGTCATGCTTTAATGAAAAAATGCCATTCTAATAATAACAGCAATTATGCTGGGGAAAGGGTGGCTTACCATGTTTGAAGACCGTAATTTTTCTTGGAATTATTTTTTTATGACAGGAAATATTCATGCATATCTTTTAACTAAAGCACAAGAACAGGCAGAGCATATGGATGAAGAAGAGATGCGTCTTCATCAGGAGGAAGAGGAGTAGACAATGCGATGCTTGTAAGGAATGAAAGCCATGCTCGAAAAAGCAGAAGGAATTGTTTTGCGGACAATTGCTTATGGGGAAAACAACGTGATACTGCGAATATATACCCGGGAAGCTGGGAAAATCTCGGTAATGGCTCGTGGGGCCAAAAAGCCTAAAAATAAACTTTCAGCTGCTGCCCAGCCCTTTGTATATGGGATGTTTCTTTATTATAAGGGTTCGGGGATGAGTACGTTAAGCCAAGGTGATAACATCGATTCGTTTCGTATTATTCGAGATGATATTGTGAAAACAGCGTATGCCTCGTATATGTCTGAACTGTTAGACAAACTAACGGATGAGAAAGAAAGAAACCCTTATTTATTTGAGTTGTTTTTGCAATTGCTGCAAAAAATGAACGAAGATGATGATCCTGAGGTGTTAACGAGAATATTTGAAACAAAAATGATGCAGCAAGCCGGAATTACGCCTGAATTAAATCAATGTGTGCGTTGTAAGCGAAAAGAAGGAACTTTTAGTTTTTCTGTTAAAGAGGCAGGATTTTTATGTCATCACTGTAAAGGCATAGATGAATACCGGTTTGATATCCATCAAAAAACGGTGCAGCTGTTGCGGACGTTTTTCTACATGGATATGAAGCGTCTTGGAAATGTTGCCTTAAAACAATCCACCAAAACAGAGTTGAGGCAGGTATTACAAACATACTATGATGAATACACGGGGATCTTTCTGAAGTCAAGAAGGTTTCTCGAACAGATGGAAAACTGGAGCATGAAGACAGACGACAAACCTTGACACGTGTATGATGATTGAGTATCATGCTAATATAAATGTCAACATCCAGAAGTGTCAAATAAAATAAGATGCGGCGATGGAAAGTAGTAGTTGCCCCCATGTTTATTTAGCGAACGCAGGATGGTGAAAGCTGCGTTAAACAAGGTAATGAAGGCGTTCCGGAGCAACAATAACAAAGCGGCTTGGCTTGTTACGGTCAAGCAAATAGGGTGGAACCGCGGGTGATTCCCGTCCCTATACTAGTTAGATACTAGTATAGGGACGGGATTTTTGTTTGAGGGACGTTTATTAAGGAGGGATTGTATGAATATACAAGAAATGATATTAACGCTCCAAAATTTTTGGGCGAAACAGAATTGTTTAATTATGCAGGCTTATGATGTAGAAAAAGGCGCCGGGACGATGAATCCGATGACGTTTTTAAGAAGTATCGGACCGGAGCCTTGGAATGTGGCATATGTGGAGCCGTCCAGGCGCCCGGCTGATGGAAGGTATGGTGAAAACCCAAACCGGCTGTATCAGCACCATCAGTTCCAAGTGATTATGAAACCGTCTCCTAAAAATATTCAGGAGTTGTATTTGGAGAGTTTGAAAGAGCTGGGCATTAACCCTGATGAACATGATATTCGTTTTGTCGAAGATAACTGGGAAGCTCCGACACTAAGTGCATGGGGACTTGGCTGGGAAGTATGGCTTGATGGCATGGAAATCACCCAGTTTACGTACTTCCAGCAAGTGGGCGGCATTGACGCCAATCCTGTTGCCGTAGAAATTACATACGGAATTGAACGGCTTGCATCGTATATTCAAGATAAAGAAAATGTGTTTGATTTAATCTGGGTAGACGATTTCACGTATGGGGATGTGTTTGGACAGCCCGAATATGAACATTCGAAGTATACGTTTGAAACAGCAGACCACCATATGCTATTTGAAGAATTCAGCACGTATGAAAAAGAAGCAGAAAGAGCCATTGAACAACAATTAGTCTTTCCTGCGTACGATTACGTGTTAAAATGCTCTCACGTTTTTAATTTGCTCGATGCAGGTGGTGCTATTTCTGTGACAGAACGGACAGGCTACATTGGGCGCGTACGGAATCTGGCTAGAAAGTGTGCGTCTGCATACTATGAAAAACGAGAACAGCTTGGTTTTCCAATGTTAAATAAAAAGGAGGCGAAACATCTTGAGCAATAGAGACTTTTTATTAGAGATAGGGCTTGAGGAAATGCCGGCTCGGTTTGTGACCGATGCAATGAATCAGTTGAAAGATTCATTAAGCAAGTGGCTCGACGATAACCGCCTTCCTTTTTCGTCCATTGAAGCTTTCTCTACCCCTCGTCGTTTGGCAATTCGTGTGAATGAATTGACAGAAAAACAACCGGATATTACCGAGGAAGCAAAAGGGCCTGCAAAGAATATTGCTATGGATGAAAACGGGGAATGGACAAAAGCTGCACGTGGATTTGCAAAAGGGCAGAATATTAATGTCGATGACTTATATGTTAAAGAAGTAAAAGGAACAGAATACGTGTTTGCCAACAAAGAAATTAAAGGAAAGACAGCTGCAGAGCTGTTGACAGGCATGGAGTCACTAATTACCCACTTGCACTTCCCGAAGAATATGCGCTGGGGTTCTTATTCATTAAAATATGTACGTCCGATTCATTGGATTGTCGCTCTGTTTGGTGAGGAAGTGATTCAAATAGACATTACTGATGTGAAGAGCGGACGTCAATCTTATGGACACAGGTTTTTAGGAAGTGCTGCAGACCTTACGGCTCCTGCCAATTATGAAGAACAGCTATTAAACCAATACGTGGTTGTTCGTCCAGATGAGAGAAAACAAATGATCCGCCAGCAAATAGAAGAAGTTGCGAGCCAAAAAAACTGGCACGTGAAAGTAGAGGAAGAGCTGCTAGAGGAAGTCAACAACTTAGTCGAGTATCCAACAGTATTTTATGGGGCGTTTGATGAAGAGTTTTTGCGTATTCCAGAAGAAGTGTTAATCACCTCTATGCGTGAACACCAACGATATTTTCCAGTTGCAGATACTTCGGGCACCTTGCTTCCATACTTTATCGGTGTGCGAAATGGAAACGAAGCGCATTTGGATAACGTTCGCAAAGGGAATGAAAAAGTACTAAGAGCCCGCTTATCGGATGCAGACTTTTTCTATCAAGAAGATCAGCAGTTAAAATTGGACGATGCAGTTGAAAAGCTGAATCACATTGTGTTCCAGGAGGAGCTCGGCACGATTGGTGATAAAGTACGCCGTCTTACAGAGGTTGCTCCTGATTTTGCTGACAAGCTGAACCTTGATGAAAAAGAAAAGCAGGATGTGAAGAGAGCAGCGTATCTGTCCAAGTTTGATTTAGTGACGTTAATGGTAGATGAATTTTCCGAGCTGCAAGGAATTATGGGGGAAAAATATGCACGGATGGCTGGTGAAAATGAAACGGTAGCTGCTGCGATAAAAGAACATTATCAGCCTCGTCATGCAAAAGATCATGTGCCGCAATCCGTTACTGGCGCGGTACTGGCTTTAGCTGAAAAGCTGGATACCATTGCGGCATGCTTTAGCATCGGCTTAATTCCAACCGGTTCACAAGACCCCCATGGATTAAGAAGACAAGCTGCTGGT
Organism: Alteribacillus persepolensis; assembly: GCF_900099605.1. Classification (GTDB taxonomy): domain Bacteria; phylum Bacillota; class Bacilli; order Bacillales; family Marinococcaceae; genus Alteribacillus; species Alteribacillus persepolensis. The sequence goes on from NZ_FNDK01000006.1 coordinate 48,489, forward strand.
ATTGTCCACATTTTATTCGAACATAACGTTTATGCCAGCTTAAAAGAATTAATAAAGACATCGCTTGATTGCCTTGAAAACGCGGGTATACTCAGTCGAAACAAATCAGAAGTGATGACAGATATGCTGGCCTTTTTTGAATTACGTCTGAAAAACATTCTGTCAGAACGCAAGGTTCGCTATGATGTGGGAGATGCCGTTTTAGAAAACGTTGGAGAGCCAGTTGTATTAACAGTAAAAAAAGCGGAATTTCTGCAGCAAAAATTAGCAGATGAGCACTTTAAAGAGACGGTAGAAGCGTTAAGCAGGGTAACAAATATTGCTAAAAAGCAAGCCAATTTCTCAAACCGTATTGATACAGATTTGTTTCAAGAGCCCAAAGAGCGGCAATTGTATGATGCATATGCGGCATTGCAGAAAGAGCTCCCTCAGAAGTTAACAGAGGTTGATGTGCGTGGGGCATTTGCTCTGCTTGATGAGCTGCAAGGAACCATTAACGAGTATTTTGATCACGTCATGGTAATGAGTGACGATAAGCAAGTAAAAGAAAACCGCTTGGCACAAATGAAACAATTGTCTGTGGAAATACATCGTTTTGCTGACTTCCAACAGATCGTGTTCTCCTCCTGATAAGTAAATCGATGGTCATGCGTTGATGTAATAAGATATAATGAAAGAAAGAATAAGTAGAATCTCTCCTTTCTGACCAGCGCATTCATATGATGTTCTCACTGCAGGGAGAGATCGTAAGGCGGTGGTGACGATCGAACTTACAGGAAGACAAGAAGAAATTTTAGGGATTGTCAAAGACAGCGGACCGATTACTGGTGAGAAGATTGCAGAAAAGCTGTCTTTAACAAGAGCCACGTTAAGACCAGATCTAGCCATTTTAACAATGGCCGGATTTTTGGATGCACGTCCGCGTGTCGGGTACTTTTATACAGGAAAAACTGGATCTCAGCTGTTAACAGAAAAAGTTAAAAAATTAACCGTTCAGGATTATCAATCGATTCCAATTGTCGTCAATGAATCGAGTTCTGTTTATGATGCGATATGCACGATGTTTTTAGAAGACGTTGGTACACTGTTTGTTGTGGATAAAAATGCATATTTAACAGGTATTTTATCCAGGAAAGACTTGTTACGAGCAAGTATTGGAAAACAGGACCTTGAATCGATGCCTGTAAGCATCATTATGACAAGGATGCCTAATATTACGGTTTGTGAAAAAGATGATCTTGTGATTGAAGTTGCCAATAAACTCATTGAAAAGCAAATTGATGCATTACCTGTAGTAAAGAAGAAAGATTCTGCTAACCACTTAGAAGTGGTCGGCAGAATCACAAAAACAAATATAACAAAAGTGCTAGTAGATTTATCACACGATCAACTCCTGTAGATAATGACTTGGAGAAGGAGGGGGATGGCGAACGTGAGCATTCAGCGTCCCATTGTATACGTTGTGTCTGATTCTGTTGGAGAAACAGCAGAATTAGTAGTTAAGGCTGCTGCCAGCCAATTTGGCGAACAAGGAATGGAAATTCGGCGCATTCCATATGTGGAAGATGAACATACGATTAATGAAGTAGTGGAACTGGCGAAAGAAGTACAGGCAATGATTGCTTACACTCTTGTTATTCCGGAAAAAAGCCAGTATCTGTTAGCAAAAGCTAAGGAGGCTGGGGTTGAAACCGTAGATATTATTGGGCCAGTGCTTAATAAAATGGTCAAGGCCACTGGAAAACAGCCAAAATATGAACCTGGTTTAGTGTATCGCTTGGATGAGGATTACTTTAGAAAAGTTGAAGCCATTGAGTTTGCTGTGAAATACGACGATGGCAGAGATCCAAGCGGGATTATTCGTGCAGATATTGTTTTAATCGGCGTTTCTCGCACATCGAAAACGCCTTTGTCACAATACTTAGCGCATAAACGCTTGAAGGTGGCAAATGTTCCGCTTGTTCCGGAGGTAGAACCTCCAGAAGAATTGTTCAAAATATCTCCTAAGAAATGTATTGGGCTGCGTATTAGTCCGGAGAAGTTGAACGATATTCGGACAGAACGATTAAAAGCATTGGGACTGAAAGCAGAAGCCAATTATGCAAAGCTGGAACGTATTAAAGAAGAGCTCGAATACTCCGAAAAGGTGATGGAAAAAATCGGATGCACCATTATTGATGTTTCCAGCAAAGCAGTAGAAGAGACCGCTAACCTTATTTCCAATATGTTTCAAAAAAATTAATAGAGAAGCTGCTCGATGCAAAGGGCAGCTTTTATTGCACTGGCAGGAAAATATCAATTAGCATGGGTGAATCATTAGTGTTGTCAACATGTTGAGAAAATCAGTATAAGTGCAGCTAGGTAACTGTCTGCGCTTAAAGGCTTGGCGCTGGCCAAGTTTTCTTTATGGTTTTTTAAAAAAAGATGGTTTATAATGAAGTATTGTGTGAAAAAATTGAATAGGCTCGAATTTGATGTAAAAACATCCAATGAAATAGCAGGATTTTGTTTAATGTTGTCGAATGGTAAGGAAAGGACGAACCGTTATCGTTATTTTTACAGATGCAGACGCATGCCCGGTTAAGGCAGATATTGACCGGATTGCGCAATCGTATCAAATAGCGTCATATTTTGTGTTTACTTTTTCTCATATCTCATCAGCAGAGTATTATTCAAAAAGCATCATGTTGGATGCTGAACCAGAAGCTGTTGATATGTATATTATTAATCATGTAAAAGCTGGTGATGTTGTTATTACCCAGGATAATGGTCTTGCGGCAGTGGCGTTGCAAAAAGAGGCCGTTGTCTTATCGCCAAGAGGCCGGCAATTTCAAAGCCATGAAATTGATGGACTTTTACTGAGTAGATACGAGGGGATTCAAATGAAAAGAGGAAAAGTAAAGAGAAAAAGCACATCTTCGTTTTCACGCAAAGACAGAGAAAGGTTTGTCCATGCGCTAACAACATGTTTAACAAACGTATAGTTAAACATCTCAATCAAAGAGGGGGTTCAGCTGCTTGGCACCACATATACCAGATGAAACGGTTGCTGAAATCCGTCAGTCTCTTGATATTGTAGATATTATCAGTGAATACATGCAGTTAAAAAAACAAGGAAAGCATTATACGGGGTTGTGCCCGTTTCATGGGGAAAAAACGCCCTCCTTTTCTGTCACCCCCGATAAACAACTGTATCATTGTTTTGGCTGCGGAGCAGGCGGAAACGTGTTTACCTTTGTTATGGAAATGGAAAGTATTACGTTTGTAGAGGCGGCAAGTACTCTGGCAAAAAAAGCGGGAATAGCTGTCCCGGAAATAGGTTATTCTAATGCGGGAAAAACGCGTTCTTCGAGCGAAAACAGACAAAAAGAGGGACACCATCTTGCTGCAAGGTTTTATCACCACCTCTTAATAAATACGGAACAGGGAAAAGCAGCTTATGATTATTTAATTGCACGTGGATTTTCTCATGATATGCTTGAGCGTTTTCAACTTGGTTTTTCTCCGGACCAGCCTCAGGTAATGAAAGGTTTACTGGATAAAAGAGGGTACAACCTCGAAGAAATGGAAGAAGCCGGACTGCTTTTGCGGCAAGAGTCCAATTGGGAGCTAAAAGACAGATTTGTAAATAGAATCATGTTTCCTATCCATGATGTGCAAGGTCAGGTAATTGGATTTGGCGGAAGGGTACTTGGTGATGGAGAGCCAAAGTATTTAAACAGTCCGGAAACCCCAGTGTTTAAAAAAAATGAAACATTATACGGGCTGCATTTGGCACGCCAGCACATTCGTAAACGAAATGAAGCTGTTTTGTTTGAAGGGTATGCAGATGTGATTGCCGCAGCAAACGCAGGTATTTTAAATGCCATCGGGTCATTGGGTACTTCATTAACGGAAAGACAAGCTAAGATCATTCGCCGGCACACCGAACGTGTTATTCTTTGTTTCGATGGTGATAATGCTGGACAGCAAGCGGCTAGAAAAGCGGCAGATATTTTAGAACAGCAAGGATTAACGGTTTATGTTGCACTTTTGCCAGATCAATTGGATCCTGATGATTATTTGAAAACGTATGGAGCAGATCAATTTAAAACGGAGATCATCGATGGCGCTTTTCCTTTGATGACTTTTAAAATGCGTTTTTTAAAAAGGGGCAGAAACCTTCAAGATGAAGGAGAAAAACTACAATACATCGAAGAAGTATTAAAAGAAGTAACGAATTTGCCAAAAGCAATCGAGCGCGATGTTTACTTGAGACAACTAGCAGAAGAGTTTTCATTATCATTCGATGCACTAAAACAAGAACAGTTCCGGATTTACAAAGAGTCGGAGCGCGATTACAAAAAGAGACGCAATCAGTCACAGCAAAGTGACATGAGAAAACGCTGGGGACTGGAGTCATACCAAAACAAGCGGCTGCTCCCTGCTTATGAAAACGCAGAACGAATCTTGCTTCATCATATGATGAGGAATGCTGATGTATGTGAGATGGTGCAGGAAAAGGTTGGCGGGGATTTTAACGTTGATTCCCATATTGCTATTGCTGCTCATTTATATGCATACTACACGAAAGGATACGAATCTGATCCTAGTCAATTTATTAATCAGCTGCAAGATGCTGATTTAATACAAAAGGCGTCAGAAATCGCAATGCTTGACATAAATAGACAGCTGTCAGAAAATGAATTGGCTGACTACATTCAACAGATTAAGAATTATCCAAAATGGGTAGAAATAGAAGAAATAGAACAAAAAATGAAAGAAGCTGAGAAAAAACACGATTATCAATTAGCTGTGAAGCTTGCCACAGAAATTGTTGACATGAAAAAAGCTTTAAAAAAATAAAATCGTTAAAGTACGTGTAAAAGTCAGGCATGACCTGATGCGCAAGCGAAGCCCTTTTCATTTAAACAATGAACGAGGAAGCCTCTGTGATAAACAGATGGATGTGTATAGATAAGTGGTGTGAAGAATGGAAGGAGGGGATCGAATGGCTGAGAAACCAACACGCCCGTTGGCGGAAGGTGAAATGTCTATCGATCAAGTCAAAGAACAACTAGTGGAGAGCGGGAAAAAGCGAGGAGTTTTATCCTATGCTGAAATTACGGAAAAACTAGCCCCTTATGACCAAGATTCGGAACAAATGGACGAGTTTTTTGAGTATTTGGGAGAGCAAGGGATTGATTTGCTGAATGAAGGGGAAGAAGTCCCTAGCATGGAACAAGTAGAGAAAGAAGAGGAGGAGCTGGATTTAAACGATTTAAGCGTCCCGCCAGGTATCAAAATAAATGACCCTGTGCGAATGTATCTAAAAGAAATCGGCAGAGTTCCTCTGTTGTCTGCAGAAGAGGAAATCACATATGCCAAGCAGATTGAAGAAGGCGATGAAGAAGCAAAGCGCCGTTTAGCGGAAGCAAACCTTCGACTCGTCGTGTCTATTGCAAAGAGATATGTTGGACGCGGCATGCTGTTTTTAGATTTAATCCAAGAAGGTAATATGGGCCTCATCAAAGCTGTAGAAAAGTTTGATTACAATAAAGGGTATAAATTTAGTACGTATGCGACGTGGTGGATTCGCCAAGCGATTACGCGCGCGATTGCCGACCAGGCCCGTACTATTCGTATTCCAGTTCATATGGTGGAAACAATTAATAAGCTGATCAGGGTACAGCGGCAGCTTCTTCAAGATTTAGGGCGTGAGCCGACTCCAGAAGAAGTGTCGAAAGAAATGGATTTAACTCCTGATAAAGTCCGGGAAATTCTTAAAATTGCTCAAGAGCCGGTATCATTAGAAACACCAATTGGTGAAGAAGACGATTCCCATCTTGGTGATTTTATTGAAGACCAGGAAGCACTGGCACCTTCAGATGCTGCGGCATATGAGCTGTTAAAAGAACAATTAGAAGATGTGTTAGATACACTGACAGATAGAGAAGAAAATGTGTTGCGGCTTCGTTTCGGGCTTGATGACGGAAGAACGCGCACGTTGGAAGAAGTAGGAAAAGTTTTTGGGGTTACAAGAGAGAGAATCCGTCAAATTGAAGCCAAGGCTTTGCGGAAATTACGTCATCCAAGCCGCAGCAAACGCTTAAAAGACTTTCTTGATTAATGTGATGTCAAAAAAGATGGATTGTCTCACGTGCATGCGGGGCAATCCTTTTCTTTATCCTTTCCATGATCGTGAAAGGAGATTTTTATGTCAGAGGAAAGAAAAAGGGTCATTATTGATGAAATTCATTACTGGAGAGCAAATAAACTCTTGCCGGAGCATTACTGTAACTTTTTATTAATGTTGTATACACAAGGTGAAGTGCGTGCGAATAACAGAATACCATTGTTTTATACCGCTGTTCTGCTGTTTGTTTTTATTGGAATGGCTCTAGTCTTTTTTCTCCACTACGCAACGGACACATCCATAGGGATAAAGGCGGGAGCAAGTGGGATGTTGACCATTGCTGTTTTCTTACTTGCTTTATGGCTGAGAAACCGAGAGCGAATGGCTTTTCATATTTTCATCGCTGCAGCTGCATTATTATTATTTGTTACAACGACCAATGTGGCATTTTTCACAGAAAATAGCGGGGTATTGATTACTACAATCTTCATCAACTTGAGTGCCTGGATGGCAGCTGGGTTGTATTGGAAACTGGCTTATTTGCAGTGGTCTGGAGCAGGTGGTGTGTTATTAGCCGGTGTATACATCATTACTTCCCTTTAAAACGGTATAATTGAACAGGAAGTGACAAAAACTATAAATGTCTCCTTTTTATCTTTTCTAATGAGGAATAATACAGTAAAATATATAAGGAATGCGGATTCATATCGCGAATGATAGTATACATAGTAGAAGGGGGATAAAGCGTGAAAAATAAGCCGCTCATTCCATTTTTGATTACTGCGGTTGCTGGTTTATTGTTAATGCTCGGATTATCTCTTGTCGGAGTAAATCAGCAGCAAGCTGGTGAAGATGGAGAAGATGCAGAGCAACAGGACCCAGTAGAGTATGGAGAAGAATTAGTCAATGAAAACTGTATTTCTTGTCACGGAGAAAACCTTGAAGGACAAGGAGATTATCCAGCTATTAACGATTCGGGAGAGCAGTATTCCGCTGAAGAGCTAGCTGATATTGCCCAAAACGGTATTGGAGACATGCCGGGCGGTATTGCGAATCCAGAAGAGTCACAAGCAATTGCAGAATACTTGATGTCGTTGTCGGAAGAATAATGGCACTGGAGGAGGGAGCGCTGTTGGCTGCCTCCTCTTTTTACATCACAATAAATGTTTTAGCGACAGGGTATGTCAGGCATTTATGCATGAAAAAGAAGATTTTTATTTGTAAACATCGGGAACATGGATGAAGAGAGGACCACAGTTTATGAGTACAGAGAGTGTATCAAAACGGTTGCAGGCAATAGCAAGCGAAATTCCGCAACAGACACGCGTTGCAGATATTGGCACAGACCATGGATATCTGCCTATTCATCTTGTGAAAAATCATCGTGCTGAATGGGTCTTAGCAGCTGATGTCAATGACGGCCCTTTGCAAACAGCAGCAAATCATGTTCAAGCAGAGGGGCTCATGAGTCACATAGAAACAAGAGTTGGGTCTGGTTTAACTGTTATTGAAGAAGAAGACGAAATCGATGTCGTTGTGATTGCAGGCATGGGAGGGGTTCTAATCGCCAACATTCTTGAAGAAGGACTGCCGGTATTGAATAAAGTGAAACGTTTAGTCCTTCAGCCCAATCTCAAGGCATGCGACGTTAGAACGTGGATGCTTCGTCACGGCTGGCAGTTAATAAATGAACAGATTGTGGAAGAAGACGGACGGATATATGAGATTCTCACAGCTGAAAAAGGCGATCCGTTGTCTCCTTATGGGGCATTGGAGGCACAACGAGAAGCTGGTGTGTTGTTTGGTCCATACTTAATAAAAAAACAGCCTGCTCCCTTTTTAAAAAAATGGAAACGGGAAAAAGAAAATTGGAAGCGGGTGCTGCAGCAGTTAGAACATGCAGCTGATCCAGCCTTGGTGTCTCGCAAACAGAGCGAATTAGAGCGTAAAATAAACTTGTTAGAGGAGGTATTACAACATGAAACCAGCTAATGGACAAATGATTATTCAGCAATTTGAGCAATTTTCACCGAAATCTTTAGCCGTTGACGGAGATAAAATCGGGCTAATGGTCGGAACTTTAAATAAGCCTGTCCATAAAGTAATGATTGCACTAGACGTACTCGAAGAAGTGATTGATGAAGCAATTGAAAAAGAGGCAGATTTAATTATTGCCCATCACCCACTAATTTTTAAACCGTTAAAACACATTGACACATCGAAAGGGCAAGGGCCTATTATTGAGAAATGCATAAAACATGACATTACCGTTTATGCGGCTCATACCAACTTAGACATAGCAAAGGGCGGTGTGAATGATATGATGGCAGAAGCATTACAACTGCAAGACACGGATGTGCTTGTGCCGACACAAGAAGCCCCGCTTAAAAAATTAGTTGCATTCACACCTCTTAGCCACGTCGATCAAGTCAGACAAGCACTGGGAGACGCAGGAGCCGGCTATATTGGTGACTACAGCCATTGTACGTTTTCGGCGGAAGGGACTGGAACATTTATTCCAGGAGAAGGAACCAACCCGTACCTTGGAAAACAGGGAGAAATGGAATTTGCATCAGAGAAGCGAATCGAAACGGTTGTGCCGGAAAATTTGTTAAAACGTGTCGTGCGTGCCTTAGAAAAGGCACATCCATATGAAGAACCGGCTTATGATATTTATCCGCTTGATTTAGAAGGAGAAACAATGGGACTTGGGCGAATTGGAACGCTGGAAGAAACAGTTTCATTGGAGGAATTTGTAAGCCAAGTAAAAACAGCATTTGATGTGGAACATGTGCGCGCAGTTGGATCGTTAGCACAGCCAGTCAAAAAAGTAGCTGTGCTAGGCGGCGATGGCAACAAATATTGGATGCATGCGAAGCGTCAAGGAGCAGATGTCTATGTGACAGGTGACTTGTATTATCATGTAGCACACGATGCAAAAATGGACGGCTTAAACATGATTGACCCCGGCCATAACGTGGAAAAAATCATGAAAAACGGTGTGAAGAAGAAAATGGAAGAGCTGATAGATATGAAAAAATACAGCACATCGTTTATTGCTTCTTCTGTATCAACTGATCCGTTCACTTTCTTGTAAGAACCAAAGGCAGTGAGGATAATAAAAAAACCGCGCTCATTTCAACAAGCGCGGTTTTTTATTATGCTTATTTTTTCGCTTTTACTTTCGGTAATATTTTAGAATTATTTACTTTTCGTTCGGTATGCCATGTTGATGGATCGTTCTCATCGTATTGCTGTAAAAATTGAATAACTTCTTTGGTAATCGGTGTTGGGGTCGAAGCTCCTGCTGTTACAGCAATCGTATGCAACCCTTGCAGCCATTCCAAATGTAATTCGGTAATATCAGCTATGCGGTGAGCAGGGGTTCCTGCAATTTTTTCTGATACTTGGGCAAGACGGTTGGAGTTGTTGCTTTTAGGGTCACCAACAACCAGCATTAAGTCAGCTTCTTTTGCTTGTTCTGCGACAGCTTCTTGTCTTACCTGGGTTGCCATGCAGATTTCGTTATGAATTTCAGCATGTGGATAACGTTTCATCGCTTCATTCATGATGTCAGAAACATCCCACTGACTCATGGTTGTTTGGTTCGTAATAATGATTTTGTCCGCATCGATGTCAAGGTTCTGTACGTCTTCCATTGACTCCACCAAATGAACGATATCCGGCGCGACACCAATCGCTCCTTCGGGTTCTGGATGCCCTTTTTTCCCGATGTAAATAACATGGTAGCCTTCTTCTTTTTTCTCACGAATAAGGTCATGGGTGCGTGTAACGTCAGGACATGTAGCATCCACAGTCGTTAAGCCCTTTTCTTTAGCAAGTTTGCGGACTTCAGGTGAAACACCGTGTGCAGTAAAAATAACAGTCCCTTTATCGACTTCTTTTAATATTTCTAAACGGTTAGGCCCGTCCAAGGAAATAATTCCCTCATCTTCAAATGCTTCTGTGACATGTTTATTGTGAACAATCATTCCCAAAATATAAATAGGGCGTGGCAAATCCAAGTTGCTTGCAGCTTGTTTTGCCAGAACCATCGCATCAACAACGCCGTAACAATAGCCCCTTGGGGAAATCTTAATAACTTCCATAACAGCCTCCTCTGAAACTGGTTCCATTCGACAAATACAGCATTTCAGTTAGTCGTGTGTGAAATGCTAGAGTCATTATACTATCTGTGCTGTAAAATGTAAAAGAACGTGCTGGAAGAGAAGGCGTTATGGTCGATTATACGTATAGTTTTGGCGGCGGAGCTTCGGCAAAATAGGATTCTGCTTTTTTATTGTCTGACTCGGCAGCAGGTTCAGGGAATGGTTCACTAATCTCTTCCTTGCCGGGGTTATCCTGATAATTTGTGTCTATATGTGAAGAATCGTTTGTTGTTGATGAAAGCATACTCCACAGTGCCGGGAGCTGTTTGACTAAAGGATAATATTGTTTGACCATCGGTGTGACCGTCTGTGCGACATTAATCATTTTTTGGACAGACGGTACAATATTTGATAAACCTCCTTGCTGTGTGGCAAGAGATGCCAGAGGAGCGAGTGATCTCCCGGCAAAAGGGACACTGGCAGAAGACCTTTGTGCAAAAGGTGTACTAGCCCTCTCTGTTGGTGCATTTGCTGGAGGCTGCATTCTATTCATGGCTGGCATGTGCTGCGTGTCAGGAAAAGACCGGTACTCAGGCGGCATCGGCGGCGGTCCTCCCATGTACGGCGGATAAGGTGGATACAACGTCATCATCCTTTCAATAAATGTGTCAAAACATAGATTTATGGAAGCTGTTTTTTTATGTTGTTTATGATAAAATATGATAGCATCTGCCTAGATGTGCAAGGAGAGACTGGTACGTGATAAAATAGAAGACCATCTAGCTAAAAGGCGGTGTGAACATGAATGGATTTCAACGATTTGACTTGCCCTCGTTTCTCATTCAATCATTACAAGAGCAGCAAATTGAAAAGCCAATGGAAATACAAGAACGATTAATACCAGCTATTTTAAATGGACGTGATGTGATTGGACAGTCACAAACAGGTTCTGGAAAGACATTTGCTTTTTTACTGCCGATTATAGCGAAAGTAAAACCAGAACTGGAATGCGTTCAGGCAGTGATCACAGCACCGACAAGAGAATTAGCTGGGCAGATTTATAATGAACTAAAAAGATTGCTTGAGGACCAGCCAACAGAGCATCTGATAAAGGCAAAGCAGTTAACAGGCGGAACCGACCGAATCCGCACGATGGAAAAATTGAACCAGCAGCCGCACATCGTTGTTGCTACACCCGGGCGTCTGAAAGATATGGCGAACACGCAGGCAATTGATGTACACAAAACAGAAATGTTTGTTGTTGATGAGGCTGATCAAATGCTTGATATGGGTTTTATTGAAGAAATCGATCCAGTAGCTGCTCTGATGCCCGATGACTTGCAGATGCTGGTGTTTTCAGCAACCATTCCAGAACAGTTGCAGCCGTTTTTGAGAAAATATATGCAAAATCCAAGACACGTGCATGTAAAACCAAAAGAGAGCACACCGGCCAAGATTGATCATAAATTTATCTTATTAAAATATAGAGACAGAACAGAGATGACAGTGACACTTGCTGAACGTCTGCGTCCATACTTTGCTATTGTGTTTACATCAACAAAAGAAGACGCTGATATTGTATTTGATGCTCTGCTGCAAGCAGGACTTCACGCGGATGTATTGCATGGCGGGCTTCCACCGCGCCAGCGCAAACAGGTGATGAGAAAAATTAATGGACTTGATATCCAGTATCTCGTCGCAACGGACTTAGCGGCCCGAGGCATGGATATTAAAGGTGTGTCTCATGTTATTAATCATTCGCTTCCTAAAGAGCTGGAGTATTATGTACACAGAGTGGGCAGAACTGCTCGTGCAGGAGAAACGGGAGAGGCATATACGTATATAGATAAAGACGAGTATCCAGCGGTGCAAAAGCTGCAGAACCAAGGAATTACGGCACAGTTCTTTGAATGGAAGCAGCAGGAGCTGCAAGCTGTTGCCAATCCGTTACAAAATAACAGACCCGATCTAAAGAAAACACCAGCCTTTCATAAGCCAAAACCAAAAAAAGTAAAGCCTGGTTATAAAAAGAAAGCTCGGCTGCAAGCCGAAAAACAACAAAAACGACAGAAAAAATTAAAAAAGAGACAAAGATAAAAACGGGGGAGTTATCCTTATGTTATTAGGTTCACACGTATCCATGAACGGCAAGAAAATGCTATTAGGTTCAAGTGAAGAAGCGGCTTCATATGGGGCGACAGCAATGATGGTTTATACTGGTGCCCCGCAAAATACACGCCGCAAGCCGATTGAAGAGTTAAATATTGAGGCGGGCAGACAACATATGGAAGAGAATGGAATTAAAGACGTTGTCGTTCATGCTCCATACATTATTAATATTGCCAATACCACCAAGCCAGCCACTTTTCAGCTTGGTGTAGACTTTTTACGCTCAGAAATAGAACGAAGTGAAGCTATTGGTGCGGCTCAAATTGTTCTTCATCCGGGATCACACGTTGGCGAAGGAGCCGAAAAAGGCATCGCCAAAATTATTGAAGGATTAAATGAAGTGATTGACGACAAACAAACAGTGCAAATTGCTCTAGAAACGATGGCCGGTAAGGGATCGGAATGTGGTCGTACCTTTGAAGAGATTGCAAAGATTATGGATGGTGTAACGCATAACGATAAGCTTTCTGTCTGCTTTGATACATGTCATACACACGATGCTGGCTATGATATCGTAAGCGATTTTGATGGAGTCTTAAATGCATTTGATAAAGTGATTGGCATCGATCGGTTAAAAGTCCTGCATGTCAATGACAGTAAAAATGAGCGCGGAGCCGGAAAAGACCGTCACGAAAATATTGGCTTTGGATATATCGGTTTTGATGCATTGAATTATGTCGTCCATCATCCTTCCATGGAACACGTTCCAAAAATTTTAGAAACCCCATATGTCGGTACGGATAAGAAAAATAAAAAACCACCGTATAAGCATGAAATTGATATGTTCAGCAATCAAACATTTAATAATCAATTAAAAGAAGAACTGTTGACATAAGTCGAATTAAACCAGCAGGTTTCTGTTCCAGAAACCTGCTGGTTTTTCTCGCTTATTCTACAAGTCTCCTATGAAATGATTGAATAATTCTTGCATCAGCGCATATGTTTGTGGAGCGACAATTTTTTCTGCTTTCTCTAATAAGTTATGCAACGATTGCTTGTCGTCAATAGACCAGCTGCTTGTTTGGACAAGTTCCAGCAGCTTAGCGGCTTCTTCATAGGAAACCGTGATACCATACAGTTTTCCGTAGTGGATAAGGTCATTTGGATGAAGTTCGGATAACTTATATTTTATCCATTGTTCTTTAAAGTGGTTCATATTCATCGCCCCTTATGATAATCAAGATCGAAATATCGTTCACATCTTATGTGCATATAAAAAAAGCGTGATAAAAAACGTCGCACAAATGAAAATACTCAGTCAATAACTAAAAAAAGTATGCATTCTTTGAACATTTTTAGTATAATCAGAGGGGAGGTAAGTATTGGAAAAACTGCAGCATAGATGATCATTTGTTTAATCATAAATGAAATGCTGAGAACAAGCAGCAACTAATGGGGGTTTGGTTAAACAAGGAGGGGTTATATGTACGAATCATTACGTACATTAAGTACAATTGATTTTAAAAAAGAATTTGAAAAATTGCGGTCTGATGCTGAGTTAGTATTAAGCAAGGATGGTTATATTATTTCTTTAAACAAAACAGGGGAAGAATTTTTTCAGGACAGCCGGTATTTTTATGATTATTTTACGCCATATCATGGGGAGCAAGCTCTTTACTATATTAACAAAATACGTGAAAAAGGAATGTGCAGAGATTTCACCTTGCTTCACCGCTTTGCAGACAAAGACGTATATGTACAATACAGCGGTGTGTTGAAAAATGGATTTATTTTATTAACAGGCACGGAAATGGTCAGTCCGCCGCCAGCGTTAGACTTAGATGACTTATTATCTCAGTTTGACCACGCGTACGCTATTATCGGACCAGATCTGGACATTGAACAAGTAAATGATGCTTTTTCGCGTTATCTTAGTGGAGAACATTCACATACAGAGAAGAAATTGAATTTCCAGTTTGTATCAGAAGGAAATGAAGGGTTGATTGTAGCTGCACGTCTTGTTAGAGATGTGTTGGAGAAACAAACGTCTCTTCAGTTAGAAGTAAAAAATGACCATAGTGGTGAATGGCTTAATCTAAAAGGAATTTATTTACAAGACACCAATCGAGTTTTATTAATGATTTACGATTTGTCGTATGAGCGCAAATATACACACTTACTCACTTATCAAGATCAAATGGAATCGGTGTCCCATTTATCTGCAGGGGTTGCGCATGAGCTGCGAAACCCGTTGTCTGTCATTAAAGGATTTTTACAACTGTCAGCTTTAACAAACAGTTTTGATAAATATTCGCAAACAATTTTATCAGAAACAGAGCGCATGAACGAAATCATTGATAATTTCTTGTCGGTTGCCAGGAAAAAAGCTAAAAAAGAATTACTCACACCAAAATGTTTATTAGATGGTGTGATTGACATTATCCGATCAGAATGTCTCATGCAAGGCATTCGTTTTCATTATGAGGTTGCCCCGGTTAGCGATAAGATTGAAGTGAATGAATCATCGTTTAAACAAATTATTTTGAACGCGCTCAGAAACTCTATTGAAGCGTATCCTGATGATAGTACAAGCAATGAATTTACCTTGAGAAGCTATGCTGAAGATGGACATTTAGTCATAAAGCTGAGCGACAATGGCGGCGGTATTCCAGAAGATGTATTAATGAATATCGGAAAGCCGTTTTTTACAACGAAAGATAAAGGAACTGGGGTAGGAATTCCGCTCTGTAAAAAGATTATGGAAGAACACAACGGTACATTTGATATCAAAAGTAAAGTAAATAAAGGAACAATTATTACATTGGCGTTTCCGCTGAAAAAAAACATGTAATGAACAAAAACTGCCTGAGAACAAATTCAGGCAGTTTTTGTAAGTTTCAGCCAGTTTACGCATCTGCATTGACCTTCGCTTTATCGGTCTGTTACAAACGTATACAATGTGGTTTTATTTGCTGGCGCGATAAAACATGTTTGTTTAAGACAGCGGAGGTGTGAATGTGAAAAACGGACGGATGTTTATTCTATTAACTGCAGTTATTATGTTAACCGGCTTTGATGATAAAGATTACGAAGAAAATGTCCAAGAACACCTTGATCGATTGCAAGAAAAAAGTTCTGAGTTAGAGAAAGCACAAGATATGAAAGCACATCTGTCTTTTGTAAAAGAATCTTCGCAGGTCGATTGGGATATTGATTACTTTGAATACAATGAACTGAAAAAACAAGCAGAACAGTTGAACGAAAAAAGTAATGGAAGATTCAATGTGCATTGGGGCATTTATTTAATATATCAAGCAAAGCAAAAAGGGATAGATCCAAATATTGTATTTGAGTTGTTAAACGTGGAAACAGGCGGTAAGTTTGATCCTTCTCTCGTTGGTCCGCCAACGAAATATGGACAAGCATACGGGCTGGCACAATTTATGAAAAATACAGGGCCGTGGATTGCGGAGAAAAGCGATTTGCCTTACAGTCATACGATGCTGTTTGATCCTTACTATTCCATTCAATTGTCTATTGAGTATTTAGATTATTTACAGGATAAGTTTGGTAACTGGGATAAAACATTAACCGCGTATCATCGCGGGGTCGGGGGATTAGAGGATTACGAAGAAAAACATGGCGATGCCAAAAGCTGGTATGCTGTGGAAATACAGCAAAAAGCGCAACAATAGGTGCCCGTCTTCTTCGGGCACCTTTATTTATTCATCATGATGTGTTTTCCATTTGGAAGCTAATTCGACAAACGTCATTTGGCTGTTTAGCGGAAGTTCTTTCGGATTGCGCTGCACATATTCGTAATTACCATGTTTATCTTGAATACGTGCTTTTACGTTGTCGCTTAGAATCATTTGTAATGTATCACACAGTCTGTCTTTTAAGGAACGTTCTAGAATTGGGAACATAATTTCAATACGCTTGTCCATATTACGGGTCATCCAGTCGGCAGATGATAGGAATAATTTTTCTTGGCCATGATGATGAAAATAGAAGATACGCGTGTGTTCTAAGTATTGACCGACAATGCTTATGACCCGAATATTGTCACTTATGCCTTCAATACCTGGACGCAGACAGCAGATTCCGCGCACAATTAAGTCAATGGAGACACCAGCAATTGATGCTTCGTATAATTTTAAAATGAGCGGCTTGTCTGTGAGAGAGTTCATTTTGGCAATAATCTTGCCTCCGCCACGGTCTTTGTGACAGGCGATTTCGTCATCAATATGTTGTAATAAACACTCTCTGATTTCACCGGGAGAGGCGCAAATTTGATTCCAATCAGGCTTTTCTCGATAGCCGCTTAGGTAATTAAAAAAGTTTGTGGCGTCTTCACCAAATTCCTGTTTGCACGTCATATAACCCATATCCGTATAGAGTTTTGCTGTAGAATCGTTGTAGTTTCCAGTGCCCAGGTGAACAAATCGTTTGATTTTGCCATGTTGTTTTTTAACGATAAGGGTGATCTTACTGTGGGTTTTTAAACCAGTTATGCCGTAAATAACATGTACACCAGCTTTTTCTAGCTTTTTGGCCCATTGAATATTGTTCTCTTCGTCAAATCGTGCTTTTAGTTCGACGAGCACAGTTACTTGTTTGCCGTTACCGGCGGCTTTTTCAAGAGCCTTGATAATAGGAGAATCGCCGCTTACTCTGTATAATGTTTGTTTAATAGCTAATACGTCTTTATCTTCTGCTGCTTTATTAACAAATTCAATAACAGGATAAAAAGATTCATAAGGATGGTGAAGTAATACATCCTTTTTGGAAACGGCCGAGAAAATATCGTCCTCATCGGTTAAATCTTGAGGAGGCTGCGGGATAATCGTTTCATCGACTAAGTGTTCATACTCGCTGGCGAGGTGGTTTCTAAGCGATGTCAAAAACGTAAGGTCCAGCGCCCCTTTGAAATAGTAAACATCTTTCTCATGTACTTCAAGCTCTGTTGTTAAATACCTTAACAGCTGAGAATCCATTAATCCCTGCTGGTATTCTAAGCGCACCGCTGCTCCCCATTTGCGTTTTTTAAGTTCTTTTTCGATTTCGCTTAATAAATCACGAGCGCCTTCTTCATGAATGCTTAAATCAGCATTGCGCGTAATACGGAATGGAGAAACCGACATTACTTCGTATCCTTGAAAAAGGTCATTAATAAATTCGCTGATTACTTGTTCTAGCATAATAAAATGTTTCTGGTGATTAGCTGCAGGCAATTCAACCACACGATTTAATACAGAAGGTACTTGTACGATGGCTAAACTTCGTTGCTCTGTTGAGCCACCTTTATGTAACAGCACCGCTAAATTAATAGATTTGTTTAACAGCATAGGAAATGGGTGATACGCATCAATGGCCATCGGTGTTAACACAGGAAAAACGTACTCTTTAAAATAGTAGGTTAAATATTGCATTTGCTCGTCGTTTAGTTCTCTGATGGTTAAAAATTTTATTCCTTCCTTAGCAAGCAGAGGGAGCAGGACGTCCGTATAATAATTGTCCTGGAGACCGACGAGTGACCGGTTTTTTTTCGTAATCGCGCTTAACTGCTGCTTTGGGGTCAGTCCGGCTTTGTTTTCAGGCTTGTTAAAACCGGCTTTTACTTGGTCTTTTAAGCCAGCAACACGCACCATAAAAAATTCATCCAAGTTGGAGCTGAAAATGCCTAGAAATTTTAAGCGTTCAAGCAGAGGGTTGTTACTGTCTAATGCTTCTTGCAGTACACGCTCATTAAAAGCGAGCCAGCTTAATTCACGATTGTTATAATGAGCCGGGTGATGTAAATCAGGTAATGATGTTTGCTCGCACATTTTATCAAGACACCTTTCTACGTACCATTTCTAAGTTGTAGTCCTATACTACCATTTTACTATTAATTTTTTGTAAAATTTGTATAAAGAAAGTAAAGATGGACCGGTTTTTTGATGACTTTTTCAATGTGTTTCTTATACTTTTTGCTTTTTAATTCTTCAAAATGGAAGCTGACATGATTTCGACAGTATATATAGACGGAAAGACCTCTGTTTTGTTTTTCCACTGCAATATGTTCAACGACGCGACGCTTGGTACGGTCAAGAGAATAGGACAGTTTAAGGATACTGCCAAGCAGTTCATAACGCTTTAACTCTTGTTTAGTGAGCATCGAACGAAAAGGGCGGATAAGCCGTTTGAACCATGATTTTGATTTAAAGGAGGCGATAGAAGCCAGCGCTAATCTGTTCTGGTGAGATATTCCATCAATAGATCGGTTCGTTAGTACATAAAAGGTGTGCTGGCTGCTTGCTTCATGGTTAATAAATTCTCCCATGTATAAAACCCTGGCACTTTGTTCCAGTAAATACAGATTATTCTCCTTTTTCAAGCTGCTCGGTAAATATGGAACAAGTGACTGATAAAGGCTTCCTGCAATAGCACCAACTGCTTTGACATCGTGTTCATTTATTTCAAATTCACGGCTTAATTGAAAAAAGCTTTCTTCAGCCACACTTGGAAAATATTGTTGTGAGGTGTCCCGCAGCACTTCTTCAAATAAGAGGCCGTCTCGCAAACCTTTGTGGCTCATTAAAAAATAATTGGCATGAACATAGTCAATCAGCTGATAAATGACGGCTGCAGCAGGAATAATTACATCAGCTCTGTCTTTGGAGAGGCCGTCTAATTCTTCTCTTTCTTTCAACGATAATTTTTCAAACAACGCAAGGGTTGCCTTTACGTCTTGGGGTGTCATGGTATATTGATGGAGGCCGGATAAAGCGTAATTCATTTGCGCCTGGTGAACCAGCGACATGTTCCTGGCACTGCCTCCAATGCCAACAACAGGGAGATTAGCGGTTTGTTTCAGCCATGGCAGCGCAGCAAATTGCTGATGAATAAAAGTTAAAAGCTGTTGAATATCGTTTTTTTCAGGTTCGCTGTCAGGGAAAAATTGTTTTTTTAAGGTGAGCGCACCAAATGGAAAGCTGTGAGAATAAAGAAGCTCCCGATTTTGAAAAAGCGTTATTTCCGTGCTTCCACCGCCGATATCAATGGTTATGCCGTCCGTAACATAAGTAGAGTTGACAACGGCTAAATATCCGTAACGTGCTTCTTCTGCTTCCGTTAGCACCCGCACCGTTAACGACGTTTCCTTATGGATATACGATAAGATTTTTTCACGGTTCGAGGCATTGCGAATGGCTGCTGTAGCCACCGCCTTCACGTTTTTCACCTGATGATACTCAATGACTTCTTCTAGTTGCTGGAGCGATTGCAGCAAGATGGTAAATCCTTCGGTAGTGAGACAGTTGTGTTCATCGATGTAGTTACTTAGCCGTGCTGATTTTTTTAAGTTATGTATTTCTCTTGCTCCTCTTTTTGCGTCAAGTTCATGTATGACAAGGCGAATAGAGTTAGAACCTATATCAATAACAGCAACTTTTTCTTTTTGTTGGTTCATCGAATTCCTCCTGTGTCGATGGGGGTGTTTAGACAAAGCCAAGCATAAGGATTTACAACGATATGTTCTTCCTGTATACTCAAAAAATATAAATCGTAATCATTCCTACTTCCACAGGATGTGGTGACTTCTACGCCCAACACAGGACGTGTGCGTTCTAAGTAGAAGTTTCTATAAAATCAGGTACGAGAAGGTGACTTTATGTATAAGAGTAACCAAGATGATACTGTTGTTCAAATAGATGATGTATCATTTCGATATGGCAGCCAGATGGTCCTTGAAAATATTAGTCTTTCCATTAAAAAAGGATCTTTTTTAGGATTAGTGGGACCAAATGGTTCAGGTAAATCTACTTTAGTAAAAATACTTCTGGGCTTGTTAAAGCCAACACATGGCAGGGTGCAGGTGTTTGATGCTCCTGTGGCCAAGTTTAAAAGCTGGGAAAAGATAGGATATGTTTCGCAAAAAGCGAACAGTTTTAATGCAGGGTTTCCGGTAACAGTTTTCGAAGTGGTCTCCATGGGATTGTATGGAAAAGTTGGTTTGCTGAAGTTTTTAAGCCGCAAACATAAAAAACAAATTTTTGAGTCGTTAGAAAGAGTAGGGATGAGCGAATACAGCAGCCGCAATATCGGTGAGCTGTCAGGCGGACAGCAGCAGCGTGTTTTTATTGCACGAGCTTTAGTCAGCAATCCTGATTTGTTAATTTTAGATGAACCGACAGTAGGAGTAGACACTGCGTCTGTCCAGCAGTTTTACTCTTTATTATCTCAATTAAACCGCGAAAAAAACATAACCTTGTTATTGGTCACTCATGACGTTGGTGTGATGACAAAATATGTATCCGACGTTGCTTGTTTAAATAAAACCCTCCATTTTCATGGTACGTCACAAGATTTTGAGAACAGTGACTTATCCTCGTTATATGGTCATGATGTTCAGGTGATTACACATGATCACGGGGGTGCCCGCTAAGATGCTGGATGTGTTTTTTACGTACGAATTTTTGCAGAATGCGTTTTTTGTAGGAATAATGATTGGTTTTTTAGCGCCGGTACTTGGCGTTTTTATTGTTGTCAGAAAGCTGGCATTGATTACAGATGCTTTGTCACACATTACACTTACTGGTATTGCGTTTCACCTGTTTGCAGCACAAAGTGCAGCGTGGCTTGCGTCTTTCAATCCTTTGTATATGGGGATGGCTTTTTCCGTTGCTGGCTCTTTAATGATGGAAAAACTTCGCAACGTGTATTCGGCGTATCAAGAGTTAGCAGTTCCAATTATTTTGTCATCGAGTATCGGCCTTGGTGTTGTTTTTATCTCGCTTGCAGACGGTTTTAATAATGATTTGTTTAATTATTTGTTTGGCAGTGTTATTGCAGTAACGAGAAATGATTTATGGACAATAGGTATTATTACGGTGCTTATTACAGCAATACTGATATTTTTTTATAAAGAACTGCTGTTTTTATCTTTTGACGAAGAACAAGCGAAAGTAAGCGGTCTTCCCAGTAAATGGATTAACATTGTATTTATTGTCATTACCGCATTAGTGATTGCTTCTTCCATGCGTATTGTTGGGATTATGCTTGTATCGTCCTTAATGGTTCTGCCCGCGGCAGCTTCGATACAACTGGCCAAAAGCTTTAAACAAATGTTTTTATATGCTGTTTTGTTTGGCGAAACTTCTGTTGTGCTTGGTTTAATTTCGGCTTTTTATTTGAATTTGGCTCCTGGGGGAATGATTGTTGTTACTGCCCTGTTGATTCTAGTGACAGTACTTTTATATAGAAAGGCAGCTGGATTTGCTATACAGACGGTTAGAAGAACGCCCAACATGTAATTGTGTATTATTTTAAGAAGATGTAAAATGAAAAGTAATAAAAAATGAGATGATGTAGTGATGGAATTATCTTTTATTGAGCGCGGTGTCATTGCCGCCATATTAATTGGTTTTATTGCCCCGATGGTGGGGTCGTTTTTGGCAGTTCGTCGTTCATCCATTATATCCGATTCCCTTTCTCATGTAACATTAACGGGAATCTCAGCCGGTGTACTGCTTGGACAAACGTGGAATATTATAACGATTAATCCGTTATACACTGGATTTATTTTTGCCCTTATTGGTTCATTAGTCATTGAAAAATTAAGGCAAACGTATCACCACTTCCAAGAGCTGGCCGCCCCGATTATTTTATCTGCTGGGGTGGGGCTTAGTGCGGTGATTATGAGCGCATCAAAGTCAGGATATAGTGAATGGTACGATTATTTATTTGGAAGTGTCGTTTCTGTTACAGAAGCAGACTTGATGTTTATTGTTATCACATCCATAACAGTTATCCTTATCTTCTTTTTGTTTTATAAAGAATTGATTTCGGTTTCGTTCGATCAAGAGTATGCCAGCGTTTCTGGCATCTCCATCAAACACATTAACTTTGTATTTTCACTGCTGGTGGCACTTGTTATTTCGATGTCAATGAAAGTGGTTGGAATATTACTGGTTGGCGCTCTTGTATCCTTGCCGGTAGCAAGCGCCCTGCAAATTGCCAAAAGCTTTAAAAAAACGCTTATTTGGGGAATTGTATTGGCGGAAACAGCAGTATTAACAGGTGTGTATTTTTCGTACCATTTTAATATTGCAACAGGCGGAACAATTGTGGTGGCTTCTTCTGTCATTTTGTTGATGGTATTAATGCAGAATTATGTTCAGTTGTTTGTAAATAGGAGGAAACAGTGATGAACGTGAAACAAGCATTGGATAAATTAAAAAAAGAAGGGTTTAAATTCACTGGAAAACGAGAGCAGCTTCTCCGTCTTTTTGCAGAAGAGAAACGGTATTTATCGGCAAAAGAAGTACTAGCATCTATGCAGAAATTGTACCCCAACGTCAGCTTTGATACCGTGTATCGTAATTTGTCGTTATTTGAAGAAATGGATATCCTTGAAATGACAGAATTGGAAGGGGAAAAGCGCTTCCGGTTCTCGTGTTCGACGACGAAGCATCATCACCACTTAATATGTTTAGACTGCGGAAAAACCAGGCAGATTGAAACATGTCCGATGGAGTGGCTGGAAGAAAGAATGGAAAGTGATTTTGAAGTAACTGGTCATAAGTTTGAAATTTATGGACATTGTTATGATTGTCAGATGCTTTCTGTATAAGTTGTTTTAAATTGGCAGTTTGAAAAGTCCCTCTCGAGAGATAATAAGAATGCTCTTCTTTCTAATCGTTAGTAAAAAGAGCAGGGAGGGGGCAGCAACGATGGATGAAGATAAGCAGCGTAATGATTTGCAGGATGAAGCGAACTTGCTTGCCAACGAAGAAGAATATCCAGTAGATAATGCTCAAGATAATGACTATAATATGGAAACAGCTTCAGAAGTTGCTTCGCCCGGTATCGGCAGCCGGGATAATATGTCAGAGCCGCAAAGAGAAGAAGAAGAGCAAGAGGCTACAATGGAGGCCAATGTTGATGATGAGTCAATGGGGAAAGGGCTTGGTATTACAGCTCTCATTCTAAGCATTTGTTCCTTATTCTTCTTACCTGTTATTACTGGTGGTGCGGGAATTGTACTGGGTATATTTGCCGCGCGTAAAGGAGCTAATGCCTTAGGTTATTGGTCCATTGGTTTAGGGGCATTCTCGATTGCAATGACTGTATTTTTTGCACCGTTCTTTTAGCCGCTTAAGTAATCCTTTTATAAACAAAAAAGAGCTGTCTTCAACAATTCTGTTGAAAGACAGCTCTTTTTTCTTATGTGGTAGTTGTTTCTTTTTTATAATGTTCTTCGGCGATTTTATCTACTTCTTTTTTTAATTCCTCTACCATCGTTTCTTCTGGTACTTTGCGAATAATTTCTCCGTGCCTAAACAGCAGCCCTTCTCCTTTAGCACCAGCGATACCGATGTCTGCTTCCCGGGCTTCACCTGGTCCATTGACCGCACAGCCCAAGACAGCTACTTTAATTGGAGCTTGAATGGAGGAAATATATTCTTCTACTTCATTTGCAATGCTGATAAGGTCAATTTCAATTCGGCCGCATGTTGGGCAAGAAATTAACGTTGCAGCATTTGATGCAAGTCCGAAGGTTTTTAACAATTCTCTGCCGACTTTTACTTCTTCAACCGGGTCGGCACTAAGAGAAATGCGGAGGGTGCTTCCAATACCTTTGCTTAAAATAGCACCAAGCCCGGCGGCACTTTTTACGGTTCCGGCAAACTGAGTACCTGACTCTGTAATACCTAAGTGAAGCGGATAAGAAAACGCTTGTGCAGCCTTTTCGTATGCTTCAATAGCAAGGTTTACATCAGATGCTTTCATGGAAACGATAATATCATAAAAATCCAAGTCTTCCAGGATTTTTATATGGTGCAATGCACTTTCTACCATTCCATCCGCAGTGGGATAGCCATACTTTTCTAGAATGCGTCTTTCAAGAGAGCCTGCATTCACGCCGATGCGAATAGGGATACGTTTTTCTTTTGCTGCTTTTACCACAGCTTCTACTTTTTCTCGTTTTCCGATATTACCCGGATTAATCCGGATTTTATCAGCACCGCCTTCAATTGCTTTTAAGGCAAGACGGTAATCGAAATGTATATCCACAACGAGCGGGATATTAATTTGTTTTTTTATGGCAGGAATTGCTTCAGCAGCCTGCATATCAGGACAAGCCACACGTACAATTTGACAACCTGCTTCTTCTAAGCGTTTTATTTCACTTACGGTTGCTTCTACATCATGAGTTTTGGTGGTGGTCATACTTTGCACAACTACTTCGTCATTGCCGCCGATAACCAGATTTCCTACTTTTACAGGTCTGGTTTCTGTGCGGTGAGTGATACGGCTCATGAATCCATTCGCCCCTTTATGGTCATAGTGTAATCATTCATTTGTACGATTTGGAAAAGTTCACGTCTCATTGTATCAGCGTTTTATTTCATTTGGCAAGCAAAGGCTTCGAGATGCCATTAGGGAGTGTTGTAAACTGGAAAGTAATAGGATTCATCAACTTGGATATCCTCTGGCGCAATGCCGTTGTTTAATTGTTGAAAATCTGTACTAATGTCAGCGATGGATGCTGGCACCGGTCCATCGTGAAGTTGTTCAACGATGGAAAGGACAGTTTGTCCAGGCTCAACAATTACTTCAGTTTTTTCCTTTCCTTCTAGAGCATTAGAGGCAGGGGCGGAGGTCTCTGTGGGCACTTCTATGTTTGATGATGAGTCATTATTCACAGACGATGGCGTAAGTGTGCCTTCTGTCATATCGTAATAAAGTGATGCACAGATAAGGAGAAATAATAAAAACAACAGCAATTTTTTCATTTTTTGACATCCTCCGGACATGTTTCAAGGTATAATATATGTGTATGAATAAAAAAAACAGTTATGCATATGGATTGGACAAGCAGTAAAGGAGAGTTGATCATACATGATTCAAAACAAATTTATCGCGGCATTACTTTTAGCGTTTATTATCACTGTTCTTCCTCAAGCAGCAATGGCCGATACGTCCAGCGGTGATGTAACAGTCACACTAGGAGAAGACTTAACAGAAGCGCAAAAAAACAATGTGTTAGAAGAGATGAACGCAGGGGACAGTGCGGAAATTATTACGGTGACCAATGAAGAAGAGCACAATTACTTAGGGGAGTATATGAGTGCATCGGATATCGGAGAACGAGCCATTTCTTCTTCTAAGATAACAGCTGGACAAGAAGGGGACGGCATTCATGTGGAAACTAACAACATTACAAAAATAACAGAAGCTATTTACGCAAACACATTAATAACAGCAGGGGTGGGAGATGCGGAAGTCTATATTACTGCACCATTTGATGTATCCGGAACAGCTGCTCTAACAGGTATTATTAAAGCATATGAAATACAAAACGACATCGATATTCCAGAAGAACAAAAAAAGGTAGCAAATGAAGAAATGGTGAAGACATCAGAGTTAGGCGAGCGTATCGGGATGGAAGAAGCAGCCGAACTAATGACGAGAGTCAAAGAAGAAATCAGCGAGACATCCGTAGAGTCAGAAGAAGATTTGCGCGAGCTGGTGCAGCGAATTGCAAATGAGATGGGGATTGAATTGACAGAGGAAGAATTAAACGGCATTGTTTCTTTATTTGATCGCATGAAGGACTTGAATATTAATTGGGATCAAGTACAAAACCAAATTACGCAAATACGGGACAATCTCGATGAGTTTTTAAATCGGGAAGATACGCAATCGTTTATTGACAGTTTTCTGGATTTTTTAAACAGCCTGATTGAAGCTGTAAAAGGATGGTTTGGCGAAGAGACCGAATCAGCTTAAATCAGTTAACAAGAAACAGAATGAAATTTGCAGCAGGCTGCTTAACAGCCGAACTAATGTTAGCCAAATTAGTTCGGTTTGTTCAAAGGCAAGAAAATATAAAAACCGGTGCTTCTCGCGTTTAGCACAAGAGTCCAGCCGCTCAGGCGCACATGGCGCGAGCCGGTTCAGCGTTGCTGCAGGACGTGTACGTTTTCAGCAGAACTTCCTTATAGAAGCACCGTACAGAACAGAAATTCCTTCCCCGTAGCCGAACGTCCTCTGCTTTGCAGAACCTGCCGCGGCTTTTCGAGGCGTTTGCGCTTTTCTTAGAAAGCGGGAAAGTATATGTTTTGATTGTTATTTTAAGGATTTTTCGCCCATATGCTATCCGGAAGCAGGTGCGGAAGGCGGGCGGATCCAGCGGGAATAGCATGAGGCTGTGCCTGCGGAAAGCGTCCCGCCTGCAGCAGATGTGTTCAAAAGCAGCAACGTCTACAGTGACGAGGACGGTAGTTGGGTAGGTTTCTCAACTACCGTTTTTCTTATATGGTTCTTATATTTTTATCCTCATTGTTTTGTTTACATAATAATTATATGGTGAATATAGAAATTATACAGTGAAATATTCATGGGAAAGCGATAAAATGGATATGAAACGGGAAAAGAAATAGGACGTATATAGATAAAGATGCTCAAAAAAAGGAGCTTGATGATATGGAACTTTTGCAGCACGCCAGTATTGGTTTTTTTATTGTATTCTTTGGAACTGTTTTTTTAACAGGAGAGCTGCTCGTAAAGGCAAAAGGATTGTTTGCGGTTTTAGGCATAGCGTTTATGAGTTTATATTTTTCCTATCATATCGATTCCTCTGCAGGTTTGTGGATTCTCATATTATATGGAGTCGGCTTATCGCTGATTATCGTAGACGGAAAAGTGATTAGCGACGGAACAATTGCCTTGCTGGGTGCATTGTTAATGGGATTAGGGCTTGCTGTGCCAACTCCTTCCATTACGTATGCTATTCTTGTTGTATTCGGGTTTATTTTAGGCATGTTTGCTGCTGGATTGTTTTTAAAGGTGTTCCCGCGCAGGAAGTTGTGGTCTAAAATAACACTTCGCGACCGGATGAGCGGAGATCTTGGGTATAATTCAATGAATGAAACGTATACAGAGTTAAAAGGCAGGGAAGGCAAGACTTTAACGCCGTTTCGACCTATTGGAACGATAATGATAGACGGTAATGAATATAGTGCAACTAGCGGAGGACAGTGGCTTGAAGCAGACGAAGAGGTAGTTGTAACTGATGTAGACGGTACGCGGATACTAGTCAAAAGAAAAGAGCAAGTAAAAGAAAAGGAAGAGGAGCTGGATACGTAATATCAGCTCCTTTTTTATGGTTCTTAGTGTGAAATGTAAAAATTGGAGATATTGGCAGGAGAAAAAATTTACAATTGGATAAGGCGGACTTCGTAATAAGTTTTACAAAGGCAAGCACACCGCAGGAACAGTAAACATTCATCGACCGCGGTGTGGAAAAATAACAGATAAAATGTAACAGCATCTCGTTCAGAAGTCAGCACGTGTGTGTACGGTATAACCGCAGATAGTATTTATTATCCTATAATGTTTAACTTTTGCGGTATTTCAGTATGTTTGTAACAGGCAGGGGCTGCACCTTTAATAGTTGGTGCTTATGTGGTTTTGCTGATAGCAGAAAAAAAGTTGGAAACTATATAGAAGAAAAGTGCTGTGATGCTTCTATGTTAATTCATTTGTTTACATTAATTTTTCGTAAAAAATCTTAATAAAATCTTTACAAAAAATAAATAATTGCTCAATATAGTATCGGTACCATGTAGGAGGATTGTCGAAAAAAGGGGATAAAATATTATCGAAGGGATGAATCGGTGTGGATCTACAAACGATATTATTTACGTTTTTTGGAGGTCTCGGTGTTTTCTTATTTGGGATAAAATTTATGGGGGATGGCCTTCAGAAAATTGCCGGAGATAGACTTAGGGAAATTTTGGACAAGTATACAAGCAACCCATTAATGGGTGTTTTGGCTGGTATCATTGTTACAGTATTAATCCAGTCAAGCAGCGGTTCCACTGTATTAACAGTCGGTCTTGTTAATGCAGGTTTTATGACTTTGCAGCAAGCAATTGGCGTAATTATGGGGGCAAACATAGGAACAACTGTCACCGCTTTTATTATCGGTATTAAAATTGAGGATTACGCACTGCCAATTCTCTTTCTTGGAACTGTTCTCATCTTTTTCTTTAAAAATAAAAAAGTTAACAATTACGGCCAAGTTATCTTCGGATTCGGTGCATTATTCTTTGGTCTTTCTTTAATGGGTGATGGTCTTGAGCCGTTAGAGGGCTTGCCAGCATTTCGTGATTTAACAGTCAGTATGAGTGAAAATCCTTTACTTGGTGTTATTATCGGGGCATTGTTTACGGTATCGGTACAAAGTTCATCAGCCTCTATCGGCCTGCTCCAAGAACTCTATACCCAAGGGTCATTAGCGTTAGATGCAGCGCTTCCTGTATTGTTTGGTGATAATATCGGGACAACCATTACTGCTGTTTTAGCCGCACTTGGAGCGTCACTGGCAGCAAAACGTGCAGCGTTGACACACGTTATCTTTAACTTAATTGGTGCAACCATTATTATTATTTTACTAGTGCCTTACACAGCATTTATTGAGAACTTGCAAGGATGGCTGAACTTAAATAAACCAATGACAATTGCGTTTGCTCACGGTATCTTTAACGCATCAAACACATTGATTCAGCTGCCGTTTGTCGGGCTGTTAGCAATATTAGTGACAAAGCTCATACCAGGTGATGAAAACGAAATTGAATATCGGGCTAAGCATCTTGATACGTCATTCATTGACCGTTCGCCTTCGATTGCATTAGGACAAGCAAAGACGGAAACATTAAGAATGGCTTGGTTTGCTGAAAAAGGATTAATGGAAGCTAGAGATTACTTGAAAACCAATCAAAAAAAGCATGCAGAATTAACCGTGCAGTATGAAGAAGCGATCAATAATTTAGATAGAAAAATTACAGATTATCTTGTCTTGATTTCTGAACGTTCATTGTCAGATGAAAATTCAAGAATGCACTCGCTGTTAATGGATACTGTCCGTGACTTAGAGCGTGTTGGAGATCATATGGAAAATCTTGTTGAGTTAGTCGATTACCAGTTAACGAACAAAGTGACTCTTTCTGATGAAGCATATGCCGATTTAGAAGAGATGTTTGACTTAACGGTCAAGACGTTGAAAAATGCAATCAGCGCGCTCGAAAATGATGATTTAGAAGAAGCAAAAGCAGTAGCTAAACAAGAACAAGAAATTAATAAGATGGAAAGAAAACTTCGCAAAAAGCACATTCTCCGCTTAAATCAAGGGAAATGTTCCGGATCTGCTGGGATTATATTTGTAGACATTGTCAGCAACCTTGAAAGAGTGGGCGACCATTCTGTTAACATCGCAGAAGTCGTATTAGAAGAAGAATAGTGTATAATGAAAGAAGGGGTTCTTACAAAGAACGCCTTCTTTCTTTGCATAGACAGGAAAATACAGCTTGTTGGCCTGGATAAGCCATTGATGTTATTAATATGCTGAGCAGATCCATATACATGCAGTGAGGGTATTCACATTTGGGGTTAGTACAGAGCTTACTTTCACAGGAGGCGTTGGTTTTTGTCCTTAGTACAGGATGTACGCGAACTTGGCAGGAGTATATTGCAGAAGTTCTTTCACCCCGGCTGAACTTCCTTCTTTCAGGATATCAGCCAAGTTTTCTTTATTGTTATGAGGAGGTTTTTCGTATGGACGTGCTTTTATACATTGTAGCAGCTGTGTGTTATATACTTGCTTTTATTGGTGTAATATATCCGATTATTCCCGGTGGAATTTTTTACGGCGCTGCTATTATCATAATCGGTTTTGCCGAAGGGTTTAGCAGTTTTGGAATGCTTTTTTGGATAGTACAAGGCTTGATTGCTTTATTTTTAATTGCGGTTGATTACGTGGCCAATTATTTTGGCATTCAAAAAAGCGGAGGAACGAAGGCGGCAGCTTGGGGAAGTTTGATTGGGACAGTCATTGGTCCATTTATTATTCCGGGAGTGGGTATATTAATCGGAGCACTATTAGGTGCTGTGGTTGGGCAGATGATATCAGGGGAGACTTCCATACGACGTCTGGGGAAAATTGGTATTGGTTCAGCAGCCGGTTTTTTAGCAAGTGTTGTTATAAAGGGAGGATTATTGGTTGCTAATTTGGTGTATGTCATTGCAATTATTTTATAATAAAAATAATTAGAAGGTGTTGACTAGTATATGGAAGCGTGATAGTATAATCATTGTCGTTGAAAAACATTACATATTTCACCACACATTCCACAGTAGCTCAGTGGTAGAGCTATCGGCTGTTAACCGATCGGTCGCAGGTTCGAATCCTGCCTGTGGAGCCATTTTAAGCGGCGGTGTAGCTCAGCTGGCTAGAGCGTACGGTTCATACCCGTGAGGTCGGGGGTTCGATTCCCTCCGCCGCTACCATTTTATTTTCTATGTGGAAAACAGTCTACATGGCGGTTGTGGCGAAGTGGTTAACGCACCGGATTGTGGCTCCGGCATTCATGGGTTCGATTCCCATCAGCCGCCCCATGTATTGCATAAATAAGTGAATAAAAAATCAATACGGACCCTTAGCTCAGTTGGTCAGAGCTGACGGCTCATAACCGTCCGGTCGTAGGTTCGAGTCCTACAGGGTCCACCATTTTAAAAAGCATGAATACGTGCTTTTTTTGCTTTTTGTTGAATTGTTGGAGGAATACCCAAGTCCGGCTGAAGGGAGCGGTCTCGAAAACCGCCAGGAGTCTTTACGGGCTCGCGGGGGTTCGAATCCCTCTTCCTCCGCCATACATAACATCCCTATATAACAGTACATACAGTGATTTTTAGGCGATAAACAAAGGCGGGATATGACCCGGGAAGTGCTAAGCGGTTTTCGGTTGAAACCGAATAAGACCGTTGCGCATAAATGTTAGTCCGTTACGCGCTTTTCGGTAAATCGTTCGTATAAATTACCGCAAACTATATACGAAGCTATCAAGCCCTTCTAGGCATATCTAGAAGGGCTTTTGTATGTGTGAAAACCGGATAAGCGAACAGGGCGGAAGACTGTGCGAAAACAAAGGCCTGTCTTACGGGATGAAGCAATTGATACATGAGACGATGTTTTTCGGTTAGGGATTCATGTAAAACACGCCAAAATTTAAAATTTCGAGCCTTGCTTAATTATGAGACACCCATCAAGAGACTGAGGCCATGTCCGAAGAAAGCGTCCCGTCTGCAGCGATGCGTTCGAAAACAGCAGCTTCTGCGGTGGCAAGGACAGTGGTTGAGCGGGTTTCTCCACCCCCGTTTTTCTTGTTGGAAAACCTCTGTCTCTGCTGAAGAATATATGTCATTTTTTTGTGTCGATGTTTAAAACATGCTGCGGAGGGGTAAGAGAAAACTGGTGTTGTTTCAAGGAATTTCGTATTTCTTGAAAAGACTTATAGAATTTGGTAACGTAAAAAATGGCAGACTTGTGAAGCGGAGACGTTTTATAAGTGATCGCTTTAAATCAAGAGTTACGCAGCCAAGAACAAACACCAACAATTATTTTGAAGGAGGAGTTATACTATGGCAAATCATCAACTACCAGAATTACCTTATGCACCAAATGCTCTTGAGCCTCATATTGATGAAGAAACCATGAACATTCACCATGGAAAACACCACAACACGTATGTAACAAAATTAAACGCAGCGTTAGAAGGTCATGATGACTTGGCTGCCAAAGATGTAGATGAACTTATTAGTGATTTGAATGCACTTCCAGACAGCATCCGTACTGCTGTACGCAATAACGGAGGCGGTCACTCTAACCACTCTCTATTCTGGCAAATTCTAAGCCCGAATGGCGGCGGCGAACCTAGCGGAGAGCTTGCTGATGCTATCGCCAGCAAATTTGGCAGCGTTGATAAGTTCAAAGAAGAATTTAAAAACACTGCACTAGGCCGTTTTGGTTCCGGCTGGGCTTGGCTTGTTGTAAACAATGGGGAGCTTGAAGTGCAAGATACACTGAACCAAGATTCCCCACTTATGGAAGGAAAAACACCAATTCTTGGTATCGATGTATGGGAGCATGCGTATTACTTAAAATATCAAAACCGTCGTCCAGATTACGTAGAAGCATTCTGGAATGTTGTAAATTGGGACGAAGTAGCAAAGCGTTACAGCGAAGCTAAATAATGACAATTCACCCGCCGCTTTCAAGCGGCGGGTTTTTTGTAAGGTAAGAAAATATAAAAGTTTGGCGTTTTCATTGTTCAGCGCAAGTGCCTGCTCGCTCGAAGTTCCTTCGATCCCACGATGGAAAGCAAAGATCAGCTTTCCATGTGCCGGCCCTCCAGGACTTGTCGCTTTTCTGTGTGGACAGCTCCTTTTTACACTGATAGGAAAATATATCATGTCAGTACGGATGAATTGTCGACGTTGTTGAAATTTTTTAACATGCAGCATGAGCACAATGAGGCACTCATCTGTACCGAAAAGCTCGGCGCTGACCAAGCTTTTGGTATACTCTGGGGCAAATTTACCTTTGTTAAAGGATAAAGAAGAGAAACATGGTGGCTTCTGCCATAAGAGCTTAGCAGGCAGTCGAATTTTCTAGTCAGGTGTTTCAATAGAAACACTCGTGTCTTCCTGCCGGAATGACAGCAGATGGAGGTTTCACAGGAAGAGGCTTTTGCTTGCGGTAATTGAACAGAGAGAAGTCTTTGCTAAGGTACTCACGTGGCAATACAGGGGCCGGGAGATTTTTTATTTAAAAAATTGCGAATAGTTGCAGCGAATATTGCAGTGCATAGCCCGCTTGGCTTTGCGGCACAATATGGTCAAGGCGGGTGGGGCACGATGGCGAAGTCAATTGCAAAAATATTTCTTGGAGATGTTCATGTAACAAAAAATTTAGTGTTGTTATTAGTTATTGGTGGATTATATGCCATATCGATAGCTTTGTCGAATACCTTTGTTAATATTTTTTTATGGAAACAATCGGGAGAAGTAAGCGATATTGCGCTATATCAGTTAGCTTCGGTGGCAACCCAGCCGGTTGCATTTTTAATTGCAGGATATATATCAAAAAAAGCAGACCGAATTATCTCTTTGCGGTTAGGCGTGTTTATATTAACCGCCTTTTATTTAACTGTTCTGTTTGCAGGTGACAAAGCAGATAATATTTTGGTGTTATTAGGTATTTTACTCGGTATGGGGTTTGGGTTTTACTGGCTTGGATATAATGTGCTTACCTTTGAAATCACTGAACCTGATACTCGTGATTTTTTTAATGGGTTTGCAGGTTTATTAACATCTTTTGCCGGTATGATTGGACCAATTAGTGCAGGGGCAATTATTACCTGGTTGCCGGATACGCGTGGATATGAAGCTATCTTTTTTATATCTTTTGTTCTGTTTATTACGGCAGTGCTACTCAGCTTCAAAATGAAACACCGCCATGCAGAGGGTCCGTTAAGAGTAAATAAAGCTGTTGCAGAAATAAAGGAAAATACAGCCTGGCGAAAAGTGTTGTACTCGCATTTTATACAAGGTTTACGTGAAGGTATCTTTGTGTTTGTCATTGTTTTATGGGTTTATATGGCAACGAACAGTGAGCTTGCATTGGGAAGTTACGGTCTTGTGACGTCTGCTGTATCATTTGCTGGTTATTTTCTTGTTAGCCGTTTTTTGAAACCGTTTCAGCGCAAACGAGCTATTTTTATTGGCGGTATTTTGTTGTTCGGCGCGGTCTTTTTAATTGTGTTTAATCTTTCGTACCCGTTGTTGATGACGTATGGAATTATTGTCTCCGCAGCTTATCCATTGCTGCTCGTGCCGTATGTGTCATTAACTTATGATGTATTAGGACAGGCAACAAGCGCTGGAGCAATGAGAGTTGAATATTTAATCACAAAAGAGTGGTTTATTAATGGCGGCCGGGCAGCGTCTATTATACTGCTGCTCTTGGGAATTGCTATTTGGGATGATAAGCAGATTATTCCATTGTTAATGGTTATCTGTGGATCCGGACACTTTTTTATATACTTTTTAATTAGAGGCATTAAAATGAAAAGCATGCGAAACAAAAAAGATGCTAACAGCGGCATGCCAGAAAACGGAGGAGGAGATTCTCTCAACTGAGAGGTTCTTCTCTTTTTTGTACGTTTTAATATGTGCTAAAATATAACAGTGTTGTTTTCGGCTGTATGTTTAGCTAAGCCGGTAACCGCACATTACATAATATAAATGACAGCATAGGTGAGTTCATAAGAGACAAGGGAGAGGAAAAGTGTGAAAAAGAAAAAGAATGGAACAACGGAAAAGAATGGCATACCTTTCCGGTTGAATGTTTTGTTTTTTGCTGTCTTTATCTTATTTTCAGCGTTGATTTTACGGCTTGGATTTATCCAAATTGTACAGGGTGATGAGTTCGAACGGGAACAGGAACAAACAAGCAGTGAAGCAGTGCGCATTGATGCACCACGCGGACTTATGTACGATAGAAACGGTGAACTTGTCGTAGACAATGAACTTGTTTTAACGCTTACATATACGAACGAACAAAGTGTTTCCGATGAAGAACGAATTCGAATTGCGACAGAGTTAAGTGAAATTATTGAAGTGGACGACGATGACATAGAAAATATTCCAGAACGAGATTTAAAAGATTATTGGCTTGTTACTCATCCTGATGAAGCGCTATCCCTTATTACACAAGAAGATCGAGATAGCGTCGAAGAAGATGAAGAGTTGTATCAGATCCAGCTGGATCGAATTTCAGACGAACAGTTGCAGGAATTAGATCCGCAGCGAGAAATTATAGCCATTTGGCGGGAGATGACGAGCGGATATTACGATTCTCCACAACGAATAAAAAAAGGGCTGGCCCAAGAAGAAGCGCACCGAATTAGTGAGCGTTTAGATGATTTGCCGGGGGTCGATATTTTACGAGATGCCAACCGGAACTATTTGTATGAGGATGCATTTCCGCGGTTTTTTGGACGGATTGGTTCCATTCCAAGAGAGAGTGTAGATCAATATTTAGCTAAAGGCTATGACCGTTCTGATGAGGTAGGGACGAGTTTTTTAGAACAATACTATGAAGAAGCACTCCGCGGACAGAAAGGCGAAGTTTCTAATGACAGCCGGGAGGAAAGCAGCGGCAGCCGAGGGCACGATCTTGTTCTGTCTGTTGATATGGCGCTGCAGCAAGAAGTTGAAACGATTATTGATAACGAAGTCGACAGCGCAGCCGGGAGCTTTATTAATGACAAAAGTGCATATGTGGTCATGATGGAGCCAGACACGGGAGAATTGTTAGCTGTTGCCGGATATTCTGATCAAATTGGAACGATTGCCAGCTCCTTTGAAATGGGTTCGACCGTCAAACCTGCGACAGTACTGCTAGGGCTTGAAACAGGTGTTATTAGTGAACATACGGTTGTATACGACAGAACGATCAATTTGCCATCGACACCGCCAATCAGCTCGGTATCTGCCTTAGGGCCTGTTAATTATTTATCTGCACTCGAACGCTCATCCAATGTTTATATGGCACACATAGCTATGGAGATGGCTGGTTATCAGTACGGTGTTAGTCAAACATGGAATGTGGCGCAATACAACAAAGCATATGATACATTTCGTTATTATTACGAACAATTTGGTTTAGGAGTGGAGACCGGTATTGATCTCCCTTATGAAACAACAGGAATCAATGGAGGGAATCAAAGTCCTGGTAACTTGCTTTATTTAAGTTTTGGACAGTTTGATACCTACACCCCGATGCAGCTTGCTCAATACACAGCGGCTATTGCAAACGATGGGTATCGCATGAAACCGCAGCTAGTCAAACAAATCCGTGAACCAAACGCGGATAAATCAGAGCTTGGCGCAGTACGCCAGCAATTTGAACCAACTGTTTTAAATAAAGTTGATATTGATGAGCGCTATATTCATATGGCCCAACAAGGGATGTGGCGTGTAGTAAATGGCAGCAGGGGAACAGCCAGGTCCTATTTTAATAATACAGATTATGTGGCTGCTGGAAAAACGGGGACTGCCGAAATAACAGTTCGCAGGGAAGGTACTGATAACTATGTAGATGGAAACAATCAGGCATTCATCGGTTATGCCCCATATGACGATCCTGAAGTTGCCATTGCTGTCATTGTCCCTAATGTATACGTAAGCGGAACGAGCGGGATTGCTAATAGAATCGCGCGGAGTTCGCTTGATGCCTATTTTGATTTGAAAGAGGAGCGTCCAGACATTGAACCGGCAGGAGAGGAAACATCTGAATAAGAAAAAGCGGCAAAAAGAAAGCTGCCAGCGTATTTTCACGCTGTTGCAGCTTTTTTAATTCGTAATGCTGGTAATGATTTCTTCTGCTGTCATATTACTATGTAAATCATAAAATCCTGCTTGAATGGAAGTTGCTGCTTCTTGTTCGCGTAAGCTGTTTTCAAAAGCTGCGACATCATCAATCAGCTTCAGCCTCTGTAATATGGCTGCTGTCTCACTGCTTGTCATGCCGCTTTCGATGTGCAGGACAGCTTGATAAGGGGGTTCTTCGTATTTTTCGTCTGTATCGCTGTTACTCGATGTTGACGCTGTATTTGTTTTTTCTGCTACGACATACCCCCCTTGTTCCAGCAAAGAAATCATATTGTCTTCGCTCATATCTGCTGCAGCTGAACCAGCGTTTTCTTGTGGAGCAGGATGAGTGGAAGCAGAGGTCTTCCCTTGGTCAACAGCGAAAAGCCATTGGTATATTAATACAATACAAGCTGCGGTAAACCAGCCTGCGGCAAACATCCGTATGCCGTATTTATTCATTCGCCCCACCACCTTTAAGGTATGGTTTTAACAAATGTCTTGCCTCATCTTCGGTTATGTGCATGATTTCAGCAATGTCTTGAATACTCATGTTCTGCTGGTAGTATTGACTGGCTTCCTTTTTTAATGATTCGTGCGAATGAAATGAAACAGGTACTTGAGCAGAGGTTAATAATTCTTCCTCTAAGCGGTTGATTCTTTGTTTTAACTGGTACATTTCTCCCATTGTATGAAGCGATACTTCTTCAATGTCTTCTTTTGTTGCTGGGGTTTTTAGTAAAAAGGATATACCAAATAAGAAAAGGCTGACGCCAAATAAGGTAATGAGTAGCCACTCCATCTTGATTCCTCCAAATATTGTGTGAACTGTGAACAATTTCCTATCGACATTATACATTTTTTAGGGCTCAAGAAGAATATTCAATTGAAGAAAACAAGGTTTTTGTATGAAAAACTTGATAGCAGTACGTGTATTTGCTATTATTGTTAAGTATGAATGAAGATGAAAGATGGGGAGGGAATGCGTCATGCGTGTACAAGTAACGTTAGCTTGCACAGAGACAGGCGATCGAAATTATATTACGTCAAAAAACAAACGTAAAAACCCAGAACGCATTGAACTAAGAAAATTTAGTCCGCGATTGAACAAATACACTTTGCATCGCGAAACAAAATAAGCAGAAGGAGCATGCTCCTCTGCTTTTTTTAGAAGGTAAGAAAGTATATGTGTTTATTGCTATTTTAAAGGTGTTTCGTCTATAAGCCATCCGAAGCGGGAGCGGAAGACGGACGGCTTCAGCGGGAACAGCATGAGGTGAAGAATCTGCAGAACGGGGCCGTTCGAGGATACGAAGGCCATGTCTGTGGAAAGCGTCCCGTCTGTAGCAGATGCGTTCGAAAGCAGCAGCTTCTACGGGTGACAAGGACGGTGGTTGAGCGGGTTTCTCAACCACCGTTTTTCTTACACTGACAGGGAGCTTGGCAAAGATGAATCACCGAGATGGTCCACGTGTTAGAAAATCATCATGAGGGCAGCTGGACTGTCTTCTGCTTGTTTTTTGACCTTCAGAAATGTTTCAAGCTGTTAAAGGTGACAGTATCAGTTCGCTGTCTATACTTGGCAGCAAGCCAATATCATAGAAAAGGATAGAAGAGGGAGCATATGGAAACAAAGCGTGATTTTCGTATACATACAAAACAGCAGTTTGAAAAACATTCAATATCTGATATTAAACAAAAAAGTAATCAAATATATGAGAACTTGTTTTTATGGGATTGCTGGAAAAAAGCTGCTAGTGTGGCTGTAACGATCGCAAGTCAGCATGAAATAGATACAAAGCCCATTATTGAAAAAGGCTGGGAACAAGGGAAGACAATTGCGTGTCCAAAAGTTATTCCGGACAAGCGAACGATGGAATTTTATCAAATTTCATCATTTCAGCAAACGCACAGCGACTATGCTGGCATTATGGCACCTGACCCAGAGGTTACTTCACGGATTTCTGCGGAATATTTTGACTTGGTTATTGTGCCAGGACTCGCATTTGATAAGGAAAAATACCGAATTGGTTTTGGCGGAGGATTTTATGACCGTTTCTTAGCCGGCACCTCTGTAACAACATGCGGTCTTGCTCTTGATTTTCAAGTATTTGAAACGATACCAAAAGAAGAGCATGATATCGCGTTAACAGCTCTAATAACAGAAGCTGAAATTGTTTATTAATATTAATATTGTATAAAATGAAGCCAGCCCGCAAACCATACAAGAAAAAAAGAGGGCGAGTTATGGGTAAAAATTGGTTGACAATGATCGTTGTATTTTTGATTGTTTTTTTGTTTATGCAATTCCGACGACGTTTGCTTCATTTCTTTTTGTTTAATCGGCCGCTGCGCCGAGTTGCGGTAACGATTGCTTTGCGTATTCCTATGGTACGTAAGTATATGCTGGCACCGTTTTCTAGAACTTCATAAAAGGTTTGAAAAAGGTCACCGTCTTTCTATAGACAGGGACCTTTTTTTCACTGCTAACCGAATTAGTTTCGATAAGAATGATGAATTTGGTTTATAGTAATGAACGATGATGTTGACTTGCTAAAGGCGAAAATAGTCGCGGCAAAGGCACAGCCTTGTTATAATGAAGCGATGGGGGGAGGAGCTGCCTATGCGCTGGAATACGATCTGTTTTGATTTAGATAATACGTTGTTTGACCATGAAAAAGCATTCGAACATGCTATTATGCATACATTTAAAGCAACGTTACACACGTTACAGGAAACATATACACACTTGCCCCATGTAGACATAAATGAATGGTTTCAGACGTTTAAGCATTATAGTGATTTTTATTGGAATGATTATGAAGACAAACGTTTAACTCGAGAAGAGTACAGGGAAAAGCGATTTAATAAAACGATGGAATATTATCAGCTTCCATGTGAAGAGAATGCAGCAAAAACTTTTCATAATCAATATGAAAACGTTGTCGCGCGTTACAGCACTCCTTTTGAAGGGGTTCATGCTCTGTTGTTGTGGCTAAAAAAACAAAAAGTCAGCATAGGGGTTATTACCAATGGAAAACGGCGGATACAATCAGAAAAAATGCAGCAGCTGGGTATTACACAGTATATTCCCATTCAACACCTCATTGTCTCGAATGAGATTGGAGTAAAAAAGCCAGAAAAGAGCATTTTTGACATAGCGCTTGAGACGATAAATGGTGATAGAGAACATGCATTATTTATTGGGGATTCGTGGGAACAAGATGTACAGGGAGCAATAGCAGCCGGATGGGACGCTGTCTTTTTAGATACCCGAAAAGAACATAAAACAGATGGATATCCTCCTGTTGCGCATCATTATTACTTCACAGAAACAGCTCGGTTTCTCTATGGTTCGCTCGATGTGAAAGGATGACGAAATGTGAGTGCCAACCATTTATTTTGGAAGTTTATCTTTTACTTAATTATAAATGAACATTTGCGAATGATTGATATCAGCCCTGATAAAAAACAGGTGTGGATTGAAAAAGAAGACAAAGCTATTATTCGCATCGTAAAAGTAGAGCACGATTGGATGAAAGATTTAGAAGCCGATAAAGCAACGGCAAAGCGCATGTTTAAAAAAATAAAGACGCTTATTCCTTCCAGGCGTCTTGATTTTTACAATGTTTATGTATCAACGTACCCGCCTGTAGATTTAAGTAGTAGGCTAAATGAATACTGGGTGAACGAAGAGAATATGCAATCTTTTTTTATGGCCTCAGAATCTGCCCAGTGGACAGTAGATGAGCCAGGCGATGTGCTGAAAGTCATGGGATTTGAAAGCGTTTGGGAAGACATTCCAGAACGGACAGCACAAGAGCATCAGCAGTATGCCAGAGCCTACAGCAGGGAAGTTTCACGAAAACAAGAGCAGTTAGAAAGGCAAGATAAGAACCTATTGCTGTTTGGCAAAACGAGGTTCACGTATATATTGCTCACAGCTATTTTGCTGATGTTTTTTCTCATCGAGCAAGCAGGAAGCAGCACCGATATATTAACCTTAATTGAATTTGGAGCAAAATATAACCCTGCCATTTTAGAAGGCGAATGGTGGCGGTTGTTTTCAGCAATGTTTCTTCATATTGGCTTTTTTCATTTATTCATGAATTCATTAGCACTGTTTTATTTAGGGACGGCTGTGGAACGGATATATGGAACATTTCGGTTCATCTTTATTTACTTTACCGCAGGCCTGTTTGGTTCACTGGCAAGTTTTGCGTTTAATGAACAAATATCCGCTGGTGCCTCTGGTGCTATATTTGGCTGTTTTGGAGCTTTGTTGTATTTTGGTTTCATTCATCGCAAGTTATTTTTTCGCAGCATGGGAATGAATGTCATTCTTATTTTGGCGGTCAATCTCGCATTTGGTTTTATGGTGCCGGCTGTCGACAATGGTGCTCACATTGGTGGTTTAATCGGCGGCTTTCTTGCGTCTGGTGTGCTGCATCTGCCAAAACACGGTGTTCATTTACGGCAGGCACTGATATTTACTGTTTCATTAGCTTTAGGTGCTGGCTTGTTTTGGTACGGTCATGCTAATGAAGGAAAGGCTGAATCCCCTCTAGTTGACTTGCAAGTGGCACAAGAGCTTATCGAGCAAGAAGAACTGGCAGCAGCAGAAAGCATATTAGAATCTCTGCTAAACGATCACGATAATGCCCATGCTTACTTTCTCCTTGGCAGCATCGCTATTAAGGAAGAGGATTATCACAGCGCGGGCATGCACTTAGAAAAAGCAGCATCTATGGAGGATGATTTCATCGAAGCCCATTATAATCTTGCCCTTGTGTATGTTGAGTTGCAGGAGTTTGATAAAGCAGAGCTTTCACTAGAACGTGCCCGTTCAATCGATGGGGCATCGTCTGATGATCGGCTGGATTTTGACCATGTACAGGAATTAATTAATGAAGCAGGACAAAATGAGTCTTCTTAAAAATGACTGTAATGAATGTATAGAGCCATTTTTTGCTGCTTCTCATCCCAGCTGAGAAATGGCATGCCTTTTTTGCTCTTTGGCTGGTTTTTGCTCACATGCAGCAAGGTGGCATAGATGTTTCCCCACATGTCCTCTAGTTTTGCGAGAGGAAGGTGGCTGGGAGAGTCCGGGTTTGTCAGTTTCTTCCAAGCGGCAATGTCTTCAAGTGGAAATAATAACACGTCTTGATGTAGATTTGCCTCTTCTCGGATAATTCGTTTGATATGGTCTTTTTGTTGATTGATGACTGCGTCTAGTATCTTTTTTGATTTTTCATCGTCTTTTGTTTTTGGTTTTTTAAAGGAGTGCATGTCGGTCATTGGTGTGTCTAAAACGTATAGTGTGTCTTCACTCCAGTCAAAAGTAAAGGTGTCATCTGTTTTAGCAGAATGAAAAGTGATGAGATGATAGCGGCTGCTTTCTTCAGCCGTTGTTTTTTTTGTTATCGTGATCTCATCATGTTCTTCCGTCCAAGAAGAAGAGGCATCTTTTAAATACCCATCTTCAAAAAGCAGGGAGAACTCTTGCAGCAGGCTGACATTGTTTAATGTGTCAGCGTTAGCCTCCCACTCCAGCAAGTATTCATCATCATCACTGATATGGAGTATTTCTACACTGCTGGATAACTCGGAAAAGATGTTGTCCGGTTCTGTAAAAGAAACAGACAGGTTAGTTTTTGGGTTGTGGGTTGCAAAAGACACTTGATACAGATTGAATAATATTAGTATAAGAATTGTCCATATAAAAAAAGTTTTCGCCATATTAAGAACCCCTGTCCTTTTTGCTATTTTCAACGTATGTGATAAGTGCTCAAATCATGAATTTTTATCTGCTGTTTTTGTGTGGTTATGTTTTGGACGCAAGCACATAGATTGTAATAATCATCTCAACACTAATGGGGGCTACAAGCATGTTTGCGTCAATGATAGAAATAGTTTTGGCAGCGGCTGTAGTGGGAGCGGCGTCTGTATATACGAAAAACAAGCAAACGACACTGTCGGTTTTGTTTATATTAATGTTTGCTGCTTTTTCGTATCTGGGTTTCCTTTTATCGAGCGCAGAGATTATCTATTTTCATCAGCTTCATTGGATTGTGGATGTGCTGCGAATGATTATTGTGCTGGCTATCATGGCAGCAGCAGTATTTTCATTCATGCCGGTGTATGGCTTCTTTCATTCGTACAGTAAATATATTTGGCTTTCTGTTGCGCTGTTATTTTTCTTTGTCGGCTGGCACGCTGGACACTGGTTTGGTTCGTGGTATATGTTCATTGGCATTATTGTACTATTTACTGCTTGCTACGTAGCAGGCAACACGTTTCAAGGAATGGTTCATATGCGGTTAAGGCAAAACCCATACGTTTCTTTTCTCCCTTTCGTGGTTTTGCTTTTCTTTTCTATTCTTCTGTTGCTATAATAAGAATATGTACACAACATTCCATTCCATAGCAGATATACGAAAATGGTTAATGCAATTTAATATTGTTGTTTATACGAAAGATAAACGGACAGACCTTGAATTAATGGAAGGTGAAATAAAAGAGGCCTATCAATCAGGGTTATTAGACCAGTACACGTATCAACAGGCTCTGCTCGTTTTACGGCGTGAAAAGTCCTCCTTGCATTGATGGAGCCGGTTATACATGAAGAAGGAGCGATCATAGAATATATGCAGCATCAATACTTACTAGGAATTGATATAGGAGGAACATCAGTAAAATTAGGTTTGTTTACGCAAACAGGCCAATTAGTGAACAAATGGTCGATACCTACAGATAAAAGCAAAAAAGGTGCCTTTATTGTCCGTGATATTGCAGCGTCTGTTCGTGAACAGCTGGCGGCAGAAGGAATTAAGCAGACACAATGTATAGGAGCGGGCGTTGGCGTGCCAGGTTTTGTAGACATAGAAAATGGATGTGTCGATTTTGCAGTGAACATCGGCTGGAAAGACTATCCTATCGTTGATATTCTATCAGATTCTTTGGGAATACCAACGGCTGTAGATAATGATGCAAATTTAGCAGCTGCAGGTGAGTATTGGCAAGGAGCGGGTGTTGGAGCAGAAAACATCGTCCTGTTTACTTTAGGAACAGGGGTTGGCGGTGGTGTCATTGTGAAAGGCGACATCGTCCACGGATCAAGCGGTATGGGCGGTGAAGTGGGACATGTGACGGTCATACCGGAAGGCGGCGCGCCTTGCAATTGCCATAAGACAGGTTGTTTAGAGACGGTTGCTTCTGCAACGGGAATCGTACGTCTAGCAAAAGAGCAAGCAGAAAAACATAAGCAGTCACTGTTATATGCAAA
Organism: Alteribacillus persepolensis; assembly: GCF_900099605.1. Taxonomy (GTDB): domain Bacteria; phylum Bacillota; class Bacilli; order Bacillales; family Marinococcaceae; genus Alteribacillus; species Alteribacillus persepolensis. The sequence goes on from NZ_FNDK01000006.1 coordinate 92,371, forward strand.
AAAAGAACAAGAAACTCTTACAGCTAAGGCAGTTTTTGAGGCAGCAGCTTCTGGTGACAGCGCAGCGGAAAGCGTTATTGACGAATCGATATACTATTTAGGATTAGCGGCTGCTAATATAGCCAATGTATTAAATCCAGAGAAAATTGTGATTGGCGGAGGAGTAGCCCAAGCAGGAGAACAATTACTCGCGCCTTTGCGCCGTCATTACCGCACGTTTGCGCTTGAAAACGTATATAACGATACGGCGTTCACGTTAGCAGAGTTAGGAAATGATGCGGGAGTCACTGGAGCTGCATGGCTTGCTAAAACGTATGCAGCAGGAAAGAAATGAACGAGCGGCTGTCATTTGGCAGCCGGTTTTTTACACTGACAAAAAATTTTAACATGTCAGCATAGGTGAGTCATTGAGACTGTCAGCATATTGGGGAAACAGCAGAAAAACAATAAGACAACCGCCGGCATCTAACAGGCTTGGTGCCAGCTAAGTTTTCTTTACACTTCAGAACGTTTATCTTTGTGAAAGGATAAGAAAAAATGCGGCTTCCGCCATAAGGACTCGGCGACAAGCCGAGTTTTTCTAAACAGATAGGAAAGTATAAAAGCTTGGCGTTTTCATGGTTCAGCGCAAGCGCCTGCCCGCTCGAGAATTCTTCGATCCGGGCATGGAAAGCTAAAGGTCAGCTTGCCATGAGCCGTTCCTTCTTTCAAGGCGCTTGCGCTTTTCTTTGTTGAGATATAAAAATAGGAAAGGAGAGGAGAAGGTGAATCAAAACATTTCAATGGTTGGGGTGCCGATGGACTTAGGTCAAAATAGGCGCGGTGTTGATATGGGACCTAGTGCGATTCGCTATGCAGGAGTTATCGAGAGACTCGAAGCACTAGGATACCGTGTTGAAGACAAAGGGGATATTGCAATTGAAAAAAAAGATGCTGTGAAAGCGTCACCTAAAAATTTAAGTAATCTATACGCGGTGACAAAAGCAAATGAAAAATTAGCTGAAACAGTTGCTTCTATTTATGAAAAAAACGCTTTTCCATTAGTTATTGGAGGAGACCATAGCATTGCTATTGGTACAATTGCAGGGGCTTCGGGGTATTTTGAGAATCTCGGGGTCATTTGGTACGATGCGCACGGTGACTTGAACACGGCACAAACTTCTCCTTCTGGTAATATTCATGGGATGCCGCTTGCTGTATCGCTTGGGATGGGACATCCGTCGTTAACGAACATACAAACAAGCAAGCCAAAAATAAAACCAGAAAATGTTGTGATTATCGGTGCTCGAGAGCTTGATGCAGGGGAAAAAGATTATATACGCCAATCCAAGATGCCCGTATACACGATGCATGAAGTCGACCGGCTTGGTATGTCAGAAGTAATGCGGCGGGCCATTACATATTTAGAAGACAAATGTGATGGAGTGCATCTAAGTCTTGATTTAGACGGCTTAGACCCGCACGATGCTCCAGGTGTTGGAACACCAGTCATAGGCGGGTTAAGCTATCGTGAGAGCCATTTGGCAATGGAAATGCTGGCAGAATCCGATTTCATTACATCTTGTGAGTTTGTGGAAGTAAATCCGATTTTAGATGAGAAAAACAGAACGGCAGAAGCAGCTGTAGCATTAATGGGCTCATTGTTCGGTGAAAAATTGAAGTGAGAAGAAGGAGAGAACAAACATGAGTGAATTTCGTACGGAAAGAGATTTTTTGGGTGAAAAACAAGTTCCAAAAGACGCCTACTACGGTATTCAAACCATTCGAGCAAAGGAAAATTTTCCAATAACTGGATATCCGCCGCATCCAGAATTAATCAAGGCGTTTGGCTATGTAAAAAAAGCAGCTGCGATGGCCAATAGAGATGTTGGAGTTTTAAATAAAAACATTGCAAAAGCGGTTATTGAAGCTGCGACAGAAGTGATAGAAGGTGCTCTTAATGAACAGTTTATTGTTGATGCGATACAAGGCGGTGCCGGCACATCATTTAATATGAATGCCAATGAAGTAATCGCCAACAGGGCAATAGAGATATTAGGAGGCAGTAAGGGGCATTATTTAACGGTCAGCCCTAATACACACGTCAATATGGCGCAATCTACGAACGATTCTTTTCCAACAGCGATTCATATTGCCTCCCTAAACTTGGCAAAAGGCTTAATGAAGTCGTTAGAGCAAGTTATTGCTGCGTTAAAAGATAAAGAACGAGAATTTGACCAAGTAATAAAAATGGGAAGAACTCATTTGCAGGATGCGGTGCCTATTAGACTAGGGCAGGAGTTTGGTGCATACAGCCGTGTGCTGCAAAGAGACTTAAACCGTATTAAAGGTTCTGTAGACCATCTTCATGAAATTAACATGGGGGCTACAGCCGTCGGAACGGGGCTGAACGCTAAACCAGAATATATTGAAAAAGTAGCAGAGTATTTAAGAGACCTGACGGGGCTTCCTTTGTACAGCGCTGAAAATTTAGTCGATGCTACGCAAAACACGGATGCTTATACGGAACTGTCAGCTGCTTTAAAAGTGCATGCCATTAATCTCTCAAAAATTGCTAATGATCTGCGTTTAATGAGTTCCGGACCAAGAACAGGGTTAAATGAAATCAATCTCCCGCCAAGACAGCCAGGCTCTTCTATCATGCCTGGAAAAGTCAATCCAGTTATGTGTGAAGTCATGAATCAAGTATCGTTTCAAGTAATTGGGAATGATCAAACGATCAGCATGGCATCAGAAGCAGGCCAGCTTGAGTTGAATGTAATGGAACCGGTGTTAGTGTTTAATTTGTTACAGTCGCTGTCTGTTCTGCAAAACGGGCTGCAAGTGTTCAGGGAGCATGCGATTGTTGGCATCAGTGCGAATATAGAGCACTGCCGGGAGATGGTAGAGCATAGTGTAGGCATTATTACGGCTGTTAACCCGCACGTTGGCTACGAAACAGCTTCTCGTATTGCCAAAGAAGCCATCGAGACAGGAAGAAGCGTGAGAGAAATTTGCTTAGAACGTGATATTTTAAGCGGAGAAGAGTTAGATGAAATACTTGATACAAAAGAAATGACTAATCCTGGTATTGCAGGGGCAAAATTTTTATTCGGATCTTAATGAAAACAGAGCTGTCCCAAAAGGTTTTTCATAGCTGAAATGTACGTAGAATCCTGCGGGAACAGCAACAGCTGAAAATCCCGCAGTGAACCGTTTTTGCTCAAGAAGAAGCTGAAGCGCTGCTTATGGAAAGCGAAGTGTATGGCGGCTGATGTTCATCAAAAATAAGGCCACCCCGATTTACGGAACAAATCCTTTACAAATACAGCACACAGCGTTGTGCTTTTTTAAAAAATAATAGAGGAGAAAGGGACGTTTCATGCTGCACGGAAATAAATTAGTAATTATTTTGCCAGCTGTTTTAGTGGTATTCCTGTTTGCAGGAGGTAGCTTTTACATACAACAGGCAGAAGTGGTTCAAAACGATAATTTGGATGAGGAAATTGAGTGGGAAACGTCACTTGAACAGACAGAAAAAGTGTCTAGGCTAACAGCTGCGTGGAACTGGAACGCTACTCCTGATGATGGTGTGCAGGGCAATGATTATATTGGTGTGACGTTTATTGGAGAAAATGGTGAAACGCTGTCCCCTGATGACATTGATCATTATCAGCTGAAGCTAGAAGGCGGAGAAGATATGGAGGGGAAAACGGTGGATAATGGTATTGTTTTTTCCTTTCCAAATGAAGTTCATGAAAATCAAGTGTTGGGTAAAAGCGGCTCTTTCACAGTGGATATTTCGAATACATCGCCAACACGTGCAGTGATCAGTCATTTACACACATGGGAAAGCCATGAAGGGTTACAGTCGGAAGATGCTAGGTTTTTTGAACCGCAATTTGTGGGTAAAGAGACTAGTGATGAATCTTTTTACTGGGTGTCGGAGCGTTTTGTTGATGTTAATGAGAAAGGAAGCTCTGCAAACAAATGAAAGGCCTCTCTTATCAAAATGGAGTTATTTTCTTTGGAAATGAATATATTGGCTGGGGCAGATTGAATCGGCACCAAAAACCTGAATCATTCGTTCTTCCTTTAAATGGGAAAACAGTATGGACGATTGTTTGGCACGTTTTCCTGTCGATGCCGCTTTGGTATTTAGTTTTGTTTTTTCTATGGACAGCCGGTGTGTTTGTGTCGGCGGTGCTGGATGGGTTAAATATTGAACATGTTCGTATCCCTTTTTACACGTTTATTTATTTTCTGTTAGGAACCCATTTTATTTTCCCAGAACAGTTAAAAAAATTTCACGGAGCAGAACACAAAGTCTTTAGCTATCGAGGTCCCAAAAAAAGAAGCAGCTGGCCGCGTATAAAAAAAGCAGCAATCACCAATCGTTACTGTTCAACAAATATTGTCGTTCTGTATTTTTTAATTGTGATGATGGCTGTTTGTGCCCTGTTTCCATGGTTTTCTCTTGATAGGCTTTTACCTTTTGTGTCATATGGTGCTCTATTTGTTGTGCCGATTGTTCACCGTGTGTTGCAAACAAAGAAAATGGGTTTTTTACGAAAACCGGTGCTTGTGGTTTCATATTTTTTGCAACGTTATATAACGTGTGCTCCCCCAGAAAGAATTCATCTGTTAACAGCAGTTGATGCTTACCGAGCTCTCAGCCAAAAAGAGTTTCCTCATTTATTGCAGACGAACAAACCAAAAAAGGAGGAAAAACAAATGGCAATTATGGATGTAACAATTGTTCCGGTAGGCACAAACTCACCCGGGATGAGCGAGAATGTCGCTGAAATGCAAGAAGTGTTGAAACGGTATGAAGCCAGGGTGGATTATGAACTCACACCGATGAGTACTATTATTGAAGGGAACTTAGACGATTTATTTGCAATTACAAAAGAGCTGCATGAAGTTCCATTTCAAAAAGGGGTGGACAGGGTAGCGACAAACATTCGTATTGATGATCGAAGAGATAAAGGCAGAAAAGGAATGAAAGAGAAGATGCAGTCAGTAAAAAACAAACAAAAACAAGATTAAAGCTTGATTTGTTGTATGTAGTAGATGAGAAAAATACAAAGCTGCTTAAAAAGCCAGCGCTGTTAAGGGAAACATGCGCTGGCTTTGTTTAAAAGTTCCTTGCCTTTACTTGACCTGAGCTTCTTTCTTTTAAAGTACTTGCGTGTTTCTTATATGAGCCGCGTTAGCATAGGTGAGGCAGCGGTGTCGTTAACATATAAAGAAAATATGGCCACCGCCAAGTCCTCAGGTATCGGCGGTGGCCATATTTTCTTTATAATAAGATAAGTATGTCACAGTTGGCTGGGATGGCAGGGTTCGAACCTGCGCATCACGGAATCAAAATCCGTTGCCTTACCACTTGGCTACATCCCATCGACATTTTTTATTATAGCCGCGTGGCAATTTTTTATGCAAAAAAATATCTTTTTTTGAAGGAATTTCAAAAACAACAACGAATATGTATTATGAAATAGAAAGAGAGGTGGTTTATTGTCGAATATTGAATGGGAAAGTACAACATTAATTGAACGTGCCCTGGCTCTTTATGCAACAGATATTCACTTTCATCCTCATGAAAAATATACTTCACTGTTTTTTCGCCTCCGAGGGAAGCTGCAGCTAATGCAGACGTTGAAAAAACGAGAAGCCGAGCGATTAATTGCTCATTTTAAATTCAGGGCAGGAATGGACATTGGCGAGCAAAGGCGTCCTCAAAGCGGATCAATGACGATGAAGCATACATCTCTTCCTGTTAACCTGCGTTTTTCGACGGTGCCCTCATATTTCCATGAAAGTTTATCCATCCGTATTCTCCCACAAACTTCTTTTCTCACATTATCTTCGTTATCTTTTGTACGTCCTGTTATTAACCATTTCAAACAACTGCTCGGATATTCCCATGGGTTAATCATTGTCACTGGACCGACTGGTTCAGGAAAAACAACAACATTGTATACGTTGATGAAAACGCATCAGCGCATGTACCACTCACGTGTTATTAGTATTGAAGACCCTATAGAAATACGAAGTGCGGACTTTATTCAAACACAGGTAAATAATAAAGCTGGATTGACCTATGCGGAAATGTTAAAAGCATCTCTTCGTCATGATCCTGATCTTTTAATGGTAGGAGAAATTAGAGATAAAGAAACAGCGGAGCTTGCGATACGTGCAGCATTAACGGGACATCTTGTGTTAACGACGATGCATGCTCATTCTCCACAAGGAGCGATTCAACGGCTGTTTGATTTTGGTTTTACTCCACAGGATTTAAAAGAAACGCTTCGATGTATTGCCTCACAAACGCTAAAACAACGTTACTGTCCTTTATGCCAACAGGAAAATGTATCCCCTTTTTGCACCCATTTAGGCAGTTCATCCCGTATCGCTTTGTTTGATATTTTAAGTGAAACACTATTACAACATAGTATAGATGAACCAAACCATATGTCTCTTTCTTTTTCTATGGGAGGACAAATGAAAAAAGGAACAGCGCTTGGGTTGTTTAAAAGTGATGAAGAAAGGAAGAAGCAATAATGTATGAAAACGAAATGGCCTAAACAAACTGCTGCAGATGTTTTAATCAAATCAAGTGAGCTGTTAGGACAAGGTTACCCGCTTGATGAAGTATTACAACTTGTTAGTTTTGAACAGAACGATGATATGAAGGAAAGGCTGTATCAAATGCGTCTTGCACTTCGAGCAGGAATTCCGCTTCATGAAGTATTAAAAGAGCAGCTCTTTCCTTCTGATGTTACTGCCTATGTATATTTTTCGGAGCAATTTGGCTCCCTAGAGCAAGGACTGTATGGTGCGGGGGAGCTTTATTTAAAAAGAATACATGCATGGCAGAGTATAAAAAAACTTATGAGTTACCCACTTCTTTTATTATGGCTGCTTGTGTTTGTAGCCATGGTCATGGTGCATTTTTTGTTTCCTCAATTCCGCGCATTGTTTGACTCTCTCCACATGGATTTTCCCTTATTAACCTTAATCATGCTGCAACTATTTCAATATGCTCCACTTCTTTTTCTCGTGCTTTTTTGTTTACTTGGCGTCTGTTTTTTATACTACTTTAAAAGGTTTCGACATTACTCTTCTCAAAAACAAGTTCACTTGCTTTTGCAGGTTCCATTTGTGCGTTCAAGTGTCCGCCTTTTTCTTACCTACTACTTTGCCTTGCAGTTTGGCAGCATGTTGAAAGGCGGCCTGTCTGTGTATGAAGCATTGCAAGTATTTGAAAAACAACACCATTTTCCATTTTTTCAAGATGAAGGCCGTGTGCTCAAACAGCAGTTAAAAGACGGTTATTCTCTTAACGAAGCACTTGCTAAGGCAGACTATTACCGAAAAGATTTAACGCATGTTATCCAGCACGGACAAGCATCGGGAAAGCTCGGATACGATTTGTATTTTTACAGCGAAAAGGTACTGAATGTTCTGGAAGAAAAGACGAAAAAATGGATGATGACGATGCAGCCAATTATGTTCTGTGCGATTGGAATTGTGATTTTGGCGATGTTTTTGTCTGTGTTTTTGCCAATGTTTCAATTGATGACCACGATATAAAAGGAGGACAAAATGTCTTATTCAAAAAAGGAAATATGGCAGGAGAAAGTAGCATATCAACTCGAGCAGATGGAACTGCGCATCCATGCTTTAGAAGAAACAAAGGAAAAGGATATTGTCAGTCTCCTTCAATTGACTGCACGTGAAAAAAATAAAAGGGAGAGGTTTGAATGAGCAGTTCCATTTGGCGTAAACAAGGCTTTACGATGATTGAGATGATGATTGTGCTGCTTATTATTACGGTGCTGTTGTTGATTGCTGTGCCCAATATTGTGACGAACAATCATTTAGCCCAATCTAAAGGGTGTGAAGCTACTATGCAATTGTTAGATGCGCAGGTTGGAGCTTATGCGATTGAATTTAATAAACAGCCGGAATCCTTAGAAGCATTAGTAGAAGAAGATTATGTTGATCGAATAGTTTGCCCTGATGACACACCTTTAACTTTAGCAGATGGGTCTGTTCAAAAAGTAGAAAATGAATAAAGGTTACACACTCATTGAGATGCTGGTTGTACTGCTCATTGTGACAGTTGCAATCAGCATCCCCTTACTATCATTTCAGTCCTACAGCGACCAACGCGAGATTGATTACTTTTTAGATACGCTCGCAGAGGATTTACAATACGCACAGCAATATGCATATGCCCGTCAAAAATATGTATATGTGACAACGACAGAAAACCATTATTATATTCGCGATACCCATCTTAATGTCGATCCTTTAAAACAGAGAAAAATCCCAAAAGGCATAACGTTTGAAGGAACGTTAGCATTGCACGATGTTGCGTATAATGCGAACGGCAATATTAGAAAACCTGGCACGGTATTAATCAATACGCCAAAAGCAAACTACAAGCTGGTATTTCAGTTAGGGAAAGGGCGGTTTTATATTGAAAAGCGATGAACGCGGCATGACGTTAATCGAATCCATCGCAGCTTTAGGCTTACTAATGTTTTCTGTGAGTGCGCTGCTCCCTCTCCTTTTTGTTTTGCAAACAGAACAACAAACACTCATGCAGGAAAGAAAGGCGCTCCATTTATTAGAGAAAAGTGCCTTAATTGTGCAAACGCATGGCAATGACGAAAACCTGCGCAATAGTGGTCCATTCGAGGTTCATACGACAAAAACAGGGGAAGGACTTGACATCTGTGTGGAGTGGAAAGGAGAAAACAGCCGGTCTTATGACAAATGTATGTATGTACTGCCGTAATACAAAAGGAACGACCTTGATAGAAGCAGTAGTGGCATTTGCAATTGTCCTCGTTTGCATAGCGAGCATTGTGTTGTACATTCCCCTGCTGCAGGTGAAACCAGATCAGCCGCAGGAAGTTCACATGTTTTTTCAGCAAATGAAAGAAGACATGAAAGAAGCTGTTGCTATAGAAGCAAGCGGAAATGGGCTGTACATTTTAGATGACAAGCACCGTTACCGGTATTATGTATCTAATGCCAATTTGGTTCGAACAAAGGATGGCCGGGGATATGAAATTGTATTGCAAGATATTTCCCGGATTAAAGCGAGTGAGAAACAATATGGAGCAGATATTATGATAACGGACCGAAACGGCAGCAAGTGGCATACGTCCCTTGGATATTGGGCTGCTCCACTTAAGGGGGAAGAAACGTGAATGAAAAAGGAGCTATGATGCCGCTTGTGTTAATTATTGTTTTGTTATTTTCTGGTATGCTTTTGTTTTACATTAGTGTCTATCTCAATCAAAAAGAAAATGTAGCGAATGAAGAAATAGTATTGACGCTGGAATGGCTGCTTCGAAATGCGGAGTCCAAAATGATGAAGCATGGAGACTTAGAGACGGAGAATGGAGTGTATCAATTTCCTGACGGCAGTGTGTACTACAGCAGCACAGTTGTTTCAGACGATACGTATCAAGTGACTTTGCGCGCGGTAGATGACAAAGGAAATGACAGAAGGCATTCTTTTTATGCAGACAAAAGAGAAGAAGCTGCCATAGAAATGGAATAAATGTCGGTACGGCGGGCTATGCTAAGGATAGCATGAAAAGAGAAAGGATCGTCTATTGTGGAACCGAATCCATTTGTAAAATATATTACACAACAAATTGTAGAGGCTCTTGATAATCGTTTTAAACGGCCATCAAAGCATACTCGTTCACATAAACATGGTAATTTTTCTACAAGGTGGTTTGGCATGCTTCCCCATTCGCTGCGCATAACATGGCGAAAAATGAAAAAAATACGCAGCTGAAATGTGTGTTAATCTTTCTGTATAACTGTTTACAAGCGGTATCTCTAAAAAAGAAGTGTTCATTAAAACATTTACAAGTATTGATGGACTCATATATAATAAGAAATAGTTATTTATTATCCTTTATGGAGCAATACTAGAAGCAAGGCATTAACGTTCTTGCGAGCTGTATTACGTAATAGCAAGGGGGGTAGTGACATGGATCGTATGTTTCGCATGATGGGGTTTTGGACGGCTGTGTTTGCTGTGTTGTTTTTTGTAGGTGACATGTTTAACATGGCGATTTTATTCTTTGCACAAACAGCTGGTTTCCTGGCACTTGGTTACATGAGACTTACTGAGCGCATGTATATTTATATTTTTGGTGCTTATTTGACTGTATTCTTTGTCGGATTTACGTATTACACGACTTTTATTATGGAACCAGGCTTTCACTAATTTATGGCATTTGAAAACAGCTACATACTAAAGAAAAAAGGAAAAACAAGAGCAGTGGATGCTCTTGTTTTTCCATATGTAGAGAAAACATATATGACACTGTGTTAACCATTGACACTTGCTGTTTACTTATAATATACTGAAAGCATATTGTAAGAACATTGATATGGGAGTCCCCCTCCCCCTCATAGTTCATTTTCAATACGATTTACTCCCCTTGAAAATCTCCCTCCCCCGGGGAGATTTTTCTTTTTATTTTTGCCTCTCGTTATGAAAATCCATTTAAAAATGGATTGCTGTCCATTTCTGCTTCGATAGAAGTCACAGGTCCATGCCCGCAGGCTACGGTTGTATTTTCAGGCAATTCCAGCAATGTCTGGTGAATAGATGTTAGTAAGGTTTGATGATTTCCTCCTGGCAAATCAGTTCGGCCAATACTGCCTGAAAACAAGACATCGCCAGAAAAAACAACTTCTGTTTCTTTGTGGTAAAAGGAAATACTGCCAGGCGAGTGGCCAGGTGTTTCATACATATCCAACGTAAAACCTCCAACGTTAAGAGAGCTGTTTCCTTGTAAAAGGTGATCAGCTGGTTCTGTTTGAATCGGAGAATCGGGCAGGAAGTGAATGGATCCGTTTTTACCGGGATCTGTCAGCCAATCTTGTTCTTTTTCATGAATGTATACATCAATGTTATAGGTTTGTCTTATATCACTCACAGCACCGATGTGATCAAAGTGAGCGTGTGTTAAAAGAATAGCAGCTGGTGTGATGTCATTTTTACTTAACCAAGACTTTAGAACGTGAGCGTCGCCGCCTGGATCAAAAATAACAGCTTCACGTTGATGGTTAAACAGCACATAGCAATTTGTTTGTAATGGTCCTAAAGGTATTTGTTTCCAATTCATGGTAAGCATCCCCCAATTGTTATAAATATTTTAGTATCATTATAGCAGTATCGAAGAATAAGTGAAAATTAATGATGCATGTCTCGATAAAAAAGGGTATAATAAGAATGACATAATTTGCTGAAATGGAACGATTACATAAAGGGGGGGAAAACTCCATGGCTTTTGGCATTATGATGCTTTTTGTTGCCATTCTTTGCGCTATTGCCGTAATCCGTGAAGTGAAAGAAAGAAACTTCCTTGCGGTTGGTTTTGCTGGGATATCGTTTTTAGTTTTCGGTTGGTTCTCTGTTATGACCATTTTTGTCAGCGGAGCCCCGGAAATGTAAAAACAGCACATGATTTTAACATAAAAACGAGGCTGTACAGCCTCGTTTTTTATCGTATATCAAGGCTGGCTCATACCTAAAACAGGTTATTCCAAAGCCGAACAATAAGGTATGAAAGTACAGCCGAAGTGTTGTCAGCATACGGAGGCGCCCGTGGAGAGCGGAGGATATTGACGGAGCAATGATAGAAATTACTATGGGAAACAAATAATCCGGATTGATTGTAATAAATCGTCCGGATTATCCTGTCGTTCCTATTCGTTTGTTTCAGCCTCTTTTATTGTATATCGGATGGAAGAGAAGAGTCGCCTAAATAAAACAGCCCGGAGTTAATGATGCTTACGTTAATCTGTGGTTGATAGCGCTCGATGATGGCTTGTTTTTCCTGTTCGTACTCTTCTTTTGGCTGAGAAGAGGAGGTATGATAGGCTTCTAGGATGTGCAGCTCCTCTTTCATTCTTTTCCAGGCATTCTCTGCCCAATCCCCTGATTCTTCGGATAATTGTTGCTCTAGATAGCGCTTCATTCGCTGCAAACCGCTGGTTGTTTGGATGAGTGAGTGCATTGGAAATGAATGCGCTGGAGTGAGATTGTGAAGTGACTTTTGCTTTAGTTTCTCCATCATGTTATCCACCATCTGCCCATGAATAAGCTGCAAGCCGAAAGAATAAATACTGTCTTTTCGCTGATGTGATGCATACGAAACTTTCACATTGGCCAGCAGCCACGGAAAGAGAGGGGTTGGCTCTTTGGCTGCCTCAGTCTCTTCGTAAAGAATTGTCCACGTTCCTTTCTGTTTGGCGCTAGTGAAAATTTGGTGCAAGCGTGGAGAACCGAAATGCAGATATTCAGCTTTTTCCTGCTTTTCTTTTTCTCCTTTTGTTATAAACGTCAGTGTCATCGGCTGCGGCACACCGCCGGTTTTTTTGATGTACTGCCAGTAAAACGGCCGGTTCATGAGTTGTTGGTCGAGTTCTTCCGTCAATTGAACTGTTAATCGTTTGTTGTCATCGTGAAGAATATCCGCGTCATTTGCGCTGAAATATCGCCGGACGAATTGGTGAAGGGCATGTTGCTCCATGCTTACCCACCTTCCTTTTCATTGGTCTCTTCCATAATTGCGGATAAATGATGCAGCTTTAAGGCAATTTCTTGTTCAGAGTCGGACGTGTGAAGGGCATCTGTAATATATCCTTCTAACGAGGAATAGGCTGTTTTGGATAAAATCTCATCCAGCTCTCCGATGACGTTTTCGAACAGTTTTATTTTTTCATACAGTAATGAAAGGATATGTTCTTCTACTGTGTTTTTTACTGCAAAGTTATACACTTCTACATCACGTGTCTGCCCCAGGCGGTGCAGACGTCCGATTCGTTGTTCTAGCCGCATCGGGTTCCAAGGCAGATCGTAGTTAATAATTGTGCTGCTGAATTGAAGATTAATTCCTTCTCCAGCGGCTTCGGTTGCAATCATTACTTTTGCACGGTTTTTAAACAGCTGCTGCATCCATTCTTTTTTGCTGCGCTTAAATCCCCCGCGAAATGGCACAGACGTAATGCCATGCTGCTGCAAGTACCACTGTAAAAACAATTGTGTTGCGCGATATTCAGTAAATACCACAACTTTCTCGTCTGTTGCATTGATAATGTCCAGTGCTTGTTCAGCTTTGCTGTTGACGGCCATTGATTGGATACATGAAACCAAATGTTCAAAAGTGGCCTGCGAAATATCTTTGCGTTCGTATAAGTTCTGCAGTGTCATATAGGCAGCTTCTTTACTGCTGCAGGCTTCGCGTAAAAGGGTGGTGGCTGTAAAACCATGGATCATGTTCTTAGGATCATTTTTCAAATCAAACAGCGTGTCGTAAAAAACTTGTTCTTCTGGTGTGAAATGCACGTAAGTCGAATGCACATTGCGTTTTGTCCACTTTAAGCCGGTTTGATCGCGCCGATTTCGTACCATGACTTTTTGCACAATATGTTTCACAGCTTCTTGGCCTTCTTCTTTAAAGAGAGTTTTGAATTCATCCATGCTGCCTAAAAGTCCTGGTTTTAATAAATTAATTAAATGATACAGCTCACCGGGGTTATTTTGAACAGGGGTTGCGGTTAACATCAAACAAAATTTCTTTTGCAGCTGGCGGGCAAAAGCATAGTTTTTTGTTTTAGGATTTTTTAATTTATGGGCTTCATCAAAAATAATCATATCGTATTGCTGATTCAGCACAATTTCTCGGTGAGGCGGGCGTTTTGCAGTGTCAATCGATGCTACGACGATATCAGCTTCTTCCCATACATATGTTTTACGCTGTGTGACCGCCGGAATATAGAATTTTTCATTAAGTTCTTTGGCCCATTGACCAGTAAGAGAGGCTGGAGCGAGAATCAACACTTTTTTGACTAAACCTCGAACCATATATTCTTTTAAAATAAGTCCTGCCTCAATGGTCTTGCCTAGTCCTACTTCATCAGCAAGAATAGCTTTTCCATCCATTTCTTCAATGACACGTTTGGCAGTTTTTTCTTGATGATCATAGAGTGTTAAATTTGGCAGGTGGTGTTGGCACAGCAAGCCGTCAAAAGAAGGACTTGATGTGTATTGTTCAGACTCATAAGCTAGACAAAATTGTTCCCATGAGGATATTGAGCGATTTTCATAGTTTTTATTGTCTTTTATTTCCCAATCTGAAAGAAAGTTGATATCAATCTCCATCGTATTCGCCCCTTTTTGTCAAAGAATCGAAAAGTAATTACCCTCATGACAGCATATAAACACAGTCATTATAGTATGGCTTACATGAAAATACTTTTATGCATCATTTGAAAACTTTTCCACTCATGGAAGAAAAAACAGACGATGAAGGCAAGTAGAGGAGAGATATAAACAAGGGAGCAATAAACACACGCTCTGTGAAAAGGGATTCTTTCTTATTAATCAAATTTCAACGTAATGGCATAGAAAAAAGGCTGTCAACGTTACAGCCTTTTGTTCATTTCTTTTTAATTTTACCTGTCCATTTTCTAAAGCCTTTTTTCAACTGATAAATATCTTCGGTACCGCGCTGCTTTTTAATGAGACGCGCTGCTTGACGGCTTCTTGCACCAGACTGGCAATACAAGTAAACAGGTTGATCATCGCGAACTTCATTGACGCGTTGCTTTAACTGAGACAGCGGAATATTTCTTGCCCCAAGAATATGACCGCCATTATATTCCCGTGGCTCGCGTACATCAATTAACTGTGCCTTGCGATAACCTTTTTTAAACTCTTCTTGGTTGAGATCCGTTAAAAATTTCGGATTTACAAATCGCCGTACAATCATCACAGCGAGAACGGCCATGAGTATTCCCCATAAAATCCATGTCAGCATACTAAGTTTCCACTCCTTTATTAGGCTACATGAAGTATTATAATCATGATTTTATTCGTACGCAAAACCTTTTCATCAAAAGATAGTGTCGAGGCACGAAACTTTTGTTTTTTGATAAGGTTTGATAGACTAACTTTTGTTAAGAACGTTTGGTTTTTCCGATTTTGTATGGAGTCACAGAAAGAAAGGTGAATGCTTTGGAAAAGGAAACGTGGTATTTTATTGATTCGAAAAATTGTTCGCCGGCTTATAATATGGCAATGGATGAGATGCTTTTGCACTGGCACAGTCAGGGTGAAATACCACCAATTGTTCGTTTTTATGATTGGAATCCTCCAACGTTATCGATTGGATATTTTCAAAAAGTACATAAAGAAATTAATGTAGAAGCAGTAGAAAAACATGGCTTAGGCTTTGTGAGAAGACCGACCGGCGGGCGCGGCGTTTTGCATGACAAAGAGTTAACATACAGCGTCATTGTTTCCGAAGAACATCCGCAGATGCCTGCTACGGTGACAGAGGCATATCGAGTGATATCAGAAGGGATTTTACAAGGATTTCGCTATCTGGGCCTGGATGCGTATTTTTCTGTGCCACGCACGAAAGCGGAGGAAAATGAATTGAAAAATCCGCGTTCAGCCGTTTGTTTTGATGCACCATCGTGGTACGAGCTTGTTGTGGAAGGCAGAAAAATTGCAGGGAGCGCGCAAACAAGACAGAAAGGTGTCATTTTGCAGCACGGTTCTATCATACTAGATATAGATGAGGATAAGCTGTTTGATCTGTTTCTTTACAAAAACGAGCGTATTCGCCAAAGAATGCAGCGTGCGTTTAAAAGCAAAGCCGTGGCTATTAACGAGCTGCTAGAGACCCCTGTGGACATCGAACAAGTCTCGGCTGCGTTTCACAAAGGTTTTGCCAAGGGGTTAAATGTCGATTGGGAGCCGTATCAATTAACACAGCAGCAAGAACAAGAAGTTTGGGAATTAGCGGAAAAGAAATATGGAAACGATGAATGGAATTTTCGCCGATAACAAAGCGGTTCCTCTGCTATGGAACCGCTTTGTTATGGATGTTAACAGCTGAATGAAAAACCTTGTTGAAGCTGTTCGGTAACAGGACCGGTTTTTATTTTCATGTCGATATCTCCTTTTATTTGATGCACAGGGGTTACTTCAAGGGATGTACTTGTCGCAAATACTTCATCCGCTTCTTGAAGCTGTTCTAAAGAAAAGGCCGTTTCGTTCACACAAATGTCTAATTGTTTTGCCTGTGCGATGGTGTATTGTCTTGTAATACCATTTAAAATGTAATGGTTGGCTGGATGCGTATACAGCACACCTCGTTTTACCATGAATATATTTGAAGAGGAGCCTTCTGTGACGATGCCATCGCGATGCAGCAATGCTTCTTGGCAGGCATGATCTTCTGCCTGGCGCTTGGCCATCACATTGCCAAGCAGATTGATGGTTTTAATATCACAACGTAACCAGCGTATATCTTTGGTTGTCCACAAAGATATGCCTTCTTTTTGTGTGCTGCCGTCTTCGCGTTTTTTCGTAAATCCTGTCATGACAGGCGTGATGTCCCGAGAGTATAAGTGATCTCTCGGCTGTTCGCCCCTTGTCATTTGGATATAGACGTATCCGTTGTTTATGTCGTTTTTTGTTATTAGCTCCTTGGTTTTGTCTTTGATAGAAGAGAGCGAATATGGAAGCGGCATGTCCAGCTCATGAGCGCTTCGGGCAAAACGCTCCATATGTGCATCCAGTAAAAACGGCTGGTGGTTATATATGCGGATGACTTCATAAATACCGTCTCCAAAATAGTAGCCTCGGTCGTCAAAGTGGACATATGCGTCGCTTTTTGGCAAAATGTGATTTTTTAACCATACATATTCCATCATTTATAACCTCCTTTTTGTACTTTATTATCTCCGCTTTAAACTGTAACATAGAATTTGCTGTAAAGCCGATACTAGGGACAGACACAGCGCAGGTAGTAAAAGAAATAGCAAGAAAGAAATTACTTCAAATTCAGCAGTGAGAAAAAACAGATACAACATTGCTTCATTATTCTCGTTTTATCGCATAATCTGGTAGTTGCGTGTTTTCTATATATCCATATATAGTATTACTTACTTAAATATAAACACAATATATTGATTTGAGAGAAAAAATTATGGTAAGCTGTACATTACCAAACATAAGAACGGGGAGGAAGAATATATGGGTGCTACCGTACAAAAGGAAATGAAAGTAGATAAGGAATCGTTGAATAGAGATATTGAACTATTTCCCCAAGTTCATCCAGTAACAGATGATATGCACATGACAAAAAAGGGCGTATCACGCTTAGTCATGCTCGATCGTTATACATTTAAAGACACAGAGAAAAGAACGCTCAAGGCAGGGGACTTCGTTGTTCTTACCGTAAAAGAAGATCCAAAATTTCCAGCACGCGGGTACGGGTTTGTTAAAGAACTGAATTGGGATGCAAGTGCGGCTGAAGTACTGGTGGATGAAAGTTTTCGTCACGTACTTGATGATGAGAAAGAAAGAGAGTCCGGGGTTGTAAACCGCTCTTTAGATGTGATAGAAAAACCGCTGGAAATCTTTTACGAACAAATTGCAAAACGTAATGCTACAGGTTTAGCGGAAGTAGAAACGACCGAAGAAAAACAGCAGCAGTCCTTTGAACGCTTTTATGACGAATTAGTAAGCATGAACTTTATTCCGGCTGGACGTGTGTTATATGGGGCTGGCGCAAAGACAGACGTAACGTATTTCAATTGTTACGTGATGCCGTTCATTGAAGATTCGAGAGAAGGAATCTCAGAACATCGTAAGCAAGTAATGGAAATTATGAGCCGTGGAGGCGGTGTTGGTACGAATGGATCCACGCTTCGCCCGCGTAATACATTAGCACGTGGGGTGAACGGAAAATCCTCTGGTTCCGTGTCTTGGCTTGATGATATTGCAAAACTCACTCATTTAGTGGAGCAGGGTGGATCACGCCGCGGAGCGCAAATGATTATGCTTGCAGACTGGCACCCGGATATTCTTGAATTTATTATTTCTAAAATGCAAAATCCGCGCATCTTACGGTTTTTACTGGAAAATACAGAAGATGAACAAATCAAGTCGCTGGTAAAGGAAAAGTTAAAGTTCACGCCGTTAACGGAAACAGAAGAAGCGCTGTATCAAGGTGTTTTAAACTACAAACATATTCCTGGACAAGGCGGGTTTGACACCAAAGTCATTCAAGAAGCGGAAGAAAAATTAAGAAACGGTGGTACGTATTCGGTTAATTCACCAGAATTTCTTACTGGAGCTAATATTTCCGTCTGCTTGACTAATGACTTTATGGAAGCGGTAGAAAATGATGAAGAGTACGAGCTGCGGTTTCCAGATGTTGAAAATTACACGAAAGCAGAGATGGATGTATACAACCAATATTGGCAGGAAACCGGTGATGTAAGAGAATGGGAGAAGCAAGGCTACGGAATTCGCACATATCGGACAATCAAAGCAAAAGAGCTGTGGAAGCTTATCAATATTTGTGCAACGTATTCAGCAGAGCCTGGTATCTTCTTTATCGATAATGCCAACGATAAAACGAATGCGCAAAGTTATGGTCAAAAAGTTGTTGCTACAAATCCATGCGGAGAGCAGCCGCTTGCCCCGTATTCTGTTTGTAACCTAGCCGCTGTCAACTTGGCAGAAATGGCAGATAAACAAAATAACACCGTCGATTTTGACAAGCTGAAACAAACAGTAGAAACAGGTGTGCGGATGCAAGATAACGTCATTGATGCTACTCCTTACTTTTTGGAAGAAAACACCAAACAAGCAAAAGGAGAACGACGCATCGGCCTGGGTGTGATGGGACTTCATGATTTGCTGATTTATGCACAAACCAAATACGGATCCAAAGAAGGCAGTCAGCTGATTGATGAGATATTTAAAACCATTGCTACAACTGCTTATCGTACGAGTATAGAGTTAGCGAAGGAAAAAGGCAGCTTCCCTTATTTAGTAGGGGACACAGAAGAAGAGACCAAACAGCTGCGTGAAGCCTTTATTAATACGGGTTATATGAAGAATATGCCAGAAGATATTCGTGAGTCTATCTTAAAGCATGGCATCCGCAACTCTCATCTTCTTACTGTGGCACCGACCGGGAGTACAGGAACGATGGTCGGAGTCAGCACCGGTCTTGAACCGTACTTTTCCTTCAAGTATTACCGCAGCGGACGTCTCGGTAAATTTATTGAAGTACATGCGGATATTGTAGAGGAGTATTTGCAGCAGCATCCAGAAACAGACAGTAACAATCTGCCGGATTTCTTTGTCTCAGCGATGGATTTGCCTCCGGAAGCACATGCAGATGTACAGTGTGTCATCCAAAAATGGGTAGACAGTTCTCTTTCTAAAACAGTGAATGCACCGCGTGGTTATACGGTAGAACAAGTACAAAAAGTATACGAGCGCTTGTATCGCGGGGGTGCCAAGGGCGGAACGGTATATGTAGATGGCAGCCGTGATGCCCAAGTATTGTCGCTGAAAGCCGAAGAGAACGATTTGGATGATACACAACAACACCAACAATATGATGAAGCCAAAGAAGCGGATACGACAGAAAGCAAAGTGGTGCTTGTTGATACGATTAAAGATGTGCGTTCGACCACGATTAATTTTGGTAACGAAATTGGGGATACGTGTCCAGTATGTCGTGAAGGAACGGTAGAAGATATTGGTGGCTGTAATACATGCACGAATTGCGGAGCACAATTAAAATGCGGATTGTAATGGAAAGAGCTAAAGAGAGGGGTATCCCTCTCTTTTTTTGCAGAGAAAAGGAAGCTTCTGGTGATTGTGGAAAAACAGAATATATTGTACACTGAATAAAGCATGATTCGATTGATGATAAAGAAAGGAACTTTTGTAAGTCCCGTATTGGAGGAACCAGGATGCCTACGCCAAGTATGGAAGATTACTTAGAACGAATATATCAATTAATAGAAGAAAAGGGATATGCTAGAGTATCTGACATTGCCGAAGCGTTAGAAGTGCACCCTTCTTCGGTAACAAAAATGGTACAGAAACTCGATAAAAAAGATTATCTCGTGTATGAAAAATACCGGGGGCTTGTTTTAACATCAAAAGGGAAAAAAGTAGGTAAACGCTTAGTTTACCGGCATGAGCTGCTAGAAGACTTTTTACATATTATTGGTGTTGATAAAGCGTATATTTATGAGGATGTGGAAGGGATTGAGCATCATCTTAGCTGGGATGCCATTGATCGAATCGGAGACGTCGTACAATTTTTTCAAGAAAAAGAAGAGCGCATTCGTCTATTAAGAGATATCCAAAAGCGGAATGAATGGAACGAAATCGAAGAAACGTAACCTGCCAAAAAAGGCAGGTTTTTTGTTGGAATTATTGTCATCTTCTCTTAATCTCTATCCCCCAAGTCCGTAGAGTGCAGCCGCCGTTTTTCTCGTCCTTTCTTTTTTTCTGAAATAATCCTTTCTCAAAGAGGAAAAAATCCCCCCTATATCCATCCCGCATTTGTATGAGAGCCTTATGATTCATCAGAAGGAAATGTGCAGACAGGAAAAAAGAATATACGTGCAGCAGCTGAGTGTTTTCTTGTTGCATTCAGCGGTTCAAGCATTGATCACAAAGTGAGTATCCATTGGCTGATACAAATGTGTGTCTTCATCATCCGAATCATATTGGTAAAGCTGCTGGGAAAATCAAACACATCCATTCCATATAGGCCATAGTATAAAGAAACAATAGGTGTGGGGAGAGGGTTTATGAGGATTGATGGTGTATTTGCTGGTGGTGGTGTGAAGGCGTTTGCGTTTTTAGGGGCAATGGAAGTAATGGAAGAACGGAGGTTTCAATTTGAACGGACAGCAGGAACCAGTGCCGGTGCACTAATGGCTGCTCTTGTGCAGGCAGGTTACACAGCAGAAGAGCTAAAGTCGATATTATTGTCGTTAGAAGTTAGCGACCTGCTGCAAAAAACGAAATGGATGCGGCGTGCTCCATGGCTTTCGTGGCTGTCTGTGTATTGGAAGTTAGGATTGTACAAAGGCGATACGTTTGAACAATGGGTGAAAGGGCTGTTGGCGGAAAAAAACATTTATACATTTCGTGATTTACCAAAAGGCAGTTTAAGAATTGTTGCCTCAGATATTTCTTCAGGAAAAATGATGGTTTTGCCAGATGACCTTGAAGACTACGGCTATAATCCAGACAGGTTTCCTGTGGCGCTGGCTGTAAGGATGAGCTGTATGCTGCCTTATTTTTTTGAGCCAGTTAAACTAAAGAGCAGGCAAGGGAAAAAGCATATTATTGTGGACGGTGGTATTTTAAGCAATTTCCCTATATGGCTTTACAGAGATCCAGTTTCTGGTTTATGTAAAAGACCTGTTATCGGTTTTCAGCTGTCCCCATCACTAAAAGAGATGGAACAGCACAAAATAAACAATGCGGTAGAGTTATATCAATCATTATTTGATACGATGCGAAAAGCACATGACTTGCGTTATATGGCAGAGAACGACGCTCAAAACGTTGTCTTTCTTCCCATTGAAGATGTAAAAACGACAAATTTTGATTTAACGATAGAGCAGAAAGAAAAGCTTATTAACATTGGACGGACAGAAACAAAAAAGTTTTTAAAAACGTGGAAGTGTTAACAAATCAATGCATGAGATGTTTGGTAACATGGGATTGGCGGTATAAACCGGTCTTTACAGAAAGAATTGGCAAAAGCAATGTCAGCCATAGTCCAATCAAAATAGCGTGTACAAATGAAAACAACGTCGTAGGAGCGAAAAAGATGTTCAGATAAGCGATAACAAACAGCCCGCTAATTCCAATAATACAGGTGATCCCCCTCTTCCACATAACGGTTGCAAATTGCATTCTGTTTTTAATAAGTTCCATGTTGTAGCCGATCCCCCCGCCTAACAATAATCCGGCATAATACGCTCCTTCTGGAAATAAAAGCAATAAAGCCGAAGGGATAACCATCGTAAAAGAGAAAATAATGGGTTGAGGCACGCTGCTAATCCAATCAGAACGATAAATCAGATAAACAAAGAAAGATCCTAAAAGGATGGCAACGATAACATCCTGTACGGAATACCCTCCATATTGCATTTCCGTAAACGAAAGAGCGGCAATTAATAAACACGCAAGCAGCGTATAACGCTTGTCAGATATTTCTGGTATTAAAAATCCCCAAAATGCTGTGGCAATTTGAACGTCTTTGGGAGGGAGAACAGAACTAACTGCGTCTGATGATGGCGTGGGGATGGTATGGTGCAAAAAATGGTTCGTGTATGTGGATAACGCAAAAATGATCAGCAGCTTGATGCTGAGATGTTTATCCACTGACCAAAAAACAAGGGCAATAAGGAGTAAAAAGAACCAATCATTACTTATAAGTGCTGCTGTATTCATCGCCCATTCCATCCTGTATTCCCTTCTTTCGTTTTGGAAAATGAAATAAAGAAAACTGGGCCGCATGCCAAGCCTTTAAGTACAGATGATGGTTTCGCTGCACGTATACAGCTTTTCACGACATGCTGACGATGTCGATGATGGCATACTCACTTGGCCAATCAGTGCAAAGAAAAAGAACTGGGCTCCATCTAAAAAAGAGCCCTGTTCTTTTTGCGGTTTTTTTTCCCTTCAATAACAGTAAGATTATGATCTGTTCGTTTCTTTGCAATAGGGCGGGAAGTTCGTTTTTTTAGTGGTGATTGACGAGAGCGTTGTGGTTTGTGTTTATTGGCTTTAGTGTTTAGGTTTTTGTTCTGAAACGATGGTTTCTTTGGTGAGGGGCCGGGTCGGGCTGATTGTCTGTATTGGCTCATCGCCATACGTTTTAAGATAACTTTCGTGAATAAAAAATACATACCGACCGCTACAGCAGCCCCAACTGCTAAGTACGTTAATAACCCCAGAGGATTTGTTATTAACTGATACCCAAAGCCCAAAGCCGCCAGGCCAAAGATAAGAATTAAAAAAGGGTTTGCTGAAAGACGGGACATGGGGGGTCACCTCCGCAATCCGATATTTTTGAAGATAACTAAAAAGGTGTTTAGTTATGCTGATCTGTAGAAAAATACATATTCCGTGTTGTTGGTGTCCATCTTTTATATAGAGCCGCTTAAGAATATGCGTAAAAAGCCATCTTTTGTATAACATTCTCAGCTGTGTGTTCATGTGTGAAGAGAGACTTTTATTTTTAACGTTTGAAAAAATAAACGTAATAACATACTTCAACGTAAAAGCGTGATATTCCTGCTGATGAGCTGATTTTATCCATCTATATGCTGTCATTACTGGCAACAAAAATGCGTTTGGTTTTACAGGTATATTGTTGCAAATGGAAGAGAAAATAATTAATGAAGAAGTTAGGGAAGTTCTATCACTATCCATTCCCTTATTCAAAAAAAAATACACCTGTAAAGTATAAAATACGCAAAAAATTTAAAAGTATGAAAGAAAGTTTTCATAACAAAGCGGGGGATCTTATGATGGAAAAAGACTGGTCATATCATCAAAAAGTGGCGTCGATTGGATTTTTTGGTGGATTGTTTTGGAGCTGTGTAAGTTACGCGCTGCATTATTTAAATTTTACAAAATACGGGCCGGCTATGGCGATGCTTCCATGGGCGCTGCCTGAGTGGAAAAATACGTACCTTGGCCATTTAGCGGGAATTGTTTTTATTGCTTTGTTATCTATTGCGGTAGCTTTTTTGTATCGATTTTTGTTTCAAAAATTTTATTCGATTTGGCCAGGGATTGGTTTTGGTGCTGGTCTGTGGATCCTTGTTTTTTACTTGCTTCAACCATTATTTCCAGGTGTTGGACCAGTTAACAGTCTCGATACGAACACGGTTGTAACAACGCTCTGTTTGTTTGTTCTATACGGTGTGTTTATTGGGTACTCGATTGGATATGAACACCACCGGTTGGGACAAGAGAGCGCTTAAGCTGTCCAATAACTCCTATCTATGGTAAAATATTGAAAGCGTAAGCGAGATGGAGAGGAGGAATATTATGACAAGCAGATTAGAACAACTGCGCACCGTGTTAAAAAAGAATGATGTCGAGGCCATTTTTATTCAAAGTGCGGCAAATAGACGATATTTATCTGGATTTACAGGCACGGCGGGATCTCTGTTAGTTACCGGTGCAAATGCCTACTTTATTACAGACTTTCGATACATACAGCAGGCAAAAGAGCAATGCCCGGACTATGAGATTGTAGAGCAGACGTCGACTGCCTACAAAAACCTTGCTGAGTTAATCAAAAAACATGACATTGCCTCGCTGGCTTTTGAAAAAGAACATGTCAGCTATGCTTCTTTTGAGGCACTGCAGCATTATTGTCAAGGAATAAATTTAAAGCCAACAGATGGAATAGTAGAAGAAATACGAATGACAAAAGATGACAATGAGCTTGCTGTCTTACAAGAAGCTGCTGATGTTGCCGATAGTGCGTTTTCTCATATTACGCATTTCATAAAGCCGGGAATGAAAGAGACAGAAGTGAGAGACGAGTTAGAGTTTTTCATGCGTAAGCAAGGAGCAGATGCTTCGTCATTTGACATCATTGTGGCTTCTGGCTATCGCAGTGCGCTCCCCCATGGAGTAGCAAGCGAAAAAGTCATTGAAAAAGGGGAGTTAGTGACACTTGATTTTGGAGCATATTATAAAGGATACTGCTCTGATATCACGCGAACGGTAGCAGTCGGTTCCCCATCAGAAGAGTTAAAAGCTATTTATAATACTGTGTATGAAGCACAATTAAAAGCTGTCAGTGAAATAAAAGCAGGTATGACCGGTAAAGAAGCAGACACTGTGGCGCGCGAGTATATAAAAGAAAACGGATATGGCGGTTATTTTGGTCACGGACTTGGTCATGGACTCGGTATGGAAGTACATGAAGGACCGCGCTTATCTCCGAAAGGTGAGCGAACGTTGGAGCCTGGCATGGTAGTAACGGTAGAACCAGGTATATACGTTCCAGAACTTGGCGGAACGAGAATTGAAGACGATATTGTCATTACAAAAGATGGAAACAAACGGCTGACTAAGTCGCCGAAAGAGCTAATGGTTATTGGTGAGTAGGTACTATGAGTATTTTATCTGTGTTATAGTAGAACGGAATGAATTGTCAGATTTGGAGGATATAATATGATTTCAGTAAACGATTTTAAAACAGGCCTAACCGTTGAAGTGGATAACGACATTTGGCAAGTCGTTGATTTCCAACACGTGAAACCTGGAAAAGGTGCAGCATTTGTACGCTCTAAGCTGCGCAGTTTAAGAACAGGCAACATTCAGGAAAAAACATTTCGAGCTGGGGAGAAAATTAATCGTGCGCATATCGAACGCCGCAGGATGCAATATTTATATTCGAGCGGTGATACGCATACATTTATGGATACAGAAACATTTGACCAGCTTGAACTTTCAAGCAAACAAATTGAACATCAGTTGAATTTCTTAAAAGAAAACATGGAAGTGCAAGTTATCTCCTACGAGACAGAGACACTCGGTGTGGAGGTGCCAAATACTGTTGAACTGGAAGTGACTGAAACAGAACCTGGCATCAAAGGTGATACAGCATCTGGAGGGACAAAGCCAGCTGTGTTAGAAACAGGCTACACCGTACAAGTGCCTTTCTTTGTCAATGAAGGAGATGTCCTCGTAATTGATACACGCAGCGGCGAATATGTTTCCCGCGCTTAATGAAAAGGCTTTGTTTAAAGGTGAAGGCGTTTCTTTTAAACAAATGAACGAGCAACAGTTGTTGGCGTGATTAAGCGTCAGGCAGCAGCTGCTGCGGCAAATGTCTGCCGGCAGTGCTGTTACAAAGCCAGCAGCGGAATGTGATTGGTTCCATAAAAAAATAGCTGTTTTTGAAAAGTCCTCTTGTATGAAAGAGGGCTTTTTTCATGTTAAGAATGTTTACCTTTTGTTAAAAGATGAAAGGATTAAAGATGCCGGTTAGAGGAGAAGCTTGCAGCAAACGGGCTAATAGAGTAATCCAACCAAAAAAGGGAAGATAATGGCAGCTATAAAACAAACGCGATAGAACTTAGGAGATACGTTCATATATGATTGTTTTTGATTGTTCGACTTTGGTTTCATCTGTTTTAGATGTGATGAAGCCTTTTTATTTTTTAAAAGAGAGAGCGCAAGCAAAGAGACTATTTTTCTAAAGTGGATATGCTGTGTTTTCTTGTGAAATCATCGTCATGTTTATTTCCTCTTCTCCCTCTCTTTCCTCGCTTATCTGCTCTTTTTCAGTTCTATATATAAAGGAAATGAATAAATTGTACAAACAGCAGATTGAAGGAGGAAAGACATGGATGACATCCTAGCGCTGTTCCCAGAACATATACAGCAGATGTTGCATTCTGCAGCGGACTGGTCCGTTATAGAAGAAATCCGAGTTCGCATTCATTCCCCTCTTGAAATCATTACACAAGATAGTGTGTACCAATTACATGAACAGCTGCATATTTCTCAAGAAGACATTGAATATATAATCAATCAATTAAGTGAATTTTCAATGTATGCATTTCAGGAAGAGTTAAAGCAAGGATTTATTACGACAAGAGGCGGCCATAGAGTTGGCATTGGAGGACAAGTTGTTCATGAAAATGGAAAAGTAATTAGTGTGAAACATATCCGTTATTGTAATATGCGCATTGCCAAAGATCACTATGGAACAGCAGGAAAGTATGTATCTGCGTTATATAAAAACGGGTATGACGACACTCTCATTATTGGTGCTCCCCAGTCTGGAAAAACGACATTTCTGCGTGATTTAGCACGATGTGCAAGCGAAGGCATACCAGAGCTGCACCTGTCTTCAAAAAAAGTAGGTATTGTGGATGAAAGGTCTGAAATTGCTGCTTGTTATCAAGGCATTCCCTCGTTTTACGTTGGAAACCGCACTGATGTGCTTGATGGATGTCCAAAAGCCGTCGGCATGATGATGATGATTCGTTCCATGTCCCCAGAAGTAATGATTGTTGATGAAATTGGAAGGCAAGAAGACGCAGAGGCGATTATGGAGGCTGTACATGCTGGAGTAACTGTTGTTTGTTCCGCACATGGTACTTCAATACAAGAAGTCAAAAAGCGTCCGATTTTAAAGGAATTAGTAGAACAGGGAACGTTTCGGCACATTGTTACGCTGTCGCGCAAGCAGGGGAAACAGCACGTCCACATTACATCCAGCAGTGACACAAAGGCGGCGGGAATATGAGCTGGTTTGGTGCAATATTTATTTTAATTGCTTGTACGTGGATTGGTTTTAAAGTAGCGCAGAAGCTGACGGAAAGGCCCAGACAGCTGCGCCAGCTGAAAGTCGCTCTGCAAAGTTTTGAAGCTGAAATCATGTATGGGGTCAGCCCGCTTGCTGAAGCAAGTGAAAAAATCAGCCAGCAGCTCCCTTCTCCCATCTCACATTTGTTCAAACAATTTAGTGAACTTCTAAAAAATGGCGAACGAGATGCGGAGAAAGCTTGGAGAAAAAGTTTGGAGAATATATGGGGGCTGACTGCGATGGCAGAAGAAGAAAAAGAGGTCATGCTGCAATTTGGCGCGACACTAGGAAAACATGAAAAAATGCAGCAGCAAAAGCATATACGCTTGGCAATGGTTCATCTGGAAAAAGAGGAAGAAGAAGCCAAGGACAAACAAAACCGATACGAAAAAATGGCAAAGACACTAGGCTTTTTATCTGGATTGTTATTAATCATTTTATTTTTATAAATTGTGCAGCACGGTCCAACCTCACAGAAGAGGAAAAAGGAGGACACACCATTGGCCTATGATGTGAATACTATCTTTCAAATAGCCGGGATTGGGATTGTCGTTGCTATGATTCATACAGTGTTAAAGCAAATGGGGAAAGAGGATTGGGCCCACTGGGTGACACTGATAGGATTTGTTGTTGTCCTCTATATGGTAGCAACAATTATTGATGACTTATTTCAAAAGATTAAAAGTGTGTTCTTGTTTCAGGGATAGGAGGCGATGGCTATTGAAATCGTGCAAGTGGTCGGTTTCGGACTCATCGCCACTTTTTTGATTTTAGTTGTAAACGAACAAAAACCTGTTATTGCACTCGCTATTGCGCTGGTAGCAGGTGCTATGATTTTTTTGTTTATCATGGCACCGCTGCAGTCAGCCCTTGAACTCATTGCAACGTTATCTGGACAAGCCGGCATTAATAACATGTACATTCAAACTTTACTGAAAATTATCGGTATCGCCTATCTCTCAGAGTTTGGTGCGCACATTGCAAGAGATGCCGATCAAGAATCGATTGCCGCAAAAATTGAGCTGGCAGGAAAGATGATGATTATTATGATGGCAATCCCTATTTTTCAAGTATTAATCGAAACAGTCTTGGCACTGATACCAGGCGGAGCGTAAGGATGTGTGACAGATGGTCAAAAAAATAACGCTTTGTCTTCTCTTTTTTATACTATGTCATCCCGTCGCCATTATCGAAGCAGAGACGGAGCATAAGGAAGCGGAATCCGACCGGCAAAATGTCAACGAATTAACTGAACAGCATTTAGAATCGTTAGGGTTAAAAGAAATTACCACTTATTGGGACAACCTATCGCAAGAGTATGGTGTATTTCTGCCAGAATCACAAAAGGGTTCGCTGAAAGAATTTATTACAGGTGATAAATCATTCCAGGTAACCGAGTGGATGAGTGCTTTTTTACAATATGTGTTTCATGAAATTATTGCCAACGGACAATTGATGGGAACATTGCTGTTGTTAGCTGTGTTTAGCGCAATATTAAAAGCATTACAAAATGCTTTTGAAGAAGAATCTGTGAGCAAAGTGGCCTATGCAGTTATTTTCATTGTGCTATTAATTATTGCATTAAACAGCTTTTACATCGCTATGGATTATGTGAAAGATACTGTTGCCGACATGGTCCATTTTATGATTGCTCTGCTGCCTTTAATGTTAGCGCTCTTGGCTTCAAGTGGTTCTATTGCTGCGGCAGGCCTATTTCATCCGCTCGTTATTCTATTAGTTCAATCAAGCGGTGTATTGATTCAATATATCATTTTGCCCTTTTTATTTTTTTCTGCTGTGTTAAGCATTGTAAGCAGCTTAAACGAACACGTCAAAGTGACGAAACTGGCAGAGCTCTTGCGCAATGCAGCAATGGGGATATTAGCTGTTTTCTTTACCGTTTTTCTAGGAGTCATTTCCGTTCAAGGAGCTACAGCAGCTGTAACAGACGGAGTTGCAATTCGGACAACCAAGTTTTTGGCAGGCAATTTTGTCCCAGTCATTGGCCGAATGTTTACAGATGCGGCTGACACAGCGTTAGGAGCATCGGTTTTATTAAAGAACACGATTGGATTAGCAGGAGTTGGAATTTTGTTTATTATTTGCGCATTTCCTGCGATAAAAATATTGGTGATAGGATTTATTTTCCATTTAACAGCAGCACTCATCCAGCCACTAGGAGAAGGCGCGCTGCTAGATGCATTATCGACGTTGGGGAAAACTGTATTTTCTATGTTTGCTGCATTGGCAGCCGTTTCGTTCATGTTCTTTTTAGCACTTACATTAATTATTGCTTCAGGAAACATATCATTAATGGTGAGGTGATGGCCGATGGAATGGTTTAACAGCTGGATGAGCCATTTAATTATATTTTTATTAGCTGCGTTTCTATTAGAAATGCTGCTGCCCGCCTCATCGCTCCAAAAATATGCAAGGCTTGTCTTATCTTTCATCTTAATGCTTGTCATGATTGAGCCGTTAGTGACATTAACAAATGGAAAGGCAGAAGATGTTTGGAAAAATGCGCAGCAGGCCGTATCGTTTCAATCTGTTCACACGTCAACGATAGAATCTCAAGTGGATGATAAGAAAAACGAAATAGAAGAGGGACAAGATGCATATATTTCTAAACAAGTATCTCAACAACTAAAAGATCAAGTAGAAGACACGATAAGAGAGCGCTGGGGGTGGGACATTGAAGGTATACAGGTAGAGTGGAAAGAGGAGGATGCATCATCTGAAAATATGAACATTTCTCTTTCTCTTTTGCGGGCTTCTGCAAAGGAGAAAACCGGGACAGACATTGAACCGGTGACAATTAATGTATCGGAAGAAAGTAAGGAAAAAGAAAAGCCGACACACGACATCGATCAGGAAATGTATGAATACTTGGAAGAAGTGTGGGGAGTTGATAAAAACCAGATACATGTTAGTGCAGTAAAGGAGGGGGGATAGTGTCTGAAAAAAAGCGTGCATCGAGTCTGTTCTATCAATTGAAAAAAATGCTGGATAAAAAAGAGGAAACAACGGGCAAAAAAGCCGTACCGATTTACCTTGTTCTTATACTCATATTTGGAATTATTTTAATGGTGATCGGAACGATTGGTAAAGGGACAGAAGAAGAACAGATAGAAAATAACCAGCTTGAAGAAAGAAACACAAATGAAGCGCTTGAAGTTGCTTCCAAAAGCACCGAGGAATCAGAAGTGGCAGAAGCAGAACGAGCGGTACAAACGAGGCTGGGCGAGATGCTTGAAAAAATATCTGGTGTGTCAGACGTTCAAGTAATGGTCAATTTACAAGGGACAGAAGTGAAAGTTTACGAAAAAGATACTACCATCCGCCAGCAAGTCACGACGGAAGAAGACCGTGAAGGAGGTCAGCGGGAGTTAGAAGACGGCACGAAAGAAGAACAAATCGTTATCGTGCGACAAGGTGACCAAGAAGAGCCGCTTTTAATTCATACGAAAAAACCAGAAGCCAGGGGGGTGCTTGTTGTTGCAGAAGGGGTGGAAGACATGAAAGTAAAAGAGTGGGTCATAGAAGCAGTAACAAAAGCGATGGATGTAGCACCGCATAAAGTGTCGGTATTGCCAAAAAATCGCGGGGAAGGAGACGAATAATATGGTGTTAAAGAAACAAACGGTATGGTTAATGACAATGTTAAGCTTAACGATTGTACTGGCTGTCTATTATATTACGTCACCAAGCGAGGTTGCAGAAACTGACCCTGAATCATCAGAGGAGAGTGAAATGACTGCTGCAACGGATGAGGCAGAATGGATTGAGTGGCTTGAAGAAGAAGACATGCAGGCAACATTAGAGGAAACAGAACCAGAGGGTGAAGAAGCGTCAGAACAGGAGTCTGAGTCGCCAGATGCTCCGGTAGCGGTGGAAGGCAGCCTGTTTAGCGAATTGCGGATGGAAAAGCAGGAATCACAAAGCAAATTGCGGGAAGAATATACGAATACCATTGCTTCAGACGAGTATTCGGCTGCAGAAAAGAGCGAAGCATTTGACAAAAGGGAACAATTGGCTGAAAGACAACAAAATGAAAGCACGCTTGAGAGCATCATCCAAGCAGAAGGATACAGCGATGCGGTTGTTATTAGCGATGATGAAAAAACGCGTATCATAGTGGAAGCTAAAGAACTAACGTCAGAAGATGCAGTTATGCTGAATCGGCTTGCTAGTGAGCATTTAGGTGAGACAGAGATTGTGATTGGCCACCATGCACAAGCCGCTGCTGGACAGTAATCATTGTCTGTGAGACAGTAGATATGTCTCACAGATTTTGTTTTACTAAAAGGATAGAATAAAAATTATTGCATCAATAGGTGAACCCCCTCATTTTTGTACCGGATGGGCAATGTTCATGTTGTGTTCAGGCAACAGCTGAAAAAATAAAATAAATGAGTAATGACGCAGGCAATCATGGGAAGAATGAAAATTAGATTCTGCCGTGATATAATTTGTGTGGATGTAAACATAAGTGTCAACGACGAGGAGCGATTTACGTATGGAATGGAACGATTTAACAGATGGAGCAAAAGCTGTACTTGAGCAAACTAGAAACATGAAAAACGACCATATTCAAATTGTTGAATTTGAAGTTGGCTTTGAGCATGAGTATGGAGAAGGGGATAACAAATATACCGTCTCTATCCAGGAAGAGGATTATGAGAACTTAAAACGTTTTACAAAAGAAAATGAATACGGTGATAAATATCACATGGCTCGCAATAAAAACATCGTTAAAATCATTCTTTTAGAAAACGGAAAAATCCCTGATAACCTTTCGGAGTTTCCTGTTTTCCGTCAATACAAATTTGATTACGTACAGAAACAGAAAGAAAAAGAGGCCGAAATGGAAGAAAAAGAGACGGATGCATAAGCTGTCGCTGGTGATAACGGAGGAATTGCGGAGGTGAACGGTATGAGCGAAGAGCGCACAATCGATTTAAATGAAGGAAAAAATGAGCTTGGAAAGATTGAGATTGCACCCGAAGTGATTGAAGTCATCGCCGGTCTTGCAGCTTCAGAAGTAGAAGGGGTTCATTCGCTGCGAGGAAATTTTGCAGCTGGAGTAGTGGAGAGACTCGGACGCAAAAATCACGGCAAAGGTGTCAAGGTAGAGCTGGGAGAACAAGGGGTTTCAGTTGATTTATCGGTAACGCTGCAGTATGGCGTGTCCGTCCCGGAAGTGGCCAAAGATATTCAGACAAATATCGAGCAAGCTCTTCAAACTATGACATCAATAGCGATTGAAGCCATTAATATACACGTACTCGGCATTCACTTTGAAGTGCCGGAAGAAGAAAGTCACTAAAAGAAGAATGCTTTTTATCTGCCATTGATATCATAAGCAGAGGAAGGGGCTGAAAAGTGACAGCAAATGGATAAGCTGTCATTGCAGCCTCTTTTTTATCCTGCTATGATTTACGTTAGATTACAAAAAGGAGAACCATACTATGAACCGACGTCTATCACGACTTAGAGCTGTTCAAGCGTTATACCAAATGGAACTGACAGATGCCAGTTGGGAACAAGCTTTACAAAACACGCTCCATGAAGATGAGACAGCCGATGAATTTTTGAAAAGCTCTATAAAAGGGACTGCTGAGCACATAGAGGCCATTGATCAAATGTTGAAGAACCACTTAGAACACTGGACGTTAGAAAGAGTGGGAAACGTGGACCGCTCGATTCTTCGAAATGCTGTACATGAAATGCTGTACATGAAGGACGTGCCATTGCACGTGAGTGTGAATGAGGCGATTGAGCTGGCAAAAGCATTTGGGGGCCAAGAATCGGGGAAATTTGTCAACGGCATTTTATCGAGTATTTTAAAACAACATGAAAAGGGAGAGGATTAACGTGAGCGCACATGTTATTAGTGGAAAAGAAGTAGCTTCTAATATACGAGAACAGATAAAAGAAGAAGTGAAAACTTTAGATGTTACGCCAGGTTTAGCAGTTATTCTTGTTGGGGATAATCCAGCTTCACGTTCTTATGTGAAGGGGAAAGAAAAAGCTTCTTATGAAGTGGGCATTCATTCAGAATTGAAAGAACTGCCAAGCGATGTATCTGAAAAAGAGCTTTTAGATTTAGTGGAACATTATAATCATGAGTCGTCCATTCATGGTATTCTTGTGCAGCTGCCGCTTCCAGACCATATATCAGAAAAAAAGGTCATTGAACATATTGTGCCGGAAAAAGACGTGGATGGGTTTCATCCCATTAATATAGGCCGCATGATGACTGGAAAAGAAGCGTTTTTGCCGTGCACTCCTTACGGTATTTTGAAAATGCTTGAGTTTAAAGATATACAAACAGAAGGAAAGCACGCTGTCGTTATCGGCCGCAGCAATATCGTTGGAAAACCTGTGGGGCAGCTGCTTTTAAATGAGAACGCAACCGTTACATATTGTCATTCGAGAACGGCAGATTTGTCTGCTTATACATCGAAAGCCGATATTTTAATTGCAGCAGCCGGCAAAGCGGAGTTCATTGATGCAAGTCACGTAAAAGAGGGAGCCGTTGTTATTGATGTCGGTATGAACCGTAAAGAGAACGGGAAGTTATGTGGAGACGTTGATTTTGAAAGTGTCAAAGAAAAAGCGTCTTACATAACACCGGTTCCAGGCGGAGTAGGGCCAATGACGATTACAATGCTTTTATATAACACATTGCAATCTGCTAAAAAGCGCGCAGAAAGGGTTTAACAAGCATGTCTTTTGTACATGACAAATGGACCACTGTATCACAGCTTACTACGCAAATAAAAAAGACTATTCAGATGGATTCAGCTCTGCAGCAAGTGTGGCTGCGAGCTGAAATTTCCAATTTTAAAAGACATAGCCGCGGTCATATGTATTTTACGTTAAAAGATGAAAAATCAAGAATATCCGCAGTGATGTTTGCTGGAAATAACCGTTTCTTAACGTTTCAGCCAGAAAACGGCATGAAGGTATTAATAAAAGGATATGTTTCCGTTTATGAACCATTTGGACAGTATCAGCTCTATGTCAATGAAATGGAGCCTGATGGGATAGGCCAGCTGTACATTCGCTATGAAGAGTTAAAAAAGCAGCTGGAAAAAGAGGGGCTGTTTCATGAGGGACGAAAAAAATCACTGCCCTCTTTTCCTTTAGAAATTGCTGTTATCACATCTCCAACGGGTGCTGCTATCCGCGATATTTTTACGACACTAAAAAGAAGGTTTCCATTAGCACGCATCAGCTTGTTTCCGGTGCTTGTACAGGGGGAGCACGCGCCGCCATCCATTGTGAATGCGATGGAAAAAGCGGAGCAGATGGGAGGGTTCGATCTGCTTATATTTGGCAGAGGCGGTGGGTCGATTGAGGAATTGTGGGCTTTTAATGAAGAAATAGTAGCTAGAAAAATTGCTGAATTAACCATCCCTTCTATTTCTGCTGTTGGTCACGAAACCGATTTTACGATTGCCGATTTCACCGCTGATTTACGAGCAGCTACACCCACAGCTGCAGCAGAACTAGCTGTACCTGTCCTTGATGAGCTGGAAAAAGAGCGAGGCCAATTAACTGCACGTCTTCAAAAAACCATGCATGATCAACTGGTGCAGGAAAAAGAGAAGCTTGCACGCTTCAAACGTTCCTACGCATTTAAGTATCCCACACATCTTATTAAGCAAAAAGAACAAGAATTGGATCAAATGCTAGAGCGATTGTTCAAAGCGCTGTCTGGACAAAAACAAACAGCAAAAGAACGGCTTAGCACATTGAATAAGCGGCTTAAGCGCCAGCATCCTTATCGGTTGTTAGAACAGGAAAAGAGGCGGTTAATGCAAGCGGATGGGATGCAGAAAAAAGCAGTAGAAAGACTTGTCGCGGAAAAACAAGAACGTTTTCGCCACAGCTTACAAAAGCTGCATATTTTAAATCCGCTTGATATTATGCAAAGGGGATATAACGTTGCGTATGATGAGGAAGGAACACTCGTGACCTCGGTGGACCAAGTTACACCGGATGATAATGTATCGTTATACATGCATGATGGGACCGTGCACGTAAAAGCGGAATCAGTTTCTAAAAAAACAATTCTTGATGACAGAAAAGTAAAAGAGGAGGAAAAAGACAATGGCAGATGATCAAGCGCAAGTGTCATTTGAAGAAGCAATGTCGCAGTTAGAAAGCATTGTCGAAAAGCTGGAAGAAGGGGACGTTCCGCTTGAAAAAGCAATTTCAATGTACCAGGAAGGAATGAATCTTTCAAAAACATGTCATGAAAAACTGCAGCGCATCGAAAAACAAATGGACCGCATTGTAGAAGATGACGGAGAAATAAAACCACTCCTTCCGGAGGAGGAAACAGAGTGAATCATAACGAATTAGAAACATTTATCGGACAATTCAGAGATGAAATAGAACAGCGGCTGCCGCGTTTTTTAGAGAGCATTGATTGCCCTGACACATTAAAAAAGGCAATGGTATATTCCATTCAAGCGGGGGGCAAAAGAGTCCGCCCTTTACTAACACTGGCCGCGGTGAAGGCCTATCGTGACGTCAAAGAGATTGATTATACCGTGGCGTGTGCTGTGGAAATGGTACACACCTATTCGTTAATCCATGACGATCTGCCGGCCATGGATGATGACGATTACCGCCGTGGTAAATTAACCAACCATAAAGTATTCGGGGAAGCCCTGGCTATATTAGCCGGTGATGCCCTTTTAACGCATGCATTTGCGATGATTAGCTCGCTTCCAGGTGTCGATGACCGTACAAAAATAACGCTTACGCAGGAGCTGGCTCATGCGGCAGGGCCGCAAGGCATGGTAGGCGGTCAAACAGCCGACATCGAAGGAGAAAGACGGGACTTGTCATTACAAGAACTTGAATACATTCATCATCATAAAACCGGAGATTTGTTAGGTTTTGCAGTTGCAGCCGGCGCCATCTTAGCAGGCTCCTCACCAGAAGACATGAAGCACATCCGCGCATATGCAAAAGAACTGGGTCTTGTTTTTCAAATTAAAGATGACATTTTAGATGTTGAAGGTGACTCACTAGAAATGGGGAAATCAACCGGCAGTGATGAAAACAAAGGGAAGGTGACGTATCCGCGCTTGTTAACCATGGCCGGTGCGAAAGAAAAGCTGATGGTTCACGCAGACAACGCCAAAGAACATCTGCGGGCCCTGTCGGGAACCCCGTTAATACTAGAGGATTTTGTTCATTACATGACAGAGCGGACGAAATAAAATTGCCACATTTCAATCATTTGTGCGGAATTTTTATCTCGTGGTATAATATAAATACAAAATATCGGATGGTGCAGTATTCTAGTCGATTCTCCATTCTCGAGGGCGGGCCTAAAAATCCGCTGAAGGGCACATCGATGAAGTTCCTAGTACCGGCTCGAAGCGCCCAGCTTTGGGTCGATATTGGGAGTAAAGGTGTAAGGGCGATCCACAACGGCATGTGGGCGTGAACCCTTACACCGCGGAGGCCTCTTATGGTGTCAGCATAAGAGGTAAGACCTGCAGTGCGTGCCAAAGGGAAGGTATGTATGCAGCGTAGCCTGCCTTGAGTGGAGCAGCGGGGAAGGTAATGTACAGGGTGATTATTTCCGTCGGCCAACGGATTGTCTTCCTTTTACCTGAAACCTGCTCTGCAAAAGAGGCTAAGAGAGTGGCACGGAATTGCCGAGGAAAACTCCTAGACTGTTCACATTCAGACGAATAAAGTGGATTACAGTGTGTTCTAAGTGGTAATCCAGTCTGATGACCGGTGACGGCATCAAGTCGTTTTTAAAGGGAAACCACCAAAGCGGCGACGTTTTGGCAGACGACTGGGAAATCCTACTGGACCTAAGGCACAATGTTTACACTTTATTCGACCATCCGATATCTTACATACGTTTATTTTAACCAGTATTCGTTCAAAATATTAGGTGAGAATATAAATGATGAAAAATAAATGGAAAAGTTCTATACGCTGGAGCGTTATCATTGCCGTTATCACCCTGGTGTTAGCGGCTATTTTTTCAGTTATATCAACCGCTGTTTTAAGTGGAGTAGGCTGGGCTATTGGGATGGTGATCGTTTTTATTATCGTCTTTAGCGGTGTCTTTTTTGATATGATAGGAGTAGCAGCTACGGCAGCTTCTGAAAAACCGTTTCATTCGATGGCAGCCAAAAAAGTACCTGGTGCTTACCACGCGATGAGGATAACAAGAAACGCGGACAAAGTCGCCAATTTCTGCGCAGATGTTATTGGCGACATCTCCGGGGTAATCAGTGGAACGGCAGCGACATATGTCGTATTACAATTAACTTTTGCTGCGGGTGCTAGTGATGGAAGTTCGCTGCAATTTTTGTTAAACGTAATATTTACAGCAGTTGTCGCAGCTTTAACGGTTGGAGGAAAGGCGTTAGGAAAAACGTTTGCTATCAGCTTTTCAACATCCATTATTTTTCAAGTCGGCCGTATTTTTTATGTCTTGGAACATAAATTAAAAGTTAAATTATTTTCTAAAAAGGGTACGAAGAAATCATAAAAGTCTAAAACTCTGAAAGTGAGGGTTCGCTTCATGGATATAGAATCAATAAAGGACCCGGCATTTTTGCAAACCTGCAGCCGAGACGATATGGAAAAGTTAGCGCAGGATATTCGTGACTTTCTCATAAAAAAATTATCGGTGACAGGCGGTCATCTAGGCCCGAACTTAGGTGTTGTAGAATTAACATTAGCTTTGCATTATCTCTATCAAACACCGAAAGATAAAATTATTTGGGATGTCGGACACCAAGCATATGTTCATAAAATTTTAACAGGCAGGGCTCCTCAATTTGAAAGTTTGAGAAAATATCAAGGATTGTGTGGTTTTCCTAAGCGGGATGAAAGTGAACATGATGTATGGGAAACGGGACACAGTTCTACATCGCTCTCAGCAGCGATGGGGATGGCTGTTGCAAGAGATATTAAAGGATCTTCAGATAACATTGCGGCTGTCATTGGGGATGGTGCACTTACTGGTGGAATGGCGCTTGAGGCACTTAATCATATCGGTCATGAGCAAACGAATTTGACGATTATCTTAAATGATAATGAAATGTCCATTGCCCCTAATGTGGGAGCACTCCACAGCATTCTTGGACGTTTGCGTACCACTGGCAGATATCAAAAAGTAAAAGAAGATGTTGAATATCTCATAAAAAAAATCCCGGCTTTTGGCGGCCGGCTAGCTACGACAGCGGAAAGAGTAAAAGACAGTTTGAAGTATCTACTTGTTTCTGGCATGTTCTTTGAAGAGATGGGCTTTACATATCTCGGGCCTGTTGATGGCCATGATATGGATGATTTGTTGTCGAACATCCAATACGCAAGAGATACAGATGGTCCAGTTATTGTTCATGTATTAACCAAAAAAGGAAAAGGCTATGCTCCTGCAGAAAATGACGCAAAGGGAACGTGGCATGGGCTGGGGCCATATAAAATTGAATCAGGAGAAGTGGTGAAAAAGCCAGGTCCTCCAGCGTACAGTGCAGTGTTTAGCAATACGCTGCAAAAATTGGCGCAGGAAGATGAGCGAATTGTTGCTTTAACTGCAGCAATGCCAGGCGGCACGAAGTTAGACCAGTTCGGTGCAAAATTTCCTCAGCGCATGTTTGACGTTGGTATTGCAGAGCAGCATGCAACAACAATGGCTGGAGGCTTAGCTGCACAAGGGATGAAGCCGGTATTTGCTGTGTACTCGACATTTTTGCAAAGAGGATATGACCAGCTTGTCCATGATGTTTGCAGACAAAATTTAAATGTATTTTTTGCAATCGATAGAGCCGGCCTAGTTGGTGCAGACGGTGAAACACACCAAGGTGTCTTCGACATTGCCTACTTGAGGCATTTGCCTAACATGAAAATTTTAATGCCCAAAGATGAAAATGAACTGCAGCATATGGTGTATACTGCTGTGCAATACGATAATGGTCCCATTGCTGTACGTTATCCGCGCGGAAACGGCCTCGGTGTGGAGATGGATAAAGAGTTAAAGAAAATGGAAATCGGCAAGTGGGAAGTGCTGCGGGATGGAAAAGATGCAACGATTTTATCTTTTTCCACGATGCTTCCCATTGCGATAGAAGCAGCTGAAGCTTTGGCAGAAAAAAATATTGATGTACGTGTGGTGAATGCACGCTCAGCAAAGCCGCTTGATGAAGGTTTGTTAGAAGAGCTGCAAGAAGAAGGAGCTCCGATTTTAACTCTAGAAGAGGCAGCGTTAAAAGGAAGCTTTGGCAGTGCCGTTTTAGAACATTACCACGATGCTGGTTTTCATCATATGGTAATTGAGCGGATGGGCATTCCTGACAGATATATTGAACACGGCAGTGTCGGGGAGCTGTATGAAGAGATCGGCCTGACCAAAGATGAAGTTGTATCAAAAATGTATACGCTTGTACCAAGAAAACAACAAAGGGCGTAGAAGATGAAAAAAGAACGAATTGATGTATTGCTAGTAGAAAAAGGGTATTTTGATTCGCGAGAAAAAGCAAAGCGTTCAATTATGGCGGGACTCGTTTTAGCAGATGAAGAACGCATTGATAAACCAGGGATGAAAGTAGACACTTCCATTAATATTCGTATCAAAGGACAAGAAACACCGTATGTAAGCCGGGGCGGTTTGAAGCTTGAAAAAGCGCTTCAAGTTTTTCCATTAGAAATGAAGGACAAGCTTGTCCTTGATATTGGTGCCTCTACCGGAGGGTTTACAGATTGTGCCCTGCAGAACGGGGCACAGTTAGTGTATGCGGTGGATGTGGGATACAATCAGTTATCTTGGAAGTTAAGGCAGCAT
Source organism: Alteribacillus persepolensis (assembly GCF_900099605.1). Classification (GTDB taxonomy): domain Bacteria; phylum Bacillota; class Bacilli; order Bacillales; family Marinococcaceae; genus Alteribacillus; species Alteribacillus persepolensis. The sequence continues at coordinate 132,439 of NZ_FNDK01000006.1, forward strand.
GAACAAGTTGAAGTTATGGAGCGGTACAATTTTCGTTACGCCAAAATGGAAGATTTTAAAAAAGGTGCTCCCAATGTGGCTGTGGCGGATGTTTCCTTCATTTCGCTGAAGCTGTTGCTGCCTCCTTTAACAGAGATATTAGAAGAAAACAGTTCGCTCTGTTTATTAATCAAACCTCAATTTGAAGCTGGAAAAGACAAAGTAGGCAAAAAAGGTGTTGTCAGAGATAAACAAACCCACCACATGGTTATTTCTGATATCCTCTCCTTTGCCTCATCGTTAGGTTTTACGCCGCAGGGGCTTGATTTTTCGCCGATAACCGGCGGAGATGGAAACATTGAATTTCTTTTATTTATGCAGTGGCTTTCGGATAACGCGAGGACAAAAAACAATCTTGATCAAGATATTCAGACGGTAGTCAACAATGCTCATCAACAGTTTCAACACGTTCGGCGAAGCAGATAATGGCTTTCTGTTTCGCTTGAATGTCCCTCCCTTTTTATTCATTTCCCTTCTGGATTGTTATCTTTAATCAAAAGTTTGTATAAATATGAAAAATCAGTTATTATAAACATATCTTACATACAATAACAAAGAAAAAATACGTGTTTTTCAAAATGAAAGTGGGGATATGTGTGAATAAAGGACAGCGTCATATCAAAATTAGAGAATTAATAACGGAATCCGATGTTGAAACTCAAGACGAATTAGTCGATGGTCTTAAACAAGCCGGATACAACGTAACACAAGCCACAGTTTCTAGAGATATTAAAGAGCTGCATCTTGTGAAGGTTCCGACTATGGACGGAAGGTATAAGTACAGTCTGCCGGCAGACCAACGTTTTAATCCATTGCAAAAACTGAAACGAGCGCTTGTTGACAGCTTCATTGGAGTGGACCAAGCCGATAATTTGATTGTCATGAAGACACTGCCTGGCAACGCGAATGCCGTAGCTGTGCTCATTGATAATCTTGATTGGGAAGAGATATTAGGTACGATTTGCGGGGATGATACTATTCTTATTATTTGCAGAGATAAGCAACAAGCTGGTCCGATTGTCGACCGCTTTCTGGATATGCTTTAATTACTAACCATCGGGGTGTTTGCATGCTCGAAGAACTTTCCATTAAAAATTTTGCTATTATTGATGAACTGTCTGTATCATTTGGGGAAGGATTAACGGTATTAACGGGCGAAACGGGAGCCGGTAAATCCATTATTATGGATGCAATCAGCTTGTTAATTGGTGGCAGAAGTTCGGTTGAATATGTACGTCACGGTGAAAATCGAGCAGAAATTGAAGGATTATTTCGTATCAGCCCGTATCATCCGTCCAAAGATAAGCTTGAAGAAGCAGGTATTGAAGTGGAAGAAGGGATGGTTGTATTACGGCGGGATATTACCGCAAAAGGGAAAAGTGTCTGCCGTATTAACGGAAAGCTGGTTACATTGGCTATTTTGCGTGAAGCGGGCCAGTCACTTGTAGATATTCATGGCCAGCATGAGCACCATGAATTAATGCAGCCAGAAAAACATATTACGATGTTAGACCGGTTTTCCGGAAGAAAATTACAAGAAGCGTTGGACGATTACAAAAAGCACTATGACAGATTTACAAGGCTGTTATCCGAATTGAAGAAGTGGAAAGAAATCGATCAAGAGGCAGCGAATCGATTAGATTTTATTGCGTTTCAACTCCAAGAAATAGAAGAAGCACAATTAATTCCGGGAGAAGATGAGGAGTTAGAAAAAGAGCGACATATATTAGCAAACAGTGAAAAGTTATATAAACAGCTGCATTCTACATATGAAGGTATTTATGGAGAAGGAAAGGCCCTAGACTGGGCTTCTCATGCGATGAATGATATGGAAGAAGCTGCCCGCATTGATGAAAATGTAGAGAATATCAGTGAGAACATCCATTCCGCTTATTATATGCTCGAAGAAGCCGCGTTTTCACTAAGAAGTTATATTGATACTTTATCCTTTCATCCGGAAAGACTGAATGAGATTGAAGCAAGGTTGGCGGAAATAAAGAAGTTAAAGCGAAAATACGGCAGCACCGTGAATGAAATACTTGAGTATGCTGCTGCCATGGAAGAAGAAAAAGACACGCTGGAAAATAAAGATCAAAAAATTCAGCAATGGCAAAAAGAACTGGAGTCTCTAGCACTTGATTTATTAGCTGAAGCCGAAACGTTAACCGATTTACGCCGGCAGGCAGCAGATGTACTTTCGGAAAAAGTGAAAAAGGAATTACAAGCATTGTATATGGAAAAAGCCCGTATGCAAGTGGAGATGAAAGATGTACAAACGGGACAGCCATTTACATTTGCAGATCAAAAACGTTATTTTAATCAGCGCGGCAAAGATAAAGTGGAATTTTTACTTGCAACAAATGCTGGTGAACCATTAAAACCGTTGGCAAAAGTTGCTTCCGGCGGAGAAATTTCCAGAATTATGCTGGCTTTAAAAGCGATTTTGTCGGATTATCAGCATGTCACTACCTTTATTTTTGATGAAGTAGATACTGGTGTCAGCGGGCGTGTTGCGCAAGCGATTGCACAAAAAATATATGAGGTATCCATTGACTCGCAAGTGCTTTGTATTTCCCACCTTCCGCAAGTGGCTGCGATGGCTGATCACCATTTGTACATTGAAAAAGCCGAAAAAAATAATCGTGTTATGACAACAGTGCACCCAATAAATGGGAAAGAAAAAACGGATGAAATTGCCAGAATGATGTCAGGTGTGACGATTACCGAACTGACTCGAGAAAATGCTCATGAGTTACTAACGATGGCGGACAAAATGAAATCCAAAACATGAAAAGCTGACCAAAACAGGTCAGCTTTTTTGTTTTTTCCAGCTTATAAATCCTTTCTCACGAGGCAACTATATGAATACAACAGATTATTACATTGGGACGAGGAGGATGCAGTGAATGGATTGGGGGAGAAAATTAGTTGGAATTATATCCATTGCTTTATTTACGCTAGCTATAATGAATCCAGCTGTACAAACTTTTTTAAACATACCGAATGAAATCGTTATGTTTGAATCAGACTGGGAAGATAATCAAGCATCACAGGCGATGAAAGATCGTTTGGATATAAAGGATCAAAATCAAACAAAGGTTAAAATGACTGAAAATCAAAAACAATCAAACACAACAGTAAAAGTGGCATCCATGCCCGCGAAACAAACAAATATTAAAACGCTGCCAGATATTAAAGTTGTACCAGGCGGGGATTCTATTGGTGTGAAACTCCAGTCAGACGGTGTCATGGTCGTGGGCTTTCATGATGTGAAAGCTGGTGATAAGAGGGCATCACCTGCAAGAGAAGCGGGAATGAAAGTCGGAGACCGCATTGTTGAAATGAATGGCAACAAAGTGACACAACTAGAGGACGTTGTAAAAGAAATTAAGGCGGCTGAAGATGCTGATAAACTGTCAGTGAAAGTAAAAAGAGGCCAAGAAGAAAAGTCAATGGATATTAACTTGCATCAGAGCACAGATGGTAATGTGATGGGCGCTTATATCCGCAATGCAGCATCTGGGGTAGGCACACTTACTTTTTATGAACCAGCAAGCGGGAAATTTGGAGCACTAGGTCACGTAATTACTGACTCAGATACAAAAAAACCGATTATTGTAGATAACGGGACAATTGTACGTTCATCTGTGACAGCCATCGAAAGAGGGGCAAATGGCAGACCGGGGGAAAAACAAGCTGTACTATCAACTGGCAGTGACGTGCTCGGAAACGTAACGAAAAACAGCTCGTTTGGCGTATTTGGTATGTTAGATCAAAATAAAGTATTAAAACGATCCTTTTATGAAGAACCTCTGCCCGTTGCATTTGCTAATGAAGTGAAAAAAGGCCCGGCGCAAATATTAACAGTGGTTGAAGGCGAAAAGGTGGAAAAGTTTGATATTGAAATCGTTCAGTCCATACCGCAAATGCATGCAGCATCAAAAGGGATGGTTATTAAAGTGACGGATGAAAAACTTTTAGAAAAAACCGGAGGCATCATTCAAGGGATGAGCGGAAGTCCTATTATTCAAGATGGCAAGCTGATTGGAGCAGTTACTCACGTATTTGTAAATGATGCAACGTCTGGGTATGCTTCTCATATTGAATGGATGCTTGAAGAGGCAGGAATTGAAACGTATGCCGATGAACGGGCAAGTTAGGAGCTGTGTCAAAAGCCGCTAACCGGAAAAATCCATAAGAAGATACAACTGGTTCATGGTGTAATCTTGGAAAGGGACCTTTTGGTTTTTCAGAAAAATCGCCTGCTTTCGTTTATGTAGTGGATGGATACCTTCATGACACGAAAAGCGGCGGTTTTTTGTATGCGTAACATGAAAAGAGAGTTCTAAATTTAAAGGCGAAATGAAGATAGGGAGTACTTTGTTCGTTTCACCGTCTTTGAATGGTGATCAGGAAGACGTCGGCTAAGACTAGTCACATCGTGCGGCCAACGCTGGTACTAGCATATCCTGTGCGTCGAAGCAAACACTGAAAATCCACCGCCGGTGAAATTCCATCGGTTAGCTGAAGCCTTGCCTGCGGCAGAGAAACAGAAGAAGCCATTCACTCATGGGGCGGATATAAGTTATTCGTCACACATCTTATAGAGCCGAAAAGGTCTGTAAACGGGCTGTTTTTATGATCCTTTGCTGCAGCCCTTTTTTTACTTTAAAAACATTTACATACATAAAAGAAATATCGTATAAGGAAAAGGACGGGGCAGCTTTTTCACTAACGGCTGGAAGGTATGTTGATTCCGCGCTTAACATAGGAGAATTTTTACGAAATAAGAAGGGATTTTTAATATATGTTGCCGGATGTTCTATTTTATAAACGACAATATGACATCCTTTTTCTCTGATGGACAGCTTTTTATAGACGATTCAATGATGTTTTTCTTTCTTTTCTAGAAGAAAAATAAGCTTTCGTAAACTGCAGCTCTCTGTTATAAAACCGGTATAAACAAATGGAACGGATTTCAGGTGGATCAGCATTGTGCATACGAAAAATAACAAAATGCATACATTAAAAAATATGTCAAATGCCAAAATACTACAAAATTTGTAGATATCTAAAGATGACGGGAGCTGCACAATATTTTTGAAGAATTTAGAAATAAGGAAAGGGTATTTTGTAGTCTTGTCGAAAGGAATAAACAGACAATATTTACAGGTATGCAGTTCATTATAAAAAGGAGGTACCACGTTGAATAACATAAAAGTTTGTATAGCAGATGATAACCGGGAGCTGGTGGGACTATTAAATGAATATATAGGTGCACAGGAAGATATGGAAGTGGTCGGAACCGCTTATAATGGCCAGGAATGCTTGACGCTGGTAGAAGAAACACATCCAGATGTACTGGTTTTGGATATTATTATGCCTCACTTGGATGGTTTAGCGGTGTTAAATAAAATCAACTCTGGGGAGTATCCTAAGCGTCCGAAAATTATTATGTTAACAGCTTTTGGACAAGAAGACGTGACTAAGAAAGCAGTTCATTTGGGAGCATCTTATTATGTGTTAAAACCATTTGACATGGAAACCCTTATTTCCAATATACGCGAAGTATGCGGTGAAGATTCTACTGTGATCCAACCGGCGGTGAGTCAGACGAATGCCCGTGAGAACACGAAAGAAGGTACAGAAATTAATTTGAGTCAAAGTATTACAAATATTATTCACGAAATTGGTGTGCCTGCTCATATTAAAGGCTATATGTATTTACGCGAAGCGATTTCGATGGTCTATAACGATATTGACTTATTAGGATCTATCACAAAAGTACTTTATCCAGACATTGCGAAAAAATACAATACAACATCCAGCAGAGTAGAACGCGCAATCCGGCATGCAATAGAAGTTGCCTGGAGCAGAGGGAATTTTGAGTCTATTTCACGTATGTTTGGTTACACCATCAACGTTTCCAAAGCAAAGCCGACGAATTCAGAATTCATTGCTATGGTAGCAGATAAATTGCGTTTGGAACATAAAGTCAGCTAATGCTTGGGTACGAAGAGACACCGAACGTTTTACTGCACAACACTGCTCAGCAAATATTCAAGAGAAATGACAAAACATGTGTCGCTAACCTTCATCATTTTTCACCTTCTATTCAATTGTAAAAGAAATGAATAGAAGGTATTTTTTTGTCTTGTTATATGAAGGAATAAAGGAGTTTTTTGTGTAAATGAAACCGCCCAATTCCATTATTGAGGTGGATTGTTTTGCGCAGAAGAAATATAGGACTGAAATAACCGGGACACTGTCGATGAGCTTTCTGTATACGGGCGCATTTGTCTGATGGTATCAGAAGAAGGTTCATACTGAATAACATAGTTTTCTCCATTATACGAAGCCAAATACATATCAAAGCCATGTCGTGATTCGATAAATTGAAACACCTTTCCTGCCACCTCGCTCCATTTGTGTATTTTATGTGTTATCTTTTTCTGTTCCGCGGTATTTATGCATGTAAACCCTTATGTTTGGACCATACTAATACGCAGAAGGGGTGAAACGCGTGAGTACACTGAAAGGAAAAGCATATTTTCATGAGAAAACAAAAACACTCGCACAACATATACCTAGACAGCAAATCGCTGTTATCAAGCATGAAGATATTGATCCAATTGCCGCTGACAGTTTAATTCAAAAACGTGTCAAAGCAGTTGTTAACTTAAAACAGTCGATGAGCGGTGCTTTTTTTCATGAGGGTGTGAAACGGCTGTTAGAACATGGAGTAAGAGTGTTTGATGTAAAGAACAGCAGCAATGCTGGTCCTTGGCTGGAAAACAGAGATGTTTTTATTGAACATGACGTATTGTATGCAGACTATGGCGGGAAGAAATATGTTGTAGGTGAACTCAAAGAGTATGATTTGTCATTTGTGAAGTTGTTAGAAGAAAAAGGAAGGGGGAATCTTGCTTTAAGATTTGAACAATTCGGCACAAATAGCATTTCATATGCAAAAGAAGATTTGTCACATTTATTGGAATGCTGGAGTAACTGGGAAGAAGGCAGTGCGTTTAGGAATCAGGATGTATTGATTGTTATTCGAGGCACAGACTATGAAAAAGACTTAGATTGTATTCAAAGGTACTTTGCACATAAAACCGGTAACACTGTACTTATTGCAGTGGACGGTGCTGCAAATACAATGGTGGAAAAAGGACTGCCTCCTGATTATATTATTGGGGATATGGATTCGGTTGCTAGCGACATATTACACAGCGGAGCACAGTTAATTGTTCATGAAGGCATGAAGGGAAATTCTCCTGGAATGAAGAGAGTAAAAGAACATCAATTACGCGCAGACACAGTAAGGTTTATTGGATTAAGTGAAGACGCAGCTATGGCTTTTGCTTTAAAGCAAGGCGCCAAACGTATTTATCTTGTCGGCGGCCACCGTGATATGGAGGAGTATTTGAGTAAAGGGAGAAAAGGGATGGGATCTTCTCTGTTAATGAAAATGCTTGCTGGAAGTAAAATCGTTGATTTGAAAGGTATCCACTATTTTTATCAGCATACGGGAAAATCATCGGCACTCTTGTGGCAGTTAAAAAAGATATATTACTCGCTGCCGTTTTTACGGTCTGCGAAATCCGGCAAGGAAGTGAGGGAAATCAAAGCGTGAGTACCAGCGTTATTATTCCAGCTTACAATGAGGAACAAAATGTAAAGTCAACGCTGCAAGCATTACGAAAAGCAGGGTGGGCAGAAGAAATCATTGGTGTGAATGATGGAAGTTCGGATGCAACAGGAAAAATTATGGAAAAGTATTGTGATGTATCTATTTCTTTTATCAAAAACTATGGAAAAACAGCAGCTGCTAAAGCGGGGTGGCTTGCAAGCAAAGGAAGCTATATTGTGATATTGGATGCTGACTTGCGTGAAAGCGCTGTTTATGGAGAAAAATTACTGCAGCCTCTTCAAGCGGATAAAGCTGATTTAGTGATTGGGACAGTAATTGGGAGTGGAAGGAACGGGTTTGGACTAGTGAAAAGAAGAGTACAACGAGTCATTCAACGAAAAAGCGGGCTTTATTTGCGCACTCCTCTTTCTGGCCAGCGTGCATTCAGGCGCCAGCATATAGAACACTACTGCCAGCTAGAAGCCGAGGGATTTGGGCTGGAGACAATGATGACTCTAAAAGCAATATCTGAAGGGTTTACGATAAAAGAGGTGGAAGTACCATTTGTTCACGACGGAAAAGGCTGGGGCATTCAAGGAATGCTGCATCGCGGCAAGCAATGGCTTGAAGTGGAGAGGTGCTTATGGAAATATGGAAAATCCTACTCGTAACGGGTGCTGTTTTGGGTGCTTGGCCAATGATTAAGTACGTTTCGCTGCGCCGTAAATGGACAGCTGTTAATTTTCAGAACAACAAAATACCATACACACTAGGTTTTTTGTTGTTTTTCTATACGATATGTTTAACAACGTTTGTATATCCTGTGGAAAATCAAGCGGCATTTTTTATATACATCAGTGGCGTATGGGCAGCAGGATGGATGGATGATACGCTCGGCACTGCTTTTCCCAAAGGAATAAAAGGACATATTCGCTACTTTGTCAAACACAAAGAATGGACAACGGGATTAAGCAAAATTGTCCTTATTGTATTGGTTTCTGCCCTAACCCTTTACTTGACAGAAAATACGTTCAGCTTTTTTATGATTGTGCATTTTATAGTGTTTGTACTATCGCCTCATGTTTGCAACTCTTTTGATACACGTCCTTTACGAGTGTGGAAATGGACGGTGCTGCATTTGTTGATATTACTCTTGTTTGTTCCTGTTTTGTCATCCGCTGCGATCGTATATTATATCCTTTTGGCTGTCGGCATATGGGGATACCTAGAAATGAAAAAGAAAGCGATGCTTGGAGACAATGGTGCCGCTTTAGCAGGAGGATTCATTGCCTGGTGGAGCATTCATGCAGCTTCATTCAGCTATCAATTACTGTTAGCTGCCGCGCTATTAGCTATCACATATGCTGCTGAGAAAGTATCTCTTCACGCTTTCATCAAAAATGTCCGTATTCTAAAATATATTGATTATTGGGGAAGAAAGGAAGGATTTGAATAGCAAAACAGGTTGATTCAATGAGTTGAATCAACCTGTTCCTTGTCATTAGAGCCGGTTGGTGCTGGTTTTGTCTCGTAATGAATCTCTACTTTCTTATTTTTTCGGTCACGGTAAAAGACGAACCCAGATATAAACCAAATACCAAAAACAAGCAGCAGTAAACCGCTTAAAAACTGCATCCATAAAAATGGAAAAGGCGGATGTAAAACTTGAAAAAGCATGTCTCTCATTAATTTTATTCCTAAAACGGCTAAAAAACCTGGTATAACTAAAACTAATAAAGCAATAACCCGCATTCTCGACTCCCCTATGTTATTAATCATTCTATCATAATGTGAAAAGATATACGTTCATCGCATTTTATATCTGTACAAGCATTGATTCCTGCTTAAAAAGTCTCTCTTGTGCATTTCTCACTGACAGACGAGCATAACCAATATTAAATTGCTCCCTGCGTTTTATTCGAAAAACCTTCGCACACTGCGAGATAACATCTCTGCCTCAAGGTGTTTTCGCTTTCTTTATTGTACGATACCTCGTTTTATTTGTCCAAATCATAAAGGAAAGACGATATTTGTATCAAGCAAAAGAAAAGCAGAAAATCGGCTGTGAATAAAAGCAAGCCGAAGTGTTTGTCATGATACAGGACTTTTTAAATATGTTTCTCTATTTATGAGAAACATGTTTAACGTACAACAGAATATACTTATAACAGGAATATCTAAGGGGGCGCTGCTACGTGAAGGTATTCAGTAAAATGGAACAATATGATTATGAACAAGTTATTGTGTGCCAAGATAAGGCTTCTCGTTTAAAAGCAATGATTGTTATTCATAACACTACCCTTGGTCCTGCGTTAGGCGGCACGAGAATGTGGCCATATGATACAGAAGAAGCAGCATTTGAAGATGCACTGCGCCTGGCAAAAGGAATGACTTATAAAAATGCCGCGGCTGGATTGAATTTAGGAGGCGGCAAAGCAGTCATTATAGGAGATCCTCGCAAAGACAAAAATGAAGAAATGTTTCGAGTATTTGGGCGTTTTATTGAAGGATTAAATGGACGTTATATCACTGCTGAAGACGTTGGGACAACAGTAGAAGACATGGATATTATCCATCATGAAACAAACTTTGTAACAGGTATTTCCCCAGCATTTGGTGCGAGCGGGAACCCATCTCCAGTAACGGCATATGGTGTGTATGTCGGAATAAAAGCAGCAGCCAATGAAGCTTTTGGATCTGATCATTTAAACGGCAAAACAATTGCTGTTCAAGGGGTAGGAAGTGTTGCCTACCATTTATGCAAGCGTTTGCATGATGAAGGTGCACGGCTGGTGGTGACGGATATACAGAAGGAATCTGTGCAGCGAGCGGAGAATGAATTTGGTGCAAAGGCGGTGGCCCCTGAGGATATATACGATGTTTCATGTGATATATTCAGCCCTTGTGCTTTAGGAGCAGTCATTAATGATGATACAATAGACAGGATACAAACAAAGGTTGTTGCTGGAGCAGCAAATAATCAGCTGCAGCTGGATAAACATGGCGAACACCTTTATAAGAAAGGAATTGTGTATGCCCCCGATTATGTAATTAACGCTGGCGGTGTTATGAACGTAGCTGATGAGCTGAATGGGTATAATAGGGAGCGCGCGATGAAAAAAGTGGAAAGTGTTTATGATAACCTAAAAAAAGTATTTGCTATCTCAAAACGTGATAATATCCCAACGTCACTAGCTGCTGACCGATTAGCTGAAGAGAGAATAGAGAAAATGAAACATGCACGCACATCGTTTCTGCGAAGCGAGCGTCATATTTTGAGCAGACGGTTCTCAGGGTGAACACAGACAATTATTCGAGAATTATGTGATAAAGCCAAAAAAGTTACTGATTCAGTAGAATCATGATGTTTTACATGGTACTGTTTTAGATAGAATCATGTAATGTAGAAGTGAAAGTGTGTTGTTTTTTCATTCACTTGAGATAAAAATGGTTAGGTGTGGAGATATGCATGTTTTGCTATCTTAACAAGGAGGGAAAATTATGCCTAAAGAATATGACCTGGTCATATTAGGTGCTGGTACAGGCGGGTACGTAGCAGCCATTAAAGCTGCCAAAGCGGGATTAAAAACGGCTATTGTAGAGAAAGAAAAGGTCGGTGGAACATGTCTACATAGAGGCTGTATTCCAAGTAAATCGTTATTAAAAAGCGCAGAGATGCATGCGTTAATGAAAGATAGTGACAAATATGGGATTGCGGTTAATGATGTAACCTTGCATTTTGATAAAGTCCAGCAGCGAAAAAACCAAGTTGTAGAGCAGCTATACCAAGGTGTGCAAGCATTAATGGCAAAAGGTGACATTGATATATACCAAGGGCACGGAAGAATATTAGGTCCTTCTATTTTTTCACCAACAGCAGGAACAGTATCGATAGAAATGAACAATAAATCCGAAAATGTCATGCTTCTGCCCAAAAACTTGATGGTTGCGACAGGATCAAAGCCGCGTGAACTCCCGGGATTGCGTGCAAATGGAGAGAACATATTAACATCAGATGAAGCACTGCAGTTAAAGGAGCTTCCTTCATCCATTGTCATTATCGGAGGAGGGGTCATCGGGATAGAATGGGCCTCTATGTTATCAGATTTTGATGTAGATGTGACGGTGTTAGAAAATGCGGAGCGTATTTTGCCAGGTGAAGACGCAGCTATTTCAAAAGAGATGACAAAACAATTAATGAGACGGGGGATTCGTATTGTCACTTCTGCCAACGTAGAATCAGAAAGCTGCCGCATCGGCGAACACGTCAGCATTTCTGCTGCGGTAGAAGGAAAGAAAGAGACATTTGCAGCAGAGAAGCTGCTGTTATCTGTTGGCAGGAAGGCCAATGTGGAAGATATCGGCCTCGAAAATACAAATATTGAAGTCGAGAATGGTTTTATAAAAACAAATGCCTATTATCAAACGAAAGAATCTCATATATATGCAATTGGTGATGTTATCGGTGGAATGCAGCTTGCGCATGTTGCGTCGAAAGAGGGAGCTGTTGCTGTAGATCATATAACAAACAAAAAACCTTTTATTCTTGATGAGCAGTCAATACCACGGTGTACTTACAGCAGGCCGGAGACAGCCAGTGTAGGGTTAACAGAAGAGCAAGCCAAACAAAAAGGTCTCGATGTAAAAACAGGTATTTTTTCTTTTCAAGCTATTGGAAAAGCTGTTATTGAAGGAAATACGGATGGGTTTGTGAAGTTGATTGCTGACAAGCAAACCGATGATCTGTTAGGAGTGCATATGATTGGTTCTCGCGTCACCGAGTTAATTTCTGAAGCATCTTTGGCAAAGGTTGTTGATGCATCAGCTTTTGAAGTGGCAGAAACGATACATCCTCATCCGTCCTTGTCAGAGATTATAGGAGAAAGTGCTCTGAGTGCAGATGGAAAGGCAATTCATTCTTAAATTTGTAAAGGGGGTATTCCATGACCTCAACGAAGCATGAACAACTTGGTTTGTCGAACGAGCAAGTGATGGAAATGTATAAAACAATGTTATTAGCCAGGAAATTAGATGAACGTATGTGGCTGTTAAACCGGGCAGGGAAAATTCCTTTTGTTGTTTCTTGTCAAGGCCAGGAAGCAGCACAAGTAGGCGCAGCGATGGCGCTAAATAGAGATATAGACTATATTCTCCCTTATTATCGTGATATGGGGATGGTGTTAAGTTTTGGCATGACAGGAAAGGATTTAATGATGGCAAGTTTTGCAAAGGCCGATGATCCTAATTCAGGCGGCCGGCAAATGCCTGGGCATTTTGGGCAAAAGAGCAACCGAATTGTTACTGGGTCTTCCCCAGTTACCACCCAAGTGCCTCACGCAGTTGGCATAGCTTTAGCAGCAAAGATGGAAAAGAAAGAATTTGTGACATTAACGACATTTGGTGAAGGATCATCGAACCAAGGCGACTTTCACGAGGGAGCTAATTTTGCTGGTGTTCATAAGCTGCCTGTTATTTTGATGTGTGAAAATAACAAGTATGCTATTTCTGTTCCAATTGATAAACAACTTGCATGTGAGAATGTATCAGATAGGGCTGCAGGCTACGGTATGCCTGGTTTTACAATTGATGGCAATGATCCGTTAGCTGTATATGAAGCAGTAAAGAAGGCTAGAGACCGTGCTGTAAACGGTGAAGGTCCTACACTGATTGAAACCGTTTCGTATCGGTTAACTCCGCATTCGAGTGATGATGATGACCGCTCTTATCGAACGAAAGAGGAAGTAGAAGAGGCAAAAAAACACGATGCTGTTCATATGTTTGCTGCTTATTTAAGAGATACAAAGATACTAACGGATGAAAAAGAAGAAGCTCTGTTAGAAGATATTAACAATCAAATAGATGAAGCAACAGAAGCTGCCGAGAAGGCGCCGTATGCTGCAGCTGAGTCAGTATTCGGGCATGTGTATGATGAAAAGGATGGTGAACACTGATGCCAGTATTGTCTTACATCCAGGCAGTCACAGCAGCGCTGCGTGAAGAAATGCAGCGTGATGACAAAGTGTTTGTTTTAGGTGAAGACGTTGGAGCAAAGGGAGGTGTTTTTCGCGCCACGGAAGGGTTGTTTGCAGAATTCGGCGAGGAGAGAGTCATTGATACGCCATTGGCTGAATCAGCTATCGCTGGTGTGGGAATTGGTGCGGCAATGTATGGCATGAGACCTGTTGCTGAAATGCAATTTGCCGACTTTATTATGCCGGCGGTGAACCAAATTGTTTCAGAGGCTGCTAAAATACGCTACCGGTCTAATAATGACTGGGATTGCCCGATTACGATTCGAGCACCATATGGTGGAGGAGTACACGGCGCGCTGTATCACTCTCAATCTGTAGAAGCACTCTTTGCTAATACCCCCGGATTAAAAATTGTGATGCCTTCGACTCCCTATGATGTAAAGGGTTTATTAAAGGCAGCGATTCGCGACCCGGACCCCGTTTTATTTTTTGAACACAAGCGGGCATATCGGTTAATTAAAGGCGAGGTGCCAGAAGAAGACTATACGCTTCCGATTGGTAAAGCCGATGTGAAAAAAGAAGGCGAAGATGTGACAGTTATCAGCTACGGCCTCTGTCTTCATTTTGCACTCGAAGCGGCGGAAAAGCTGGAGAAAGAAGGTATTTCGACAGAGATACTGGATTTAAGAACGGTTTATCCGCTGGACAAAGATTCTATTATTCGTGCTGTATCCAAAACAGGCAAAGCATTGCTTGTTACAGAAGACAACAAAGAAGGAAGTGTGATGGGCGAGGTAGCTGCGATTATTGCTGAGCATTGTCTGTTTGACTTAGATGCCCCCATTCAGCGGCTCGCAGCTCCAGATGTGCCGGCTATGCCTTATGCTCCTGCCATGGAACAACATTTTATGGTCAACCCCGATAAAGTAGAAGCAGCAATCCGAGATTTAGCAGAGTTTTGAAAGGAGGAGCACTGTGGTCGAAAAAATTCATATGCCGCAATTAGGTGAAAGTGTAACAGAGGGCACTATTACGAAATGGCTGGTAGAGCCGGGAGATACTGTTCGTAAATATGATCCGATAGCAGAAGTGACGACAGATAAAGTAAATGCGGAGATTCCTTCTTCTTACGCCGGTACAATCACTGAAATTGTTGCGAAAGAAGATGAAACCGTACAAGTCGGTGAATTAATTTGCTATATGGACATCGATAATGAAGCAGCACAGGCTGCACCCAGCGAAACAGATAAACAAGTCGAAACAAAAGCAGGGACAGTGGAAGACACAGAAAAGAACGAATCCATGAAAACACGTTATTCTCCGGTCGTTATGAGACTGTCACAGGAGCATGACATCGATTTGTCCACTGTAGCCGGAAGTGGCAGAAGTGGAAGAATTACAAGAAAAGATATAGAAAAAGTTATTTCTGCTAAGCAGAGTGCGGGTTCACCGGAAAAGAGCGATGCAGAACATGAACAAGAAACATCCAGCGTACCAACTTATCGTACAAAGCCAGCAGAAGTCCCGGCAGCCGAAGCATCTGATACAGAAATTCCGCTTAGTACGGCGAGAAAAGCGATTGCGGCTAATATGGTGAAAAGCAAGCACGATATTCCTCACGCGTGGATGATGGTGGAAGCGGATGTGACAAACCTTGTTCAATATAGAAACAAAATAAAAGATGAATTCAAACGGAAAGAAGGCTTTTCACTTACATTTCTTCCGTTTTTCATAAAAGCGGTCGTGGAAGCCTTAAAAGAGTATCCAGAGGTAAACTCTGTATGGGGCGGAGACAAAATTATTCAAAAGAACAATATTCACATTTCTATTGCTGTTGGAACAGAAGATGCGTTATACGTCCCTGTTATTAAACATGCGGATGAAAAAAGTATTAAGGGTATTGCCAGGGAAATGAAAGATCTAGTACAAAAAGTTCAACGCGGCACGATTCAAAGTGATGAGATGAAAGGTGGTACATTTACAGTCAATAACACTGGTTCTTTTGGCTCCATCCAATCTGTACCAATTATCAACTATCCACAAGCAGCGATATTATCTGTTGAATCCATTGTGAAAAAGCCAATTGTAATGGAGGGCGACATGATTGCGATTAGAAGCATGGTCAACCTTTGCTTATCGCTTGACCATCGCATATTGGATGGGCTTATCTGCGGCAAATTCTTAGGCAGAATCAAAGAAAGATTGGAAACCTTTGATAAAGAGATGCAAAGCATCTATTAGCATGAAAAAGGGGCTGTATCAAAAGCCCTTAACGTAAAATACCATGGACGCCATCCCTCCAGATGGTGACCATGGTATTTTTTAAAAGCCAGCTTATGCAGCTGGTTTCTTTTTGCGGCGTTTCACCCCCGCCACCTTCCGTATA